>JAKFCE010000001.1:0-1924 GCA_036676905.1 Chitinophagaceae bacterium
TTCGGATTGTCCTCTGCAACTCGAGGGCATGAAGTTGGAATCGCTAGTAATCGCGGATCAGCATGCCGCGGTGAATACGTTCCCGGGCCTTGTACACACCGCCCGTCACACCATGGGAGTTGGCTCTACCCGAAGGCGCTGCGCTAACCCGCAAGGGAGGTAGGCGACCACGGTAGGGTCAGCGACTGGGGTGAAGTCGTAACAAGGTAGCCGTAGGGGAACCTGCGGCTGGATCACCTCCTTTCTAAGGATACTTCTCCAAGCTTCGGCTTATTGAAGTTCCGATTATATACAGTGAGCGGATCGCCGCCGTCTTCGTTTCTCTTTCCACTCCTCATCAACCGTTCAGGTCGGTGAGGCGATCGCGAGCCCAGGAACGGGTCTTACTCTTCGGAGTGAGGATCTGGTCTATGCGGCCTATGGGCCCGTAGCTCAGTTGGTTAGAGCGCACGCTTGATAAGCGTGAGGTCATAAGTTCAAATCTTATCGGGCCTACCAACCTCCTGCATACGGACGCAACCGACCCGGCTCTCCTGGGCTTGAAGCAACTCACCGAGTGTGAGGGGCCATAGCTCAGTTGGTAGAGCGCCTGCTTTGCAAGCAGGATGTCGTCGGTTCGAATCCGTCTGGCTCCACCACCCGTCATCGGACGGGAACGGTAACGCGATCGAGGATTGATCAAGTTTGCAGCTGCGACTGTTCCCTCAATGAGGGATGCGCGGTCTGCGATAATGACATCGTGAAGGTAGGGTTCACCCGCCGAAATCATCTCACCCTTGGGATGGTCTAGGTTTAAGGGCGGACTTTGAAGAAGACATCAAATGTCTGACTGTAAAAGCGCATGTGCTTACGTCTTATGACGTAACTCGCATGGGTTTTGCTGAGAACGATCAAGCGCATAAGGGCTTCTGACGGATGCCTTGGCATTGAGAGGCGATGAAGGACGTGGCACGCTGCGATAAGATCCGGGGAGGCGCGAGCACCCTTTGATCCGGATATTTCCGAATGGGGAAACCCACCTTTACAGTCTGCGAATGTGAACTTCAGCTTCGGCTGGAGTTCTGGTTCGTAGGTTGTTCAAAGGTATAATGACCTGAATACATAGGGTTCATTAAGCAAACCCGGGGAACTGAAACATCTCAGTACCCGGAGGAAAGGACATCAACCGAGACTCCCGTAGTAGTGGCGAGCGAACCGGGACCAGGCCAGTGCTGTCGTGACATAAAGCCGAACGACTTGGAAAGGTCGGCCATAGCGGGTGATAGCCCCGTAGGCGTCAATTAGCGACAGACTCGAGTAGGGCGGGACACGTGAAATCCTGTCTGAACATGGGGGGACCATCCTCCAAGCCTAAGTACTCCTCAATGACCGATAGTGAACAAGTACCGTGAGGGAAAGGTGAAAAGCACCCCGACAAGGGGAGTGAAATAGAACCTGAAATCGGAAGCCTACAAGCAGTCGGAGCCACCTCGCGTGGTGACGGCGTACCTTTTGTATAATGGGTCAGCGACTTCATGTGCCGTGCAAGCTTAAGCCGTTAGGTGTAGGCGCAGCGAAAGCGAGTCTGAATAGGGCGAATAAGTACGTCGCATGACGACCCGAAACCAGGTGATCTATCCATGAGCAGGTTGAAGGCTGGGTAACACCAGCTGGAGGACCGAACCCGTGAATGTTGAAAAATTCTGGGATGACTTGTGGATAGGGGTGAAAGGCCAATCAAACCTGGACATAGCTGGTTCTCCGCGAAAACTATTTAGGTAGTGCGTCAGACGAATTCCTTGGGGGGTAGAGCACTGGATGGATGCGGGGGTCGCGAGATCTACCAATTCTAACCAAACTCCGAATACCCAAGAGAACTATCTGGCAGACACACGGCGGGTGCTAACGTCCGTCGTGAAAAGGGAAACAACCCTAACCATCATCT
>JAKFCE010000002.1:0-2593 GCA_036676905.1 Chitinophagaceae bacterium
AACTCAACAACCCCGACGTAGTAGCCCGCCAGCTGGCGGGCAGTCCCACGATGCTGACCACCTACCTGATACAGCGCGAGGCGGAGCCTTCTGAACAGCTACGCAGGTTCATCGACAGAATAAGCCCAGCCGAAGGTCAAACTTTGCTACCCAACCAAACCCAACGAGAGGATATCGCCTGATGAACAGGATTCCACTGCTGCTGTTTGTGCTGTTGCTCAGCGCATGCGAGAAACCGATGCCCTTTGAGTCGGCCAAGTTTCTTGCCGAAAATCCCAAGAGGCTCGAAGAACTGCGGCTCCAGTGTCGGGAGGATCGATCAAAACTGGGCGAAGCCCAATGCAACGCAGTCGCCGACGCCCAGCGCATACGCTTCATGGGCAAGGGCACTCCTTACACCCCACGCCCTGTCGAGTTCTACAAAGACCATCCCAGTGGTAGAAGCCAACGTGATTAGGAGGCCGGCTCGTCAATCATGGCCAGCCCGGCCAACACCACCGGCTTCCGTACCAAGCGGATTGTGGATCAGGCTGAAATCGGCCAGGAGCGGACTACAGGAGCCGTCTACGAAAATAGGGGCTATTAACTCCATTCCAAGAGCATCATCCAGGCCAGAACCAACCCCTGCGAGCGGTGAGCACAGGAGAGCCTTCCACCAGCGCCACTTTCAGCACATGAAAGGTTCCTCTAGCTCCGAAGAAATCCTCGGCGTCCACACCAATTAAGTTTGACTGATACTGGAACGAAACTGTTACACCTCTAACAACGCTACGCTCGAAAGCCTCTTTATTTGCAGTAATCCAGGTCCGTGCAGCTTTTCCTAGCGCAGGATTGTCTTCTTTATCAACATGACGCCTGGGGGAGTAGGTCTTGCACTCACTGAGGGTGAAGCGCAACGGGATCCAGCACAGCTGCTCCCCAGAGCACACCACGTGGACCACTAGGTTCGCACCATGCGGGCAACCGTCCGGAAAGGCACCATTCGCCTCTACCCGGACCCTCCACTCCGGTTTTTCTTTTATCAACCCGGGCTCAAAATCGATCCCGGTGCCAATCATTGAGATTCGTGTAGATGCAACACGAGCCCACCCCAGACGCCCGCTCTCATTCACACACAGATACCGATGGAGCCGAGTGAGCTGTTGCGGTCTGTTTTCGATGGTCCAGTTAAGCGGGGACTTGTAGTTGCACATCAATGTGGTCTGATCTGACGCCGGCCGATATTTGACGATACCCCGTGTGTAGTCGGCAGAAACAGGGGCTGCCTGCAGAGCAGCCACGATTCTTGAGCGCGTTTCTGCCTGGGCCTTGTCTCTTGCGTCCGTGCAGGCCGACTTTGCTAGAGCCAGGTGACGCTCAACCATTTTCAGGGCAGGCTCACAGGCTGCCGAGAACTGGTCGTACAGAGCCTGCAGCTCTGGGAGCATGGCCACCATGTCTTCTATCATTTTCAACGTGATAGGCGTCGCCTGATCAAGCCAGAGTGCAACTTTCCGATGCGCCCTTTCAACCAACGCCTTTTCATAAGCAATAAATGTCAACTCACGGTTCTTGGTTCCTCGCACAGTCATGTTTTGACTGCCAACTGATGCGAGACGGTCACCCGCTATGAGCACTTTGGCGTGTAAGCCAGGTAGGTGAAAAACTTGGTGACCCGCTCCAACCAGATCCCGGATCACATTCAAATCGGACGCGCGAGACGCAAATGTCTCTGGCTGAAAGCAGGTGTAAACCCTCCCGCCCGAGTTCTGATCAAGGAGCTGCTGAGCAAGTGGGCCAGTGAGGTAGGGAGTTAGAATTAAAAGTTCCTCCTCTCCCCCTACAGTCTTCCAAGTGGTATGAGCATTCGCAATGTAGGACATCCTGCCCCCGGATTTCGCAGATTACGCACTGTTGACGCTAAGGCTTAGGATGGTCCAATGGAGCGAGGCAGTCCAACTGCGGGTCGCCAGTCATGGACACCCAAACAAGTTGCAGAGCGCAATCTACTTATGCGCACTTCAGTACCGGCCCTTCAGGGAACATTTGTCGGGGATGCCGAAACGCTTTTGAAGCAGTTCGGTCCCAGTATTCATGGCATGTCCTCCGCGTGAGGGGGACAATGATGGCTAGTCAAAACACTGGTCGTTAACGGCCCAGGCTGTGTAAAGACGCAGGCACCGTTTTAAAGTCTGCGTTGCTACGTAAAATCTGGCAGTCCTTGGCTAACCAGCAGACCTGAAATTTGCGTATGAACGTGATTTTCGTTCTGGTTCTGAACCTCAACCCTGCGCTAAAACGTAATGAGATGGTCACCCCCACACCCCGCGAGGGCTATGCTCTCGCGGGGTTTATCTCGGAGCCCATCGCCATGAACAAAGTTGCACTGGTGGGTATCGATCTCGGCAAGCACAGCTTCCATCTGCATGGTCAGGATGGGGCAGGCCGGGCGGTCTTTCGCAAGAAACTCTCGCGATTGCAGATGATGCGACTCTTCGGCAATCTGCCAGCCTGCACGGTGGTCATGGAGGCCTGTGCCGGAGCCCACTTCACGGCGCGGGAGCTCAACAAGCTCGGACACGTCGCCAAACTGATCTCACCGCAATTTGTCAGA
>JAKFCE010000003.1:0-492721 GCA_036676905.1 Chitinophagaceae bacterium
CCTGGTTCGCCTCGATGACGGAAACGGCGCAGTAGAAACCGTAAAACTGGTAAAACAGTAAGAAATTTCAGGAATAACCATTCAGTTGAAAAGCTGCTCCGCCTTAAGGTGGGCAGCTTTTCTGTTTAAAACCCCAAATGTGGGTTCTTCCGATTATTTTATTAATTTCGGGTAGTTCTGGTGTTCTTTGCAGTTCCCAATCCTTGAACGTGGAAATGTTCATGTTCTTTGTTGGCTGTTGACACTTTTTATTTTTTAAAACCTTTTCGAAATGAACATTTACGTAGGAAACCTGAGTTGGAATCTGAAAGATCAGGATCTGACCAACCTCTTCTCACCATTCGGTGAGGTAGCTTCAGCAAAAATTGTAACAGACAAATTCACGCAGCGCAGCAAGGGATTTGGTTTTGTTGAAATGCCCGATGATGCGCAGGCCCAGGCGGCCATTGATCAGCTGAATGGTAGCGAGGTAGACGGCAGAAACCTTGTTGTAAATGAATCCCGCCCTAAAGAGGGTGGCGAAGGCGGCGGTGGCGGCGGCTTCAAGAAGCGCAGCTTCGGCGGCGGCGGCGGTGGATTTAAGAAAGGCGGCGGAGGCGGCGGTGGTTACCGTGGCGGAAGCGGCGGTAATGGCGGCAACGGCGGCAATTACAACAAAGGTGGAAGCACCGGCGGTTACAGGGATAACTACTAGAAGCCTATACCATAATTTTTAAAAGTCCCTTTTTAGGGACTTTTTTTATTCAGGCAGTTCGAACGCTGAACAGATGAACCTGGCGAATGTAGTACCACACAGGGCGTACCTTTTGCATTTGAACTATAAACCATTTGTCCATGCTTTTCCCCATCAGCGATGACAACAGCGACCGCCACCGGACGCCTTTTGTGAACTATATTCTCATTGCCATCAATGTGATTGTCTTCGTTTTCCTTCAGAACATGGGCAACGACATAGGGTTCACCTTCGCTTATTCAACCATCCCGGGAGAGATCCTCACCGGCCAGGATATCGTGACGCCGCCCACCATCATGGAGGACGCGCTGGGAAACACCTTTGAGATGCCCGGTCTGCAGCCCACAGGCGTCCCGGTTTATCTCACACTGATCACTTCCATGTTCATGCACGGCGGCATCGCCCACATTGCAGGCAATATGCTTTACCTCTGGATCTTCGGCGACAACCTGGAGAACATCATGGGACATGCCCGCTACCTGTTCTTCTACCTGGTTTGCGGCGTTTTTGCTTCTCTTGCCCATGTGTTCACTTCCTCTGTGCTGCAGCACAACCTGCTGATACCCAGCCTGGGCGCATCGGGTGCTATTTCAGGCGTGCTGGGCGGATATATGCTGCTCTTTCCTAAACGCAGGGTGCATACCTGGACATTCTTTGGCCTCATTCCTCTGCCAGCCTTTGTAGCTGTGGGCATCTGGATCGTTTTCCAGGTGATCAACGGACTGGGCGCATTGGGTGGTGAAGAGGCAGGTGGTGTGGCCTATGCAGCACATATTGGTGGTTTTGTTGCGGGACTGCTGCTGGTAAAAATGTTTGTTGATAAAACTCCTAGAGCCGAAACAAGAACTTTTTAGGAAGGCAACGGATATGAAAGCGGTCGGAGGACAAAAACTCCCCGTCGAGATGCGCAGGCAGCGCAGTGGCCGACCTGATCTCCACTTCGCCGGTCTTGAAATATTTCACAAAAGGAAGTCCGAGGTGAGCGCCTTTTTCTATCACGGGTAAATACTTCATGCGCTTCAGCGCAGAGATCCTGCCCACAATACTCACATCCAGCTTGCCATCGTTGGCCACTGCTTCCGGCGCTACGCAAAATCCACCGCCGTAACGCCTCCCATTGGCCACGCTGATCATGAAACATTCCTGTGAGAGCGACTGTTCCGCCGACCTGATCTCGCAGTTCTTTTCAGAATAATAGGTCATGTGCCGCAGTACGGAAAACAGGTAAGAAGCCTTCCCTCCCTGCTTCGACTTGCCGATCAGGTCTTTCACGATGGCTCCATCAAAGCCGATACCGGCACCATTGATGAAAAGCCTGCCGTTGCACTCGCCGGCATCCACCCAGGTGGGCTCGCCATCCAGCGCCTTGGCCGCCTGCTCGGCAACCGTGGCATCGCCAAACAGCATCCAGCTGAAATCATTGGCGCTTCCACCTTTGAAAGGTGAAAGCGGAATGGATATATCGGGATACTGGTTGATGAACCGGTTCATGGTACCATCTCCTCCTACCACCCATGCGTCGGTGAATCCATCCCAGGAGGAAGGCCATTCGCCGGAGAAATGCTGGTAGCTGATACCCTTCTTACGCAGCAGCGACATCAGATCTTCCGGAACCTGCTTCGACCTGTCGGTAGACGACAAAGGATTAGATACGATGGCAATTTGCCGCATGCGTGAAATTTCGGTGAGCCAAAATACTACAATCTACTGAACCTCTATCTGTCCAGCTCCGTGGTAGGAATGGATCTCACCGTTATACATCGCATCGGCGCTCACAGGGCCTTGCCGGAATCTACCAGTAGACACCGCTCTGACCGCATAGTAATAGTATTGCGGCTTGCCCTGCGCATGAACAAAGAAGTTGATCCTGTCATCCCTCACATCCATCGATAAGGGCTCAGCAGCATTCTTGATCCAGTTCATGCCCGGTATATCCTTGGTGCGCGGGTTCTCTATTTCAAAACCCGCTGGTAAAAGATCGGTGATCACCACGTTTTCTACCGGATTGGAATAAGCCGCTTCCAGGCTAAGCCTTACAATGATCAATTCGTTTTGCCTGAATACATGGCGTGTTAATTCTTTGCCGTTGCGGTCGAAGAAGGTCCTTCTTACTTTGATGTACTGGTCTTCCTGAACAAACCTTCCCGACGCACTAATGCCTTCCATCTCCCATGAATAGTACAGGCGGCCATTGCCTTTTGTAACGATCTCGATGTCGCCACCCTGCAGCAACTCCGCTCCACCCTGCCAGTCATTGCCATTTACCTTGCCGATCAGTTTCCCGTTCTGCCTGATCTCGGCCGACATATCCGAACGCGCGGCACTCCTGGCCAGCTTGCCGAGGGCAAGAAATGAGAAAACCCTTTCCTGCGTGTTGAGCCACCTTTCTTTTTTAAGTCTTCCCGCCACATGAGAAGCCATTACCGGCACCTGCGGATTGCCCGGGTCGGCATCTATGAGGGCATTCAATGCTATGGCCTCATCCCTTGTTTCGCTATAGAAGCTTCCGCCTGTCTGCTGCATGGATTCCTCACCTGAAAAAGATGACGGTAGAAAAGCGCTAAACGATCTTCTGTCGCCAGACAGGGCATAGGAAGTGGCCAGCAGGTATCTTGAATCCAGTGCAAGCAGTTGAGGATTTGCCTTGTAATAATTCATGGCAGAGACCTGCGCGCTGTTAGCCAGCGACAAAACATAAAGGCTATAAGCAACTTCTTTCGGCGCTATCTTTTTATTCTGTCCGCGGTTATAATAATAACTGATGGTCTGCTTCGACCGCAACCTGGTAATCAAATAACCCTTCATCGTTTCCATTAAACTGTTCTCTACATCAAATCCTGCTTTTTTCGCTTCCACCAGGAAATGGAGTGCATACACGGTCGTCCACCAGTCTTCCTGGCCGCCTCCGTCCCAAAGGGTTACTGCACCGTTGTACAGCTGTCTCATCTTGATCTTCCTGATGGCCTCCATCACGTTGGCCACCGCGTTCTGCTTATGACCACGCGCGTTCATCATCATATCTGCCAGGTCGCCGAAATACAATTGAGGAAATGCAGCCGAAATGGTCTGCTCCGTGCAGCCATAGGGGTATTGCACCAGCCATTTCAACTGGTCGGCGATCTCTATCACTGGTGAACGGCTGACCAGCAGCTTGTAATCGGTACTGCCCCGTAGAAAATCATTTTTTGGCAGGGCCACCATGTGCCTGCCGCCCTGGGAAATGGCGCCGCTGCCTGTGAGCTTTTGAAGCGTGGATGCAGGTCGCACGGCGATCTCCGTTTCCTCTACGAATTTTTCACCCAGTGCATTCACGGTGATCTGTACTTTGCCCGCCTGCACCACCGGGTCCGCTACCAGCCGGAACACCACTCTTTCTTCTTTATTCGGCGCTACGGTGATCCTTTGCGTGTTGCTGCCCATCACCTTCACCGGCCCGGTCGTTGCCATCCTTGCTTCACCCATGGCAGATCTGCCCGTCGTGTTAGAGATGGTTACTGGCACCGAGACCGTGTCGCCGGGTGTGAGAAATCTTGGTAGGGAGCTGCTGACTACCAGCGGGTCCGCTACCTGCATGGTCTTTTCGGCCGAGCCAAAGCCATTGTCTTTGAAAGCCACCGCCATCAGCCTCACCTGACCATTGAACTGCCCGATATTCAACTCAAATTCCGCTACGCCGCTGCCGTTGGTTTTTCTCAACCCACTCCAGTAAGAAAGGATCTGGAAACGCTTAGCCTGCACTGGATTCAGCCGCTTGTCCATATCCACGTCGCCGTCACCCCCTGTGCTGGACCGCAGCCTGAGTTCGGGGAAGAGCAAGGGATACATATCATAGGCCTTTACTTCCAGGGCCTGCTTCTGGTAATAATATTTGTAAGGATCCGGTGTTTCAAAATCCGTGACCTGTAAAACGCCGTTGTCCACGGCAGCGAGAGTGACATAAGTTCCGGGCGTGGTCTTCACGAGGATCCTTTGTTTCGACTTTGAGCGCGATGATGCCACAGCCTCTATCTGCACCGGGAGCTTTCTTTTGGGCTCTTCCACCCGCACATGTTGAAATCCATGCGCCACGGTCAGTGGAATATCGGAGATCTCATGTGCCTTAATGAGGGTAGCTGTGACGTAGATGTTGGGAACATATTCGGGTTTCACCTGGAGTTCCATGGAAGCCGAGCGCTTGTTCACGGTGAGGTATTGATAACTCATCACGCCTTCCCGCTCCACTGTCACCAGCATACGCCCGCTGAAAGGCGTCTTGAACAGAAGCTTTACAGGTTCACCGCTTTTGTAAGACGGCTTATCCGCCTCGATGTCGATATGCCCTTCGGTGTTCACCTGGAACGAAGACTGGTCGCCGCCCCAGCTGCCATAGCTATAAAAATGTTTGCTCACATAACTATTCGCTCCCTGCCTGTAGACCCTCACCTCGTAATCGCCGGGCGACCTGGGGATATATACAAAATTGGTATGGCTGCCTACGGAAACGACCTGGCTCACCAGCATCTTGCTTTCCTCTCTCGACTCGTAACGGAAGTACCCGCCGCTTTTTACTAAAGAGGTCTTGTACTCTTTCTTAATCACTTTAACCATGGCAGAAGACTGCACGGGCCTTCCCTCCCTGTTCACGGATACCAGGTTGAACTGCACGGGCTGGTTGAGCGGGTAATAATAACTGTCATCGCTTTTCATGCCATAGAACACATCCTGGGTGAACACATCTGCAGACGCGAGCCGGCTTACCGGCCTTCCTGTTTCATCAAAGACCGTTGTATAAAAATCTGCCTGCAGCAAACCCATGTTCACGTATTCAGCTGGTATCTCGTAACTCACCACCGCGTTGCCTTCTTCACTGGTCTTGCCCTCGATCACTTCTTTCTCGGAAAAATCATTGAGGTTGGTGAGGTCAAATTCATAATCCCGGAATTCTTTAAAAGCGAGGTTCTTGTGCTTGATCTGTACCTCGGTCTCATAATTCCTGTTGGCAGCAGGCGGACCGAAAAAGTTAACTGCATGGATGTTCAACACGGCGGTCTCACCTGGCTTATACGAAGTGCGGTTAAGTGTTGGCGTTACTTTGATCCTGTCGGGAACGAACTCCTCCACCATGATGTTGGCAGAGGCAAGCAGGATGTCGGTAGAGGAAAATACTTCCACGAGATAGGTGCCGGTGATGGCCGATGAGGAAATATCCACGGTAGCTTCTGTAGCACCCTGCTCGTTCAGCGTCTTACGGAAGGTCTTCATCTCCCTTCCATTGGGGAAAGATATCTTTAGCTTCAGCGGAATGGAACCAGGCACCTTCCATTGCTGGTCCCTTACTAGCACTGCGAAATTCATTTTCTCCCCGGGCCGGTAAATATCGCGCTCCGGGTAAACGAATGCATCCAGCCCGCTGGCATTGCTTCGCTTGCCACCTACGTCAAAGCGCGAGGTGTTCACGCGCGACTGGTTCAGCGGCAGGTAGGTAAAATCATCCTCTGTTTTTGCTATGATCATCGCAGGCTGAAAACCTTTGAATTCTTTTTTTGCCAGGTTCACTTCCGCCACACCGTCTGCATTGGTGGCCCCGGTACCTACCAGCTGGTTGTTGTTGCCATATACGTTTACCGTCACGCCATCGAGCGGACCGGAGGTCTTGATGGAATTGGCAAACACAAACACTTTGTTCAACCCTTCGCGGGCGATCAGCCCCAGGTCGGACCGGGAAATAAAACGGCTATCGCGGATCCAGTAATCATCGGTAGACCGAAGCATGATATGATAAATGCCTTTGAGATCGGGGAGCCTGTCTTCAAACTGCGAGATGTCCAGTAGCCTGGCTCCGCCCGATTTGGGAAGTGAGCGCGTGTCGATCACTTTGGTGAAGATCACATCGCCCGCTACCGACTCGTTGTATTCCTCGTAGTCACCATAGCCTTCATAGTCTTCTTCATTGCCCCTGTCATCATCCCGGGGATAGTATCCATCCCGGCTGGCAGCCAGCAGGTTGTTCTCATAGATCTTGGAGATCACCAGCTTCACCTTGGGTACGTTGGTCACCCGCACTTCAATATTTCCACTGCCGCGTTTGGACAGGTAAACTGCTTTTTTATTCAGGAACTGGATATCGGCTTCCAATTCCCCGAATGCGATACCGCCGGTATAATCTTCCTTCAATACGCCGCCGATCTCACCCCGCAAGCCTTTCCTGATGGTATAAGTATAACTCTCCTCGGCGCTGAACTGCTCGCTGCGCAGCACCAGGCCCTGGTCGGTTTGCTCTATGGAATACTTAACTGCCGGATTGAATTGAATAAAAGAACTGATGGCCGCATTGGTGAGTTTTTGGCTGGTATGAATCCTCACAATGCCCTCTGCGCCATCATGCTCTGACTCCACTTCGTTCACGGTAAGTATAAAGGGCGAAGGAATGTTCAACTGGGTCTGCAGCTTTTCTTCCGTTTTATTGCGTCCGCCTTCCGGCACCAGGCCTTCCCCGATCACCACCCTGGCGTCAAAGGTCTTGTCCTGGCTTTGCCAACCCTCCAACTCTATCACCACTTCATCGCCGGGCGTCAGCGTGTGCATCGAATACTTTACCGGCTTGCCTTCCACTGTGAGAACCAGCTTATCGTTCAATTTTTCCGGGTCTACAGGATAATTGAAGCGCAACTGCACCCTGGGAACCGCCACTTTGGAAGCGCCGTCCTTCAACACCCAATTGACCATTCCGTCCAATAGCTGGAGAGGGGCTGTGTGAAATTGGATATCGTCGCCGTCCTCCACATCGTCGAAAGTTGAATGCTCCAGCACTTCACCACTGATGGTAGCCTTGTAGCTGGTAGCAGGAAGCAGAGGCGCGGCGGGAGAGAATATCAGTTGATCGGGAGCATCCCAGCGGAAGCGCCCGCGGATCTCCGGCTCGAAACGCACATAGCCTGTAGAGTCCCAGTTATTCAATAAGGAGTCCGGAACCATGGACCGGTTGAAGCGAAAGACCAGGTTTTGCAGTTGCTCCACTTCACCTTTGGCATTGGTGTAGGTAAGTGCAACAGTATCGCGGTTACAGGATGACAAAAAAATAACGCCTGCCAGGAGGGGCGCCATAAAATGGATGATACGCATATAGGGGTTTGAACTATTCGGGGATAAGATATAAACTTTCGCCTGATTTGTTAAATTGATCGCCTGTATTCTGAATCAGGAAAAGAAAACAGAAATTAGTAGAAGAAAAGCTACGGAGGATGACTCGATGAGTCCATATAGGTTCAAGGAATTGCTTCAGAAAGTTACCATGCAAAAATTGGGTTTGCTTGTTAAAAGATTCGTAATTGTTTGCGTGAGCCTTCTGCTTTCCTTTCTCCTGCTCAACCTTGTATTCCCCCTGCCTGACAGTATCGGGTACACGAAGCTGGTGACCGACAACAAAGGCCAGATCATTCATGCCTGGCTCACCCCCGATGAGAAATGGAGACTGAAGACCGACCTGGATGAGATCTCACCCCTGTTAAGAAAGACGATAGTAGCCAAAGAAGATAAGTATTTCTATAGCCACCCCGGCATCAATCCTTTTGCGATTGCGCGGGCGGCTTTCAACAACCTGTTCAGCGCAAAACGAACTTCGGGCGCTTCTACCATCTCCATGCAGGTGGCGCGGGCGCTTGAAAAAAGAGAGCGGACGCTCTGGTCAAAGATCGCCGAGAGTTTCCGGGCACTGCAGCTGGAATGGAAATACGATAAGGAAGAGATCCTTCAGCTTTATCTCAATCTGGCGCCCTATGGCGGAAACATTGAAGGCGTGAAGGCCGCCTCCCTTTTATATTTTCAAAAATCACCCGACCACCTTTCACTGGCCGAGATCACCGCCCTCTCCATCATACCCAATCGTCCTTCCTCGCTGGTGCCCGGAAAAAATAATGAGCTGATCGTGAAGGAAAGGAATAAATGGCTGCACCGTTTTGCCAAAGAAAAAGTTTTCACAGAAAAGGAGATCAGCGACGCCCTGCAGGAACCCCTGACCGTCCAACGAAATGCCTTTCCCCGGCTGGCTCCTCATATCAGCTACCAGCTCAGGAAAAGAAACGAGCTGGAAATACAAAGCAGCATTGACATCAACACCCAGTTGAAAATTGAAAAGCTCACGGAAGATCACGTGCGAACGCTCAGGATGAAAAATATCAGGAATGCGGCTGTGGTGGTGGTAGATAACCGCAGCGGGAAGGTGATCGCTTACCTGGGTTCGGCTTCATTCACCGACACCACCGATGGTGGACAGGTGAACGGTGCGGCTGCTATCCGTCAACCCGGCAGCACGCTGAAGCCATTGCTATATGGACTTTGTTTCGACGAGGGTTTGCTCACTCCCAAGCAAACGCTTGACGATGTGCCTGTGAACTTCCAGGGCTATGCACCGGAGAACTACGACCGCCAATTCAAGGGAGCCGTTACGGTGGAGCATGCGCTCGAACATTCACTCAATATTCCTGCAGTAAAAGGACTCCATTTACTGGGCAAGGATAAAATGATCCACACGCTGGTGCAGGCAGATTTCAGGCAGGTGGCACGCGACCGCGACAAGCTGGGACTGTCGCTGGTGCTTGGTGGTTGTGGCGCCTCGCTGGAAGAGCTCACCGGTTTGTTCGCCGCCTTTGCCAACAAGGGTATTTACCGGCCTTTGTCGTTCACTGGGAACGATACAGTTTCCAATAAAAAAAGGATCCTGTCGGAAGAAGCCAGCTTCATGATCACTGATATTCTTTCGCAGGTGAACCGTCCGGATTTTCCATTGAACTGGCAGGCAACTGAAAGAATGCCCAGGATCGCCTGGAAGACGGGGACTTCATACGGAAGAAAGGATGCATGGAGCATTGGCTATAACAAGGCTTATACCGTGGGCGTGTGGGTAGGAAATTTTTCGGCCGAAGGCGCTCCTGATCTGAGCGGCACCAACACGGCTACGCCTCTTCTCTTTAAGATCTTCAACACCATAGATTACAACAACGACAATGACTGGTTCCAGCCGCCTTCGGGTGTAGACATCCGCCAGGTATGCAGCGAAACAGGACTGCCGCCGGGTATTCACTGCACCAACCGCATCATCGACAGGTTCATTCCACTGGTAAGCAGCAGCGCTACCTGCGCCCATATGCAGGAGATCAAGGTCTCTCCCAGCCTGGATCGCTCCTACTGCCATATGTGCGCGCCGGAAGCAGGTTATATCAAAAAATTATACAAGGTGCTGGCACCTGCCATGGCCCTGTATTATGAAGAAAGGAATACGGCCTTCGAGCGCATACCTCCGCATAACCCCGCCTGTGAAAAGATCTTTCATGATAACGGGCCCAACATCACCTCCCCTTCGAACGGGGCGGAATATTTCATCAGTAAAAAAGAACCGGAGCCGGTGCTGCTGCAGGCCAGCACGGGCAACGATGTCACCAGGTTATACTGGTACATCAATGATAAATTCTACAAGTCCACGGCCAGAGGGGAAAGACAATTTTTTCTGCCTGCAGAAGGCCCGGTAAAGATCTCTTGCACAGATGATAAAGGACGTAACCGGAATGTGCGGATCCTGGTAAGTTATATAGACCTCTGATCAATTAGCCCGGTTGATATTGCCCGAGCCCGCAATGGACTTGCTGATTGTAGGATCGCCTTTATAATCCACGTTGCCGGAACCGGCGATATGTATATCCAGTCTTTTGCTGGCAAATAGCTCGGCATCCCCGCTGCCCGTGATCTCCACTTTCGAGCTTTCTGTGAGCAGGTCGAATGCGTGGAGTTCTCCGCTGCCTGTGATTTTGGCTTCCTGGTGTTGTGCCCGCCCCTTGATCACAATGTTCCCGCTGCCTGTGATAGATGAACGCACGTCGGGCGCGTCCACTTCCAGCAATACATCGCCACTGCCGGCCACGGATGCCTTGATCCGGTTGCTGCTGAGCAGGGATTGGGACTGGATCTTTCCGCTACCGGTTACAGAAAGCTGCTCATACTCCGGGGCGGTAATGAATACTTCTATGGATGTACGGGGGCTTAGGTTGTACCGGCGGCGAGGGCGGATGCGCAATTCATTACCTTCCTTGCTGGTTTCAATATACTCCATCAGGTTCCTATCGGCCCTGACTTCCACGGAATAGGCAGGTCCCTGCCTGAGAAAGACCTTGATGGGACCGGATACTTCCACTGACCGGAAATCCTTTTCCGGGCGGATCTGGCTGGCTGCATTTCCATCTCCTCTCACCCGCTTGCCACCCATATAGTTGCAGGAGCTTAAAACGATAACAATGAAAAGGAAGGCAATGATTCTCATACACTTGGTTTTATGTTTTGACGGCCTGTTAGTTAGGTTGGTTACAAATGTTATTAAATTAATCCCGAAATAGAAAAAGGCTTTTTCCCGATTTCATACCTTCACGGCCCATGGCTGAAAAGATCCTGATCATTGATTTCGGCTCACAATACACCCAGCTCATAGCCCGCGCTGTACGTGAAGCCAATGTTTATTGCGAGATCATTCCCTACTCCAAACCTGTTCCTGCCGATGAGTCCATCAAAGGCATCATCCTTTCGGGCTCCCCGTTTTCGGTAAATGACGAGAACGGACCAAAAATCAATGTTGCAACATTGATTAAGGACTGGCCTGTATTGGGCATCTGCTACGGCGCCCAGCTGACCGCGAAGGAATTTGGAGGAAGAGTGGAAAAAAGCAGCAAAAGAGAATACGGGAGGGCCCTGCTGCACGTGGAGAAAGACAACCCGCTGCTGCACGACCTCACGCCCGCCTCACAAGTATGGATGAGCCACGGCGATACCATCCTGGAACTGCCTGCCGGGTTCGAATTGCTGGCCACCACCGACTCTATTCCCGTAGCGGCCTTCCACCTGAAGGCTGCCGCTCACCCCCTGTTTGGCCTGCAATTCCACCCCGAAGTCTACCATTCGATCGAAGGCAAAAAGATCCTGCGCAATTTCCTGGTGGACATTTGTGGCTGCACGCAGGACTGGACGCCTAAGCATTTCATTACCGACACAGTGGAAAGCCTGAAACAACAGCTGGGACAGCAGAAAGTGATCATGGCACTCAGCGGCGGTGTGGATTCCACCGTTGCGGCCACACTCATTCACAGGGCGGTTGGCAAGCACCTGCATGGCATTTTTGTAGACAACGGTGTACTGCGGAAAGACGAATTCCAGTCGGTGCTGGATACATATAAACAGCTTGGACTGAACGTGACCGGCATCGATGCAAGGCAACGTTTCTACGATGCGCTGAAAGGGAAGACCGATCCGGAAGAAAAAAGAAAGATCATCGGCGGCCTGTTCATCGATGTGTTCCAGGAAGCAGCAGCGGGCATAGCGGATGCCTCCTTTCTTGGCCAGGGCACTATCTATCCCGATGTGATCGAAAGCGTATCGGTGCATGGACCTTCAGTGACCATTAAATCTCACCATAACGTGGGCGGACTGCCCGAAAAAATGCACCTCTCCCTGGTGGAACCCCTCCGCTCCCTTTTTAAAGATGAAGTGAGAAAAGTGGGCCGCGAGCTGGGTATTCCCGATGACCTGATCAGCCGCCACCCCTTCCCGGGACCGGGCCTGGCCATCAGGATCTTAGGGGAAATAACAGAAGATAAAGTGAAAATGCTCCAGGAAGCGGACGATATCTATGTAAAAGCCCTGAAGAAGCATAATTTGTATGCAACTGTATGGCAGGCCGGGGCTATCTTATTACCGATCCGTAGCGTGGGGGTGATGGGTGACGAAAGGACCTACGAGTTCACGATAGCTTTAAGGGCTGTGACAAGCGTAGATGGGATGACTGCCGACTGGGCGCACCTTCCCTATGATTTCCTGGCACATGTATCGAACGAGATCATCAACAATGTGCGGGGGATCAATAGGGTAGTGTACGATATCAGCAGTAAGCCGCCCGCTACCATTGAATGGGAATAACATACTGTCTTTAACTATGATGAAACATATCCGCATCCTTCTCCCGATTGTATTGATGCTGGGCAGCCTTGTTGCTGTCAGCCAGGAAACCAGGCGTCATAAGATCGCTCTGTTCACCCCTCTTTACCTGGATTCATCATTTGATGCTTCCGGCAATTACAGGTTCGACAAGCAGTTCCCCAAATTCCTGAACGCAGGCCTGGAGTTCTACCAGGGTGCGCAAATGGCCCTGGATTCATTGAACAAGGTGGGCGCTCCCCTGGAAGTTTTTGTATTCGATACCAGGTCGAAAAAACAATCCATTTACCAGCAATTGAATTCGCCTGAACTGGCGGATGTGGAAATGTTCATCGCCCACGCCTCCTCTGCCGAGGCCAGGATACTGGCGGAAGCCGCGCAAAAGAAAAAAATACCGTTCATCTCGGCTACCTATCCCAATGACGCCGGTGTGAGCAACAACCCTTATTACGTGGTACTCAACTCCACCCTACGCACCCACGCCGAAGGGATCTATCGCTTCCTGCAGGGAAAACATGCGCTTGACCGCATCATTTTCTTCACCCGCAACGGGGCGCAGGAAGAACAAGTGAAGGAATATTTTACAGAATACGCCGCCAGCACTTCCTCTGTACCGCTGAAGATCGAATTCAGGAATATTGGCAACAATTTTTCAGCCCAGTCGCTGAAACCTTACCTCGACAGCACAAGGAAGACCGTGTGCGTGACCGGCAGCCTGGATGAAGCATTCGGACTCAGGCTGGCACAGGCGCTTTCCTCTTTGAACAATACCTATCCCGTCTCCATCGTGGGCATGCCCACCTGGGACAATTTCAACCTGGCGAAACCGGAGTTCAAGAATACCGAGATCGTCTACAGCACACCTTTTTATTATGGCCGTGCTACCCCACTGCTCAACCGCATCACGGACCATTTCCAGGAAGAGATCAGCGGCAAGCCTACCGATATGTTCTACCGCGGCTATGAGACCATGATGCGCTTCGCTCTTTTACTTTTGGATACAGGCGGAGACGCAGCTCCCAATCTTACCCGCAAAGGCAATTATATTTTTACTCCCTTCGACATCCAGCCGGTCTTCCTGAACAAGCAAACCATGACGCTGGACTACTTCGAGAACAAAAAACTCCATTTCGTCAAAGTCTATAACGGCGTGAAGAGCCTGCAGTGAACCGTGAATGGTGAATGGTGTCCCGATAGCTATCGGGAGGTGAAACTGTAAACCGGAAACCGGAAACCGGAATAGAAAAAGCGCCTGCTTGAGCAGGCGCTTTTTCTATTTTGAAATTATTACGAACTATCAATCCACAACATCGGTATTCACCACTGGCTTCTTATCCATCCATTCCTTTCTTTCCAGCTTTCTCTTTGTGGGATAGAGTTCATCACCTGTGGCGGCGTCATAGAGCCTGCCGTTCTTCATCACATAACGGATGGTGTTGGTATTCCTGATGTTCTCCAGAGGGTCCTTATCCAGAATCACCAGGTCGGCCAGCTTGCCTGCTTCAATGCTTCCCAGGTCGCCATCGAGGCCCAGGCCTTCAGCGCCCTGGATGGTAGCCACTTTCAGCGCGTCGTGATTTCTCATGCCGCCGCTTTGCATGGCCCAGAGTTCCCAATGGAAACCAAGCCCCTGTAACTGCCCATGGCTGCCTACACCGGCCAATCCCTGCGCCTCCACGATCTTCTTCATGTTCTTCGCATGCTTCATGAACACATGCTCTTCTTCCATGAACCATCCTGGTCTTCTCCTTGTTTTGGAAGCCAGCTCATCGTAAGGAGTGAAGTACTGCAGCTTCTTATCGTGATAAGGATCCTCTGTTTCATAATAATAGTTCTCTGCCCATGGTCCTCCGTAAGCCACCAGCAAGGTTGGCGTCACGATCATTTTTGTTTTGGCTATCGTTTTTACCACATCATTGTACAAGGGATAAATAGGAATAGAATGCTCGTGCCCCGGGTAACCGTCGATCAAGTTGGTCAAATTCAGCTTGTAGTCCAAACCGCCTTCAGTGGTGGGCATCAGCTTTTGATTATAGGCCGCATTGATGATCCACTGGCGCTGCTTGCGGTTGCCGGTGAGATACATCTTGATGTATTTTGTATTGTAATACTTGCTGTATTGCTTCAGGATGCTCTCCGCCTGCGCTGAGTCTTTTACATTATAAGCCCAGAAGCCTACGCCCGGACCGGTGGAATAAACCCTTGGCCCTGCAATGCGTCCCGACTCAACCAGGTCGGAATATGTGAGTACGTCCGTAGTAGCTGTTTGCGGGTCACGGGTTGTAGTAACACCGTACACCAGGTTGGCGGTGTAGATCCATACATCGTTCTTGTGAATGCCCCACTGAGGCCACATGTGCGCGTGTACGTCAATGAATCCAGGCACGATATATTTTCCCTTTACGTCCACCAGCACGGTCTTCGCCGGCACCTGCAGGCTTCCAGCCCTACCTATGGCTTTGATACGGTTGTTCTCCACCAGCACATCGGCATTGTCAAGGATCTCATCGCCCTTCATGGTGATCACCTTAGCGCCGCTGAGCAACACCAGTCCCGTAGGAATATCTCGCTGGTAGTACACCGCGATCTCCGTTTCTTCAGGCTTGTAGGAAGGCTCCTCCTTTTTGGGTGCGGGAGGAGGAACTGATTTAATGGTCGTGTCTTTCAGCGTACTGTCCTTCAGGCCCGGCTGAACGTTCTTCGTGCTGTCTGTCTTCTGCTTAGCCGTTGTATCTGTTTTTTTTCTTTCCTGCTCTTTTTTTGCGATGCGCACGCTATCGTCGAAGGCCTGGGCCTTGTCTATGTCATAGGCCCAATAGCTGCTGCCCAGGCTCCAATGGATCTTCTTTCCATCGGCCGACCAGGTAGCGAACTCACCACCAATATCGGTGAGCTTCCGTGCCGGAAACTGCGCGTTCTGCGCATCAGCCACGGAAATATTCACGGTCTTACCTGCCTTTGGGATAGTGACCACATACACTTCATTATTGATCTGTGCCAGCGCGCGTACGCCTCCGGGCGACATCAATATTTGCGCTGCGGGCGAGGGTGGGTTCACTTCCTTTGCTTCGGCATGATCGTCTTCCACCAGTATGCAGGCCTGGTGAGGAGCGGGTCTTCCGTTCACATAGTTGATGGTACCATAAGTGGTGATGCCCGTTACCCTCGCGATCACTTTCTCATCACTTCCATCCCACCGGATCGAAAGAAGATTTCCATAAGTATTTAAGTAGATGCGGTCGTCCTCACCTTGTACAAAATGCGGATTATACCGGCCACGCGACTGGTCGATCACGGTCATGGGCCCTCCGTTGGCGGGGATCCAGGCCAGGTTGAATTCGGAACCGTCTACAAATGGGCCTTCCGCCTCACTGAATTTTTGCTTGCTGCCCTGCAGGAAAACAATGCGGTCACCCGCATGATTGAAGGCAGGATTTTCATATAGAGCACCTTGTGTGGTCAGTCTAACTACCGAGGGCTTTCCCTTTACATTCGCCTTGTATAAATGTCCGCCCCCGGTATTCCACGTGGTGAATACCACGCTGCTTCCATCAGGAGACCATACCGGGTTCGCTTCGGCAAACTCATGGGTGGTCACTCTTTTCGGTTGCCCATTGGGGTAATCCATGATGTAGAGCCTGTCCAGCGCAGTGAACGCCAGTTTCTTCCCGTCCGGTGAGGGCACAGCGTCGCGTACCTGCGACACTTTTGCATACGCACTGTCTTCCACCTTGTATTTGAAGGTCACCTGCGGACCCAGCTCAATGGAAGCTTTTACTACGTAGGGAATCTCCATGGGCTTTCCACCGGTGACAGGAATGCGATAGATGCGGCCTCCGTAAGAAGCCACCAGCTCTTTACTGTCGGGCGTAAACGACATTCCCGGCAGCACGCCCATCGTAGCAATGGATTCCTGGTCGTCGCGCTGTACGGGGTAGGCCAGCCACTTTTCATCTCCTGTTGCCAGTTCACGGATCACGAGGCCTGTCTTGTCTTCATAGCGCGTGCCATACACCAGCCATTTGCCATCCGGGGAAAGCACAGGCGTGAAGCCCGATCCATAGCGTGAGGTAATGGTATTCATCTTGGCGTTCTCCCTGTCGTACACACCGATCTCGTACTGGGGCAGCTGGGCGTTGTAATTCCAGGAGCCAAACCTGCGGGAGAAATAGATCAGGCGGCCATTGCTGCCCACGGCAGGATCAATGGTCTTCATGGTGGGACTCTCGGTCAGCTGCAGACCGCCGCCGCCATTTTTATGGATCATGTATAATTGCGGAACCCGCCTTCCCTTGGAGTACACGATGTATTCACCATCGGGTGTCCATTCGGCGCCTGGAAAATCCTGGTTGCCTTCTTTGGTCAGTTGCACCGTATCTTTTTTCTCAGTGTCGATGTACCAAAGGTTGTCGGAGCCGCTGCGGTCGGAAACAAAGAGAATCTTTTTCCCATCCGGGCTGAACCGGGGATGAGCGTCGAAGGCCATTCCTTTGGTGATCACAGTGGCTTCGCCGCCTGTGAACGGCATGGAGTACAGGTCGCCCATCAGGTCAAACACGATGGTCTTTCCATCGGGACTTACGTCTAACGATGTCCAGGTACCCTCGGAAGTGGTCAGTTCCAGTTTTCTTTTGGCTTTCAGCGGAAGCCCTTTGTATTCCGTGAATGTGGTGTCGTTCTTCACCGTGTCGGCCTGGGGCCGGAAATTGACCACCCTGGTTTCCCGGGGGGGCATAGCTGCAAAGAAGATCACTGAAAAAATAGCGGGGAGAATAAGCAGTCTCATGTGCAAGTATTAGGATTGAAATATAGCAAAATTGTTGAGCAGTTTTTGGTCATTTCGACCAACGGAAGGCAGGCGGGCTAAGTGGTGGGAGGAGCAAAAAAAATCCGGTATGCTTTCACATACCGGATCTGACATTTTTTTAAAGGGATTATTTTTTGGCCTTTGCAGCAGGAGCGGCAGCAGCAGCAGGTGCGGCGGCGCTGGCTTTAGGAGCAGCGGCAGAACCAGAAGCTTCTTCCTGGCGTAACGCTCGCGTGGTTACCACAGAAACGATTGGGATCCTTGGTGAGTTCAGGATCTCGTAGTTCTCATCCTTCACGTCTTCTACACGCAGGTTCTCGCCGATCTCCAGCTTGTCTACGTTTACTTCGATCTGCTCTTTCAGGTACTTAGGATAAGTTTTCACCTTTACAGACTTCATCTTGGTTACCAGGCGTCCACCAGCTTTTACACCAGCAGCGGCACCTGTAAACTTCAATGGAATGTCGGCGATCACTTTCTTGTCCTCAACCAGCTCCAGGAGATCCACGTGGATCAGGTGGTCGCTTACTTTGTCAAATTGCAGGTCCTTTAAAATGCAGCGATAGGTTTTGCCATCAATGCTTACCTCGGCCAGCTGGAAATTCGGTGTGTATACTAAAGGCCTGAAAGCCTTTGCAGGAGCTGCAAAGTTCACTTCCTGCGCACCCCCGTAAATTACACCAGGCACGAGTTCCTGAGAGCGAAGCTGGCGGGTGGCTGACTTGCCATGTTCGGTCCTCAGTTGTCCTTCGATTGTAATTGTCTTCATTATTGATTGTTTAGAGTTTGCTCTGTTGTTTTATTCACCATTCACTATTTGTCTCTTCTCTGCGAGTGGATGAACAAGTTGTTGATGCTCTTGTTCTCAAACGCATTCCGGATAGCAACAGCGAAAAGTTCGGCTACTGTGATCACCTTGATCTTTTCCGACTCCTGCCTCAGCGGGATGGTATCGCAAACGATCAGTTCTTCCAGCACGCTTTTTTCAATGTTCTCGTAGGCCTTTCCACTCAGCACCGGGTGCGTTACCAGCGCTCTCACGCTACGGGCACCCTTGTCTTTAAGCAGGGAGGCGCTTTTTGCTAAAGTGCCTGCCGTGTCGCAGATGTCGTCAATGATCACAATATCCTTATCAGTCACATCGCCAATCACCACCATACTGGCGATCTCGTTGGCCCGTTTCCGGTGCTTGTCGCAGATCACCATTTCCGCCTCAAAGTAGCTTGCTATCTCCCTGATACGGTTGGTAGCGCCCACGTCGGGGGCCGCAAAAGTAAGATTTTCGAGCCTTAATTGTGTTATATAAGGTATAAAAACAGCCGAACTGTCGAGGTGGTCCACGGGTATATCAAAGAAGCCCTGGATTTGCGGAGCATGCAGGTCCATGGTGATCAGGCGGTCAGCACCTGCGGCTACCAGCATATTGGCTACCAGCTTGCTCCCAATAGCCACCCTGGGCTTGTCCTTGCGGTCCTGCCGGGCATAGCCATAATAAGGCAGCACAGCCACGATCCTGCCTGCCGATGCCCTTCTGGCGGCATCGATCATCAACAAGAGCTCCATGAGGTTGTCCGTGGGAGAAAAAGTGCTTTGCACAAGGAAAACCACGTCTCCCCGGATACTTTCCAGGAAGGTCGGCTGGATCTCGCCGTCGCTAAATCGTTGGATACTGATCTTTCCCGGCTGGCAACCATATCTCTGGCAAATGAGTTGGGTGAGGTGCTGGGAGCCGGTTCCCGAGAAAATCTTTGCAGTGGAGGGCATGATTGAAAATGTCGGGCGAAGATATCGCCACGACATGGGAAAAAGAACAAAGAGGAAATAGTTTTTTCCCTCTTTGCTCTTGGTTGGATGCCGGAATTTTGTTACCGGGCCTGGGCTACCGTAAAGCAACGGCCGCCGACTCCATTTGGATCTCCTGCTTTTCGGCAGTACTTCCCTCTCCGTTTATATTAAAATAAACGGTGCGGCATACTACAAATGCCAGGAAAAGCGAAATGCCATAAACCAGGAAAAAAAACAGGATCGGGTGGAGGGCGCCAATGCCCGAAGAGGCGGAATTGCGTGTCATAGGATGGTCGGTTTAAGTTCGAGAGGATATTAGTTGCATTTCAAAAGTACAGAAATAGTTAATCCATGCAAGAGCACAAATACTCAATAAAACAATGGGCAAAGGACGACAGGCCCCGCGAAAAACTACTATCCAAAGGAGCTGAAGCGTTGTCTGACAGCGAGTTAGTAGCTATCCTAATAGGGCATGGAAACCGCGAAAAGTCGGCAATTGACCTGGCCAGGGAAGTTTTGAAATTAGGTAAAAACAGCTTGTGCGACCTAGGTAAATTCACTGTGCGCGAACTCATGAAAGTGAGCGGCGTGGGCCTTGTGAAGGCCATTACCATCGTTGCTGCCATGGAGATTGGGCGCCGGAGGCAGGCAGTTTCCTACCGCGAGAAGGAGATCGTGACCAGCAGCGCCGACGTAGCGCGTTACCTGCAGGCCCTGCTGAAGGACCACAGGCACGAAGTATTTGCCGTGGTATTTTTGAACAGGGCCAATAAGATCAACCATTTCCAGGTGATCAGTGAGGGGGGTATGACGGGCACAGTGGCCGATCCCAGGATCATCCTGAAAAAAGCACTTGAAGAAGATGCCGTAAGCATCATCCTTTGCCACAATCATCCCTCCGGCAGCCTGCGGCCCAGCGCCGCTGACGAAGACCTCACACACAAGATCAGGGAAGCAGCAAAGTACTTCGACATCAAGGTGCTCGATCACCTGATCGTGAGTGAAGACGGGTATTATAGCTTCGCTGATGAAGGACTTTTATGAATGTCGAACAGATGAACTGATGAACTGATGAACTGATGAACTGATGCCCGCCCGTACCGAACGGCACCCGCCCGGATGACCCGGTCGGACGGGCGTTCGGGCGGGAATGTTGAGGTGGAACTACTAGTGTGTTCACTTCAGCATTCAACATTCGACATTCAACATTCTGCTGTTTCTTAGGCTTGCGCTGCCGGACCGCCGAAATGAAGCGGTATCTGTATCTCCTCCAGGTCCTTGATCTCCCCGTTCGCGGATTCATAACGCTGTATGTTCTCCGTGAGCGCCTTCATGAAGCGCTTGGCGTGCTGTGGCGTGAAGATGATCCTGGATTTCACCTTGCTTTTGGGTGTTCCAGGCATTACGTTCACAAAGTCGATCACAAATTCCGCATGAGAGTGGGTGATGATCGCCAGGTTGGCATAGCTGCCTTCTGCGATCTCTTCGGTGATCTCTATGTTAATTCCCTGTTGTGGGGGCTGTTGGTCTTGCATAATTGAAATTGAGCAGTAAAGTTCGGGAATATGGATCATTAGGCTGTCAAAAAAAAGGGCTCCTTTCGGAGCCCTTGGTATGTTGAACCGGGAGATTATGGTCTCGCACGGTCGAAGTACAGCGTATCGTAGATAGGAATAGGGGCGAAACCAGGCTGGGTCATGAAGAAACCAGCATAGATCGTCTTTGTAGCCGGATCCCAACGTCCATCATAAGCCGGGTCGATGTTGAATGCACGGCCGTTAGGAGGACTAGGATAAGCGTTCCATACTGCGATCAGGTCGTTGTTGGCATCGAACTCAAAGGCAACCCTTGTAGCACCGAAACCGCTCACACCTGGTGTCATCAGAGGATGGAAACCGTCGCCGAAGGCGGTGTTGTTCCACTCCACTGTGTTTGGACCTGTGGTGATCAGCTCGATCTCATAAGGATAGTCGAACGGAGTCCTTACCCATGATGCAGGGCGGTCGGCCGGGTGCATCATGTGAGAACGGATGTTATAGATTCCATCGAACCTGTTCTTGATGGTGAACACCATGATCAGGTTTTTCAAGTTAGACGGGATCTGAACGCCTGCCTTGCTTACACTCATCAGCGTAAATCCAAGTGCATACTTCTGTGTAGGATCCAAAGAAGAAGTATTGATGTTCAGCACTACGCTGTCGCTCACCCTTCTACCCGCCTGGAAGGGAACTTCCAGGGTAGAGATGGTATACGCACTCGCTGGAAGCGGAGTGAGTGAAGGATCAGTGATCAGTGAGTTGTTGATGGCCAGGGTAGCTGTGAACGGAGCCGGAGCCGGATCTGCTGCATCGTAAGACAGAGCGAAGATCTTGATGGCCTGTGTGCCCGTTTTAGACTCGATACCCAAAGCAGCCGTATTGTTCGGACGGCTCGACAGGGGAATGCTAACGAACTCCTGTCCCGAGGTGTTGCCGGTGATTGAACCGTACTCGCCATTGTCGAAACCTTCATCCTTTAAGCAGGAGGTTCCTGTGATGCCGAGGAGGGCCACCAGTATCAGGGAAAATTTGTTTATTGTTCTTTTCATTGTTGTTGATTTATGTTTTAACAGCTATTAATTATCCCAGAATACGTTGGATGTGAATTGATTAATAGTTCCTTCAGCTGCCACGTTCTCCTTGTTGAAGTTGTACTCAGCCTGAGGATAGAGCAACCTGATAGGAATAGGATTGCTTCCCCTTTCTGGTGCAATTGACAGTGGTGGCTGTACAATACCCAGCCTGCGAACGTCTGTCCAGGTCTCGTTGGCCTGTAAGCCGTTCAGGGCAAAGTATTTCTGCCAGGCGATCACAAACATCTGGTCGTTAAGGTTGCCGGAAGTAGGCCAGGCCACTTTCACGTCAATACCAGCGAGATATGCGTCAGCTTGTGCTGTAGTTAAAGTGAGGTAAGTGAATGACTCACGTACGGCATCGTTATACGCAGTTTGCGCATCACCTGTCAGCCATCCCCTTGCGGTTGCCTCAGCGATCAGGAACATAGCTTCTACTGATGTCATTACCCACATTGGCTGGCTGGCGCCAGTTGCTGCAAGAGCCGATGGTGGTACAGAGAATACAGCAGCAGGCACCCTGATCAGTCCATAACCAGGACCGGAAGTACGGTCGCTGTTCAGGTCATCGATTGGGTTGGCACCGTAAGTAGTACACCTGAAAGTTGTAGGCAGTGACTTAGGCGTACGATATTGCCTTTGATACCTCAGGTCACCCAGTGGGGTCATCTGATCGAGGATAAAGCAGTTAGCCCTGTTGTAGTTGTCGGCCTCGTTGCCATTCTCCTGGTGCAGGTGAGCTGCATAATAAGGATTGGGCTTTGTTGGACCGTAACCAGGCTGAGCCATCGCGCTTAAGCCATTACCCAGGAAGCCAGAACCTTCTGCAGTGATCTTGGCGATCTCAGCAGGAATGTTGAAAGTGGCGTCGTTATGAGTATGGATCAGCAGGCGAAGCTTCAGTGTGTTGATGAACTTATACCAGTTGGTCCTGTTACCAGCAAAGATCACGTCCTGCGTGGCAATGTTAGGATCAATAGTACCAGCCTTAATAGCAGCCAAAGCTGTATCCAGGCGAACCATCAGGTCCTTATAGATAGCCTCGTCGTCATCGTAAGCCGGGCGAATGTTGCCGGTAAAATCAAAGGCCTTGCTGTAAGGAACATCGCCGTAATGGTCAACCAGGATCTGCATGTGCATCACCTGCATGGCAATAGCGATACCCCTATAGAACTGCTGATTCAAAGTAGCAGCCTTCCTTTCGATCTGGCGGTACTGGCCTCCAATATAATAGTTGTTGTTCCAGATACCGTTGGCAAAGCCGGTAGTGATACCATAGCTCATCTCAACGGTTGCCCTTGAATAAGAGCCTGACGCGCTCCAGTAGCCCATCCACCTGTTGAGGAAGTCGTAGCTGGAAGCATTACCCGCTGCTGAGTTGAGCAACTGGGCGGCTGTGGCCAGGTTGGGAGTAATATTCGCTTCAGTGGCTGTATTAGGATCTGTATTGATATCAAAGAAATCCTTTTTACAACCTGCTAATAGCGTTCCACCCACCATCACAGCTATTAAAGATATTTTCAATTTGTTCATTGCTAGAAATTTAAAATAATGAATAGTGGCTTAGAAGGTTAAATTAATATTGAATCCCATCTGCCTTGTTGGAGGAAGGATATTCGTATTATTTACACCCACAGCGTTTCCAGTAGATGTGTTGAACTCTGGATCAGTCCACTGGTTAGACTCTGGAAGGAAAGTAAACATGTTCCTGCCTACCAGTCCTATAGAAGCCGCTTTAACATACTTAGTTTTTCCAAGCAGTCTTGAAGGCACATCATAAGTCAGAGCGATCTCGCGGATCTTCCATGCTGCTGCACTGGAGAAGTAGTTGGTTTGGATACCCCTGTTGTTGGCAGTATTCTCGTAGAAACCATATCCACCGTTAGCAACCAGTACGCTTGTGTTGGGCTCATACTTACCAGTGGCTGTGTTCAGGATCACTGAGTTAGGTACGATGAAACGCTGACGGCCATTGGAACCACTTCTTGCAGAAGAACCAGTGAAGTCCATGTCAGGTCCGATACCATGATATACATGGTGACCTCCACGGTAGTCAGCAGTAGCTGTCAGGCTGAAACCATAAGCTGCGAAAGAAGGCGTAATACCAAAGATGGTAGTAGGCAGTGTTCTTCCGAAGATCTTTGGAACCGGGTCAGCTGAAGGATACCCATTCACTGGGTTCACGATAATTCTTCCTAAAGAATCCCTGTTGTAATCAGTTAACCTGAATACGTTCGCAGGATGTCCTACGATAGAATAGTTCAGGTTACCATGTCCAACTTCATCCAGACCTGCATAAACTGAATTCACTTTAGAATCCATCAGTGTCAGGTTGGTCCTGAGGTTGAAAGTAACCGGACCGAGATCCATTACAGGCGTCATGCGGAGGTCGAACTCCAGACCTTCGTTATCGAAGTCAGCAGCATTCAGCAACGCGTTGGAATAACCTGTTGCAGGAGAAAGGCTGATGGTAACGATCTGGTCTGTATTGTTCTGCTTGTAAGCACTTACTTCCAGCATTACCCTGTTCTTGAACATACCGAGCTCAAGACCTATAGACTTGGTGTTTACTTTTTCCATTTCAATGAATGGGTCCCTGATGGTAGTGATACCCTGGAAACCAGGCAATGAACCGTAAGGGAAGTTGCCAGCAGGTACAAAGGCCTGATCCAGCTGGTAAACACCGATGTTGGCGTTCGCAGATTTAGAAACGGCACCTCTTAACTTAAGATAAGATACAATGCTGCTGTTCTTCACTGCAGGGATCGCATCGCTTAAGACTAAGGATGCGTTCACACCAGGATAGAACTCAGAACGCTTGGTTTCATCCAAACGGGAATCCCAGTCATTTCTACCAGCGAAGGTGATGAAAGCCCAGTTGTTATAATCGAACTGAACCTGGCCGAAAAGACCCACCCTGCGGTACATTGAATTTCCTTCACTTACATCAGCTTCACCAGTTCTGTTGGCTACGTTGAAAAGTGTAGGGATGATCAGGTTAGATCCGGAAAGAGCAACTGATTTTGCCTTGTCCTGGAACACTGAGTTACCCACAAGGGCATCCACACCAAATGCTCCGAAATCTTTCTTAGCCATCAGGTAAACATCAGAAGTAACGCGGTTCACCCTTGAAGATCCGTCAGCTACGCTGGCGAAATAGTCGTTGGATGCGTTGTACTTGTGTGTAGAATCCTTGGCGTAAGAAGAGAAGTTGAATGCATCGGCCGTGTTGGAATAATCACTGTTCTCCATAGTAGTGCTGGCGCGGTAAGTAGCTGTCAGCCATGGAGCGATCTTGAATCCAAGTTGTCCCTGTGCAAAGATATCGTCGTTGTTACCAGTGCTGCGTGCGCGGTCCTTAATGAAATAAGGATTCTGGTAGTATTCGTTGAAATAATGGTTAGGACTTGCGAAAGGATCGTTCCTCCAGTCCTCATACTTGCCCAGGTCGATATGACCGGCAGTATTGAACACTTCCCAATAAGGCGAGTTCGTAGCCACATTGTACTGGCGACGGGTGTACGCGATATTGAAGTTTGCACTCAGTTTGCCATACTCATGGCCTGAATGGAAGCGGAAAGTTGTCCTGCGGTTCTTGTCACCACCCAAAACGCCACGGATGTTGGCATCCTGTGCGGAGAGCGTGAAGTTCTTTGCAGAATAAGAGATATCATTCTGAACGGTAGTACCAGTCTCGAAGAAGTTGCGGCGACCATCTTTCTTATAAGAATAGGTCTCCATTTGCTGCACACCACCTGGCAATGGCTTACCAATTGGCCTTACAGAACCATCGAATTCGTCTCCATACTGCTGATTCTCAATAGGATCGTACACACCAACACCGTTGGCATCCACTGAAGAGCCAGAACCGAACTGGGTCTGGAAATCAGGCATGAACAATACTTTGGAGAACTGCGTAGAGTTTCCGATGCGTACTTCAGGAGCACCTGACCTGGAACCCTGGCGGGTAGTGATCAGGATCACACCGTTAACGCCTTCAGGACCATAGACCTGCGCACCTTCAGCACCCTTCAGGATGGACATGTCGAGCACGTCGTTAGGGTTCAGCCTGTTGATGTAGTTCAACGGAACAGTAGAACCGTCGATCACAAGCAGTGGCTGGTTGTTACCAGTGAGTGAACGGATACCACGCAACGTGATACGCGTATTCTCAAATACGCTGTTGTTGGTGGTCTGGATGTTCAGACCGGAAACCTTACCGGTCAATCCGCTTTGAACGTTCACGGCGTTGGCCTGGGTAAGCTCTTTGTTGGAGATCTTCGCTGTGGCATAGCCCAATTCTTTCGGCTGCCTGCGAATACCCAAAGCGGTAGTAACTACCACTTCCTGGAGCTGCTCGTCGTTGCGTACCAGGCTAACAGTAGCTGAAGTACCTGTAACGTCAATGGTCTGAGCGTTGAACCCAGTAGCAGAGATCGTCAACTTGCTGTTGGTGCCAATGCGAATGGTAAAATTACCATTGGCATCCGCCTGAACGGCGTTCCGGGTGCCAGTTTCAGTAACTGTAGCAAACGGCACTCCTTCACCTCTGCCATCCCTGACCTGGCCCGTAATGGTACGGGTCTGAGCAAATGCTAACATAGAAAGTAGCATAAGCATCGATAGTAATGATGCAATTTTTCTCATGTGGAAATTAATTTTAATAAACGAATACGAAAATATAGCAGCCATTTTTCCGGTTTAAGGGGAAAATGTCGTTTGATAGACAAGCCCGTTACCGATTATGCTGCGCGCAAGATATAGTTTTTCAAGAAAACGTTAAAATAATCGGATAAAAAATAAAAAGACCCCCAGTGGGGGTCTAAAAATCTGATATACAATAGTTAATCAACATCCCAGAATAACCGGGAAGTGGTCACATTGATGGCACCTTGTGCAGACACATTCGCATCATTGGAGCCTTTTTCGGTAGAAGGATAGTATAATCTGACTGGCGGTGGCGTGGAAGCCGATATCGACGGAGGGGTCACCGGATAATTGGTCCGGCGGTACTCTGTCCAGGCCTCAAAGCCCGTAAAATTCACCAGGGCATACCATTTCTGCTTCCAGATCGCCTGCAACTTATTGGGTGACGCAGCCCAGTCGGCCTCGGTGGCGCCCCCGGTGAGCAAGGCAGTTGCCTGGGCCGAAGTGGCGCCCAGCAGGCGGAAGGATTCCCTCACACCCTGCTCATAATATTGCTGGGAACTGGATGGAATGGTCACCGAGGCCCCATACCTCTCCTTTGCTTCGGCCAGGAGGAACTGGCTTTCAGCGGCTGTCATTAATATAACAGGCTTATTATACTGCCCTTTCACCAGCACCGAAGGTCCCACGTAAGAAGTGGCCTGGGCGGTGTAGCCGCTACCGGCTCCAAATGGAACGCCCACATAATTCGACACCAGTTCTGGCTGCGCGCTCACACCGGGGTTATTGGTATTCTCACCACCCTTTGCATAGGCTATCCGCTTTAGCCGGAAGGTGTCATTGTCGGCTTTTAGCTCGTCGAACAGGTACTTGGTCAGCCTGGGATAGCGGCCCAGGGACTTCACCGCGCCCGCAGCATTGTAGCCCCAGGTCTCATAGAAGGGGTTCATCTTGCCATCGCTGGGCTGCCAGCCCGGGTTCACACCCATATCCTCACCGGCGCCCAGGAAGCCTGTGCCTTCGGCCACCGCTTTATTGATCTCTGTAATGATATCATTGTCCCTGCCGGGGATCCTGCTTTGCCTGATCAGGATACGCATTTTTAAGCTGTTGGCGAATTTCACCCACTTGGTGGTATTACCCGCAAACACCACGTCGGAACTTTTGAAGCTGCCGGGAAAGCTGTTGGCCTTCAGGTTCATAATAGCCGTATCCAGCAAGGCCAGCAGGTTTTCATACACATCCTCCTGGTTGTCGAACTTCGGCGCGAGCGACTTTACCCCCCGCAGGGCATCTGTATATGGAATGTTGCCGTACATGTCCACCAGCATCTGGAAAATGTAGGCCTTCATCACCCTGGCAGGTCCCTTCAGAAAGGCCTGGTTGTTGGCATCCGCATTCGTCACCACGTATTCATAGTCCTGGAGGTTGTTGTAGAGATTGTCCCAGTAATTGAAATCCGTATTTGTAAATGTGTACGAGAAAATGCTGGAAGACAGGATGTAGGAGTTCGACTGCGTCCACTGCCCGCTCCAGTACGATCCCAGCTCGTTGGGAGCGATCAGCACCCTGGCGGAAGTAGTGGCTGCATTGGTGAACACATAGTTGGGGCTCGCCGTCGGCAGCGAGTTCGGATTGGTATTGATATCGAGCCAGTCCTTTTTACAGCCGGTGGCGGCTGCGGCAAGGACCAGGATGGCAATTATATATTTTCTCATTGTTTAGTTTTTAATGGTTAGAAGCTCAGGTTGATGTTGAACCCGTACTGGCGAACAGGCGGTGTTTGCCCGGTATTATTGATACCCTGTCCGTTACCGGTAGTATAGCTGAATTCCGGATCTGTGTACATATTGGTCTTGTCCACAGCGGTCAAAAGATTCCTTCCGAATATCGCCACAGAAGCACCGGTGATCACCTTGGTTCTCGCCAGGTATTTAACAGGAATGGTGTAGCTGAGATTCACATCGCGAAGCTTAATGAACCATCCCGGGGTGATGAAGTTTTCCGCGATGTGCCTGTAGTTGTCTACCCAAAGCGCATACTCCGCTTCCCGCACGTACACGGACGTATTTTCCACCAGCTTTCCGCTTGCATCTATATAAGATGAATTAGGGAAGATGTGCGGCTCCCTGTTCTCTGTCCATTTTCCTGAACCTGTGAACGTCATGTCCCTTCCCAGTTGATGGAAGATCACATGACCGCCGCGGTATTCCGCGTTGGCCATCAAAAGGAAGTTGCCGTAGCGCACTTTCATGCCCGTACCCGCCATGTGCGGAGGCGTTGTCCTTCCGAAGTTCTGCAGGTCGGATGGACGCAGCGGATAACCCGTGTTGCGGTCCACCATCACGCGGCCCAGGGAATCCCTCTGGTAACCTGTCGCCTTCATGCGCGGATAGCTCTCGCCCTTGATCACATAGGTTTGCGCATAGGAATAGCCGCCGTAGGCAAACTGGTCCACTCCCTGGAAGAGATTGAGCACTTCGTTGTTATTATAACTGTAACGGAAACTCATCTCCAGGTTGAGCGCTGTGCTGTTGAGCACCTGTACGCGCAGGTCGGTCTCATATCCCCAGTTCTTAGTTTCACCCACATTGATGCTCAGGAAAGGATAGCCCGTGGAGTTCGGGATCTTCACTGTGAGCAGCTGGCCATCGGATTTCTGCCTGTAAAAGCTTGCATCGAGATTGATGCGGTTCCTCCATAACTGGAACTCACCTCCTACCTCGAATGATTTAACGAACTCGGGACGCAGGCCTGCATCAGGTAGTACATCGCCCACGGTAATGCCCACTGTATTTCCATAAGGGAAGCCGGAACCATTACTGAAGTTCAGGTCCAGCCCGTACAACCCGATATTGTCGTTGCCATTTTTATTATACCCTGCACGGAGCTTGGCGTAGTTGAGGATATTGCTCTTGATAGAAGGCACCAGGTCTGTCAACACTGCCGAAACGTCCACCCCGTAATAAGGATATGCATAGAGACTTTTATCCCTGTCTGGCTTATAAAACCTGGAAGAGGCGTCATACCGCAAAGATCCATGGACGAAGACCTTGTCTTTCCAGCCTGTGGTGAGGTCGGCATAATAACCATATTTCCTCTCCATGGTGTTCTGCTCACCGCTTCCGCTGGTCAGCTCGCCCTGGCGGTTGGATACATTATATATATCAGGCACTACGATAGAGCCGGATCCTACGCTGGTGTATTTTGTTTTTCTCTGGTACAGGCTCTGGCCCAGGATCATATTGTTGGTAAAGTCGCCGAAGGTCTTGTCCAGTTGAAGCTGAAACTCGTTGTTGATCACATTCTCATTGGTGATCTGGTCGAACACCGATCCGAGAATGTCCACACCTGCGCGGCCGATACCATCATAATCGTTTGCCCAATCCCAAGGAGAAGGCACATAAGCGCTGTCATCGGCCCAATCGGAGTACAGGAATTTTTCAGTGGTATTCTTTCTCGTCCTGGAGTTGTTGATCACGCCGGTCCTGTTCACCACATTCAGCCACGAAAGCGCCCTGAGGTTCAACTCCACATTACCCGTTAGGTTGGCATCCTGGTAGCGCTGGCGGTTGATATCCGCATTGAAATAAGGGTTGTTATAATAATCATCGTAGAAGCCGTTGGGATTGGCAAATTTGTCCGTCCGCCAGTCGCGCATGGTAGAAATAGGAATGTGTGCAGCTACGTTCAGCACGTCGAAATAGAAATCTGATGATGTGCGGTCGTAGGCAGATCCCACGTAAGCGCCATTGAAGCTGGCCCTGAAACGGTCGTTCCCGCGGGAAGCGGCCAGGCGAAGGCTGTTCCTTGTGGCCTTATCTCCCGGCACGATGCCTTTGGTATGGTTGTTCTCGTAAGACAAGTAATAGGTACCTACCGCATCGCCGCCCGAGATGCCGATCTGGTTGTTGATGGTATAGCCCGTTTCAAAAGTTCTTTTTCTTTCTCCGGGTATCGCTGCATAAGGAATGATCAGTTTGGAGCCATCTTCCAGCACACGGCCCACAATGCGCATGGAGCCATCGTAGGGATCGCCATACTGCTGGTTCTCGAACGGCCGCCAGTTGTCCTTCATCCTCTCCTTGTAATCGGTCTTGTAGCCAGCCGCACCGTAAGATGTTGCGTAGTGCGAACCGTTGCCGTATTTGTCCTGGAACTCCGGAAGCCAGGCCAGCTTGTCGAAATTGGTGGTGTTGGAGTAGGTAACCTTCATCTTGCCCTGGTGGCCTTTTTTGGTGGTGATCACCAACACGCCATTCACACCTGCAGACCCATAGAGCGTAGCGGCCTGGCCGCCTTTCAGCACGGTCACATTTTCAATATCGTTAGGATTCAGCAGGCTCAGCACACTTTGTGAAGTATTGGGAATTCCATCGATCACGATCAGCGCGTCGTTGTTTCCGGTGAGAGAACGGTATCCGCGCAGCACGATCTTCACATCGGGATCCACGCTGTTGTTCACGTTATAGATCGCCAGGCCCGAAACCTTACCCGAAAGGCTGGACGCCAGTTGCGGAGAACGGCCTATCGTAAGGTCTTCATTGCTCACTTTCGCCAGCGAATAGCCCAATTCCTTGGGTTTTCTGCGAATGCCCTGGGCGGTCACCACCACTTCGTCGATCATCCTGTCGGATTTCGCCAATGAAACAGAAACCGATTCGGATGTTCCTACGGTCACCTGCTTTTCAGCAAAGTCCACCGCGGAAATCACCAGCACGTCGCCGGTCTTCGCACTGATGCTGAACACACCCTGCGCATCTGCCGATGTGCCTGAATTGGTTCCTTTCACTTTTACTGAAGCAAAGGATACGGGTGATCCTTTTTCGTCCTTCACCTGTCCGGTGATGGTCCTGGTTTGCGCGAGCACAAAGGCCTGCAATACCAGTAGCATAGCTAATGATAGCATTGATTTTCTCATGTCTGATTGTAGGTTTAGGTTGATTAATCAGAGCCGGTTAGCTGGTTCCGTGAGTAAAATATTAATATTCTTTTAACAATTCCACCCTTTTTGCCAGGTTTTTATCCGGGAAATAACACGAGAACCTGCAGCCTGATCTCGGACCGCCTGTTCCCCTCCACCATTCCTGCACCTGATCCTGAGGAACTTAGGTTACTATAAATGGTTTGAGCCCATTTCATGGAACATTCCAGCTGTTGGCCCAGGCCTTTGTTGACCACGAAGTAGTACCGAACCCCTGCATGGGCAAAGGAAGGAAGGGCTGATGCATAAGGCAGATCCTGCTCGTAAGCATAGATGCGGCTGTTGTATCCCGTGGTCTCGAAGGATTGCAGGCGAAGCTGCAGCCTAATGTTTCCGGACAAACGGAATCGCCCTTCCACGTAACTCAGGTACCCGTGTTCCTTATGTTCCTCTTTTTTGTAAAAAGAAATGTCCGTTCTGCCTCTTAGTTCCGTATTGCTTGAGAACTGGCAGGAAAAATGGAGCCTCAGGTGTTGCTGCTGCACAGCCACCAGCGGTGCAATCGCATGAGCCGGCGCGCTGTTCTGCATCTTCTCACCTGTCTTCCACCTGAAATAGATCTCTGCATGTTTGGAGGGACGAAAATGCAGCTGCAGGAATGCCTCGCTTCCCCACGCCGGTCCGTTCTGCCTGTAGCGCAGGAAGGGGAAATGAAACAGGTCTGTATAGACCTTGATTTCAAGCGGCTGCACAGGCCGGATGCTCAACCCTGCATAGAAACCCGTTTCATTGCTTACCGTAGATGATTCTGTAAATGCATTCGCGGCAGGCGCATGATAGCGGGGATGAATCTGCCTGAACAGCAGGGCGAGCTCGGCCTTCCTGTCCACACTCGCCATGGCGCCCAGCAGGATAGAGGGCGCATTCCCGGAAAACGCGGCTTCTCCAAATAAGTGCATGTTGCGCCAGGTGTAGGAAAGATCGGAGCTATAATGCAGGCTCCTGCTTTCCCGCGGCATCAGCGCCCGGTGCGGAGAAGGAGAAGTGTTGAAGGGTTTCGAGACCGTTGACATCATCACATTGATGCCCGCCCTCAGGGCTCCAGTGCGAAAATTGAGATGGCTGCCTGCTTTGACCAGCCTCGTATTTTTCCGGTCTTCCAGTTCAGCCTGGGTTCTATGCAGTCCTGATAAGGCAATGGAAGTAAGAGCCGAGGAGGTATCATCCGCCATGTTACCGGATACGCGCAAGGCTGAAAGAAATACCAGTCCCTGCCACCTGCCTTTTTCAAGAACAGCAGCGAGGCCACGCTGAAAATTTGATTCCATGCTGGAAGAATAAGGCCTTAGCATTTCCGCCTGCTGCTTCACCTGTATCACTTCTGCTCCCTTGCCTGCACCCATACCGTTCCACTGCACCAGGCCCTGCCCCAGGTTGATGCTGTAATCACCCATAGCGATCTGCCTTACCCAACCCCCCGTTCTTATAAACAGGTGAAAGGAATAAAAATCAAAACCTTTTTTCATGGCTTCGCCGGCATCTTTTTCGGCAGTAAAGCCGTACTGCAGCAGGTCGCGGTACTTGTATTTATATTTTATCAGCAGTTGATCGCAGCTGCCTGCGTAGATCTTCGGTTGCTGGTAACCTTTAGCTTGTTCCAGCATCCTGCCCCAGCGCGCCAGCAGCAGGTGATCGCCCGCTGTCAGTTGACGCTTGATCCCTGGTATGGTCATCTCCTGGCTTTTCACCGTGAGATAGGGAAGAATTTTTTTGAGCAGCCCCACCGGCCACCCGGGCACGGCCTGCAACTCATGGAGATCGATGAAGGGACCCAGCTTCTCCCGGTACTGAAGGAAATAACCGATCTGCAGGTCGGATATCACCCGGAAGCGACGAAGGTCTTCTGCACGCGCCCGGTTGATATCCAGGGGATGCCTTTCCCAATCCGACAGCTGTTCCGCGAGTTCGTCGTCGGGTACTTCATCGATGCCCTCCATCATTTCCGCCAGTTCCTCCGTCGCCACTTGCGCAGGGGCAGGGAACACCAGGAGCAGCAGGGCCAAAAGGCTAACGGTCCACTTCATGCGTTTTCTTTTTTTCCTGAAATAAAATGGAAAGGACAGGCGAGATCCCGAGATAGGGATGCACCTGGGCGGTTGCTTCGAGCTGGAAGCCGGTAAAGCCTATGGCCGTTCCAAAGAACCAGCTGGCGTTGCCCGACAAATAACCCAGGGAGGCAGAGAGCCGGTCCGCGAACCGATAATCCGCCGCCAGCTGCAAACTTGCCGCCCGGTCCGGGATCTTGCTGGCAGTGGCGGCCACTACGAAACGGTCGGAAAGGGTATAACCCAGCCCTGCATGAAAACTGGTACCGGGCCAGTTGTTCTCCTGTCCCAGCACGGGCTTGCTGACCCTGATCCCTGTGAGCAATTCCGGTGTGAGCTGCAGCAGCAAGCCTCCCTCAATGGTGAGCACTTGCTCCGCGGCCCTTGCCGGTACTTGCGCCGACTGGTAATTGAATAAAATACCCGCGCCGAGTTTGTTGGCCATCCGGCGGCCATAGGCCAGGCCTCCCTGCGTTTCCCGAAGAAAGGCATCGCCGGAATAATCCGCGTGGAAACCAAAAACAGAACCTCCCAAAGGCCACTGTGCAGCCAGTGAAAATACCGGTATGAGCATGTAGGACCTCCCTCCCGCTATCCAGATTCCTTTCCCCTCTGACAGGGCAAGGGCGGCAGGGTTTTGAAGAAAGGCCTGCACCGGTAGTTTGGCTGAGTAGGCCGCAGCTGTAGGCAGGGAAAGAGAAGGCTGTCCATGCACAGGCAGCCAGAGCAGGAGAAGGTAAAAATGTCGCATAAATTAATTTATACCCAATACTAGAAAGTGCCGGCACTCTATCCATGGGTATTTACCTTTGCCCGATGGGGATTTTAAACGGAAAAGAAGCGTCTCAGAGCATCAAGGACGCGTTGAAGCTGAAAGTAGCGCAAAGATCAACAGAAGGAAAGCCGGTGCCGCACCTGGTGGCCATTCTGGTAGGAAACAACGGGGCCAGCGAGACCTATGTTGCCTCGAAAGTGAGGGCCTGTGAAGAAGTGGGGTTCCGGTCTACGCTCATCCGTATGGAGGAGGATATCTCTTCCATGAAACTCCTGAACGTGCTGGAAGACCTCAACACAGATCCGGAAGTGGACGGGATCCTGGTTCAATTACCGCTGCCCCGGCATATTTCCGCGGAAGAAGTGATCAATGCTATTGACCCTTCCAAGGATGTGGACGGCTTCCACCCGATCAACGTGGGGAAAATGGTGTTGGGCCAACCCACTTTTGTGCCCGCCACACCTTATGGCATCCTGCTTTTGCTGGAACATTATAAGATAGAGACCAAAGGAAAGCACGCCGTGGTGATCGGCAGGAGCAATATCGTAGGCAGGCCCATGAGCATTTTACTCAGCGGCTCAGGCGATCCGGGCAATTGCACGGTCACTATCTGTCACTCACACACGAAAAACCTGGAAGAGATCTGCAGGTCGGCCGACATCATCGTAGCGGCCCTGGGCAGACCGGGATTTGTAAAGAAGGAAATGGTGAAAGAAGGGGCAGTAGTGATCGACGTGGGGATCACACGCATTGAAGACAGCTCCCGCAAATCGGGTTACCGCATCCAGGGCGACGTGGACTTTGAGAACGTGGCGCCCAAATGTTCGTTTATCACCCCGGTGCCGGGCGGTGTGGGACCCATGACCATCGCGGCACTGATGAAGAATACGTTCAAGGCATGCGCCATAAAGCATTACGATGAGGTGGAGGGATGATGGGGACACATGCGTGAATGGTGTCCCGATAGCTATCGGGAGGTGAAAGGTGAAAGGTGAAAATTTTTTCATGATGAAATTCTCAACGAAGATTCTATCCTCCCTTCAGGGAGGGCCAGAAACGCTTTCACTTCCAGTGATGGAGCATTTCTATACCATCCAGGGAGAGGGAGCTCACCAGGGCAGGGCGGCTTATTTCATTCGCCTGGGTGGCTGCGATGTGGGCTGCGTATGGTGCGACGTCAAGGACAGCTGGGACAGGGATGCGCATCCGCAGATCAGCATCAGCGAACTTTTGCAAACCGTACAAGGCACACCGGCCCAGATCGTGGTGATCACGGGAGGTGAGCCGCTGATGCATGACCTTACGCAACTGACTACGGCCTTCCGGCAGGCCGGTTTGAAAATGCATATAGAAACCTCGGGCAGCTCGCCACTCTCCGGCAGCTGGGACTGGATCACGCTTTCTCCCAAAAAATTCAAAGAGCCCTTACCGGAAATCTTGCCGGTAGCCAGCGAACTCAAGATCGTGGTCTATAACCGCTCCGACCTGGAATGGGCCAGGAAATGGCAGCCACACGTAGCGGCTGACTGCAAACTTTACCTTCAGCCCGAATGGTCAAAGGCGGCCACGGTGACACCCATGATCATTGATTTCATCAAGCAACATCCCGAGTGGCAACTTTCGCTGCAAGTGCACAAATACATTAACGTTCCGTAAGCGCGAAAGGTGAAACGTGAAATGGGGTCACTTCTGGTTGTGAGGTTCCCTGGGGTGCAGTCAATTTTTCCCGCGGATCACGCAGATAAAGCAGCCCGCGGATCGCGCAGAATAGAGTCGTTGAATATTGAGTAGTTCATGCACACAGACTTCAGAAATCAACATTCAGCATTCATCTGTTCATCAGTTCCGCAGTTTCCCTTGGGCTGAACTGTTAAAATACCCGGTCCCGCCTTCAACCCTCCCGAATAGTTTTTAATTTCATAGGATGAAGACCCTTCCATGCCTGCTGGCCATCGCTCTATTGCTGGTGGCAGGTTCCGTATCCGCCCAGTACGATCAATCCAGGATCAACAAAAAAGCCATTGAAGCCTACAACAAGGCCCTGGAAAAAGCGCAGGATGGCAAATACGGCGAGGCCATCGAGTCGCTCAAAGAAGCCATTGAGCGCGACGGGAAATATATCGATGCCTACCTATCCATCGCCGGACTATACGGCCAGCTGAAAGATTATTCCACCAGCGTGAGCTATTACGAAAAAGCCTTCCCCCTCGACACAGGATATACTTTTGAATACAGGCTTCCTTATGCCATCAACCTTGCCGGACTTGGCCGCTTTGAAGACGCCATGAAAGCGATCGAAGAATTATTGATCCGTACGCAGCTCAATCCGAATGCAAGAAAGGCGGCAGAATACAGGAGAAAGACCTTCCAGTTTGCACTAGATTTCAAGAAGAACAACCCGGACTCCAATTATGTATTCGCCCCCAAAAACCTGGGCGATGCCATCAATTCGAAGGAATCAGAATATTTTCCATCCATCCCTATTGAGACGAACCAGCTGATCTTCACCCGCCGCATCAAAAACTTCAACGAGGATTTTTATGGCAGTGTAATGAACAATGGAAAATGGGAACCGGCCACTGCCCTTCCCGGAACCATTAACACACCCGATAACGAAGGCGCACAGAATATTTCGCAGGATGCCAAATGGCTGGTGTTCACGGGCTGCAATCGTCCTGACGGACTCGGCGGATGCGACCTGTATATTTCCTACCTGGGAAAAACGGGCTGGAGCGATGCCGTCAACCTCGGCAACCGCATCAATTCCGAACAGTGGGATTCACAACCCAGCCTTTCTCCGGATAAAAGAGATCTTTATTTCTCCAGCCGCCGCACGGGTGGCTATGGCGGATCGGATCTTTATGTGGCTCACTTGCTGCCCAATGGAAGATGGTCCGACCCGGAAAATCTGGGCCCTGAGATCAACACGCCGGGAGATGAATCGGGTCCCTTCATTCATGCCGACAACCAGACCTTATATTTTGCCTCCAGCTATTTGCCCGGTTATGGCCACGACGATCTATTCATGGTGAAAAAGGGCGCCGACGGCAAATGGGGCCAACCGGAAAACCTGGGATATCCTATCAATACCATCGACCACGAAGGCACTATTTTCATCGCCGCCGATGGCAAGACCGCTTACTATGCCAGTGACCGCAGCGATACCCGCGGGGGCCTGGACATCTACAGCTTCGAACTGAGAGAAGGTATTCGTCCATTTACCACTACCTGGGTGAAGGGAACCGTCTCTGATATCAAAACAGGAGCAGGCCTTCCTTCCGCCGTGGAGCTTACTGATCTGGCCACTGGCCAGGTGATCTCCCGGGTGCAGACCGATGAGACCGGCAACTTTCTCATCACGCTTCCACTGGGTAAGGACTATGCCTTTAGTGTGAACAGGAAGGGTTACCTGTTCTATTCCGACAACTACAGCCTCGACAACAAGAAAGAGGATTCTGTTTACGTAAAGAACATTGCGCTGCAACCCATCGAGGTCAATGCAGGTGTGGTGCTAAGAAATATTTTCTTCGACTTCAATCAATATGAACTCAAGCCGGGCTCTCGGGTGGAGCTGGACAAGCTGGTGCAGCTGATGCAGGAAAATCCAACCGTGAAGATCCGCCTCGAAGGTCATACCGATAACGTGGGAAGCGCTGCGCAGAACATGAAGCTTTCGGAAAACCGCGCAAAAGCGGTGGTAGAATACCTCGTTTCCAGGGGCATTGCCAGGGACAGGCTCTCGGCGCAGGGACTGGGTGCCAGCAGGCCGGTGGCCACCAACGAAACCGAAGAAGGCCGGGCACAAAACCGCCGCACGGAGCTCAAGGTGATCGCCAAATAAATGCAAGTTTTCCTGGGAAAAATCCCAAGCCTGCAAAGCCTGCAGGCCACGCGGGACATTTAACTTCGGAGATCAATGGGCAGCGAACCACAAAGCGAAGAACTCTTGTATCGCCTGGCACTTTGCCTGGTACCCAACCTCGGCGACGTGCACAACAAGATCCTCGTGAACCATTTCGGTGATGCGCGTTCCATCTTCATGGCCAGACAGATCGAGCTCGAAAAGATCGAAGGCATCGGCACGGTGCGTGCGCGCTCCATCAAGCAATTCAAAGATTTTGCACCCGCCGAAGCAGAAGTAAAATTCATTGAGAAATACAACATCTCCGCTTTGTTTCTTACTGATGCCGCCTACCCCCGGCGCTTGCTCCAATGCTACGATCCGCCCACGATGGTCTTTTATAAAGGCAGCGCCGACCTGAATGCCTCCAGGCTCCTGGCAATAGTTGGCACAAGAAACAATACCGATTACGGAAAACAGTTCACCGAGAAACTGGTGAAAGACCTGAAAGAACATGATGTGACCATCGTGAGCGGACTGGCCTTTGGCATCGATGCCATTGCGCACAAAGCGGCGCTGAAATATCATCTTCCTACCATTGGCGTGGTGGGCCATGGGCTCGATACCATCTATCCTCCCGACCATGCCGGCCTGGCCAAGGAAATGATCAGGGAGGGAGGAGGCATTTTTTCGGAATTCTTCAGCAACACCAAGCCCGATAAACACAATTTCCCTTTGCGCAACAGGATCGTAGCAGGACTCACCGACGCCACCGTGACCGTGGAAACCGACGTGAAGGGCGGCAGTATGATCACGGCCAAACTGGCGGACGCCTACAACCGCGATGTGTTTGCCGTCCCCGGCCGCACCATCGACAAAAAAAGCAGTGGCTGCAACCACCTGATCCGGATGAACAAGGCCATCCTGCTCAATGATGCGGAAGACCTGCTGGAGGTCATGGGATGGATAAAAAAATCGGGGCATAAAAAAAAGAACCAGCGCGAATTGTTCATCGAGCTCACGGCTGAGGAAAAGCAGCTGATGCAGCTGCTGCAGGAAAAAGAGACCATGCACATCGACGAGATCAACCTCTCCGCGGGACTGAGCAGCAGCGCGGTGGCCGCGGCCATCCTGAGCCTGGAATTGCAGAACATCGTGCAGAGCCTGCCGGGGAAGATGTATAGGATCATTTAGTTTACGGTTTGGCCAACACTGGCTTTCCCCGGGTCCTTAGCGGCTTAGCGTCTAAGCCACCCTAAAGCTGTGGGAAATCTGTGAGCAACTGTAAACTGAAAACCGTAAACCGAAAACATCAAAGCCCCCTATCTTTGCACATGGCAACAAACTCCAGGACTTTCATTGAAGGCTTAACGTTTGACGATGTGCTCCTCTCGCCTGCTTACTCCGCAGTGCTTCCCAGGGAGGTAGATATACGCACGAAACTCACAAAAGATATCAGTCTCAACATCCCCATGTTATCCGCGGCTATGGACACGGTGACCGAAGCGTCGCTGGCGATCGCCCTGGCACGCGAGGGCGGCATCGGCATCCTGCATAAGAATATGTCTATAGAAAAGCAGGCTGACCAGGTAAGGAAGGTGAAGCGCTCCGAGAGCGGCATGATCATCGACCCCGTGACCCTGCACCACGATGCTACCATCGGTCAGGCACTGAGGCTGATGAGGGAGAACAAGATCGGTGGCATTCCCATCGTAGACGGAGGCAACAAGCTCACGGGCATCCTCACCAACCGCGACCTACGCTTCGAGGAAGACATGGCCCGCAAGGTGAGCGAGGTGATGACCAAAGAAAACCTGATCGTAGCGCCGGAAGGCACCGATCTGAAAGGCGCGGAAAAGATCCTCCGCCAGACCAAGGTGGAAAAACTGCCGGTGGTGGACAAGCAAGGTAAACTGATTGGACTCATTACCTATCGTGACATATTGAAAGTAACCTCCTTTCCGAACGCGGTGAAAGATTCCCTCGGAAGATTGCTGGTGAGTGCGGCCGTGGGCGTTACCCAGGACCTGATGGACCGCGTGGCGGCCCTCCAGAGCGTGGGGGTTGACATCATTTGCCTCGACAGCGCGCACGGCCATTCGAAAGGCATCATGGATGCGATCAAAGCCGTAAAAAAGAATTTCAATCAACTCAATATCATTGCAGGCAACGTGGCCACCGGCGAAGGAGCTGAAGCGCTGGTAGATGCCGGCGCCGATGCGGTAAAAGTGGGCATCGGGCCTGGCTCCATCTGTACCACGCGCGTGGTGGCTGGTGCTGGCGTACCTCAATTGACCGCCATCATGCAGGCACATGCCGTGCTGCAGAAAAAAGGAGTGCCGCTGATCGCCGATGGTGGCATCCGCTACACCGGTGATATGGTAAAAGCCCTGGCCGCTGGTGCAGACTGTGTAATGATGGGAAGCATTTTCGCCGGCACGGAAGAAAGTCCGGGCGACACCATTATCTACGAAGGAAGAAAATTCAAAGAATACAGGGGCATGGGCTCACTGGGTGCCATGTCGGGCGGCAGCAGCGACCGCTATTTCCAGGAAGCGGAATCAGACACTACCAAGTATGTACCGGAAGGCATCGAGGGAAGGGTGGCCTATAAAGGTTATTTATCGGAGATCGTTTACCAGTTCCTGGGCGGACTCAGATCGGGTATGGGTTACTGTGGTGCCAGGAATATCACCGAGCTCAAGCAGGCGCAGATGGTGAAGATCACCAATGCCGGTATGAGAGAAAGCCATGCGCACGATGTGGAGATCACCCGGGAAGCGCCGAATTATAGCAGGAAGTAGGTGAGAAGTTGATAGAGTTGATAAAGGATTATTTGCTTAGACGCAACGATGGAATGGTGCGAGGTTAGCGAAGAAACGTAATGGAGTATTTTCACATTGACCATTGACCATTGACCATTCACCTCCCGATAGCTATCGGGACACGATTCACGATTCACGATTGACGATTCACGTTCATGAAAAAGATCCTCAGTTTCTTCCTCGCTCTCGGTTTCTACCTGAATGCTCATGCTCAACCCGACTCCTGCAGCCTGCAGATCAGCCTGCTCACCTGCGCCCCGGGCGAAGAGCTCTATTCCACTTTCGGCCACAGCGCCATGCGGGTGAAGGATGTCCAAACCGGCATGGACGTGATTTATAATTACGGCACTTTTGAATTCAGCCCTCAGTTCTATACCGAGTTCATACAAGGCAAGTTGCTCTATTATTTATCCGTGCAGGAGTTCAACGATTTCGTGGCGGCCTACCGTTGGGAGAAAAGAAGCATCGTGGAGCAGGTGCTGCAGCTGGACTGCGCAGACAAGCAAAAATTATTCGAGGCCCTTCAAGTAAATTCCCTCGACAGCAACAAATACTATCGCTACGATTTTCTTTTCGACAACTGCTCGAGCCGCCTGCGTGATATACTTTCAAAAGGCATAGGCAAGCCTGTGGCTTTTGGCAACATCCTGGGCAATTCGGCGCCTACCTTTCGCGACCTGATTCACACTTACCTGGATCGTGGCGGGCAATACTGGAGCCAGATGGGCATCGACCTGCTGCTGGGCAGCCGGATGGACCGTACCTCCACCAGCGAACAATCCATGTTCCTGCCGGATTACCTGCTGAAAGGCTATGACAACGCCAGTATCGATGGCAGGAAACTGGCTATGCCAGTACAACCCGTTCTGGAGATCGAATCTCCACTGAACAAAGGCTCCTGGTTCCGTCCATCAGTGGTCTTCAGCGTCCTGCTCCTGGTCATGATCGTCCTGTCGCTGACAGGATCTCCCAGGACAAGGTCCATACTCACGGCAATGGACAAGTCAATTTTCCTGCTGGCCGGCCTTTCCGGCCTCCTCATGCTTTTTATGTGGTTTGGTACCGACCATGCACTTTGTGCAGACAATTTCAACCTCATTTGGGCCCTTCCCACCCATGTGATCGTGGCCTGGGTGATGCACAGGGAAAGGCAGTGGATCCGCCTCTACTTTTCTATTGTTTTCGTTTCCTTAGTGCTTTTCCTTAGTCTATGGGCCCTGATTCCACAGGAGATCAATACTTCCCTGCTTCCTTTCATCGGGCTTCTATGCTGGAGGAGCCTGTATTTCAGTAATTTTAGGAAGTATGTTCTCAGAAAACCTCGTACTCCACAACAATAAGGAAGTTTATTACCGTGTTATAGGGAGAGGACAGCCTCTTTTGCTTTTGCATGGCTTTGGTGAGACCGGCAACATCTGGAAAAATCAGTTTGACATCTTTCCGGGCTACCGGCTGATCGTGCCCGACCTGCCCGGTACAGGGCGGTCAGAGCTCTCCAAAGACATGTCGATGGAAGGACTGGCGTCGGCGGTGAAGGCCGTGCTGGAAAAAGAAACCACCGAGCACCCGGAAGGGGGACAGAAGGCCATTTTGGTGGGACACAGCATGGGCGGGTATGTGAGCCTGGCCTTTGCAGAGTACTATCCTGAGCTGGTTGACCTGCTTTGCCTGTTTCATTCCAGCGCTTTTGCCGACAGCGAAGAGAAGAAACAGACCAGGCAAAAAGGCATCGGCTTCATCAGGGAGCATGGTGCGCTGGAATTCCTGCGCACCACCATCCCCAATCTTTATGCTCCGCAAACAAGGAGGGAAAGGCCAAGGCTGGTAGAAAAACATTTGGAAGAAGCAGCGGATTTCACCGGTGAGGCGCTCATAACATATTACGAATCCATGATGAAGAGAAAAGACAGATCAGCTATATTGCAAAAGGCCCCATGGCCGGTTCTCTTTATCCTGGGCAGGCACGATTCGGCCATTCCCCTGGAAGACGGGTTGAAACAAACCCACCTGGCTAATGTGTCTTATGTACACATTCTGGAGCAATCCGGGCACATGGGCATGATAGAGGAAACTGAATTATCCAACCAAGCCATCAATGATTTTTTAGCAGACCACAAGCGACCATGAAAAAACTCCTGATCATCCTCATCTGCCTTCTCTCCGCACCCGCTGTCTTTGCAGCGCATATCTATGGTGGTGAGATGATCTATGAGTACCTGGGTCCAGGAACTGCAGCCAACACATATAAATATCGCATTACCCTCAAGCTTTTCCGGCAAAAGCCTACCGACCCAACAGGTGTGGCCGAGTTGCCCGGCAATGTGTGGATAGGCGTCTTTGATTACGGAACGAAGCAGCATTATCCAGCCAGCCAAACCCATTATAATGTGCCCCGGACTTCCGGTCCAACGGATATTCAGCTGAACAAGGGACCCTGTGTGTCGGGAGACGTTTCCGGCGCCTATGAATATGGAGAATACAGTTTTACAGTTGATCTTCCGGTAAATGCCCAGGGCTATATAGCGTCCTGGCAAACCTGCTGCCGGGTGAGCAATCCCTTACCGAGTAATATTTTCCAGACTACAGGAACAGGGGGAACCGGTGTCACTTACACTACCAGGATCAGTGGAACCAACCAGCTGGATACGGCAAAGAACTCCAGTCCCCAGTTCGTCACCAGCCTCGACCTGGTCTGCCACAACAGTCCTTTCACCTGGAATTTCAGCGCGTATGATCCTGATGGCGATTCGCTGGTTTATTCATTCACGCCGGCTTACAACCGAACCACGGCAGTCGATGCCAACCCCACGATTCCCACCCAACCCAGTTCAAGTGGAAATCCAGATTTTCCTTATGTAACCTATATCAACGGATACACAGCGGGACAACCACTCGGCACCCAGGCCTATATAGATCCAAAAACCGGCATCATCCAGGGTATATCGCCTGCTGTAGGACGCTATGTCGTTGCAGTGTACGTGCGGGAGTACCGCAAAGGTGTATTCATCGGCGAGCACCGGAAAGACGTGATCCTACGCGTACAGGACTGCCAGGCCACCCAAGCCCTGCTCAACCCTGAGTATATCACCTGCGACGGTTTCAGCTATTCCTTCCGCAACCAGGCGCCTCCCAACCCCGAAGTAAAGACCTGGTTCTGGGATTTTGGCGTATCCACAATGACTACAGATACATCGAACCTGGAAAACCCCACGTTTACATTTCCTGATACCGGCATCTACAAAGTAACTTTTATTATCAACAGGGGCCTGGCCTGCAGCGATACCGCCGTCACTTTCATGAAGGTATATCCCGGCTTCTTCCCTGGGTTTACTTTCTCCGGCATCTGCGTGAACAAACCCACGCAGTTCACCGACGCCACGACCACCGCATACGGCGGCGTGAATTCCTGGAGATGGAATTTTGGCGATGGCACTACGCAGGCAGACACGTCCCGTCTGCAAAATCCCACCTGGACCTACACGCAAACAGGACCCAAGACCGTGCAGCTGATCGTATCGAACAGCAAGGGATGTATAGATACCATACCGCTCACGGTGAACATCATGGATAAGCCGCCATTGACCATGGCCTTCAAGGATACGCTGATCTGCTTTTCAGATACCGTAAGGCTGCGCGCATTTGGTGAGGGCAGCTTCAGCTGGTCACCCACCGCCAACATGTCCAACCCCAATGTGTCGGACCCCATTGTAAATCCATCTGCCACCACCACTTATAAAGTAGTGCTCAACCAAAACGGTTGCCTGAACGAGGATACGGTGCGGGTGAACGTTGTCGGCTTTGTTTCGCTCCAGGCCATGCCGGATACGACCATCTGTCTCACAGATACCGTCACGTTGCGAGCGAATACGAATGGATTAAGTTACCTATGGTCTCCTTCCGCGGACATGAACGATCCCACCCTGCTCAATCCCAGGGTAAAGCCACCGGGCACCACGGATTACCAGATCACATCATTCATAGGCAGCTGCAGCACCACCGACCAGGTAAGGGTGACCACTATACCCTACCCGGGCGCCGATGCCGGCCAGGACACGGTGATCTGTTTCGACAGCCCGGTGCAACTGAGAGGAAATATTGTGGGAACCGATTTTACCTGGTCGCCCACCAACACGCTCACCAACTTCAATACGCTGACGCCCATTGCCAGGCCCAGGGTGACCACCCGTTATGTACTCACGGTGACGGACAACCTGGGATGCCCCAAGCCAGGAAGGGATACGATATTGGTTACGGTGCTTCCACGCATCCGACCTTTCGCCGGCAACGATACCATGGTGATCGCAGGACAACCCCTGCAGTTCAGGGCCGTGGGCGGGGTAAAATATCAGTGGATCCCCGCTACCTCTTTGACCAACGATACGATCGCCAATCCCATCGGCAACTACGACGGCAGCTTCGACAGCATCCGGTATAAGGTCCTTGTGTATAACGAAGCCGGCTGCGTGGATTCTGCGTATATTACTGTAAAGGTTTTCCGCACCGATCCCCGCATCTTCGTTCCTACCGCGTTCACGCCCAATGGCGATGGGCTCAACGACATAGCAAGGCCGATAGCGGTGGGCATGGAAAAGATCGAGTACTTCCGGATCTTCAATCGCTGGGGACAGCTGGTTTACCAAACCACCATCAACGGCCAGGGCTGGGATGGCAGGATCAATGGAAAGCCACAAGGTACCGAGGTCTTTGTATGGCTGGTGAAGGCACGGGATTACCTCGGCAATGTATTTTTTGCGAAGGGAACGGTTACGCTCATCAGGTAAGCGTGGCCTAATACTACTATCAATGGCCCATGAAAAAATGGTTGTTTGTCATATTATTCCAGGCAATAGCATTTGCCTCCCTGGGCAACCACCTGAAAGGAGGTTTTTTTACTTATGAATACCTGGGCAAGGGCCTCAATGATACCAATAAGCTACGTTATTCAGTTTCGCTTACGGTCTACATGCACTGCAATCCTACGTCAGGACAGCAGGACGCTACCGCACCCTTTACTTTTTTCGATGCCGCCACCAATGCTGTAGTAGCCAATATTGTTGTGGACCTTACCGCATCCTACGACCTGTCGAGAGGCGACCATCCCTGCATTACCAATGAAACAACAGGTTGCATTTACCACATTCGCTTTTACCGGCTGGGCTCTATCGAGCTGCCGAAGAACAGCGCAGGCTATACGGTGGCTTTTCAAAGATGCTGCCGCATTACCGGTATCGTGAACGCAGTGGCCCCCTCTCACACTTATGGCACAACCTATACCACCAGGATACCCGGTACAGACCAGGGAGCAACTGCCTATAATAACAAAAGCGCCAGATTCCTGGTGAACGATACCGCTATCATTTGCGCGGACAGTTATTTCGAACTGCCCTTCATTGCTTTTGATCCCGACACCACCGACCAGCTGCAATTTTCTTTTTGTGACGCATATATAGGTGGTGGCTCTGGCACGGTCACTACCCAGGCCAATCCCCCACCTTATACCCCTGTACCTTATGCAGTAGGCTTTGCCGGAACTATGCCCCTGGGTAATGGCGTCACCATCGATCCAAATACAGGCATGATCAGTGGCCAGGCTCCCACAGGCGTAGGCGAATACGTGGTGACCGTATGTGTGACGGAGGTGAGGGATGGTGTTCCGATAGCAGTTACCCGGAAGGAGCTGCACGTGTACGTGGGCAACTGCAATACAGCAGACGCTTCCTTACCCGCCACTTATTCAAAATGCGAAAGCTTCACTTATAATTTTTCCAACCAGGTTCCGCCCAATCCTTCCATTCAGAGTTATCACTGGGATTTTGGTGACGGCGGCACTTCCAGCCTGCAGGCACCTTCGCATACCTATGCCGATACGGGCACCTATACACTTAAGCTGGTGGTGAACCGTAATGGCACCTGCTCCGATTCTACTACCTCGATCGTGCGTGTGTACCCCGGCTTTGATCCTGGCTTCTCCTACAGTGGCATATGCGTGAATAAGCCCACGCAGTTCACGGATCTCACTACCTCTGTGTATGGGACTGTGAACAAATGGCAATGGGATTTTGGTGTGGGCTCTCCTACCGGTACTTCCATTGTAAGAAACCCCTCCTACACCTACGCTCAAACGGGACCTAAGGACGTAAGGCTGATCGTTTCTGATTCCAAAGGCTGCTTTGACACGGTTTTCAATATGGTGGATATCCTGGACAAACCTCCTTTGACCGTGGCCTTCGCTGACACGCTGATCTGCAAGGGCGACACCGTGCGGCTCCGTGCTTTTGGCACGGGCAGTTTTCAATGGACGCCCACCAGCAACATGAGCAATGCCCAGGCTTCCGATCCGGTCGTGGATCCAAAGGTGACCACGGTCTACCAGGTGGAACTCGATCAAAACGGCTGTATCAACAATGAATCGGTGCAAGTGAGGGTGGTGGACTTCGTGAGCCTGCAGGCCATGCCCGACACCGTGATCTGCCTTACCGACTCCGCTTCGCTAAGAGCCCACACCAATGGCCTCCGATATACCTGGTCGCCTTCGGCGAATATGAATGATCCCACCAGGCTGAATCCCAAAGTAAAGCCCACGGGTACCACTACATACCAGATCACGGCGCACATAGGCAATTGCAACACCACGGACGATGTGGTGGTCACTACCATACCTTATCCATCTGCCAATGCAGGAAAGGATACGGTGATCTGCCACGACAGCCCTGCCCAGCTGAATGCCACGATCATGGCCTCTGAATTTGCCTGGTCGCCGGTGGCCTCACTTACGAACGCACATACACTTTCGCCCATAGCAAGGCCCAGGACAACTACTGAATACATCATCACGGTGACCGATGATCTTGGTTGCCCCAAACCAGGCAGGGATACCGTTCTGGTGACCGTAATGCCCAGGATCCTTGCATTTGCTGGCGGTGACACTTCGGTAGTGGTGGGACAGCCGCTGCAGTTGGCGGCATTTGGAGGAGTGGCTTATCAATGGCAGCCGGCCACTTCGCTGAGCGACCCGAATATATTTAACCCCATCGGACTTTACGACGGCAGTTTCGACAGCATCCGGTACAAGATACTTGTGTATAATGAAGCCGGCTGCGTGGATTCGGCCTCTCTGCGCGTAAGGATCTTCCGCACCGACCCACGCGTATTTGTGCCCACAGCATTTACGCCCAACGGAGATGGATTGAACGATGTAGTGCGCCCCATTGCCGCAGGGATGGAAAAGATCGAATATTTCCGGGTCTACAACCGCTGGGGACAGTTGGTCTTCAGCACTACTACCAATGGCCATGGCTGGGATGGCCGTGTGAACGGTAAGGAACAGGGCACCGACGTCTTTATTTGGATAGTGAAGGCCCGCGACTACAAGGGAGTGCCCTTCACCGCCAAAGGCACGGTGACGCTGGTGCGCTAGGTCAGTCTTTCCCTTGCCGCGACACCTTATCTTCGCTGCCATGAAAAAAACAGTGTTCATCACAGGAGCTACATCGGGTTTTGGCGAAGCCTGCGCAGACATCTTTGCTGCTCACCAATACAGGCTGATCGTCAATGGAAGGAGGACCGACAGGCTCGCTGAATTGAAAGCGAAACTGGAGAAGGAGCATGCAGCCGAAGTACTTACCCTGGCCTTTGATGTGCGCGACAGGGAAGCAGTGACAAAGGCTATTGAAGGCCTGCCCGCCGAATGGAGGCAGGTAGACGTGCTGGTGAACAATGCAGGCCTGGCATTGGGGCGCGACCTTTTCCATGAAGCGGACCTCGATGACTGGGACACCATGATCGATACCAATGTGAAAGGCCTTCTCTATGTATCGAAGGCCGTGGTACCCTTTATGATCGAAAGAGGACAGGGACACATTATCAACATGGGCTCTGTGGCAGGCAAGGAGGTGTATGAGCGGGGCAACGCTTATTGCGCCAGCAAGTTTGCAGTGGACGCCATTAACAAATCCATGCGGATCGACCTGCTTTCACATAATATTAAGGTAACAGGTATTCATCCCGGCGCTGCGGAAACCGAATTCTCCCTGGTGCGCTTTAAAGGCAATGAAGAGACGGCAAAAAAGATCTACGAGGGCTTTACCCCCCTTTCGGCGAAGGACGTAGCAGAAGTAGTGTATTATACCACTACCCTGCCCTCACATGTTTGCCTGAACGACATCGTGATCACCTGCACGCAGCAGGCCAATGCTACTTATTTTAACAAGCAACTGTAGGGGTTTAGAGAAACGCTAACAACCGTTTGCCTAATTTTATTGAAATCACTGGTGCTGCTTTTACCGATGAATTTTACGTGTTGAACGGGGCGAAGGCCGGAAAGAAAGAATGAGGGCCTTCCAGGTGGTTTTATCGCATAATTTTATGAACCTTATTACCCGGACCTTTATCTGTTGAAACACCGCATGAAATACATTTTTTTACCCATTTTCATCATTTTTGCCAGCCTTGCGGGCTCTGCCCAGGATGTAATCAGGCAACAGCCCTGCCACAGCCCGGCTATCCAGCGCCAGGCCGACAGCCTGAAGGCGATCTACCAGAAAGACGGTTTTGAAGTGATCCGCGAAGCCTCCATGGCCATGGAAAGCGACTACGAAATGCCCGTGATCCTTCCCCTGCAGCAGGGCACCTGGTACCAATTCGTGTTCATTGGCGAATACACGTCCAAACTTTATGAAGTGCGCATGTACGACTGGAACGAAAAGCAGGTAGTGTACAAGCAGAAAAGATGGGGCGACGTGGATGGCAACATCATCGAATTCTCCTATATCCCCCAGTTCACGGAATACCACATGTTCAAGCCTTTGCAAACGAACAAGAAGATCAAGGGCAACCTTTGCGGATACGTGATGTTCCTGAAGAAGGTGAGAAAATAAAATATTATAACCAGTTCCCGACACTAACTCCCCCGCCTTAAGCGGGGGTTTTTTTGCCCTCCCAACCCTCACTACTGCGCCAGCGACACCCGCACCTGCACGCCGCCTCTTGTGGTGGTGATCGGCGCTGTGGTTGCGATCTTGGGTATCACCCTGTTCTGCTCGAAGTAGAACTTCAGGTTGATCCTGTTATTCAGCACATAGTCAATAGTGGGAGATATTCGTACCACCTTTTGTCCGCCGGTGCCGAAGGCAATGTTCTGATCCAGCTTGCTGTTGGCAGTCGCGTCATCACGCAGGCTGAAGTCGAAACGGAAGGTGACATCGTTATCCAGTTTCTTTCCTTCCTTGCCAATGGTGACATTGCGCAGGAAGGGTACGCCCTTCTTTCTCCAGTTCAATCCCACCGTGTATTCAGTAGACCTGTTCTCGGCCAGCTGGTAGTCGATCAGGCTCAAACTCAGCTGCCTGCTCTTTCTCAACTCGAATCTTGCAGAGAGCTGGTTGGTAAAGGTCATATCCACTTCCAGCAACGGAGCAAACTGCTCGCTGATGGTGATGTTGGGTACCAGGAAGTAAGGAATATAATTGCCCACTACACCGCCGGTCGTATCGCGGAAGCTGGGATAGCCTATGCGCAATGGATCCTGGAACAACAGGGCGGTGTTGAAGCTGTTCATGCTCAGCGTGCTGTTGTAGCCGTGGCGGATGGAAATATTGGTGAATATCTTTTCCAGCAACGGGATGCGGCTCAGTCCATTATAAGTGATGTTCCAGTTAGGTCGTGGAAGAATGCCGGAGAAGGGATTCGAGCGCATCTTGGGATTAGAATTCTTCACCAGTGCAACCGTGTTCGGGTCCTTCTTCGTGTACGCTGCCAGGAAGGCCGGTATCAGCACATCCTGTGCATATCTGCCATAACCTTCTACATAACCATCTGCACCGGGCTGATCGGGCGCATAGGCGCTTTCCTTTCCTAATCGGCGGGAAAGATCCGACCGATAGGCTTCGAACTGTTTGAAGGTCTCCGTGATCTCGTTGGGATCGAATTTAGTGAACAGGGTCTGGTAAGAAATATAGCTCACGCTAAAGCTTCCCAACGCGTAAGGATTCAACCTTGTAAGGCCGGAAGTGCCGGTGGTATCCTTGAATAATTCAGAGTAGTCTTTCGAGAATGTCTTATCCAGGTTGAGGTCGATGTTGAGATCGCGGATCGGCGATACCTGCGCGGTAAGTCCCAGCGTCTGCCTGTAATTCTGCCTGATCAGTTCGTTGAATAAATTATCACGGGTGAGCAGGCCGCGGGAGCCCATCACGTTGATGTCGTTGGTGTCTGGCTGGTAGCCGAGCACATATTTCCAGCCCGGGGCGTTGCTGTTCATGTTCATGCCCAGGAAGCGGGTGCTGTCCAGGAAGCCAGGCAGAAGCGTACCCATATCTTCATTGAACTGAACACCTACTCTTTTTACAGACGTGAGCAGCCTGGCAAAGAATCTTGGAACGCCGGGTACAAAGCTGGGTGCATTGGGTTGCTTCACTGCTTTGCCGGCACTGTCTGTTTTGGGAGCAGAAGGCGGCGCATCTGTATACACATTGCGCAGGAACTTCCATTTCTGATACAGTTGCTCCAGGTTGAACTCTCCGTTCAGGTTCCTGGTCTGCCCGTTAAGAATGGTATTACCCAGCGACCTGGTGAGCAATGAGGCGCCCATCCAGTCATACTTGGCCGTATAGGATGCACGAATGTTGGTCCAGTCGAGTATTGGGAACTTCGACGTAGGTAAAGTGTAGGTCAGGGTTGCGTCGTGATGGTAACGCGTAGTTCGTCCGCCATTCCAGAAATTCTTCTTCACCGAATCCTTCTTCTCTTTATTATCTATCCTGCCATAAGGTTCATCTACCCTTGCGTTGTTCAGGGCATTGAAGTCGAGCGTAAGTGAACGGGTAAGATCCCAGCGCACCGTATAATACCTGTCGAAATAGAAGAACTTGTCATAGGTCTCCGGCAACTTGAATCCATCGCCACCCACGTTGCGTGAGCGGAGTGAACCGAACTGCCTGAACACGTCGGCCTTGAGGGAAACGGAAGGCTTATAGTTGAAATTGAAGTCACGGATAAAGGCCAGCCAGGGCGATTTGGATTTGATCAGGTTCTTGAGCGGCTCGATGAATTTTTGCTGCGGCGCAAAATTGTAACCGATGGCGCCTCGCGTACGCCTGATGTCTTCCAGTTCGATGATGGGATTGCTTCTTTCCTGGTGCGTGTAAGAATAATTCAGGTCGATGTTGGATATGTCCCAGGGCTGCACCGGCTTCGAACTGGTCCTGAGTTTCTTCACGTTGGTGAAGTTCACAGTCTTGATCGTGGTTTGGTCGATGGCGTTCCTCTCCACCGAATCTTTTGCAGCGCCTTCCAGTTCACGCAGCTTGTCGGCCAGCTTGATATCCAGGTCGTAAGGATCGTATTCCGGCGTGCTGTTGGTCTTGCTCACACCCGCATACACAGGGATCTGCAATGAAGCCTCCTTTGGCACCAGCTTGCCCAGGTCCAGGTTCGCACTCATGTCAAACTGGTAAAAATCTTCCTTGCTTCTTTCATTTACCCGCTGGTCAAGCGTACCAAATCCACGTCCTCTTGTGCTTCCTGTAAAGCTAAGGTTACCAAGGTCTGCCAGGCGGATGTCCACCCTACCCAAAGCAGCCCATCCTCCTCTCTCGTCGAGGCGTGACAGCCTCAGCTCATTGAACCAGACCTCTGTACAAATGCTTTCATTTTTATTGTTCTGCACACCCAGGAACATGCCCCTCACCTCACCCAGGTTAGGATTTCCGATGATAGCCAGGCTCCTGCCGCCGTCGAGGATCTTGCGATAATACTGAGAAGGAGAAACACCCGACCGGTTGCGCTGGGATTTCAACTGCACCAGTTCCTGTATGTCGAAATCAAGATTGTTCACTTCGGGCCAGATCAATTCGGCGGTAGTAGAACCTACGCCGGTGATCTTCAACGGGATCTTGATCTCGTAATAGTTACTCACGAAATCATTGCCGATCCTGATCACTGCGCTGATGTCGCCATCTTCCAATTGCGCGAAGGTCTTTACAGATTCCGCGTGAATGAACATCGACATCCTTCCGTACTGACGCAGGTCGAGATTCATGGTCTTGAAAAGTCCACGGGAGTCTTTCAATTGCAGGTTGCATAGCTTCAGGCTGAGCGACTGCTCATTCTGCAGCAATTGTATATTATTATTACTTAACTGCTGCTGGCGCTCAATGCCTGGCGGCTGGCGGTAAGGTATCGGGTCGCGCTGGTCGTTCTCTTCCAGGTTCACTGCAAGGATGTCCACTTGTGTGGGATCGATAGCAGGCAGCGGCTTATAGGTTCCTGTGGTATCAGTTTCGTAATTGAATTTTCTCCACTGGTTCCTGATCAGCTCCAGCTTGGCGAAACGAAGCACCACGGTGTCTTCGAATCCGGTAAGGAACATCCTGATGAAACGGATGGATTTGAAATCGGGGATATTGCCCACTTTGGACTGGAAGTCTTTTACCGGGATGCGGAACAGGTACCATTTTTCCGGCCTGCTGCTTCCATCTGCGAGGCGCACATTGGCTTCTCTCACGTCTGTCAGGTATTTTGTAGCCGTCGTGGACATGTTGGGGCGCAGGTCTACCTGGTACTGGAAATACTCTTCCGCCTCGTTCATGGTGTTGTCGCGGTTCAGCTCTTCCTGGTCGGGATAGAGCGTGAAGGCGCTGGTGAACTCATCGCTGTTCTCGGCAACGGGTGAGTTACCATGCGGATTGTTGATGTTCTTATACCTGGCAAGGATACCATCACCCACGCCAAATGCGTCGTCGCGGTAGCCGCGGAAGTTATCGGCTGAAGGATCGTTCTGCACCTGCTGTAACGTTGCCGCGTCCACGAAAGTTTGCATCTGGGCCAGGTAGTCCTGGAATTTGCGCTGCTCGGCGCTGTCCGGCATACCATCGAAACCCACGTCCTGGAAAGGCCGGTCGGCCGGATCGTTGCTGAATGCATTGGTCACCTGCACCGGATTCCTCGGCACCTTGCCCCAGGTGGTCTCGTCTACCGGTGTGTTGGGGCTGGTAGCTGTAGGCAGACCGTTCTCATACAACCTTCTTCCATCGCGGAGGATGTCTTCCGAAATATTACCGAGGTTGAAATAGAGCTGGCCGCCCGTGCTTGTTTGTTTGTTGATAAATGGATCCTGTACCCAGAACTCAATGAACTCAACGTTGCCGGTCTCGAAATCGGTCTGGTCGATATTACGCATGATGCCGCCCCAGGCCTTACGCGGCTGGCGGAGTGTATTATTTGGATTCAGCCTTGCCGGATCGGCGAGGAAATTATAGGGACCTTTTTCTGTAGGAAAATAGGCCATATCGAAAGTGGTCAGCAGGTTCTGCCCAATGTCGGAAGTACGCTGCGGGAAGATCTCTTCCTGGAACACCTGCCTGCTCTCGGGCTTGCTTAATTCTGCAAGGTTGTTTCTGATGGGATTGTTGGAATTTCTTCTTTCCTGCAGTACAGGCTCAATATTATACCAGGCCAGCTTGGCGCGGTTGAATCCGTACTCGCGGTTGTTGATCTGCTCTGCTTCAGGGAAAAGTGTATTGCCCATGGCGTCCTTGGCGCCGCGGGGTGTGGAAGCCAGGTTCCAGCTGGTGATGGGGAACCGCAGGTCGATGCTGCTTCTCGTTCCTTCAAAATCGTCGATATAGATCACGCCGTCATCGCCCTTGCCGATCTGCTTGGAGTGTCCGGGCTGCAGCCAGGCTACCTCGCCATAGGCGGAAACGCCGGATAAGGCCTTTGTAGAATAGAAGGGCAGCTTGTCCAGTATCCTCGACAGGCGGGGTATATCCCTGCGGAAGTCGAAGTCGAGGCCATACATGGTATTCCTGATGGGATCCTCTCCATAACTCTGTTTAGAGAAGAAAGGCCTTTCACCCAGCCGCACTACGGTACCACCCATGGTCAGGTGCTTGCTCACCAGGTAATCCAGCCTCAGGCCTAAATAATTTCTTTGTTGCAACCCAAACGTCGCATTGTTCTCATATTGCACCTGCACGGGTATGCCGGCATTGATGATAGCGGGGTTGATCACCCTCAGCGTACCCAGGTCATAATTGATCTCGTAATCGATGTTTTCCTGCAGCACCTGTCCGCCGGCCGTTACGGTTACAGATCCCCGTGGGATGTTGAAGCCCAGCTGGTAATCGGCATTGTTAGCCGATTTGGACCGGCCAACCAGCACAAAGCGGTTCAGGTTGGCAAAATTCTGGGCGATGGCCTTGATGGTATCATAAAGCGGGTAGAAAAGATATTTCTCGCGGGTGGCCTGGTCCTGGTACACATACTCCAGGTCGCGGCCAAAAGGCTCGAGCACGGGAAAGATGATGCGGCTCTGGGAAGGGATCACCGTATAATTCTCCACATAGTCGAACACGCCGTCCGGTTGTGGGTCATTGTTATTATTCAGGCTGTCCAGGTTCACGAGGTTGAGGATGGGCACGCCTTTGAATTGCGGAAGCAGTCCGGGCTCGTCGATAGGCAGGTACCTTTTCTCTCCCAGGCTGGGCTCTTCATACACCACGTCCAGTTTAAAATCCTGGCGCTCCAGCTGGCCAAAGCCTACGCTATACACGTTCTTCATCATCAGGTCCCAGATGGGCAGGTTGGGACGCTGGGAAGTGGCCTTCAATAATTTAAGGAACAACACCTTGGTGGTGTTGCCGCTGCTGTCCGGAGGCACATCCTGTGAGAACTCCCCCACCTGGTAGACCTTACCATTATAGGTATACTGGTAAGCTATACCCACCACTTCATCGGCCTGCATAGGCTGGTTCAGCGATACATAGCCCAGTTTTTCGTTGAATACAAAATCTCCCGGCATCAGTTTGCGGGCATAGGTCTTTTCAAAATCCTGCACAGGCTGCATGCCCATACCGGCAAGCACCGTCTGGGCCTGGTTGGAGTTGCGCGCATTCGGATCGCTGGTTATGGTGCGGTAAAGGTCGTTCGCATCATTGGAAGGAAGCGAGTCGATACGCCCGGTCCAGTTGCCATAAGGCTGGTTTTCGCCAAGGTCCATCAGGGCCACGATGTCGCGGGCATCGGTGGTGACTCCGGTGCGGTTGGTTACCCAAACTTCTACCCGCTGTACAGTAATGTTCGAGCGGATCAAAGGCAGGTTGCGAAGGGCGTTGTTGTAATTGCGGCGGAAATAATGCGCCATGAGGAAGTGGCGGTTCTCTTCGTATTCGTCGGCACGGATCTCGAAGGTTTGCGTGGCCGAACCGCCCTGCAAGCCCAGCGACTGGCGCTGGGAGCGCTGGTTGGCCAGCACGGAGGTAAGGAAAAGCTTGCCGAACTGCAGCTGCGTTTTGATACCAAATAGCGACTGCGCGCCCGGTATCAGGCTACCCTTGGAAGCAAAATTCACGTTACCGGCCTGGAACTGCTTGAGGATCTCGTCGTCCTTGCCCTGGTAATCGAGTTTCAACTGGTTTTCGAAATCGAAGTTCGCCAGCGTATTATAGTTAATGGGCAGCTTGATCTTGTCGCCGATGTTGGCATCCACCTGCAGCTGCGCATTCATATTGAAATCAAATCCACCGGTTCTGCGGGCTCTTTCGGGAAGCGTGGGGTTCTTGATGTTCTGCCCCTGGTAGCCTGCGGCAATGTCCACGTAGCCGTTGGGCCTGATCTCCACCTTGCCATTGCCGGTAATTCGGTTCACCCAGTCGCGGTGAAAGCCAAAATTCGGGCGGGAGCTGCGGCGGTTGAGGTTCACCAGGGTGTTGGCCCTTTTGCGGAAATATTCAGCCTCGTCCATCTTGCCCTGGAGCTCCACAAATTCCTTCATGGAAAAGGTCATGGGCGTCCGGTAGTACTGGCTGCCGATCTTTTCCACCACGAAGTATTGGCGGGTGGCGGGATCGTACTCGATGCTGCGCTTGATGTAGGCCGTATCGCGAAAATCGAATGTATTCCTGTTGGGATAAGTGTAGGGGTCGCCCCTGCGGTCGGTCAAGGGGTACTTGGTGGTATCCTGGCGGATCTGCTCGGTACCTGTACCCCCAAAATAAGCCCGGCCCTGCAAACTGCTTGCAAGGATCACGACTGTTACCAGAACCCGTAGGAAACGCGTAGAATTATAGCTCAAGACTCTTTTTGCCCGGTTGGTGAACGAATAGGTTTAAAGGTGCTGCAACGCTTTCTTGATCACGGTTTCCACCGACAGTCCCGGATCCTGCTCCACGACCTTCTGTATAGCTGCATCAGCAGTCTGGCGGTTTATTCCCAAAGCAATCAAAGCATCTAACGCATCTGTATGTAAACTATTGCCTTTCAATGTAGAAATATTTGTGCCAGCCGGCTGGCGGGAAAGCTTGTCTTTAAGCTCTACCACGATCCTTTCGGCTGTCTTTTTTCCTATGCCCTTGATGCCCTCCAGCTGTTTCGCATTTCCCTGGATGATAGCCCTGGCAAGCTCTGCGGGCTTCATATAGGAAAGCATCACCCGGCAGGTGCCTGCTCCCACACCCGAAACCGCGAGCAGGTTGAGGAACATTTCCTTTTCCTCCAGGTCGGCAAATCCATACAAAATATGGGCGTCCTCGCGCACGATCAGATGGGTATATAGCTGCCCAGTTTCAACATCCTGCACCTCAGAATAGGTATTCAGACTGATATGCACCTCGTAACCCACACCGTTCACATCGATCTGTACGGTGGAGGGTGTTTTTTTTACGAATTGTCCCCTGAGAAAAGCGATCATAGTTTGCGAATGTAATTAAAACGGCCGCAGTACGAAGGATTTCATGGATGGAAGGCAGTCAGGATTGAAGATTGAAGATTGAAGATTGGAGCGGCTGCATGCTTGCAGCCGGATTTACGGATATGGTTCCCTGGACGACTGCCGGTCAATTTTCTAGTTCCTATCTTTAGCCCTCCATTTTTTAATCAAAGAACTGAAGAGATGAGTCCAAAAATCACAGCAGCCATTACAGCGGTGGGTGGTTACGTACCGGAAACCAAGCTGACCAACGCCGACCTGGAGAAGATCGTGGAGACGAACGACGAGTGGATACAGACCCGCACGGGCATCAAGGAGCGCAGGATATTGAAGGAACCAGGTAAGGCTACTTCCGATATGGCTGCCCAGGCGGTGATGCGGCTCTGTGAGAAAAGAGGCATCGATCCCGAAGAGATCGACTGCATTGTTTGCGCAACCGTTACCCCGGACATGCTCTTCCCTGCCACCGCCAATATCATCGCGCACAAAGTGGGTGCAAAAAACGCCTGGGGCTTCGACGTGGAAGCAGCCTGCTCCGGATTTTTATATTCCGTCACGGTAGGCGCATCCCTGATTGAAAGCCGCCGCTATAAAAAAGTAGTGGTAGTGGGCGCCGATAAAATGAGCGCCATCACAGATTACACAGACCGCACCACCTGCGTGCTTTTCGGCGACGGCGCCGGCGCCATCTTGCTGGAACCCAACACCGAAGGCTTCGGCATCCTCGACAGCATCCTGCGCAGTGACGGCAGCGGAAAAGAATACCTGCATATGAAGGCGGGCGGATCGTTGAGGCCGCCATCGCCCGAAACCATAGCCAATAAAGAGCATTTTGTTTTCCAGGACGGACAACCGGTTTTCAAGGCTGCCGTAAAAGGTATGGCTGATGTGAGTGCCGAGCTCCTGGAGCGCAATGGACTCACCGGCGACGACATCGCCTGGCTGGTACCCCACCAGGCCAACCGCCGCATCATTGATGCCACGGCCAACCGTATGGGACTGTCGCACGACAAGGTGATGCTCAACATCGAAAGATATGGCAACACCACGGGCGCTACCATTCCTCTTTGCCTTTGGGACTGGAAGCACGACCTGAACAAGGGCGACCTGCTGGTCTTCGCGGCCTTCGGTGGTGGATTCACCTGGGGAGCTACCCTGGTGAAGTGGGCGTATTGATTGAAGATTTAAGATTGAAGATTTAAGATTGTAGATCACAGTCACTCACCACTCACCACTCACCACTCACTAAAAACCCTAACGGTTAAAAACAGGAAGTTCCTGCAGCTCGGTTAGGGGCTCCCTTTTCCAGCCCATGGTATTCTTCCCATTAGTGATCACGATGTATTCCACCGGCACGCTCATGTTGTAACGCAATACCTGGTCAAGCACCGGGCGGGTCAATGGAATGTCGTGCGATTTGCACTCGATCATCATCCAGGGCTTGTGGCTGCTGTCGTACACGAGCATATCAAATCGCTTTTTAAGTCCGTTGAGCATGATCTCTTTTTCCAGCGCAATGAGCGTGGAAGGATATTGAAGGACAGAGACCAGGTAAGCCACAAAATTCTGGCGCACCCATTCTTCGTCGGTGAGCTGCAGCCAAACCTTACGGATAGGGTCGAAAATATACTGCTTCCCTCCCTCTTCTTTCAGGCGGAAATCCGTTTCGGGGAACTGCACCTCTATCATCCATCAAACCTAATGATTAAATTCGCTTGATGAAGACCAAAGAAGAGATTGTAAAGAACTGGTTGACGAGGTACACAGGCAAGCCGCTCGACGAATTTGGAAAGTATATCCTGCTCACCAATTTCAGCAACTACGTGAGGCTGTTTTCCGAATGGACAGGCGCACCGGTGACGGGTATCGACAAGCCTATGCAATGCGTGACCTCGGACGGCATCAGCATCATCAATTTCGGAATGGGATCTCCTACCGCTGCCACCGTGATGGACCTGCTCACGGCCATCAGTCCTGAAGCCGTGCTTTTCCTGGGCAAATGCGGCGGGTTGAAAAAAAGAAACAAGCTGGGCGACCTCATCCTGCCTATTGCCGCCATCCGGGGCGAGGGTACATCCAACGACTATTTTCCAGTTGAAGTGCCGGCCCTGCCTGCCTTCGCCCTGCAGAAAGCCATCTCCACCACTATTCGCGAGTATGAAGTGGATTACTGGACTGGCACGGTGTACACCACCAACCGGAGAGTTTGGGAACACGACCAGGAATTCAAGGAGTACCTGCAAAAGATCAGGGCCTATGCCATTGACATGGAAACGGCGACGATCTTTTCCGTGGGCTTTTTCAATAAAATTCCTACCGGCGCCTTGCTGCTGGTGAGCGATTCACCCATGACACCGGAAGGGGTGAAAACGGAAGAAAGCGATAAGCTGGTAACCGAACAGTTTGTGGAAAGGCATCTCAAAATTGGCATCGATTCGTTAAAACAACTGATCAACGGCGGTGCAACCGTCAGGCACCTCCGGTTCTGATGCAACGGTTTTGAAGAACACGCTGTCACTATAAAAAAGGACTTATGAGGTATAGCATTTTATTTGTATTGATCGCATCCATCCTGGCGCTTCCTGCATTCCAGTGCAACAAGGAAAACACGCGCTGCCATCCGGCTGCCGGTGAGTGCTTCAAGGGAAAGCTGGAGATAGCAGGAATATGCAGGAACTACACAATAAAACTATTGGAAGGCAATATTGACCGCAGCCGCATCGAGGCTACCTGGACAGACCCCACCACCAACAAAACCTACCAGGACGTATTTGGCCTGGGCAGTCTTTGCAGTTTTCCTGCAGATATCCAGGTGGGTGAGGAGTTTTATTTTACCATAACCGACCAGGCCGATAAGGATTGTGCAACCTGTATGGCCTATTATCCCACACCAGATAAAAAATTATACATCAGCGTACAAAAAGAGGGTTGCCAGGGTTCCCGGTAGAGCGTCCATTTTTTATGAATATCATCCCGTAGGGATGAAACCCCTCAGAATTCGTAATTTGAATGCCGATGAACCCCTTATTGGAGATAGAGCGGCTTTCCATTGATTTTATTACTGAAAATGAAGTGACCCATGCCGTAAAGGATGTGTCGCTCACTGTGGAAAAGGGGGAGATCCTGGCCATCGTGGGCGAATCCGGTTCCGGCAAATCGGTGACCGCGCTCTCTATCCTGCGTTTGCTTCCGGCACCGCCTGCCCATTATCCCTCCGGCCGCATTTTGTTTCATGGAGGAAAATCCACCATCGATCTTTTGCAGATGTCACGCGAGGAATTGCAGGCCATCCGCGGCAACCGGGTCTCCATGATCTTCCAGGAGCCCATGTCCTCGCTGAACCCGGTAATGACCTGCGGGCACCAGGTGGCGGAAGCGCTGCTACAGCATAACAAGATCTCATCTGCCCAGGCAAGGGAAAAAGTGATGCGATGGTTTGAAAAAGTGAAGCTCCCCGATCCCGAACGCATGTATAACAGTTACCCGCACCAGCTCAGCGGCGGACAGAAGCAAAGGGTGATGATCGCCATGGCCATGTGCTGCGAGCCCGACCTGTTGATCTGCGATGAGCCCACAACCGCGCTGGACGTGACCGTGCAAAAAACCATCCTCGTACTCATACAGGAACTGCAAAAAGAACAGGGCATGTCGGTGATCTTCATTACGCACGACTTGGGCGTAGTGGCCGAGATCGCCCACCGCGTGGCCATCATGTACAAAGGAGAGATCGTGGAAGAAGGCGATGTGAGATCCATTTTTCAAAATCCAAAACAACCTTATACCAGGGCACTTATTCAATGCCGCCCTGCAGGGCATCCCAGGGGCGAACGACTGCCTACTGTGGCCGATTTCCTGTCGGGTAACAAAAAGACCGCCGCAGTGAACCCACCCGAGAAAACGGGCGGAGTGCTGGTGGATGTCAAAGACCTGAGTGTCAGGTTCCCGGTAAAGACCAACTGGCTGGGAAAACTCGTGAAAGAAACTACCGCGGTGGATAAGGTAAGCTTCCAGGTATTCCAGGGAGAAACGCTGGGCATAGTAGGCGAATCGGGCTGTGGCAAGACCACGCTGGGACGCAGTTTATTAAGACTGGTGGATCCCGCAGAGGGACAGATCATCTATCAGGGAAAAGACCTGGCTGCGCTGCAAGGTGCTTCACTGGACCAGCTCCGGCAAAACGTGCAGCTGGTATTCCAGGACCCTTACTCTTCGCTGAATCCCAGGCTGACCATCGGGCATGCCATTGGCGAACCCATGGAGGTGAGAAGAATTGAGACAAATAAAAAGGCAAGAAGAAAGCTGGTGGCAGAGCTGTTGGAAAAGGTGGACCTCCCTTCGGCTGTGCAGGACCGTTACCCTCATGAGTTCTCAGGCGGACAGCGGCAAAGGATCGTCATTGCCCGCGCCCTTTCGCTCTCCCCTTCTCTGCTCGTATGCGACGAATCGGTATCGGCGCTCGACGTGAGCGTGCAGGCTCAGGTGCTGAACTTACTGAATGATCTGAAACGAGAACTGGGATTGACCCTGGTATTCATCTCCCACGATCTTTCCGTAGTACGCTACATGAGCGACCGGATCATTGTGATGAACAAGGGAAAAATTGAAGAACAGGGACCTGCAGAAGAGGTGTATCAACATCCGAAATCAGACTACACGAAAAAACTTTTGTCGGCCATCCCGGGATTATAGCCTTTCCAATCTTAACCGGAAACTAGAGTTTCATCTCCGGGATCTCGCCCTCGATGATCAGCTTGCCTGCAGTTTTCGATTTGATCTCTTCAACACTTACACCCGGTGCTCTTTCCAGCAGTTTAAACCCTTCACCGGTCACTTCCAGCGCCGCGAGTTCAGTCACGATCTTTTTTACGCAGCCCACACCGGTGAGCGGCAGGCTGCATCGGGGAAGAAGTTTCGATTCGCCCTTGGGATTGGTATGCATCATGGCCACGATGATGTTGCGGGCGCTGGCCACCAGGTCCATGGCGCCGCCCATGCCCTTCACCATCTTGCCGGGGATCTTCCAGTTGGCAATGTCGCCGGTCTCGCTCACTTCCATAGCGCCCAGTACGGTGAGGTCGATCTTGCCGGCGCGGATCATGCCGAAGCTTTCTGCGCTGTCGAAGAAAGCGCCGCCGGGGAGGATGGTCACGGTTTCTTTACCCGCATTGATCAGGTCGGCATCGATCGCCTCCTTGGTGGGATAAGGACCCATGCCCAGCATGCCATTCTCACTTTGCAGCATGATGAACATGCCAGGCGGAATGTAGTTGGCCACCAGCGTAGGAATACCAATGCCCAGGTTCACGTACATGCCATCTTTTAATTCCTGTGCGATCCTTTTTGCGATCCCGTATTTATCTAAAGCCATGAAGAGGATTTAAGATTTTAGATTGAAGATTGAAGATTTTAGATTGAAGATTGAAGATTTTAGGACATCACACTCACTACTCACTACTCACCAACTGTATCGTTTCACGCTCGATGCGCTTTTCGTAATTGCTTCCCTGGAAGATGCGGTGCACGTACACGCTGGCCACGTGAAAATGATCCGGGTCCAGCTCTCCCGGCTCTACCAGCTCTTCTACTTCCGCTATGGTGATCTGTCCGGCTTTGGCCATGGAGGTGGAAAAATTGCGGGTGGTCTTCCTGAACACCAGGTTGCCGTACTTATCTCCCCTCCAGGCTTTCACGATAGCAAAATCCGCAGTCAGGGCCATCTCCATTAAATATTGCTTGCCATCGAAGGCACGCACTTCTTTACCCTCGCCCACTTCGGTACCATAGCCGGCCGGCGTGAAAAAAGCGGGGATGCCCATGCCTGCCATTTGTATCCTGGTGGCCAGCGTACCCTGTGGAATGAGGTCTACTTCCAGCTCGCCGCTGAGCAGCTGCCGCTCGAATTCCGCATTTTCACCTACATAAGAGCTCATCATTTTCCTCACCTGGCGGGTCTTAAGCAAAATACCCAGCCCAAAATCGTCTACTCCTGCATTGTTGGAGATGCACACCAGGTCTTTAACCCCTTTATCCCGCAGGGCCAGGATGCTGTTCTCCGGGATGCCGCACAATCCAAATCCCCCGAGCATGATAGTTGCACCGTCTGGAATGTCGTGGATGGCTTCAGCAGCGTTCTTATAGACTTTATTCATAGATGAAATTGATGGTGTCAAAAATAGGCATAGTAAAATGAATACCGGGCGATGGATATCATCACCGGCCAACTTAATAAAATGGCGCTGATAGAGTTTTTGGAAAAAGGAATGTACTGCCGCGCCGGCGATTTCTATGTGGATCCCTGGAAACCGGTGGACAGGGCGGTGATCACGCATGGCCACAGCGACCATGCCCGCTGGGGAAGCCGCTTCTATTTATGCCACTCCGATACCGTACCCATCCTGCAGGCCAGGCTGGGTCCGGGCCAGTACCAGGGAACGCCCTGGAATACCACCACCTATATCAACGGCGTGCGCATTTCCTTTCATCCTGCCGCACATGTGATCGGCTCCGCGCAGGTAAGGATCGAATACGAGGGAGAGGTATGGGTGATCAGTGGCGACTACAAGCTGGAGAACGATGGGCTCAGCGGGGAATTCGAGCCGGTGAAGTGCAACACCTTTGTTACTGAATCCACTTTCGGTCTTCCCATTTATAAATGGAAGAAGCAGGAAGAGATCTATCAAAGCATGACGGACTGGGTGCTGGAAAACAAAAGAAATGGAAGAAGCTCCGTGTTCTTTGCTTACAGCCTGGGAAAGGCCCAGCGCATCCTCCTGCCCTTGTCGGAAGTGGCTGACACCATCCTCGCGCACGGAGCTGTATATAATATGTACGCCGCCCTGGTGAATGCAGGATGGAAGCTGCCAAAAATGGAAAGAGTAACCCCTGATACGCCAAAAGAGCTATTGAGGTCGGCCGTAGTGATCGCGCCCGGCAGCGCAGATGGAACACCGTGGATGAGAAAATTCTCTCCCTACTCAGTGGGCGTTTGCAGCGGCTGGATGCAGGTAAGGGGCAATGTGCGCAGGCGCAATGCCGACGCGGGATTTGCACTCAGCGACCATGCCGACTGGGAAGGGCTGATCAAAACTGTGAAAGCCACCGAGTCGGAATCTGTCTATGTGACCCACGGTTTCCAGTCGGTATTTAGCCGCTACCTCACAGAAATTGGCATCGACGCCCGCGAGGTACACACTGAATTCGGCGGAGAGGAAGACGTTACAGAATTACCGGAAGAAACTATATGAGCGATCAACAACATAGCGCACCCTATGAAGGTTTCGGAGGCTTTGCCGAACTGGTACTGCTGCTGGGTACAAGCACCAAGACCAATGATAAGATGGATGCGCTGGTGGAGTATTTCTTATCGGCGGAGGACAAGGACAAGGTTTGGGTGATCGCCATCTTCAGTGGCCGTCGCCCGAAAAGAATGATCAACACCACCTTGCTCGCTACCTGGGCGGTGGAAGCTTCCGGGCTCAGCTGGTGGTTGTTTGAAGAAAGCTATCATGTAGTGGGCGACCTAGCGGAAACCATTGCGCTCCTGCTGCCGGACCTGCCCGAAGAAAGATCCAAAAGAGAAAACCGTCCCCTGCATTATTACATGCAGCAGCTGCTGGAACTCGACCGCGAGAGCGAAGAAAGAAAAAAAGAATTTATCTATGATAGCTGGCGCTCCATGAACCAGTCGGAAAGATTTGTGTTCAACAAATTATTTACAGGCGCTTTTCGAATTGGCGTTTCACAAAAACTGATGGTGAACGCGCTGGCCAGAACCGTGCAGCTCGATCCCGCCGTGATCGCCCACCGCATCAGCGGCAACTGGGATCCATCCACCATCACTTACCGGTCTTTGCTGGGAGAAGATGTAACGGACACTGATCACTCCAAACCCTACCCCTTTTACCTGGCCTATGCGCTCGAGGAAGATCCCTCTATCCTGGGTGACCCGGAGGACTGGCAGGTGGAATGGAAATGGGACGGCATCCGCGGACAACTGATCAAAAGAAAAGGTGAGTTGTTTGTTTGGAGCCGGGGCGAAGAACTGATGACGAAAAAATTCCCGGAATACCTGCCGCTGAAGGACCGCTTGCCCGATGGCATTGCCCTGGACGGGGAGATCATACCGATACAAGAGGGCAGGCCCCTGCCCTTTGCCCTCCTGCAAACACGCATTGGCCGCAAGAACATCACCAAAAAACAATTGCTGGAAGCACCGATCGGATTTTTTGTGTACGACCTGCTGGAATACGAGGGAGAAGACTGGCGGGGCCGTCCCCTGGAGGAAAGAAGAAAAAAACTGGAAGAGATCGTCAGGGAGATCGACCACCCCAAGCTGCTCATTTCGCCGGTGGTGAAATTCAATGATTGGGAGGAGCTGAAAGCGCTCAGGGAAACTTCAAGGGCGGAAGGCGCTGAAGGATTCATGCTCAAGAAAAAAGATTCCATTTACCAGGTTGGAAGAAAGCGGGGCGACTGGTGGAAATGGAAGGTGGACCCGCTGACGATCGATGCGGTGATGGTCTATGCCCAAAAAGGCGCAGGCAGAAGAAGTAATTTATACACTGCTTACACCTTCGCCGTAAAAAATGGGGAGGAGCTGGTGGTGTTTACCCGTGCCTACTCAGGACTTACCGACAAGGAATTTGCCGAAGTTGACTCTTTCATCCGCCGCAACTCGCTTGAAAAGTTCGGCCCGGTACGCACGGTGAAGCCTGAGCTGGTGTTTGAAATAGCTTTCGAAGGAATAGCGGCTTCCAACCGGCACAAATCCGGCGTGGCCCTGCGGTTCCCGAGGATGCACCGGTGGAGAAAAGACAAAAAGCCAGAGGAGATCAATACCCTGGACGACCTGAAGGCCTTGCTGGAGAAATACGGGAAGTGATGGAAACAGGGAAAACAAGAATTCCCTTCTGTCATCCCGAGGCACGAGGGAACTGAGGGTTGCTCCACGGAAAGGTTCCTATTGTAGGAAAGGTTCAGCCAGTGCAGCCTTCAGATTCCTCCTTCGTCGGAATGACAGTGATCGTGGACTGCAGTATTAATGTACCGGCCAATAAGCCTGAGAGTTTATTACCTTTAAAAAGCTATATGAAAACAACCGCCCTTCTTATTTTCCTTGTTTCTTTCGTCGTGTTCTTCATGGCTTTTTCGGGCCCGGAGAAACCCGTTCCCATACCTGCCTATAAGCAAAGAACCGGAGATGCAGAGAAAGGTTTTCAATACCTGGTAACAGGAGATTATATCCGAAGCGGCATTCCTTATGATTTTTTCGTGATGGCCTTTGGCAAGTCAAAGACTAATTACCTCCAACGTACGGGCGAAAATGAAAAGATCCCGCACGATTATACCGCGGTAAAGGCCTTCAACGGGCAGGTAGTGGTGGCGCCCAATTGCCTGCAATGCCACGCACAGGTGTTTGAGGGAAAGCTGGTGATGGGATTGGGAAACAGTCTCGCAGATTTTACAAAGAAGCAGGCCACCAATCCTAAGACGCTGGAGATCCTGGAAACCTTTCTCAAGAAAACTTCCGCAGAAAAATATGAGGCAGCAAAAACTTTTATCACGGTTACCAAAACCATTGGGCCTTACCTGAACATAGAAACCAAAGGTGTCAACATTGCCGACCATCTTGCCGCGGTGCTGGCCGCCCACCGGGACCCTTACACATTCAAGTGGACGGACTCTGCCCAATTGGAGGTTGGCAAGAGCGATATCATTCCTACCGACGTGCCTGCCTGGTGGCTGCTGAAAAAGAAGAATGCCATGTTCTACAGCGGTTTTGGCCGCGGGGATTTCGGCAGGTTCCTCATGGCCTCCAACCTGCTCACTACCAGCGACACTTCGGAATCAAGGCAGGTGGATGAGCACATGCCGGATGTACTGAGCTATATCCGTTCCCTGCAGCCACCTGCTTATCCAAAAAAAATAGACAGTAACCTGGCTGAAAGCGGCAGGATCGTATTTGAAAATAATTGTTCCACCTGCCATGGCACTTACGGTGAAAATGGAAAATATCCCAATTTGCTGATCCCTGCTTCCGTGGTCAAAACGGATCCCATGTTGTTTACCAGCAGCTATTCTTCTCCGCAGTTCATCAGCTGGTTCAACAAAAGCTGGTTCAGGCAGGGCGATCATCCAGCGGAACTTCAACCCTTCAAAGGCTACATCGCGCCGCCGCTTGACGGCGTTTGGATCACTGCGCCTTACCTGCACAACGGCTCGGTGCCTACATTGGAAGCTTTGCTCGACAGCCGGCAGCGGCCCACTTACTGGTCGAGGGATTTTGATCAACCCGAATACGATTATGAAAAAGTGGGATGGAAATTCAGTCATGATCCCAAACCGGTTGCCGGTGGATACAACACAGAAAAAACGGGCTATGGTAATTCCGGCCACTATTTTGGCGACAGGCTCAGTCCACAGGAAAGGAAAGCGGTGATAGAATATCTAAAAGGACTTTGAGTTGAAGATCAAAAAAACAATAGGATACCAGGTAGTGGAGAAGTGGCTGGAAGCAAAGGGCTATCATCCCTTCGCATTCCAGGAAGAAACCTGGGAGCATATCTTACAAGGCCATAGCGGCCTCGTGAACGCGCCTACAGGCACAGGAAAAACCTTTTCGGTCTTTTTGGGCGCCCTCATTCAATTTATTAATGAGGATCCGGAAAATTACAGGTCGAGACAGAAAAACGGCCTGCAATTGTTATGGATCACACCCTTGCGCGCTTTGGCCAAGGACATTGGCCGTGCCATGGAAGAAGTGATAGCGCAACTGGGCATGAGCTGGAAAGTAGGCATCCGCAACGGCGACACACCTACTTCTGAAAGGCAAAAGCAAAAAAGGCAGATGCCCGAAGTGCTGATCATCACCCCGGAAAGCCTTCACCTCCTGCTCGCACAAAAAGGTTACCCCGAAGTATTCAAATCTCTCAGGATCATTGCAGCCGACGAATGGCACGAGCTCATGGGCAGCAAGCGCGGCGTGCAGGTAGAGCTCGCCCTAAGCCGCATCTGCGGCATTAGAGCCTGTTTGCCAGAAATGAATGGTCGCCAAAAAGCGATCTCAACCGGAAACAGGAAACCGGAAACAGGAAACCTCTCCATCTGGGGCATCAGCGCTACCATTGGCAACCTGGAACAGGCCAAGGATGTTTTGCTATCGCCCCTGCATCAATGTCAACCCAAGCTCCGCTCGGTGATCGTCACTGCCACGGTACATAAAAAAATAGAGATCGAATCCATACTGCCGGACGAGATCGAAAAATATCCCTGGGCAGGACACCTGGGCATCAAGCTCGCGGAAAAGGTGGTGCCCATTATTGAAAACAGCAGGACCACCCTCATCTTCATCAACACAAGAGGTATGAGCGAGATGTGGTACCAGAAGCTGATCGCCATTGCTCCTGATCTGGCCGGCGCCATTGCCCTTCACCACGGCTCCATTGAAATGGAGTTGAGGACCTGGGTGGAAGATGTGTTGCACACAGGCAAGCTGAAAGCAGTTGTCTGCACCGCCAGCCTTGACCTGGGTGTTGATTTTCGCCCGGTGGAGACCGTGATACAGGTAGGCTCGCCCAAAGGTGTCGCGCGTTTCCTTCAACGTGCAGGCAGAAGCGGCCATAGTCCTGATGCTGTCAGTAAAATTTATTTTCTCCCTACCCACTCGCTGGAGCTGGTGGAAGCAGCAGCATTGAAGACAGCGGTACAGGAGGGCGTGATCGAAACCCGCGAACCTTTCATTCTCTGTTTCGATGTGCTGATACAATTCCTCTGCACCCTCGCGATTTCGGAAGGCTTCAGACCTCATGAGATCCTCAAGGAAGTCAGGTCCACCCACTGCTTCTCGGAGATCACAGACGAAGAATGGAGGGAAATACTCCACTTCATTACCGAAGGCGGACAGGCGCTTCAACAATACGACGAATTCAAGAAAGTGGAAGTGGAAGATGGCCTGTACAGGATCAAGAGCCGGCGCATTGCGCTCAGGCACCGTATGCACATAGGCACCATTGTGAGCGATGCCATGCTGAAGGTGAAATTCATCACCGGTGGCTACGTGGGCATGGTGGAGGAGTGGTTCATATCGAGGCTGGAGCCCGGCGATGCCTTCACCCTGGCAGGGAAGCAGCTGGAGCTGGTGATGATCAAGGATATGAACGTGATCGTGCGCAAGTCGAATGTAAAGCGCTCGCCTGTGCCCAGCTGGCTGGGCGGCAGGCTGCCGCTTTCTGTGAGCCTGGGCAAGGTGCTACGCGAAACCCTCAACGAGGCCGGTGAGCAGATCACGGAAGGGGTCATGTCGGAACACATCGAATTGCAGGTACTGCAGCCACTGCTGCTTTTGCAGCAACAGCTTTCCCATATACCGCGCTCAGATGAATTGTTGATCGAACAGATCGAGACCGGCGATGGTTATCATTTATTTGTTTATCCTTTCGAGGGCCGGCTGGTGCACGAAGCCATGGCCGCCTTGCTCGCCTATCGTATCAGCCGCATCACACCCATCACATTTTCCATGGCCATGAACGACTATGGATTTGAGCTGCTCAGCGACCAGCCCATCCCGGTGAACGATGAGAATGTGGCCTCCCTGTTTTCACCGGAAGATCTTTTGGCCGACATCCAGCGAAGCGTGAACGCTACCGAAATGGCCAGGCGAAAATTCCGCGACATCGCCGTCATCGGCGGGCTTATCTTCCAGGGCTACCCGGGTGAATACAAAAAAGCCAGGCACCTGCAGGCTTCTGCTGGCCTGCTTTTTAATGTGTTCTATGAGTACGACCCGGATAATGTGCTGCTGAGGCAGGCCTTCCAGGAAGTGTTTGACCAGCAGATGGAGGAAAGAAGGCTAAGGAATATGCTGGAAAGGATACAGCAGTCGCGCATCGTGCTCTCCTATCCTTCGAGGCTCACGCCTTTCTGCTTCCCTGTGAAGGTTGACAGCATGAGGGAAAACCTCACTTCCGAGAAACTCGAAGACAGGGTGAGGAGAATGCAGTCGCAACTGGAAAAGTTATAAGAAATTTGAAAGACCTATTTGACGATCCCATGAATCCTTCTGCACCCCTCGCCGAGAGAATGCGTCCGCGTGTGCTGGACGAACTGGTAGGACAGGAACACCTGACCGGTGCAGGAAGTATTTTGCGTACCGCTGTGGAGAATGGCAAGATCCCTTCCATGATCCTTTGGGGACCACCCGGTACCGGCAAGACCACTATCGCCAACATCATTGCCAATACACTTTCGGTTCCCTACATCCAGCTCAGCGCCATCAGCTCCGGTGTGAAAGACGTGCGTGATGCCATAGCGGCCGCGCAAAGAGCAAGCGGAACTATTCTGTTCATCGACGAGATCCACCGGTTCAATAAAGGACAACAGGATGCATTGCTGGGTGCAGTAGAGAAAGGCACCATTACGCTCATCGGTGCCACCACGGAAAATCCCTCCTTCGAAGTGAATAACGCCTTGCTCAGCCGCTGCCAGGTATATGTATTAAGATCCCTGGCCGAGAATGACCTGGTGGAGCTGATGAAAGCGGCGCTGGAAAAAGACGAATGGCTGAGGGCGAAAAATATCAGCCTCAAAGAAACAGAGGCGATGATCAGGCTTTCCGGCGGCGATGCCCGCAAGCTGCTCAACCTGCTGGAACTGGTGGCGGATGTGGCGGGAGGAAAACAGAAGACCGTAGACATCACCGACGACCTGGTGATGCAGGTAGCGCAAAAACGCATAGCGCTTTATGATAAAACAGGCGAGCAGCATTATGATATCATTTCCGCTTTTATCAAATCCATGCGCGGCTCGGATCCCAATGGCGCCATTTACTGGCTGGCGCGCATGATCGAGGGCAGTGAGGACGTAAAATTCATCGCGCGGCGCATGGTGATCTTTGCCAGCGAGGACATAGGCAATGCCAATCCTACCGCGCTGGTATTGGCCAATGCCTGCTTCGAGGCGGTAAACAAGATCGGCTATCCGGAATCGAGGATCATCCTGGCACAATGCGCCACCTACCTGGCTTCCTCGCACAAAAGCAATGCATCTTACATGGCCATAGAGGAAGCGCTGGAAACTGTGAAGAACAAGGGCGACCTGCCCGTGCCACTGCACATCCGGAATGCGCCCACGGGTTTAATGAAGAACCTTGGTTACGGAAAGGATTACAAGTATGCGCATAGCTATGAGCAAAACTTTACCGAACAGGAATTTCTCCCCGATGATTTGAAGGGCACTACCTTCTACGACCCCGGCAAGAATCCAAGAGAGGAAGAGCTGAGAAGATTTTTGAAAAGCCTCTGGAAAGATAAATACGGTTACTAGTAACCGTTGTTTTTCAAACGGGCGCGGATAATCAGGGATATATTTTTTTGCGTCCTTGCGTCTTCGCGCCTTTGTGTTTAGGTAGTAGACAACAAAGGGAAAAACTGTCCGTTCAGCTTCTGGCCCTTAGGGACTACTGGTACGCCTTCCAGCAGCGGCTGATCGCTGTCGGAGTACACGCCATCCGCCACTACATTGATCACGAATGCCCTTCTCGGGCTATTACTTCTATTTTCACCTGAGCCATGCAGGGTTAATGGATGATGGAAGATGGCTTCTCCTGCTTTCACTGGTGCGAAGTCGGGGTGTTCAAAGGCTTTTTTCTGCTCTTCATTCAGGAAATCTTTGATCCCTTCCAGCTCTCCCGCGATCACCGGCTTGGGCAGCAGCCCCCATTGATGACTGCCGGGGATGTATTGCAGGCAGCCATTTTCTTTGGTGGCATCATCCAGCGCACACCAGCAGGTGAGGTGTGCAATGGGTTTGGTGCGTGTCCAGTAAGAATAATCCTGGTGCCAGGCCACCACGCCGCCTTTTTTTGCCGGCTTGTAAAAAAGCTGGTCATGCCAGAAGCGCACAGGGCCACCAAGTAATTGCGAAGCCGCCATCACAAAGGCAGGATTCCAGAGCACATCATGAAAGGCGGGCGTCACCCGCCAGGCGCCCAGGGCATGAAATAAAATCGTATTGGGATCGGTGGACTCGTTGCGGTTGTATTCGTAAAACAATCCATGGCTTTCGTCGTGACCGGTAGTCAGTTCCGCCAGTTCTTCGCGTAGCGCTTCCACCTGTCCCGCATCCAGCATGGGTATGCCGGCGAGGTAACCTTTTTCATGAAAAGAACGCACCTGCTCTTCGCTGAGCCTGTATGCATCCCATTCATCCTTGCTCTTTGGCCAGGCAAAGAGTCCTGTGATCAGCTGGTGGATCCTGCTCAGATCGCGGGTTTCCATTTCTTAGTTTTCCCTAATGTAATAAATGCCTGGTTATGGTCGTATTTTTAAGCTTAGAAAAACCTGCAATGAAAAAAATATGTATTGCCTTATTGCTCCTCTGCACCATCGAAGGAAATAGCCAGCAGATCATCCACCGCGACCCGCAAATAGCCCGGATGGTATCGAAAGTTTCATCAGACTCGCTGCGCTCCTACATCCTGAAACTGGTAAGCTTTGGCACCAGGCACACCATGAGCTCGGTAACAGACAAGCACCGGGGCATAGGCGCCGCAAGGGAATGGGTAGTGCAGAAATTCAGGGAGTTCGGCAAACATGCGGGCGGCAGGCTTACTGCCTTTGTAGACACCACCACCATTCCGCCAGACGGCCGCAGGATAGATGCGCCGCTCAACCTGGGCAATGCCATGGCCATACTCAAGGGAACAGATACTTCAGATAAAAGGATCTATATCATCAGCGGCCACCTCGATAGCCGCGTGAGCGATGTGATGAACCGCACGGCAGATGCACCGGGAGCCAACGACGATGGCAGCGGCGTAGCGGCAGTGATCGAATGCGCCCGCATCATGAGCAGGCAACAATTCCCCGCGACGATCATTTTTGTAGCGGTCAGCGGTGAAGAACAAAGTCTCTATGGCTCCGGCTACCTGGCAGAAAAAGCAAAGCGGGAAGGATGGAACATCGATGCCGTGCTGAATAACGATATCATGGGCAGCAACAACAGCAGCGAGACCAACATCATTGACAACACAAAGCTCCGCGTGTTCAGCGAGGCTTTCTCCGTGCAGGATACAGGCCGCGCCATGATGAACATCCGCAACCTGGGGATGGAAAACGACGGAAGGCCCCGGCAACTTGCCCGCTATGTGAAAGAGGTGGGAGAAAGATATGTTGATCACCTGGAGGTGGTACTTGTATACAGGAACGACAGGTTCCTGCGCGGTGGCGATCATACGCCTTTTGTGCAAAGAGGATTCCCGGCAGTGAGGCTTACAGAAATGAATGAGAATTATCTACACCAGCACCAGGACCTGCGCACAGAAAAAGGCCAGGTCTACGGCGACCTGCCCGAGTTCATGGATTTTGAATACCTCAGGAAGAATACAGCCGTCAACCTTGCTACGCTGGCCAACCTGGCCAAAGCGCCCGCCATGCCGCAGGAAGTAAAGATCGACGTGAGAAATCTAACCAACTATAGCAACCTAAACTGGAAGGCGCCGGCAACAGCCAAAGGATTTTATGTTCTCATCCGCGAGACCACCTCACCTGTTTGGCAGAAAAAACTGTACACCGAAGGGACCAGTATTTCCCTGCCTTACTCGAAAGACAATTTTTTCTTTGCTGTGCAAACGGTGAACGAAAGCGGCAATGAAAGTTTGCCTGTGGTTCCCAGCCCTGCTCGTTAAATTTGCGCATGCAGATCCAGTGGGACCTCAAAAAATTTGACGAATTAACGCCTGCGCAATTGTATGCCGCGCTGCAACTCCGCAGCGAGGTCTTTGTTATAGAACAAAATTGCATTTATCCCGATATGGATGGCAAGGATCCACACTGCCATCATCTGCTGGGAATGACCGGCGATAAGCTGGTGGCCTATACCAGGCTGCTGCCGCCAGGCTTAGCTTATGAAGAGGCCTCCATTGGCCGGGTGGTCACCTCCCCTTCTGTACGCCGCATGGGAGCAGGCAGGATACTGATGATGCAATCACTGAACGCCGTCTATGGCCTCTACGGGGAAATACCTATCAAGATCGGCGCACAACTATATTTAAAGGCTTTTTACGAATCGTTTGGCTTCCGGCAGGTGAGCGAAATTTACCTGGAGGACGGCATCGAGCACATATCGATGCTTAAAGGGGTTTCATCGTAGTAATACTAGGTGTTTAAGCGTATTTGTCGGTGATTTTAACAGAACTCACCGAAAACTATTGCGATTTATTTGGCTGGCATCTACCTTAGTATTGTTCAACCGAATTCCGAAAAAACCTAAACCCCAAATCCGATGAAAACAAATGTACTAGGCGTACGTACATTAGTGGTCTTCGCCACTTTTTTACTCTCTGTCTTGCAGGCAGAAGCACAATCCATCACCACTGGCAACGGTAAATATGAAGCAGGTATTGGCCTGGGCCCCGTCTTCTTTCTTGGCGACCTTGGAGGCAATCCCGGCATTGGCACCACCTTCATTAAAGACGTTAACCTTCCACAGACCAAGCTGGCAAAAAGTGCTTACCTCAGTTACTACCCTGTAGAGTGGGTCGGTTTGCGCCTCTCACTTAACCAGGCTTCCATCCAGGCCGACGACGCGCAAACCAACAGCGTGGGCGGCGCCGAAGAAGACAGGAAGATCAGGAACCTGAAATTCAAATCCAATCTTTTCGAAGCTTACGTAGCCACTGAATTTTATCCTACAGCCTTATTCTTTGAGTCGGACGATTTCCTGCTGGGCAAACTCCGTCCTTATGGTGTGATCGGCGTAGGCCTTTTTCACTACAATCCAAAAGGAGAGTATTTCGATCCTTCAGGAAAAAGCACATGGGTAGACCTGAAGCCATTGATGCTGGAAGGTCAGGGCATGGCTGAATATCCCAACCGTCCCGAATACAGCTTAACTCAATTAGAGATCCCGATGGGTTTTGGCGCCAAGCTTTACCTGAAAGAGAATATGTATGTGGGCGCGGAAGTGCTGCACAGAAAAACTTTTACCGACTACATGGATGATGTGAGCACTACTTACATCGATAATTCCCTGTTCGACAAATACCTGACACCCAGCCAGGCGCAGATCGCCAACCAGCTGCACTACAGGATCAACTTCGACCCTGCGAATCCCAACCCAACCACCAGGCCAAGGGCGGGTTCACAGAGAGGAGATCCCCAGGATAACGACGCATACTTCACTACCGTCCTCAAGTTTGGATGGAGATTAAAAGATAGAAATTCATCTGAGGGAAAGATCTCCCGCCAGATGCGTTGCCCCTCATTTTTCTAAATGCATAACCAGTACAAGGAGCAGAGAGCTTAATAAAATTCAATACCCTCGGTTGAACAAACCTGGTCCGTTCCCTATATAGTACGCCCTATTCCGGAAAGTTTTATTAAATTCCTCTCTGTTTCCTTACTGGTTTTTTTGCAGGACTTCTACCACTTAGACGCGGTCCCGATGATATCGGGACGCAGAGACGCGGAGTAACGCGGGGGAATTAAACCATTTAAGATCCTGTCTGCGAGATCAGCGGGCTGTTCATTCTGCGCAATCTGCAGGAAAAAAAACGATGGTAGCTTAGGAACGTTGGCAACTAAAGGAAATTACGATTTACGATCCCAATTCCTGCTTCAAATACTGCGCGGTAAAACTCTCCTTAACGCCTAACAGTTTTTCCGGCACACCCTGGAACAGTATCCTGCCTCCGCCATTGCCTCCTTCAGGTCCCAGGTCAATGATATGGTCGGCCACTTTGATCACGTCCATGTTGTGCTCGATCACCAGCACGGTATTGCCGCGGTCAACCAGCTTGTTCAATACTTCCAGCAGGTGCTGTATGTCTTCAAAATGAAGGCCGGTGGTGGGCTCGTCAAGAATATAAAATGTTTTCCCGGTATCGCGCTTGGCCAGCTCCGTGGCCAGCTTCACGCGCTGTGCTTCCCCTCCGCTCAGCGTTACCGCCGACTGGCCCAGGGTAATGTAGCCAAGGCCTACGTCCTGCAGCACCTTGATCTTCCTGTATATGTAGGGAATGTTCTGAAAAAATTCAACTGCTTCTTCTACGGTGAGGTCAAGCACATCGGAAATGGATTTGCCCTTGTACCTGATCTCCAGCGTTTCCCTGTTGTATCGTTTGCCATTGCATTTTTCACAATGCACATACACATCCGGCAGGAAATTCATTTCGATCACCCGCATGCCACCGCCTTCGCATACTTCGCATCGGCCTGTTTTTACATTGAATGAAAAACGTCCCGCTGTATATCCCCTGATCTTGGCTTCGGGAATGGAAGCGAACAAGGTGCGGATCTCGGTAAAGAAACCACAATAAGTGGCGGGGTTGCTACGCGGCGTGCGGCCAATAGGCGTCTGGTCTATTTCGATCACCTTATCGATCTGCTCCAGGCCCTTCACCGACTTATAAGCCATCGGCGGGGTCTTGGAATCAAAGCAATACTGCGAGAGAATGGGATAAAGCGTATCGTTGATGAGGGTTGACTTGCCGCTACCGCTCACACCGGTGACCAGGATGAATTTGCCGAGCGGGAACTCTACGTCCACATTCTTCAGGTTGTGGCCTTTTGCGCCTTTCAGCACAATGGATTTTCCGTTCCCCTTTCTTCTTTCCTTGGGAACTACTATACTTTTCTCGCCATTGAGAAAATGCGCGGTGAGTGTTTGATTTTTCGTGAGGTCAAACGGGTGACCCTGAGCTATCACCCTGCCGCCGTGGTAGCCGGCCCCCGGACCAATATCTATCAGGTGGTCTGCTGCCAGCATGATGTCTTTATCGTGTTCTACCACCAGCACGCTGTTGCCTATGTCGCGCAGGTTTTTCAAAGCAGTGATCAGCCTGTGGTTGTCGCGCTGATGCAATCCAATAGACGGCTCGTCGAGAATATAGGTAATGCCCTGCAGCTGGGAGCCGATCTGTGTGGCCAGCCTGATCCTTTGCGATTCTCCGCCGCTCAAACTGCGCGTAGGCCTGTTGAGGGTGAGATAAGTGAGACCCACGTCCAGCAGGAACTGCAACCGCTCACGGATCTCCTTGATGATCTCCTTCCCGATGATCTTTTGGTTGCCACTCAATCTTTCTTCGATGCCATTGAACCATACAAGCAGGTCGGAAAGGTCCTGGTTGCTCAGTTCCGCGATGCTCTTGTTGTCGATGCGGAACCATAAGCTTTCTTTCTTCAGCCGGGTGCCCTGGCATTCGGGACAGGTAGTCAGCTCCATGAAGGCTTCCGCCCATCGCTGGATGGCATCGCTGGTGCTGGTTGCAAACCATCTCTTCACCTGGTTCACTACGCCCTCGAATTCACCAGGATAATGATTCGGGTCTATCTGCTCGTCATCGAATTTCAGTTCTTCCTCCGTTGCCCCTTCTTCCCTGCCGTAAAGCAGCATGTTGACGGCTTTGGGTGAAAGTTCCTTCACCGGCTTGTCCAGGCTGAACTTGTGTTTGCGCGAAAGCTGCTGCACCTGTCGGAAGGTATGGGTCTCTCTTTCACTTCCGAGTGGTGCAATAGCGCCCTCATTGATGCTGAGCGATTCGTCGGGGATGATGGCCTTCAGGCTCACCGAATACACCTGGCCCAGGCCTTTGCAGGTAGGGCAGGCCCCATAAGGAGAGTTAAAAGAAAATGAGTTGGGCGAAGGCTCCTCGTAGCTGATGCCTGTTTCCTCGCACATCAGCTGCCTGCTATAAGCCACGTCGCCTACCTGCGAAGCGCCGCGCTCTTCTTTTTCATACAGCAGGAACACCAGGTCCTTGCCCAGCTTCAATCCCTGTTGTATGCTTTGGCTGATGCGGGTGCGCAGGTCGTTGGTTACTTTCAGCCTGTCCACCACCAGCTCGATATCGTGGATCTTGTAGCGGTCTACCTGCATCTTGGGCGCCAGGTCTTTGACCTCGCCGTCTACTCTCACTTTCACAAAGCCTTTTTTCCTCACTTCTTCAAAAAGCTCGCGGTAATGTCCTTTGCGGCCGCGCACAAGCGGTGCCAGTATAGTGATCTTGCTGCCGGGAAATCTTTTGAAAATATTGGACACGATCTCTTCCTCGCTCCACTTCACCATTTTCTTGCCGGTGTTGTAGGAGTAAGCTTCTCCCGCCCTGGCAAACAGCAGGCGGAGGAAGTCGTACACTTCGGTAACGGTCCCCACGGTGGACCGGGGATTTTTGTTGGTGGTCTTCTGCTCAATGGAGATCACCGGCGAGAGGCCCGTGATCTTATCCACGTCAGGCCGCTCCATTTCTCCCATGAACTGCCGCGCATAGGCCCCGAAGGTTTCCATGTAGCGGCGCTGCCCTTCGGCAAAAATGGTATCGAAGGCCAGCGATGACTTACCGCTGCCGCTGATACCGGTGATCACCACCAGCTTGTTCTTGGGTATGGCAATGTCGAAATTCTTGAGGTTGTGCTCACGGGCTCCAAATACCTCAATGAATTCCTGGCCATTCGCAGGCTCTTTCTCTTGTTTCTCGCTTTTCAAGGGCTGCCAAAAAATTTAGTATGCGAAGATAACCTGAAGATGATTGAAGATTGAAGATTTAAGATTTAAGATTAAGCGGCAGACGCCGGAGGATCACTGTTCAAACTGGCTTCCTCCGTCCAGGATGAAAGGAGATTTTTTGACCTAAAGGGCTTTTTGGCACAATATTCCGTAATGAGGGCAAAAACCCGATTCACCCATATTTATTAAAACGTTAGCAATGAAAAACACCATCCTTCTAGCCTTGCTTGCACTCTTCATGACAGCCACCGTGCAGGCCCAGTCAACAGCAGACTCTATCGCGGCGAAATACAAGCTGCTCCCCATGCCCGAGGCCCTGACCATTGAAAAAGCATTTCCAGTACTGGGAACCTACCAGATTGCCCCAGAAACAGAGGGGGCAGAAGCCCAGGTGGTGACCATCACCCTGGACCCCGAAAACAAAGGCATCATTTGGGTGGAAGGCCTGAAAGAAGGCAAGCTGAAAGCTTACCTGAAAAAAGCGCCAGCCTCCTACCGGATCCTCAGCCAGAAAACAGATGCTGGTAAATCCATCCCTGAAGGCACCCTGTTGTATGATCCAGCTTTGAATGTGCTGCAGATCGCTATTGGCAAGTCGTTCAACGACGCAGATCCCACTGCCGCCTTCAGCAATACCTCCACCAGCACTTCTTCGAAGAGCAAGAGCAAGACCAAGGTGAAATATTATACAGCCTCTAAAGTGATTGCCGAGCCTGTTGTGGAAGACGCTACTTCTACAACCTCACTCCAATAACACTACCCTCATGCGATATATATAAGAGCTGCCACCTCAGCTCTTATTTTTTTGCACTTACCTCATGTTAAATTCTAACCGAACATCTTTGAGGTATGATACAGGAACGATGAGCACAAGGGAGCGCAAGGCATGGCTTCATTATCTTTGGCGAAAAAATATTTGACCACTTATCCTTACTATAAAAATTACAGGACAGCTGTCGCGGTCTGCCTCGCCTTCCTGGCGGCCGTACTCGTATTCCTGCTCATCTATGGTAAAAGAGAGTCCTTTCTCCTTATCAACAGCTTTTACGGTCCGCGCATGGATTTTTTCTTCCGCTACGTCACCTACCTGGGAGATGGACTGATCTATATTCCTATCGTGGTTTATTGTTTTTTCTGGAACAGGAAATTCCTGATCCCCGCCTTAGCGGCCATCATCATTTGCACCCTGCTGGCCCAGGGTTTAAAAAGATTTGTTTTTGAAGATGTGATGCGCCCCATCAGCCTGGAGCTGGAGAACATCATCATCCGAAAAGTGGAAGGCGAGCCCATGAGAAGAATGCACAGCTTTCCCTCGGGGCATACCAGCACTGCCTTTACCATGTCCCTCCTGTTGAGCACCATCATGGTCAAAAGATACTGGGCCTTCATCCTGCCGGTGATCGCCGTGCTGGTGGGCTACTCCCGGGTTTATCTTGCCCAGCACTTTGTTACCGACGTTACCGCAGGCATGGTGATCGGCATCATTTCTTCTTACCTCGCCTTAAAGATCTACCACCACTATGTGGAACGAAAGAACAGGAAGGAAGCAGCGGAGAAGGCCGAGATCGAAAGAGTGAAACATCTGGATGTGTAGCGTTGTTTTTCCCGGGACCCCTCCATAATAAAACCACAGTCGCTGTTGTTTTTCTCAAGGAATCTTTTTCCCGCGGGTCCATCTTGCAGGGAAATAGATACCGATGAAAAAGGTTGTGCTTGCCCTGTTTTCCTGGCCCTGGATGGTTGCTGCGCAACTGGTGGAACAGGATTTTTCAACGTCTGCCCTGGTGGCGGATTATGTAAGTGCCACGCCGGGTGCAGGCCAGTTCAACAGCATAAGCAGTTCGGGAGCGGGGGTGGCTGTTTCTATCAGCAGCGGAAAGCTTCGCTACGTGCGTGCCGGCGCCAACACCGGTTCCTTCACGCGCAACACCGACCTGGCAGGTCCTCCATCCACACTCATCTTCCAGTTCGACCTCACATTTTCAGGCTCCACTACGGCAGCCACCAGCGTCTGTGTATTTTATGCAGGAAGTAATTTCAGCACCACCAATACCACGGAGGCTAACGCCGACGTGTATGCGCGTTTTACCCTGAACACCACCGCGACAGAAGGGAATTTCGTAGTGCGGGATATTACCAATGGCGTCAACAGCACCACCCTCACCGGCACCACCAGGATCACCTGGGTAATGAACAACAGCGGCAGCACCATGACCTACAGGGCACCGGATGGAAACGGAGCCAGCGTTGCCAATGACAAGGCCGATATCTGGGGCGGAAGCGCCCTCCTCTTCGATGACGTATCGGTGCAATCGCCTGCTCAATCCATCACCGATATCAAGTTTATCATGAACCAGGGCTCGCAAATACTCGATATAGACAATATGCTGGCCGACCCGATCCCGCCTGCAGTGGTGAGCAACCTGGCCACGGAAGTTGCGGCAACTTCCTTCACAGCCAACTGGACCACACAGCCCGGCGTGAGCGGTTACCGGCTCGATGTATCCAATGCCAGCGATTTTTCCAGCTATGTGACAGGCTTCGATGGCCTGTTTGTGAGTGGCGCCTCCACCAGCTCCGCCCCGGTCACCGGTCTGCAGTGGGGATCGGTGTACTATTACCGGCTGAGGGCTTCTTCAAAATATACAGTGGGAGAATGGGAAAGCGATCATTCCAACGTCACCTCGGTGATCACAGGTCTCTTGCCGGTTCATTTCACCTCGGTAACGGCGAAGCGCGTTGATGAAGGCACACGCATCCGGTTTACCAATGCCACGGAATCCTCGCTTGCTGTCTACCAGGTGCAGCGCTCTCACAACGGAAGGGATTTTACCATTTGCGAAAACATCCTGCCATTGAAGAACAATGAAACAGCAGCATCTTATAGCATGGTGGATCCGGTAACAATGGTTTCCGGTGTTTTTTACCGGGTAGCTGCTGTTGCCATTGATGGATCGGTGAGCTTCAGTGCCGTGGTGAGCGTTAAGCCTGAAGGAAGTTCAAAGCCTGTCGTGCAGGTTTCAAATCCTGTATGCAACAAAAGCTTCCAGCTGGCGGCAGATCAGCTGCCACCGGGAAATTATGTGTTCAGGATCTACAATGCCCAGGGCGTTTGTGTGCATCAAACCCGATTATCAGGCAGGAGCAGGCAATTGATCACCATGGACCTAGGGAATGCCGCAGCCGGCATCTATTACTGGACCCTGAGCGGTGCCGTCCAGTTAACTGGAAAAATAACATTGGTAAAATGATCAGCGCAGCCTGTCCATGCTTTTGATCAGCACTTCATCCTTCCAAACGCCGCGGGCGGCTAGAATGTAGCAACCAAGGATGGCGAAATAAAATACAGCCCAGAGGGTTACATTGCCTTCCGTGTATTTTGCCATCTCCAAAAAATACATCACCAGCAACACCACGGTGAGAAAAATTCCGAGATAACAAAGCTTCAACTGCAGCTTCCTGTTGTCGAAAAGGAAAATGGTGACAAAGGCGATGGCGCCGGTCAGTATCGTAAGGATCGTGAGCCAGATGGTAGTGGAAGCATCCAGGTTGGAAAAAACAGCAGTGGCCGTGGTTGTTCCTTCCACAGGAACACCATCGGTCCTTTCCCCGCTAAAGAAGGGGAAGCGGAAGGTGATGGCAGCAAAGGCCGCTGCCAGCAATAACCAAATACTTTGTAGACGTTGTAACATGGGTTGTTTTGTTTAATATGTACCAGGTACACAATAATTATAATCCTGCATACAGGGGATAATCCTGCATCAGCCGGTTCACCTGCTTGCTCACTTCCTGCACTTTGGCGGCATCATCGGCATTCATCAGCACCGTATCGATCAGGTCTACTACTTTCTCCATATCGGCTTCCTGCATACCGCGTGTAGTAATGGCAGGCACTCCCACACGGATACCGGAAGTTACAAAAGGACTTTTATCATCGTAAGGCACCGCGTTCTTATTGAGGGTAATATGTGCCTTATCCAGGGTCTCCTGGGCTTTTTTGCCTGTAATGTTCTTATTTCTGAGGTCGATCAGCATCAGGTGGTTATCGGTGCCCCCGCTGATGATATGATAGTCCCGGCTGGTGAAGGCGGCAGCCATGGCTTGTGCGTTGGCCTTTACCTGTTTTGCATAGACGGTGAATTCATCACTCAGTATTTCTCCGAAAGCGATGGCCTTGGCTGCGATCACATGCTCTAGAGGACCACCCTGCGTACCCGGGAATACGGCCATGTCAATTACGTTGCTCATCATGCGCGCGTTGCCTTTGAGGTCTTTCAGTCCAAATGGATTCTCAAAATCCTTACCCATGAGGATCACGCCTCCACGGGGACCACGAAGGGTTTTATGCGTTGTGGAAGTAACAAAATGGCAATGCTCAAAAGGGCTGGCTAGTAAGCCTTTTGCTATCAGGCCTGCAGGATGCGCGATATCGGCCATTACGAAGGCGCCTACCTCGTCTGCCAGCTGGCGGATGCGCTGGTAATCCCATTCGCGGCTATAGGCCGAGGCGCCGCAAATGATCATCTTCGGCTTCTCTCTTCTTGCCACTTGCTCCATTTCCTCATAATTCAGCAAGCCGGTCTCCTTGTGCACGGTGTAGAAAAAGGGCTGGTACAGCTTGCCGCTGAAGTTCACCGGCGAGCCATGAGTAAGGTGTCCGCCCATGCTGAGGTCAAGACCAAGGATCTTATCGCCTGGCTTGAGTACGGCCAGCATGAGGGCTGCGTTCGCCTGCGCGCCACTGTGAGGCTGCACATTGGCATATTCGCAGCCAAAGATCTCCTTGATCCTGTCGATCGCCAGTTGCTCGGTCTCATCCACAAATTCGCAACCGCCATAATATCTCCTGCCCGGATAGCCTTCAGCATATTTATTGGTCATCACTCCGCCCATGGCCTCCATTACCTGCAGCGAGGTGAAGTTCTCGGAGGCGATCAGCTCTATGCCATTGCGCTGCCTGGCGAGCTCTTTATTGATGATATCGAAAACCTTTTGATCTCTCATGACGGTAAAGTTAATGGAGTATCATCCGCTTTATCGCGAATGAGGGGCAAAAATAGGTGAAGAGGTTTAACAGGCATTATCATCCCTGCTATTTCAAAAAGGTATTAAATTTGACCGCTTGTAGACGTGAAGAGAAGGATCCATGATGGAAGTGCGCGGGTATTGTGAAGCGGCCCATCAAAAAATGAAGTAATGAAAGCAATTATTCCTGTAGCGGGAGCCGGCACAAAACTCAGACCTCATACTTATACTCAACCTAAGGCGCTCATCCCCCTGGCGGGCAAGACCGTATTAAGCATCATCATCGACCAGCTGAAGAACGCAGGGATTGATGAATTCATTTTCATTGTAGGTTACCTGGGTGACAAGATCGAGGACTATGTAAAGAACAACCATCCCTTTCTCAAGTCGCACTTCGTGCAGCAGCCCGACAGGCAGGGGATCGGCCATGCGTTGACCCTCACCAAGCAGATCGTCAAGGGCGACGAGGTCTTCATTGTGCTGGGTGATACCATTTGCGACTACAATATCCAGGATGTCCTCCAGTCCGAATCTTCCATGCTCGGCGTGAAGAAGGTGGATGATCCCCGCACCTTTGGTGTGGCCGAGATCAACGCGGAAGGGATCGTGACGCACGTGGTGGAAAAACCTCATATTCCCAAATCCAACATGGCCCTGGTGGGCGTGTATAAGGTGAAGGAATCCGACATGCTGTTCGAATGCCTGGAAGCCAATATCAACCAGAATGTAAGGACCCATGGCGAGTACGGGCTCACGGATGCGCTGGACTGCATGATCAAAAAAGGCGCGCAGTTCCGGGCATTCAAGGTGGATACCTGGTTTGATTGCGGCAAAAGAGAAACCCTGCTCGAGTCCAACGTAACGCTGCTGAAAAAATTCGGCGGCAGCATCATGTCCACCCAGGCTTATGAGAACACGGTCATCATCCAGCCAGTGCGCATCGGGAAGGGCTGCGACATCCGCAACTCCATCATCGGCCCTAATGTGACCATCGGGGAAAGCACCACCATAGATTCCTCCATCATCAAGAACTCCATCATCGGCTCCTACTCCAACCTTTTCGATATCGTGCTCGATTTTTCCATCATTGGAAGCGATACCGGTATCCGGGGCGAAACCAGGACCCTGAATATCGGGGACAATACGGACATCGATCTTGGTTGATGGGTTGACTCTGTTTCACTCTTTTTATGGCCTGACGGCAGTCAGGCCCTACAAACTGCTTCGAAATGGCAGCTCTATCAACCTATCAACCTATCAACCCTATCAACCTTATCAACTCCGTCAACCTTATCAACTCTGTCAACTGCCCAGTATATTTGACCCATGTTCTCCAACCGCGTTACCCATCTCTTTGGAATTGATTACCCCATCATCCAGGCCGGCATGATCTGGGCCAGCGGCTGGCGGCTGGCCAGTGCCGTGAGCAATGCAGGCGGACTGGGCATCATTGGCGCCGGGAGCATGTATCCCGAAGTACTGCGGGAGCACATCCAAAAATGCAAGGCCGCCACCCGGAAGCCATTTGCTGTGAACGTCCCTCTCCTCTATCCTGATCTCGACGAGCATATTCGCGTCATTATTGAAGAAGGGGTGAAGATCGTTTTCACTTCAGCCGGTAACCCGCGTACCTGGACCGGCCATTTCAAAGAGAAGGGGATCCAGGTGGTACACGTGGTGAGCAGCAGCAAATTCGCCAGGAAGGCCGAAGAGGCTGGCTGTGATGCCGTGGTGGCTGAGGGTTTCGAGGCCGGTGGGCATAACGGTCGTGAAGAAACGACGACCATGGTGCTCATTCCCGCGGTGGCAAAGGCCGTACAGGTACCGGTGATCGCGGCGGGTGGCATAGCCACGGGCAGCCAGATGCTGGCCGCCATGGTACTGGGTGCGGAAGGCGTGCAAATGGGAACCCGTTTTGTTGCTACTGAAGAGGCTTCTTCCCATTTTTCTTTCAAACAGGCGGTGATCAAGGCAGCGGAAGGCGACACCCAGTTGTCATTAAAAAAGCTGACGCCCGTAAGACTCCTCAAGAACCGGTTTTACCAGCAGGTGAACGAGGCGGAACAAAGGGGGGCTTCTGTGGAAGAGCTGCAAAAGCTGCTCGGGCGGGCTCGGGCGAAAAAGGGAATGTACGAGGGCGATTTGGACGAGGGAGAGCTGGAGATCGGCCAGGTGAGCGCCCTGGTCAGGGAAATAGAGCCGGCGGCCAATGTGGTGGCGGAGGTCTGGAACGAATTTCTCCAGGCCCGGGAAAAAGTCTCGAAAATGATGTAAGTTTGGTATACGTTCACTGCTATCTTAACAACCTTCCGTTATGACCAATAAAACCTTCCTCCTTACTCTCCTGTTCGTATTAGGAACAGTGTTTTGCAGGGCCAATACAACACCGGGCACCGGCGTGGCTGAGATCAAAAAATCGGAGGTTTCCGGAGGGGTTTACGAGGCGGATAGCAAGAAGCCGCTTCCCAACGTGACCGTGTCCGCGTTTCTTTCTTCCAAAAAAGAGAAGGTGGTGGTTACAGATGCCAACGGCAATTATTCATTCGACGACCTCAAGCCCGGCACATACAAATTCGTATTTGAGAAAGAAGGCTTCAAAAAGATCACCAGGGAAAAAACCATTTCAAGATCCGACGAAGGCTGCCAGCTGACCGTTATTTTGGAAGAGCACTCGCAGTTTGATTTCATTCCCGGTCCTTCGCTTTTTGATTTCGAAGACTGATCTTATTTTCCAAACTCCATTTGCCTCATCACATCCCATGACGCACCATTGTGCCTGAGAACAGCTATTGTTTTCGCCGTCCATTCCCTTTCATAATCCATCCCTTCGAAGTGATCTATGGCTTCGTAATAAGCCTTTTTACTAAGGTCGCGCGTGGCTATGGTGATGTGGGGATGATAGGGCCGTGGGTCTGTGCGGATGCCGAACTGTGGCAGCAGGCTGAAATGAAGACTGGCCTTGGCGTAGAGCTCGCTCAAAGCCTCGCTCGGCTGCAAGCCAATAAATATGGTCCTGGGCTTAAAAGAAGAAAATCCTGAAGTCTTTAGAGTGAATTCTGCAGTGTGGAAGGCGATCTTTTCGGTCTCCTGCTCCAGGGAAGTTTCCAGCAGGGGATCCATCCAGAAAGGAGCAATGAGGGTAAGGTGTGCGGGCGAGCGGAGCGCAACGCGGCAGCCATGCCGCTCGCGCATGTATTCCTTGAACTTCCTGATCTCCAAGTCAAGCTCCGGTGGAAGTACCAGTGCTATGAAATACATCTGCATAAAAAAAGTCCCCCGCCCCGGGCGGAGGACATTAAAATTACGCCTCTGGTCTCAATCCATGAAGATGTTCAATCCATTTTCATTCTTGATGGTAAAGTTCTTACGGGATTTCAGGAAGCTTTCGTGTTTCTGGTAAACCTCTTTCGACTGGGTCTTGCCGTTGATGATCAGCTCGCCGTCCTTGTGCTGGATGGTGTATTTGCCATTCTTGTCTATCAGTCCGGCCTCGTGGAGTGCGTTGGTGAAATCGCGGAAAGCTGTCATCTCTGCTTTTGCTTTTTGCACGCCTTCTTTGGCCTCCTGCATGGATCTTTCTATTTGGGGGCCCATGGCCTTGAGTTGCTCTTCCATCTTAGAGAGGTCGATATTCTTTACCTTCTCGAGCTCCTGCTGCATTTTGGCCATGTCCACTTCCTTCATTTTTTCTAACTCGGCCTTCATCTTGTCCATGTCTATGCTGGCCATGGAGCGGCTCAGCTCCATATGGATCTTAGCGCTGTCCATGCTTTTCAACGCTGCGTTCACCTCGGCCTGGATCTTTTCAGGGTTGATATCCTTCATGCTTCTTTCTATCTCGGCCTGCAGTTTGGCGACGTCAATGGAAGGCACAAGGAGCTTTCCTTTCTGGGCTTCCAGCTCTTCCAGGCTTTTGTCCAGCTCGAGGAGGATGTCGTCGAAATTCTTGGGTTTCTTAGGAATGGTATCGGTGGACCGGCTGCTTTGTGCAAAGGCTTCGTTCGACACAGTGAAGGCAAAGAAAAATGCAAGGAGGATCACTGCCGCCAGCGAGATGGTTAATTGTCTTTTCATACAAGGAAATTTAAAATGACGAAATATTTCGTACAAATATACGATGTCGTTCGTATTTCAAAAACCACTCATCATTTTTAGAATAGTTTAACGAATAGTTGACCAGTTGATGGAGTTGACAAAGTAAATCAGCACCCCTCCCTTCAGGGAGGGGTTAGGGGAGGGTTACTTCGCCATCCACTTCACCATCTCTTTCCAGGTAGGCTTCTTGCCATACATGAGTATGCCAGTCCGGTAGATCTTCGCGCTCAGCCAGGTGGTGAGCAGGAAGCCCAGGACCAGGAAGAGCATGGACAAGCCCAGTTGCCAGTAGGGAACCGTATCAGGTACTCCAAAAGGTATCCTCGCCATCATCACGATGGGTGAAAAGAAAGGCACGAGGCTGCTCCAGGTGGCCAGGTTGCCGCCCGGATCGTTGATGGCATTGATCATGATCACAATGCCTATGACAATGGGAAGCGTGATAGGGAGCATCAGGCTTTGCGCATCCTGTGGATCTTCGTTCACCGCGCTGCCCACGGCGGCAAACAGGGCCGCATAAAAAAGATAGCCACCCAGGAAATAAAACACAAAACAAACCGCTACCAGCGGCCAGTTGATGGTAGAGAGACCGAGCTTGGCATTGGCCAGGTTCCGCACTGCGTCGGAGCCTTCCTGTGAAACACCGGGAATATCCTTGCTGGATTGTTGGGCCTGCATTAAAACTTCAGGAGGGATCATGGAAGATAGGATGGTACTGAAAACCGCGATGAGCACGATCCAGATCAGGAACTGTGTAAGGCCTACGGCGCCGATACCAAAGATCTTTCCCATCATCAGCTGAAATGGACGCACAGAGGAGACGATCACCTCTGCGATGCGGCTGGTCTTTTCCTCCATCACGCCACGCATCACCATAGCGCCATAAATAAACAGGGTGATATAGATCAAAAAGGCAGTCACATATCCAATGCCACTGGCGATATCAAAATCAGTGTTGCTGAGAGATCCATCCACGCCTTTCTTACTGGCAACAACGGAAACTGTTTCCGCCCGGTTCTTGATCGAATCAATGCGTTTGGGATCCACTTTCAGCTCCTGGCTGATCATGTTGTTCTCCAGAGCGCGGCTGATGTCTCTTTGAATGCGCGAGTTCGCGATCTTGTTCAGGCTTTTTTCACTCACGATCCGGAAATCCTTTGACTGGTTGAAGGCCGCACCCGGCGCATAGAGAATGGCGGAGTAACCCTTTGCGGCAAAATTGCTGGTGTCCGCATTGGCATTGAAATCATACTGGATCTTGTCGTTGCTTTCCAGGCTGGATTTCAGGTAACCGGCGGGGTCCACCACGGCCACTTTTTCCACCCCGATATTCTCTATAGTGAAATAGATCACCACGGCGAACACGCCCACAAAAAGCAAGGGGGTAAGAATGGTTGTCAGGATAAATGTCTTTTTCCTCACCCTTGTCAGGTACTCACGTTTGATGATCAGCCAGATCTTATTCATAAAATTCGGTTATGCGTTGACGGGTTGAAATGCGCGGCTGGCAGGGGTTCCCTCTACCAGCTGTATAAAGATCTCGTTCAGCGAGGGAAGGATCTCGTTAAAGGAATGGATGCCATGTCCCTGCTCAATGAACCAGGACAAAACCTGGTTGGGCGAGGCGCTTTCTTCGATCCGAACGACCAGGCTTTCCTCTTCCTTTTTCACCACGGTGAAATAGGGGTTGCCGGCAATGAGAGGCTGCTGGTCAAGACCGATGCGGAACAGGTTCAGCTTGAATTCCTGCTTCAGGCCCTTCACCGATCCGTCGAGAATCTTTTTTCCTTTATTGATCAAAACAATGTGGTCGCAGATCTCTTCCACCTGTTCCATCCTGTGCGTAGAAAAGATCACGGTGCTGCCGTTTTTGGCGAGATTGAATATTTCATCCTTGATCACGTTGCTGTTCACGGGGTCAAGTCCGCTGAAGGGCTCATCGAGGATGATAAGTTTTGGCTTGTGCAAAACAGTGGTGACGAACTGGAGCTTTTGCGACATGCCCTTGGAAAGGTCTTCCACCTTCTTGTTCCACCAGCTTTCCATTTCCAGCCGCACGAACCATTCCTTGATCATCGCCAGCGCTTCTTTCTTATCCAGTCCTTTGAGCTGGGCCAGGTAAAGCGCCTGCTCACCGATCTTCATTTTCTTATACAGGCCTCTTTCTTCCGGCATGTAGCCTATATGCACAATATCCCGGATGGGATCGAAGGGCTTTCCATTGAACAGGATCTCCCCGCTGTCGGGATAAAAAATGCCTGTGATCATGCGCAGCAAAGTGGTCTTTCCCGCACCATTAGGACCCAGCAGGCCGAATATGCTGCCCTGCCTGATGGAGAAGCTGATATCGTCCACGGCTTTCTGCGTGGCGTAGTATTTTTTCAGGTGCTGAAGCTCCAGGATCATAGGCAGTTCATTTGCGTGCAATGTACTATTTAGAGGAAAAGAAGGGAAGCTTTTTATATGAAATGGCTGTTGAGGAGGACGAAGCTGGAGGTGATGGAGGTGATGGAGGTGATAGAGTTGATAGAGTTGATAGAGTTGATAAAGTTGAAAGAGGAACAGCCGGCTTCGAGGTCTTAGCGGCTGACGACTGACCCTGAACAACGGGCAGCTATGGACTCGGCCACTTTTTCACCATCCATAGCTGCGCTCACGATCCCTCCCGCGTAGCCTGCTCCCTCCGCGCAAGGAAATAAGTTTTCCAGCTGGGGATGGTACAGGCCTTCTGCCTCCCTGGGGATCCTGACCGGAGATGAAGTACGCGATTCCGTAGCCACTACAACGGCCTCCTCTGTAAGAAAACCCCTGATCTTCTTTCCAAAGGCCTGGAATCCCTGCACCAGCGCCTCGTGGACGAAAGAAGGCAGCACAGTGCGCAGATCGGCTGAGCGTATGCCCGGGAGATAGCTGCACGCCGGCAGCGAGGCCGATAATTTTCCATTCACAAAATCTGTCAGCCGCAGTGCAGGCGCCACCAGTTTACCTCCGCCGGCTTCAAAAGCCCTTCTTTCCACCATCGACTGGAACTCCATACCGTCGAGGGGAGAGAGCTGCTCCACATTTTTCAGTCCGAGTTCCCTTACCACATCCTCCTCTTCCACATTCACTACGATACCGCTATTCGCAAAAGGATTGTTTCTTTTTGAAGGCGACCATCCATTCACCACGATCTCTCCCGGTGCTGTAGCTGCGGGGGCAATGATGCCACCGGGACACATACAAAAAGAAAATACGCCCTTCCCTCCTACCTGGTGAACCAGGGAGTAAGCAGCCGGTGGTAAAAGGCCGTCGCGCACCTGGCAGTGGTACTGCGTACTGTCGATGAGCGACTGCGGATGTTCCACGCGCACACCCAGGGCAAAGGGCTTAAAGAAAATGGAAAGCTGCTTTTGCTGCAGGAGCTGGAAAATGTCGCGGGCGGAATGCCCGGTGGCCAGCAATACGGCGTCCGCGCGTAGCCTGTCTCCGTCTGAGGTCAGCACCTCGGTGATCCGGTTCCCCTTCACAATGATATCGACCAGCTTCTTTTCAAACAGCACCTTGCCACCATGATGAACGATGGCTTCCCGCATGGCGGTGATGATCTGGGGCAGCTTATTGGTGCCGATGTGCGGGTGCGCTTCATAGCCTATTTTCTCCTCAGCGCCGAAATGAATGAAAATGTCCAGGATGCGCTGCACATTTCCTCTTTTGTTGCTTCTTGTATACAGCTTACCGTCGCTATAGGTGCCCGCGCCGCCTTCACCGAAGCAATAGTTGCTTTCCGGATTCACGATGCCTTCCTTATTCATCGCCGCAAGGTCGCGGCGCCTTGCCCGCACATCCTTACCTCTTTCTATCACAATAGGCCTGATGCCCAGTTCCAGCAAACGCAGTGCAGCAAAGAGTCCTGCAGGCCCTGCGCCTGCAATGATCACCTCTTTCGACCCGCTGTCAAGTTTTTTAAATGAAGGAACATACGAAGTGGAAGCATGGAAACGTTCATTGATGAAGGCGTTCACGGTGAGCTGAAACCAGGGCTGTCTCCCCCGCGCATCGAGTGAACGTTTCACGAGTTGATACCCGGAAAGCTCCTGGTCACGGATGCCCAGGTGCCGGATGAGATGATCACGGATGACCGACTCATCCGCAGCCTCTGAAGGCAATAACCTAATAGTGATTTTTTTTTGCATGTCAGGTGTTTATCCTGAAAATGAATGAGAAACAAAGGTGAAAAATTTTCAAGTTCTTTAATGTGTACGCTAGAAAAAATTTCTTTTATTTTTTTCATGGTTTTATTTGCCGCAATGCTGAATTTGGATGTAAATTGATGAAATGATGGGTGTAAGGGTTCGGTTCGTTTTTTTTCTATCCACCTTCTTTTTTTTATCGTGCAGTCATGTATTTGTTCCGGTACAAAATGAATACATCAACTACCGCATTGAGCCTACAGTTCCGAGGGACAGCTCCATGCACGCGATGCTGCGTCCCTACCGCGACAGCATTGAAAGCACGATGAATGAAGTGGTAGGAAGGGCTTCTGCCACATTGGAAAAAAAGCAGCCGAATGGAAGTCTTGGCTTTTTCATGGCAGATGCCATGCTGTTCGGTGCGAGAGAAAAATTGGGACTGCCTGTGCACGTGTCCTTTGTCAACAACGGGGGCATCAGGATACAGCAGCTGCCTAAGGGCGACGTGACGAGGGGAAAGATCTTTGAGCTCATGCCTTTCGATAACCTGGTGGTAGTGCAGGAGCTGAAGGGCAGCGAATTGCAACAGCTGCTCGACCACACGGCCTCGAGAGGAGGATGGCCTTTAGCAGGACTGACCATGGAGATCAAAGACAAGAAGGCCGTGAACGTATTGATCAATGGTGCGCCATTGGATCCTGCAAGAACCTACCTGGTGGCCAACTCGGATTATGTGGCTAACGGTGGCGATGATGCGAACGTGCTCCGCAACATCCCGCAAAAGAATGTAGGTTATTTATTAAGAGATGCCATTTTCGATTATATCAGGCACCTGAAACTTCAGGGACAAGACATTACCGCAAAGGAAGAAAATCGTGTGAGCCATGCTCAATAGAAGAGAGTTTTTAAAATACTCCGCCTTGCTGGGCAGCGGCATTGTGGCCGGCCCTTCGCTGGTTTCGGCGGGAGAATTGTTCGACCTGCCCTACAGGATCACCATCCTGCACACCAATGATACGCACAGCCGCATCGATCCTTTTCCCATGGATGGGGGAAGGAACCAGGGCCTGGGAGGCGTAGCGGCCCGCTCGCACCTGGTGCGTACGATACGTATGCAGGAAGAGCATGTGCTGCTACTGGATGCCGGCGACATTTTCCAGGGTACGCCTTATTTCAATTTATATAAAGGAGAGCCGGAGATCAGGAGCATGAGCTCCATGGGCTACGATGCGGCCACGATAGGCAACCATGATTTCGATGCGGGCCTGGATAACCTCAGGGACCAGCTGAACCATCATGCAGCCTTCCCTATGATCATCAGCAACTATGATTTTTCGGGGACAGCGATGGAGGACCGGTATATCCCCTATAAAATATTTAAGAAAGGAAGGTTAAAGATAGGGGTCACGGGTGTAGGAATTGAGCTTAAGGGGCTGGTGCCTGAAAACCTGTACGGCAAGACCCAGTATTTGTCACCCATAGAGAAGGCCAATGAGTACGCAGGCCTGCTTAAACAAAGGGGATGCGATTTGGTCGTCTGTCTTTCCCATTTGGGCTATAAATATTCAGAAGACAAGGTAAGTGATGTTACCTTAGCTAAAGAATCAAGGGATATCGACCTAATTATAGGCGGGCATACCCACACCTTCCTGGAGAAACCAGAAATCATTAAAAATAAAATTGGGCATGATGTAATTGTCAACCAGGTTGGATGGGCTGGCATTCAATTAGGTAGACTCGATTTTATTTTTGAGAAAAAAACCGGTAAAAAATTGGTGAATTCGGAAAACATTTTAGTTACTAAAAAAACGGAGAAATAAAATTTTTTTTTCAACAACCTTTTTTAGAAATTCGTCCTCCCTCTAAAAAAAATGATTTTATACACAGATTGTTGAAAACAAAAACCATTGGCAATCTTAACTAACTATATAAACTGCTCATCGTCCATGGAGAAGAATGCGGATCTTGTTTGGAACAATTGTTTATCTATCATTAAAGACATCGTCGAATGGCAGCATTTTAAAACATGGTTCGAGCCTATCAAGCCTATTTCATTAAAGGGTAACGTACTGGTGATCCAGGTACCCAGCCAGTTCTTTTACGAATACCTGGAAGAGCATTATGTAAACCTGTTAGCCAAGACCTTGAAAAGAGAGCTCGGAAAAGAGGCGCAGCTGGAATACCGCATCATGGTGGATGGCGGTAACAGCAGCAACAAGCCTGTTACAGTAGATATGCCCGGCCAGGGAGTAAAATGGTACTCCAACAACGAGATGGATTTTCCGCTGGTGATCAATACGCATGTAAAGAACCCCTTTGTGATCCCGGGGCTGAAGAAGATGCATATCGATCCCCAGCTGAGTAACATGTACACTTTCGATACACTCATTGAGGGCGACTGCAACAGGGTGGCGCGCCGTGCAGGCAAGACCGTAGCGGAGAAACCCGGAGCCAATTCTTTCAATCCACTGGTGGTATATGGCAACACCGGATTGGGCAAGACCCACCTGGCACACGCCATTGGCAACGAAGTGAAGCGGCTTTATCCTAACAAAGTGGTGTTGTACGTAAGCACCGAAAAATTCATCAACCAGTTCATCGACCATAGCCGCAATAACGCGATCAATGATTTCATCCATTTCTACCAGATGATCGACGTGCTCATCATAGACGATGTTCATTTCTTCAGCAAGGCAGAAAAATCCCAGGATGCATTCTTCGCCATCTTCAATCACCTGCACCAGTCGGGCAAGCAGCTGATCCTCACCTCCGACAAGTCGCCCAAGGACCTCGAGGGTGTGCAGGACAGGCTCCTGAGCCGTTTCCGCTGGGGCCTGAGCGCCGATATCCAGATCCCTGACTACGAGACAAGGATCGAGATACTGGAGCGTAAAATGAAGAACGACGGCCTGGAAATGCCGCAGGAAGTAGTGAAGTATATTGCTTACAACATCTCTACCAACGTGAGGGAGCTGGAAGGCGCACTCATTTCCCTGCTGGCACAATCTTCGCTCAACCGCAGGGAAATAGATATCGAGTTGGCAAAGAAGGTACTCAGGAATTTTGTTAAGTCATCCAGCAAGGAGATCACCATCGACACGATCCAGAAGCTGGTTTGCGAATATTTTGAAGTGCCTTACGACAAGCTGCTCCAGAAAACAAGGAAGCGCGAGATCGTACAGGCAAGGCAGATCACTATGTACCTGGCCAAGGCCTTTACCAAGAACTCATTGAAGACCATCGGTGAGCACTTCGGCGGAAGAGACCATACCACCGTGATCCACTCCTGCCAGACGGTGAAAGACCTGATGGATACCGACGGCGTGTTCCGTGATAATGTAATGGAGCTGCAGCAGAAGGTGCAGTTGGCAGCTATATAGTTGACAAGTTGACGTAGTTGATAAAATTGATAAGGAAATAGATTTCAAGCCCTCACTCGTGAGGGCTTTTTTAATGCCTAAAATGAAAGGCGGAAGCTTCCGAAGACTCCGAATCTCTTTTCGGAAACCACGGTCTGATCCGGCAGCACCTTCCACACGAAGTCTATACGCAGGATCTTGAAGATATTATCCACGCCCGTACCGAGCTCCAGGTAAGGCTTGCCGTTCAATGAACGGAAAGGGAAATGAGAAGAATAATTGAATTGCCTGTTGGCCTCGCTGATATTGCCAACCAATGCCTTGGCCGTCCAGAGCTGACGGAATTTCAACTTCCTTGTCAATGGCAGGAATCTGAAAATTCCTGAGCCGAAATGATGCGCCAGGTGAAAGCCCGCATACCTGTCGTGCACGTACTCGAACCTGTTCATCATATTGTAGGCGCTGCCACTGTAATAGTGCAGCTCGTTGCCTGGTGCCACGTCCAGGAACATATAAGGAAGCGTACCAAAGGTGCGGCCGGCAAAAAGGTTGTAATACAGCGTACCGAATGGCGCCACGCTGCTGGTGTTGCTCACCGAGGCCGAGATCTTGTGGTAGTCGTGGCCGCCGTTGAATGCGCCGTCAATCCCCTTGGTATATTTCAGTTCGCCGATCGGTAGGGGACTGCCCATGCTTATGCGTGAAAAACTATTCTCGAGGAATTTTTCCAGGTAGGCAAAACGAAGCCGCATAGACACCTCAAAAGTGTTGAACACGGAGGACTTCTCGCCGGGATAATAGTTTTTATCAGGCAGGTTCAATACGGGATCGTATTCTTTGCTCTGCACCGATAACAAGACGGAGAAGCCCGGATTCCATTCCTGCAGAAAATCCAAACGGTGTTGCTTCAGCTTGATGTATTTGATGGGCACGTCTTTTTTGCGGATGGCCACGGCAAAAAGATTGTCGGAGCTTACCTCGTCAAAGTAACTCTGCCCATAGTCGAAATCGCTATAGAAAGAAGCATAGAGATGCACCCTGGGCTGCTTGCGGAAAAGATAGAGGCCGTCGATGCCGCCTTTCAGCTTTTTATCGCCAAAGCCATAGGCCGCATAGCCGTGCAGGTTCACCTTGCGGCTGAAGCGGCTATTGGTACCGAGGTCGAAGCGCGTCCTCCAGCCCTCCACGGCATTGCGTGAGACCCAGTTCTGCCAGGGGCCGATCTGGTGGCTTCCTATATCCATATAGCCTGTACCGATAAAATTGATGGTCCTGGTGTAGGTCTTGAATTTCGGCAGCTGCATCAGCGTATCGATCATCTGGTAGATGCCCTGCTCGTTCTTGTTGAGCGGCTCAAACCGCTGCAGCTTCCAGTATTCGTCGGCATGCTCCATCGCGCCCGGCGCTATCACCACCTCCTCGGGCCTGGCGTTCTTGGCCAGCTCACGGGAGACGGAAGGATCCTCCACCTGCACATTTTTGTAGAGGGTGGTTTTTCTGCCAATGAAAGAAAGCTTGTTACGGCCAAAAGGAGATATCTCCACGATCATCTTGTCCTTGGATACAAACCAGGTGCTGCCGTTGACGAGGCTGTATTCCTGGATCATCACCAGGCTGTTCACATAGTTCACGTTGGCATCCCTGGTGAGGCGCAGGGTGATCTTCTGGATGCCAAAGGTGGAATCCTGCACCCAGCAGTCGCCGTCGAAAGTGCTCAATCCCTTGTGCTTGCCCGAAAAGAAAAAATGGATCAGTCTTCTGCCTGCCACGTACTGGGTGTCGGCGATCTTATAATTATAGTAGTTGTCGCCATTGTCGCTGAAAGGGCTGATGAACTCCTTATCGAAAACAGGAATGAAGTTGTTGTATACATTGATGTTCTGGTCCATGCCCCCCAGCAAGCGGGCCACGCTTTCGTTGTTGCTGCCGATGGCCTTCACGGCCGTGATCACTTCCCTGTGTTTTTTGGGATCTTTTTGGAAATAGTAGTCTGAGATGACCTCAGTGATATACACTGGCAGAAAGGGCGATGACTCGCTGGTGTCTATTTTATCCTTGATGAAATCAAAGGAACCCAGTAGGGGCATTTTATCCAGCTTCGCACGGTCGATATTATTCAGGTCCAGCTCTAGCTTATTATACAACCGGTAGGAGAAATTGTTGAAGCGGTACCTGTCGTTCTCCGGCTTGTGCTTCACGATCTTCCTCCAGAGGAAGAGTCCGCGGTTGCCCTTGGCCCTCACCACCACGCCTACGTCCAGCATAGCATCCAGGCCTATGGTCAGGTTGAGCGTGTCGCCCTGTATCGGCAATGGCAGCTCAAGGTTTTCAAAACCCACTGAACTGATCACCAGCGTATCGCGATCGAGATTCGTGTATAACTTAAAGAAGCCGGCGGAGTCTGCAATGGTGCCGCCGCCAGTCTGTTTCAGGATCACCGAAGCAAAAGGCACCTGTTCCCCGCTCTGCTTGTCGATGATGCTGCCCATCACTACATGGCGTTGTCCCACAGCGGTGACCGATGCCAGCAAGGCAAGGACAAACAGGCAGGTATGGGCAAGGGGTCTCATAAAAAGCGCAGGCCAGCCCTATGGCCGGGCAGGGAAAGAAGTTGCATTGAACTGAAATATAGTCGAAAATACACGGGCCGGGTTCTAAGGTTTTGTAAAAATAGGCAGCGTGACTACCCTAATTCCTCCATTATAAGGCATAAATGAAGCCAGTAAAAATAAACCCTGAGAGTTTGTTGAGGGTTTTTAAAGGACACATGCGTCTTTATTAGTATGTATTGCCTCACCGCCTCCGAAGGAGTCCTTCGGACGGCCCTTCTTCCCGACTCGTTTTATCGCCTCACCCCCGGCCCCTCTCCTCGCGGAGAGGGGAGTAAGTTGAATTGTCAATACCCCAATCACCCAAAGCACCAACAGTTTCTGCTGTTCCTTTATCAACTTTGTCAACTCTGTCAACTAATCCCCACCTTCGCCGAATGAAACTAGAAGAGCTCCTCCTCCAACGCAGCGACCATCAATGTGAACTCTGCGGCTCCGCCAGCCTTACCCAACTCTACGAAGTTCAGCCGCAGGACAGGCGGGATGAAAATACCTGCCTTATGCTCTGTGAAAAATGCAGGATGCAGGTGGAAAAAAAGGAGCCCCTCGATCACCAGCACTGGAAGGTGCTGACCACTACTACCATGTGGAGCGAGGTCCCCGCCGTGCAGGTACTGGCCTGGAGGATGCTCAACCGCTTGAGAACAGAAAGCTGGGCCGCCGATGCGCTCGACATGCTTTACCTGGATGAGGATAAACTCGCATGGGCCAAGTCTACAGGTGACCACGAAAATGACGGGAGCGTAAACCTGCACAGGGATGCCTATGGCACACAGCTGCACGATGGCGACACGGTAGTGACGACAAAATCACTCGACGTGAAAGGTTCCAGTGTGAACGCCAGGGTGGGTACGGTCATCAAGAACATCAGGCTGGTGCATGATAATACAGAGCAGATCGAAGGCCGGATAGAGGGCCAGCTGATCGTGATCCTGACGAAGTATGTGAGGAAGCAGGGTTGAGAAAGTTGAAAGAGTTGATAGAGTTGATAGAGTTGATAAAGGGAAACGCATCGTGATAGGCTGGTGTGCTTTTATGAAGCCATCGTTTTCTCTACCCATTCCCTTCGCCGCAAACAATGAATAAAGCTGCCTTTAGTGCTTGATAACAGGAAAACCTTTGTCTATCCAGTCCCTTTTGATATTGTGAGGCAGATCCAGCAGGAAATAGTTGGTGAACTTCATTTCTTTCAGCAGGTCAATTGCGGGCCGCACATTGGGACAATGTTCATAGGGACAGCAACCGCAATAAACGACTACCTTCTTATTCCTGTCGATAGACCTCAACGCTGTTTCAAGCTTTTCCACACCTGCTTCATGGTTGATCATCCCTATTTCGATAGAGTTCGGAATGGTGGCACCAGGTCCCACGCTAATGATCACCGGTATATTTTTCTTAGATGAAATTGAATTCGCCAGCGTGGCAGGTTGTTCGAGTTGGCTATCGGTCCAGTTGACCGGGTTTTGCGCGAAGCCTTCCAAGGCCATCAGCAACACGAACGATAAGAGGGATATTTTTAGGAAGGACTGGCTTTTCATGATCTAAATTTGGTGCAAGTTAGAATTTACAACCCCAGCACTTTGTGAAATATCACTTAATTAAAATAAATACCAGCCACTCTGCTCTTTTCCCGGCGCCCGCTTCCTCAATTCCATCAAGTTGACGAATGAAACAGCTATTTGAATATTTCAAGCGGTTCAGTCCCTTATCCCAGGAGGCAAAGGAAGCTATTGAAGCGATCAGCACGGTTTTGCAAATTCAAAAGAATAAAGATCTGCAGGCTATTGGCCAGCACTGTAAAACCATCTATTTCATCAACAAAGGCATTGCCCGTATCTACTACTACAAAGACGGCATTGACATCACTGAAAGCTTTGCCATTGAAAATAACATCATCGCCCGTGTAGAAAGTCTTTTTACAGGCAAACCGAGCCGCAAGGGCATACAGGTACTGGAAGATACCGAAGTGATCGCGATAGATGCCGGCAGGCTATTCAGGCTCTACGATACTTACCCGGAGATCGAGAGGCTGTTCAGGAAGATCTTTGAGGCGGCCCACGTAGATACGATCAACCGGATCGAAGGCATACAGTTTCACACAGCTGAAGAAAGGTATAAGGCCCTTTTAGAAGAAGCTCCTACTATAATACAAAGAGTGCCGCTGAAATACATCGCCTCCTACCTGGGCATTACCCAGGTCAGCCTCAGCCGCATCAGGGGCCAACGCTGATATTTATCATATGATAAGAGAATACTCCTTCCCTGTTGCCACCTTTGTGATGTAAATATCCCGAATGGACCAGCACCTGTAAATCCAGGCTGGTATCAGCGGAAAAATACATGAGCCTTCAATAGAAAATATGCAAGGCGTACGATTAGGATTAAAAGAAAACTGGAAGCAGTTTGCCATACTGGTGATCGTCAACGGTTTCGTGGGCGGCATGGTGGGTTTAGAAAGAACTATTCTGCCCCGAATTGCTGAAGAAGAATTTGCCATGGCTGCAAAAACAGCCATCCTTTCCTTCATCGTTGTATTTGGAATAGTGAAAGCTATTACCAATTATTATACGGGCACCTTAGCAAACAGGTTCGGAAGAAAGAATTTGCTCGTGGCCGGATGGGTGATTGGCTTGCCCATCCCCTTCCTGCTGATGTTTGCAACCAACTGGAACTGGATCATCGCGGCCAACGTGCTACTGGGTATCAACCAGGGGCTCACATGGTCGAGCACGGTGGTGATGAAAATCGACCTGGTAGGCGAAAAGCAGAGGGGCTTTGCCATGGGGCTGAATGAATTTGCCGGCTATCTTGCCGTGGCCATCATTGCCTTTGTTACCGGCTGGATAGCAGGCGAATTCGGCATCCGGCCCTATCCATTCTACGTTGGAATCGTCCTGGTCGTCCTGGGACTTTTAAGCAGCATCTTCCTTGTAAAAGATACCAGGCATCATGTAGCCAGGGAAACAACCCGCAGCCATATACCAGCCCTCAAAAACATCTTTTGGGATACCACCTGGAAGAACAGGAATTTAGGTTCGGTGACGCAGGCAGGTTTGATCAATAACCTGAATGATGGCATGGTATGGGGCATCTTCCCGATTTTGCTGGCCACCAAAGGTTTTTCAATCGGGGAGATCGGGATCGTTACAGCCATCTACCCGGCCGTATGGGGCATCGGTCAATTGTTTACCGGCAAGATGGCCGACAGATTCTGCAAAAAAGATATGCTCTACCTGGGTATGCTTTTGCAGGCCATGGCTTTGTTGCTGCTGGTATGGGCGAACAGTCTATTTCATTTTGTGATCCTCTCTTCCATCCTCGGCTGGGGCACCGCCATGGTTTATCCCACCTTTTTGGCCACGGTGGCAGAAAATACCAATCCCCGTGACAGGGCAAAAAGCGTTGGCACTTTCCGGCTATGGAGGGACCTGGGCTATGCGATCGGCGCCATCCTTACCGGCATCATCGCCGACCTGTTCAGCATCAGTACGGCCATTCTTTTCATTTCCATACTCACATTCATCTCCGCGGGCATCATCGCCATCCGCATGCATTGCAGTTCCAAAGGCGCACTAAAAATTTTCGATTGGATGTTGCACAGAAAGGGTAGGTCGAGTAATAGACGTGTGGCGCATGCGGTTTGAAGGTGATTCTTGAAAAAGGATAAAAAACAAAAAAACCTGAGATTGCTCTTAGGTGTCGTCGGGAAGACAGGATTGGCTGCGCTGATCCTCAGGGGAGGGATTCAATCAAAAAAGCCCTGGCACTTCGTGCCTCGTGGTCTTTCGCTTCTTCGCATTTGCGAGCAAGCTCGTATGCTTCAAAGCAAAAGCCCCCTGTCTGAAACAGAGGGCTTTTTTGATTGTCGGGAAGACAGGACAATGTTCGAACCAATTTCTTGAAGATTTAGAGAAAATTCAAGACTTTATAAGACAATTTGAGATTTAGCTTGACATTTTGCCTACTTAAGCACTTGCTTAAATGCTTATCCTTACTTTTGCCACATGAATGGTAATACATGTTTAAGGCTTTATGCCGATCAGGCTCAAATAAATTCCTGTAAGGATAAGCTCAAGACCGCTCAAAGATCATTTAGCCAGCTTTCACCTATTCTGGCTTTGACTGGCAATGAGGTGCGCCTCAAAATGATTTACCTTCTGGATGAAGAAAAAGAGTTATGTCCTTGTGACCTGGCAGATATTTTAGGCATGACTATTCCAGCTGTATCCCAACATTTACGAAAATTAAAAGATGGTGGTTTGATTGAATCAAGAAAGGCAGGTCAGACTATTTATTACTCTCTCATGCAGGAAAACCTAAAAATTATACAGCCTTTCTTTAAGCACATTAACAAGCAAACCCAAAACCTGGAAACAGTATGATAAGTATAAAATCATCAGGCACTTTCACAAGTGCTGGAGTTTTATCAGCTATTGCAGCTTCGCTTTGTTGTATTACACCTGTTATTGCTTTAGTTGCTGGCAGCAGCAGCATTGCTGCGAACTTTTCGTGGATAGAACCAGCAAGACCCTATTTAATAGGATTATCAATAGCCGTACTTGCATTAGCCTGGTATGCAAAACTTAAACATTCAAAAACGAACAATATGGATTGCAATTGCGAACAAAGAAAAAAGACTTCGTTCCTTCAGTCAAAAACCTTTTTAAGTATCGTAACGGTATTTGCTATTTTGATGATGACTTTCCCAATGTATGCAAAAGCCTTTTATCCAAAGCCAAAGGTACAAGCAGCAGGGGTGACAGTTGCCAGCAACAAACAACAGGTAAACTTTACGATATATGGGATGACCTGTGAAGGTTGCGAAGAGCATGTAAACACCCAGCTTTCAAAAGTGGCTGGTGTATTATCTTATAAAACATCCTATGCTTTAAAGAACTGCTTAGTAACTTTTGATAAATCAAAAGTTGATGTCATGACAATTCAAGCAGCTATTAATAAAACAGGCTACACAGTAAAAGAGCATAAACTTATCAGTGAGAAGAAATAACAATGGAAAAAACACTAATACTGCAATCGACCATAACTTGCCCTAACTGCGGTTTTCAAAAAGAAGAAACAATGCCTACAGATGCTTGCCAATACTTCTATAAGTGTACAAACTGCGGCACAATTTTAAAGCCAAACCAAGGCGACTGTTGTGTATTTTGCAGCTATGGCACTGTTGCTTGCCCACCCATCCAAATGAATAAATCTTGTTGTTCCTAAACTTTACAAATAAAAAAAGTCCCTTAAAGTGACAAAAGAAGACTTTAAAGGACTTAAATGGACATTTGTCGGGAAGACTGGACAATGTTCGAACGATTTTCTTGAAAATTTAGAGAAAATAAAGGACTTTTTGGAACAATTCGCGACATAACAAGAGATTCCGACCTAACGATACTAATTAAGAATGCCCTGCTGCTTAATACCTTACTTTATTTGTAGCGTTTCTCTCTAATCTAAACGTTTTGAACGTTTTGTTTTCCTTTTCTTTCCCCACCAGAAATAAAATCCAGTTATCGGTAAACTTGCTACCACCAGCGAAATAAAAAATAACGCGATTCTACCGGGTAAGCCAAATATTGACCCTGTGTGAATGTCATAGTTCATACGTCTGATATAATCCGCTGTTGTATTTGCATCTTTATAATGTCCCCATACATAAGCTCCGGTAATTTCTTTTCCATTATGCTGATTAAAATAGCGAAAGTCTGTTTTGTAGAGCGTTCCTTTTTCTGGGTTCGCACGCAGAAGGATCGGTCCATCTTTTGTAGCAGGTAATACAAACATGGCAGCTGCATATCTTTTGTGTAGATCACGTTCAACTTCTTTCCAGACCATATCAATTGGCTCTACCTCACGAGTAATCGTTCCGGTCGTGTCTGATTGTGGTGGCTTTTTTTGAATGATAGAATACTTGACACCTGTCAACTTATATATAACATTAGCATATGGTTCGAACGCAAACATTAAACCGGTAAGAGCTGAGAAAATGGCTATCCAGCTCACATAAAAGCCCAATACCTTATGCAGATCATAATTGAGACGTTTCGGAGATGCACGCCACATTATTTTAAATCCCTGTTTTGCAGTCCGTTTGTTTTTTGGCCACCAAAGTATAATCCCTGTAGTCAACAGCAACAAAAAAATCACAGTTGACCATCGTATGATTTCATGTCCAAAGGGGATTTTAAGCGTCCGGTGAATTTGCAATACAATACTTAAGAAATCATGGTCGTTATTGCGCACTTTTAGTACCTCACCGCTGTAAGGATTGATAAAAACAGAGTAGCTGTACTCCTCCTTTTTCGAGAACAGCACCATTATCGCTTTGTCCCTGTCTTCGTAATAGATTCGCTGAAGCGTTTTGCCGGGCAATCTTGATTCGGAAATTTCCCTAATCCGAGAAGGCGGTAAGAAACTTTTCTTTTCTTGTTTTACTGTACGATAAGGTTGAAGATTTTGAAGCTCCGGTGCAAAACAATAAATAGCCCCAGTAATCCCTATAATAAATACTACCAGCCCTGTTGGAAGGCCAAGCCATAAATGAATTTTGCTGGTTACTTTCTTCAATTTCATGCCATCAGCTAAACCAAATAGTCCCGGCAAGCCAGGACTATAGGGAATCTTTACATTATAAAATTACAGCCTCACGTTTAAGGTAAGCCGGTAAGATGCGCCCTTACCTTTTGTATAGCTATCGTTGAAAGCCCCCCACTGAGAACGAGCAGTGAAATAGTCTTCATTGAATAAGTTTTCAACGCCCAGGTTCAGGGATGTGCTTTCATTAAAGTTATAACCAATGGATGAATTGAATAAATGGTAAGGGCTAACGGGCGCTTTATAAGGATCATAAGAGCCAGCGCTGTTTCGGGCAAAGCGGTCTCTTTTTAAAATTCCGGTATATTGCAGCAGTACATTCAGTTTACCTGGCACAACAGCATAATCTACGTGACCTGCCAATTTAGGAGGTGCTATACGCTGACCGGGTAAATATTCGTCTTTATCGCCTTTATAGTTGCCATCATTGTCTGCATCCAATTTACCTTCCACATAAGAATAAGAAAGACCAGCCTGCAGATTTTTTGTAACCTGCATATCAGCAGCTAATTCATACCCATAAATGCGCTCTGGCGTTCTTACCACTACAAACAGACCGTTCTGGAAGACACTGTTAGCACCTAAGCTGGACTTACTGATATAACCTGTAGCTTCAAAACGAAGATTTCTAATCTTACTTACAAACCCCGCCTCATAATTATTTACGATAACTGCCTCAGTATTGATCTTTGCAATATCATTTACCCTGGCAGAGCGCAGCACTAATCCGATGTCAGAAACGCTAAAGCCTTGTGAGAAACTTACATAAGGTGAAAAATAGTTAGACAGGTTGTAACGAAGACCAACATTTGACACCAGCGCATTATACTTAAGATTACCACCTTTTACATTCATTGAGGGTGTGACGGCGCCGGTAGTAGTATTTTTGGTGGGCAGGGTTGCATAATCATCTACGCCAATATTTACATTCTCATACCGAACACCACCTTTTAAAACTAGTTTGTCAAAGAAGGTAAACTTGGTTTGCACAAAAGGCGCAAGATTCAGCATGTCCATTTCAGGTACCCAGATCCGGCCATCAACTAGGGGCTGTGAAGTCACATCTCTTTGTGCGTCCAATCCATAAGTAAAGTTGGCTTCCAGGTTATTTAACAAGAGTGGTGTATTCAGCACAAGGCGAGCGCCATTCTTTTTTGATAAAATGCGGGAAACACCGCCATCAACAAATACTTCCGAATAGAAGAAGATATTGTCTACGCTTTGGTAGTAAACATCGGCATCATAGCGGGTATTAGCAATACCCGTATTACCTGAAAACTGTACGCTTAAGTTGTGATTTCCCCTTACACCTTGAGGAACTCCTTTGCTCTCCCCCAGTTTTGCTGTCGTTTTCTGGCCGGTTTTATAATCTCCGTTTACAGTAAGGTAGTTGGTAGATTGACGGCTGCTGAAAAAATTGTATGTCGCCTGCACTTTGTGATTAGCATTAAAATCATATCCCAATTTAGCAAAGCCGTTGTAAGAGTCCGTTTCTCCCAAACCATACACCGGGGGCAACACATCGCCATCCGCATCTTTTTGTTCCCCGGTTTGCTCGTAAACACCGCTGACAACATAGCTAAACCTTCCTTTATCGCCGTATAACATCTGGCTCACACGACCGCCCATACTGTTGGAACGTTTTACCAAAGAACCGGTGGTGCTTAAAGAAGTTTGACTATTGAGCAGTTTGCTTGTTCTTGGATTGCGAGTGAAATAGTTGATCAACCCACCAGCGGCACCGTTGCCGTAAATGGCTGTGGCACCTTTCACCACTTCTATCCGCTCAATAACAGCCGGGTCTAAAGCACGCAGATCCATCGCACCATTACGCAGCGGTGTGGATTGCGGAACTCCATCAACCATGATCAGTAAGCTGCGCCCACGAAGGGTTTGACCAAAATTGCTGCTTAAGCCAGTACTTGGCGCAAGTCCAGAAACACGGTTTTCCAATATATCACCCAAGTTGGTCGTAATGTTGATATTTTGCTGCAATGTCCTTAGGCCAACAAGGGAAACAGATGAAGGGACTTCGTCAATGGTTTCTCTGGTACGTCCAGCTGAAACAATCACCTCTGACAATTGGGTTGGAGCGTCTGATAGCTCGATAGCAATATCAGTTGTGTCGTTAGCAGAAACTTGTACCTCCCTTTCGATTGGTTGAAAACCGATGCTTGATATTTCTAAGCTGTAGTTCCCAGGTTGGAGATGCTCGATCATGAAAGCACCTTCATTATTTGTAAGAGTAGCCTTTTTAGCACCTTTTACCCGAACCGTGGCAGATACGGCAGGTTTATTTTCACTTGTTGTAATAATTCCTTTGATACTTCCTGCCCCAGTTTCGTTTTGGGCAAATGTTGAAAGCATAACGCACAGTAGGCATAGAGTCGAAATCAGTCTTTTCATCCTAAATCAATTTTGTTTCAGCTATTTTGCCGCAAAAGTGATTCATACTGAGTTCTTGAATTTTAAGAATCAGGAAAACAGTTTACGAGACTTGGAAATGTTTACATAGTCCACTAAAAAAGTCCTCATTCGTGACAAAAAAGTGACTTTTTGTAACAAACAAGGACTTTATTGGACATTCGTCGGGAAGACAGGATTCGAACCTGCGACCCCCTGGTCCCAAACCAGGTGCGCTACCGGCCTGCGCTACTTCCCGAACTTAGCGGTCTTAGACCGCCGAAGCTAACCTATTCTACCAACCTAGCGAAAAGCTTCGGCTGGCGAAAGCGGTGAGGGCGGGATTCGAACCCGCGGTACAGTTTAACCCGTACGGCAGTTTAGCAAACTACTGATTTCAGCCACTCATCCACCTCACCTTTGCAAGGGGTGCAAAAATAGGAATTCAGGATTAGACTGCCGAAAAAATGTCTGCGTTTAACAAACGCAATGTGTACAAAGTACACATATGCAGTTTTCAATTGGCAACTAAGTCGCAAAACTGAATGCAACCTGAAGTTCCAGCTATTAATCAGAGCAGGAGAGATTGAAATGATCATGATGATGACTCATGGCTCCAGCCTTCTTTCTATCCTGCTGTCGGGGATCAGCCAGATGGCGGCCACCACGCAGTATAAAATAAAGCCGATCCAGGCGTTGAGAAAAGAAAGCCCTACACCCGCAGCGTACATGATGATAGACAGCTTGCCCTTCCAGTCCGAACCAATGGCTTTGGCAAGCAGGGAGTCCCTGCCATGGATGGTGGCCAGTTGGTGAGCCAGGATGTAATAGGCGATAGCAGCCATCAGCAATACGAAGCCATATAAGGCAACCGGTAAGGTGGCGAAATTGTTTTCACCCATCCAACCTGTTACGAAAGGCACCAGTGATAACCAGAAAAGTAAATGCACATTGGCCCAAAGTACCTTGCCATTGATGCGATGTACCGTGTGCAGCATGTGATGATGGTTATTCCAGTAAATGGCGATGTACAAAAAGCTCAATACGTAGCTCATCATCACCGGCAACAGCGGCCACAATGCCGACAGCTGATCCCCGTGCGGGATCTTCAGTTCCAGCACCATGATGGTAATAACAATGGCGAGCACGCCGTCGCTGAAAGCTTCCAGCCTGTTTTTGGTCATATACAAAAATTAAAACTACACCTTCAGCATGCCCCTGAATCCCCGCGCTGCATAATACGAAGGTGCACCGTTGTGATAAATGAACACGCGTCCGAAGCGCCGGTCGCCAAAGAGGGCACCTCCCAGTTTCCTGACCGGATCGGGCGTTTTGAGCCAGCTGGATGTTTTGAGATCGAACTCACCCAACTCCTGCAGGTGCTGGTATTGATCTTCCGTGAGCAGCTCAATGCCCATCTCCTTTGCCATCTCCATGGCGCTGTCGGCAGGCGGGTGCTCCTTTCTCGATTCCAGTGCTTCAAGATCATAGCAAACACTCCTGCGGCCTTTTGGACTCTCCGCCGCGCAGTCGTAGAAAATGTATTCGCCTGTTTTCTTGTTCACACCTACTAAGTCTGGTTCGCCGCCCGACTCCTCCATCTGCAAAAGCGACCAAAGTTTTTCGTCGTTAGCTACCAGCCTGGATTCCACATCATTCCAATGGATACCCTTGTGACGGTCCTTGTTTTTTTCAAAGCGGGTTTTCAATGTCTTTAGCAGTCCCTCTTTTGCTGTGGCCGGTATTGCTTTCTTGGTTTTGCCCATAGTGATTCAAAATACCAAATTCTTTTAAGTATGCTTAATTCCGCACTGCCCTTAAGAACATATCACCCATTTGTGGAACCGCAAAGCCGAAAAGCTGACGATCATAAGGATAAATCAGCTCTGCGGGAAGGAAACAGACTGCTCGACCGGCTGAACCCCAGTTAACCAGTCAACTTGTCAACCCTCCTAAAGATTTTTTAAAAAGAGAGCAAAATATTTGGAGGTCTCCAAATCCCATCGTAATATTGCGATAGTATATGGGCGCTACCAAATCATACGAGTTCAGTGTAAGGGAAAACAAGCTGGCCAGGCAGGCCAAGGCCCTGGCCCACCCTGCCCGCATCGCCATCCTGAAATTATTGGCAGGCAAACAAACCTGCCAGTGCGGCGATATTGTTGAAGAACTCCCGCTTTCACAAAGCACAGTCTCGCAACACCTGAAGGAACTGAAGGAAGCCGGCCTGATCAAGGGCGAGATCGAAGGCGCCAAGGTTTGCTACTGTATTGACGAAAAAGAATGGAAGGCGGCGCAGGCATCTATCAATCAATTATTCGACAGCTTCAAAGGCAGTAACTGCTGCTGATTTTTTTTGATATAAATCATCGTGATATTACGATAAACATCTAAAAACTACATCATGGAAACGACAGACCAGGTAAAAGAAATGGTAAGACAAAAATATTCAGAGATCGCCCTGCAGGATAAGGACACCAACGCATCCTCCTGCTGTGGGTCCGGTAGTTGCTGCACAGACGGCTATACCATCATGGCCGACGATTATTCGCAGCTGGAAGGATACAACCCCGATGCCGATCTCGGCCTGGGTTGCGGACTACCCACCCAATTCGCAAAGATCAAAAAAGGCGATGTAGTGATCGACCTCGGAAGTGGTGCGGGCAACGACGCCTTCATAGCCCGGAATGAAACCGGAGAAACCGGCAAGGTGATCGGCATAGATTTTACCCCCGCTATGATAGAAAAAGCGCGCAGGAATACGGAAGTAAGAGGATTTCACAATGTGGAATTTCGCCAGGGCGATATTGAAAAAATGCCGGTGACCGCCAACATGGCCGATGTGATCGTGAGCAACTGCGTGCTCAACCTTGTACCCAATAAAGACGGCGTTTTTAAAGAGATCTTCCGCGTATTGAAATTCGGCGGGCATTTCAGCATCTCCGATATCGTACTGGAAGGCGAGCTTCCCCTGCACATTCAAAATGCTGCGGAAATGTATGCCGGCTGCGTGAGCGGCGCCATCCAGAAGAACGAATACCTGGACCTGATCAAAAAGAACGGCTTCACCAACATCACCATACAGAAAGAAAAACAGATCCATATCCCTGATGACATCCTTGCTGCCTATTTGAGTGCAGAAGAGATCAAGGCTTTCAGGGACTCGGGCACAGGCATCGTGAGCATTACCGTCTATGCCGAGAAACCAAAGGAAGCATGCTGTGAGCCTGGTTCGGGTTGTTGCTAGGATAAGTTAACTGGTTGTTCTTCGGCCCCGCATTTGGCGGGACAGGCAGGCTCAGAATGACAGGTGCTTCTGTCAAAATGGGCTTGCCGAACTACGTGAATGGTGATTTCACCTTTCACTGTGGTTTGCCCCTAAACTAGCTGTTTCCCAGTCAACCAGTCAACCAGTCAACTAGTTTACTGGTAATAAATCTGGCCTTCTTATCAGAAGGCTTAATAGCGCCCGGATAGGCCGTAACCCTGAAGACAGGCCTGGAAACAACGTTCATCCATAACGGTTTCGGCTACCCTCAAAACCGCCCCCGCTGTCAATAACTGACCAACATCAACCGAAATCCTAATTTTCGTCAGTCAGATGGGCAAACTCCCAGTTTAATTTTAGTAATATTACTATGACTGGAGAGCTTACGCCATCAGAAATCAATGATCTGCTCAGCAGGGAAGTCACAGGCAACCTGGCCTGTTTCGACAAAGGTGTGGTGTATATGGTACCGATCAGCTACGTTTTTGACGGTGAATGCATCTACGGGCATAGTAAAAACGGTCTTAAGAATGAAATGATGCGTAACAACCCTCAGGTTTGTTTTGAGGTAGATAACCTGAAGGACCTGGGCAACTGGCAAAGTGTGATCACCTGGGGACGCTACGAGGAGCTGGGTGAGGAAAAAGAAAAAGAGGCTGCCCTGCGTCTTTTGCAGTTGAAGGCGGCACCCCTGAGAGGTGAAGATATGCCCGCAGGCTGGCCATTTTCAGAAGCGGCCACTACGGAGATGAAAGGCATTCTGTTCAAGATCCGGATCAACAAGATCACCGGCAGGTTTGAAAGGACAGCTTAAAAAGCTCATCTTTCACTAGCCCTCCGTCCCCTTCCACATACCAAACTAATTTCTGCTACCAGGATGGCTTAGTAAAATATTTGTTATGAAAAAGATCCTTGTTATCGACGACAATGAAATCTTAAGGGAAAACATCGCGGAGATCCTTCAGCTAGCCAATTTTAAGGTCTTTACTGCCGGCGATGGTAAGGAGGGCATAAGGCTGGCCCTGGAAAAAAAGCCTGATCTGATACTCTGCGATATCATGATGCCGGAAGTGGACGGATATGGCGTACTCCACATGATACACAACAGCGACTACCTGAAGCACATCCCCTTCATTTTTTTATCGGGCAAGGCCGACAGGGACGATTTCCGTAAAGGCATGGAAATGGGCGCCGACGATTATATCACGAAACCATTTACTGCTACCGAGTTGCTGAACGCAGTAGAAGGCAGGCTTAAAAAACTACAGTACTTCGATGAGGAGATCGCCCACGGCATAGAAGGTTTCAATGAGCTCCTGCAGGCCTCGTCGCATGAAAAATGGGAAACGCTGCCCCAGGGCAGAACAGTAGAAAAATACAAAAAGAAACAGGCGATCTTCTACGAAGGAAACCGCCCCCAATACCTTTATTACCTGCAGAAAGGCAAGGTGAAAGTGTATAAAAGAAACGAAGAAGGCAAGGAACTGGTCACCTCCCTTTACAATGAAGGAGAGTTCTTCGGCTATATAGCCCTGATGGAGGGAACAGCTTACAAGGAAACTGCAGAAGCGCTGGAGGAATGCGAAGTGGCCTTCATCCCGAAGAATGAGTTTGAAGAGCTGATGAACAAGAACCGGGATATTGCCAACAGGTTCATCCGCCTGCTTGCCAAGGATTTTTCCGACAAAGAGCAGCAATTGGTAAACATCGCTTACAACTCGCTGCGTAGAAAAGTAGCCGACGCGCTGTTGCTGATGGAGGAAAAGTCAAAAAAGAGTGATGGCGAACCCACGGTCCTCAACATTGGAAGAGATAACATGGCAGCCATAGCAGGCACGGCTACAGAATCCCTGATCCGCACGCTGAGTGATTTTAAAAATGAAAAGCTGATCGACATCCGCGAAGGCTCGGTGATCATCCTCAACCGCAACAGGCTTCGAAAAATGGTAAACTAAAGTATCTCACGTCTCACCGACTCAGATCTTCTCACCTGTGACCTGTCTGGCGATGGCAATAGTTCATTCCCGCATGCACCGCCCTGGCTCAATTCCAGCAGGTTTTGATAAGTGGTAGTGGCTATGTTGTTAAGTGCCTCCCGGGTGGCAAAGGCCTGGTGGGGTGTCACCAGAACCCGGGGATGACTGATCAACCTTTGCAGTATCGGGTCCCTTTCACTTCCGGTACGGTCGAAAAAGAATAACCCCTGTTCAAATTCATAAACATCCGTTCCATAATAACCGATCTTTCCCGCCTCCAACGCTTCTATTACCGCCTGCGTATCTACGATCGCCCCTCTTGCTGTATTGATCAGCATCACACCTGCCCGCATGCTGCCGATCAGCTCCCTGTCAAACAAATGCCAGGTCTTCGGGGTCAGGGGCAGCTGGATGCAAATGATCTCGCAGGCCTCGCAAAGCCTCTCCAGGCTGGTATACTCCACATGGAATTTTTCCTCAAGTGAGCGGTCTGGTTGGCGGTCGAAAGCCAGCAGCCGGCAACCAAATCCGTGCAGGATGGCAGCCAGCGCGCTCCCAATACGGCCAGTGCCTGCGAGCCCTGCCATCTTTCCCTTGAATTCAAAGCCCACCAGATCATCCAGCAGGAAATTATTATCGCGCACTTTGGTATCAGCAAGTACCAGCCGTCGGCTGAGGGCCAGCATGAGCGCCACTGCATGTTCGGCTATCGAGTGCGGCGAATAATCAGGAGCATTGGCTACCCTGATCCCTGCCCTGGCCGCAGCCTCCAGGTCCACGTTGTCGAATCCGGCCGCCCGCACAACCAGGTAGCGTATGCCAAATAATTGTTGTACTACCCTTGCAGAAACATCGTCTGATGTAAAAACGGAAACAGCATCAAAGCCCTTTGACTGCGTCGCGGTATCCATGCCCAGAGGCATTTCTGTAAACACCGACTCCATGTCGCCGCCCTGCGCTTTTTTCAGGTAGGGAACCTCAAAGGTTTTCGTACTATAAAACAATATTTTCATTTGCCTGTCCTTAGAAGTACATCGTAAAGCTTCATCAGCAGGAAACTCAGGAACGTTTTTCCATAAAGCATCAACAAACCAATGACCGAGGCAATGGCTAACCAGTTAAGTAATTGCTCACTGCCCAGGTAGTTCTCAAATATCACAGGACCCGGATAAAAAATGAGCTGGACTGCCATGTAACTTTATTGACGATACAAAATGACGGAGGATTCCCCTGGTGGACAATGAGGCCGGTCGGAAAAAAGATTGACCTGTGTCAGCCCTGGCCGGTGTGTGCAATGAAAAGCGGCAGTTGCAGTTCCATCATCATATAATCCGCCATGCTCGCCCTGAACCATCTCACTTTTTTGGAGCGCTGGTAGCTGCCAAGTACCAGCAGGCTATGCGGTCTTCTTCTTTTCAAAAAACTCACGATCTGCCCGTCATCAAAGCCTTTGATGATGTTGTACTCGGCCCGTGGATAATGGCGGCGCATGAATTCCTTCATCATCCTGTTATCAGATACATGATCGTCGGCACCACGGATGGACAGCACATGTGATTCCAGTGTTTTCAGTTCCGGCAGCAGGTAGGAGAACATCTTAACCGCAAATACCGAAGAGGGATCATCATTGTACAGGATCACCAGGTTCTCTATGGGTTGATAATGGTCCGGCACCAGCAGCACAGGGCAGGTCACATCCGCCAGGAGGTCGCGAAGGAAACGGGTAGGTGGCTTCTCTTCAAAATGCGTAAACGTCTCGTGGTAGTCAAGCACCAGCAAGTCGGCATACAGACATTCATGCAGCAGTTCCTGTATACCGATGTTCCTCTCGCGGTGTATGGTAAAATGAACGCCGTTGTTCTCCATCGCTTCCTGGAAACGAAGGATGGCATCATTCCTTGTTGCCAGGTCTTTTTCGTACAGCACGCAGGCATCTCCATTTACCTCTGCACGACAGGCAGCCATTTCCATGGTGTCGCACTCGCTGCCAACCAGGTCGTTGGGAAATATGCCCATTACCTGCGCTCCTGTCTGGCGGGCCACGTCGATGGTATAATTCATTGTGCTGTTGGAAAAGCGCGCTCCATTGAACGCGGCTAATATCTTTCTCATGACTTACTTAGTAATGGTTGATTTCGTTCTTGTCCATCCTACAAGTTTTTTCCGGTTGACACAATAATAAAAAGGAATCAAGACCAGGGAGATGATGACGACAAGATGTTTCACTGACCATGGTCAGTGCTCTGACAGCTATCACCCAATAACTTGATAGATGTCATTTCACCTATGAAAGGGTTGCTCCATCTTTGTTGGTTCATTGCACCAGGAACATGAAGATCTTATTGACAAAGGACATGCTGGTCAGGGAAGTAAAGACCGCCTTCAGGAGTGGATTTCCATACCTGAAACTGGAATTCTTTGCCGGCCCGGAAACCAGCCGGCATGGCGAACCTAATTCGGAAAAACTCCCCGACCATTTCAGGTTGGGCAACCTGGCCCGGGAACTGAGGGAAGGCCTGATTGAATTGAACGAACAGGATACGGTGGCAGAAGTGGAAGCAGCCTTCAGCAGAAGATCCCTGACCGTGCAGGTTTGCCGCAAAACCCTCTTCTCCTGGATCAGCGCGCATAAAACCCGGGACCTCAGCCTGCAGATCCAAAACAAAAAAGGCCGGGTAGCCTCCGAAGCGCTTTATGATTACGAGGTGCTGCTTTGAGAACTTAACACCTAAAAACCGGATCAACCCGTTTTGTCCACAAAGATCCTTTCCTTCAAAATATACTTCTTAAACCAAAGCTCATAGACGGGGTCCAGGAAGTGCACGCCTTTTTGCTCGTCCACCAGTTCCTTTTCTATCAATGCCCTTTTCAGTTTTAGCACATTGGCTGAGGTGCCCAGCTGATACTTCTCCATCACTTCCCTGGAACTTAATCCTGTATGATAACCCTGTGCTACCGCTTTCAAAAAGCTGAACTGGTTGGCCGTCAGCTGCTCCGTGTCCCTGCTGTAAAGGATAGCATTTTGTGCAAGCAGGTCGTCAAGCGCGCCCGCCAGCACTTCTCTTGTTACTGTTTTCGCCGTAGACGTCCATACCAGGTAGGCCAGCTGCTGCACATAGTAAGAATGATCCTGGACCAAACCTGCCAGCATGCCGGCCAACTCGGGAGAGATGCTTTTTTTGGTGGTGCTGAATTTATGCGTGATGAAATGTATCCAGTCGGCCCGCGAGATCTTCGGTAGATACATCACGTCGCCAAATTTGTAAAAAGGCTGGGACTGCTTTTCAAATAATGTGCTCATCATGTGATGCCTGCTGCCATAGAGGCAATAGGTCACTTTTTTATGATGCTGCCATTCCGACCTTAGCCTTTTTTGAAAAACGCCGGGGTCCCGGTACTCTTCGCAGTTCTGGAACTCGTCGATACAAACGATGATCCTGATCTTCTTTTTCTGGGCGATGGTCTCGGGAAGGTTGAGCACCTCCTTATAATTTCTCTCCAGCTCCCTGTATTCGAAGCTGATGTCGAAGTCCTGTGCCGGATCCGGTCCAATGGAAATCTTCGGTTGTATATGCCTGAAGATATCCCTTGCGGTTTCGACCCATTCATTCAATTTGGAGTTAGTGGCCTTGATGGTCTCAGTAGCCAGTACTTTGTAGAATTCCTCCTCATTCCTGATGCCCATCAGGTCCAGTATCACCACGCGCACATCCCTGGCCTTCACGGAACCCGCTACTTTTTTTACCAGGGACGACTTGCCCCACCGACGGGGAGAGATGAGGATGGTATTGATGCCATTCTGCAGGTTGGTTTGCAACCGCTTCACATCCGCGGTGCGGTTGGTGAAGCTGCCGGCGGATACCGTTCTGCCAAAAGAAAAGGGAGCCTCCATGCAGTAAAGATAGAAAACTACAAAAACTTACCAAATAGTAACTTACCAAACAGTAACTTACCAGAAAGTAAGCTCAACAGCCGCCAGGCCGGATGGAATAAAAATTGCATCCCTTGCCGAAAGCTTTCAATTGCGAGACGAAAAACTACTTAGGGACTTCAGCGATGAGGAAAAAGGTGCCTACATCGGCGCCATTGCTTCGCTGGCTACGGCCGACCGTACAGCTTCAGCGGAAGAACATGAATTCCCGCAGGCGCTGGCAGATTCCGCTGAATTGTCCGCCCAGCAGGTGGAAAAGATCAACGCAGCTGCAGACGATACTTCCGGACTGGCACTCAAAGAAAACCTGGACAGGTTAAAGTCCAGCGAGCTGCGCTATTCTTTGCTGGCCGACCTGGCAGCCTTTGCAGAAGCAGACGCCGAACATTCGGCCGCCGAAAAGGAAAACATCGATCAGATGGCTGCCTATCTTGGCATTCAGCCCGCACAGGTGAATGCGATCGAACAATTTGTGCATAAGGCATCCACAAGCCAGGCCTCGCCGGAAGAGGTAACTCAACCAGGTTTTTTACAGTCCCTGGGTATGGATCAGAAATTCCAGGCAGCCGGCCTCAATATGGGCAGCATTACCAAAGGATTGCTGGCTATTGCCGGCCCCATGATCCTGCAGCGCCTGCTTTCACGCCGGGGTGGCGGGGGAAATTTGGGCGGCATGCTGGGTGGTAGTGGCCGACCCGGGGGCGTTGGCGGACTGGGCTCGCTGATCTCCATATTAAGTGGTGGTCGTGGTATAGGAAGTACCGGCGGCTTGCTGGGCCGTGTACTCAAGGGCGGCTTTTAATTCGTTTAAACACAAAACAACATAAGATGAAAAATGCATCATTCAGATTAACCTTCCTGGCCCTTCTGCTGGCCATGGTCAGCTTTTACTCCTGTAAAGAAAAGAACAGGGATGGAGAGATCCAGACAGCTTTCAACAACATGACCAGCACGGATCCTAACCTGGCGGGCGTATCTGCTTCGGTAGCCGATGGCGTGGTAACACTTACGGGTACCTGCGCCAGCGAAGCCTGCCGCACCAATGCAGAAAAATCTGTCAAGGATATTGAAGGTGTAAAGAAAGTGGTAAACAATATCACAGTGGCAGAGGTGACCATCACTCCTGATGACCAGTTAAGATCCGGTGTGAATACCGTAGTGTCCAAATACAAAGACGTACAGGCAAGCATAGCCGATGGCGTGATCACTTTAAGAGGACAGGTGACAAGGGATGAACTGACTCAACTGATGATGGATCTCAATGCCCTCCGTCCAAAGAGAATCGAAAATCAACTCATTATTAAATAAGCAAACATGGCACTCAGATCAAAATACCAGCGACTCATAGACACAGCCAACCAGCGCGGCGTCACCAACCTGAAAGTGAGGGAAGAGAACAACGTGATGTACATCGACGGCGACGCGCCTTCAGATGATATCAAGAATGAACTCTGGGATGTTTACAACCAGATCGACCCGGACTACCGTGCCGGCGACCTGGTGCTCAATATCAATTCACTGGGCGGCACATCTTCTTCTGAGCAGGAGTACGAAGTGGTGAAAGGCGATAGCCTTTCGAAGATCGGCGCTCAATACGGCGTTCCCTGGAAGGAGATCTATGAAGCCAACCGCGATAAGATCAAGGACCCTGACCTCATTCAGCCGGGTTGGAAGTTGAAGATACCGGCGAAGAAAAGTTGACTTGTTAACTAGTTGACTTGTTAACTGGGAATGATTCTAGGGGACTTCCTGCCCCCATGGCTGTTCCCTGGTCAACTAGTTAACTTGTCAACCTGTTAACCCTAAAAGCAGCTCTCTCCTGAGCTTAGCAACTTAACAAGCCATGTTAGCTGAAAACCTTACCTTTAAAGCCGTTTGAGCTTCTAGCTTCAGTAAGGAACCCCTCCCTTCCCATTTTTCTCTACTCCTGCTTCCTCCTCAAATCACCCTTAAAAGATTGATATGAATATTTTAGTGTCCAACCTTGATACAAATTTAAAAAACGAGGATCTGCTTTCTCTTTTTGCCCCATTTGGTGAAGTCAGCTCCGCTGAGATCGCCATCGATTCGTTTACCGATAAATCCCGCGGTTTCGGGTATGTGGAAATGCCAGAGGACGAACAGGCAACAGCCGCCATCACTGCCCTGAACCAAAAGGACATGAATGGACGTAAGCTGGAAGTGAAGATCGCTGAGCCCAAGCAGGTACTCAGGGGCTCATACAAGGTCGGCGACGGAGCCGTGAATGCATACAGGTTCAAAAAGAACTAACTGTAGTGCTCAGGCGATTAATGAAGGGTCGTTTTGATCCTCAAAATTGCCAGCTCCAGGTGTGGCAACCCATTCCCACAACCCCAATTTTTTTCATTTGATGGTGAGCGCATTCATCGTTCATTGGTTTACATGAAAATGGCATGAATCTGGTATTACTCCCTGCGTCCTGTGATTCGATCGCGTTTTCAAAAGCAGGATGGATTTATATAGTTTGAAAAGCGGCTAACCTGTGGAAATGACACGAGGCGGTTGATTTAGGTCAGCCGCTTTTCTTTGAATGGAAGTGAACAAAAGCCCGGCTGTTCAGGCTATTTTCGTACATTAGAACCCCGGCAAAACATAACAATGTCTGATAAGAATTATATCATTTACGTAGACGATGATTTTGATGATAAGGAACTGATGAAAGAGCTATTTACTCCCATCAGCGAGTATAATCTCGTGATCCTCGACGACGGACTCGATCTTTTGCAATACCTGCAGAAAAGAGCGGATGTCCCGGCACTCATCATACTTGATATCAACATGCCGGTGGTTGATGGCAAGAAATCCATCCGCACGCTCAAAGAAAGTAAGAGATACAAGGATATCCCGGTTGTGATGTATTCTACAACTACCAATGCCCAGGAAATAGAATGGTATAAACTGCTGGGCGTGGATGTGATCACCAAGCCCACCTCTTACGCCGACTTCCAGGCGATCACGGAGAAATTCATTTCTTATATCAGGTAGCCAGGCAATGCTGGAGCATGGCCTTTACATCATCCTGTACTTCCTGGATAGAAGTAGCCTTGTGCACATAGGTGGTTGCTCCCAGTTGGCGGGCCCGCTGTACGTCCCTGGGATTGGCTGAATTGCTGTACACAATAATGGGAATATGGGCATAGCGGGGATCCGCTTTCAGCTTTTCAATCACTTCAAATCCATCGGATGGAGGAATGTTGAGGTCGGTCACTACCAAACAAGGTATCTCACTATCCGGCAGCGATTCGAAATAACCAATGATATTCTCCACCTTGGTGAGCAGGACCCCCACATGGTCAGGCGCCAGCTCTTCCAGGGCATGGTTGAAAAGTTCAAAGTCGTCCTCGTCATCATCAATCAGCAACACAACCCTGGATCGGGTTGCTTCTCCCGGCACATCAGTTTTCATAGGAATACACCACCAGTAAAATTGTACCACAAGGATATGGGATAAACTCATCCTGGGTTTCTGTCCCCGCGAACAGCTTCACCATTCACCTCCCGATAGCTATCGGGACACGACTCACGACTCACGACCAAGGAACTGCCCTGTGTAGCTCTCCTTACACTTCGCCAGTCCATCCGGCTTGCCGGCGTACACCAGGTTGCCGCCCTCTACGCCTGCATCCGGACCGAGATCTATCACCCAGTCGGCGCTGCGGATCACGTCGGTATTGTGCTCTATCACCAGCACGGAATGGCCCTGCTCTATCAACGCATTGAATGAAAGCAACAATTTTTTGATATCATGAAAATGAAGGCCCGTGGTGGGCTCATCGAAAATGAAAAGGATCTTGCCGGCACCCTTGCCCTTTCCCAGGAAGGAGGCGAGCTTTACCCTTTGAGCCTCACCGCCTGACAGCGTATCGGAAGATTGTCCCAGCTTCACATATCCCAGGCCCACATCACTCAAAGGGCGCAGGGCATTCACCAGGCTTTTCTCTTCCTTGAAAAACTCCAGCGATTCGTCAACGCTCATCTCCAGCACTTCAAAAACGTTTTTGCCTTTGTAAAGCACTTCCAGCACTTCTTCTTTGAAGCGCCGGCCATGGCAGACTTCACAGGTCAGGTGTACATCGGCAAGGAACTGCATCTCCACCACTTTCTCGCCCTCGCCCTTACAGGCATCGCAACGGCCGGCATCTACGTTGAAAGAAAAATGCTTGGGCTGGAAACCCCTGATCTTGCTCAGCGCCTGCGCAGCGAATAGATCGCGGATATAGTTCCAGGCCTGGATGTAGGTGACGGGATTGCTCCTGGAAGATTTTCCAATAGGATTCTGGTCTACCATTTCAACTGAACTGATCTCGTCCACATCACCATGTACCGACTTATGCAGGCCCATTTTTTCGCCTGCTTCGCCTTTCAGTTTCTGCAATGCAGGATAGAGTATGTGCCGCACCAGGGTGGTCTTGCCACTGCCGCTGACGCCGCTGACCACACAAAGCACATTCAGGGGAAATTCTACTGTGAGGTCCCTGAGGTTATGCTGCCTTGCGCCTTCCACCACGATAGAGTTCTTCCACTTACGCGTCTTCGCCGGCGGGTCAATGGAGAGCCGCCCGGAGAGATACTGGCCCGTTAAACTTTTCGCGTGCGCTGTGATGGTTTTGTAATCTCCTGCCGCCACCACTTCCCCACCCAGGTGGGAAGCCAGCGGACCCATGTCAATGATGTGATCGGCCTCGCGCATCATCATTTCATCATGTTCCACTACCACCACGGTATTGCCAAGGTCGCGGAGCTCTTTCAGCACGCGTATCAGGTTACGGGTATCGCGGGAGTGCAGGCCAATCGAAGGCTCGTCGAGTATGTAAAGAGAGTTGGTGAGGTTGCTGCCCAGGCTTCTTGTGAGCTGTATCCTTTGGCTCTCACCTCCACTGAGCGTATTGGCCACACGGCTCAGGGTGAGATAGCCCAGGCCTACGTTGAGCAGGGTCTCAATCCTGTGTTCGATCTCAATGATGATCCTCTTTGCCACTGTGCGGTCGAAATCGCTGAAGCCTTTCACCGTTTCACTGAACCATCCATGGAGATCCCCTACCGGCATCTCGCCGAGTTCGCCGATGTGCCTGCCGGCGACCTTCACATAGAGCGCCTCTTTTCTCAGGCGGGTACCCTTGCAGTCGGGACAGCTGGTACGTCCACGGTAACGACTAAGCAACACGCGGTACTGTACTTTGTATAGATTCTGCTCTACTTCTTTAAAGAATTCATCGATGCCTTCGGCAAACTCGTTGCCTTCCCAAAGCAACTTGTATTGTTCCGGGGTCAGGTCGATCACCGGGCGATGGACGGGGAAATCGAATTTCCTCGCGGCCTTGACGAAATTATCTCTCCATTTTCCCAGCTTTTCCCCTTTCCATGGCGCCACGGCGCCTTCGTACACACTGAGTAATTTATTAGGTATCACCAGGTCTTCGTCGATCCCCAGCACCATAGAAAAGCCTTCGCAGGTAGGACAGGCCCCATAGGGATTGTTGAAGGAAAAAAGATTGGGTGAGGGTTCTTCGAACTGTATGCCATCCAGCTCGAATCGGTTATTGAAATTCACCAGGGTGCGCTTGCCGTCTTTCTCTTCCACCTCGATGAATACATCGCCCTCGCCTTCATAAAAGGCTGTACCAATGGAGTCGCCCAGCCTGTGCTCATCGTCTTCATCCAGTTCCTTCACCACGATGCGGTCGACCAGGATGAACTGGAGAGGAAGGGTAGCGCCGGAGGAGACCGCAAATTTCTTGGTCAGCTCTTTATCACTCAGCTCCATCAGCTCCTCGATACGTGCGGTCTCGCCTGTCTCCTCACCGGAAGGGTCACGTAGATAGATACGCGAAAACCCTTTCTGCATCAGGATGTTCAGCTCTTCCCTGGTGTTGCGGTTGCGGTGCTGGCGAAAGGCGCTGAGTATATAGACCTTGGTACCTGCAGGATAAGACTTGATCTTGTCCAGCACGTCGCGTACATCGTCCTTCTTTACTTCGCGGCCCGAGACCGGTGAGATGGTCTTGCCGATTCTTGCATAGAGCAGCCTCAGGTAATCATAGATCTCCGTCATGCTGCCCACCGTACTGCGGGGCGTGCGGGTGATCACTTTCTGCTCGATGGCGATCGCAGGCGCCAGGCCTTTGATATAATCCACATCGGGCTTGTCCATGCGGTTGAGGAACTGCCGCACATAAGCGCTCAGGCTCTCCGCATAACGGCGCTGTCCTTCCGCATACAATGTATCTATAGTTAAGGAGGATTTGCCTGAGCCGGATACGCCGGTTACCACGATCAGCTTGTTTCGTGGAAATACTACATCCACATTTTTCAAATTATGGACACGGGCGCCTTTCACCAGTATCACATCCTCTGCTTCCTTCTTTACCGCTGTTTTCTTCTTTGCCGCCGCCTCTTTCATATAGTCTTCAAAAATACCAAAGGATACCCTTAGCGGGGCCAAAAAGGCAAAGCGGACAGCAGAAGCTCATGCATAGGCATTAACAGTTATTTCACAAAATCCACATAATATGCCCGGCACACGAATTGTAGATTTATAAAAGTTGCTTTATTTTTACGAAGCGACCGACAAAAAGTCCCAAACCTAAAAAAGTAGCCTATCGTCAGACTTCTACACTTTATAGATTTCCGAAATATTGTTTTTTGAGGATTACCTAAACCCGTAGAAGTTTATGACACTGCTATCTAAACTCACCGATCACGAACTGATCCAATCGTTCGTTGCAGGCAACCCGAATGCTTTAGAAGCACTGGTCTGCCGCCACAAAGACAAGCTATATACTTCTATTCTGTTCCTGGTGAAGGACAGGTATCTCGCTGAAGATATTTTCCAGGACGTGTTCATCCGCGTGATCGACACGGTAAGGAATGGCAAGTATACAGAGGAGGGGAAATTCCTGCCCTGGGCCATGCGGATCGCCCACAACCTTTGTGTAGACCATTTCCGCAAGGTGAAGCGCACGCCCACGATCAAGACCGGGGACCAGCAGGACATCTTCGAGGTGCTGAATTTCACAGAAGAAAGCGCCGAAGAAAAAATGATCAAAAAGCAAAGCCATAGCCGCGTGCGGGAGATGCTTGATCAACTTCCTGAGGATCAAAGGGAAGTGATCATCCTTCGCCATTATGCCGATATGAGTTTTAAAGAGATCGCCAGCCTCACCGGCTGCAGCATCAATACGGCCCTGGGGCGGATGCGGTATGGATTGATCAATCTCCGGAAAATGATGGTGCAAAAACAGATCAGTTTGTAAATTTCGATCCGGCTATTAATTTTACGCGAAAGATATTGTCATTCTTAGTCTCCGACTGCACCTTCAACCGTGCTTGCCGGCAGAAGGTTGGCTGAGAATGACGACCAATTGCAAACCCCCGGTTCACGGGGGTTTGTTATTATTTGGCGTTTTGTTTTTTGAAAGCATCAATGCCGCACTGGAGCCAGTCGGCAAATTCGTCGGGGTCCACCGTATAAGCCTTGGTCTTTGTAAGCGCTTTCTCATCGGTGCTGATGATGGCATACTGCGGTTGGGCCACAGCGTCGAAGTTTTCAAACTGGAAGGTGGCCCATTTGTCGCCTACGGTCACGATCGGCTTTTTATCGCCGCTCTTGGTCACGTATTCCATCTGCTGGTTGGCCGGCAGCAGCCTGCGCTCATCCACATACAGGGAGACCACGATGAATTCGTTTTTCATCAGGTCGAGCACCCTCGGATCCACCCACACTTTTTCTTCCATCCGGCGGCAGTTCACGCAGGCCCAGCCTGTAAAGTCAATAAGGACAGGCTTGTTTTGTTCCCTCGCCAGCTGCAAGGCTTTTTCATAATCATTATGTATAGGCTCAATACCCCGCTCGCAGTTGACGGGATGCTCGTAAATGCTATAACATAACGGTGGCGGAAAACCGCTTATCCATTTCAGGTTGGCCCAGCGGGTATTGGTGACACCAGGAACAAGGTATAAGGTGATGGCGCTGAACATGGCTATAAAACCGATGCGTGAGATGCTCATCTTCGGCCTGGTATCGTGGGGAAAGCGCAGCCAGCCCAGCAGGTAGAGCACGATGCAGATGCCGATGACCACCCAGATGCCGATGAAGACCTCGCGGGGAAGAATGCCCCATTGCTTCACCAGGTCGGCATTCGACAGGAACTTAACGGCCATGGCCAGCTCCAGGAAGCCCAGCACCACTTTCACGTTGGTAAGCCATCCGCCCGACCTGGGCAGGGTTTGCAGCCAGCCGGGGAAGAGTGCGAAAAGCGCAAAGGGCAAGGCCAAACCCAGTCCAAAACCCGACATGCCCGCAGTGAGCTGCCAGGCACCCCCGTTGTTGGTGAGCGCACCCGCCAGCAAGGAGCCGAGAATGGGCCCGGTACATGAAAAAGAAACGATCGCCAGGGTAAGCGCCATATAGAAGATACCAGCAAAGTCTCCAATGCCGGATTTTGAATCCACCTTGTTGGCAAAAGAGCTGGGAAGTCCAATCTCGTAAAAGCCAAAGAACGAAAACGCGAACACCAGGAACACTGCAAAGAAGATCAGGTTCAGCACCACGTTGGTGGAAATATTGTTCAGGATCTCCGGATCGGTATTGTCGATCAGGTGAAATGGTGTGCTGAGAAAAGCATAGATCAGGAAGATGCAAGCGCCGTACAACATGGCGTTCTTGATCCCTTTGCGCCGGGTGCCCGCCCTTTTGGTAAAAAACGAAACCGTGAGCGGGATCAAAGGAAATACGCAGGGAGTGACCAGCGCTATGAGTCCGCCGATAAAGCCCAGGAAAAAGATAGCAGCCATGCTTTTGTCGCCGGTCTCGTCGTCGCCGCAATTCACAACAGGCTGCTTGATGTCAATAGAAGATATGCGGATGCGGTTCTCCGCTTTTTTCCCTCCTTCCAGCTCCAGCGAGAATACAAAGCTTTCCTGGAAGAACTCAAGGTCCATTCCATAGCTATAGGTCAGTGTATCGCGGAGCAGTGAAGGCACTGCGCCTTTGAAACGGAGTATGCGCGTCCAGGTAACCGGCCCCTCCATGAGCCTGACGCTCTCTTCGAATAATGGACTCTGGATGGTGGTGACCTTACCGGAATCTTTCCAGTCGCCCGCCCATTCAACCGAAGGATCATTGAACTGGAGGTCGGCGACGGGCACTTCGCTGAATACCTGGCCGGGGGCGTACAAAAGCCAGCCGGGCACACCGGGCGTACTGAATTTTAATTCGTACTGGGTTGCATCCAGCTTCCGGGCTTCCACCTTCCATTGATAGACCTGTTCGGTCTGTGCATAGATACCAGTGCCCAGGAAAAGGAAAAGAATGATCAATATCCTCCGCATCATCAACTGTTTAAAAAAAAACGAGTTCTAAAGAACCCGTTTGCAAAAAAACATCAATTCGCTATTAATTCAATGCGATGGTGAATTTAACTGTCTTGGGAGGGAGGCATTTTTCATCGTCACAGGTCTGGTAAACCAGGTTACCGGTCACGCCAGTCTTGGCCTTGCCCTTGAGCTTCACCTTCTGCACAAATGTTACTTTATTACTATACTGGTAGGCGGTCACGTCCAGTACTTCGTCTTTGTATTTTTCCAGCTTGCCCATCTCCTTCACCTTGCCTTCAAAATTCAGGAAGGGGTTTTTTACAAAACTGAAGGTAGTGGGCTCTGCGATCGCGTCTTTCGGCTGCTCCTGGGAGTAAAGATGCCAGCCTGGCTGAATGGTAGCAGTAAAATGCACTTCGTACTGGTCGTTGCTGATCTTTTTGCTGCTGAAGGTCCATGATACGGGCTGTTGAGCCGATAAAAGCTGGACCGATAAGACCGATAAGAGGATGAAGAATGCTTTTTTCATATGGGGAATTCGCTTTGCAAATTTCCTTTTTTATTCTCTGACAACTTGTTAAAGTATGGAAGAACGGGTAAAGCTGTTTAAGCTGGCTCCTTCACCATGGAGAACAATAAGTTAAAGATCTTCCGTCCATCGGTATTTCCAAGGGCCGTACTGCATGCCCGCTCAGGATGCGGCATCATGCCGAATACGTTGCGGTTCTCATTGCAGATGCCGGCGATATTTCGCGAAGCACCATTGGGATTGGCCTCTTCGGTCACCTCGCCGTTCTCGTTGCAGTACCTGAACAAAACCTGCCCGTTCGCCTCCAGCTTGTCCAGGGTAGCGTCATCGGCAAAATAACGGCCCTCGCCGTGGGCGATGGGGATCTTATAAATATGCTCGTCGTTGTCCTTTAAATAGATATTGCGGCAGATGTACTGGCGGTTGGTGTTGCGCAGCAGTACGCCTGGCAGCAGGTGGGATTCACAGAGGATCTGGAAGCCGTTGCAAACACCCAGCACCTTGCCCCCGGCGTTGGCAAAACTGATGATGGATTCCATCAGGGGACTGAAACGGGCTATGGCACCTGTACGGAGGTAATCTCCATAGGAGAAACCACCCGGCAATACAATACAATCGTCTTCGGTAAAGCCTTCGAGGGACTTGTCCTTATGCCAGAGCATCACTACTTCCTGCCCGAGGTCGTACTTGAGAGCATCATACATGTCCCGGTCGCAATTGGAGCCGGGGAAAACCACTACGCCAAATTTCATGGGGCAAAGTTAGTTAACTGGTTGACTGGTTGATTAGGTAATTGTTAGAAATACCTGATTGGCTTGCGTTGACCGGGTGTTTGTCGGTCGGAGACCGACAAAGGCGGTTCGTCATATATTTTCTGCGGTCTGAAGACCGCTGAACTATGCTGTGGTCTTCAGACCACTGGGTTAATCGCTGAACTCGCCGTTGTTGGTCTCCGACCAACAACCAATGCGAGGTCGGGCGCAATTGCATGCCTATGGCATGCCGAGCTTAATAGGGCGGTGTTCCTACTTCACAAGAGTTCCTGAGATCGACGACCGACTGAAACGCGGAGAGCGCAGTGAACGCAAAGGAACCGCGGAGAAACGCAAATGTCGTTGCCTGAAGGACGAGGATGGATTTACCAGCCCTTCAGCATTCCTCATTCGTCTGTTCATCTGTTCGATATTCTGATTAACGGAGAATAGCCACACCTCCCTTCAGGGAGGTCGGGAGGGCTAAAAATACCCCTTGTAAGCATACCACTGCCAGGCGAAAATGAAGGCCAGGGTGACCACGAAGAGCAGGGTGGACAGCCATTTGCGTGGGGGGAAGAGGTAGGCGCAGGCGTGGAAGGCCGCGAAGGGCGGCAGCACCATGATCCAGTTGTCAAATGCACGGGCCTGGCTCGTGAAGGGCACAAGGAAGGCGATCAGCAGGTAAATGAGCATGATGCTCCAGTTCTTCCTGGCCTGTATCAGCATTTTTCTCAGGTGTGACTGGATATAATAGCCGCCGGCAACAAAGGGAATACCTACCAGCACGATGCTTCCCATCTTCCAGAGCGAGTCGTCCATATCCGGCACATTGAAATTCACCTGGGGGATCCAGTCGGAAGTAGAAAGCTTATCGGCCAGGAACAGGTAAACCGCATAGAAGTAAAATGGAGGCAGGATGCCCAGCAACAGCAGCATGAGCTCGCTCAGCCTGAAAGGCCGGAGGATGAGCATGCCAATGAGGATGGCGATAGCAAAAAGCACTACGGGAAAGAAAATAAAGGAAGCCATGCCCAGCAGCAGGCCTATGTTGAATATTTTGCTTTTAGCATCCGGCTGGTGGTAGAGCTGGAAGAGCTGAACAAAGGCCATGATGATAAAAGTGTTGCAAACCAGTGCGGGTGACAGGTAATTCCATTCCGGCAAGAAAGAAGTGATCATCAGGTAAGCCATGGCCGGCAGGTAGGTCGACTTGTTGGTCATCCTGTAATTGTTGATCATGTAGGTGAACTGCATGGACTGCACGTACAGGAGGGCATAGGCCAGGGCGGAAGTAAAGACGGCATTGCCGGAAGAAAGAAAACGTACCAGGGCCTGGTAGAGCTCGCCGGTATTCTCGTCAACAACAACGGGTTTGGGATCGAAGAAAAGTGGAAGCTTGATGAATAGCCCGAAGATGAACAGGATCGCTACGTTACCGGGGGCTTTTTGTTTGAAAAAACCAATCACGGTTCAATGCTAAGAATTATATTCCAGTTTAGCAAAGCAAATGTAATTGCGATAGTAACAGGGGATGATCATCTGGCGGCTGCTAACCTGCTTTCCGAACTTAGGTAGAAACTCGTAACCACGGTCAAGATTCTTTAATGTAGGATTGCGGTTCACCTCTCCTTTTGCAGTCAGGGTATAGTCGTTCAGCAGCTGCTGCCTTTTTTCTTCCATGTTGAATACAAAGTGCAACTGCCCGCCGGTATTCATTACCTGGTAAGAAACATAGTCGCCTGCTTCGTCGTCGTACTGCTCCTTGCGGATAACATTGCTCCATTCGAGCTTGCCTGCGTTATCAAACGAAAGAAGCGTAACGTTGTCGGCATGGTGCCTCACCGCCTGGTTACTCGTTCTGCTGCGGTAATACCAGCTGTTATACAGCGGCGAATAAGAATAGTAATCGAGGGAGTTGGAATAGGGTGAGCCGAAAAGATAGTCCCACCTGTTCCAGTTGTTGAACCTTGATGAAGTATAATAGGCTTCTGTACCAATGATGAAGCCGCCATCCTTCCGGATGACCACATTGCGGATGAAATAATCGTTGAAGGCGGTCTTCACATTGCCTTCGCTCCTGGCCTCTTTGCGGATGTCTTCTCCCAGGGTGATGGAGTTTTCCATTGCAGGCTGCCGGGTGGCCTTATCCCACACATAGAAATAAAAGCCTTCGATATTCCCTCTTTTTTGCTTGTAGAAAAAGGAAGTGATGAAATAGCGTTTATTCACATTGTCGATCTTCAGCACAGGCTCATCGAGGTAGATCTTGTCGAGCAGGATGCCGGTGTGAACGAACTGGTCGCTCATGGCTGCCTTCCAGATCAGTTCCACCTTTCCGATGTTGTCGTTGTTGCTGCGGGTGAACTTGGTGAAGACCAGGTCGCCTTCGTTGTCCAGGCTGAATTCGTCGAGGTATTCGTTGCGCTCTTCCATGGGAAGCGTGGTAGAGCTTTTCTTTCGTAGTTCCAGGTCTTTGTCGAACAATAGCGTAGTGAGCACATACCTCGTCTTGTTCCTCGAGTTGATCTTAAAGACCATGATGCTGTTCTTGTCTTCGCTGTTGATGGCGCTGTAGATGCGGTTGTTGGTGGTAAAGCTGATCTGTGTTGTGTCAAGGTCAAGGATATCGGAGACCTTCCTGCCCATGGCGTCCACCTTCACTCCCTTACAGTATACGATATTCTTTTTTTGGTACTGGTAGACAAGGTAGGCATAGTCGGCCTGGGGGAAGAAGTCCACATTGATCAGCCGGTCTTCGGGCACATAGTCCATGTCCTCCGTGGCTACCAGCTTCATCTCATTGTCGTAGGCAGTGATCACGTTCTTATTCCTGAAATTCTTGTACACCAGGAAATTTCCGCCCACTTTGCCTATGATCTCGAAGTTCATGCGGCGCGTGTCGTCTTTTTCCGGCTCGGAATAGACCACTTTCTGCGCTGAGGCGGTAAAACCCAGGGAAATCAAGGATAACAGGAAAAAGGACCTCAGTAAATTCATGTATGATTTTTTGCCAGCTTAAAATTAGACTATGTACTGAAAAAAGAAGGTGAAAGTTCTGTTTCGGTTGCTTCCTGCCGGAAGAAGTTCTGCGGCGGAAAGACCCTGTAAAAAAACCTCCGGCATAGTTTTAACATGGGTTTAAACCCTAGCTTTACAAATCTTTTTCAAAAATCGCTCAAGGTGAAAGCTTCATTAAACAGGGTCTCTGCAGCTGGATTGGTCATTGCCCTCGGGATCATTTATGGCGACATAGGCACTTCGCCTTTATATGTTTTCAATGCCATCATCAATAACCGTATTATAGATGAGTTCCTGATCGTCGGCAGCCTGTCCTGTATCATCTGGACCCTGACACTGCAAACCACCATCAAATACGTGATCCTGGTGCTTCGGGCCGACAACCGGGGGGAAGGCGGCACTTTTGCCCTTTATGCCCTCGTACGAAGACATAGGAAATGGCTGGTAATGCCGGCCATGATCGGCGGGGCAGCCCTGCTCGCCGACGGCATCATTACACCGCCCATCTCCATCACCTCAGCGGTGTCGGGACTCAAAGAACTTTCGTATTTCAGCAATATTGACAATTATATTGTCTACATCGTCATCGTCATCCTGGCGATGTTCTTTTTTATGCAGCAGTTCGGCACGGCTTCCATCGGCAGGTTCTTTGGACCCATCATGTCGGCCTGGTTTCTCATGCTGGCCCTGCTGGGCATCATCCACCTGTCGGACGATTTTACCATTTTCCGTGCCTTCAGCCCTTATTATGCCTTTGAATTTGTGAGCAAATACCCCGACGCTCTTTTTGTTTTGGGCGCGGTCTTCCTCTGTACCACGGGTGCGGAGGCACTGTACAGCGACCTGGGCCACTGCGGCAAGGCCAACATCCGCATCTCGTGGATATTTGTAAAGAGCTGCCTGCTGCTGAACTACCTGGGCCAGGGCGCCTCCCTTTTGTCGCAGCATAAGGGTCTGGAGACCAACTCCGAGGTGATCGCCCAGCTGGGCATCAATTCTTTTTACGACCTCATGCCGGAATGGTTTGTGATCCCCGGCGTGATCATCGCCACCAGTGCCGCCATCATTGCCAGCCAGGCCATGATCTCGGGATCATTCACGCTCATCAGCGAAGCCATGCGGCTGAATCTGGCTCCCAAGCTGAGGATCCGGTATCCTTCGGAGGCAAGGGGACAGCTTTTCGTTCCTTCCCTGAACTTCCTGATGTTCCTGGGCTGCGTAGGTGTTGTGCTCTATTTCAAGTCGGCTGAGAAGATGGAAGCGGCTTATGGTCTTGCCATCATCATCACCATGCTGATGACCACGATCCTCTTTGCCAACTTCCTGATCCTGCGGCGCATCAAGCCGGTCTATATCTGGATCTTCCTTGCCACCTACATCATTATTGAAAGCGTTTTCCTGGTAGCGCTGCTGCAGAAATTCCTGCATGGCGGTTATATCACCCTTGTCATTGCCGGCGTGATGTTCATGATCATGTATATCTGGTACAGGGCCAGGAAGATCAAGAACCGCTACGTGGAATTTGTTCGTCTCGACCACTATATTCCTAAGATCCAGGAGCTGAGCAACGACAGGTCGGTGCCCAAGTTCGCCACCCACCTGGTTTATCTCACCAGCGCGGATAATCCAAAAGAGATCGAGCATAAGATCATTTATTCCATTCTCAACAAAAAGCCCAAGCGGGCGGACATTTATTGGTTTGTGCATGTGGACACGCTGGACGAGCCTTATACCATGGAATACAAAGTGGACCATATCATTCCCAACGATATCATCCGGGTAGAGTTCAGGCTGGGATTCCGCGTGGAGCCGCGCATCAACCTTATGTTCCGCAAAGTGGTGGAAGACCTGGTGGCCAACAAGGAAGTGAACATCACCAGCCGGTATGAAAGCCTGGAAAGGAGCAATATCGTGGGTGATTTTTCTTTCATCGTGATGGAAAAATACCTGAGCCAGGACAACGAGCTGCCGATCCTGGAAAGGATGATCATGAAATTCCACTTCTGGCTGAAAGAGGCCAGCCTCTCTGAAGAGCGTGGCTTTGGACTGGATGCCAGCACGGTCACGATCGAGAAGTTCCCTTTGGTTGTAGCACCGGTCACCAATCTCAAACTCAAGCGCATCGAGGACAGGATGGAGTGAATGGTGAATGGTCAATGGTCAATGGTCAATCGTGAAAAAAATAAGGGTTGTAGGCACGCCATGCATGGCGTGCCTACAACCTAAACCGAAAACGGGCTAGACCATCAAAATATCCCTTACAAAATTGTGGTACTCCGGAAAGGTGTGCAGGTTATTATGTCCTCCCCCATGAATGCGGATCAGCGTGACCCTTCTTGGACTTAGCTTTTGCAGGGCCTCACTATGCCTGATAGGGATGAGCCAGTCGCGGGTGCCGTGGATGATGTAGACCGGGCAATTGACCCTGACGATCCAGCGGTCGGTGCGGAGATGGAAGCGCAGCACATAGCGTATGGGAAGGAAGGGAAGGAACCTTTCGATCACCCTGGTGAAATTATAATAGGGCGCATCCAGTATAAGACAGCGGGGATGATTATCGGAGGCCAGCTTGGCGGCAAATCCACTCCCCAGGCTCCTGCCATAAACCAGCAGGTGCTTTTCGCCGTACTGGGCCGCCAGCTTTTCATACACATGCTGCATGTCGGAATACATGTCTTTCTCGCTGCGCTCGCCTGTGCTCTTACCAAAGCCACGGTAGTCCACCAGGATCACATCGTGGTTGTAGCGGTAAAAATCGCGGGCATACTTCGCCCAGCCCTTGATGCTGCGGGTATTGCCGTGGAAATAGAGCAGGAGTCCAACTGGATCTTCCCGGTAAAAATGCAGGGCATTGATCTTCACGCCAGGGGCAATATCGAAATTGAGCTCGCGAAATGGGATGTCGTATTTGAAAGCAAAATCGGGGTGCAGCTTTTCCGGCCGGAATATGAATTGCTCCTGGAAAAAATAAATGGCCAGGGATAAGAAAACGAGGCTCCCGGCAATATAGTAGACCGCGTTTGGCAAGGCAGTAAGATAATACTTTGGCGAAGAAACGTGAATCGTGAATCTAAGCGACATTCCGAAGCGAAGTCATTGCGAGCCCCGCATTTGCGGGGTGAAGCAAGTGAATGGTGTCCCGATAGCTATCGGGAGGTGAATAGTAGGCCTCAAGGCATGCCTTACCCCCAGAAAAGGCTAAGGAGTTCACCTTAAACGGGTTAAACTCAACTGTTAATGCAATTTTAAATAACAAAGCCTAAGTAATTTGTGGAGGTGGTTTTGCCGTCTCATTCTAAACCGACCACCATGAATAAATTCTACCTGCTTCTTCTTCTCCCCCTCTTGGTTTTTACTGCCTGCAAAACGGCCAGCAAAGCTTATGACAAAGGAGACTACAACCAGGCGATCAACCTGGCTGTGAAGAAATTGCAAAAAGACCCCGGTGATGGTGAATCCATCGCCATTGTTAAAGCCGCCTACAAAAACGCGTCTGCCATTCACCAGGACAAGATCAGGATCCTGTCCAACGGCAACGACGTGGATAAGTACGAAAAGATCTACAACGAATACCAGCAGCTGCAGCGCCTGTATGAGATCGTGCGGGAAAATCCTTCACTTTCCAGGCAGGTGAAAGCGGTGGACTATTCCGAGCACCTCACGACGTACCGGGAAAAAGCCGCGGATACCTGGTATGAAAAGGGAGTGACAGACATGAAGGAAGCGACCAAGCTGGGTTCCCGCAACGCCTATTATGCATTTGCCAGGGCAGAAAAATTCCGCCCCCAGGACCGTGAGATACAGCAACTGAAAGTAAAGGCCTATGAAGCTGCTGTAGTAAGGGTGGTGGTGCTTCCCATAGATTCTTACAATAGTGGCTATGGAAATTACGGTGGCTACGGCTATCGCAACAGTTCTTACCAGTTCCGCAATTTCGAGCAGGAACTCGTACGCAACCTCAAATACAGCTTCAACAACGACTTCGTTAAGTTCTATACAGAGTATGAGGCGCGCAGTGAAAACCTGCAGCCCGATGAGACCCTGGAGATCAGGATGGGCCGCCTGGAAATAGGACGCCCTTACGACCAGAGCCATACACGCAACGTATCGAAAGAAGTGGTAGTGAGGGAGATCGTGTACAAGCCCGACTCCGTGGTGAAACAATATGGCAGGGTATCCGCCCAGGTAACCACCACGCGCCGCACTTCGGTTTCCTCAGGGGAATTGTACGTCACCTCGCGCGACAGCAAGGGCAGGGTGCTGTGGTCCGACCTCTTCCGCGGTGAGCACAGGTGGCAGAGCGAGTTCGCTACCTACAGGGGCGATGAGAGGGCACTGAGTCCGAACGACCGCGCCCTGATGAACCGCTATGACAGCGAGATGCCGAGAGAGGAAGAGATCTATGACGAGATCCTCCGCGAAATGCAGCAGGATATGAATTACAGGATGCGGAGTTACTATAACCGGTATTTCTAACTAGTTAACTTGCGAGTGCAACTTTACCACGATGAATCGCCGGAACAGCACCCGCACGATAAAATTACTCATGATCCTCGCCCTTGTCTACATAGCGGTGGGGGTCATTTTTTATTTCATGCAGGACAGGCTCATCTTCCATCCCAGTCCTTTGCCGGCCGGGCACCAGTTCAGGATCGACTCACCTTTCGAGGAAGTGAATGTGGTACAGGCGGACTACAACGTCAGCTTTGTAAAATTCCCGGCTAAGGGTCCCCGTAAGGGCATCGTCCTTTATTTTCATGGCAATATGAATAACCTGGAAAGGTATGCGCCCATGGCGCCACTTTTCACCAGCAGGGGCTATGAAGTTTGGATGATCGACTACCCCGGCTTTGGAAAGACCACGGGGAAAATGTCTGAGACCAGGTTGTATGAAGATGCCTTGCTGATGTATGCCTATGCGGCAAAGGAAGGAGAAGAGATCACGATTTACGGAAGATCCATTGGCTCGGGCGTGGCAGCTTACCTCGCCTCCGTGCGGCCCTCCAGGCAGCTGATGCTGGAAACGCCCTATTACAATCTCACCGAACTGGCCAGGAGCTATGCTCCGCTCTATCCTGTCCGTATGCTATTGAAATACAAGCTGCCGGTGAACGAATATTTAATGAAAGTAAATGCCCCCATTGTGATCTTTCATGGCAAAAAAGATGAACTGATACCTTATAAGCAGGCATTGAAATTATCCCAGGTCAAACCCGGCATCCAACTAATAACGATAGCAGAAGGAAAACACAATGACCTGGTGAACCACCCTGTTTTTACAAATGCCTTGCACCGTGCTCTCGGGAATTAAACCAGCTCTTTCAGCGAAGTGCCGCCTTCATTCACCAGCAACTGGTAGCGTACGCCCACTTTGAGCGCGTAGTTTTCTTTTTCGTGGCTCACCGGAAACCCAAAAGCAATCGGGTATTTGGCGCCCTCCAGGTGGCTGGCAATGATATCGTAGATATTTTTTCCAAAAGGCCTTTCCGTGTCTTTTTCATCGGTAAAGCCGCCGATGATCAGTCCTTTTAATTTTTCGAGCTTGCCGCTTCTTTTTAATTGCAGCATCATCCTGTCCACATTATAGAGATACTCCCCCGTGTCTTCCAGGAATAGGATCTTATTTTTTGTATTGATATCGGAGGGCGTACCTATCAAATGCACCAGCAGGGAAAGGTTCCCACCCACCAGCACCCCCCTGGCCTTTCCCGGGTGATTCAGGGGCTGGGTGGCACATTCGTATTCCGCAGGTTCGCCGCTGATGGCTTTGCGCAGGGAGTCGATATAGGGATTGCTGAAAATTTCTTCGTTAAAAGCCGCTGCCATCGGGGCGTGCAGGGAGGCGATCCTGTACCGGCTATATAAATGTGCATGCAGCACGGTGATATCGCTAAAGCCAATGATCCACTTGGGGTGCTTGCGGAAGTATTTGAAATTAAGCTGATCGATGATGCGGCTCATGCCATAGCCACCGCGTGCACAAAGCACGGCATCGATGTTGGGATCGTCGAGCATCAGCTGGAGGTCGTTCAGCCTTTCTTCATCCGTGCCGGAGAAATAGTTTCCGCTCTGGCTGTGCGCCGTGGCGCCCAGCTGCACCGTGTAGCCCCACTCTTCCAGCACCGTGAGGCAGGCCTGCATTTTCTCGAAAGGCATGAAGCCCGAAGGAGCTACTATCCCTATTGTATCGCCTTTTTTTAGGGAAGGCGGTATGGTCACCATCTGCTTGAATTTGACCCACAATTTATTATTTGTTCACCCAATTAAAAAGCATTGAGGCGTTTTACGGTATTTTTGAACCCCGTTCATCAGCGGAATCCATTGAAACATGCTTCCTAAACGATACCTGGTCACTTCAGCCCTTCCCTATGCCAATGGCAATAAGCATATCGGCCACCTGGCGGGCGCTTATCTCCCTGCGGATATCTATGTACGTTACCTGAGGGCTCAAAAAAGGGATGTCGTATTTGTTTGTGGTTCCGACGAGCATGGAACAGCCATCCCCATCCAGGCGATGAAGGAAGGCACCACCTCGCAGCAGATCATAGACAAGTATCACGGGATCATGCGGTCGAATTTCGAGGACCTTTCTATTTCCTTTGACGTGTATGACCGCACTTCGCGGCCTATCCATCACGAGACGGCCAGCGAATTCTTTACCTACCTGCACGAAAGAAACGAGCTGGTGGTGAAGGCTAGCGAACAATTCTTTGATGAGGAAGCCCAGACCTTCCTGGCCGACCGTTATATCAAAGGCACCTGTCCCAACTGTGGGTTTGAAGGGGCTTTTGGCGATCAGTGCGAAAAATGCGGCACTTCCCTGAGCCCGGATGAACTGATCAACCCGGTGAGCACACTCAGTGGAAGCGCACCCGTGAAAAAGGCCACCAAGCATTGGTACCTGCCTCTCGACAAGCACGAAGGATGGCTGCGCAACTGGATCCTGAACGAGCACCAGAACGACTGGAAGGCCAACGTGCTGGGACAGTGCAAAAGCTGGCTGGATGCAGGCCTGCAGCCCCGCGCAGTTACCCGCGACCTCGACTGGGGCGTGAAAGTTCCATTGGCGGAAGCGGAAGGAAAGGTGCTCTATGTATGGTTCGACGCGCCTATCGGTTATATTTCTGCCACCAAGCAATGGGCACTGGACCAGGGAAAGGACTGGAAGCCTTACTGGATGGACAAGGAAACCAAGCTGGTTCATTTTGTAGGCAAGGACAATATCGTATTCCATTGCATCATCTTCCCTTTGATGCTGAAGCTGCACGGCTATATCGTGCCCGAGAACGTGCCGGCCAACGAATTCATGAACCTGGAGGGCGACAAGATGAGCACCAGCCGCAACTGGAAGCTCGACCAACAGGACTATATAGACGATTTTATTAAAAAAGATAACGGCGGCCCCCAGATGGTGGATGCGCTCCGGTATTACCTCACTACCATCCTGCCGGAAACCAAGGACAGCGAATTTACCTGGAAGGGTTTCCAGGACGCGGTGAATGGAGAACTGGTGGCCATTTTTGCCAATTACTTCAACCGCACCTTCGTGCTGATGCACAAGCTAACCAACGGCAAGGTGCCTAAGTTCCACAACGATCTTGCTGACGCCAAAGACAAGGCGCTGATGGAAGAGATCAGGACGGCAAAGGTGACCATTGAGAATTCAATTGAAGAATACCGCTTCCGTGATGCCCTTTTCGATGTGATCGACCTGGCGCGTAAGGGTAACCGTTACATGCAGGACAAGGAGCCCTGGATACTTGCCCGTGATACCAATGCGGAAGGCGTAGTGAACCAGGCCTCCCAGGAAAAGATCGACAACTGCATGCACCTTTGCCTGCAGCTCTGCGCCAACCTCGCAGTGCTCATCAACCCCTTCCTTCCCAACACGGCCAAAAAAATGTGTCACCTGATGAAAGTGGTGGACAAAATCCTGGACTGGGAGAATGCAGGATCGCTGAAGCTATTGAGCGTAGGCTATTCGCTGCGAGCACCCGAGTTGCTGTTCAGGAAGATCGAAGACCAGGAGATCGCTTACCAGGTAGAAAAATTGAAAAAAGGACTTGAAAGATCTAAAATGGAAAATGAAGCCAGCCAGCCATCGGCAACACAAGCAGTGGCATCAGTCCCTGTAAAGCAGGAGATCGTGTACGATGATTTCGACAAGCTCGACCTGCGCATCGGTACGGTGACCCATGCTGAAAAAGTACCCAAGGCCGATAAGCTGATCCGCCTTGAAGTGGATCTTGGCTTTGAGAAAAGGACCATAGTTTCTGGCATTGCCCAGCATTTTACCCCGGAAGAACTGATCAACAAGCAGGTGATCGTGGTGGCCAACCTGGCACCCAGGAAAATGAGGGGGATCGAGAGCCAGGGCATGATCCTTACCGCTGAACAACCCGACGGCCGGTTGATCCTGGTAAATCCCGATGATCTTACGGCCAATGGAGCCACGGTAAAATAATCTCCCCCTTTTTTCAACCATTGTTGAGGTAGCCGGTTACAAATCCTTATCCGCTGGCTACTAACAGGGTATAATATGAAAAAGACCGTTTTTTTCCTGTTTTCGCTTGCCTTCATGATCGGGTTTTCGCATTGCAAACATGAGCCGCTCTCGCCCAATCAGGCTCCAATGCCGCCAACTGGCGGCGGACCCGGCACAGGCGGAGGTGGAAACGTGAGCTGCAGTCCGGACACCGCCTATTTTCAGCAGCAAGTGCTGCCCATATTCATTTCCAACTGCGCGGTGAGCGGTTGCCATGATGCCGTAACAAGAGAAGAAGGCATGGATCTCAGTAATTATAATGGCGTAATGGCCGCGGGGCTCAGCGATATCTGGAAGATGATCAACGAGGATCCGGATGACAGGATGCCACCGCTGCCGCGCAACGCGTTAAGTAATGAACAAAAGAACACGATCTACAAATGGATGCAGCAGGGAGGGAAGAACAACTCCTGCCAGCCATCTGCCTGCGATACGGCCAACGTCACCTATTCCGCCACCATCAAGCCCATCATCGCCAATAAATGCCAGGGTTGCCATAGCGGCACTGCAGCATCAGGCGGCATCGACCTTTCCACTCACGAGCGGCTGAAAGCAAAGGTGTCAGATGGAAGACTTTGGGGAGCCGTGAATCACCTGGCTGGTTATTCACCCATGCCTAAGGGAGGAGCAAAACTGAGCGACTGTGAGCTAGGCCAGATCAAATTATGGATAGATGGAGGGGCTTCAAACAACTGATATGAAAAAACGATCGTCGATAGTATTGGTGCTGGGCCTGGTGCTTGGGAGCTGTTTTTACGACAAGGAAGAAGAGCTCTATGGCCTAACGCCCGCTTGCGAAACCGGTGTGGTCACTTATTCAGGTACGGTGAACAGCCTGTTGCAGCAATACGGTTGCCTGGGCTGCCATGGTAGTCCCGCCCCTTCCGGCAATGTGAACCTGCAGGGACACGCCAATGCGCAGGCTATAGCTTTGAGCGGCAGGCTCTTTGGCGCTATTTCGCACAGTCCGGGCTTTAAAGCCATGCCGCAGGGAGGCAACAAGATGAATGCCTGCGATATTAAAAAGATCAAAGCCTGGATCGACGCAGGCGCACCCAACAATTAATATATTCTTATGAAACGAATCATCATCTTCATTGTACTCATTGTAGTGGTAGTAGCTTCCGTAGTGGCTTATCGTATGTACAGTGAGGAAACGCCCGATATCGTGAACAGGGAACCGGATGTTGTTACCGATGCGAAGACACTGATCGCCGATTTTGAAAAAGACACGGCGGCGGCGGTAGCTAAATATATGGACAAAGTGATCCGGTTGAGCGGCAGGCTGAAGAAGATAGACACCACAGGCACGCTGATCCTGGGGGAAGAGGGAAATGCATCGGAAGTGGTGGTAGGGCTCGACCGCAGGCATATGCAGGACCATGCAGGACTGGTGGTCGGTTCTATGGTCACGGTACAGGGCACCTGCAGCGGCTATACCAGCGGCAGTGCAGACAGCGGGGACATGCTGGCCAGCCTGGGTACCACCGTAGAACTCAAATCAGCAGGCATTCATTAAAAACAAATCCATAAAATAAAACAAACACCATGTTCAAGATGAAAATGTTAGTGATCGCGGTTTGCATGCTGGCAAGTATTTCAGGAAACGCGCAGGACCGTTACTTTACCAAATCAGGTAAGATCCTGTTTGAATCCAAGGCGCCGCTGGAAGACATTGAAGCCACGAATAAAACAGTGACCGCCGTGCTGGATAAAAAAACGGGGGCTTTCCAGTTTGCTCTTTCCATGAAAGGGTTCGAATTCAAAAAAGCGCTGATGCAGGAACACTTCAATGAGAATTACGTGGAAAGCGACAAGTTCCCCCGGTCGGAATTCAAAGGCAGCGTGGTGAACAACAGCGAAGTGAACTATAGCAAACCAGGCTCCTACCCTGTGATCGTTAAAGGCAAGCTCACCATTCATGGCGTTACAAGAGATGTGGTGGCCAATGGCCTGCTGAAAGTGACCGCTGAGGGAGTGAGAGCCGAATCCACCTTCAACATCCAGCTTTCCGACTACGACATCAAGATCCCGGCTGTAGTAAAAGATAAGATCTCCAACACCATCAAGATCTCTGTTGATGCCCAACTGGATCCACTAAAAAGTTAATCATGAAAGCAAGGCTGCTATTTTTCCTGCTGATCATTTCTACGCATGTTTTTGCACAGGACAGCACCAGCACGGAAGACCTGCTGGGCGGAATGGATAAAGAAGCTCCGAAAAAAGAGTATGTGTACAATGGCTTTAAATCGTCCAGGGTCATTATGTCGCACAGCATGGAAATGCTGAGGCCGGGCGTACTGGACTTCCGCATCCTCCACCGCTTTGGTAATTTGAACCAGGGCATCAAAGAATTGTTCGGCCTCGACCAGGCCACGATCCGGCTCGGTTTGGATTATGCTTTCTCGGATGACCTCACGATGGGTGTGGGAAGATCCACCTACAAAAAAGAACTGGATGGCTTTGTGAAGCTCAGGGCCATCCACCAGTCAACCGGGCCAAGATCCATCCCCTTCTCGCTCGTTGTTGTGGGAGGCACTACGCTGAACACGCTGCCCTGGGCCGATCCTACCCGGAAGAATTATTTCAGCAGCCGCCTTGGTTATTACGGGCAGGCCATCATCGGCAGGAAATTCAGCGAGGCCTTTACACTGCAGCTAATGCCCACCATGGTACACCAGAACCTGGTGACCACGGCTAAGGACCCGAACGATCTTTATGCAGCAGGCATAGGCGGCAGGATCAAGCTGAATAAGCGCATCTCGCTCAATGCCGACTATTATTATGTATTGAACCGGAATGAAGAAGTGCCGGGTTTTCACAACCCGCTTTCCATTGGGTTTGATATAGAAACGGGAGGGCACGTGTTCCAGCTGCATTTTACCAATGCGGTGGGGATGAATGAAAGAGTTTTCCTTACCGAGACGGTGAATGACTGGGGGGATGGGGATATACAGTTTGGATTCAATATTTCAAGGGCCTTCCAGATTGGGAAGAGGAAGTAGTTGACGGAGTTGATAGAGTTGACGGAGTTGATAGAGTTGATAAAGTTGACAAAGGTGTATAGACAATAGCTTATCAGTGGAATCTTCCTTCACTTTTACTTTTCACCGTTCACTAAAAGTTGACTGTTCCTCTATCAACCCCATCAACTTTATCAACTTTATCAACTTTTTTCTAATCCTGCTTCTTCACTACATAGGTCTTGGTCCATGAATCATGCCATGGCCTGGTGCCGAAGGCGCTGAGTACTTCAAACGGTACTACCCTGCAAAGGCTTCTCATGAAGGCCGTTCCAAAATTGATCGCTGTTCCATCTTCGTACACGGCCCTGGTGCCGGTGATCAGTTTGCCCAATGATCTTCCCTTGGTCAGCCCTTCGGATAAGGTCATGTAGCTGGTATAGAGCACGGCGGTCAGCAGGTAGTTCGCCAACAAGGAATTGCTCCACTCATCAATGATAGCCAGTGTCTCCGTCATTTGCATGATGCCGAGGAACAGGCCCACAAACAACATGAAAATATAATAGCCAACGACGTCAATCAGGTAGTTGGCAAAGCGCTTTCCTAAGGAAGCTTCTTCCAAAATGTTTTCGGGGTAAAGGTCATAAAGCAGGTCGTTTTGTTCTGTGTTACCGGAAACCACCGTTTCCTGGGTAGAAACATTCTCCATGTAATTAATTTTTCGAAATATAATACAATTTATGAATGTATTTACCCCAAAAACGGTCAACCGAAATGGTTTATCTTCACAATTAGTTGTTTAACTAACTAATTTTCCTTCCATGTCAAAAAGGATCATCAAAAAAGTGGCTGTCCTCGGTAGTGGCGTCATGGGCTCGCGCATCGCTTTGCATTTTGCCGGCGTGGGCGTTCAGGTGCTTTTGCTCGATATCGTTCCCAAAGAAGCAGCGGAAAGCAAGGAGAAAGCCGCCCGCAACAAGATCGTGAACGACTCCCTGCAGGCAGCCATCAAATCCAACCCCTCGCCGGTTTACCATAAAGACGTAGTGAAAAAGGTGAGCACGGGCAACCTCGAAGACGACCTGGCACTGATCAAAGACTGTGACTGGATCATTGAGGTGGTGATAGAAAGACTGGACATCAAAACGGCTTTGTATGAGCGCGTGGAGCAGCACAGGCGGCCCGGCAGCCTCATTACTTCCAATACTTCCGGCATTCCCATTCACCTGCTAAGCAAGGGCCGATCGGAAGATTTTAAAAAACATTTCTGCGGCACGCATTTCTTTAACCCCCCGCGCTACCTGCGCTTGCTGGAGATCATTCCTACGCCGGATACAGACAAGGAAGTGGTGTCTTTCCTGATGAATTATGGCGACCTCTACCTGGGCAAGACCACGGTGCTGGCAAAGGATACGCCGGCCTTCATCGCTAACCGAATTGGTGTGTATGGCATGATGGCCATTTTTGGACTGATAGACAAACTGGGTATGAACATCGACGAGGTGGACGCGCTCACAGGGCCGCTGATCGGCCGCCCAAAATCAGCCACCTTCCGCACGGCGGATGTTGTGGGCATTGACACGCTCGTAAAAGTGGCTAAAGGCATTTATGAGAATTGTCCGCAGGACGAACAGCGCCAGGCAATGGAGATCCCCGCCTGGCTGAACCAGCTGGTGGAAAAGAATTGGCTGGGTGATAAAACCGGCCAGGGCTTTTTTAAAAAAACCAAAGCGGCCAGCGGAGAAAAAGAGATCCTCACGCTAGACCTGAAAACACTTGAATACAAACCGCGCCAAAAACCAAAATTCGCATCTGTGGATGCGGCCCGGCCTGTAGAGGACCTGAAGCAAAGATTGAAAATGCTGCTGGCGGGTAAAGACAAGGCGGGTGAGTTCCTTCGCCATTTTCATTTCGGGCTCTTCTCCTATATCTCGCATCGGATCCCCGAGATCAGCGACGAGATCTATCGCATCGACGATGCCATGATGGCCGGCTTTGGCTGGGAGATCGGCGCATTCGAATCCTGGGATGTGCTGGGCGTGGACAGAATGGTAAAGTCCATGAAAGAAGCAGGCTATGCAGTAGCGCCCTGGGTAGAAGAAATGATCGCTGCCGGCAACAAAACATTTTACAAAGTGGAAAATGGTCGTACGCATGCTTACGACCCTGCCTCCAAAACATATAAGCCCATTCCAGGCGCCGACCAGTTTGTGATCCTGAGCAATTACCAGGACAAGATCGTTTGGCAGAACAGCGGCTGCAAGGTCTACGACATCGGCGATGATGTGCTGGGCCTGCAATGGAACACCAAAATGAATTCTATCGGCGGGGACGTGCTGGCAGGCATCATGAAGGGCATAGAGCTGGCTGAAAAAGATCACCGCGGACTGGTGATCGCCAACGAAGGACCCAACTTTAGTGTAGGCGCCAACGTGGGCATGATCTTCATGTTCGCCATTGAGCAGGAATACGACGAGCTGGATTTCGCTATCCGGTCGTTCCAGCAATCGATGATGCGTGCGCGTTATTCTTCTGTTCCCGTGGTAGTGGCCCCCCATGGCATGGCACTCGGCGGAGCCTGCGAACTGAGCCTGCATGCCGATAAATGTTGTCCCGCTGCTGAAACTTATACCGGGCTGGTTGAGTTGGGTGTAGGACTGATCCCCGGCGGAGGAGGCACCAAGGAATTCGTGCTGCGTGCTTCGGATGAAATGCACGAGGATGAGCCGGAGACCATCACTTTGAAGAACAGGTTTTTGACCATAGCCACAGCCAAGGTGGCCACTTCGGCGCACGAAGGATTTTCCATCGGCGTTTACAGGAAAGGCACGGACGAGATCGTCATGAACCAGAACCGCCGCATCACTGAGGCCAAGCGCTCCGTGCTGGAGTTATCGGAAAGCGGCTACGTAATGCCTTCACTGAGGAAGGATGTCAAGGTGCTGGGCCGCTCAGCCCTGGGTGCGCTCTACGCAGGCATACATGGCATGAACCGCGCGGGCTATGCCACCGACCATGATGTGGTAGTGGCGAAAAAACTCGCCTACGTGATGTGCGGCGGCGATCTTAGTGAGCCGACAATGGTGAGTGAGCAATACCTCCTGGACCTGGAGAGAGAAGCATTTTTATCCCTTTGCGGGGAAAGGAAAACGCTGGAGCGTATTCAGAGTGTGCTAAAGGGCGGCAAGCCAATTCGGAATTAGGCCGATTTTTGGGCGTAAATTGTAATAATTTCTTAGCTGCATGCCCAGGAGACTGCTTATTTACAGGTTTCGCTCTTTACTCGCCATTTCCGTCATATGGATATTTTTTGGTCTCATCTTTTTTGAGAACCTGATCCATGTGAACAACGACCTGGGCGTAAGAGTTTCCCTTTGGCAATTTGCGATCGTCCTTGGCTCCATGGGATTTGTGATCTGCGGCGCCTTGATCTTTTACCTGAAGCCCGCTTTTAACCACCTGCCGGTTTGGGCCTCAGTGATACTGAAGATCCTCATCACCTTCGGGATCTTTTTGGTGATGTCCTTCCTGTACTTCCTGATCTATTATGTTTTTCTCTTCGACGGCTCCTTCCCCGAGTACGTGAAAACATTCTTCACCAAGATCGTCCGGACGCATACTTTTTTCAGCTTCATGCTCGACATGCTGGTGATGACCCTGCTGTCCATCAGCTTCCTGGAGATCACTGATAAATACGGCCCCGGCATGTTCTGGAGCATGCTCATTGGAGAATACCATAAGCCTGTGATCCAGGACAGGATTTTTATTTTTCTCGACATCAACGAGTCCACGCGCATCGCCGAAGTGCTGGGGCACGAAAAATATTTTCTCATGCTCCGGAAGTTCTTCAGCGACATCACCGCGCCGGTGCTGGCCAACGAAGGAGAGATCTACCAGTATGTAGGCGACGAGATCGTGCTGAGCTGGCTGAACACGCCGGAAAATAAGATCAGGAGCCTGAAATTCATCCGCAACACCTACTATCTTATTGAGCGCATGAGCTGGCAATACGAAAAGCAGTTTGGAAAAGTTCCGCGCTTCAAGGCCGGTGTGCATTCGGGAGAAGTGACAGCGGGTTTCATTGGCATTATCAAGAAAGAGCTGATCTACTCCGGCGATACGGTGAATACCACCGCCCGCATCCGCAGCATGTGCCACGAGCTCAATGAGCTCTTCATACTTTCCGAAGATTTCATGCATGACTTCCACGCGCCGCATGGCTACGAGATCGAGCCCATTGGAGAAATGGACCTCAAAGGCAGGCTGGAACCGATCAAATTATATTCCCTGAAATTTGAATAATGGGCGAAGCAGAGATCCTGAATGGCCAGTTGCTGATCCGCTCGCATATGATCCTGTACGGAAATGCAGCCAACGCCACGCTGGCTGAAGAAGTCCGTTTGGAGATAGAAGAAATGTGGAATGAGCCAGGGGCGGTTGTAAAAATCGGGGGGCAACACCTAAGCGTGACCTTCCGGATCAGCAGCGAGCTGAGGCCGGACATCACCGATATCGAGATCTACCAGAACACCGATCCCAAAAACAATTATTTCCGCGTAGAGGAATTTGTGCACGGCAATATTTCATTTGTAGATGGACTGGGCAGCAACTCCGGATATTTCAAGCTGGAGAATTTGTACAAGGGTTCCACTACTGCCGCGCACGAATACGGCCATACCCTGGGACTGCCCCACCCCGATCTATTGGACATCAGGGGCGAGGGAATACCTGGTATCATGTATCCGAGGGGCACATTGGTAGATGCGCTTTACCAATACGATCCAACAAAGCCTGCAGGCGTGACGGGTGGCACCATGCATCCCCGGTTCCGGCGTGTGCGGGAAGAAGATATTCTCGACCTGCGATTACACAGGTTGGATTTTCAAAATAGAAAAGCAGTCGTAGGCGAGTTCACGAACATTTATCATCCCGATCATTCTACCATCAGCCAGGAGGATTTTCTCAGGCCGCCGATATTCGGGTAGTTCCCTGTTTCCAGTTTCCTGTTTCCAGTTTCCTGTTTCTCTCCAAGTTCCCCGCGTACCATCGCGCCTCCGCGCCTTCGCGTCTAAGCCAGACTAAGCTATGGCAGCTTGCTGCCCGCGGTTTCACAAGAGATAGACTATGCATTCTTCAAATCACCAACTGCTTCTTCTATAGTTGGAAACAAAAATTCAAACCCTGCAGCTCTTATCTTTTCCGAAGAAACCTTAGCCGACTTCAATAGCTCCACACTCATCTCCCCCAGTCCGAGTTTTAATAAAGGCGCCGGTACATGCAGGGTGAGATGTTTTTTTACCTGAGGCCTTGCCAATGGTTCTGATCAATTCATCGCTGCTCACGACACCTGGCGCAGCACCATTGTAGACCCCGGAAATATTTTTGTTCTCCAGTGCCAGCAAGATCAACCGCACAGCATCTTTGATATGGATCCAGCTCATGAACTGCTTTCCATTACCGGGAATGGGCGCCATTCCGAAACGGATCGGTTTCAGGAAGGCGGGAAACACGCCTCCTTGATTGGACAGGATCAATCCGAACCTGTAAATGACCAGTCTTGCGCTGGTAGACTTCACGCCCTCCAGCGCACCTTCCCACTGCCTGCACACTTCACCCAGGAAGTCGGGGGAAGATGGGTCTGTTTCTGTAAATCCTTTTTCTTTTTTATCATCAGTTAAAGGACCATACCAGCCCATGCCGGAGGCGCTGATGACCACGCTGATATGATGAGGAAGTTTTTGCAGCGAGCGGGAGATCAGTTCACCCGTTTGCACCCGGCTTTGCAGGATCTCCTGCTTTCTTTTATGGGTCCATCTTTTTTCGCCCACGTTGGCGCCGGCCAGATGAACGATCGCATCCGCCTTTGCTATCGTAGCAGCATCGATGGTTTCGTCATGCACATCCCAGCGCTGGTAACGCAGTCCAGGAATGCTGGATTCGCGCTGATCGCGGGTGAGGATGCAAACCGTATGGCCCTGCTGCAGCAGGACAGGCGTCAGCGCGCTGCCAACCATGCCTGTACCGCCGGTGATGATGATGTCCATGAAAACTTTTACGCAAGGTCGTAAGAAACCGCGGGTTTTGGTGAAGTGGCCTGCTCCGAAGGCAGGTCCACAAAATACATCCTGAGCTTGCCTTTGTTCTTGGCGCTGATCTCTCCCCGGTAGCTGCAGGGGTACCTGTGTTTTACCAGCTGGTAGGTGGTTTCCGAAATGTTGATGCGGCCAGGCTCACCCGAAGATTCCATGCGGGAGGCTATGTTCACGGTATCACCCCAGATGTCGTAAGCAAATTTCTTGATGCCTACTATACCGGCAACTACGGGACCCGTATGTATTCCCAGGCGCATGGAGAAATAGCTTTTTCCTAAGGCCTTTCGTTTTTCCCCTTCTTTTTCGATGAAGGCAGCGATCTCAAGGGCTACGGCCACCACATCTATCGCGTGCGTCCTGCTCTCCCTTGGAAGTCCGCCGGCACACATATAGCTGTCACCAATGGTCTTGATCTTTTCTACGCCATATCTTGAAAGGATCTTATCGAATTCGCTGTAGCAATAGTTGATCTCCCCTACCAGTTCTTCCGCTGTCATGTTCTCGCTGGCCTCTGTAAAGTCCTGGAAGTCGGTGAACAGCACGGTCACCATTTCGTAATTCTTGGCCTTGGCGGCTCCGGTCTGCTTTAATTCTTCTGCGGTCTCAAATGGAAGGATGTTCAGCAAGAGGTCATCGCTTCTTTTCTTTTCTTTAGAGATGCGACGGTTCTGCCGGAAGAACACCAGCATGAACAATCCCATGATGGCAATACCTACCAACGACCAGTTGCGCATCTGGGTCTGCTGGGAAAGTTCCTGTTCTTTCTCGGAGAGATCGCGCAAATGATTTTCCACTTCCAGCTTGTGTTGGGCGCCGGTAATATAACGCTGGTTCCGCTGCACGTTCACACTGTCCTGGGCCATGCGGGCTGAGTCCATGAACAGGAATGCCTTCTGGTAATCCCTGTACGCAGCATATGTATTCGCCAGGCTTTCATAAGCCGTGCGCATGACGCTGTAATTCTTAAGGTAGTTGGCTTTGAGAAGGATGGCATAGCCTTCTTTTTGCATGGCCAGGGCTTTCTCCTTGTTTCCTTTAGCCAGGTAGATGGCGCCGAGATTCATCAGCGAATTCGCCACTTCCGCTGTACCCGGGTTATGGCTGATCTCTTTTTCAAAAAGGGGAATGGCCTCGTCGTACTTCCCCATCATAAAATAATTGTAGGCCTTGTTGCCGTTGATCAGCCCGATCCAGAAGCTGTCGTTGGTCCTGGTGGCCTCTCTTTCCGCCACGTTGAAATAATACATGGCTGAATCGTGCTCCTGCAGGTTGGCAAACGTCAGCGCCAGGGTATTGAGTTTGGAAACAGATCCGGTGATGGCGGCCGCGGGCATGGTCCTCCAGTATTCGAGAAAATTTTTTTTCGCGGCCTGGAAATCGCGGAAGTGATAAAATCTTCCTCCCAAGGTATAGATGATCTCTCCCCTCAAAGGGAATTTCACCGCATCGTAACCGGCGCTTTTCGCATAGGCCAGCATGTAATGCTCCAAAGCTTTAGAGAACTGGTTCCGGCCCCAGTAAAAATCGGCAGTGTAAAAAAGGACCTCCACTCTCACCGAATCCAATTTTGCTTTCTCTACCAGCCGCAGCAATTCTGCTAGTTCTTCTTCGACACCCCTAACCTGGCGGGAATTCAGCCATCTCAGCATTTGAAGCCGGATGCGGTAGGAGAAACGCAGGTCTCCCTTGACGGCTGCCCATTCTTCCAGCGCCTTATATTGCACACGGGCCTCGGAAGAATCGAGCCGGGGCAGCACATTCAACAGGGAATCAAGGCCAGCAGTCTGAATCTTAAATGAGCGGTAGAGCAGGTGATCGGGCTCCTTAGGAAATGCTTCTAAGGTTCCCAAAAGGAGCAATAAGGATAAAGCAGTCAGCCGAAACATGAGGAGTGGTTGCGATCCTAAGATAATATATATAAAGAGAAACTACTAGTACCCCATGCAGGTATGTGTATTAGATACACAATAGATGAGATAAGGATGCGAACCAGCACACCGTGAGGTGAGGGGAAAGAGCAATTCGCCTAACAGTAAACTGTAAACAGTAACCGTAAACTTTCTTCAAAGGGGTTAAAAAAAACCTCCCCGCAAAAGCGGGGAGGCTGCAACTAAAAAAACAAGGCCAAACGACCATCAATCAGGCTTTTTTCCCTGCAGGAAAGTATTGATCGTGCTGATCTCCGCACTGTTCTTCCCATCGGGCTTCACTGAGTAGTTACTATAAAAGTTTTCCACTTGCGAGGAGTTGTTGTACAATTCCATGTTGCGGCGGATGTAAGCCGGTACTGTCTCAAACTCATTGTTGGGATCGGCTGCATTGATGTTGAACGACAGGTTGCGCAATTTCTGTAAGCGTTCGGCAGCTTTTCTTTTTTCTGACTCGGCCTCGTCTCCGTCTTGACGGAGCTCCTCGACCGGATCGTTGATCATTTGAGCGGGCAGTACAGGCTCTTCTACCGCTGGACTTTCGTCCTTGATCACCAGGTGCATGTGGAAGGATTCTTCTTCCTTGGCAGCCGGTGTTTTGGTCTCTTCGGCCGGAGCGGCAGCAGTTTCTGCATTCAACTCCGAATAGATATTGGATGGACGGGCCAGGTAACCACCTGCCGCTGCAGACGACGGGTGCTGTGGCTCCTCTTTTTTGCCGCCCAGGATATTTTTCCTGAGCTGCTCAAACTTATCATCGAGCTGCTTCTTCTTTAATTCCATGTCCAGTTTTTCCTGGTCAGCTTCATTGCTCTCCTTCTTTCCGGGCAAATGCAACTGCTCTTTCTGTGATGGAATGTCCTGGCTGTTCTCATCAAACAGCAGCATCGTTCTTGGTATTTCCGCAGGTGTATCGTCTACCAGCGTGGGCGCGAGCGGGTCGGCCTCCAAGGCCGTTTCTTCTTCTACTACAGGGGCTGCGGGGGCAGTTTCGCCCAGCACCATCACGATCTTGTCTTCCTTCTTTTGCTGAGGCTTTTTGGCTTCCGCTTTCATGAAAGGATCCTTGTGCTCAAAGCCGGTGGCAATGAGCGTGATGCCTATTTTATCGCCCAGCGAATCGTCGTAACCCAGGCCAAGGATCACGTCGGTATTCTCACCTGCCTGGTTGAGGAGATAAGCCTGTATCACTTCTACTTCGTCCATGGTGAATTCGTGATCTCCCCTTGAGGAATTGATATTGATCAGGATCCACTGCGCGCCGCGGATATCGTTGTCGTTGAGCAATGGAGAGTTCAAAGCTTCCTCGATCGCCCGCTGTGCACGGTCTTCTCCTTCGGCTGCCGCATTTCCAAGGATGGCCACACCACCATTCTTCATCACGGTGCATACATCGGCAAAGTCCACATTGATCTGGCCGGTGCTGTTGATCACGTCGGTGATACATTTGGCCGCCGTGGCCAGCACGTTATCCGCCTTGGCAAAGGCCTCTCCCATTTTCAGGTTGCCAAACTGGTGGCGCAATTTATCGTTGGAGATCACCAGCAGGGTGTCTACATATTGTTTCAGCGTGCGGATGCCTTCCTCGGCCTGCAACTTCCTTTTCTTGCCCTCGTAAGCAAAAGGCGTGGTCACGATCCCCACGGTGAGTATGCCCAGGTCTTTGCAGATCTTGGAAATGATGGGCGCACCACCCGTTCCTGTACCACCACCCATGCCGGCAGTAACAAAGGCCATCTTGGTGTTCACTTCCAGGATGCGCTTGATCTCCTCCAGGCTTTCTTCTGTGGCCTGCCGGCCGATCTCCGGGTTGGCGCCGGCACCCAAACCTTGCGTAAGGTGCGGGCCGAGCTGGATCTTGTTGGGCACATTGCTCTGGGCGATCGCCTGCGCATCGGTGTTGCAGATGATGAAGTTCACGCCTTCTATATTCTGGCTATACATGTGATTCACGGCATTGCTGCCTCCACCGCCGATACCGATGACTTTGATGATGGATGATTGTTCTTTGGGGAGATCAAAATGTATCATAGTGCTTTATTTGCACTGCTAGCAGCTAGCAGTTAGTGATGAATGAATGGCTATTGTTGTTTTTATTATAAATGGTAATCTTCTTCTTCCTTGAACATGTCGATCAGGTTCTTCTTGAATTTGTCCCAGATCGTGGCGCGTCCTTTTGAATGCTGGTCGGCCACTTCCGCTTCTGCTGCCAGCACATCGCCGCTCTTGATTCCCTCGGGCACTTCTATCTTGATGTGCGACTGGTGAAACTCCTTTCGATTGTGCTCAAAATCATCATAGCCTTTTAAGATCAGTCCTAAGCAGGTAGCATAAGTGGGCTTCGACAATTCTTCGATATGCCCGCTGGCCAGGTGCTCGGTAGGATAACCGATCCTTGCATTGAGTCCGGTTACATATTCTGTCAGCTGGATCAGGTGCTTCAACTGCGAGCCTCCACCTGTGAGCACCACACCGCCGTTCAGCATCTTGTTGTCCATACCCACCTGCTTCAGGTGATAGGTAACAAAGTCAAGGATCTCACTCATCCTGGCCTGGATGATGTTGGCCAGGTTCTTTACACTGATCTCCTTGGCCGGCATGCCCCTTAATCCCGGTATGGTAATGTATGCGTTCGCTTTTGCCTCGTTCGCCAGGGCGCTGCCGAACTGAACCTTCATCTGCTCGGCCTGCTGCTTCAATACACCCAGTCCTGTTTTAATGTCATTGGTGATATTCTCTCCGGCGAAGGGGATCACGGCCGTATGCTTCAGGATGCCTTCGTAGAACACCGCCATGTCGGTGGTGCCGCCGCCGATGTCCACGATGGCCACGCCGGCTTCCATGTCTTCCTGCGCCATCACTGCCGATGCGGAAGCAAGTGGCTGCAGCACCAGGTCGGTAGTGGCCAGTCCGCTCTTCTCCACGCTTCTCTTAATGTTGCGGATGGCGTTCTTGTCGCCGGTGATGATGTGGAAGTTAGCGCCCACTTTCACGCCGCCGAATCCAATGGGATTGGGAATGTTCTGAAAATTGTCAACCGTGTATTCCTGCGGGATCACGTCAATGATCTGGTCGCCTGCAGGAATGTAGGTCTTGTATTGGTCCTGGATCAGCTGGTCGATCTCTTTCTGCGTGATCTCGTTCTCCGTGTCGTGCCGCACAATGTCGCCCCGTGTCTGCAGGCTCTTGATGTGATGGCCCGCAATGCCCACATAGACCTCGTTGATCTCCAGGTTGGGATTGGATGCGTAGCAATTGCCCAACGCAGTCTGGATGGCCTTGATGGTTTCGTCGATGTTCAGCACCTGTCCATGCTTCACGCCATTGGAATTCGCCCTTCCGAAACCGAGGATCTCCATCTTCCCAAATTCATTTTTCCGGCCCGCGATCACGGCGATCTTGGTTGTCCCGATATCAAGCCCCACAATGATTGGTTGCTCGTTGTTCATGATTCTGTTTTTTTAGTTGTTTGATGTTGTTTACGCCCTATTGATTTTTGGTCAATTATTTTATAAGTCCCTGGTGGGCACAGCCGGCAGCCTCGACGTATCCGCCCAAAGCAGCTGCTGGTCCATGTTCATCAGGGCCTCGATATTCTTTTTCAGTTGCAGGGAATCGATGGCCGAGGCTTCTCCTTTGAGTACGCCGATCACCTGTCCCTTGTATTCCGCATTGATATTCCTGTACCTGCTCAGTCCTGCCTTCGCCAGCACCTGGCGATAGAACAAGAAAAGATTCCTGAGCTTCTCTTCCACCTGGTCCGGCGTGCCCAGCACGATCACATGATCGCCCACCACGGGATAGATCTCGATCTTCCTCTCCGGCGTGATGTTGATCTGTGCGGCCTGTGCGCTCCAGAATGGATCGGCGTTAATGCATTGCACCAGCCTGATCAGTTTCTTTGCATAGGCACTGTCGTCGCCATTCCATTTTTTCGAAGCCGTGAAATTGGTGATCACAGGCAGGCGAATGCTGGTGCCTTCCAACAGTGGCATCTGGTGGGCCGTGCTGTCGAAATAAAAAGATCCGCCCGTACTGGTGAACACCCTGGCGATGGGCACGCGCTCTGTCACGGTCACATGCAATGCATCGCGGCTGTCGAAATAGAGTTCCGCTTTTTCGATCCACTGATGGTGTTTCAAACCCAGCTCCAGTGCCGACAGATCGATAGAGCCTATGGGGCGACCCACCAGCGGATCCTGCTTCAGCAGCAGCTTCATCACGTCGTCGCGGTCGATATAAGAACGCTCGCCGTTCCCTTTCACCAGGATGCCCACCTGCGTGCACACGTGCTTCTCCTGCTTCCTATTGGCAGCAGCCAGCAGGGCCACCAGGCCGGCGCCTGCGAGCAGCCAGCCTACAATGATGAGCACTTTTACTATGACCTTTTTACCCTTCATCAGGCTTGTTCAATTATTTTTTTCAGCGGCTGCACCAGCTTGTCGATATCGCCGGCGCCCGCTGTTATGATCACTTCTCCAAATTCCTTGTTAAGGCTTTTCGCGTGCCGCCCCATCCATTGCTCCAGTTCGGCTCTCTGCACCAGGTGCTTATTGCTTTTATCGATCTTTTCTAAAACCATTTCACTGCTCACTCCTTCTATCGGCAATTCCCTTGCAGGATAGATCGGCAGCAGCACCACTTCGTCTGCAATGCCCAGCACTTCAGCAAAACCCTCCGCGAGGTCGCGGGTACGCGTGAAGAGGTGGGGCTGAAAGATCACGGTGAGCTTGCGCTGCGGGAAAAGTCTTTTCGCGCTTTGCAGCAGGGCCCGCAGTTCTTCGGGATGGTGCGCATAGTCGTCGATCATCACCGGGTAGATGTATCCGCCTTCTTTTTGCTTCTCCGGCGGGATCACATACTCGAATCTTCTTCTCACTCCCCTGAAAGCCGACACCGCCGCGCTGATCTGCGCAGGCTCTATCTCCAGTGAATAGGCCACGGCCACGGCCGCAACCGCATTCTCTACATTGTGCATGCCGCCTACGCGAAGGTTAATCCCCGATACGAGTCCTCCGTTCACATTGACATTGAACTGGTAGCCGCCTTCGTCAATGCGCACGCCAGTGGCATGCACGTCGGCCGCATCGTTGCTTACACTATAGCTCCATTTTCTTTCCGCACCGATCTCTTTCATTCTCTTCAATCCAAACTTGTGGATCAGCAAGCCGCCCGGCCTGATCTTGTTGCCAAAACCGATGAAGGCATCCTGCATGGTCTTTTCATCACCGTAGATATCCAGGTGATCAGGATCCATGGAGGAGATCACCGCGATATCCGGATCCAGCTTTAAAAAACTCCTGTCGTATTCATCTGCTTCTATCACGGTCGTTGCATTCTCACTGCTCCAGAAATTCGTATCGTAGTTCACAGCGATACCGCCTAAGAATGCATTACAACCGTAGCCGCTGTGCCGCAGGATGTGGGCGATCATGGTACTGATGGTGGTCTTGCCATGGGTGCCGGCCACACAGATATTGAAACTGTCGCGGCTGATCACCTGCAGCACATCGCTTCGCTTTACCACCTTAGCGCCTGCCTCCCTGAAATGCACCAGCTCCTTATGCTCCGCCGGGATGGCCGGCGTATACACCACCAGGTCCGGTTGTGCAGGTACCAGGGAAAGGTCTTCTGTGAAATGCACCCCGATCCCTTCCTTCTCCAAATCAGCAGTGAGGTCCGTGGGTGTTTTATCATAGCCACTGACCTTTACGCCGCGGGAATGGAAATACCGGGCTATGGCACTCATGCCAATGCCGCCGATACCAATGAAGTAGACTTCGCGGATATCGTTCAGCGATGGCAGTGCCGTTGCTATGTCCTTTTCCCTGTTCATTATTTGATAGCCTCTAGTATTTTTTTCGCAATGAGGTCGTCGGCATTGGTGATCGCCTCCGCCCCTATATTTTTCTTCAGCTTTTCCTGCCTGTTCTTGTCGGCAGCAAGAGCCAATAGTTCCGGCACCAGTTTCTCTTTGGCTTCCTTGTCCTTTACCATCACTGCCGCTTCCTTCTTCACCAGGTGCATGGCATTCACGGTCTGGTGGTCTTCCGCCGCAAATGGATAGGGCACAAACACCACGGGCTTCTGCACCACGCATAATTCCGCGATGGCCATAGCGCCTGCCCTGGATATCACGATGTCGGCCGCCGCATAAGCATTTTCCATGCTGGTGATGAATTCACTCACGTAAACCATCGGGTTATTGCCTGCCAGCAGCTTCCACTTGTCCGCATCCGTTTTACCGGTTTGCCAGATCAGCTGGATCTCGCTATCGAGGAGATCACGCAAGCCTGCCGCGATCGCTTCGTTGATGGACCTCGCACCCAGGCTGCCGCCGATCACCAGCAGGGTTTGCCTGCCTTCCTGGAGCCCGAAGGCTTTGAGCGCATCGTATTTGGCAATGCTCCTGGCCCTTACAATGCCGGCGCGAACGGGATTGCCGGTGATAGAGATCTTCGCCGCAGGAAAGAATTGCTCCATGCCGTCGGAAGCCACGAAAACGCCCTTGGCTTTTTTCCCCAGCATCTGGTTCGACCTGCCCGCAAACGAATTGCTTTCGTGGATGAAGGAAGGAATGCCGGCGGCCTGTGCATAGCGCAGGACCGGGAAGGAGGAATATCCACCTACACCTACCACCGCATGCGGACGGAAAGACCTGAAGATCTTTCTCACCTGCAAAAAGCTTTTCAGCAGTTTGTAGGGAAGCGCAATATTCTTAAGCAAAGAACTCCTGTTAAAGCCTGCTATGTCCAGCCCATCGATCTCGTAACCTGCCTGCGGAACTTTTTCCATTTCCATCCTGCCCCTGGCGCCCACGAAGCGGATCTTCGCATCATGATCAATGCGCCTCAGTGCGTTGGCAATGGCGATGGCCGGGAAAATATGTCCTCCCGTACCGCCGCCGGCAATGATGATGCGCAGCTCGCGCCGGCCTGCCTCTTTACCTGTATGGTTTTCTTTTGCACTCATATGGCTGCTACTGCTTCCTCCACTTCCTCTTCTTCCGCCTCTTTATCTGCCTCTTGTTTTTTGATTTGATCTCTTTCTTTTTTTCCTTCCAGCTGCTCCACGTTCCTGGCCACACTGAGTATGATGCCTATGGAAAGGCAGGTGAAGAGGAAGCTGCTCCCCCCCATGCTCACCAGCGGCAGGGTCACGCCCGTTACCGGGAACAAATTCACATTCACGGCCATGTTGGCCATGGCCTGCAGCACCAGCGTGAAACTGAGCCCCAGCGCCAGGAAGGCACCGAAGGCGTAAGGACATCTTTTGAACAACCGGATGCTCCTGTACAGGAACACGAGGTAAATGAAGATGATGAAGGCACCGCCCATCAATCCATATTCTTCAATGATGATGGCGTAAATGAAATCGTTATATGCCTGGGGAAGGAAATTCCTCTGCTCGCTGTTGCCTGGACCCACACCCATCAGTCCACCGCGCGCAATGGCGATCTTGGCCTGGTTGGTCTGGTATAAATTATCGTTGTCTGCCTCCTTGCCTCCGTAGATAAAAGTCTCCACCCGGCTGATCCAGGTCTCTACACGGCCGGTGAGCTTTGAGGATTTCTCCTTCACCGTGGTAGCGGCCACCGTTTCTTCTGCCCCGCCGGTTTTGTGTTTGATCACTGCTGCACCCACGAGGAAGAGCACGGGGATCAGGGCCGCGAAAACGGTCAGCATCAAATGCCTGGTGCGCACGCGTCCAATAAAAAGCAGCAGCATGCAGCTGGAACCTAGTAAAAGTGCTGTTGAAAGATTTGCAGGGGCAATGAGCATGCAAGTGACAGCGATAGGCAGGATCACCGGAATAAAACCCTTCTTGAAATCTTTGATCTGGTTCTGCTTGCGGCTCAGTAATCTCGCGAGGAACATGAACAATGCTAGTTTCGCAAGATCGGAGGTCTGCATGGTCATGTTGATGATCGGCAGCTTGATCCAGCGGCTTCCTTCGTTCAATGTAACGCCGAAAAACAGCGTATAGGCCAGTAATGGTATAGAAAGCAGGAAGAGCACTTTCGCTATCCTGGAATAGATGGTGTAATTCACCCTGTGCGCGAAATAGATCACGCAAAAACCTACGGCAATAAAAGCGATCTGCTTGAATAAGTAGACCTCGGTATTGCCCTTGTACATTTTATAGGCCAGCGAGCCAGTGGCGCTGTAGACCACCAGCAGGGACATAAGCACAAGGGTGCCCACCAGGGCCCAGATCACCCTGTCGCCCCTGGTCTTCCGCAAAAGGTTGGCGCCTTGTGCGAACTCCGTGAACCTTATGTCAGATATCTGGCTCATAGATTTCTTACTGCTTGCTTGAATTGCTTACCCCTGTCCTCATAGTTGCTGAAAAGATCGAAGGAAGCGCAGGCGGGGCTGAGCAGCACGGCATCTCCCGGAGTAGCCAAACGGAAGGATGCCTGCACAGCGTCTTCGGCGCTGGCCGTGTCCACGATCACCATGTCCTGGCCAAAGGCCTCATGGATCTTGGTGTTGTCAATACCCATGCACACGATCGCCTTCACTTTTTCTTTCACCAGCTCGCGGATCAGTCCGTAATCGTTGCCCTTGTCAATTCCGCCGAGGATGAGTACGGTGGGCTTGGTCATGCTTTCCAGCGCATACCAGGTGGAATTGACGTTGGTGGCTTTACTGTCGTTGATGAACTCCACGCCCCGGATGGTACTCACGGTTTCCATCCTGTGCTCCAGGCTCTGGAAGCTTTGCACAGCCTCGCGGATCTTGCTCTTGCGGATCTCCATCGTTGCTCCGGCCACACATGCTGCCATAGTATTGAATTGATTATGTCTTCCTTTTAATGCAAAATCATAGATACTCATCGACTGCTGCTCATTGTTCACTTTCACATGCAGTTCGTTGTTGCTGATATATCCTCCTTCATTCACTGGCTGCTTCATGCTCATGGGTAATTTTTTAGCTTTGATTGGTATGTTATTCATGGTATTGGTCACCACTTCGTCATCCTGGTTATATATAAAATAGTCCGTTGAAAGCTGGTTCATCGCGATCCTGAACTTGCTCAGGACGTAATTTTCGAACTTGTAATCGTAGCGGTCCAGGTGGTCCTCGGTGATGTTCAGCAGGATGCTCACATCCGGCCTGAACTCCACGATATCATCCAGCTGGAAAGAGCTGATCTCCGCCACATAGATCTCTTTGGGATCTTCCGCTATCTGGCGCGCAAAAGAATAACCGATGTTGCCCACCAGCGCGGCGTCCATGCCAGCCGTTTTGCACATGTGATAGATCAGTGCCGTGGTCGTTGACTTCCCGTTGCTGCCGGTGATGCCTACGATGCGGCTCTTCCCCCGGTGGCGCCAGGCAAACTCGATCTCGCTGATCACCGGAATGCCTTTGGCCCTGATCTTTTTCACCCATTCGTTCTTTTCGGGAATGCCCGGGCTTTTCACCACTTCAGCGGCCGAGAAGATCCTGTTCTCATCCACCTCTTTTTCAGCGAATGGGATGCCCGCCTTTTGAAGTTCATTGCGATAACCTTCTTTCAAAGAGCCTTCGTCGAACAGAAAAACATCGTAGTCTTTTTGCTTAGCCAGCAAAGCCGCACCGATCCCGCTTTCGCCGCCGCCTAATATGACCAGTTGTTTTTTCATTCTATTTTCCAGAGATACGGTAATGGTTCTTCAACAAGTATTGTATCGGTTCTTCAGTTTTTTTTATCTCAGCTTCAGTGTCACAATGGACAACATCACCAGCAACAGCGTCATGATCCAGAACCGCGTAGCGATCTTGGCCTCGTGCATACCTTTTTTCTGGTAATGATGATGCAGAGGACTCATCAGGAAGATCCTGCGTCCCTGTCCATACCTCTTCTTCGTGTATTTGAAATAAGCAACCTGCATCATCACGCTCAGGTTCTCCACCAGGAACACACCGCAAAAAATGGGAATGAGCAATTCCTTGTGTACGATAATGGCCAGCGCTGCTATCACACCGCCCAGCATCAGGCTGCCTGTATCGCCCATAAAGACCTGCGCCGGGTAAGAGTTCCACCACAGGAAGCCAATACAGGCGCCGATCATGGCGCCAATGAATATGGAAAGCTCACCCAGGTTGGGTATGTACATGATGTTGAGGTAGTCGGCCAGTATGAAGTTGCCGCTGGCGTAGGCGAATATGCCCAGGCAGATGCCAATGATGGCCGAAGTACCCGTAGCTAGTCCGTCGAGACCATCAGTAATATTTGCACCGTTGGATACAGCCACGACAATGAAGATCACCACCAGGATGTAGAGCACCCAGGTATAATCCCTCCAGGAAGCGGGCAGCAGTTTCGCGTAATTGAACTCGTGATTTTTTACAAAAGGAATGGTAGTAATGGGCTCCTTGGCAGGCACGTAGAAAACAGTCCTGTTGGGCAGCTTTCTTTCGTGGTAATGCACACCTTGTTTGGGTGCGCCCTCACCCTGGTATTCGCGCCAGATCTCTACAGTGGGACTGAAATAAAGCGTGGCGCCTACGATCACTCCCAGCACTACCTGCCCGATGATCTTTGACTTCGCAGCCAGTCCATCATCGTCTCCTTTTCTATAGATCTCGCCTTTCAGCTGCGCCCTTTTCTTGGCCCTCAGCTTGAAATAATCATCCATGAAGCCAATGAAGCCCAGCCACACGGTGCTGAACAGCATCAGCCTGATATATACCTTATCCAGGTTGGCCAGCAGCAGGGTGGGGACAATGATGGCAAGTATGATAATGATACCGCCCATGGTAGGCGTTCCCTTTTTTTGCCTCTCACCTTCCAGTCCGAGCTCGCGCACGGATTCGCCGATCAGTTTCCTTTTCAGGAAATTGATAATGCTCCGGCCGAACAGCGTGGAGATCACCAGTGAAAGGATCACCGCCAGCAGCACCCTGAAAGTGATGAACTGGAACAGCGCTATCCCAGGAAACTGGTAGCCCTCCGCTCTTAACCATTCAAATAAGTGATACAACAAGAGTATTTAAGATTTTAGATTGAAGATTTAAGATTTTTCATTGCTGACTTTTACTGCCTGACTTCACTCCGGCCCCACCATTCACGATTCACCATTCACGATTGACGATTCACGATTCATCCCTGGTGCCCACGAAGCATCGTGGGCCTACTTGTTCATCAATTCAAACATTTCCCCCAGCACCTCTTTGTCATCAAAATGATGCTTCACTCCGTTGATCTCCTGGTACTTCTCATGTCCCTTACCCGCGATGAGCACGATGTCTCCCGCTTTCGCCATGTCTACCGCCATTTTGATCGCCTGCCTTCTATCCACTATCGATATCGATTTTCTTTTCGCTGCTGCATTTAACCCGGCTTCCATATCAGCGATGATCTGGTTAGGATCCTCGGTCCGCGGGTTGTCGCTGGTGAAGATCACCCTGTCGCTATGCGTGCAGGCGGCCTCCGCCATCACCGGCCTTTTTGTTTTGTCCCTGTCGCCTCCGCAGCCTACCACGGTGATCACCTTCTCCTCACCCTTCCTTAGTTTATTTACTGTGGACAAAACATTCACCAGCGCGTCCGGTGTATGCGCATAGTCCACGATGCCGATCACTTTATCCTTGGGGGAAACTGTATAATCGAATCTTCCCTCAGCGCCGGTGATATTGCTCAGCACAGTCAACACCTGGTTGCTATCCTCACCCAGCAATACGGCGGAACCGTACACGGCTAAAAGATTGTAAGCGTTGAACTCCCCGATCAGCCGGAAGTGCACTTCCTGGCCGTTCACCTGCATCAGCAGTCCCGCCAGGTCGTTCTCAATGATCTTGCCTTTGAAATCGGCCATCTTGCGCAGGCTGTAAGTGGCTCTCTTAGCCACCGTGTTCTGTATCATTACCTCGCCGCGCTTATCATCGATGTTGGTGAGGGCAAATGCAGCCGTCGGCAACTGGTCGAAAAATGCTTTTTTGGCGCGGATATATTCATCAAACGTTTGGTGATAATCCAGGTGATCGTGTGTGATGTTGCTAAAAAGCCCGCCCTCGAACTTCAGGCCTGCGATCCTGTGCTGGTGAATGGCATGGGAACTCACTTCCATGAACACATGGCTACAGCCGGCCTTCACCATCTTATGCAGGAGCTGGTTCAATGAAACAGCGTCTGGTGTGGTGTGGGTAGATGGCACTACCTCGCCGGCCACCATATTCTCCACCGTGCTCACCAGGCCGCAGGTGTAGCCCAGCGCAGTAAACAGTTTATACTGCAGGGTGGCTATGGTGGTCTTCCCGTTGGTGCCTGTAACGCCAACCAGCTTCAATTTGAATGAAGGCTGGTCGTAAAAATTGTGCGCCGTGATCCCCGCTGCCATGGCCGTGTTGGTCACCTGCACATAGGTAACGCCTTCATGCTTGGCCGCGGGGGGCGTTTCGTAAAGGATAGCAACGGCTCCGTTTTCAACAGCTTTGTCAATGAACTGGTGGCCGTCCACGGCTACGCCGCTCACGGCAATGAACAATGAGTTCTTTCCCACCTTGCGCGAATCGATCTGCACATCGGCGATCTCCACATCGGTGCTGCCATGCACTTCCGTGAGGTTCACTTTATACAATATGTCGGTGAGGTGCAACATCAGTTCAACAATAAGGTGATCTTTGATCTTCTGCCAACGGCGAGCCCGGGCGCTACACTCTGTGCCACTACTTTGCCCTTGCCCGTCACCGTAACTTTCAGATCCATATTTTCAAGCACATACAGTGCATCTTTCAAATTCATGTTCTGCACATCCGGCATCACCCGGGTAGCTACTGCGCGGGGCTGCATGCTGGCCCTGCCATTCGCGTACTGGAATTGTGACCATTTGTTTTTCTGTGCCGGCTCGGTGAAGGGGATCTTCAGCATATTCAATACGCTCTTCATGTCCTGGCTATACCCTCCGAAGCTGAATGCGGTACTGTCGGTGTTCACCTGCCCAACCATGGCCGCATTGCCGTGCACATACATCGCGTATAATTTGGTAGCTACTTCCTTGAACACAGGCGCAGCCAGTTGCCCTCCATAGTGAATGGCAGCATGCGGCTTGGTCTTGATGGATACGATGATGGTGTACTGCGGCTTGTCGGCAGGGAAATAACCGGCAAACGAAGCCTGGTAAACACCCCCCTGGTATTTCAAACCCTTACCCGCTACGTGCGCGGTGCCTGTTTTTCCTGCTACAGGAAAAGGACAGTCGGCGAAAACTGACTTGGCCGTTCCTTCCGTAGCCACGGCCTCCATGGCTGCCCTGGCGTCACGGATCACATCTTCGCGGCAAAGGCTTTCATCCAGCACTTCGGGCTCAAATTGTTTTACTACCACGCCGTTCGACATGATGCTGTTCACCAGGTAGGGCTTCATCATCACGCCATTGTTGGCAATGGCATTATAGAGCATGAGGGTATGCACGGGACTTACTTCAATGGCGTAGCCAAAGCTTGCGGTCAGCATGGCATGCAGGCCTTCATTATTTCTTTTCAGCTTGGGCATAATGGGCGCTTCTTCACCCAGCAGGCCGATGCCTGTTCTTTTATCGAGCTGGAATTTGGTGAGGTACTTCCTGTATTTGTCGGGCTGCGTAGCAAAGGCCTTATAAGCCAGCTTGCTCATGCCCACATTGGAACTGTGTGCAAAACATTCCTTTACGGTCATGATGGATTTGGGTGACCTCTCGGCATCAGTAACATTCCTCACGCCCACGAACTGCCTTCCCTCCGTGCCTACTTCCACGTGATCATTGATGCCCGCAGCTTTTTCTTCCAGCACGGCCAGGAGCGTAGCCAGCTTAATGGTAGATCCAGGCTCGGTGGTTTGCAAAGCGTAATTCAGGTTCTCGTCGTAGCTGCCGTCCTTGTTGCGCCCGAGGTTGGCGATGGCCTTGATCTTGCCGGTGGCCGTTTCCATCACCAGGCAGGTGCCGTATTCCGATTCGCTCTGCACCATCATCTTCATGAGGGCGTTCTCGGCGATGTCCTGGATATTCACATCCAGCGTTGTGATGATGTCCTTGCCGTTTTCAGGATCGATCTCGTAACCTTCCACGGGTACGTAGGCGCCACCCGCAATGAAGCGGACCAGCCGCTTGCCGGTGGTTCCTTTCAGCAGGCTGTCGTATGTGCGCTCCAATCCTACATTCTGCGCGTTCTGCCTGGCAAGACCAATGGTTCGTCTTGCAAGCAGGCCAAATGGATTCAGCCTTTTGGTTTGCACCTCGGCGATCACACCACTCTTATTTCTACCCATCCGCACCAGGGGAAAGGTTCTGAATGATTTGTACTGCTCGAAGGAAAGGCCTTTGCGCAGCAGGTAATATCTTTCCTTGTCGTTGTAGGCCGACTGTAATTCTTTCTTATAAACAAATGAAGGCTTGTCGCCAAACATGCCGGCGAGGGCAATGGCGAAGGAGTCGATGTTTTCCTTGAAACGCTTGCCGCCCTTATCGCGAAGGCCTTCTGCGCCAAAGTCAATATAGATATCAAAGAAAGGGATGGAGGTGCTCAGCATCTCTCCATCTTCACTGTAAATAGTTCCGCGCTCGGCATCGAGCTCCACGAATTTCTGGTGCATGCTGTCGCTCATGCTTCTCCAGTGCTCACCCTGGAAGCGCTGGATGTAAAAAGCACGCCCCATCACCATCGCACTAAATAGTATAATGCAGACGAAGCTGAGGTAGACTCTCCATAATATGTCGCGTTTTACTTCCAACTCTTACTCTTCATTTATGCTGTCGATCAATACTACAGGCGATTTATCCAGTTCACGCAGGCCCAGTGGCTCTACCGCTTTTACCAGTTCGCTTTGCTTGCTGCGGAACAATACATCGCCCTTCACTGTCTTGTATTCGTACTGCAATTCTTTCAGTTCACGGCTGGTCCTGGCAATGTCCCTGTTCAGTTTATCGGCATGATGGCCATTATAGATGTACACTACCGCAAGCAGGGCGAGGAACAAGAAGAACGGCATCTGCTTTACAATGGACTGATAGTTCAGCCATTTACTGAGACGCATTTTATTTTCCCTTTTTTGCTCCACTGTCTGCAATTTTCTCAGCTGCCCGAAGCTTGGCGCTCCGCGACCTGCTGTTAGTTTTTAATTCTTCTTTCGAGGCTTCCACCGGCTTTTTCGTCACCGGCTTCAGCAGGCTATGAAAACTCTTCGATTCAAAGGGATGTTCCTCTTCTTCCTCGAAGGTTCCTTTCTTAAAAAATGTTTTCACCAGGCGGTCTTCCAGGGAATGAAAGGTGATCACTACGATCCTTCCTTCTTCCCTCAATAGCGCCGGCGACTGTTCAAGCAATTCCTTCAGCGCACCCAGCTCGTCGTTCACTTCTATCCTCAAGGCCTGGAACACCTGGGCGAAATATTTGTTGGGATTACCTTTTACGATGCCACTCACCGCGTTCTTGAACCCGTCGATCGTCCTGAATTCCGAGGTTTCCCTCACTTCGGCTATCCTGTTGGCCAGTGTTTTTGCATTCGTTACTTCCCCGTATTGCTCAAGCATTTTGTGCAGCTGCTGCACCGGATAAGTATTCAGCACATCGGCCGCAGTCTTTTCCTGGCGCTGGTCCATCCGCATATCCAGGTCCGCGTCGAACCGGATAGAGAACCCTCTGCCGCCTTCATCGAACTGGTGGCTGCTTACGCCCAGGTCGGCCAGTATCCCGTCTACTTCAGTGATCCCGTGCAGGCGCAGGAAGCGGGCCAGGTGCCTGAAGTTGTGCGGGATGAAAAGCACGCGTGGGTCATCGGGCAGATTCCTCCGGGCATCTTCGTCCTGGTCGAAAGCCACCAACTTTCCCTTACTACCCAGCTTTTCGAGGATGGCACGGCTATGGCCACCCCCACCAAATGTGCAGTCGACATAGACGCCTCCCGGCTGAATGTTGAGATATTCGATCACTTCATTCAGCAATACCGGTACATGATAAGCTGCATTCATCAGTCACTGTTTCGGTTGACCATCACGTTTTTCGCGAGGGCGCTGTAATCTTTCGGTGAATATGATTCAAAGAACTCCTGGTAATTTTCCTTGCTCCAGATCTCGATCTTGTCTACGGCCGAGGCCAGTATCAGGTCCTTGCCGAGGCCGGCATGATCTCTCAGGTTTTGAGGGATCAGGATCCTTCCTGCCGTATCGGGTTCCGCCTCAATGGCACCGTTCAAAAAATATCTCCGGAATTTCCTGACTTCGGGATCGAAGTCGTTCAGCAGGCTGATCTGGTCGTACAGCGGCTGCCAGCTTTGCATGGGATAGAGGGTGAGGCATTTTTCAATACCCCGGTTTATGACAAATCGATTAATTTCGTTTTCAGGGAGTTGACGCTTGATCCCGGCGGGCAATAGGAAGCGGCCTTTGGCATCCAGAGTGGCTTCATATTCCCCGAGAAAGCGTATAATCATAACAGGACGGTCAGTAATTGACACAAAATAACACTTTTTACCACTTATATTATGGTTTTAACCATAGTATATTTTTTCCACATGTTTTTACCTGTCAAGACCATTGGTTTCACTATGTTCCACACGATTTTTGTCGGGAAACTGTGATTTGACTGTGAATAGACTGTGCATAGATGTGAATAACTGTGGATAACCCAATACACATACCTTCGAATCGCCAGGTTCCTGATTACCAATTGCCTGCGGAAAGGATCGCCCATTACCCACTTCCGCAGAGAGACGCCTCGCAGCTGCTGGTCTACCGCCAAGGAACCATCGAAGACAGTGAATTTTCCTCTCTGCCCCGCCACTTGCCCGAAGGAACCGTGCTGGTACTGAACGACACCATGGTGATCGAAGCCCGCATTTTTTTCCAAAAAGCTTCCGGCGGGTTGATAGAGATCTTCTGCCTGGAGCCCCACCGACCGGCAGATGTCCAGTCATCCCTGGCCAGCGAGGGCTATTGCGAATGGAGCTGCCTGATCGGCGGTGCTTCCAAATGGAAGCCGGGACTGGTGCTGGAAAAGATCATCAAGGTGAATGACCGGGAAGTGAAACTGGAAGCCCGGTACCTGGAAAAAAAGCAGGACCATTTTGTGATCGCTTTTTCCTGGGAGGGCGGCTTTCATTTTGCGGAGATCCTGCACCAGGCGGGCACCATCCCCCTGCCCCCTTATATCAAAAGGAAGTCGGTAGAAACTGACAAGGAAAGGTACCAGACCATCTTCAACCGTGAGCCCGGATCGGTGGCAGCGCCTACAGCCTCCCTGCATTTTACAGATGCTGTCCTGGCTGCTCTATCTCATAAAAAGATCAACCCCGTTTATATCACACTGAATGTGGGAGCCGGCACCTTCATGCCGGTAAAGACGGAAAACCTGGCGGAGCACCAGATGCACCCGGAATTATTCAGCGTATCGAAGGCTGCATTGGAAAGACTGATGCATGCTGAATGCATCGTTGCCGGGGGCACCACCACCCTGCGCACACTCGAAAGCCTGTATTGGATCGCGCTGAAGACCAGGAAAGACAGGTCTGCCCGCAACCTGCAACAATGGGAGGCTTATTCATTGGACGATACAGCCTTCACCTACCGCGATGCGATCAGGCAGTTGCTGGATATCCTGGAAGCCAGCGGTGAGCACAGCCTGCAATGCAGCACACAGCTGCTGATCATGCCGGGATACAGGTTCAAGTCGGCTGAAGGACTGATCACGAATTTTCACCAGCCGAAATCTACTTTACTTGCCCTGGTGGCCGCCTTCGTAGGGGATGACTGGAAAAAGATCTATGCGCATGCATTGGAGCATGATTACAGGTTCCTGAGCTATGGAGACAGCAGTCTACTTTGGAGACAGGCTCCCGCTTAGACGCAAAGGCGCAAAGACGCTAGGGAACGCAAAGATTTTCGTGGGCGTTAAAGATCTTCCCGTGCTATCTGGAGCGGTTAGGCCACAACGTTATTTTTTCGCTAGAGGCAATTCAATAGTGAAGCAGCTTCCCTTTCCGAGCGTACTCTCGGCCCTGATGTGTCCATCATGTCCTTCCACTACGGTCTTTACATACGTAAGTCCCAGTCCGAAGCCTTTTACATTGTGGATATTGCCTGTATGCGCGCGGTAGAATTTCTCGAAGATCCTCTTTAGTGTTTCCCTGTTCATGCCAATGCCGTTGTCCTCGATCCGAAGGATGAAGCGCTTGTCGGCGGAGGAGGTATGCAACATGATCTTGGGCGGCACGTTGTCTTTTGAATATTTCACCGCGTTGTCCATGAGGTTGATCACGAGGTTGGAAATATGCACTTCGTCGGCCAGGATCAGGTCGTTTTCAGCTTCGAGGTGCAGTTCGAGAGTGCCCAGTTTTTCCTGCAGGCGCAGCATGAAGTTGTCCGACACATCCCGTATCACCTGGTGCACGTGCAGGGGCTTGAGATTGAGCTGCACATCCTGGCGCTCGAGCAGCGCTGCTTTCAGGATGGTCTCTACCTGCCTGTTCATGCGCTGGTTCTCTTCCTTGATGATATCACTGAAATAGGTCATCTTCTTCGGGTCCTGCTGCACCTTGATATTCCTTAAGGCATCCACCGCCAGGGAGATCGTCGCGATGGGCGTTTTGAACTCATGGGTCATGTTGTTGATGAAGTCGTTCTTGATCTCGCTGAGCTTTTTCTGCCTGAGCATAGTGCGCACGGTGAGGAAGAAGGCGGTGAAAATGACCAGGGTAAAGATGATAGAAATGATGATCCTGGGCCTGAGTCCCTGCAGAACGATGTTCTGTACATTGGGCACGATGATCACCAGGGCCTCGTCGGGCACCAGGTTCTCGGCGGCAGAACCGCTGGGGGCAAATACATAGGCCACGCGGGGATAATAGTTGGCGGAATCGCTGAACCAGGCTTCAAACCGGGTGGACATTCTTTGAAAATGGAGCTCCACTCCTGAAGTGGTGGCCAGTCCAAATTCAAAAGGGATCTTTTCCATATGCTGCGCCACAAAGGCTGCATAGATACGCTGGTAGAGCTCCTTGGTAGTGAAGCGCTGGTACACGCTGTATGGCCGGGGCAATCCGAAGGTCTTGTCGTCGAGCAGGAAGGGCTTTACATTGGGGGCCTCGGGCACCGTTTTGTACTGGCCCAGGTCCTCGGCTACTTTTTGCGCGATCTCAGTCACCTTCTGCTTTACCTGCTCTTCACGCAACAGCACCATGTTCTTCAGCCACGATACCTGTATAAGGATGATACCGATGAGTGAAAGAGCAATGAGAACGACGATTATAGGAAAAATTCTTTTCACCTGTACAAGGTGCAGAAAATTCTCTGCCTGACAAAAATATCACGCCAGTTGTTAGTTCTGATGGCATAAGATTGTTATCAATCATTTTTAACAGCCAATTGTCTAAATCCCATGAAAACAACAGCCCGGGAACCGGTGGATCGTTTTAATTTAACCATTACATTTAATTATGATTGACCCTGCTGCTGGTGTATTACTGATCGCCGATCCTTTTTTGAAGGATCCTAACTTCATGCGCACGGTCGTATTTCTCACCGAGCACAGGGACGATGGCACCATTGGCTTTGTCATTAACCGCCAGTACGAGAACACTCTCGACGAGCTCCTGCCTGAAATTGAAGGGCACCAGCTGCCTGTGTATTATGGCGGCCCGGTGCAAATGAATACCATCCATTTTCTTCACCGGTATCCCGAGCAGATCCCCGGGGGCATTGAAGTGCTGAAGGGCGTTTTCTGGGGCGGGGACTTTGATGCCGTGATCTCGCTCATCAACAGCGGCCAGGCCGACCCGGAGAAGATCCGCTTTTACATCGGCTATTCCGGCTGGAATGCGGGCCAGCTTCAAACTGAAATGGAGGAAAAAACCTGGCTGACCGTAGAGGCTGCACGGAAGCTGATCTTTCATCCCAATGCAGAAGAGATCTGGAAGGATTCGCTGAAGCACCTGGGTGGCGACTTCGAAATGATGGTGAATTTCCCTATAGACCCCCAGTTGAATTAGGTGTCTTTTTAGGCTCCTTCCTCGGGATGACATCGCACCTACCGCTTGCGACAGTGCAAAAAAAAGTCCTGCAAAGCAGGACTTTTCAATAATACTTTCTTCAGGTTTATTCGATCACGGAAGCGCCTTCTACCAGCACGGTCACTTTGTTGTTCAGCACTTCTGCAAAGCCACCCTGGATGTCGAATGCCGCTGTATGATTCTGCTTGTCGCGCAGCACTTTCAGCCGGCCTGCCTTGAGCGCGCTCACCAGGGGAGCGTGCTTGTCAAGCACTTCAAACAAACCGGTGATGCCGGGGAGCTGAACTCCATAGACCTCACCACTGAACAATTTTTTTTCCGGAGTTAATATCTCAAGTGTCATGTAACTGTTTACTGTTTACCGTTTACTGTTTACTGATTGTTGTTTACGGAAGATCATAACTGTAAACCGTAAACCGCAAACTGTAAACTGAATTATCCTTGTGCCTGCGCCAATAACTTCTTACCTTTTTCAATAGCGTCGTCGATGGAACCTACGAGGTTGAATGCCGCTTCTGGGTATTCATCCACTTCACCATCCATGATCATATTGAATCCGCGGATGGTCTCCTCGATCGGTACCAGCACACCCTTCAGACCAGTGAAGGCTTCCGCTACGTGGAAAGGCTGGGAAAGGAAACGCTGTACGCGCCTTGCCCTTGATACGGTCAGCTTGTCCTCGTCGCTCAGTTCATCCATACCCAGGATGGCGATGATGTCCTGAAGCTCCTTATAACGCTGGAGGATCAGTTTTACGCGGTTAGCGCAATTATAGTGTGCCTCACCTACTACGGAAGGCATCAGGATCCTCGAGGTAGAATCCAGCGGGTCCACCGCAGGATAGATACCAAGGTCAGCGATCTTACGTGACAATACCGTGGTAGCATCCAGGTGGGCGAAAGTTGTTGCAGGAGCCGGATCGGTCAGGTCATCAGCCGGTACATACACCGCCTGTACGGAAGTGATAGAACCATTCTTGGTAGAAGTGATCCTTTCCTGCATCACACCCATTTCGGTAGCCAGCGTAGGCTGGTAACCCACCGCGGAAGGCATACGTCCCAACAGGGCCGAAACCTCGGAACCTGCCTGGGTGAAACGGAAGATGTTGTCTACGAAGAAAAGGATATCACGGCCTTTACCGGTACCATCTCCATCGCGATAATATTCTGCGATCGTCAGACCAGAAAGCGCCACACGTGCACGTGCACCGGGAGGCTCGTTCATTTGTCCGAATACGAAGGTTGCTTTTGATTCTGCCAGGTCGTCCATGTTCACCTTGCTCAGGTCCCATCCGCCTTCTTCCATGCTTTGCTTGAAAGCGTCGCCATATTTCATGATGCCTGCCTCGATCATCTCGCGCATCAGGTCGTTTCCTTCACGGGTTCTTTCTCCCACACCTGCAAACACGGAAAGTCCGGAATAAGCCTTGGCGATGTTGTTGATCAATTCCTGGATCAGTACGGTCTTACCCACACCGGCACCACCGAAGAGACCAATCTTACCACCTTTTGCGTAGGGTTCGATCAGGTCGATCACCTTGATACCGGTAAATAATATTTCTGTAGCTGTTGAAAGATTTTCAAAAGATGGCGGCTTGGCGTGGATGGCCCTTCCGTTCACTTTAGGCACGGGAGGAAGTCCATCGATAGGGTCGCCGGTCACGTTGAACAGGCGGCCTTTGATCTGCTCGTTGGCAGGCATAGTGATCGGTGAGCCTGTATCCGTCACGTCAGTTCCACGGGTAAGTCCTTCGGTACCGTCCATAGCGATGGTCCTTACGCTGTCCTCGCCCAGGTGATTTTGCACTTCGAGCACCAGGGTATCACCGTTTTCCCTTTTGATCTCCAATGCGTTATAAATTTCAGGAAGGCTGCCTTCGAACTGCACGTCCACGACGGCGCCGATGATCTGCTTTATCTTACCAACTTTTGCCATAATCAGCTTTTAAACTCAATTTTTTTAGGGGTTGAAAGGCCGGAAGGGCCCTTTTGTTTTTCAGGGTGCAAAGGTAAGGGAACAGGTATAAAAAAGTACCAATAATCTTAGCCCGATAGCTATTTTAGACCCCAGCCGTGAGAAATACAGGTATTTTATAATATCTTGTAAGTTGGTTTCGCCAAAACTAAATACATGAGGATCGCGTTTTTGCTCATATCCCTCCTATTATGCCTTGCCGGCCAGGCGCAATATTTCGCCACAGAGAAAAAACTGATCGATAAAATTGAAAAAGCTCCCAGCAAGGCCGAACAGGTGACCGCCATGGAGGAACTGGCAGAATTCTACTATATCTATAAATCAGGGAAAAAAGGGGATAGCCTGCTGCAGGCCAGCCTGACGGTAGCCGAAATGGCTAATGACAAGGATTTGATCCTGAACGTTTTTTTCGGAAATGCATTAAACGCAGTCACTTCCTGGTCCAGCAAAGAAACCTTTGAGCGGGCGCTCAGTTTCGCTGAAAAAGGGATCAAGCATGCAAGAGAAACGGGTAACAAAGACCTGGAGGCTCTTGCTTATGTTAGAAAAGCGGCACTTTATCGCAAAAAAAATGCATTTGACGAAGCCCTGAAGGAGGCCAGTCTCGCTCAGTCCTCTGCTGTTGGATCCACCAATGACTCCTTACAGATCAGCATTCTTTTAGAGATCGGCAAGAACCACCTGGCCAAAGCAGATTATTTAAGTGCCTACAAGAACTTCAATAACGCATTTGATTATGCTTACCAGGTGGGCAACCTGCCGCTTCAATCCGAATCCTATCACTGTTTCGCCGATCTGTACTGGAGTTTCGATAAGGACCTGGCCAAGATCAACCTGCTGAAAAGCGCGGAGCTGAACATGCAATCCGGCAATAACGAAAAGCTGCTGGAGGATTATATTGACTTGTACAGGCTTACAGAAACAAAGCAATATTTGAAAGAGGTTGAAAAGCTGGCGAAGACAACTACCTCGGAGTACCAGAAATATTTTACAAAGAGACTGGTCTTCTCTTCCCTCATGGTGGTGGACAGGAATGCCGATTCATGTCTCCGGTTCCTGAACGAGAACGAGGGGCTCAGGCAGGCCCTGATCAATCCGGGAATGGGTAATTACTTCTTTAACATTGGCCATGTTTATTTCTATGCAGACCGCGCTGATTCAGCGATCCACTACTACCAGCTGGCGGAGCCCGAACTGACCACTTCATTCGACCCGGGCGTAACAGCTTCGTTTTACCACCAGATGGGCAGGGGGTATTCCCTGGCAAAAGACTATGAGAAAGCTGTGATCTATTATAAAAAAGCCCTGGAATTCTTCGAAAAAAAAGATTTCAACGCAAGCAAATACATCTCAGATTCACTCAGGAGGATCTATGTACGTGCCGGTGACTATAAGCAGGCTTATGAGTTCACCATGCGCTATAATTATTTCAACGATAGCCTTCAGAAACTCGAAAAACAACGTGACTTTGTGTACCTCGAATTCGAGAGGGAAAAAAAGAAATATGAAAAGGACCTGGCCGATATCAAATCTGCCGAGATCCGGACAAGGAACCTGCAATACATGGGTATCTCCCTGGCGACGGCTGCATTTTTCATCGTACTGATCCTGATAGGGATGTTCCCCACGTCAAGATTTTCCATGAAAATGCTGAGCTTCTTTGCATTCATTTGTCTTTTTGAGTTTATCATTCTTCTCATTGATACCTGGTTGCATAACCTGACGCATGGAGAACCCCTGAAGATATGGCTGGCTAAGGTGGGCATTATCGCCATCCTGTTGCCACTGCATCATTATCTCGATCATCTATCCTTCCAGTTTTTGTCTTCGCATAAACTGGAGAAGCTAAGGCAGCAATTTTCTGTAAAAAGGATCATCAGTAAGATCAAGGTCGTAGAGCCATCCACAGCTGTACATGAGACTGAAACCAAAGAGAAAAAAGAAATTGTGGGATAAAAAAACAGCTTCCGGAGAAGCTGTTGAACTGAAAACCCCATTATCCACACAATTATTTCTTCTTTTCTGGTAAGACTTCCCCTGCACATCCTGGCGGTTCCGGGCAAACGCCAGACGAAATTGCACTATAAAACTTAGTGGTCTTTGTGTTATCCGTCAGAGGAATTACCTGGAACAGTATTGTTGGACGGTTATCTGCATCCACAGCCGTTACCAACCGAATTTTGTCATCGTCTGCATACTGGCTCAACAGGTCTCTCAGGTCGCTTAACTTGAATTCTGACCATAAAGTTCCTTTATCCTCATTTGCAGCCAGCTTCTCATACATAATGATATTTGAATCACGGAATCCACTGATCATGTCTTGCACTTCTTCTTCTGGAATGGGCTTAATGAGGTTGACTTTGTTGTCAGTACAAGATGTGAGCGCAAAAACACCGCTGGCCAGGGCCAGAAAAAAAACTCTTTTCATAATAAATATTATTTTTCAGTGACCCAATTAGTTGCTTATGATCTCACCGGAACAATCCGGAGGCTCCGGGCATAAATCCTCTTCATCTGGCAGGTAAAAAAATGTTTCTACCGTGGACTTAGCGGGATCAGTTTTCATCAACCTTATGAGAATAGTAGGTTTGTCTTTCTTTGCCCCATCAAAATGGGCAGCGGTCACAAGACTGAGGCCTACTACATTCGAATCGAGCTGATTGAGGAAGGCCTGGCCGAACTTAGCTCTTACCACCCGGCGGACCTTGAAGTCTTTGTTCTGCATGGTGACAGAATCGCTGTCCTTATCATCGCCTTCTTTCCTGAGGCTCACTGACAAATGGCGGAAGTGGTTGATCATGGAATCCGCTTTTGCCTTTGCGATCAATTTATAGCCGGCACCACTGGTACTGTCGGTGTATAAAGCCGATTTAACAGAGCTCCCACTGCCTTCAGTGTCAGAACCGGATTTGTCCTTACATCCCAATACAAAAACAATAGAGATCATTGTGCACGTGAACATCATTTTTTTCATGCATGAAGTTTTTAAATCAAAAAATAGAACCTTCATTCGTGAAGTAAAACACCTCACGCCAGTGCCGCCCTGGCGGCCCATGGAAATATCATAGTTGGTAGTAAGGGAAGGAAATTCGGAAGGATATTGTATGGCCTTACTCGGGCTGCAGCACAGTATTGCAATCTGGCGGAGGAGGACAAAGCGTTTCCTCCACAGGCAGATAGTACTCCATTTCCAGTGCGCTGGCAGAGGAAGTATTTCTCACGATCCTCAGGATCATCGTGGGGGTGTTCCTGGTTCTGCCCCTCCCATCGGCTATGAACGCGGCCATAAAAAACTCATGACTGGTTACACGATCTCCCAGCAGGAGCCCCAGGACAGATCTGTCAAAACGCGCCCTGACCACTTTCTTATCCTTCCCATTCAGCCATCTCTCATCGTCAATGTCCACTTTTTTTGAACGGAAATGGTGGATCATCAATTCTGCGGAGTCGTTGGGTAACCTGTACATGGCCGGGATGCCGACATGGCTGTTTTGATCTACAACTTCCGACTGGATACCCCCGGAAATTAGAAAGAACAATGGAAGGAACATGGCGATCATAACCTTATATTAATTGTTATTCGGAAGATTCAAGAACCGTATTGCAATCAGGAGGCGGAGGACAGAGGGTTTCGTCGTCTACTATATAATACGATACGGTAGCTTCTGCCGATGGATCCGAACTGCTCCTGGTAACCTGGAGGATGAAGGTGGGCCTGTTGCGTTTGGATGAATCGGAATAGGTATTTGTATATGCTGCCGCGAAAATGTTGAACTTGGTGGCGCCTGAGAGCATGGAATCCAAATTCGGGATCTTCATGCCTCCTCTGAATAATTTGTCACGGTAAGGAGCCGCCTGGGCAGACTTGAAGTGCTGGATCATAGCCTTGGCCGTGCTGGAGCTTAGAGCAGTTACGATGATAGAGTCGGAGCCAGAACCAGGTGCAGCGGCAGCGGGCTTTTCCGGCGTTTTGTCATCGCAACTGCAGAAGACGGCAGCTGTGGCAAAACCGGCTATTATCAGCAGCTTTTTCATTTGTTTTGTTTTGGTTCCTATAAATGTATAGTATTGACCTGAAAACTGCAATAGGCCCCAGGCCTGTTAATAGATTTGTAATGACCCTGGGAAAATCCTCACCGGGCAAGCTTTTTGTAAAAATGAATACTATGAAATCCCTTTTATACCTCTCCCTGTTCTGTTCGTTGTTTGCGGTTGCCTGTAATGGAGGCGAAAATGGCGATGGCGAAGATGGCGGCGATGGCGAATCTGCTGCCGAGAAAAAGCGCATCAGCTCCCGCGACTACAGCATTACCAAGGACAACTCCTACTCTACCCTGTTCCTGGACAGCATGACGATGGAGAAATTCATCGTAGAAAAGAAAGTTCCCGATTCTATACGCAGAAGGATGAGAAGTTTCTACAATACGCGGAACTTCCAGTGGGCCTGGTTCTCTGGCGACGGGCTGACCGAACAAGCCAAAGGTTTTTGGAACCTCCACGACTATCACACTACCTATGCGCACGATACGGCGCTCCATGATAAGGCTTTGCAGAAAAGAATGGACAACCTGATCGCAGAATCCGCCTTCACCGTGAATGCCAGCAACCAAAGCCTGCAGCAGGTGGAACTGCAGCTCACCACGCACTTCATCCAGTATATGATGGGCGCCTATAACGACTTCATCAAGCGGAAGGAAATGGAGAGATTCGTTCCATTTAAAAAGCGCGATGCCCTGGAAATGGCGGATTCCCTGATCAAGAAAAAACATAAAGACAATAAATACTTCGAAGACGTGAATATCCGGTACGGCCAGTTGAAAGACCAATTGGCGCGTTATCACGACGTCGCAGCAAAAGGTGGATGGCCCAAGATCACCCTGTCGGGGAAGTCCCTGAAGAAAGGCGACTCATCTCAGGTGGTAGCCCTGGTGAAGAAAAGATTGCAGCTCACCGGCGACCTGCCTGCTACAGATACAGGAGCGCTCTTTACCGATGTGCTCGAGAGTGCGGTGAAGAATTTCCAGGCCCGCTTTGGATACAAACCAACAGGAGTCGTTACTGCCACCCTGGTGAAAGACATGAATGTGCCGGCGCAAAAAAGGCTGCAGCAGTTGCTTATCAATATGGAAAGAATGCGCTGGATGCCTAACGAGCCCAGCTCAGACAACCTGATCCTGGTGAATATCCCCGAGTTCGTACTGCATATGTATGAGGGAAAAAACAAGGTTTGGGATATGAACGTGGTCGTAGGAAAAGAAGGTCACAATACCATGATGTTTACCGGAGATCTCAACCAGGTGGTGTTCAGTCCTTATTGGAACGTGCCGCCTAGCATCGTTAAAAACGAGATCCTTCCGGCAATAAGCCGCAATCCAGGCTACCTGGAAGGACAAAATATGGAGATCGTAGGCGAAGAAGGCGGCCTGCCTGTGATCCGCCAGCGTCCCGGAGGCAAGAACTCCCTGGGCCGCGTGAAGTTCCTTTTCCCCAACAGTTTCAATATTTATTTCCACGATACGCCGGCGAAAAGCCTTTTCAGCCAGGACAAGAGGGCATATAGCCATGGCTGCATCCGCCTGAGCGATCCATTCAAGATGGCACAATACCTTTTAAGGAACCAGCCCGAATGGACAACCGAACGCATTGATGCCGCCATGAATGCGGGCACGGAGAAATTCGTGCGCCTGAAAAAGCCCGTGCCGGTGTTCATTACCTATTACACGGCCTGGGTAGACGATGAAGGAAGATTGAACTTCAGGGACGATATCTATGGGCACGATGAGAAGCTGGCGAAAAAAGTATTCAGCACCCCGCTTTAGAAATCGATAGACACAAAGGGATATCTGCCGCGATAACTCCCATCGGGGCCTCGTGCATCCATCATCAGGATAATTGATCTCACTTCTGAGAATAGTCTTTCTGACTTGAAGTCGAAGTACCAGTCCTGCACCAGCCGGATGCTGGAAAAATCGGAGGGCTGCAGCAACTGCTGTACAAACTGGTACCCGGTGGTATTTCCTTCGAGGTCGTAAACCGCCACCGTGTCTATGGGCATCTTCCAGCTAAGGAATTTTTCATAACTGAGCTTTTCTCCTGTCTCTGCATCGCGCACTGACAGCTTACCGGCTTCAATATCCTTCATCAGGTGTTCCACCAGGCGGTCCTCGCCGAGCGAAAGAACAGCAAAATCAATTACGCTATCACGGGTATTCACCGGATAGTAGGGCTTGCTGGTAGTAAGGAAGGTGGAAGCAGAAGGACGGACAGTGGCATTATTGAAGGCAAAAAGACCCATGGGATACCAGGCTGCGGTGCGTTCGCCTGTTTTCCGCGCACAGAGTGGTGACAGAAAAAAATTGCGGGTGTACATGCGGTGGTTGGAATAGTAAAGCACCTGGTTCACCAGGAAGGCATCCGCTTCATCGCATCCACAACACTCTTCATTCGAAAGACCACTCACCCTATATTCGGTCTCCTGCTTGCGATTATTGAACTGCCAGCGGTCCGGCCGGTCGGAGCTGATCACATAATGATCCTGGAGCCAGTCCTGCCTTTCCAATGATTTATCACCCAGGAAATAGGATCCCGTCACCACATGGTTGCTCACCCTGTAAGCCTTGACGGAATCGGTTTTGACCCGCTTTAAATAGTATTTTTTCAGGCTCACCGTATTGGTGACTGGCGTAAGATTCACCAGGGTAGTGTACTCTGCAGCCCATTGGATCTTTGTATTGTTCTCAATGAATTGGGTATAGGGCTCATTTTTCTGACCGATGGCTACAGTAGCCAGCAACAAAAAAACAACAGGGAGCATCCTACCCTGCCAGGTAAGATGAGTAGGTATCAAGCGCATAAGGGTGAGGTTTAGCAGTTATTGAAACATAACGCAGGTCCCTGCCAGCATAGTTCACCTGGAATCACAAAGAAGTTATAAAACCTGCCGCTCAGGGATTGCATGGAGAAGGACAATTAGAACACCAGCCATAACTGATGAAGGTGTTCACTTTTGCGACGATATCAGCATCCAGCTTCTCCCACGTTACATAATTCGTAGGCAACGTGGTGTAAAAATCCCCGTCAAATAAATAGCCTTTGATCTCTGCACCATAATGACCGTAACTATCTGTAGTATATGTGACGTACAATGAAAGATTTGGCTTTACACCATCTGCCATCTTGTATTTGTAGGGGTTCAACGCATTCATTTTTTCCAGCAGGATTTGTGGCAGCGTCCGCTGTACCTCGGCAAGATCTTTCATATTGTAGCTGCCGCTGATATACATGGTCACCAATACCGGACTGTAGGTAAGCCCTTTGTGGGTTACGCAGGGCAATGGCTTGGGCGCCTGGTAGCTCGATTTGGAGGAGACGCATGCCAGGGTCATGAGTATGAACACGGCAGCGAAGGGTATTGCCCTGAATTGTATCCGCCCAGCAGCACGACGGCCCCAGGCCAGGTAGAATAATCCGGTGGCAAGACCATAGATCATGATGTCCAGCACATCGAATGTGCCGGGCAGCGTATGCGTTGCCTGCAGTATTTCTGCCAGCATGGGAACAAGCATCAACAGGAGGCCCGTACTGCTGTTCATCCAGCGCAACAACACAGCACCCCTGGCGGCGAAGCCAAGGGCCAGGCACCAGCAGAGGTCTGACAACTGGCCTTTGACAAAAACATTCGCAGGCAAAGCAGCAGCCTCCATGGACAGCCATTCGAACAAAACGATGCCTGGATTGAAAAGGAAATAATTTACTGTGCCTGCTACCAGCAGCAAGGCAGCGATGGCAAAATGGAGATAGTATTTCACAATAGGAGTTTAGTTCAAACCTATCCCTCCTGCCCGCTAAAGCCAATACCATGAACATGGTATTTTATCTACGGAATTGTTAAACGTCCTCCGCGTTTAACAGCTTGTGCGAATAAGCATATTTCAGCAAGCCCGCAAGGTTATGTGAGCGCGTCTTGTGCATCAGATTTTTTCTGTGCGTTTCCACCGTACGGTAGCTGATGTTCAAAGCGGCAGCGATCCGCTCATTGGTGAATTCCCTGGAAAGCAATTCAAGTATCTCTCTTTCCCTGTGCGTGATCACTACTTCTTTTACCTGGGGTCCCGATTGCCGGACCGCGTGCTGCAGGATCACTTCTTCTACTTCCGGGCTGAAGTACAGGCCGCCTGCAGTCACTTTTTCAAAAGCATCGAGCAGTTGTGATCTTGTGCAATTCTTGAGCATATAACCAGAGACACCGAGAGACAGTAATTCTTCCACGATCTCTTTATCGTTATAGGTAGTGAGCATGATCACTTTCACCTCTGGCTTTCTCTCCTTGATCATGCGCGCTGCCGCTATCCCATCCACACCTGGCATACTGATGTCCAGCAGGCAGATATCAAACTCTGTCGTGTCCAGCAGATCGGCCACCTCGTATCCATTGGTGGCCATGCCCACAATTTGAACCGAACTGAGTCCCCTGAGCAGCGATTGCAACCCGTCCAGCAGTAACTGGTGATCATCGGCTATCAATATTCTCAACGGCTTGTTCATATCCTGGTGTAAAGAAAATATTCGTCATCTCATCTGCAATACCAAATACATGGTAGTTATATAGGAATGTCTATGATGGCCGTGGTACCACTGCTTCCCGAATCCATGGTAAACTTTCCTTTCAGGTAGCTGATCCTCGATGCGATATTGCGGAGCCCTATGCCGTCGCCATCCGATCTTTCCCTGCTCATGCCTCTGCCATCGTCTTCTACCACCAGGTTGATACTGTCCGGGTATTTCAGCAACTGGATAGTGACCGTGCGGGCATCCGCATGCTTTACCGCATTGTTCACCAGCTCCAGCACCACGCGATAAAGAATGATCTCCTTCTCTTCATCGATCCGGTGGTGGAAGCCGTCGTGAATGAAATTGAATTGCAGCGGGCCGTTCATTTTACCAAAAAAATTCTGCAGGGCGCCCACCAATCCTATTCTCGACAAGGTTGCCGGCATGAGGTTATGGGAAATATTTCTCATTTCGGCTATGGCATCGTCGAGGATGCGGCTGGCATCCACCAAAGCCTGGTCGTTCGCAGGGAGAGAAGACAGTTTCAGTTTGGCCGCAGAAAGCAGGGTGCCCATACCGTCGTGCAGGTCCTGTGCGATACGTTTTCTCTCCTGGTCCTGTGTAGAAGACACAATGTTGAAGATCTCATTCTGGACGCGGTTCACTTCTTTCTGCCTTTCATTTTTCCTGCGCAGGTCGCGCCTGTTCAGCAGGAAGGCAATGATGATGGCAACAAAAACAAAAAAAATGATCACCAGGTTCCGGATCAGCAGCTTTCGCCTGGTGCTTGCTTCCTGCAGTGCGCCCTGCTGCAAAAGCATTTGGATCTCCCGGTCTTTCTTTTCCACTTTGTAACTCGCTTCGATCTGCCTGATCTCCCGCCGCGTGCGCTCATTGCTGATGGAATCCTTCAGGCTATCATAAAGGCTATAGTAATAATAAGCACTGTCGTAACGGGCGTTCCCGGCAAACAGCCGGTGCAGGTAGAGATAGGCATCACGAATGTCCTCTTTATGGTCGATCGCCTCCGCGATGGAAAGACCCTTACGGAGCATTTCAAAGGAGCGGCTGCTGTTGCCTTCCTGCAGGAATAGGTTGCCTGCATAGATATAATAATTGGCCACATCGTACAAATTGCAGGAAACATGGGAGGTAAAAGCGATCGCTTTCATCACATAGTTCAATGCCTGCTTTTTATTTCCCTGTTGTCCATAGGCAAACCCGATCTTGAAATAAGTATAAGGCAGCCTATCACCCTTCGCTAGTTTTTTTCTTGCATCAAGACGCTCATAAAGCGCCTTCGCACGAAAGAGGTAATCGAGTGCAGTAGTGAACTGCCTGTCCAGCAGGTAGGTCTCCGCCAGTGAAGTATAGGCGTCACCCATCATAAAGCTGTCGCTCAGGTTCATGGCCAGCTGGTGGTAGTGCTCATAAGACTGCAGGGCAGCGCCTGCATTGTGCTGGCGCAGATGAATAAAGCCGATCACATTGTGGTAGTGAGCGATCAGTTTTTCATCGCCGGCAGCCTCCGCTTTTTTCAGCGATCCTGCCGCCAGCGCCATGGCCGACACGAAATCACCGAGGTAAAAGTTGAGGTTCAGGATGCTGGTCACCAGCTCATGGTGCTGCTGGTCGTTCGCTGCCAGGTTCAGTGCTCTCTGATACCAGCTCAGGGCCTTGGTATAATCACGGCTCAGTGTTTCATAGGTCACCCCCAGGTCCCTGTACGTTCTGCGCAGTCCATCGCGGTAACCTGTCTTATCAGATAAGTACTCAGATTTCATCAGCAGGGGCATCACAGAATCAGCGGGGTAAGCCTGTGTATGCATGTACTTCACCAGCCTAAGGATGGCATCCACTTGTTTTTCACCTTCCGGCAACGAAGCGATCTCCCATCTCAGTTTGGATGCCTCGGGCATGCTGACCGGCTCCTGCGCATGCAGGGAATGAGAGCAAAACAGCAGCGATATGACCAGGAGCCTGAAATGCATCGACGGCTTTTTCCAAAAATTAATAGTTTTAGCAGTGGAATCAAAGTTGATCCGCCACCTTACCATAAAAAAGACCAATGAAATCACTCTTTCTCGCCTTCAGTTGTTTCTTCACTTTGTTTTGCAGCGCCCAGCATAGCCTGGAAATCAAAACCGTCAATGAAAAAGGCGAAACCATTCCTTCGGTCACGGTGAGCTGGAATGGCCAGTTGGCCCAGACAAATGATTCGGGTGTGTACAGGATCGCGGACATCGCTGCCGGCAAGCATCGCTTTAAGTTTAGTCATGCTTCCTTCGAAGAGGTCACTGTTGATATTGAGGTCCCGGCAAATACTTCCTGGACAGTTACCCTGCATGAAGCGGAGGAAGAGGAAGAAGAAGTGATCGTGACCGCCACCCGCACCAGCCGCACCATTGCCAACTCGCCCACCCGGGTGGAGGTGATCTCCGGGGAAGAGTTGGAAGAAAAAGGGAACATGAAACCCGGCGATATCAGGATGCTGCTGAATGAAAGTACCGGCATCCAGGTGCAGCAAACTTCCGCCACATCGTATAATTCAAGTATCCGCATCCAGGGCCTCGACGGCCGTTATACCCAGATCCTCAAAGATGGTTTTCCCCTGTATTCAGGTTTCTCAGGCGGACTGAGTCTGCTGCAGATCGTACCCCTGGACCTCAGGCAGGTGGAAGTGATCAAGGGATCCTCTTCGACACTTTATGGAGGCGGCGCTATTGCGGGCCTGGTGAACCTGGTGAGCAGGGTGCCGGGAGCAGAAAGGGCCATCAACTTCATGGCCAATGGAACTTCCGGAGGCGGATTGGACCTCAGCGCATTTTATAGTGAATGGTATGGAAAGCTGGGCGCCACTGTTTTTCTTTCGAGGAACAGCAATGATGAATTCGACCCCGGCAATACCGGTTTCACTGCGATACCTCAATTTGAGAGATATACGATCAATCCCAGGCTTTTCTACAGGGCAGGAACATTATCATTTGACGTAGGTATGAACTTTACCACGGAAGACAGGATCGGCGGCGCCATGGATTATTTTAAGCACGGGGGTGACAAGTATTTCGAAGGTCACTACACGGACAGGACCAGCGTGCAGGCCACGTTGAAAAAGTCCTACCCCAAGAACAGGAACTTAGTATTCAAGAATAGCTACAGCCACTTCGACCGTTCCATCCAGGTCCAGGGCTATGCTTTCAGCGGCGTACAGCGGTCGGTATTTTCAGAACTCAGTTTTGCCAGCAAGGGGGAAAGATCAGAATGGGTGCTGGGCGCCAACATCATCGCCGATGATTTTGAAGAAGTGCCGGGACTCTCCGGCAATGTGCGCAACCATGATCTCTGGACAACGGGCCTGTTTGGTCAGTATACTTTTTCCGCTACGGACAAATTGACTATCGAGAGCGGCTTGCGGGCCGACCAGGTGAGGAATTTTGGATCTGAGCTGCTGCCCCGCATTTCCATCATGTACAAGATCAGCCCGGCCATCACCACCCGTATCGGGGGAGGACTGGGTTATAAGACCCCTACGATCTTTACGGAAGAAGCCGAAAGGATCCATTTCAGAAACCTAAACCCTATCAATAACGATCAAACGAAAAACGAAAGATCGGCCGGCCTCAATGCCGATTTCAATATTCATTTCGAGACGGGTGAAGTAGAATGGAGCATCAACCAGCTGTTCTTTTACACAAGGCTCAACGACCCGCTTCAACTGGTGAATGTGTTTGCTCCCGGCGGAGGCTATGCGGAATTCCGCAATGCCGACGGATACATCTCTACAAAAGGAATGGAGACCAATATCAAGGCCATTCTTGGAAATTTCAAGCTGTTCGTGGGTTACACCCTGGCTGATGTAGAAAGAAAATTCAATGGCGTTGCCAGTGATTACCCACTAACCGCCAGGCACAGGCTGAACAATGTGCTGATGTTCGAGGTGGATGAGAGCTGGAAGCTGGGACTGGAAGCCTATTATTTCGGAAAACAGCAACTGACTGATGGCAGTTCCGGCAGGTCGTATTGGATCACCGGCTTCATGGCGGAAAAGATCTGGGAAAAATTTTCGGTGTTCATCAATTTCGAAAACTTCAGCAATACAAGGCAGTCTAAATGGGAACCGATCTTCACCGGCACCTTACAGGAGCCTGTATTCAAAGACATCTACGCTCCGCTGGAGGGATTTGTGGTGAATGGTGGCTTTAAGCTCCGGTTATGAAGGAGGCCCTGGAAAGAGCCTCGCAGATACCGGTGGCTTAGACGCGATCCCGATAGCTATCGGGACACCATTCACGATTAAGAGTCATTTAGTAGGTTTGCTGCATGAGCGGTTATTCACTGATCGAGGTCACAACGGAAAAGCTGGCGAAGAAATTCATTGAAGCCAATGTGGTGCTGAACAAGGACAACAAGAATTATGTTCGTCCGCTGGACAAGGACATCAATGAAGTTTTCGACCCCAAAAAAAACAAGGCCTTTCGCTTCGGCACGGTGGCCCGCTGGATACTGATAGATGAAAAAAGCAGGCTGGCGGGACGCATTGCTGCTTTCACCAATAAAAAATACAGGAGCAAGGGTGACGACGTGCCCGTAGGCGGCATCGGTTTTTTTGATTGCGTCAACGACCAGGCTGCGGCCAATCTCCTCTTCGACCACGCCAAGGCGTGGCTGCAGGAAAAAGGGATGGAAGCCATGGACGGTCCCATCAATTTCGGCGAGCGCGACCGGTGGTGGGGACTGGTGATCAAGGGCTTTCAGTCACCTCTTTACTGCATGAACTACAATTCACCTTACTACCAGCAGCTTTTTGAGGGTTATGGCTTCAGGGAATTCTTCCAGCAGATCTGTTTCGGCATGCATCCCAAGCAGCCCCTCCATCCCAAGGTTTGGGAAAGGCATAAGATGTATGCCGACAATCCTGCGTTCAGGGCAAAGTACATGGACAAAAGCCAGCTGGAGAGTTTTGCACAGGACTTCACTACGGTGTACAATGCGGCCTGGGCCGGCCATGGGGGACTGAAAGAGATCAAGAAAGACCAGGTGATGCTGATGTTCAAAAAGATGAAGCCTGTGATGGATGAAAAGCTGATCTGGTTCGTGTATCACAACGATGAGCCGATAGCCATGTTCATCAACCTCCCCGACCTGAACCAGTGGTTCAAATACCTCGATGGGCAGTTCGACCTTTTCCACAAGCTGAAATTCCTCTTTATCAAAAAGACCAAGCCCTGTAAGAAGTTCATCGGCCTTGTCTTCGGCGTAGTGCCGGAGTTCCAGGGCAAGGGCATTGACTCCTACATGATCTGCGAGGCCGCCAAGGTGGTGCAGCAGCCTAACATACCTTATACAGAGTATGAAATGCAGTGGATCGGCGACTTTAACCCCAAGATGGTGAATGTGGCGGAGACCTTTGCCGATACCCACCGAAGCCGCATCCTGGCTACCTACCGGTATTTGTTCGACAGGAACAAGGAGTTTAAGAGGCACCCCTATTTGAGTTAAGCCCCCCCGCCCCAGGAGATGAATATCGAACCGAAGAATGTCGAACAGATGAAGGCTGAAGTAAGGGCTTTAGGACTAAGGCCTTGAGCAAATGATAAGGTGGTTCCCTTCAAAATTCAAAATTCGACGTTCTTCTGTTCATCTGTTCTGCTGTTTTTGGCCTCCATCCCCTACCTTAGCACCGAGGTGTTTCATGGAAAAATTCATTGTTTCAGCAAGAAAATACAGGCCGCAGACCTTTGATACGGTCGTAGGGCAAGAGCATATTACCACTACCCTGAAAAATGCCATCCGCTCGGGTCACCTGGCGCATGCTTTTTTGTTTTGCGGTCCCCGCGGTGTGGGCAAGACCACCTGCGCCCGCATCCTGGCCAAGACCATCAACTGCGAGAATGTTTCTCCAGATGGGGAAGCCTGCAACGAGTGCCAGAGCTGCACCTCTTTCAATAGCGGTACTTCCATGAACATCCACGAGTTGGATGCCGCGAGCAACAACTCGGTGGAAGACATCCGCAGCCTGGTGGAACAGGTAAGGTTTGCCCCGCAGGCCGGTAAGTACAAGGTCTATATCATCGACGAGGTGCACATGCTTTCCTCCTCGGCCTTTAATGCTTTTTTGAAAACACTGGAGGAGCCTCCTCCCTATGCCATCTTCATTTTAGCTACGACGGAGAAACATAAGATCCTGCCGACCATCCTCAGCCGCTGCCAGATCTTCGACTTCAAGCGGATCACGCTGCAGGACACGGTAGAGCACCTCGGTGGCATCGCCAAAAAAGAAAATATCCAGGCCGAAGAAACAGCGCTGCAGCTCATTGCGCAAAAAAGCGAAGGCTGCATGCGGGATGCGTTGAGTATCCTGGATAAGATCGTTTCGTTCACGAATGGAGAGGTAAATTATAACAACACGGTAGAGCACCTGAATATTCTGGACGCCGACTATTATTTCAAGCTGGTGGACTGCATGCTCAACCAGGACCTGGCCGGCGCCATGCTGCTCTATGATGATATTGATAAAAAAGGCTTCGAAGGCGACATGGTGCTCAATGGATTTGCCGAATTCCTCCGCAACCTACTCATCTCAAAAGACGAGCGCGTAGTGGGTCTGCTGGAAGTGGTAGAAAGCTTCCGCGTGCGCTACATGGAAACGGCAAAGCGCATGGATGCGGCCCTGCTGGTGAGCGCGCTCAACATCCTAAATGAAGCCGAGATCAATTACCGCTCCGCACGCAATAAAAAACTCCATGTTGAGCTGGTGCTGGTAAAGCTTTGCTACCTGCAGCAGGCGCTGGAAATGACCGGCACCGGTAAAAAAAAACAGCCTGAAGGAAGGTCGGTCTCCTTCCGCACCTTAGGCCCCGTGCCCACGAAGGCAGCGAAAAAGCCTGAACAACCTGCTAAGCTGGTGATCCAGACAAAAGAAGAAAAGCCTGTAGTGGCCGAAGACATGCCGCCGCCGGTGATGGAAACGCCAGTTCCTCCGCCAGAGCCGGTTCCCCCACGAGAGCCAGTTCCCACCATTCCCAAAGAAAATATCCGCCGCGGGCTATCAGGACTCGAAAAGATCAGGGGCCAGTATGCCGGCAAGCAGAATGCGGATGCCGATCAGCCTTTGCAGCTTGATGAATTAAAAACGGCCTGGAAGAAATATATTGTCACCCTCAAAGAAAAAAAGAATTCCGCCTGGGCCAGCTTTGAATCGGCTATACTAAGGATCGTAGATGATCACAGCTTCGAAGTGGTAGTGGGCAACAACATCGAAGAGAAATTCCTGGAAAAAGAGAGAAAAGATGCCTGCGAGTTCCTGAAAAAAGAGCTACTGAACAAAAAACTGAAGTTCGTAGTGGTGATTGAAGCCTCCGAATCAAACGAAATACCTACTGACCTGCCACTCAGTTCCAAAGAGCAATATTTAAAGATGATAGAAGAATATCCTTTGGTGAAAGAACTGAAGGACAGGCTGAGGCTGGAGCTGGATTATTAGCAGCCAGTTAACCAGTCAACAATCCTGCTAAATTCCTTAGGATAGGCAAAGCAGGCAGCAATTCCCTCATTTGCTTTAATTTCGGCAGTTCAATTAAACTGGAACAAATAATGGCTGAAGTGATCCTGATGCCCCGCCTGAGCGATACGATGACCGAAGGGGTGATTGCAGCGTGGCATAAAAAAGTGGGAGATCCCGTGAAAAAAGGCGAGCTCCTTGCTGAGATCGAGACGGATAAAGCAACGATGGAGCTGGAAAGCTATAAAGACGGTACATTATTACATATAGGTACTGATAAAGGTGGAAAGCTGCAGGTGAACGACCTGCTGGCCATTATCGGCAATAAAGGCGAGGACATCTCCTCCCTCATCGCTTCCAACGGCGGCCAGCAAAAAGCCGGGGCGACGCAGGAAAAGCCAGTTGAAAAGTCAGCAACGCCGCCGGCAGCAGAAGCCAATCCTGCACCAGCCGCTTCCGCTCCCGCACAACAAGGCTCTTCTATCGATATTTCTAAAATGGAGGAAGTGGTGCTGATGCCCCGCCTGAGCGATACCATGACTGAAGGCGTGATCGCCGGCTGGCATAAGAACGTGGGCGATCCCGTGAAGAAAGGGGAAGTGCTGGCCGATATCGAAACGGATAAGGCCACCATGGAACTCGAAAGCTATAAGAACGGCACCCTGCTTTACCAGGGAGCAGCCAAGGGCGAAAAGATCCAGGTGAACCAGCTGCTATGCATCATTGGTGAAAAAGGAAAGGTGAATGTAGATGAGATCGTAGCAGCGGGCAAGAGTCAAACAGCTCCTCCTGCCGAAGGAGAGCAAAAGAGTCAGACTAGCCAGGAAGGTCAAAAAACTGAAGCCGCACCAGCAGCACAGCCACCCGTTGCGGCGGCAGCGCCGGCACAGGAAGTGTCTGCAGAAGGCGACACGAGGATAAAAGCTTCCCCGCTTGCTAAAAAGCTGGCACAGGAAAAAGGCATCGACCTTTCTCAGGTACAGGGCTCCGGCGACAATGGAAGGATCACGAAATCAGACATCGACAATTTCAAACCTTCCGCCCAACCCAAGGCAGGACCGCAAATGGCGGCTGTGACGGGACAGGAAGGATACCAGGACCTGCCCAATTCTCAGATCCGGAAGGTGATAGCGAAACGCCTGGGCGAAAGCAAATTCTCGGCGCCGCACTTCTATCTCACTATGGAGATCAACATGGACAATGCCATGCAGATCCGTGCGCAGATGAACGAGGTGAGCGAGGTAAAGATCTCCTTCAACGACATGATCGTAAAAGCGGCTGCCATGGCCCTGCGCAAGCACCCGGCGGTGAACAGTTCCTGGATGGGTGATTTCATCCGCCAGTACCAGCATATTCATATCGGAGTTGCGGTAGCGATCGAAGAAGGGCTGATCGTACCGGTGGTGAGGTTCGCCGACCAGAAAACATTTTCGCAGATTGCTGCTGAGACCAAGGAACTGGCAGCCAAGGCCAAGAACAAGAAACTGCAACCCAACGAATTTTCCGGCAATACTTTCACCATCTCCAACCTGGGCATGATGGACATCGATGAATTCACGGCCATCATCAACCCGCCCGACAGCGCTATCATGGCGGTGGGCAAGATCAAAGAAGTGGTAGTGAAGAAGGGCGAATCATTTGCGGTGACCAATGTGATGAAGATCACCATGAGCTGCGATCACAGGAGCGTGGATGGCGCCGTGGGCGCGGCCTTCCTGCAAACCTTCAAGAAGTTCATGGAGAACCCGGTGACCATGTTCCTTTAAGGTATTCCTAGTTTAGACGCAAGGCCGCAATGGCGCGAAGTTTCGCGAAGAATGTTTCCCCTTCTATTGTCATCCCGAGGTACGAGGGATCTGATGGTGGCTTCAAGGAAAGGTGCCTACTGAATGCTGAGTCTAACTTTATGCAGACTTCAGATTCCTCTCCCGCAGGTGCGGGATCGGAATGACAGAGAGCTGAATAAGCGCCCTCTCTCCCTACAGAATTCTTAGCTCCGCTAATAGTTTCACATGGGGATCGATGATGATTTCCTTCACCTTTCCATCCACGAAGGCATCGATCAGCAATTGGTTGGAGTTCATCACTTCTTTTTTAAAGAATGACCGCCCATCTTCCATCCTGATCTCGAACTCTATGGGCAACTCATACACAAATCCCTGCTGCCTGAGCGTGATCTCCACTTTATCCTGCTTTTGCTTCCAGCCCGCATCGATTTGAGGAAGCCCGGCCCTGAAAAGCCATTGCCTGAAAAACTTTTCCCAGTTCCTGCCTGTGGTGCCTTCCACTATTTTTTGAAAGTCCTTGGTCTCGGCGTTGGAACCGCGGTAGGTTTGGTAATACTGCCGAATGATCTTTTGAAATACGGTATCCCCCACTTCTGCCTGTATCATCCTTAACACCCATCCTCCTTTTTCATAGCTGTTCGCGTTCAGCAGGTCCATGAGCTCTGAGCTGCTGTCCACCACGGGCAAAGGATCTTTTTTCAGGAAGGTGATGACCTTCTCCCTGTCGGACCTTAACCGGTTTTTCACCGTGTCCTCCCCATAAATGTGTCCTAAGTACACATTAGTTAAGTGCTTAGCAAATCCTTCACTCAGCCAGATATGGGCAAAATGTTTTTCGGTGGCGCTGTTGCCAAACCACTGGTGCACGATCTCGTGCGCGATCAAAGCTTCGGCTGTTCGCTTGCCGTTGACGGAAGCCTCCGAATAAAAAATGCAGCTGGCATTTTCCATCCCACCGAACATGGTCTTCGACTGCACATTCGCTAATTTTTCGAAAGGATATTCACCAATGTATCCCTGGAAGAATTTGAGAATAGGCACCGCCAGGGCATAGTCGTAAAAACCTTTTGTGCTGTCCTGGGGATAGACCCAGGCAGATACAGGAATCCCGGGGGGACTGTCATTGAACTCCTTCACAGCAAACCTCGCGGCCCCGATCACCATGACCTTGGTGGGAATGGGCACTGTTTCTTTCCAGTGATAATAGTCACCATTGCTGCGCGCTTCATCGGTCCAGTCGCCTTTTACGCTATCGTTTTCCAATCGCCCGTTGGCTACTACCTGGTAGTGCCTGGGCAAGGCTACATAAAAATCTACGGCCGCCTTATCATCCGGCCTGTCGTTGCAGGGGATCCAGTGCCTTGCCCTGTCCGGCCAGTTGTCGGCAAAGAATGTCCGCTCCCCGTATTTATTTTTCGAAATGATCAGTCCATCAGCCGGTATGCCGCGGTAAACAATATAAAACTGAAGCGTATCCTCTTTCACCGCCGGCGAGTTGAGTACCAGTGTGAGTTTTTCCCCGCCCTGGGTGAAATGCCTGACACCGACAGAACCCGCCACCCTTGTTACCGTCATCCCCTTGCCGGCAGTCTTACTGACAAGATCAAGGCTGAAACGGTCCACCACTTTTAAAAAACGCACCGTGATAGTGGCTTCGCCCCTGATCTCATCGGTTTCATCCGAAAGCGTCAGTCTGTACTCATAGTGCAGTACATCGATCTCCTGCGCTGGGGATGTTTTCCAGCAAACGAACGCGAATAAAAATAACAGGCTCTTTTTCATAATTTTTGCTCCTGGATGTTGACTGGTTAACTTGTTAACTGGTTGACCAGGTATCCCAAACCGGGTTCTCTTCATACCGACGAGTCTCCGCAGGGACTCGTCGGAGATGGAGAAGTTGTGAACTTCGTTCACAACTTCTCCAACATCTCTACAACCTTCTCCCTTCGCAGGATCACGTAGCCTATCCTGTCGTTGCTGATGCCCTCCTTGAGCTGGTAGCTGAAGGATAGCTGATCCTCTGATACTGTCGTTTCGAAATATTTGAAAGAGATGTTGGGATAAGCACCTAATTCCTCGCCGATCTCGTAGAGATGGGTGCTGAGTATAAACAAAGAGTTTTTGATCTTGATCAGGCCTTTGATCACGGCAGAGGAGCATTTCATGGCATCCTGCACGTTGGTACCCTTGAACAATTCATCTATGAGCACCAGCCATTTTTTGCCGTCGTTGATCTTGTAAATTGTGTTCTTGATCCTTTGCACCTCGTTGAAGAAATAGCTTTCGCCTTTGGAGATATTGTCCTGTACATTGATGTTGGTCAGCAGCCCATCGAACAAGGTCAGCCGCATGCTTTTCGCGGGCACGCCCATGCCCAGGTGGGCCAGGAAGACGGCGGAACCGACAGCTTTGATCAGCGTGCTCTTGCCGGCCATGTTGGCGCCGGTAAGGAAAAGAAAATTCTGATCGGGATCCATGGTAAGATCATAAGCCACCGGTGTGGCCAGCAGCACATGGTACAAACCCTCCGCGCGCAGGAAGGGTTGTTCCTTCTCCTCAAAAACAGGGAACATGAGATCAAAGGTCTTCACCGCCTGGGCCATGGAGTACCAGGCTTCCAGCCGACCAAATATGTCTATCAGTTCCAGTGTGTCGGTGCGGTGGACCACCCGGATCTGGTAGGCATAATAAATGTTTTCAGTCGCGGAGAACTTTCTAAGTGGATCCCTTGCTGCCAACCGGATCAGCGGCTCTTCGCGGATGATCCTGTTCATCCTGTCGATATAGAACTGCAGGTTGGCCGGCAACTCCACCCCGTCGAACAACTGAAGGAGTTTGGCAATGCCCCGGTAAAAATCCGAGAGATGCTTCACCGAGTATTTGATCATCGAATAGTCGGAGGAATGCAGCAGTTTATAAGAAACGCTATTCAAAGACGTAGGAGATGAAGGCACTGGATCCAGCGAATAGTCAAGGAATTTCTCGATCACCAGCACAGTGCCATTGGTGATCTCGGTGGGCCATTCGTCGAGGTGATTGAGGATGGCTTTGATGATGTTCTGTGTACCGAGGATCCTTTTCAGGTCGTGATGGGGCTCATGAAAGAAACGCCGGAGCCACTCCTTGCCGCCAATGGTCTTGGTGAAGTTCAGTTTATGAAAAATCGAGAATTCCTCTTCCTGGTGAAAGACCGATATGTCGTTGAAGGTGATCTTGTCGATTTGCATGGCTACCGGTTGAAAGTGAGTCGCATTCCTTTATGAGAGTCATTCACCCTTCCGTTTTCATAAACCAGCTGCCCGTTCACAAAAGTATGGGTGATGGCGGCAGGGAAGGTCTTTCCTTCAAAAGGGCTCCACCCACATTTGTACAGGATATTCTCCTTGCTCACTGTAGTGCTCAGCCGCGGATCCACGATCACCATATCGGCGTAGTAGCCCTCGCGCAAATAGCCTCTTTCAGCGATCTGAAAACAATCCGCTACGGCATGGCACATTTTCTCCACTACCCTTTCCATTCCTATTTTGCCCTGCTTTACGTAGTCCATCATCAGCAACAGGGAATGCTGCACCAGCGGGATGCCCGCATGGGCTTTTTCGTAGCTGCCTGACTTCTCATCCCAGGTGTGTGGTGCATGGTCGGTAGCGATCACGTCCAGCCTGCCATCCAGCAATCCCTTCCACAGGGCTTCGCGGTGGTGCGCCGCCTTGATAGCAGGATTGCATTTGATCCTGTTGCCATAGGCCGCGTAATCGTCGGCTGTAAAATGCAGGTGGTGTACGCAGACCTCCGCCGTGATCCTTTTTTCCTCCAGCGAAAGCATGTTGGTAAAGAGCTGCAATTCTTTCTCTGTGCTGATATGCAGGATGTGCAGGCGGCTGCCATATTTTTTGGCCAGCTGCACTGCCTTGAAAGAACTTTCGAAACAGGCTTCTTCATCCCGGATGATGGGATGGTCTTCGGGCTTTAATTCCCGGCCTTCAGCCTTTAGCTTTTCCAGGTTGTCGTGAATGATCTGCTCGTCCTCGCAATGGGTGGCTATGAGCACTTCCGCTTCAGAAAAAATGCGGTCGAGTGTCAGGTAGTTATCTACCAGCAGGTTGCCCGTGGAAGATCCCATGAAGATCTTGATGCCACAGACCGTCGACTTTTTTTCATTGGTTCGAAGCACCTCATCGGCATTGTTGTTAGAGGTGCCCATGAAAAAGGAATAATTGGCTGAGCTGGTGGCCGCGCCTATGTCATATTTCTGTTCGAGTAATTCCTGGGTGAAAACCGGCGGCACCGTGTTGGGCATTTCCATGAAGGAAGTGACACCGCCTGCTACAGCAGCAGCCGACTCGGTAGCGATGGTCGCCTTGTGCGTGAGTCCGGGTTCGCGGAAATGCACCTGGTCGTCGATCAGGCCTGGCAGGAGGAAACAGCCTTCCCCGTTGATCTCTGCGGCTCCCGCATGATCGATCGATGGCGCAATTTTTCGTATCCTTTGTCCCGATATAAGGACATCGGCGGTCTCGATACGGCCTTCATTCACCACCTGTATGTTCTTAATCAGGTAATTTTGCATATTGTACAATCAAAAAGCTCACATGCAATTTAAACAAAGGAAGTTTTGGCTGGCGTTTTTATTATTTCCGCTGGGCGGATGGGCGCAGACCACCTACCTGCCCAAAGATGCCAAGGAAAATATCCTCATCGAAAGGCTGGAGATCAAAGCACAAAGGGATTCTGTACTCAATTTCTCAAAGACGAGACCCTATAGCCGTGCCCAGATGATCCCGGCGATCGCGGGATGGGACAGCGGGAGCATGAGCCGTGTGGATCGCTATAATCATTACACAGCCATGGCCGGCAATATGGAGTGGATACCGGAAGAAGATCTAGCCTCTTACCAGAGCAGGAAGCCCATACTGAAGCATTTCTACACTACACCCGCGAGTTTTTACCAGGTGCAGCAGCCCAATTTTTTCCTGGCCATGAACCCTGTGTTTCAATACACTGTAGCCAACGAAACGGAGAACACACAGCACCTTTTCCTCAATACCCGCGGATTGAGCATCCGGGGACGCATTGCCAATAAGATCGGTTTTTCAGCCTATGTTACCGACAACCAGGAAAGACCGCCTTCCCATGTGCAGGATTTTGAAAATGAAAGAAGGGCTGTGCCGGGCGCAGGATTGTACAAACCGTTTAAGACGGACGGCTATGATTATTTCGATGCACGGGGCCTGGTAACTTTCAACGTGGCCAACGCGGTGGATGTGGTGTTTGGCTACGACAAGAATTCTATAGGCAACGGCCACCGCAGCCTTTTCCTCAGTGATTTTTCCAGTAACATGCTTTTTTTGAAACTGAACACAAGGATCTGGAAGTTCAATTACCAGAACCTGTTCATGGAGCTGCATGCTTCGCATATCCCTGGGGGCGACCAGTTGGTACCCAAGAAATATGCGGCTATGCACCACCTCGACCTGGCACTCACTCCCTGGCTAAATGTAGGATTCTTTGAAGCGGTGGTGTTTGGCAGGGAGGATCATTTCGAATTCGGCTACCTGAACCCCGTGATCTTTTACCGTTCGATCGAACAACAGAACGGAAGCTTCGACAATGCCCTCACAGGATTTGATGCAAAGGCCAATGTGGCTAAGAAGATGCAGTTCTACGGCCAGTTCCTGGTAGATGAATTCAACCTGGAGCAGGTAAAGAATGGCGAAGACTGGTGGGGAAACAAATGGGCCTGGCAGCTGGGCATGAAATACATCGATGCATTCGGCGTCAACAACCTTGACCTGCAGCTGGAATCCAACAGGATCAGGCCGTTTACTTTTTCGCATAAGGACTCCGTGGCCAACTACACGCACTATAACCAGCCGCTCGCACATCCGGCGGGCGCCAACCTGCAGGAATGGGTGGGCATTGTACGCTACCAGCCCGCACCCAAATGGATGGCCATCGCCAAGGCTATTTATTACAGGCAGGGAAAGGATACCTTAGGCCTCTCATTCGGCAGTAATATTTTCCTTCCCAATACTTTCGATTACAGGCAAAAAGAATACGGCTTTGCCTTAGGCAGCGGGAAAAAGACGGGCACGGCCATCGCGTCCTTTCTTTTGTCTTATGAGCTGCGCCCCAATCTCTACCTCGAAGGCCATGTGTTCTTCAGGGACTACGAGGTCACTACCGGCAATACTGTTTCCGGCAGCGGGAATCTTGTGGCGTCCTTCGGTGTGAGATGGAACATGCACAGGAGGGAATTCGACTTTTAGGCCTCACCCCCAACCCCTCCCCATACGGAGAGGGGAGTCTGTTTTTGCTTAGACGCGAAGGCGCAAAGGCGCGGAGTTTCGCTAGGAAAAACTGCTGGCTGTTTCCCAGTCAACTTGTCAACCAGTCAACTTGTCAACCAACTAACACTTACATTTGCCCTGCATTGGTTTAGGGAAACCGGTGAGAACCCGGTGCTATCCCCGTAGCTGTGATGTCCATCTATGGACTGGCCATTATGCCACTGATCCCGCATGTGCGGGAATGGGAAGGCGGCCAGGTCCGGACTAAGCCAGAAGACCTGCCAACGCATTTTTTTAACCAGATGCTTTCGGGTGAAAGGCAGGGATGATACCACTATCTTCTCTCCACGAATTCGAAGGCAGTCACAAAACAAAAAAGATGAAAAAGATCTTCGTTGTGGCTGCGTTCATAACCAGCCAGCTTTCGGCGCAGGACAGCGCCTCGGTCCTTACAGATGTGACCGTGACCGCCAACAAATTCCACACAAAGACCACCGAGACCGGCAAGGTAGTGCACATCATCAGCCGGCAGGACATTGAGCGGGCGGGCTCCCGCGACCTTTCGCAGCTGCTGAATGAGCAGGGCGGCATGTACATCAACGGCGCCAACAGCAATCCGGGAAAGGACAAGAACATTTACCTCAGAGGCGCGAGAGTGGAATACACGCTGGTCACGATTGATGGTGTGCCTGTGTATGATGCTTCCGGTATCGGCAACAATTTCGACATCAGGCAAATACCTCTTGAACAAGTGGAGCGAGTGGAGATACTGAAGGGCAGCCAGGGAACTTTATATGGATCCGATGCGATAGCGGGCGTGATCAACATCATTACCAGGAAGGGTGGTCAGCGCCCGTTTCAATTTTCAGGAAGTGCATCAACAGGCTCACTGGACGGCGTGAACAGCAACCAGTTCTTTTTGCTCGATACAAAGAAATTCAACGCTGCTGTCAGCGGCAGGAAAGACAAGTTCGACTACAATGTGTCGGGCAGTCATTATTCAACCGACGGCATCAGCGAGGCAAGGGGATCTAATGCAGCGCCAAGGTATGAGGACGATGCTTTTTCTCAAAACAGCTTCCAGGCCAGCCTGGGCCTGCAGGCTTCTTCAACCTGGAGGCTTCAGCCCTATTTGCGTTATTCGGCGATCCGCGCAGATCTCGACCAGCAGCCCTTCGTAGATGAAAAGGATTTTTCAGGCCTGAACAAAAATCTACAAACGGGCATCAATAGTCAGCTTTCATTAAAAAAGGGCCAGCTGCATATCGCGTACAACTTCAATAACACTTCGAGAGATTACACTGACGATTCCACGGAGAGCCAGAACGGATTTTTTAAATACAGCAACTATCTCTACGAATCATCAGAGCATTTCGGTGAAATCTTCGTGGTTTGGCCATTCAAAAGCTGGAAACTCACTACAGGCCTGGATCTTCGTTCAGCCGCTGCTGATTACGCATCCGACGTTGTTTATCAGCCATCGCCATTCAGTCCGCCGGGCCCGGTCCATGCGGAACAGGGAAGGGATAGTGTAAGGCACCAGCAAGGCGCCTTATATACTGCATTCAACTATCACAACCCTGCGGGGCTGAACCTGGAGACCGGTGCACGCATGAACCTGCACTCCGAATACGGCAGCCATTTTGCTTTGAATGTCAACCCATCCTATAACCTATCTAACAGACTGAAGATCTTTGCCAACTTTTCAACTGGTTACCGCACGCCCAGTCTTTACCAACTGTTTTCTGAATTCGGCAATAAGGAGCTTGAACCAGAAACTTCAGTGAACATAGAGGGAGGTCTGCAGGTATTTTCAAAAGATGCCAGGGCCAACCTGCGTGCTACCTGGTTCAACAGGAAGATCAGTGACGTGATGGCCTTTTATGTTGACCCAGTTAGTTTCCGTGCGATGTACATCAACCAGGACCAGCAGGACGACCATGGTATAGAAGTGGATGCCGGCTTTCGTATATCAGAAAAGCTGCAGCTAAAAGCTTTTTATGCCTGGGTGGACGGTGAGATCACCACGAAGACCAATGGCAAAGACACCAGTTATTATAACCTGATCCGCCGGCCTAAAAGCAGTTTCAGCCTGCATGCGGGCAGCCAGCTCACCTCAAGGCTCTACATCAGCACCCTGTTGCAGGCTATCGGGAAGAGCAAGGATATTTATTATCCCCCTTTCACTTTCGCCCCGGCGGAGATCGAACTAGATGATTATGTGCTGCTGCATTTCTATATGGAATATGGGTTTCACAAAAACAAGCTGAAAGCCTTTGCCGATATCCGCAACCTCACTGGTAAAACCTACAGCGAAGTGCATGGATACACGACGCCCGGGTTTAACTGGTATGTGGGACTTAGAGCTTCGTTTTAGTACTTGAATATCGACCCCGCATGTGGCGGGGTTCGATATTCTATGAAGAAAGTTTAAATTAGTCTCATGGACATCAGCATCAAAGAACTCCTCACGGTGACATTTACCCTCTTTGCCGTGATCGATATCGTGGGCACGGCGCCCATGCTCATCACGCTTAAGAGCAAGCTGGGCGGCATCAATGAATTCAAGGCCACCCTCGTCTCCGGCGCGCTGATGATCCTTTTTCTCTTCCTCGGTGAGCCTTTCCTTGCTTTGCTGGGACTTGATGTAAGTTCCTTCGCCGTAGGCGGATCGATCGTGATCTTCCTGCTGGGGCTGGAAATGGTGCTGGGGCTTGAGTTCTTTAAAGGGGAAAAGGATATCCGGGCAGCTACTGTAGTCCCGATCGCCTTCCCTTTGATCGCCGGCTCGGGTACCCTCACTACCATCATTTCCATCAAGGCCAACTACGACCAGACCACCATTTTACTGGCCATCCTGGCCAACCTGGTGATCATTTACGTGGTGTTAAAATCGTTGCCGGTGATCGAAAGGATTCTGGGCCCGGCGGGATTGATAGCCGTGCGAAAATTTTTTGGTGTAATTTTGCTGGCCATTGCTGTAAAGATCTTTGCCACCAATGCACCAAAGTTGTTACTAGGTTCATAGTTCATGGTTCGAAGTTCAGAGTTCATGGTTCAGAGTTCGGGGTTCGAAGTTCAGAGTTTGGGTTTTGAGATCAACAACAAACTGAACCTTGGGAACCCAGAACATTGAACATCGAACATCGAACAATATTTTTACCCTCGGTAAAAATTCCCGGCCCCGTAGTAGAATGGATACTACATGAGTCTCCGGAACTCAGGATACAGGTTCGATTCCTGTCGGGGTCACTATCCGCGTTCCCCGCCCGGCTGAACGCCTGTTCGGACGGGGATTCGCGGCGGGGCTACCACTCTTATTGAAGATTGTAGATTGCAGATTTAAGATTGAAGATTATTTCTCGAACTGTCTTCGAATAGCCAGTTTTTTTAGGATAAACGTTTATACCCGTTTATAAACGCTTAAAAACCGGCTTCCCCTTCACCTCCATTTTAATTTGTTTGCAACCGTAAACTATTACAAGGCGACTTCGACCTGGAGGAAGAAACCAGAACTAAAGCCAAATGCTAGCGGTTTCTTAAAGTGACAGGACTGTAACTTTTGTCACACTAAACCGGCCGCCATCTTTGCATTTTTGCATCTGAATCTCCGTAAATATGAATACAAATAAAACAGGCAGCATCATCGACGTAAGAACGGCAGAAGAATTTCTGGAAGGTCATTTAGACGGTGCCATTAACATCCCCATCGAGCAGACCATGCAGCGGCTGCAGGATTTCAGGTCCATGCCCAAGCCGATCATTGCTTATTGCCGAAGCGGCGCACGCAGTGGTATTGTCACCTCCCTGCTCAAACAAAATGGTATTTCCGAAGTGATCAACGGCGGCAGCATGAATGCCGCAAAAAACGTATTGGCATGAAGACATTGATCACAGGATGGAACATTATGCGGATTTTCCGGCTGCTGGCCGGGATAGTCATTATCATCGCCGCCATTGTTCAGCGTGATCTCATGACCGGATTCCTCGGTATCTTCCTTGCAGGAAGCGCTTTGGCCGGTATCGGATGCTGCGGAGCTTCCGGCTGCAGTATGCCGGCAAACAGATCAAAAACAAATAAATGAAGAACACGATCATTTCCTGGTTGGGAAAAAACTGGCTTTATTTCGCAGGAGCGGCAGCAGGAGCCATTGCCGGATTCCTGTACTGGAAATATGTAGGCTGCCTCACGGGCACCTGCGCGATCACCTCGGACCCTACGAACAGCACACTGTATTTCGCCCTCATGGGCGCCCTGGTTTTCGGCTTGTTTAAGAGAGAAAAAAAGACGGAGACCCGCTGATCAGTACTGTTCAATTACTATCACTTTCCTGAACCTTCAGGAAGAGGCTACGCTCCTTTCCTCACAGATGTCGTTGGCTTTGACACTGGGACAGTGACTTTCACGTTTCACCATTACTTCTACGTCACAAATGCGAGAGGATAAAATCTACCCGCTCCTGCGGAGGTAACACAGGTACACGCTCTACTTCGAATTTTAGCGAGGAATACACATCATAGATCAGCTCATGGATCCTCCCCTGGGCTTTCTGGTCTTCTCTCCTTGCATAATCATGCACGATCGGCAAGAGATCGAGGATGAATATTTTCTTATAGGCAAATATCTTCATAGCATCCAGCAGCTTCTGGTTGGGTGGCAGGTTCAAAAAACGGTAATAGGCAAGCGCATCGGGGAGAGCGCGGTCCAGGAAAACCTTCTCTGTAGGATCAAGGTTTGATTCTTCATCGATCTGCATTTCCAGTACGGCCATCTGGAATTCCTCCTGGTTCTTCCTGATCTCCTCTATGGTAAAGCCATGCTGACGGCGGCTGTCAATGTAATGGCGTGCGTGCTCAATAGTGGTTTTGTAGCCGCGCGCGGCCAGCAGGTCAATGGAAGTGGTCTTGCCGCAGCCGGGACCTCCTGTGATCACATACCAGTTTGTTTGGATCATAAGTTTACGTTGAACTTGAACATCAGTGCCCGTGACCAGCCATGGGATCGGCGCCCCGCTTGAAGACGAATTCGCTATGCAGTAAATAAGTACCGCTTACCACTACTACGTCACCCTCCTTTAATCCATGCAGGATCTCTACGAGGCCATCGCCTTCCATTCCAAGCGTTACCATCTGGCTCCTGAAGGTCTCCTCTCCTGTTTTCAGCCACACGGTGGCACCGTTCTTTTCCCTGATCACGGCATCAGATGGAAGATAAAGGGCGTTTCTCTGCTGTGTCTTCACCCTGATATAAGCAGGCATGCCTGGAGTAAGCTTGTTACCAGCGTTGTTGATGGTGATCCTAAGCCGATTGATCCTTGACCCCTCAGCCAACTCAGGACTCGCAAATTCTATCCTGCCGGTGGCTACGTGTACGCCGGGTATCTCAACAACAGCCTGCGCGCTACGGGGAATGCGGGAAAGCTGGGAGGCATAGACCTCCGCCTCCGCCCAGAGCGTTGATAAATTCGCGAGCTGCAGGATCGTTCCTCCTTCCATCACATAGCTTCCTTCGGTTACATCCACGGTGGTTACATACCCGCTTTTGTCGTTATAGAATGTGGTAGTCGTGGTGGCCTTGCCCGAATGCTCCAGGCTGCGGATCTGCGATTCCGTCATCCCCCAAAGCCTGAGCTTGTTGGCAGCGCTGCGGATCACCTGGTCAAAATCGATCACCGACTGCTCCGTGAATAACTTTCTTCTTTGCAGCGTTAGAATATACTCCTGCTTGGCATTATTCAGTTCTTCGCTGTACAATTCATAAAGTGGCATTCCCTTGGAAACATAATCTCCCGCATTTTTTACATAGAGCTTTTCTATCCTGCCCATCAGCCTGGCACTGACCGAATTCACGGCATTTCCATTCTGGTTCAATGTTCCGTTCAGCACGATCTCTTCGCCAATGTTGCCGGTACGGATGGTATCGGTGATGATGTTGCCCAGCTTCACCTGCTGCTCGCTGAGCTGGATGTCGTCTGTTTGCTTCACCGAGCTTCTTTTCACCGGTGTGAGCTCCATTTTGCAAATGGGACATTTGCCTGGCTTGTCACTAACCACCTGGGGATCCATGGAACAGGTATAATACACATCGGGATCGGCGGCCTGCTTCTTGCCTGTGCAGGCCAGCAGCCCAAAGAGGAGAAAGAAGTAAAATGTTTTTAAGATCATAATTGAATGAATGACTGGTTATCGATCAGGTACTGCGCATTCACAGCCACGCTGTCAGTGGCAGAGAGACCGCCCACCACCTGGATCATATTGTTCACCGTGACGCCGGTGCTGATCTTTTTTACCCGGAAGCCACCGGCCTCTTTCAAAAAGACCACCCTGTTCATTCCCAGTGAGAGTACAGATTCTTTGGGCAGCCAGCCGGTATTGCCTGTATTCACCGAAACAGTAGCTCTTACGCGGCTGCCTACCGGCAAACGCAGCACGCTGTTGTTGAAATACACGCGGGCGGTGATGGTCTTGCTGCCTGGGCGAAACACCGGTTCTATATAATCAATGCGCGCCCGTACACGTTGATTGGGTGCGGTTTCTGGCGTGATCGTTACAGCTTGTACTTTTTTGATCACCGACTGTTGTTCCGGGAACAGGCTAAGCAGGATCCAAACCTGGCTGTTGTTGTAAATAGAAAAAGCGGCCTGCCCCTTTTCAAGGTACATGCCTTCCTTGATGCGAAGTTCTTCTCCTGTATTAGCAGCCACACCCATGGCGGGTTCAGTTGGGGTAGCCTGGTCGATCACGTACCCTGAGTATTGGCTGTACACGGCTACTGTGCGGACCGGTGAGCGTGTGGACCTTAGTTGTGCCAACTGTTGCCTGCTCAATCCAAGCAAGAGTAGTCTTTGTTCGGCCGCGGAAATCAGGGATGCGTTTTCCGAATCGTTCTTCAGAAGGAAAATGAAGTTCTCCTGCGCGGTCGAAAGTTCCGGGCTGTAGATATCCATGATCCTTTGTCCCTTGCGTACCGGTTGGTATTTATACCTGACATATAATTTTTCAATCCTGCCGCTCACCCTGGATGAAACCGTACCGATCTGTCTGGTATCGTAAGCCACATCGCCGGGTAGCAGTAGTTCCATAGTTTCATTTTTCCTGACTACCGCCGTCACTGGCAGTGAAGACAGCACGAATTCATCCGAAGGCCTGATCAGCGCTTCCATTTCCAGTTCTTCCGGAGCCTTGGCCACGTCTCCTGTCTTCACCAGGTCCATGCCGCAGATCGGACAAGAGCCCGGCTGATCGCGCACCACTTCAGGGTCCATGGGACAAGTGTAAACCCCCTGCTGCTTAGTGGTTTGTTTCTTCTCCAGGTCCATCCCGCATTTGGGGCATGAACCCGGCTGATCACTCACCACTTCCGGGTGCATAGGACAGGTGTATTCTGCCTTTTCCGTATGACCTTCATGCGAATCTTTTTTTTCATTGCCGCAGGCCCCTGCCACAGTGAGCAGGGAGACGGTTAGAAAATATATCAATGTCTTTTTCATATCAGTTCTTTATTTCGAGCACCCGCTCCAGCTCCACCTGCATCACCAGAAGCTGTTGCAGCTGTTCCAGGTATTCGTTCTGCGTCATGTTGAGTGTTTCCCAGGCGTCGAAGAGCATGAACAATTCCTCTGTATTCTGCTCATAGGCCAGGAGCATGGTCTTGTAATTATTTCTCAGCGCCGGAATGATGTTGCTTTCAAAAAGTTTCACTTGCTTCCTCTTCACTTCGAGCTCCGTGCGCATGCCTGCAGCCATTCCCGATGCCTCGTTCAACAGCATAGAACGCTGGCTGTACAAAGCCTCGTTTTGCCAGCGATAGCTTTCGATGTTTGCCTTCGTCATGCGCGAAGCCCAGGGTACCATGGGCAATTTCACCATGCCCATCAGTGTAAATTGCTGCGGCTGTCCGCCAAAGCCCACCATGTGGTCGAAACGCAGGCCAAACTGTGGCCTCAGGCTCATTCGTTCCGATTGCTTCCGGAGCTGGTTGGTGAGGATCTTCCTATCGATAGCCCTGATATCGCTGCGGTTCTGCACCAGTTGCGCGCTGTCTGTTAAATAGCTCACTGCCTCCCTGATCCTGGCCACAGTATCAATGTTGAACAGAGTAGCACCATCCCTGTACATCAAACTATTCAGCCGTATCCTTTTCTGCACCACTTCATTTTCCAGCATGAGCCGCATGTTTTGCAGGCTGCCTAGCGCTGCTTTCGCCTTGTAATAAGCGTTGATCTTCTCCAGTCCATTCCGGTAGCGGATCTCTGCATTCCTGATCATGAAGTCCAGGATCTTTTCATTCTCCACCAGCACCGCCTTCTTTTTTTCAATGACCACCCACTCCACATAAGCTTTTTTGGCCTGCGCATACAGGTCGTTCAGCGCTGCTTTCTTTTGCTCCACAGCGGCTGCCGACATGCTGCGCATATAGGCCTCATCGGCATCCAGTTTTTTCCGGGAGGGAAACATTTGCTGCACGGAGATCATGAACGAACCCATGCCTTCCTCGCCCTCCATCTTCCTCCAGCGTTCGGGGTTATACGGCGTCATGAAGAAACCGGCACCGGCTTCCGGGGGCATCCAGCTCCTCGCTCCTTTGGCCGCTTCGTCCATAGAACGGATCTCGGCCTCGTACATGCGCACTAAAGGATTTCCGGTCGTGATGCTGTCGAGTATCCTCGAAAGGCTGTAGGTTTCCTGCGCACCAGCGCCAACCGCGGCCAGCAGAAATACCAATAACAATATCTTTTTCATAGTCGTCATCTTAATCGTTGGCCATCTCCCTTACCTGGAGGCGGCCGTATTTTTTCAATTCATATTCACGCACCATCGAATAGAGCACCGGAAGAACAATCAGCACAAAGAGGGTGGAGGTGATCAATCCGAACACAAATGGTATTGTGATCGGCTTCATCACGTCGCTTCCTGTACCTGTTGCCAGGAGAATAGGCATCAATCCAAGTATATCCACGATCACCGTCATCAGCTTGGGCCTTAGCCTAAGCACTGCTCCATCATAAACAGCGTCTTCCACCAACGCCTTGTCCACCGGACCACCTTCGAGGCTGGCCTTGTTCATTTTTTTGTAGAGGGAATTATTCAGGTAGACGATCATCAGCACACCAGTTTCCACCGCGATGCCAAACAAGGCGATGAAACCCACAGCCACGGCCACGGAAAAATTCACGTCGAAGAAATACAGAGAATACACACCGCCTACAAGAGCCACCGGAATGCTGGCGAGAACGATGAGTACTTCGCGAATGGTGTGAAAAGTAAAATAGAGGATCAGCACGATGATCAGCAGCACGATGGGCATGATCACCATCAGCCTTTGCTCCGCACGGATCTGGTTCTCATACTGACCGCTCCAGTCGAGATAATATCCTTTTGGAAGATTCTTGACAGCGGTTTCCAGCTTTTCACGGGCCTCGTTCACCGTGCTGCCCAGGTCGCGGTCGCGAACATTGAACAACAACGTGCCCCTGAGCATGGCATTTTCAGATGTGATCATGGGAGGACCCTCTTCGATCACCACATCGGCTACGGCATTCAAAGGAATCGCTCCTTCAGTCATTGTAACGATGGGCAACTGCTTTAGCTTGTCCACCGAATTCCTGAATTCCTGTCCCATTCGCACGCTGATGCTGAACCGGCGGCGGCCTTCTACCGTTTGCACAATGTTCGAACCCCCGAGGGCTGTTTCAATGAACATGTTCACGTCGTCGATGGAGAGCCCATACCGGCCGAGTTCTTCCCTTTTGATCTTGATGTCAATATATTTTCCACCCGTGATGGGTTCTACATAGAGATCGGCGATGCCTTCGGTGCCCAGCAATACTTTTTTGAACTCCTGCGCCAGCCGGTTGATGGTATCCAGGCTTTGCCCATAGATCTTGATCCCCACATCGGTGCGGATACCGGTGGAGAGCATGTTGATACGGTTGATGATGGGCTGCGTCCATCCATTGATCACGCCTGGTATCTGCAGCTTGGCATTGAGCTCATTGATGATGTCGTTCTTGGTGAGCCCCTCCCTCCATTGCGACTGGGGCTTCAGCAGCACAATGGTCTCGATCATGCTGATGGGGGCATTGTCGGTAGCGGTACTGGCCCTGCCCGCCTTGCCCAACACATTCTGCACCTCCGGCACCGTGAGCATCAGCTTGTCCTGCACCTGCATGATCCGCTTGATCTCCGAGTTGGAAATATCAGGCATGGTCACCGGCATGAAAAGCAGTGAGCCTTCATCCAGCGGAGGCATGAACTCGCGTCCCAGCCGCATCACAAACGGAATACTTATCAATACAAGCGCAAAGGCGATGGCGATGGTTGTCTTTTTCCACTCCAGGCACCAGTGGATGATTGGCGAGTAGAGCCAGATGAAGAACCTGGACACCGGATGGTTTTTTTCCGGGCGTACCTTGCCTTTGAGCAGCAGAACCATCAGGACGGGCACCACGAAGACGGCCACAAAAGCAGAACCGATCATCGCAAAGGTCTTGGTCCATACCAAGGGAGAGAACAGCTTATGTTCCTGTCCTTCCAGGAAAAGGATGGGACTGAACGATACCAGCGTGATCAGAATGGCGCTCACCACCGCCCTGGCCACCAGTTTGGAGGAGGATGCTATCTTATCTTCTCTTTGTTGTTTTGTCAGCATATCAATCGTCTGTTTCGCCACTGATAGATTTCATTGAGTTTTCCACCATCACGATGCCCGCATCCACCAGGTCGCCGACGGCCAGGGCCACGCCTGCCAGCGACATGATATTGGATGTGATGCCAAACCATTTCATCATAATAAAAGCAATAAGAATAGAAAGAGGGATAGTGATCACCACCACCAAAGCGCTGCGGATGTGCAAAAGGAAAATGAACAGGATGATGGAAACCACGATGATCTCTTCGATCACTGCATCTTTCAGCGTAGCAATGGTAGCGGAGATCAGGTCTGACCTGTCGTAGGCCACTTTGAATTTCACGCCGGGAGGCAGGCCTTTTTCTACGCCGGGTAGTTTGGCCTTGATCCTTTCGATCACTTCCTGCGCATTTTCTCCGTAGCGCATGATCACAATCCCGCCCACTTTTTCTCCTTCGCCATTTTCTTCCACGATGCCCAGTCTCAGTTCCCCGCCCATCTGCACGGTACCGATATCTTTCATTCTTACCGGGATGCCCTTGACGGTCGCCACAGGGATTTCTTCCACTTCCCTTATATCTTTTATATAGCCAAGTCCCCGTACGATGTAACCGATGTCGGATTGCTCGAAGCGGCTGCCGCCAACGTCATTATTGTTGGTGCGGATCTTTGCTACCACATCCATCAAGGGTAGATTATAGTATTGTAGTTTGAGTGGATCAACGATCACCTGGTATTGTTTCTGGAAGCCGCCGAAGCTGGCCACCTCGCTCACGCCTTTCACGGTTTGCAGGGCAAAGCGCACGTACCAGTCCTGTATAGCACGCAGTTCGCCCAGGTCATAGCCGGGTGCGTCGAGTGTGTACCAGTACACGTGTCCCAGGCCAGTGCCATCGGGACCCAATGAAGGAACTACCGAAGGTGGAAGAAGGCGCTGCGCGAAATTCAATCTTTCTAATACCCTGGTTCGCGCCCAGTAGATATCTACATCGTCTTCGAAAATGACAAAGACGAAACTCATCCCGAACATGCTGTTGGCGCGGATGTTCTTCACGCGGGGAATGCCCTGGAGGTTGCTGACCAAAGGATAGGTCACCTGGTCTTCTATTACTTGCGGACCGCGGCCCATCCATTCGGTGAAAATGATCACCTGGTTCTCCGAAAGATCGGGAATGGCGTCCACAGGCGTAGTGCGTACAGCGTAAATACCATATAGAGTAATGGCGGCAGCAACGAACAACACGATGAAACGGTTGCGAATGGCGAAATCTATGAATCGGTTGATCACGGCGATCAGTTAAAATGAGAAAAAAGGAAGTAAGCTTCCGTTACACGCAGAAGTGAGCCGTGATCAGATCCGGAAATTCCGGTCGAACAGATATAGGGGAACCTTGCCGCCAGGCGGCAGTTCAAAGGGGATCCGCGGGTTGGGATCCTGTATTGTAATAACTATGGTGGGTACTAAGAGCTGTGCAGGCTTTTCCTGTACATCAATGGATTCGAAATGTAAGGTGCGGGAGCTTTGATCCACCTTGAGCTTGGCCTGCTGAAGCTCGTCCTTACAGCAGCCCGATTCGTCGGCGGTCTTTTTGTCCATCCCGCATTTGCCGCAGTCCTTGCTGTCTTCCTGCCAGAGGCTCCAGCCGGTTTGCTCGCCCATGCAATAGTGAAAATGAAGATTGGCGCCGGTAGCTACCGACATGTAAAGGATGGCGAGTATGGCGAGAAAACACCGTTTCACGACCACAAAAATAGAATACCCAGGTGTCGGTTTTTATGATTTCGGTCAGCCTTCCTTCCCTGTTCGATCACTCCGCTATTGAACCACCCCAAAAGCCTTGCCCGCAGAAAGCGCAGATGAACCCCGCATCAAGTGCGGGGCAGGCAGCCCGTCAGCATGTTCGATATTCAAGCCCTCCCTTCAGGGAGGGTTGGGAGGGTTTTCAATTCAAACACTCACCAAGGGCCTCCTGCTTTTGCATGAGCGCTATTTCCGTATCGAAGCCCGGCCTGATAAAGTCGTCTGCATTGGGAAATTTCTCCTTCAATAATTTCTCGATCCTGGCTAACAAGGAAAGCGGGACCAGGAACCGGTCATCTTCCCGACTAAACTTAAATAGCTGCCTCAAAGCGATCAGGGATCTTTTGACGCTGATCAGGGCCACTTTCGCCGAGCCGTTGCTATCGCATTGCGGACCTTCATTTGTCTGACACATCAGCTGGCCGGCAACAGCCCTCCTCACCTTAGCTCCTATGAATATGAAATCCCAGCAGAGCAGGTCCCTGCACTTGTCCATCAACCTCACTTCCTGCAGTATTTCTCCACCATCCCTGGCGCGGGACACCGTTTGTTTTACCCTGTCAGTTGCCATCTTTGTCCAATAAGAGAAATCTTCCAGCAAGGTTTTCATCCTGTCCCTGAATTCGGTCGCGGCCTTCACCAATTCTTCGTTTTCAAGCAGCTCTTCAATCTGGGCAACATTTTCCAGGGTCATGATAGAGGTGGCGCGTTCGTCCATCTCCAGCCCATACTGCTTGCTCTCCCAGGCGATCATCTTAAGGGGCTCTTCGTTTTCGGAAATATCCAGTTTACCCTGGATGTAAGCGCAACGCTCTTTAAAAGCGCAGTGATCGCACCAGCGGTCACAGTAGTCGTGGATGAGAGGTATGTATTGTGCCATAATCAAATCTATTAGTAAGGTTAGTCTCCTTGTATGTGAGATCCCCCATAAAAACCCGGGAAAAAAGCGGACGAAGAGCAGTTAAACATAGGTCACCGCCTCTGTGTCGAAACCCGGCCTGACGAAATCAATTGCCCGTGGAAATTTATCTTTTGCCATCTTTTCTATTTGCGTTAGCAGGGATAACAAAGGCAAGAGCCTATCCTCGTCTTTGGTATACTCATAGATCGCTGCCAGGGCTTGCAGCGAGCGTTCCACTCCGATCATCGCGATCTTGGCCGAGCCGTTGCTGTCGGACTGGAGGTCACTAGCATCAAACCAGCTTTCCAGCCGGCCAGATACAGCCCTTCGGAACTTGGCATTGATAAAGAAGTGGTCCCAGCTGATCACTTCCCTGCAATCTGTGAGCGTCTGCAGTTCTGTAATTGTGTCTTCCGGGTCGCCAATTTCAAGCTCGGTCTTCACCACATAAGCGCCGGCGATGGATTTCCAATACTCTGTATCATCAAGCAGGCAATGCATCTTGTCGGTATATTCATCCACCATCCGGATGAGTGGATCGGCATCAGTGAGCGCATCGACTTCTTCCATTTCGAGCGCCGCCTGTTTCATTTCCTCTTCAGGGATCTTGTCAAAGTCGAAGCCATGCTTTTTTCCCCCTTCTATCAGCATTTGCATAGAGGTTTTGAAATTCTCGGAAAGCCTGTTCCAAAAGGCCTCATTGTGCATGTCTTTTTCGCCTTCGCTGTAAGAGGCTTCCATTTCATAAACGGCGCATCGGGAGGTAAATGTGCAGCGCTCGCACCAGCGGTCGCAGTAGTTATGGATATAGGGGATATTTTCTCTCATGATGTAAACCTAAAATGCGCAGTTTGGTTTTCTATGGGAAAAACCCCGCTTTGGACTGGGATTTTTCAGATAAATGTGTATTTGGGACACATTCATCTCATTTGACAAGTCCACTTCGTATGCAATCCTTCTTTGCTTAGCGCCTTCAATTGAAGGCACAACTTCGATCTTGGTTCACAACGGAACGCTCAAAATAGCCCCTTCCGCTATTGTATATTTGAAAGATACCAGGCTAAGCGTTTTAGCCGAAACGAAAATCAAATCCAATAGCGCCCGCATGACACCCAGATTTGAAACCATAGGTGAAAGGAAATTCATCGGCAAAAGGCTTACCATGAGTCTGGCCCAAAACAAAACATCAGAGCTTTGGAAAAGTTTTATGACGGAGCGGAAAGAAATAACCTATCCTCTCACAACTGAGTTGGTCTCTTTGCAGATTTATCCGCCCGGATATTTTACAGACTTCAACCCGGCCACGGAGTTTGAAAAATGGGCGGCCGCAGAAGTCACTGATTTTAGTGCGGTACCAGGCAGCATGGAAGTATTTTTATTGCCGGCCGGACTATATGCGGTCTTCCATTACAAGGGCTCAAGCAGCGACAACGGTATCTTTCAATATATTTATGGTAGCTGGATACCGGGCTCGAATTATCTGCTGGATGAAAGGCCGCATTTTGAGATCCTGGGTGAGAAGTACAAAAACTCCCATCCCAGCTCTGAAGAAGAAATTTGGATCCCTATAAGGCCCAGGCCGACAGAACCTCTGCAGTCATGAAACATACAAAGATCACTGGCTTTCGTAGATTGTATTGAACAAATATTTTTTCAAGGCTATTGAACTCAATCACATTACTTATACAAAATCTACCGCCATGGCACTCTATTTAACCCGTTTTAGTTATACCGCCGAGACCTGGGCCCGGCTGACTAAAAATCCAGAAGACAGAAGGGAGGCCGCGAAGAAGTACATTGAATCAGTTGGCGGAAAATTGCACGGCTTCTGGTATTCCTTTGGCTCCTGCGATGGTTATAACCTTTGGGAGGCACCGGATACTGTATCGATGGCAGCAGTGTCAATAGCTATCGGCGGGGGCGGTGCGTTGTCAAGCATAGAAACAACCGTTCTCCTCACCGTGGAAGAAACACTGGAGGCGCTGCGCAAAGCGCAAACGATTTCCTACCGGCCACCGGGGAAAGGTTAAAGCCATAACCATGGAGAAATGAATACGAAATCCAATAAGCGCCGATTACTGAAACCTTTGCTGATAGCAGTATTTATTCTTGCACTCATAACCATCACGATCATGTCAACATCAGATGCACAGGAGTTAGAAACCGTTCCCTATGTAGACCTGAACAAATACGCTGGCAAGTGGTACGAGATCGCCTCTTTTCCGCAAAGGTTTCAAAAAGGCTGTCATCGCACCACGGCGGAATACACCCTGAGTGACAAGGGTTATGTGATCGTTAAGAACAGTTGTAATAAGGACAGCGTCGACGGCAAATTATCATCCATCACCGGCAAGGCCTTTGTTCAAAAAAACTCAGGGAATGCCAAACTGAAAGTGCAATTCTTCTGGCCTTTCCGGGGTAAATACTGGATCATTGATCTGGCAGATGACTACAGCTACGCTGTGGTAGGCCACCCCAATAGAAAATACCTTTGGATATTGTCCAGGACACCCAAAATGGACGAAGCTGTCTACCAACAGATCCTCGTAAGGGTCAAGGAGAAAGGATTTGAACTGTCAAGGCTGCAGAGGACGGTACAACTCTAAGCCGGAGGGCGATATGCGCCACGGGTTTTCGCCATTACCAATAGCCGAAAAGCTTGCATATGTACAGTTGGAACCGGGCGATACAAAAAAGCTCATCCTCACTTATGTCATCCCAGGACCAGGGAATTATACGCTGCAGATCATTTCTCCTCAATCCAGGCGCATAGGCAAGGTGGAGTTCTGAGATTGATCCCCGTTTGCGTCGGCGCTGATGCCTGTCATTTTACAGCTTCTGCCCGTCTGTTAATTTCATGGATAATTTATGGTCATGAAACAGACATTCCTATCAATTATCATATCAGCCCTGCTTGTTTTTTCCTTCCATCATGCAAATGCTCATTGCGACAGCAAGGATGGTCCGGTGGTAGCGGCGGCCATGAAGGCCATTGAGCAGAACAATGTCAACTATGCGCTGATATGGGTGAAGCCAGGACATGAGAAAGAGATCAAGTCAGCATTTCTTCCACTTTGCAGAGGAGGCGCATATGCCGGCTAAAACAGTTAAGCATAAACATTAGGTTCTCCTCACTTAGACGCTAAGTCCGAAGCTTCGGACGCCATGCCGCAAAGTTTCGCTAGGAGGATCATCGCGTTCCCTCGCGACTTAGAGGCTTTGCGTCTAAACTTCACTACGCTTGCTGCGATTACTGCGTCTTGTTATCTTCCAAAGGCACGAGCTTCGGTTTTTTCCTCGGAGGGACCACCAGTTTCGGACTCAGGTCCGGCAGCACATTCTTCAGCTTGTCCACCTGGTACACGTTGGTATCGATGAACCACCAGCTTTTGCCCTTGTCAGGCGAGATCACGATCATGAAGGTTTCTGCAGTCAGTTCACCAAAGGGAGTGAGCATGGTCGTGGTTTGAGGAAGGATGGCCTGCAACTGGCCCTTGTGCTTCACGATCTCGCCCGGGCTGCCGATCCAGTATCTTTTAAAGCTCACACCGAATTGTTTCATCATCAGGCTGGCGGAATCCATTTTTACTTTCATGTTCTCCTTACCGCCTGCGAACTCAATGATACCCGGATGCATGTATTTTATGAATCGGTTAAAATCGTTGTTGATCACAGCCGAGCCCATGTCCATGGCCTGTACCTTGATGGTGGTGGACAGGTTTTGCGCGCCGGCGCAGAGCGACCAGAAAACAATACCGGCTGCAAAAAGAAAGTGTTTTGTTTTCATCATAGGTCTCTTTTCTTGTTCATCCAGAAACAGATGGCCCAGGTGACCGCCAATAAAATAAAGGTATACAGAATATGGATGTCGCTTTGCTCCACCAGGGCCTTCCATTCTTCCTCCTTTCTTGTAAACCAGCGGGGGAAGGGTATTAAACGGTCTGACACTTCCAGGGGCAGGAATTCACCGGCGTCGTTCGCATATTTTTTCCCTAGTGCCACCAGGAGGGGCTCGCCGGGAAAATAATAAAACAGGAACATGCCCAGGGCCAGAAAAGCTTTACGTACGAGCAGGGCGATCAGCAGTGCAATGGAAAGCTGGGAGAAGATCTGCAGGAAAAAAAGCGCGATGAACTGGTTGCCTTCCCATACATTCCTGCCCGGAGCAGTGGTATTCACGCTGCCAATAATGAAGGCGGTGATGGCATAAAGGATAGTGGCGAAAAGGCAGACGATCAGCAGGTCGACCATCTTGGCCATCATGAAATTTTTCCGGCTCCAGCCGTCGATGATATTCTGCCTGTGAGTTTTATAAGCATACTCGTTGGTGATGAACATGATCACTACAACCGAAGGAAGAAAAACAAATATGGAGGAAATAAAAGCCACCGTTTGCCACACGTCGGGAAAAGTAAATGGATTGGGCAGCATCCTGAGTACAGGCCCCATGGTCTTGCTGTTCAGCTGGTCCTTATATCCATTTACATAGAGCAGGTAATTCATACCCGGGTAGGATATGGCCAGGATACCGATCATCCACCAGAAGGCAGGGTATTTTTTTACTTTAAGCCACTCGGTTCTTAACAATCCTGACATGTATAATGAGTTGATGATTGAAGTAATTTTCTTTGCTCTCCTTAGTCATTGGTCAGTTCGAAGAAGCGGGTTTCCAGCCGTTTCTTTTTGAGCAGGAGGTGTTTCAGCACTACGCCGTTGTTGAAGCAAAATGTATTGATGTCCTCCAGCCTGGCAGTACCTTTTGGCAATGAGAACTGCACGGTGCCTGCAGAAGAGTTGACCGTAACGTTATTGCTGAATTTCCGCAGCACTTCGGCGAGAGCCTGCAGGTCGGCCGCGCTAAGTTCCACCACGTCTTCATCCTGCAGCACCTCGTTCACTTCACCGGTAGTGAGCAGCTCGCCTGTCTTCAGGATGGCCACGTGGGTGCAAACCCTCTCCACTTCATCCAACAGGTGGCTGGCAATGATAATAGTGTGACCAGATTTTCTCAGCTCTATGATCAGCTCACGGATCTCGGCTATGCCCACGGGATCGAGGCCATTGGTGGGCTCGTCGAGCACCAGCACCCTGGGATCGCCCAGCAGGGCTGCGGCAATGGCCAGGCGCTGCTTCATGCCCAGGCTGTAGGTCTTGAACCGGCTTTTGCGCCGCTCGTAGAGTTTTACTTTCTTCAGCACATTGTCGATATCTTCTTTGCTGCCCCTTCCACTGATACTTTGGGTCACCTTCAGGTTGTCTATGGCCGACAGATAGTGATAAAAGTTGGGGCCTTCCAGCAGGGAGCCGATCTTTTTCCTTTGGGCAGGCGAGCCGGGCTGCCCAAACCAGAGAAAATTGCCGTTGTTGGCCTTCAGCACATCCAGGACAATGCTGAGGAGCGTGGTCTTGCCGCTACCATTGGGTCCGAGGATGCCGAATACGCTGCCTTCCGGTACATCGAAGGAAACAGCTTTCAGTGCCCGGACCTTGCCGAATGACTTGCTGATGTTGGATAGTGATAGAACCTGGCTCATGATTTTGCCCTCACTGCCCTCCATGAGGACAGAGTTTTTTTAGTTAAAAAGCACTTTGTGTTACAAAGTAAATGACCTTTTCCCACATCTCCAAGTAAATGGCAGGAAAAACAATTGACCTGCTTCGAGTCCCCCCAATTCCGGTTCAGACACTTTTTAAGGGCGTTTCATCACATTCCCTTGAGCGCCGCTGCAACAGTTGCTAACATTGCCCAGCAATCAACCACCATGAAGGAGTATTTAAAAAGCCGGCCCAATTTTGAAAAAGTAGAATTCTGGGCCGCCACCACCATTTTTGTATTCGTCGTTTTCTTCCATATCCGAGATGTGATCACCGGCGACTGGGCCCACCACGTCCCCAAGCATGTCGCGATACACGGAAACTCTGCCCTCAACTACCTTTTTTTTAAGCTGCTGCAATACATAGTGCTCTACCTGGCCTTCCTGCTGATGAATTTCAGAGTCATGCCCGAGCTGGTGGAAAAGAAAGCGCTGTTCCGCAATATCACACTTACCGTCCTGGCTGTGCTCATTGTAAGCTTTACTTTCGGCATAACCTACCGTTTTACGTACGAGGAGATCACGTTTATCAGGAATTCGGCATTTAGCCATTTCCTGGAAGGATTCCTTTTTGCTTTTTGGCTGCTGCTGGCTTTTACCTTCTATTCCGTGATCAAGTACATGGGCATCTATGTTCTTTATTACTCCGACCAGATCAAAACGAAATTCCCATTTGTTACACAGGGCGGACTGATCGCCTTTGTAGTATGGCTGATGGTGCTGCTGTTCATGCTGCTGACCCACGCACCGCAAGATCTCATTTCTGCCTGGTTCATCATTCCGCTCTCAGGCATATTATTCTATTGGCTGGCATTGTATAAACTGATCCCGGCTGCATTTAAAAAACGGAAGCCGCTCCGCATCTATCTCTTATGGTCTTTCCTGATCCTGCTGGTCTCGGTATTACCCATCATCCTGTTCCTGATGCTCATGATGGCTGACGAAGATTCTGCCATGGGTATCGCCTTCTTTAATTTCCCCTTCCATCTTTTGCTCACAACCCCTCTGGCATGGATCGTTTTTAAAAGGCTCAGCAAGGGCAACGAAGAGATCTACATGCTCAAAGAAAAACTGGGGAGGTCTACTGCCAACTTCGACTTCCTCCGCTCGCAGATCAACCCGCATTTTCTTTTCAACGCCCTCAATACCATTTACGGTACCGCCATCCAGGAAAAGGCTGAGCGTACCAGTGAAGGAATTGAAAAGCTGGGCGACATGATGCGCTTCATGCTGCAGGAAAACATGCAGGACAAGATCGGCCTCACCAGGGAGATCGACTACCTGGAAAATTATATCAGCCTCCAAAAATTAAGGACCGACACTTCACCCGGCATCCGGATCGAGTCGCACATCAGCCGCGACGTGAACAATCTGCTCATTCCTCCTATGCTGCTGATCCCCTTCGTGGAGAATGCTTTCAAGCACGGCATCAGTTTCCGGGAGCCTTCGCATATCCGCATCAACCTGGAGCTCAAGGGCAAGACGCTTTATTTCGACGTCTACAACAGCAGGCATGAAAAGCCGGAAAACGACCCCGAAAAGAACAAGAGCGGCATTGGCCTCCAGAACGTGAAGCAAAGACTGATGCTGGCCTACCCGGGCAGGCACGAGCTGGTGATCCGCGAAACCCAAAAAGAATTTTTCATCCACCTCACGATACAGTTATCTTAGAGTTCTATGAAGGCCATAGCCATAGACGATGAGCCCATCGCCCTTGATATCGTGCGGTCGCATGCATCCAAAGTACCCTACCTCGACCTGGTAGCCACTTTCACCGACGCCTTCAAGGCTGTGGAGTTCCTGCAAAAAGAAAACATCGATCTTATTTTCCTGGATATCAAGATGCCCGACATCTCCGGCATCGAACTTTATAACAGCCTGCGCAAAAAGCCGCTGGTGATCTTTACCACAGCCTATTCCGAACACGCTGTCACCAGCTTCGAGCTGGACGCGATCGATTACCTGCTCAAACCTTTTTCTTTATCCCGCTTCATCAAAGCCTGCAACAAGGCCTTTGAGCTGCACAACTTCCGCACGGCGGCGGAAACCTCCGACCACCTGTATGTAAAGACAGGATACGAACAGGTAAAGGTGATGTACGATGACATACTGTATCTGGAAGCCGCCGGTAATTATGTAACCTTTGTATTGAAGGACAAGAGTATTCTTTCCCGCAGCACTTTCGCCGAAGCAGTGAACCTGATGCCGGCTGAGAAATTCGTCCGCGTGCACCGGTCCTTCATCGTTTCGGTGAACAAGATCAACAAGGCCGACCGCTACCAGGTAACCATAGGCGATAAAACCATCCCCGTCAGCGAAGCCTACTCCAAGGAACTGGCAGCAGCACTCCGTAAGTGAGTAGTGAGTGGTGAATAGTGAGTAATTGAAACAGGGAACTGGTCAGCCAACAAAAGCACAGGTTATCCACAACCGAAAATTCCCTATGCAATTTGGCACTGAATTCTATCTACCCTATAAAACCCCAATATGAAACCCCTCCTGCAATCTCTGTCCGCCATTATACCCCCGGGCATGACGCTTTCCAGAGCCGAAGTGATTCACCGTTACCGGATGATCAAGGGATTCAATATCCGGGTGCTGCAGTGGCTGTCCATGCTGCAGTTCTCCCAGCTGGTGAAAAATGAAAAAGGTGAATTGTTCCTGGAGTGAGCGTCGGTCCTGAATCGTCAATCGTCAATCGTGAACGGAGGTAGTCTCCCAGTCAACGTATCTTCCCTACCTCCTCGTCCAGGTATAGCGCTTATCGTGTTGGCTCACTACGAAATGATCGCTGCCTGATCCTGCCGCGTTGATCAGGATCAGTGAGGTAACACCGCCTACGTTGAATTCTATTTCGTCTATAAGAAAGCTGTTATGCCCTTTGTTGTTCATGGTGAGCCTATAGGTATTTTGCTCGCCATGAAAAGTAAAATAGCCATCCGGCTCGGTTAACAATTTCACCATCAGCGAGGTATCCTTCACACCCTTCAGCATCACTTCGCAGCCCGGGCAGGGCCGGATCTCACCGGCTGATGACTTGGAGAACAACATGCCCCTGACATGGAGGTCCTTGTGTGCGGATTCACCCGTTACTTTGTTGAACTTGATCTCCCTGATCTCCGATTGGGATGCAGGTACACCAGGAATAGCTGCAGGTATCCTGTCGCGCTCTACTACCTGATCGGCTGTTTTGAAAGCGCATCCGGTAAGCATGGCGGAGACGACAGCTATCATGAACAATTGAACTCTCATAAGTCAAGGGGGTTTATTAAATATATGCTTTATTGAGCGCGTAACCTAGGGAGGTTTACGACGACGTACCTGTGCATTAAACTAACGGGAAACTGGAAACCGGAAATGCCGACGTTACAGTCCGAACGTTCGGACGGCATCCCGACTTCCCGAGGGGGAACGTCGGGACCGGAAACAAAAAAAGAAGTGCTGAGCACTTCTTTTTTTACCTGTTGCCACGGCCACGTAATTGTTCTTCTATTTTTTCGCGGCTGTTACCCACGCGGTCGATGATCTTTTTTATTTCATCTACTGTAACGCCATGCTTCTCTGCAATATGCTGCAGCTCGTATGGCTCATTACCTGCTACCCTTGATCTGTCGCGGCCATCGCGAATGTCTTTATTGTCTGCCATAATATATATTTTAATAATATACTCCAAAACTGTGCCTCAACCCTTTCCGCCGGTTTTACCCCTTCCCTGCCCTTATACTTTACCGAAAATGTGCACAAGCCCGCTTTTTCCCTGCCCCCTGGCTTGCATACTCCCCAATCTGTGGAAATCGGCTCCAGGTATGGATCACGGGTTTCCAGTTTACAGTTTCCTGTTTCCTGTTGATTGTTAGTGAGACTCTTGCCGGCATTACTTATAGGAAGAAAGTACCCAACAGTCCTATAAGTGCATTGAAAGGGGAGGAAACATAAAACCGAGAACAGCAAACTGAAAACAATTAAGTTTCTTTGCGAACATTATGTCGAGCATGAAGCATCATCCACTCAATCCTGAGATATTTACCACCAACAGGAAACGTTTCGTTGAAAAGATGAAACCCAATTCGATCGCCATTTTTGTAAGCAATGACGAAGTGCCCAGCAATGGCGACGCGCTGCACCCCTATAAGCAAAACAGCGATCTCTACTGGCTCTCCGGCATCCTGCAGGAAGATTCCATGGTGATCCTTTTTCCCGATAACCCCGACGCCAAATACCGCGAAGTGCTGGTGCTGGTGCGCCCCAATGAGCTGAAGGAAAAATGGGACGGCAGGCGACTGCGACGCGAAGAGGCCACCACGCTCAGCGGCATGAATTCCATCGTATGGCTCGACAGCCTGGATGCGCTGCTGCAGCAATGGATCCACCTGGCAGACACTATTTACCTCGACACCAACGAGAACGACCGCAAGGCCTCTTTGGTAAGGACCCGCGACTACCGTTTTGTAGACGAGATGAAGGCCCGCTACCCACTGCACCAGTATGACAGGGCAGCGAGGATCATGAAGGAACTCAGGGCTGTGAAAACCGAACTGGAAGTAGAGGTGGTGAAAAAGGCGGTGGACATCACCCACAAAACATTTGAGCGCGTAATGCGCTTTGTGAAGCCCGGCGTAATGGAATACGAAGTGGAAGCCGAGATCGTTCACTCCTTCCTGAGCCAGCGTGCCAGCGGGGAAGCCTATGGCAGCATCATCGCCAGCGGCGACAGGGCCAGAACGCTCCACTATGTGTCCAACAACGCGGAATGCAAGGACGGTGAGCTGCTGTTGATGGATTTCGGCGCGCTCTACGGGGGCTATGCGGCCGACCTTAGTCGCACCATCCCTGTAAACGGTAAATTCACGCCCAGGCAAAAAGAGGTCTACAATGCCTGTCTACACCTGCACAATTATGCCAAGAGCCTGTTGAAACCGGGCATCTCCATCGTGGACTATACTGAAAAGGTTGGTGATGAGGCCACGATGCAGTTCATGAAGATCGGCCTGCTGAAAGAGGAAGACTTTAAGAACGAGGACAAGGAGAACCGGGCTTATCGCAAATATCTTTATCATGGCATTTCCCACCACCTGGGCATAGACGTGCACGACCTCGGCACGCGTACCGAGCCCATCAAGGCCGGGATGCTCTTTACTGTGGAACCCGGCATTTATATAGAAGAAGAAGGCATTGGCGTACGCATTGAGAACAATGTGTGGATCACGAAAAACGGTAACATCGACTTGTTTGAAAATATCCCGATCACAGTGGAAGAGATCGAGGCAGCCATGGCAAATAAAAAATAATGAAACAGATCCCCAACCTGTTCACTTTATTGAATCTCGTTTGTGGCTGCATTGCCATTGTACTGAGCCTGCAAACCGGTGAGACCATCGTTTACCTGGAAAGCACAGGATCTACCCAGGTGATGCTCCCGGAAAAGATCTGGTGGGGAGCCCTGTTCATTTTCGCGGCTGCCGGCATCGATTTTCTCGACGGATTTGTGGCCCGCCTGCTGAAAGCAAGTTCGGAAATGGGCAAGGAGCTGGATTCACTCAGCGACATGGTGAGTTTTGGCGTAGCGCCCGGCGTGATCCTTTATCAACTGCTCCGACTGAGTTATGCGCAGGAGGAAAACGGGCTGGATGTATCAGCAGCCTGGCTGCTGCCTGCCTTTATCTTTACCTGCGCGGTCGCCTGGCGACTGGCCAAGTTCAATATCAGCACCAATCAAAAGCATGGCTTCATTGGCGTGCCTTCGCCTGCGGCAGCGCTGGTGGTGGCTTCACTGCCGCTTTGCCTGGTTTATCAAACCTTCGGCATCGAGGTCTGGCTGATCAACCGCTGGGTGCTTTACGCGCTGATAGCGGTGCTGGCATTTTTGATGGTAACGAACCGGAGGTTCATTGCCCTGAAGTTTGATGGCTTTGCCATGAAGGACAACTGGCCTAAATATTTGCTGGTACTGATCGGGGCGATGCTGGTGCTCTTTATGGGCTGGCTGGCCGTGCCGGTCATTTTTATACTTTACCTGGTGCTCTCCTCAGTTTCCAAAAACGAAGAGCCCCAGAGAAAGAAGGATGTGCTGGATGTGACGGTGTAGCAATGTGTACGGAGTACACATTGCGTGAATCGTGAGTCGTGAATCGTGAGTTTAAGTGACATTTCGAAGCGACGTCATTGCGAGCCCCGCGGATGCGGGGTAAGCAAGAACTTTGAACATCGGATATTTCTAAATTCTAAAACATATGGACTTCCTGGTACAGGTACGCGTAATGCCTCTCAAAGAATTGCTGGATCCGCAGGGCAAGGCGGTGATGAACGGACTTTCCAATCTCGGGCTCAAGGCCATCAGCGACGTACGCATTGGAAAAAACATTCTCCTCCGCATTGAAGCAGAGAACGAGCTGAAAGCAAAAGAAATAGCCGAAGAGGCGAGTAAAAAGCTCCTCTCCAACCAGGTGATGGAGTATTTTGAAGTGGAAGTGGTGAAGAACGCCTGATTGGGTTATTGGGTTATTAGGTAATTGGGGTATTGAGTTATAGGGTTATTAGGATATCGGGAAAGGATTATTGAATTTTCCGATTCTTATTAGTCTTAGTGATTCAACTTGTAAACTCCTGATACAGGAACGGGAAACTGGAAACTGGAAACCGAATATGAACATAAAATTTCTCGCTGTTTTCTTCCTCATCATTGCTTCGGCCTGTAATGATGATGATGCTTCACCGCAACCCGGTGCTATCGACAGCGTGGTGCTGGTTGATGAGGCCGTGCCGGCTATCAACCTCGAGCTGGATGTGTTTGAAGCGATCCCGGATACGATCGATGGCTGCGGTGACTTTTATACCTACGACAGCATTCCCCCTAAGGACAACCGCTATGTTTTTTTGTCCAACATGACCGATTTCGCGGTAATGAAGATCGAAGGCAGGGAGATTTATTTGAAGAAGAACGAAAGAGAAAGCCGCGAGATCACGCCCGCGCATTTCATTTCTGTGTTTGAAGGCGAAGGCTATAAGGCCATCCTGGAAGCCAGGATCACTGAGCAATACGATGAGGGAGGCTTCTATAAAGGCAAGCTGCAGATCATCTCGCAGGACCAGAAGGTGATCTACAACGTGCATGGGCAGTCGGGATGCTAAGTGGGAGATCTGCCGATCTGCCGATCCGGGCCTTGAACAATCAGAAACCGCAAACCGTAAACTGTAAACCGTAAACTGTAAACTTGCTCTATCTCGTTCCTACTCCACTCGGAAATTTAAAAGACGTTACCCTCCGGGCCCTGGAAGTGCTGCAGGAGGTTGATTTCATTCTTTGTGAGGACACCAGGACCTCCTCGAAATTTCTTTCGCACTACAAGATCCAGAAGCCGGTTTCTCCCTACCACCAGCACAATGAGCACAAAGTGGTGCAGCACCTGGTGGATCAGCTCCTCGCCGGCAAAAACATCGCGCTGATCACAGATGCAGGTACGCCCGGCATCTCCGACCCTGCTTTCTTACTGGTGCGGGAATGCGTGAAGAACGATATCAAAGTAGAAACCCTACCGGGCGCCACCGCCTTTGTTCCCGCCCTCATCAACAGCGGACTTCCCGCCAGCCGCTTTTCGTTTGAAGGTTTTCTTCCCCTGAAAAAAGGCAGGCATACTCTCCTGACCAGCCTGGCGCAAGACGAAAGAACCCTGATCTTCTACGAATCACCGGTGCGCCTTGCCCGGACCTTGGCCGATATGATAAAATATTTTGGCGCTGACCGTCCCTGCTCCGTGAGCCGCGAGCTCACCAAGATGTTCGAAGAAACGGTGAGGGGTACCCTGCAGGAAGTACATGACCATTTTGAAAAAAAACCACCGAAAGGCGAGATCGTGATAGTGGTTGCTGGATTCGAGGCTTAGACGCTAAGCCGGAAAGACGCGAGGTTTCGCGAAGAAATGCATTCCTGGCGTTCCTTAGCGTCCGAAGCTTCGGACTTCGCGCCCTTGCGTCTAAATTAGTAGAGGCTGTTCATCTTTACCGATAATTCACGAAATTTACCCCTCTCAAACTCTTGCCATGACGAAATACATTATTCTCATCCTTTTTGCCTTTTCTGTATCTAACACCAACGCACAGCCCAGCCGCTGGCAGCAGCGCGTGAAATACACCATGAATATCGATATGGATGTAGAAACCAACCGCTACAAAGGCAAGCAGAAACTGGAATACTGGAACAATTCTCCCGACACCCTGACCAAGGTCTTCTATCATATGTACTGGAATGCCTTCCAGCCCAACAGCATGATGGATGCGCGCAGCCGCCGCCAGGGCAGCGTGGTGATCCGCAAGGACGCCCGCGGAAACGATATCGTGGACTGGGATGGCCGGGTGAAGGACAGGATCGTCAACCTCAAGGAAGACGAGATCGGCTACCAGCGTGTAAGGAGCCTGAAGATGAATGGTCGCCCGCAAAAAATGATCGACCATGAAACCATTATGGAAGTCAGGCTCGACAAACCCATCCTGCCACGAACTAAAGTGGTATTTGAAATGGAGTGGGACGCCCAGGTGCCCCTGCAGATCCGTCGCAGCGGCCGCGACAATCCATCTACCACGGTGAGATACACCATGACCCAGTGGTATCCCAAGATGGCTGAATACGATTACGAAGGATGGCACCCGAAATTTTATGTGGCCAGGGAATTCTACGGCGTTTGGGGCGATTTTGACGTGACCATCAACATTGATAAATCTTATGTACTCGGCGGCACAGGCTACCTGCAGAATCCCAACAACATTGGCCATGGTTACCAGGCAAAGGGAGCAAAAGTCACCCAGCCTGCGGGAAAGAACCTGAGCTGGAAGTTCATCGCACCCAACGTGCATGATTTCGCCTGGGCGGCAGACCCGGGCTACAAGCACATTACCCGCAAGATGGCCAACGGGCCCGATATCCATGTGCTGTACAAGAACAAATCTGGCAATGTGCAGGAAGACGCGCAGTGGGAAAGGATAGCCGATGCAGCCGTAACTGTTTATCCTTTTATTAAAAAGAACTTCGGAGAATACGCCTACAAGCAATATTCATTTATTCACGGCGGCGACGGGGGTATGGAGTATCCCATGGCCACCATGCTCGCCAGCTCAAGCCTGGGTACGGCCTTCCATGAGTGGATGCACAGCTGGTACCAGATGATGCTCGGCACCAATGAAGCATTGTATGCCTGGATGGACGAGGGCTTTACAGAATACTCGACCAACCTGGTGGAAGAATACTACAGGCAACAGGTAGTGAGGCCTTCCATCAAGGATCCCGCGGAATTGAAGAAGCAGGATTCGCTGGTGAACGCTTCCCTCCCGCTCTATCATGCAGGCAATTATGCCGGCTACATAGCGCTGGCAAAAAGTGGCAGGGAAGAACCACTGACCACGCATGCCGATCATTTCAATACCAACTACGCTTATGGCAACGCTTCTTACTCAAAAGGCGCTGTCTTCATGGAGCAGCTGGGTTATATCGTGGGTGCACAGGTGAGGGATCATATCCTGCTGCATTATTATAAGGACTGGCGCTTCAAGCATCCGAATGTGAACGACCTGATCCAGATCGCCGAAAAGCAAAGCGACATGAAGCTCGACTGGTACCGGATGTACTGGGTCAATACCACCAAGACCATCGACTATGCCATCGACAGCATATATGAAGGAGGCGGCGCAACCAATATCCGCCTGGCCCGCATTGGCCAGTTGCCCATGCCTATTGATGTGCGCATCACCTTCCGCGATGGCTCGCAGGAATGGCATTACATCCCCCTGAATTTAATGTTCGGCAAAAAGCCAGTTGAAAAAGGACAGGAAGGCAGAAAGGACTATGAGCCCTGGAAGTGGACGCACCAGAGCTACCAGATCCAAACCAGCCGCAGGCTGGCTGATATCATAGCCGTGGAGATCGACCCCACGAAACGTCTTGCCGACATCGAGCCGAAGAACAACTTGCTGGAACTGAAGTGGTAACCCGCGATCGTGAATGGTGTCCCGATAGCTATCGGGAGGTGAATGGTGAAGATGCCCCTTTACTACTTCAGCATTCTTCGGTTCATCTGTTCATCTGTTCGTCTGTTACTCCGCGCGACTCCGCGCCCTGGCGTCCGATTACTAATCGGGACCGCGTCTAAGTGAGAAGAAGCTGGCTTTGCCGGTCAGTTGAGTGGCTCGAGCTCTATGGTATAGTCTATCCTTGAATTCTTTCTCAGCATTTCCGCCACACCGCAGTAGTTGGTCAAAGAAAGGTCGATGGCTTTTTTGATCTTGTCCCGGCTTTCTTCGGCTGCCTGTAACCGGTAGGTGAGATGGATATCGGTGAACACCTTAGGATGGGTCTCTGTCTGATCGGCCTCCGCATCTATGGTCAGCTTTCCAAAGGGCACCCTCATCTTTTCCAGGATCTCCACTACATCAATGCCCGAGCAGCCTGCCAGTCCGGATAACAAAAGCGCTTTGGGGCTGAACCCTGCCTTCGCGTCGATCTCCAACTTGGCCTCCCCCTGGTAAGTGTCAAATGCCTGTCCTGTTTTCCACGTAGTTGTTGTCTTCATGTATTTGTATTTATATCGTCAATTCCGTGCTTTTTATTTTGCAATACATTGTCTACTGTCCATAGTATCTCTTCTTTGAACGGATGCTGCCTCACCGGGCAATTGAGTTTGTCGCAGATATGGCACTGGAAATAGAGGCAGCCATCGGAGTGCGCAAACAGCTCCATTGATTCGCTGAAATGCTCCCTGATCAGCAAACCCAGCGCATCTATCTCCGTATGCGCCTCGTGCACATTCAAATACCAGGGTACCGTCAGATGACAGTCCACATGCAACACATCGCCATACCGGATCACGCGCAGGTTGTGCAGGTCTACCCAATTGTCGCGGCGGTTCGCATTCAAGGTGTCCACCATTTTTGTCAGCAGCCTGAGGTCCGCCTCATCCATGATCCCCGCCACCGATTTTCTTACGATCCTGTAGCCGGTGAAAAGAATGAAAAGGGCAAAGCCCATGGCCACCACGGCATCCAGCCACCATTCGCCCGTGAGGGTAATGAGAATCAGTCCGCCAATGATCCCGAAGGTGGAATAGCTGTCGCTTTGCAAATGCCTTCCACTGGCCGACAGCGCCAGCGAATCCGACTTCGTCCCCTGCCTGTAAGCGATGGTGCCCAGTATCCAGTTCACCACAGCAGTGCCTGCCAGGAGATACATACCCATATCGAGATTCACGATGGTGTATGGCTCGAAAAAACTCCTGATGGATTTATAAATGATCAGGGCTCCCGCGGAAAACACCAGTGTGCCTTCAATGGCGGCGGAAAGATATTCTGCTTTTCCGTGACCATAAGGATGATCCTGGTCACGTGGCTTGGCGGAAACATAGAGACTATAGAGGCCAATGAAGGCCGCCGCCACATTCACGATGCTTTCCATAGCATCGGTGAGCACCGATACGGAGTGCGTGAGAAAATACCCGATGAACTTAGCCCCCAACAGCAGCGTGGATGCCACAGCTATCCATAGCTGCAGCCTTAGATTCTTCTTTTTGCCGGGTGATGGGCCAGGCATTTATACCAGGCTTTGGTAACGGTCCTGTACGAAATTCCAGTTCACCACCTTCCACCAGTTGGCTATATAATCGGGGCGCTTGTTCTGGTAACGGAGGTAATATGCATGTTCCCATACATCCAGGCCCAGCAAGGGAAATCCTTTTTCATCCGCAATATCCATCAGCGGGTTGTCCTGGTTGGGCGTGGAAGAAATACGCAACCTTTTGTCGTTGTCTACAATCAGCCAAGCCCAGCCACTGCCAAACCTGTTCTTGCCCGCATCGCTGAATGCTGTCTTAAATGCTTCCAGTGAACCGAAGGAAGAGTCGATGGCGGTGGCCAGGCTTCCGGAAGGCTTGCCTGAACTGTTCGGACTCATGCATTTCCAAAACAACTCGTGGTTATAATGGCCGCCTGCGTTGTTGCGCATCTTGGCCGAGTACCTGGATATTTTTTTCAGCAGCTCCTCCACCGGTGCCTTGGTATCGGCGCCTTCTGCAGTAGCGGCGTCATTCAGGTTCGCTGCGTAACTGGCCGCATGTTTTGTGTAATGTATTTCCATGGTCTGAGCATCGATGGCTTCATTCAATGCGCTATAAGCATAGGGCAATGGCTCCTGCTTAAACCCCGTGCTGTAGGTGGGTGAACTGATCTTAGTTGCAGAGTGGCAGGCAGAAAGAAATGCGCTGCCCAATGCGAGGCCGATGCCGGCCTTCCCTGTGTTGATGATGAATGATCTTCGCGTGGTAAAGGGTGCCATAACTTCGATTTACGCGAAATTAAAACTAATCGCGTCTCTTGCGCCGGTAAGACTTAAATGCACGGAAGAGGCGGGTATAGAAGTCCTTGTTGAGTATCTGGGAATCGTGCACGGCCTTATAGGTCAGGAAGAGGCCGATGGGCACCAGTACGAAAGTGGACAACCACATCCCCATAAAAGCCGACCATGCTCCTTCTTTCGCGAATTTCTCACCGGTATTGCTGATAAAATAAAACAGCATGAAGAAGATGATGGAAGAGATCATGGCGTTGCCCAGTCCGCCTTTGCGAATGATGGAACCCAATGGAGCACCTATAAGAAAAAGTACCAGGCAGGCCAGGGAAAGAGAGATCTTCCTGTGCCACTCGATCTTGTGTCTTCTGAATTCCTTTTGCTCCTGCTCGTAGAAGGAGAGGATATTAGAATTGCTGGCATACAATGCAGAGGCCTTGCCCGCGGCCCGCTGTTGAACGGTTACACGCAGGGAATCGGGTACCAGCTCTTCAAAACTTTTTGCAGCAGGTTTGTTTGCTTTTCTTGTGCTGTCATCCATGGTAGGCAGGAACCTCGGGAAACTCGACTGCACGAATACTTCACCCTTCACCTTAGCAGGCAGCTGGCGTCGGCGCTTTTCCATGGAGTCGATGGACTTTTGCAGCTGCCGCATGCTCAGCATCCTCCAGTTATCCTTGTTCACGCTGTCGTCGGAACGCTGGAACTGGAATGAACTGAGGTCGAACTGCTTGTTGTATTCTTTGAAGCCCATACGGATGAACTCGGTTGCTCCGCTGCCGGGTGATGTTCTTTCCTGGTAGCGCCAACCGTTCTTCAAATGGAATTCCAGAAAACGCTTGTTGTCGGAAGTGCGCATCACGCCATCGGAAGCCACGATGAAATTATCCTGCATGCTGCTGGCCTGCTCATAGATGATGATGTCGCGGATCACGGAGTCATTGCTTTCCTTTTTCCCTACCTTAATGGCAAAGCCATTGAGCTTGTCGTAAAACACACCCTCTTTGAGATCGAAGGCGGGCTTGGCAAAAACAATATCACCTAAAAGCGTTCTTGCCTTCAGGTTGGCCACAGGTATCATGAAGTTGCCGAAAAGAAAGGCGATGCCGCAAATGAAAAGCACCAGGAAAAAAAGCGGGCGCATGAAACGCAGAAGCGAAATTCCCGCCGACTTCACCGCTACCAGCTCGTAGGTTTCACCAAGGTTGCCAAAGGTCATGAGGGAGGAAAGCAGTACGGCGAGTGGCAGTGCCAGGGGTACCAGTACTGCGCTCTGGTACACAATGAACTCCAGGATCAGCATGGTGCTCAGCCCCTTGCCCACGAAGTCGTCGATCCAGAGCCAGAAGAATTGCATCACCAGCACCAGCAGGGTAATGAAGAAGGTAGCCAGGAAGGGACCGATAAAGGCCTTGAGCACCAGCTTGTCTAACTTCTTATACACTTCGGTTGTTTAATTGATAAATTTAGGAATGCAAGGCTCAAAAATACAGTTTTCACCTGCCGAGATGAGTTTAATGAATGATGCTTCTGTCATTTTAACGAAGAATAGTGTTTTGCAGAAAGTGAAAGAGCTCTTCATCGGCATGCAGCAGGAGATGCAGGAAGCTGCCGGCATGTATCCCGGTCATGCTGCTTTTGCCATTCCACCCAAGATCTCCAGGGGAGAGAATTACCTGGGCCTGCCCTACCTGATCCTCGACTATCCAAGGATCTTCCGCAGGGAAGACAGCTTCGCCATCCGCAGCATGTTCTGGTGGGGAAGATATTTCAGCAGCACGCTTCACCTGGCGGGTAGCTTTCGTGAACAGGCCTTAGAAAGGCTGGCTGGCAGTTATCCTTTGCTGGCCGAAAAGGGATATTTCATCTCCATCCACCAGGATCCCTGGCTGCACCAGTATGATGCGGATGTGTACACGCCGGTGAGTGACCTGGATATCCAGGCCTTCCGGAAGCAATGCGGCATGCACGGGCACGTGAAGACCGGCCTTACCTGGCCCCTTACCGATATACCTAAAGCAAGGGAAGAAATGATGAAAAGCTGGAAGTTCCTGCTGGATTGTTCGCTGGCTTAATTGCTGCCAATGCGGTGGAACAGGTCTTTCACCTGGTGGTCCCAGAGCATGCTCTGGTCCTTGATCTCTCTTTTTTCAGCAAAATCCTTGATGATGAGGATGGTTTGATTGGTCACGTCGGACTTCTCGATCCTGAACTCGAAGAATTCCTCTTTAGGGGCATGCAGCCAATGAAAGCGGATGTATTTGTTCTCTTCCTGCTCCACCACTTCTGCCGTTTCCTCGGAACCATTCCAGGAAAAGCTGAAAATGCCGTCCTGGTCGTCAACCTTGTCGGCAAACCACTCCTGCAGGCCAGATGAAGTGGAAAGGAACTCATAAAGGATACCCGGGGAACAACGTACGGGAAACTCTAAAGAAAATAGCTGTTTTTTACTCATCTTACCTGTTTATAACCTGCGGGTGGTGCAATAATAGAAAATAAATCCATCTGCCAAAATAATTTTAGGAAAATTGGACGTTCTCTAACAGGCGTTCGTCGAGCCTTTCCCCCGGGCTGTAAAAATATTTTTGTTTCACATGGTATGTTTTCCTAATTTGGATACATACATCAATCCGAATGATGTGTGCAACCGAAACAGTGATGGATATTTTGGGCCGAAAAACCAAAACCTAGCAATCTTTCTTAAAATAACCATCTAACAACTGACATCCTATGAGTATGCGTCAACTCAAGATCACGAAGTCTATTACGAATCGTGAGTCACAATCCCTTGAAAAATATCTCCAGGAGATCGGAAGGGTCGAAATGATCAGCCCCGAGGAGGAAGTCCGGCTCGCCGGCCTCATCAAACAAGGAGACCAGAACGCATTAGAACGACTCACCAAGGCCAATCTCCGATTCGTGGTATCTGTGGCCAAACAGTACCAGAACCAGGGCCTTTCACTCCCCGACCTCATTAACGAAGGAAACCTTGGACTGATCAAGGCCGCCCAGCGCTTTGATGAGACCCGCGGTTTCAAGTTCATTTCCTATGCCGTGTGGTGGATCCGCCAGTCGATCCTCCAGGCGCTGGCCGAGCAGGCCAGGATCGTGAGGCTGCCTTTGAACAAGGTAGGACTTACCAGCCGCATCCAGAAAGCATTTTCCCAGCTGGAGCAGGAATTTGAAAGGGAGCCTTCTGCCGAAGAGCTTGCCGAGCTACTGAACATGGAGATCGAAGAGGTCACCAGTTCCCTGGGCATCAATATCCGCCACGTGAGCATGGATACCCCGCTTTCTGAAGGGGAAGAGGGCACTTTGCTGGACGTGATGGAGAATACCAGCGCCGAAAAGACCGATAACGAGGTGGAATACAGGCAGTCGCTCCGCACCGAGATCAACCGTACCCTGGAAACGCTCACCGAGCGCCAGAAAGAGGTGGTTTGCTATTTCTTCGGCATCGGCGTAGATCACCCGCTGAGCCTGGAAGACATTGGTGACAAGTTCAACCTCACACGGGAAAGGGTCAGGCAGATCAAGGACAAGGCCATCACCAAGCTGAAAACCTCCCAGAAGACCAATTTATTGAGAAGTTACCTGGGCACCTGAGATAAGACCTTCCTTTATTTTATCTTTGCACCTTCTTAAGTGAACATATTTGTTCACTTTTTGCTTTTAAAAACTGCCGGGCCCTCCTGCCCGACTAAAAAATACAACCATGTTTGAATCATTACAGGACCGGCTGGAAGGTGCGTTTAAGAATTTAAAAGGTGAAGGCCGGATCACCGAGCTGAATATTGCAGCCACCATCAAGGAGATCCGCCGCGCCATGGTGGATGCCGACGTGAACTACAAGATCGCCAAGGAATTCACCGACACCGTGCGCGAGAAGGCCATGGGTGAGAAAGTGATCAATGCCATCAGTCCCAGCCAGCTGATGGTGAAGATCGTGAAGGATGAACTCGTCTCTCTCATGGGCGGCGAAGCGGCTCCCTTCAATGCCAAGGGCGCTCCTGCTGTGATCCTCATCGCCGGCTTACAGGGTAGCGGTAAGACCACATTCAGCGGCAAGTTGGCCAGCTACCTGAAAAAACAAAAGTTCTCTCCCATCCTGGTAGCGGCAGACGTCTATCGTCCTGCAGCGATGGAGCAGTTGCGCGTGCTGGGCGAGCAGATCGGCGTGGACGTGCACATTGAAGAAGAGAACAAGAATCCCGTGGAGATCGCGCAGAATGCCATCCGCGAGGCCAGGAGCAAGAACAAGAACGTAGTGATCATAGATACGGCCGGCCGACTGGCCGTGGACGAGGCCATGATGAACGAGGTGGCCAATATCCGCAACGCCGTGAACCCGCAGGAGATCCTTTTTGTGGTGGATGCCATGACAGGACAGGACGCGGTGAATACGGCCAAGGCCTTTAACGACCGCCTGGACTTCACCGGAGTGGTGCTCACCAAGCTCGATGGCGATACCCGCGGTGGTGCGGCGCTGTCCATCAAGTACACCGTGAACAAGCCCATCAAGTTTGTAAGCAGCGGCGAGAAAATGGATACGCTGGATCTTTTCTACCCGGATAGGATGGCGCAAAGGATCCTTGGTATGGGTGACATCACCACCCTCGTGGAAAAAGCCCAGGAGCAGTTCAGCGAGGAGCAGGCGCGCAAGCTGGAAAAAAAGATCAGGAAGAACCAGTTCGACTTTGCCGACTTCAAGCAACAGCTGGAGCAGATCAAGAACATGGGTAATATCAAGGACCTGATGGCCATGATACCCGGCATGGGCAAGGCCGTCAAGGATATCGATATCAGCGACGACGCCTTCAAGGGCATTGAAGCCATCATCAACTCTATGACGCTGGAAGAAAGGTCCAACCCCGACCTCATAGACGGCAGCCGCAAGAAAAGGATAGCCAAAGGCTGCGGTAAGGACATCTCTGAAGTGAACGCCTTCATGAAACAGTTCGACCAGATGCGCGACATGATGAAGACCATGAACAAGATGCCGATGGGAAGAATGATGCCGGGGATGATGGGGAGGAGGTGATCTTCGAAAACAGCCGAATGTAGAACCGATGAACAGATGAATGTTGAGGTCGCGGGCCAGCTTCTACTAATATAAGCTACATTTATATTTAACCCTGACCGCTAAATATTTACATCATGGCAAAACAGATCTTCATCAATTTGGCAGTGAAAAACCTGCAAAAATCAATGGAGTTTTATTCTGCATTAGGTTTTACCAACAATCCCCAATTTTCGGACGAGACCGGCAAGTGTATGGTTTGGAACGAGCACATTTTTGTGATGCTCCTGACACATGAAAAGTTTGCCTCCTTCGCTACCAAACCTATAGCAGATACAAAATCGAGCATAGCTGCATTATTTTCCTTATCGGTGGACAGTGTTGATGAAGTAAACAGGATCGTGACCAAAGGGCTCAAGGCCGGCGGAACAGAACCGAGCGAAATGAAGGACTATGGCTTTATGCAACAGCGGACCATTGAAGACTTTGACGGACATACCTGGGAGATCTTCTATATGGACATGTCGAAGTTCCCGGCACAGCAAGCCGCGGGACAGTAAATTGAACAGGGAGGTATCATGACCGGTCAAAGGGAGAAAGCGATCCGCCTGCATCAACTTCACGGTGAGGGGAATTTTCTGATCCTGCCGAATGTCTGGGACGTTTTAGGTGCAAAATTATTGGAAGACCTGGGCTACCCCGCCATTGCCACAGCGAGTGCTTCCATCGCTTATGTGAACGGCTACCCTGACGGAGAAAAAATTCCTTTCAGGGAATTGCTTTCAGTATTGAAAAGGATAGCAAAGAATGTCAATACTCCCGTGACGGCCGATATTGAAAGTGGATTTACGGATGATGACGACCGGCTCCGGGATAATATCAGGCTTCTGATCAAGACTGGCATTGCGGGGATCAACTTAGAGGATACCAGCCATCAGGCAAACAATATTTTTTCAGTTGATAAACAGTGTAAGAGGATCAGGCTGATCAGGGCAATTGCCAGCGAAATGGATCTTCCCCTGTTTATCAATGCAAGAACAGACGTTTTATTGCATGATAAAGAGTTTCCCACGGATGATCTGAAATATGAAGAGCTGCTCAAGAGAGGATACGCGTATAAAGAAGCCGGTGCCGACTGTTTTTATCCAATTGCTCTCAGGCAAAAGGATGTCATAGAAAGATTGGTCACCAGTCTTCAAATGCCCATTAATATCCTGACCCTCCCCGGGATACCGGAATTGAAAACGCTGAAAGAAATAGGCGTAAGAAGAGTAAGCCTCGGTCCTTCCTTTTTTAAGACCGCCATCAGGGCCATGAGAACGCTGGCCGTGGAGTTGAGATCGCTCGAAGGCTTATCTTCTATTACGGAAAACGAGATAACATCTGAATACCTGAAATCCTTGATTAAGACGTGAGTTTATGAATAACAAGAGGATCAATATCAAAGACATTGAGCCCAGTGCCTACCAGGCGATGCTGACCCTGGAGGAATATGGAAAAACATGCGAGCTGGATCCCCTGTTAAAGGAGTTGATAAAAATGCGCGCGTCACAGATCAATGGTTGCGCCTACTGCCTGGAGATGCACACGGAAGATGCCATGAAAATTGGTGAAACAACCAGAAGAATTTTCGCGCTGCCCGTCTGGCGCGAATCGCACCTGTTTTCAGAAAAAGAAAGAATCTTACTGCAGTTGACAGAGGAGATCACAAAAATATCTGAAGCTGGACTGTCTGACGAAACATACGAAAAGGCGATCAGCAGTTTTGGTGAAAAAATAACTGCACAGATCATTATGCTCATCGTTACCATTAATGCCTGGAACAGAATTGCTGTTTCATCCCGGCTCATTTATAAGACATGAGAGCAGGGCCTGACCAATCGAGAAATGTCTAACTTTAGTGGTGGTTCACTATTGTCCCGGTTCTATCAACCGGATCAACAAAACCTCGTGGAAGTCGATCCCAGTTCAGCATGGACCCAAAAAGCGAAACTGTAGACAATTATTTAGAAACTCATTACATCCATCGGAGTAATTGGCTTCGGGCAGCCGTTCTTGGCGCCAACGACGGCATTCTCTCCACAGCCAGCCTGGCCATTGGTGTAGCCGCGGCCAGTGATGAGCGCGCGCCCATTATCCTGGCCACATTAGCAGGCCTGGTAGCCGGGGCTTTGTCAATGGCTGCTGGGGAATACGTTTCTGTAAGTTCCCAAACAGATGTAGAAAAAGCCGATATAGAAAGGGAAAAACAAGAGCTGAAAGACATGCCGGATTTGGAATTGCAGCGATTAGCGGAGATCTATGAAAAAAGAGGTTTACATAAAGCCACGGCATTGACAGTGGCAAAGGAATTATCCCTTCACGACGCATTGGGATCCCATGTAAGAGATGAATTGGGGATCAATGAGATCAGTCAGGCCAAACCCATACAAGCCGCATTCGCTTCGGGTGCCGCGTTTTCTGTGGGTGGAGTTTTGCCACTCCTGGTCAGCCTTTTTTTACCTTTAAAAACAATCGAGCTCTCTCTTTACGGCTTTGCGCTTTTCTTCCTGATCATTTTGGGTGTGGCGGCGGCAAAAACAGGTGGTTCCAGCGTAAAAAAAGCAATTATCAGAATTACGTTTTGGGGTACTATGGCCATGGGACTCACCGCCCTGGTAGGTTACCTGTTCAATGTGAATGTGGGCTGAGCCCCTCAGCAGGCGGCCTAACCGCTTGCGTAAAAAGCCGCGTTCTTCCTGCTTTTTTTAGATATTTTCATTGAACTTATGCGCAAACCGGGCCTTGTCTTACTGTTCTTAAGTTTCTGTACCCAGCTGATCGCACAGTCTAAGCCTTCCATTCATGTGACTGTGATGAGTGAAAATAAATCAGTACTGCCGGGTGCTACCGTATACTTATTGACAGCCGATTCCGTGATCTTTCGCTCTGGTGCTACCAATGAGGAAGGCATCATTGAATTTACTGATACTGACCTCAGGAAATACCGGTTGACTGCCAGCGCTACAGGACACGAAGAAGGATACAGCCGATGGATCGATCTTGAAAAGAACGCTTCATTTATCGACACCATCATACTGAGACCAAAGAGTGGCATGCTGAAGGAGGTAACTGTGGTTTCGAGAAAACCCTTCGTGCAGTTCCAGGCTGATAAAACTGTAATCAATCCCGAGGCAAATATTACCAACGCAGGAGCAAACGTGATTGATATCCTGGAAAGATCACCAGGCATCACTGTGGGAAAAGACGGATCTATCATCATGAAAGGCAAGCCTTCTGTCACTGTTTTGATCGATGGCAAACCTACACAGCTGAGTGGAGCCGACCTGCATGCTTACTTGTCAGGCATCAGCGCTTCGCAGGTAGAGGTAGTGGAACTCATCGAAAACCCCGGCGCCAAATATGATGCGTCCGGGAATGCCGGGATCATCAATATTAAAACGAAGGCGAACAAGCTAAGAGGATTCAATGGCTCTTTGAACCTCAGTGTTGGACAAGGAAAATATTCCAAAACAGGTAATTCTCTCAACCTGAATTACAGGGAGGGAAAGGTCAATTGGTTCATGAATTACGGCTTCCGGACAGGTACGGAGTTTCAGGAGATCTGGACCCTTAGGAAATATTTCGATCAAAACGGGCAGGATTCAGCCTTGCTTGAGCAACCCAATTCCGGTAAAAACAAGGCCACTGGACATAACCTAAGGACGGGTTTCGATTTTTTTGCCAGCCAAAAAACTACACTTGGGCTGGTGTTTAACGGCGGTCTCCTGGAGAGAAGAGGGAAAAATACAAGCACCATCAGCTGGATGGACCGGAATTATAAAGTGGATTCCACCATTGCTACACATGGCGAAAACAACATGGAGTTTAAAAGAGCCGGGGTGACTTTCAGCGGCAGGCATAAAATAAATGAAGGCACTGAAATAGATTTCGACCTGGACTATGTCAGGTTCAACATTGCCAGTGATCAGAATTACCAGACCCAGCTACAGTCGCCAGGCAGCCCCGTGTCCGCTACCAAAGGCAATACGCCTTCCCAACTCAATATTGTTTCGCTGAAGATCGATTACACAAGGCGATTCAAGTCGGTCACCCTCGAAACTGGGGTAAAATCGGCCATTAATAAAACTGATAACCTGGCAGATTATTATTCTTATGATGCAAATACCTGGGTACCGGACCTAAGCAGAAGCAACCATTTTTTATACAATGAAAAGATCAGCGCTGCTTATGCAAGTGCTGATGCCAAAAAAGGAAAATGGCACTGGCAGGGCGGCCTTCGGTATGAGTTTACTTCTTACAACGCTCACCAGCTTGGAAACGCTGTAATAAAGGACTCGGCTTTCAACAAAGATTATAGCAGCTTTTTTCCAACCGCCTTTCTGTCTTACGAAGCCGATAGCAATCACATGTTTACATTCCGCACAGGAAGAAGGATAGACAGGCCTCCATTTCAAAACTTAAACCCTTTCCTGAAAACGTTGAACAAATACACTTATGAGAGCGGCAATCCATTTATCAAGCCGCAATACACCTGGAATTTCGCAGTAGCGCACACCTATAAGCAAAAGCTTACTACCGAATTCTCATACAGTTACCTGCGCGACTATTTTTCTCAATTATTCATCATTGATTCAAGCAGCAGCAATGTTGACAAGAACATCATCATCTATACCCGCGGCAATGTGGGTTCCTTTCAGAATTACGGCGCTACCATTACCTACCAGCAGCCTCTGACGGATTGGTGGAGCATCATGGGCTCATCTGTATTCAATTACAAGATCATCAAAGGAGTGGTCTGGGCACCCATGATGGCTAAAATAAAGCAGCTCAATATCAGCCTCAACAACCAGTTCAAATTTAGAAAGGGTTGGGGAGCGGAGATCAGTGGCTATTACCAAACAAAAAGCCAGATAGACCTGCAGGAATGGCTGGAGCCCCAGGGATCACTGGATCTTGGTGTTTCCAAGCAAGTATTCAAGGGGAAGGGATCGCTCAAACTCAGTATCCGGGACATCACCTGGTTCCAGAACTATTCAGGTTTCTCCACCTTTCAGAATTCTTATGAACCGTTTGAGATCAAGTGGGACTCAAGAGTGGCCCGGCTGAACTTTAGCTGGCGGTTTGGCAAAAGCATGAAGGCTATTAACCGGTCTGAGGGCGGAGCAGCCGATGAGATCAACCGCGCTGGTAGCGGCAACTGAGTCCAAGGGGATCAAATCGTATTGCATTTACACATCCCCGGGGGTATAATACAATATGCCCCGCTGGTTCTCATGTAAAAAACCGACAGTCTTAAGTGTTGCGGCTGGCATAGCAGCTGATTTATCCCTTTAAAGCGCCGCCTGTACAGGTTTATGTCTAAGGAAATTGGTAAATGGAATAATTTAACTGAAACAATAAAATGAATGTTATGAAAAAGTTTTTATTCCTCACTTTAGTCTTTAGCGCATTGGTCTCAGCTACCACCTTTGCCCAGACAACTGGCACTCAGTCAACCGGCACTAAGCCAAACGTCAATCAGGCAGCTCCGGATCTGGCGGCTATGCTGGAGAAGGCAAAAGAAACGCAGGTGCCGCTGATGGTGGAGAAAACCGGACTCACCAAAGAGCAGGCAACCAGGATAGTAGAAATTAACTTTGAGACCCGCGTGGCTGCAATGGGTTTACGTGACCTGAGCGAGGCTGATCGTACAGCAAAGCTTGCGGAATTAAAAGCTGAAAAAGAAAAAAAGTACAGCGAGGTGCTGTCGCCAGAGCAGATAAAAGCTGTCAAGTCTTTCTATGAAGAGATGGCAAAGAATAAGGAGCCTAAACCTAATCATTAATGATAGACCACATATTTAAAAAGCTGCCCTCCAGGCAGCTTTTTTTGTTTACTTAAGTGCAGAAGGCCCGTGGTGGCATTGTATTTATATAAACTATACGAAATTCAAGGTTATGCAAACACGCGAAAGGATCAGTTTAATGGATAAGATCCTGAGGGAACTGGATGATGTGATCAGCAGCCAGACCTCCGTATTAAAGAAGATCACCCAGATAGAAGCTGATAATATTAACCTGGGAGACGACTCCCTGGCCAACAGCCTGCCTGATATTCACGAGCATGTGGATGCTGCCCTGACCGCCAGTACCGAATTGCAGGCTAAGTTCAAGGAGATACACGATGAATTTGTGGAAAAGAACCCGGTGTCGGACGAGCCTGCATAGTGCTCCTTTGCGGCGCTGAAGCAACTGACTCTTTAACTCATAAGATATTTTACCTGACACCTATCGTGTCATCCGGTGCCTTATTGTAATCTTCCAGGCAACTGTCAAGACCTATCAACAATCTCATATTCACCTTGTTCAAAATCGGTAAATTGTATTCCCAATCCAAAAAATAAAAATAGTCCGCATGAATAATTCCGCTGCTGCCAATGAGCGCGTTGCTAAAATGACCTTTGCTTCTGTGTATCCTCATTATGTTGCCAAAGTGGAGAAGAAAGGCAGGACAAAAGAAGAACTGCACCAGGTGATCGAATGGCTGACCGGTTTCAACGACAAGAAACTGCAGGAGCTGATCAATGAAAAAGTGAGTTTCGAAACTTTCTTTGAAAAGGCAAAGCTCCATCCCAATGCCCATCTCATCACCGGCGTGATCTGCGGCTACCGCATAGAGGAAATTGAAGATCCCTTCATGCGGAAGGTCAGGTACCTGGACAAGCTGGTGGACGAGCTGGCAAAGGGCAGGAAGATGGAGAAGATCCTGCGTGAGGCTTAATAGGCCAGTTGACAAGTTGATAGAGTTGATAAAGTGCCGCGTCCCCGTTTTGCTGCGTCGGAAACTGCAAAAATTAAGCGTGATTTATTATATTTATCAGGACCGGGAATCCAAGGTAGCTAAACCGAAACCATGACCTATTACACATCGGCCGACAAGATCGTAAGAAAGAAGACGATAGCTGTATTCATGATTTTCGCGGCCATCCCTTTGTTCTCTTTGATTCTTCTTGAAAGATGGATATGGGAGATCAGTTTATTTGGATTCTTCATGCTCATTCTGCTTTATACCTACCTGCACAAGCCCACCCGGTATGAAGTCCGGGACGAAAAGATCATTATCCGGCGACCGATAGGAAATGTCGAGATCAATTTACAGGAGATAGCCCGGATTGATCCCATTCATCACGACCTGCTAAAAGACGCAACAAAAGGCGGCGCCTTTGGCTACATGGGAAAATTCGATACCTACCTTGGAAAAACCATGTGGTATGGAACACGCAGGGATCAAATCGTCCTCATCACCAAAACTGACGGCAGCAAAATTGTGCTCACACCCGACCAGCGGGAAGAGTTCATCGAACAGGTATCGTCCACACTTAGATCCTTAAGCGCCACAACGCGGAAAACCTCTATAAGTTAAACTACTGAACGCTGCCGAAGTTTCGGCGGGTGGGTTTCAAAACGCCACGTACAAAAGATACTTCTCCCTGAAATACTCCTCCGGGAAGATCTTGTGTATCTCCATCATGCGCGGGCGCGCACGGCTTTCCGAGATCTCCGCAGCCAGGTCCCCACCCTTCAGGCAGATCAGTCCCGACTTGAGGATGATCTCTTCTTCACCATTTTTTATTTTGAACTCTTTGCTGCGTACCAGGGGCTTGCTCCATTGCAAGAGGTCTTTCAGCGGAGCCACCGCCCTGCTCACCGCGAAATCGAATTTCCGGTTCTTTATTTCTTCTGCCCTTGTATGTTGCGTGGTGACGTTCTTCAGGCCGATCGCACCCTTCACTTCTTCGATCACCGTGAGCTTTTTGCGGATGCTATCGACCAGGTGAAACCTGATGTTGGGAAAGAATATCGCGAGGGGAATGCCGGGAAAACCTCCTCCTGTACCAATGTCGATAATATCAGTACCGTCGGGAAGGTCAAATGCCGCCGCTATACTCAGCGAATGCAGCACATGCTTTTCATACAGGCCTTCAATGTCCTTGCGCGAGATCACATTGATCTTTGCATTCCATTCCTTATACAATCCTTCCAATGCCCGCAGCTGCTCCAGTTGGACAGGGGTGAAGTCTGTAAAGTATTTTGTAACGATCCCCAGCGACATTTTTAAAATTACTCCTTTATCAGTTCCAGTTCCTCCTCGGCGTTTTCCATAAGGCCGGGGCGAAATAAATATAGTAGAAGAACATCCAGATGTCGAGCACAAAGAACCAGCCGAAAAGATCCTTTTCCTGCAGCTTGTCGGTGGCCTTTTTAAGGATCACCGCCTGCACCAGCAGCCTCACACCAAAGGGTATCAGCGTATACTGCCATGAACAGAAGAGAAGGGAAGCGATCAGCAGAGGGTAAAAAAGAAATAAGGTTGCAGTATAAAGTCCGAGCAAAAATTTATGACCGGTCTTATAATACTTGCCGGTTGAATAATGCCTGGTCTTTTGGCGCTTCCATTCCTGCCAGGTTTTTTTGGGCGCAGAATAAGTAAAGGCTTCCGGATCGATCACGATCGCGGTGTTGTGCTTTTTGGCTACGCGGTTGATGAAGAGGTCGTCGTCGCCGCTGGCGATGTTGTTGATGGCGGAAAAGCCCTTGTTGCGGAAGAACACATCCCTTTTATAAGAAAGATTCCTGCCCACGCCCATGTAGGGCTTGCCGGCCAGCGCATAGCCCAGGTATTGAAGGGCCGTGTGAAAGGTCTCCCAGCGGATCAGTTTGTTCAGGAGTCCCTTGCTGCGCGTGTACGGACTATAACCCAGCACGATCTCTATGCCATTGGTGAATGCCTGCTGCATCTTCATGATCCAGTGCTCGCTGGCGGGTACACAGTCCGCATCGGTGAGCAGCACGATCTCGTGTTTCGCTTCTTTGATGCCGACAGACAAGGGATACTTTTTCCCGTTAATCAGTTTGGCTTCCTGCTCCAGCTGCACCACCTGCAGCTGGCGGAACCGCTTCTGCAGTTCGGCGAGAATGTATTTGGAATCGTCCACCGAATTGTCATTCACCACGATCACTTCATGGGTGGTAGGATAATCCTGCACCAACAGCCCGGGCAGGTAGCGGGCGAGGTTCTCGTCTTCGTCGCGGGCGCATACGATCACCGATACCGGGTGGGTTTGTGATTGTTCTTTGGCAGAGGGCTTGTAAAAAGCCACCTTGCCGAAAAGGAAAAGGTAATAGCCTACCTGTATAGCAGCTACCAGGCAGAATAAAATGAAAAGGATGAGGCCAGCAGTCAGTGTCATTATTCAGGGGCCGAAAATAAGGGATATTCTAGTGAATGGTGAATGGCTTGCCCCGGGCTTGATCCGGGGTGAATCGTCAATCGTGAATCGTCAATCGTGAATGGTAAAGGCGGAAGGCGCCTTCTTTGCATTGTCATTCCGATCCCGCACCTGCGGGAGAGGAATCTGAGGACTGCATTAAATGCACCGCTCCCTACTGTATCTTGCGCCCCATGGCCGCTTTAGAATTCCAGCTGCATCATACAGACGACAAGACCGCCGCGCGCGCCGGCACCATCACCACCGATCACGGGACCATTGAAACGCCCATCTTCATGCCCGTGGGCACGGCCGGTACGGTAAAAGCGGTAACTCAGCAGCAGCTGGTGCAGGACGTGAAGCCCGATATCATCCTGGGCAATACCTACCACCTTTACCTGCGGCCCGGCATGGAAGTGATGGAAGCCGCCGGTGGTCTCCACCGCTTTATGAATTGGAAGCAACCCATTCTCACCGACAGCGGCGGCTACCAGGTGTTCTCCCTGGCTGCCAGCCGCAAGATCAACGAAGAAGGCGTGATGTTCCGCAGCCATATCGATGGTAGCAGCCACCTGTTCACTCCCGAGAAGGTGATGGACATCCAGCGCACCATCGGGGCCGACATCATCATGGCCTTTGACGAATGTCCGCCTGCCCAGGCCGAATACAAATACGCCTCCGACTCCATGCACATGACCCACCGCTGGCTGGACCGTTGCATCAATCACCTCGCTACCACACCCGATAAATGGGGACATAGCCAGAACCTTTTTCCGATCGTGCAGGGCGCTATCCACCACGACCTGAGAAAGGCTTCCTGCGAATACATTTCTTCTAAAAACGCCGCCGGCAATGCCATCGGGGGACTCAGCGTAGGCGAGCCCGAGCCGGTGATGTACGAGATCTGCCAGCTTTGCTGTGAAAACCTGCCCGTGCAAAAGCCTCGCTACCTCATGGGCGTGGGTACGCCCTGGAACATCCTGGAATGCATTGCGCTGGGCGTGGACATGTTCGACTGCGTGATGCCCACCCGCAACGGGAGGAATGCCATGCTGTTCACCACCAAAGGCGTGATCAACATCGACAACAAGAAATGGGAGAAGGATATGTCGCCCCTGGACGAAGGCCTCGACTGCGAGGTGAGCCGGTATTACAGCCGGTCCTATGTAAGGCACCTCTTCAAAGCGGGTGAGTTCCTGGGTTTCACCATAGCCTCAATTCAAAACCTGGCCTTCTATCTCTGGCTGGTGAGAGAGGCGAGAAAACGGATCCTGGATGGGAGCTTCGCTTCCTGGAAAGAGGAGATGATCCCTGTGCTTAAAACTCGACTTTAGGCCTCATACCGGTTGAACCACTAAGTCACCAGGAAGCACAAAGACAGAGCTCCTTAGTTCTCTTTGTGACTTAGTGTCTTAGTGGTTCAAATCGAAGCCTGCCCTTTATCTTTGTTCGTATGACGATCTCCTATAAATGGCTCAGTGAGTACCTGCCCGTAGAAGTAGAACCCGAAAGACTCTCCCGCATCCTCACCTCCATAGGACTGGAAGTAGAAAAAATGGAAGCCTTCGAGGAAGTGAAAGGCGGACTCAAAGGACTCGTGATCGGCCATGTAAAGGAGACCGAAAAGCATCCCAATGCCGACAAGCTCACCCTCACCAAAGTAGACCTGGGCCAGGGCGACCTGCTTCAGATCGTTTGCGGGGCACCCAATGTGGCCGCCGGGCAGAAAGTAGTGGTGGCACCGGTAGGAGCTACCATCTATCCAACCAAAGGCGAGCCCATGACCATGAAGGCCGCCAAGATCCGCGGTACCGAAAGCCAGGGAATGATCTGCGCTGAAGACGAGATCGGCCTGGGCGATTCGCATGCAGGTATTATGGTGCTGCCGGAGGATGCCGTCACAGGCACCCCCGCTGCGGAATATTTCCACCCATTTTCCGACATTATTTATGAGATAGGACTCACGCCCAACCGCGCCGATGCCATGAGCCATTGGGGCGTGGCCCGCGACGTTTGCGCCTACCTCTCCCATCACGATAAAAAAGAAGTAAAGCCTGTCCTGCCTTCCTCACAGTTCAAAGTGGACAAAAAATCGATGGATATCGAGGTGACAGTGGAAAATGCGGCTGCCTGTCCCCGTTATTCAGGCCTCTGTATTTCTGGCGTCAGTATCGGGCCCTCTCCCAAATGGCTACAGGAAAGGCTGAAGGCCGTAGGCGTTCGTCCCATCAACAACATCGTAGACATTACCAACTTTATTCAGCACGAGACAGGTCAGCCCCTGCACGCTTTCGACTACGATGCCATCCAGGGCGGGAAGGTGATCGTAAAGAACTTACCGGAGGGAAGCAGTTTTGTGACGCTGGATGAAAAAGAAAGAAAACTGAGCGGAGAGGACCTGATGATCTGCAACGCCGAAGAAGGCATGTGCATAGCGGGAGTGTTCGGCGGCATCAAGAGTGGTGTCACCGATACAACCACCCGTATTTTCCTGGAGAGCGCCTACTTCGATCCTACTACCATCCGTAAAACTTCCTTCAGGCATGGCCTGCGCACCGATGCGGCCACCCGCTTTGAAAAAGGTATCGACATTTCGCAGACAGTAACGGTACTGAAAAGAGCAGCGGAGCTGATGAAGGACCTGGCAGGCGGCACCATCGCTTCCGAGATCATTGACATTTATCCCAACCCTAAGCCAAAGGCGGAAGTGGTGCTGAAATACCAATACCTGAGAAAATTGAGCGGTAAGAATTATCATCCCGATGCCATCAACAATATATTAAGGAGCCTGGGATTCGGCATTCTTCGTGAGGGCGGAGACGCCATGCTCATGGAAGTGCCGCATCATAAACACGATGTGACGCTGCCGGCCGACGTAGTGGAAGAGATCCTCCGCATCGACGGGCTGGATAATATTGACATCCCAACCTCTATTACCATCACACCTTCCATAGATCCATTTTATGAAAAAGAATCGTTGAAGGAAAAGATCAGCAACATTCTGGTAGGACTGGGTTATTCCGAGATCATGACCAATTCGATCACGGCCTCCCGGTATTTTTCAGAAGAAAAAATGGCAGGCACGGTGAAGCTGATGAACAACCTCAGCGCCGACCTGGATGTGATGCGCCCGGCCATGCTGCCCACAGGACTAGAAGTGATCGCCTTCAACATCAACCGAAAGAACCAGGACCTCAAGCTGTTTGAATTTGGCAAGACCTATGAGACCGAAGGCCCCGGCAACTATACGGAAACTGAACATCTATGTCTTTACATCACCGGTGAACTTTCGGGAAAAGGCTGGAAGAAAGGCGCAGGACCGGTTGACCTCTATTATGCAAAAGGCGTAGCGGAAGCATTGCTGAATAACCTGGGTATTCATGTGCAACTGGAACAGGTGGCGAATCAACACCTCGACCAGATGCTGAAAGGGGACCTGGAAAGTGAGAATCTGATCAAGCTGGGAAGAGTAGCGGGTACCGTGCTCAAGACCTTCGATATCAAGCAGCCGGTCTACTTTGTGAACTTCAACTGGGACACCGTGCTGAAGCATGCGCAGCTGAAAGTAAAATTCAAAGAAGTTTCCCGTTTCCCGGCCATCGAGCGCGACCTGGCCATGCTGGTGCCTTCGGGTATGCAATACGAGGCCATTGAAAAAAGGATCAGCGGACTCAGGATCGGCAGGCTGTCGAAGGTGAAATTGTTTGACGTGTTTGAAAGTGATAAATTAGGAAAGGATAAGAAATCGATGGCGGTGAACTTCACCTTTGTGGACGAGGAAAAGACCATGACGGATAAAGAGATCGACACCATGATGAACAAGATCATGACCACGCTGGAAAAAGAGCTGGCGGTAGAAATCAGGAAACAATGAGCCTCGACCTGCAATTCAATCATATCAATGAAAAGCTCCAGCGGCTGCTGAAGCAGTACCAGCGCGTGAAGAAAGAGAACGAGCAGCTGCGTGAGGAGCTGGGTAGAAAAGAAAACGAGCAGCAGGAATGGCAGCAGCGCATCAGCGAACTGCAGCAGCAGGTCTCCATCATGAAGCTGGCGACGGGCGAAATGGAGGAGAAGGAAAAAAAGGAATTCGAAAAGCAGATCAACCAATATATCCGAGAGATCGATAAATGCATAGGCTACCTGAGCCAGTAGGCCCGCCATCGTGAAACGTGAAACGTGAAACGTGAAAAGAGGTGCCATTACGGAGCCAGTGTCATTGCGAGCCGCGCGCCAGTCGTGGTGAAGCAAGTGAATGGTGTGAAAGTACGATGGCTTTGACGCGGAGGCGCGATGGCGCGAAGGAGCGCGGAGAATGCTCCTCTAAAAAAAACAGGAAACTGGAAACTGTAAACAGGAAACTAAAACATGTCTAACGAACTCATCCCTCTGAATCTTCTTATTGCCGACCGCACTTACCGCATCAAGGTGAGTCCTAAGGATGAAGAAGTGGTGAGAAGAACGGCGAAGACCATCAATGACAAATTGGTTGAGTTCAAGACCCAGTTCGCGGGAAAGGACATGCAGGACTATATCGCCATGGTGCTGATCTGGTTCGCCACCGAACAAAATGCGGCTATTTCCAACCAGGTGAATATGGAGAACGTCTCCGGCAGGCTGGCTACGCTGGAAAAGATGTTAGATCAATCGCTGGATGAGAACGCCGTTTGAATGGTGAATGGTGAATGGTGAATGGTGAAATTTGTTGCTGATGTTGTAAGTGTCCTACTGGATTCGATCACCCGAATCGGAACCACTCTGTGGTTCAATGGCACCTGCCCACCAAAAGAAAGACTGCATCAAATAAGATCATTCTTTTCACCTTTCACCTTTCACCTTTCACCTTTCACCTTTCACTGAAACAGCTCCGCCAGTTTCTTCTGCAAGGCTTCGCCTGAAAGATTCCTGGCCACGATCACGCCGTCTGGTCCTACCAGCACATTCTGCGGGATGGCGCGGATGCCGTATTGCTTGGCCACTTCATTGTCCCAGTATTTCAAGTCGCTTACATGGGTCCAGGTGAGGTTATCGTCATGAATGGCCTTCAGCCATTTTTCTTTTGCATTCTCCCGGTCAAGCGAAACACCCAGCACCGTGAAGCCTTTGTCCTTATAGGTATTGAAAGCCTTCACCACATTGGGGTTCTCTACGCGGCAAGGACCGCACCAGCTTGCCCAGAAATCCACCAGCACATACTTGCCCCGGAAAGAGGAAAGCGTCACCGCCACACCGGAAGTGTCTGCCTGGGTGAAATCCATTGCTACCACACCCACGGCTGTTTTCTTCGCCGCTTCAATGAGTCCTTTGAACTCCACCGCCGATGGCCAGTTGCGGGTGGCTTCGGGCAGCATCAGGAACAGGGGCTCTACCGCTTTGGGGTCTATATCCCAGCCAGCGTATTGCTTGACGGCATACAAGGCCAGAGGTGAATTGCTCTTCTTCTTAACAAAATCGAGGTAGACCTCTTCCTTTCTCCTGGCGTCGATGGCCATTAGCTTTTCCTGAATGCTTGATTTTTCCGCTTCGTTCTTTTCCTTGGCGGCTGCACTATAAGCTTCATAGAGTGGCTGCAGCTCAGCGTCGTAGGTTGCCAGCTTTTTCTTCAACTCCTCAAAATCCTTCTGGCCCTTGCCGGCATTCACCTGGTGGTGCTTGATGGAATCTACTGCAGTAACGCTCACCTTGCCCGGCTCCAGGAAGAGCTGGATCGTCTCCCACTTGGTTTTTTCTTCCGGGCTGGCCTTTGCCAGGCGCGCCCTGAGGGTAGCTACCGTGGGCTCTGAGACGCTGCCGTTGAATGCAAATGAACCATCCTGCAGCTCAGCGCTGTCGCTGATGTATTTATCGCCATCCGAATAATAGAGGAAGACCTTTTCTATCGGAGATTTTACTTTGAAATTACCCTTCAGTGCAAAAGTAGATGCGGCAGGAGGCTGCGCAAGAGCAGCAAAGGGGATCAGCAGCAGGAGGAAGGAGCGGTACATAAAAAAATGATTTATGCAAGTTTACTCAATCCTTTTCAGAACCGCCACCCGTTCATCCAGAAAGGAAGGCAGAGTGGAATACCCTTGGTTTTGTATCTTCGGACCTTAAGAATGGAGCATTTCTATTCACATATCAACTTCCTCATTATTAAACCACGTAAAAATGGACCCCATTATAATTACCGTCATCGCCGCGATCGCCGGCCTTCTCATAGGCATCGTAGCGGGTAAACTCATATTTGCAAAGGACACCAGTAAAAAGATCCAGGAGGCCGAGCTCCACGCCCAAACCCTCATTAAGGAAGCCGAGCTGAGAGCCGAGACCGTCAGGAAGGAAAAAGAACTCTCTGCCAAGGAAAGGTTCGTGCAATTGAAATCGGAGTACGAGCGCGAGGTGAACGAAAGGAACCGCAAAGTGGCCGAGACCGAGAACAGGGCCAAGCAGAAAGAGCTGGCCATTAACCAGAAAACAGAGCAGGTAGAAAGGCAGATCAAGGAGAACGAAGCCATTAAGCAGAACCTCTCCCGCCAGATAGAAGTGGTGAATACCAAGCAGGCCGAGCTGGAAAAGCACCAGGAGGAGCACCAGCGCCGCCTGGAAAAGATATCCGGACTCACTGCCGAAGAAGCCAGGAACCAGTTGATCGAAGGCCTGAAGCAGGAAGCTCATTCCCGGGCCATTGGCTTGCAGCAGGAGATCATAGACGAGGCCAGGCAGAAAGCCAACAAGGAGGCCCGCAAGATCGTGATCCAGACCATCCAGCGTACCGCCGCCGAGCAGGCCATTGAAAATGCCATCACCGTATTCCAGTTAGAAACCGACGAGATCAAAGGACAGATCATTGGCCGCGAGGGAAGAAATATCCGTGCGATCGAAGCTGCGACAGGCGTAGACCTGATCGTGGACGACACGCCGGAGGCCATCATTCTCTCCTGCTTCGACCCGCTGCGCCGAGAGATCGCCAGGCTCAGCCTGCAAAGGCTGGTGGCCGACGGACGTATCCACCCGGCCAGGATCGAGGAAGTGGTAGAAAAAACAAAAAGACAACTGGAAGACCAGGTGATGGAGATCGGTGAGCGTACCGTGATCGAGCTGGGCATCCATGGACTGCATAAAGAACTGGTGAGGATGGTAGGTAAGATGCGTTTCCGCTCTTCTTACGGCCAAAACCTGTTGATGCACAGCCGCGAGGTAGCCAACCTTTGCGCCATCATGGCCGCTGAACTGGGACTCAACCCCAAGCTGGCCAAGAGAGCCGGCCTCCTGCACGACATAGGCAAGGTGCCCGACGAGGAAACTGAACTGAGCCACGCACTGCTGGGAGCCAAGCTGGCTGAGAAATATGGCGAGATACCTGCCATCGTGAACGCCATCGGCGCCCACCACGACGAAATGGAAATGCAATACGTGATCTCTCCCATCGTGCAGGCCTGCGACTCTATCAGCGGCGCCCGCCCTGGAGCAAGAAGGGAGATCATGCAGCAATACCTGCAGAGGATCAAGGCCCTGGAAACACTGGCGCTCAATTATACCGGCGTGGAGAAGGCCTATGCCATCCAGGCGGGCCGTGAGCTGCGCGTGATCGTAGAGGCAGATAAAGTAACCGATAACGACAGCGAAAGGCTTTCCTTCGACATAGCCCAGAAGATCCAGACCGAAATGACCTACCCTGGACAGATCAAGGTGACGGTGATCCGGGAAAAGAGGTCGGTGAACGTAGCCAGGTAGGACAGGTTCGAGGTTCCCGGTTCGAAGTTCTGGGGTCGACGTTGGAGGTGCGGAGTTTGAAGGTTTCGTTAATCGTTCTGGATTCCTTAACTTTTTTCTATCTAAACCAAGAACTTTGAACATTGAACATTGAACTTTTTCCCCTACTTTTGCCTCCCCAATTTTCAGGGATTAAAACCAGATATTATGAACTCCCCCGCTGTTGCCTTTGTACACGAGCAGCTTACAGGCAAGAAAGAATTTCCTAAGTTTAAGGCAGGTGACAACATCACTGTGAACTATAAGATCCTGGAAGGAACCAAGGAGCGTATCCAGTCTTTCAAGGGCGACGTGATCAAGATCCAGGGAACTGGTGCCACAGTAAGCTTTACTGTTAGGAAGATCTCCGACGGTATTGGCGTTGAGAGGCTGTTCCCCATCTTCTCCCCCAACATCGACTCGATTGTGTTGAACAAGGCTGGCCGCGTTCGTCGTGCCAAACTTTACTATCAGCGCGAGCGTAGCGGTAAGAGCGCAAGGATCCAGGAAAAGAAAAGGGCTACTCACCTGGAGAAAGCCTGATCCATACCATATTAAAAAAAAGCGGGAGCAGGTGCTTCCGCTTTTTTTTCGACCGGGTCAAAATCATATTTTTTCTGCCGCCTTTCAATTAATTTTGTCTGCAAATCATCTTAAATAAATAAGTCATGGGATTCGGCACACAGGAAATCATATTGATAATCATTGTAATATTGATCTTATTCGGTGGTCGTAAAATCCCTGAGCTCATGCGTGGGCTGGGCCGCGGGGTGAGGGAATTTAACGATGCAAAGAGCAACGTGAGAAAAGAGATCGAGGAAAGCATCCACGACAGGGACCGCAACAGCACCACCTCTACAACTAATTCTACAACACAGCCATAGGCATTTAAATATTTGTTAATGCGTCTAGCCCCTGTGCCGGTAAGCTCATCCGGTACAGGGGCTTTTCTCATTACTGTAACAATTTTGACCCATTTTGGAGAGAAAAAACCACATGAAAGTGGTACCTTCGCTCTCGTTAACCTACCAAGAAATCCGACAATAAGAGTCCTATGAATTGTGTGATTGGATCATCTCCTAAAAAAAGATACGATGAAGAAACTTTTATTGTTAACCCTACTGCCCCTGACTGCCTTTCTATCGTCCTTCGCTGGTATCCAGTCCGTTGAGACCGACTTCAATCTCTTCTTATATAATGATTCGACCATTAAAGAAGAGGTGATCGCTAACCCCCGTGCCGGCTTCAAAAACCTTTTTGTTAGTGCTGAGACCGAAAGCAACAGTGGTTATACCACCCAGCTGAATCCTAAAGCCGTCAGTTTCGTCCAGGATTACATGGCCAAAGAAACCGCCAACCTCAACAAAATGAAGACCTGGGGCAAGCCCTATTTCGACATGATGGACAAGGTGTTGTCTAAGTATGGTCTTCCTACCGAGCTGAAATACCTCTCTGTGATCGAGTCTGAGCTGAAGGCCACGGCAAGATCAAGTGTGGGCGCAGTGGGTCCATGGCAGTTCATGCCTGAAACAGCCCGCATCATGGGCCTGAAGGTGAACAGCAAAGTGGATGAGAGAAAGAACTTTCAAAAGAGCACGCAGGCAGCTGCCCGCTACCTGACGGATCTCTACGACATCTTCGGCGACTGGCTGCTGGTGATCGCTGCTTATAATGGCGGTCCGGGCAATGTGAACAAGGCCATCCGCAAGAGCGGCAGCCGCAACTTCTGGGACCTGCAGTACTACCTGCCGGCCGAATCCAGGACGCACGTGAAGAAGTTCATCGCTACGCATTATATAATGGAAGGCGATGGCGGTGAAACCACCCTCACGAAGCTGGAGAATGAAAAAAGGATGAAGCAGTCTCCGGTGCAAACCGCGGCCTTATCCAATGAGAACCTGGTGTCGGTGGTCGTTACCGGCAAGTACCACTCCCTGGTGATCGCCCAGTCTCTCCAGATGAACATCACGGAGTTCAACCGCCTCAACCCTAATTTCGACAGCCAGCTTTCTGGCAAGGGTGAGTACACGATGAAGCTTCCTGCCGACAAGGCCCTGACCTTCCAGGCAAGCAAACCACAGATCCTTGAGCAATCCATCCACCTGATGCTGGCTGGAGCGAGATAATTTAGCTTTGAGAATTTCACGAGTGCTGGCCGCCGGTCAGCACTTTTTTTATGGCCATACCCTTCAGCAGGCATTCCTCCCATTCTTTTTCCGGCTGGCTGTAGAAGGTGATGCCGGACCCCACCTGGTAGGAAAGATAGCCGGTAGCCGCATTGTACATCATGCTCCGGATAACGACGTTGAGGTCGAAGTTGCCCTGCGGATCAATGTAACCAATGCTGCCTGAAAAAATACCCCTGGCCACCGGCTCGTACCGGTCAATGATCTCTATGACCCGCTTTTTGGGCGCGCCTGTCATGGATCCCATGGGAAAGCTGGCCTTGATAATGTGTGAGAAGTACACATTAGTTTCCAGCCTCCCTTTCACGGTAGAAACCATCTGGTGTACGTTCGGGAAAGAATAGATGCCAAAAAGCTCTTCCACTTCCACACTGCCCGCGCGGCAAACCCTCGACAGGTCGTTCCTTACCAGGTCAACCACCATTACATTCTCCGACCTGTCCTTGGCGCTTTCGAACAGTTCCTTCCGCGAGGCTTCATCAGCTGACGGGTCATCCCAACGCTTTGATGTACCCTTCATGGGCTGGGATATTAATGTCTCTCCCTCCCTGAACAGGAAACGTTCCGGGCTGGCGCAAACCAGGTATTGATCGTTCACCCTGTAAAAACCGCTGAAGGGATTCGGGGAGAGTTGAGATAGCGCCTTGTACAACTCTGCAGGGTCAGCCTCTACGTCTTCCGCAAAAAATTCCTGGCAGAAATTTACTTCGTAAGCATCTCCACGAAGAATGTGGGCCTTGATGGCGGCTATCCTTTCCAGGTAGGCATCGTGGCTCAGCCTCGGCTCCATAGGAATAGAAGAACCGGGTGTCGCTGTGGACTCCATAGCAAGGATCTCTTCATAGATCTTGTCTGGTTCCGCGGATTCCACCAGCAGCACGCCGTTTTCCAGCACCAGCACGTGTTCCGGCCTGAAGAAAAAGAACGGCGGAAAAGCTACCGGGTCTTTTTTGATGGTATTCACTCCATGCCAGGCAGCGCCCTGCTCATAGCTGATATGCCCGAAGGTCCATTTTCCCGGTTGAATGAATTCATCAATAGCGCTAAAGTCTTGCGCAAGGGAAGTAAAGCTTGCAGAAGCACCTGCACCCGCCACCATATTGAAGCGGTGGGGAGGCAGTTCGTAATGATGGCTGTCCAGGAAACAAAAAATGTTGAACTGCTTTATCCAGCTCAACATTTTATTTTTTAAGGATGCCTGGTCGTGGACCAGGAATGTTTTTGAAGAAGGTATCGGGTTAGAAGTCGTCATCCTCATCGTCTATGGCATCGCCTCCGCCAAACAGATCGCTGAACTCGTCGTCTTCCTCCAGTTTGAAGTCATCATCGTCTTCCCCTTTCTTGCCGGCGGCCTTTTTGGATTTAGGCAGGTCGAATTCTTCGAAGTCGGGATCCCACTCCTCTTCCTCTTCCGGCTTCTCCCAGTCGTCAGCTTCCTCGTCGATCACATCGTCTTCATCGTCCTCTTCTTTCCTGGATGACTTCCCCGCCTTCCTGGGCACATCTTCAGTAGCTTCCTCGCCGCCTTTTTTGGGAGATGCCTTTCTTGCCTGCGCGAGTATCTCCTCCACCACGTCGATAGGACTCACTAATTCATCTGTTTCAAATAGTACTGACATAAGGGTCTATTGGGCTGTAAAATTTCGGTTAAGTTTTTATTCCGCCAAATTTTCAAAAAAAAATTTCCGACTGAGAAATAAATTAATTTTTCCCTACGGAAATGAGCTGGTCCCGCCCGGGCCCGTTGGAAATATATTGAATGGGCACCTTGAGGTAGGCATTAATGAATTTCACGTACTCCTGCATTTCTCCAGGCAGCTGGCTTTCTGTCTTGAATGCCGAAGTTTCCATTTTCCATCCTTTGAATGTTCTGTATACGGGCTGGATATTTCCCCTGTCCAAACGGAAGGGCACTTCACGGCTGTTCTTGCCATTCACTGTGTAGTCGGTACACACATGCAGCTGCTCAAATGCATCTAATACGTCGGCCTTGGTCATTACTATACTGGTAACCCCATTGATCATGCAGGCGAAGTTGAGCGCCACCAGGTCTATCCAGCCGCAGCGGCGGGGACGTCCGGTGGTGGCACCGAACTCATTGCCGGTCTTTCTCAGTTCCTCTCCGGTCTCATCCAACAGTTCTGTCGGGAAGGGACCCGAACCCACACGGGTGCAATAGGCCTTGGAGATACCGATCACGTCGCGGATCTTTTGCGGCGCTATGCCCAGGCCGTTGCATACAGCGGCAGAAATGGTATTGGAAGAAGTGACATAAGGATATGTACCGAAGTCGATATCCAGCATGCTGCCCTGTGCGCCTTCCGCCAGCACTTTTTTACCGCTGCTGATGGCTTCGTTGATGTAATATTCACCGTTCACCACGTTGAGCGTGCGCAGGAATTCAATGGCCTCGAAGAATTCTTCTTCCCAGGCCGAGATGTCCTCTGCAAAATGATAATTGTCCAGCAGCCTTTGGTGCTTCAGCCGGAGGCGGATGTAATTGGTAGTGAAATTCCTGTCGAGCAGGTCGCCCACACGCAGCGCATTTCTTCCGGTCTTATCCATGTAAGCCGGACCAATGCCTTTCAGCGTTGAGCCGATCTTCCCTTCGCCTTTCGACAATTCAGCTGCCTTGTCCAGCGCGCGGTGCGTAGGAAGGATCAGGTGGGTACGCTCGGAAATAAATAGATTCTTTTTAAGGTCGATGCCGAAACCCTGCACGATATCGCTTTCTTTTTTCAGCGTCACCGGGTCGAGCACCACACCGTTGCCAATAAGATTATTGGCACCCTGGTGAAAAATGCCGGAAGGGATCTGGTGAAGTACGATCTTTTTATCGCCTACATAGAGCGTATGCCCGGCGTTGGGTCCTCCCTGGAACCTGGCTACCACATCGTAGTTCGAAGCAAAATAGTCAACGATCTTGCCCTTTCCTTCGTCACCCCATTGGAGGCCTAAAATGACATCTACCATAAAGCTGTGGAATTGAGAGGCAAATGTAGCAGGGAATCGTCAATCGGCAATCGTGTTCCGAATGTTCGGGACGTGAAGCGTAAACGTGTGTGAAAACTTGGAAGCCGAAAACGTGGCCAACTAAAACCCTTAGGCATTTTCGGTATCAAAGCGGTCAACCGAGTGAATACCGTGCAGACTCTTGAGCGCGGCCACCAGGTCTTCCAACTCTTCCTTGTCGTGCACAAAAAGACGGATGGTGCCTTCGAAAAGTCCCTCCCTTGCCTCAATGGTGATGGCGGAAATATTGATCCCCTTCTCCGCGGAGATCAGGTTGGTGATCTTGCTCACCACGCCCACATCGTCCATACCAATGATCTTCAGACCCGTGAGGAAGGAGATCTCCTTATTCTTGGCCCATTTGGTCTTTACGATCCGGTGCCCATAATTGGCGAGCAGCTTGGCTGCGTTCGGACAATTGGTGCGGTGAATGTTCAAACCCTTACCTATGGTCACAAATCCAAATACGTCGTCGCCGGGAATGGGCTTGCAGCAATTGGCCAGGTTGTATACGATCTTGTCGCTGCTCTCGCCAAAGATGATCAGCTCCGTATCTTTTTTAGGCAGCGTATGCGGCTCATGCTTGACGATCTCTGGCAGCTTTTGGGGCTTGGGCGCTTCCAGCTTGTCGCCCACCACCTTGAATTCCTTGAGCTCCTTCAGGTCGATAGACTTAATGGCGATCCGGTAAAACAGCTCGAGGTTGGAACTGAGCTTGTAAAAATTCACCAGCTCCTCGATGTTGGGCTGCTGGAAGGAAACGCCCAGGCCTTCGAATTTGCGCTGCAGCGTATACCTCCCTTCGTCGGCCACGGCTTTTTTCTCTTCTTTCAGCGCATCCTTGATCTTGCTCCTGGCCTTAGCTGTGAGCACAAAATTCAGCCAGTCCTCCGAAGGCTTTTGTTTTCCGGAAGTGATGATCTCCACCTGGTCGCCGCTTCTGAGCTTATGGCTGATAGGCACCAGCTTATGATTCACCTTGGCCCCGATGGTCTTGCAGCCCACTTCGCTATGCACAGAGAAAGCAAAATCGAGGGCGGTGGCGCCCACCGGCAGCATTTTCACGTCGCCCTTCGGCGTATAGATATAGATCTCTTCCGCCAGGAAGCTGGTCTTGAAATCCTGCAGGAAGTCCACGGAGTCCGTGTCCTGCGTGGTGAGTACCTCGCGTATCTGCGTGAACCATTTGTCAAAACGGCTTTCATCACCGGCGCCTTCCTTGTATTTCCAGTGGGCGGCCAGACCTTTCTCAGCGATCTCGTTCATCCGCTTCGTGCGGATCTGCACTTCCACCCACCGGCCCGAGGGACCCATCACCGTAGTATGCAGGGCCTCATACCCGTTGCTCTTGGGGTTGCTGAGCCAGTCGCGCAGGCGTTCCGGCGAGGGCGTGTATTCATCTGTAATGAGAGAATAGACCTTCCAACAGTCCTCTTTTTCTTTTTCGGGTGGAGAATTCAGTATCACGCGGATGGCGAACAGGTCGTAAACCTCCTCGAAGGCCACGCCTTTCTTCTTCATTTTATTCCAGATGGAATGTATGCTCTTCGGGCGGCCGTAGATATCGAAATTGAAATTGCCTGCATCCAGCTTTTCTTTCAGCGGCTTTACAAACTCGTTGATGTAGCGGCTTCTTTCTCTTTTGGTCTCTGCCAGCTTCCTGGCGATCTCCTTGTAAGTCTCCGGCTCCAGGTATTTCATCGCCAGGTCTTCCATCTCCGTCTTGATGTTGTACAAACCCATGCGGTGGGCCAGCGGCGCATACACATACACGGTCTCGGAAGAGATCTTGAGCTGCTTTTCCTGCTTCATGCTGTCGAGCGTGCGCATGTTGTGCAGCCTGTCGGCCAGCTTGATGATGATCACGCGGGGATCGTCGGTGAGCGTGAGCAGGATCTTCCTGAAATTCTCCGCCTGCTGCGAAGCGTTCACATCCACCACCGTGGAGATCTTGGTCAACCCGTCCACGATCTTGGCGATCTCGTTACCGAACTCACGCCGGATGTCATCAATGGTAATGTCGGTGTCTTCCACCGTATCGTGCAAAAGGGAGCAAATGCTGGAGCGTACACCCAGTCCGATCTCTTCCACGCAGATCCTGGCTACGGCAAGGGGATGAAGAATGTAGGGCTCGCCACTTTTTCTGCGCATGCTTTTGTGCGCATTGGCCGACATCTCAAAAGCCTGCCTGAGCATTTTGCGGTCGCCGGGCTTGATGCGCGATTTCAGCCCGCGCAACAGGGCCCTGTATTCCCGGAGGATCAGCTTTTTTTCCTGCTCGTCATTGAGATTGTATTTAGGCGCCTGCGCTACAGTTTCCACTTCACGAATTTAAGAAGAACGGTGTTAAGACTCATATAAGTCACAAGGGTCAAAGGAATATTCAAAGGTCGGCACCTTAATGCCTTCGTGGTTCAATGGCGAAAGTCATATTTGAGCATGATCTCGTGGGCATTCGATCCGCCGTCGAAGCTGCTCAGCGGCTTGTTGTACATATCGAAGGAGTAGCCGATGACAAATTGTTTCCGCAGCCGGATGCCTGCAGACAACATCCATGACTGCCCTGCCCTCCAGGCCAGGCCATACCAAAATGCCTGGTCATGCTCCACTCTCGCTCCACCCTGGAACTCCGCCGGCGCATTGGGCAGATACACAAAGAGCACGTGCGGGGTCATCACCGTCGCTTCATCGAACTTCCACTTATAAGAACCCAGGAGATAGTAATGGCGATAAAGCCTTCCTTGCTCACTGGTATTGGCCGAGGTCCATTTTAATTTCGATTGCACCAGCTGGCTCACGGAAACACCCAACTGGAATTTTTCCGCGTCCATCATGATCCCCGCGCCCGCATCGCCTTTTAACTGGTTGTGGTCGCCTGCAAATACAGGATCACTGCCGCCAACCGTCTCTTCAAAGCGTGCGGCATTCACAGAGAACTGCTGCAGCCTGCCTTCCAGTCCGAATGAAAGCTTTCCCTTACGGAAAGGAATGTGGTAGGCGTAGGCAAGCTGGAGACCCGTGCGGCGGGTTGGGCCGGTTACATCATTATAGATATAGCTGCTCAATCCTGTTTTGGTGCCGCTGAAATACACGGAGCCATAGAGCGCAGTGGTTTGCGGCGCTCCGGGCATGCCGCTCCACTGCGAGCGGAAACTGCCTCCGATGAAGCTGGACCCACCCACGCCGGCCGCCGCCGGATTATGCATCACGCCGTACTGGTCGAAGAAGCTGGATACATGAAGTTGCTGCGCGTTGATCGCGAGGGCTGAAAAAAATAATATGATGGTCAGCTGTATGCGCATCTTATCTGAGTATGGTCACATTGCCTTTCACCAAGGTGGACTTGCCACTCACCAGGTGCAGGGTGATCACGTAATAATAAGTACCGTCGGGCAATTGATCGCCCTTGTATTTTCCGTCCCAGTTGTTGTTGTAACCCGTGGCAGAGAATACGGTGCTGCCATATCTGTTGAACACCCGCACGTCTATCGATCGGGTGCAATTGCCATTGGTCACCATCCACACATCGTTGATGCCGTCACCATTGGGAGTGAAAGCCTCCATGGGCTTCACACAATTCGGGAAAACGGTAATGAGCATGTCATCGGTAGCCGTGCAGCCCTGCGCATCGGTCACCTGCAGACTGTATTGCGTGGTCGACAATGGCGCTGCTTCAGGATTCAGGATCGTAGCCGAGGTGAGTGCAGTGGAGGGCGTCCACAAATAGCTTCCTGGCGCCGCGGTGGCATTCATCCTGATCACATCCCCGGCGATAATGATCCTGTCCACACCTGCATGCACGTCAGGACTAGGATTCACTGTGACCATCAAAGAATCCTTTCTGGTACAAGTGCCAAAACTGGCCGTGAGCTCATAGAGCCTGGATTGCAAAGGCTGCAGCAAAGGTTCCATTATCGTAGGATCGCTGACCCCTGTTGTAGGCGACCAGCTGAATGACGTCGCATTGCTGCTCACGCGGGCTGTGAATGAGCTGCCCTCGCAGATGGTTGTATCGGGCATAATCTGCAGGCTCAGGTTGTTGGTCAGTCCTACGGTGACGGGCAATATTTTAGTGCAGCCGGTGGCATCGCGTATCACTACATCAAGGGTACCGGCAGGCAGCCCTGTGAAAACACCGGAAGATTGAAAAGGCCTGCCCGCTACCGAATAGGTGATGGGCGCCAGTCCTGCTGTAGCGGTCACGGTAATCTCACCTGTTGCAGGACTGCAAAGCGAGGGCAACGTGGTCGCAGTTCCGTCGATCACCGTTTCAGTTTTGTGTATGCGGATGGTATCATAAGCCACCACATCCAGGGAAGGATTGTCGATCCTGCCGTAAATAGATTTCACAACAAATTCGGTGGTGCCTATAGGAGAGCAAACATTGGGAAAGCTCAGGTCGAGGTTGCCGTTCGCCGCAGTGGCCGTATTCACTGAGCTGACCATGGTGCCTGCGCTGTTATAGAGTTCGGCCCTGCGGAAAAGGGATGCGCCGGTGGCAGGCGTGAATCGCCAGACCTCTTTCATACCGATGCTGCCCCAGGCCGGGTCGGAAGCTTTTCTTCCTGGCGCCATGATGGCGTTGGTCTTGTTCATGTCCTGCAGACCGATCATAGCGCGGCCCTGGTTCCAGGTAGGACAAATTTCCATGTCCTGTATATAGATCTCGATCACGCCCGTGGATTCGTACAAAACGATCTGGTGGGTATTCTCGATCAGGTTATTGCAAGGGTTGCTGAACAAGGGCACTTTATAATAGCTCAATACCCAGCGCCGGTGCGGCGCTGTTCCCAATACCTGGTACTGCACCTTGCGGTCGGGAGATGTGGTCTTGCTGGGGTCCAGGTCGTGGTAAGGACCCATGATGAGTCCTTTATCGTACAATGTGCTGGGCAGGTCCTCCGGCGTGCCACTACCTCCTGCAAGGAAGGGGAAGGAGCCGCCGGTGCGCAGGATGCCGAAATGGCTGAATTTGTTGGCCCTGGTCACGTCAAAGCTCACAAAGCCATTGGCGCTGATCACCAGCTGCGTATAATTCGTTCCGTAAAAATTAAAAGGGAAGCCAATGCCGATCACTGAGCTGTACCTGTCGTCGATGATCAGGTTGGCGGAAGCGCCCCCTGTATTGTTGGGCGCCACGGGCGGGAGGAAGCAGGAGCCGGTGGCATCTATCCTGTTCACCACGTAGCTGGACGTGGAAGCCCTGAGGTCGGGTACGGTAGCCTGCAGCGTGATGCAGGAAGCCGCGCAGCCTATTACAGATGTATCCCTGGTGCAATTGAAGTTGAATCCCTGTGCGGAACAGAAGACGGAGGAGAGCAGCAATAGGATAAGGACCAGGAATCGCATAGGTGGATCATTTCGGACGGCTCAGCGAACCGGTTTCAAACCTACAAAAAAAATGGTGAAAATGCCCGCTGCCTGTGCCCGTTTTCCCTTTCCCGAAGGCAAAATAGCCTACATTTGCACCCCCAAAGCGGGTGTGGCGAAATTGGTAGACGTATCAGACTTAGGATCTGACGCCGTGAGGCATGGGGGTTCGAGTCCCTCCACCCGCACTTCTTTTTCATTATTTAGTTGACTGGTTGACTGGTTGACTAGTTAACTAGGAATTCAAATATCTCTCTTAGTCAACCAGTTAACAAGTCAATTAGTTAACGAGTCAACAAGTTAACCAACAAAAAATGGCAACAGTAACACAACAGGACCTCACTTCGCTTCATAAACAGCTGAATGTCACTATCAGTAAAGAAGATTACCTGCCCCAGTTTGAAAAGGCGCTGAAGGAATACAGTAAAAAAGCCAACATCCCCGGTTTCCGCAAAGGCATGGTGCCGGCGGGACTGATCAGGAAAATGTATGGCAGCTCCCTTTTCACCGATGAAATATTAAGAACGGTGGACAAGGAAGTCTTTTCTTATATCGACAACCAGAAGCTGGAGATCTTCGCCCAGCCCCTGCCTGTAAAGATGGACCTCGGCGCGCTGGATGTGAACAATCCTTCCGATTATACTTTCACCTTCGAGGTGGGCATGAAGCCCGAATTCACCCTTCCCGACCTGGCTTCGCAGCAGCTGAAGTATTACAAGGTGCAGATCACGGACGACATGATCAATGAAGAAGTGGACAGGCTGCGCAACCGCTATGGCAATATGACCGAGCCTGAGGCGGTGAACAGCGAGGAGAATTTCCTGAACGTCACTTTCGTAGAGACCGATGAAGCCGGCCAGGCGATCGAGGGTGGACTGACAAAAGACAATTCAGTACTGGTAAAATATTTCAATGACGCCGTTCGCCAGCGCGTAATGAACGCGAAGAAAGGCGAGAGCATCCAGATCAATTTCGACGAGGCTTTTGAAGGCGCGCACAAGGCGGCCCTGCTGGAAGACCTCGGTCTTGATTCCGGCACCGGCAGGCACTTCAGGCTCGATATCACCAAGATCGGCCAGGTGGAGAAAAGAGAGCTGAATGAAGAATTCTTCACCCAGCTTTTCCCTGAAGGCGATGTAAAAACTGAAGAAGACTTCAGGAATAAGATCAAAGCCGAACTGGAAAAGCAATGGGAAGCAGAAAGCAGGAACCAGCTGCACCACCAGGTTTACCACCTGCTGATCGATAAAACGAACATCGAGTTTCCTGCCGACTTCCTGAAAAGATGGATGAAGACACAGGGTGAAAACAACCAGGCTAAGACGGACGAAGAAATTGAGACAGAGTTCCCACAATTCATCAACCAGCTGAAATGGACACTCATTACCGACCAGCTGGTGAAGGATAACAATATAGAAGTACAGCAGGATGAGATCCGCCAGTTTGCCAAGCAGCAATTGCTTGGATACATGGGCATGGGCGCGCTGGATGAAGAGCAGGACTGGGTACGCGACTACATCGACAAGATGATGAAGGACAGGAAGTACGTGGAAGATGCTTACAACCGCATGCTCACGCAAAAGATCTTCGACTGGGCCGGCTCACAGGTGAAAACTCTTGAAACCCCCATCAGTAAAGAAGAGTTCATCGCCATGAACCAGGAACACCAGCACGCGCATCATTGAGAGCGGTGAATGGTGAATGGTGAATGGTGAATGGTGAAAGATGCATTCTTTCACTGCAGTCCTTCTTTTGTTAGTCAGGTGCCTGGAACCACGGAGATTGGTGTCTTAGTGGTTAATGGCACCAGCCCACCAAAGGCAACACTGCAATAAAAAAGTAGCGCACTTTTCACCTTTCACTTTTCACTTTTCACCTTTCACCTACCCCCGTCTGCCCTTTTGTCCTTTTTTTGGCTAGCACGGTATTTGAAACAGCACAATCACTAAATTGCTTACTTAATCTCTGACTATATGAGTTTCCAGTCTGAATTTGAAAAATACGCGGTGAAGCATCGTGGCATTTCCAGCAATACGCTGGATGCTTACACGAAGCATTCTGTGACCGCCCTGACAGCGAATGTGATCGAAGAGAGGCCCATGAACATCGCTGTGATGGATGTGTACAGCCGCCTGATGATGGATCGTATTATCTTTTTAGGTCATCCGATCAATGACGAAGTGGCAAACATTGTCACCGCCCAGTTGTTGTTCCTCGATTCCACCGACAGGGTACGCGATATCAATATGTATATCAATTCGCCCGGCGGCAGCGTGTATGCCGGACTGGGCGTATATGATACCATGCAGTATGTTTCGCCGGACATCGCCACCATTTGTATTGGTGTGGCCGCATCCATGGGCAGCGTGCTGCTCACGGCCGGCACCAAGGGCAAGCGGGCCGCGCTCAAGCACAGCCGCATCATGATGCACCAGCCCAGTGGCGCCATTGGCGGACAGGCTACCGACATCGAGATCACGGTGAAAGAGATCAGGAAGCTGAAACATGAGCTCTATGAGATCGTTTCGGGACATACCGGCCAGTCGATCGAGAAGATCGGCGACGACTTCGACCGCGATTACTGGATGACAGCGCCCGAAGCAAAAGAATACGGACTGGTGGATGAAGTGCTGCTGGTGAATCCCAAAAAAGACAAGAAAGCAGAATCTAAATAAAACTATCGATGATGAGTTTACAGGATATATTAAACAACCGGTGGGACCTGATGAGCCCTCAACCCAACCCGGAAGAACCGGACAAGGATGATGATGCTGAAAAAGAAGAAAGAGCGGAAGTAGACACCCGGATGCTGTACAAGCGCCTGGAGAAATATTTTTACGAAACAAGAAGCATTTATCTCTGGGGTATCGTGGATGATAAATCGGCAAAGGATGTAGTGACCAAACTGCTTCTTTTGGAGGCCGACAATCCTGGCGAAGAGATCAAATTCTATATCAGCAGCCCTGGTGGCTCTGTCACCAGCGGTATGGTGGTTTACGACATGATGAAACTGATCAAGTCGCCCGTGAGCACTATTTGTATGGGCCTGGCAGCCTCCATGGGCAGCATCCTGCTCAGCGCCGGCGCCAAAGGCCGCCGTTTCATCTTCCCGCATGGCGAAGTGATGATCCACCAGCCTTCCCTTGGTGGTCATATCCAGGGCGTTAGCGCCGATATGGAGATCCATGCGGAGCAGATCCTGCGTACCAAGGAGATGGGCGCCCAGATACTTGCGGATAATACGGGCCAGACCATCGAAAGAATACGAAAGGATTTTGAGCGGGATTACTGGATGGATGCAGAAAAAGCCATCGAATATGGCATCGTGGACAAGATAATGGAGAAACTCTGATAAGGCTTTCCTAAAAACCTGTTGAAAACCACCCTTCCCGGGTGGTTTTTTCTATTTTTGCAGGCCCCGTGCAGCAGAATGCAGCAAAAGGGGTATCTTATATAATACAATGGCCAAAAATATCTTACACTGCTCATTTTGCGGTCGCAGTCGCGACGAGGTAAAGATCCTGATCGCAGGGCAGGAAGGACATATCTGTGAGAACTGCGTAGAGCATGCCCGGGAGATCATCGACCAGGAACTGCTCGTGAGGGATGACAAAGCACCGTCTGCCTCTTTTAAGCTGACCGTAAAAAAGCCGATCGAGCTGAAAAAATTCCTCGACGAATACATCATTGGCCAGGAAGAAGCCAAGAAAGTATTGTCGGTAGCGGTTTACAATCACTACAAAAGACTTCAATACAAAACTTCGGATTCGATCAAGGACGATATCGAGATCGAAAAGAGCAATATCGTCATGGTGGGTGAGACCGGTACGGGTAAAACCCTTCTGGCCAAGACCATCGCCAAATTGCTGAACGTTCCTTTTGCTATTGTGGACGCCACCGTATTCACGGAAGCGGGCTACGTGGGCGAAGACGTAGAAAGCATTCTCACAAGGCTGCTGCAGGTTTGTAATTACGATGTCACGGCCGCCGAGCGTGGTATTGTCTACATCGACGAAATTGACAAGATCGCGCGCAAGAGCGACAATCCTTCCATCACCCGCGATGTAAGCGGTGAAGGCGTGCAGCAGGGTATGCTGAAGCTGCTGGAAGGAACCGATGTACTGGTTCCACCACAGGGCGGAAGAAAGCACCCCGAGCAGAAGCTTATAAAGATCAATACCCAAAACATCCTCTTCATTTGCGGTGGCGCCTTCGATGGCATCGACAAGATCATTGCCAGAAGGGTGCAGACCAATACCATTGGATTCAACGTAGACAAGCTGGACCAGGAATCGAAGAAAAAGAATCTCCTTCGTTACGTGAATGCCATGGACCTCAAAGGCTTTGGTCTCATTCCCGAGCTGCTGGGCAGGTTGCCGATCGTGACCCACCTGGAGCCGCTGGATGCAGAAACGCTCAGGGCCATCCTTACAGAACCCAAGAACGCTTTGATCAAACAATATGTGCGCCTCTTCGAGCTGGAAGGCATCAAGCTCACCATCGAAGAAGACGTGCTGGATTTCATGGTAGAAAAAGCCATGGAGTACAAACTGGGCGCCCGCGGCCTGCGCAGCATCTGCGAAAGCATCCTCACCGACGCGATGTTTGAATTGCCTTCTTCCAAAGAGAAATTCTTCGCACTCGACCTGGAGTACGCGAAGCGGAAATTTGATAAGAGCAAACTGAGCCTGCTGAAAGTAGCGTAAATTGCTACCTTTAACCCATTAAAATCATTTGACTATGTTTGGAAATATGTTCGGTGGAGGAAAAGATACACAGGGCCAGGTAACGGAACTGGTTGAGCGCTTGAAAACAGAGGCGAGTCTCTCGGATGACCAGGCACAGCAGGTGCTGGCCACCATCAAGAACTTCGTGATAGAAAAATATCCCATGCTCTCCGGGGCCGTGAATAATATTTTCGGGAAGAATTAATTCCTGACTGCACTTCTTCAAAGCTTCCCCCGGGAAGCTTTTTTTTGCCCACCCTGGCCCTCCCTGAAGGGAGGGAGTATTACTCAAAAAGTCTGGTGGGCGGATTAGAAATTTTTCGCGAACAACCCAGGTCAAAAAGAAAGGGCTCCCATTGGGAGCCCTTATAGTTATAACCGTCCGTAGTATGCATTTTTGTTAACTGCAACCGCCCTGCGTTCCGCAGTTGCCGCACTTATAGCAGGTGCCGCTCCGCATCATGATATGTCCGCAGTTGTGACAGGCTGGCGCATCGCTTTGCATGCTCCTGGCCATGGCATTCACTGCATCCATTCCGTTTTCTCCTGCAGCCGCCTGTGGCTTCACCGATGTGGGACCTGTGGCCACCACGCGCACGCTGGATAATTCTGGCTGCTTCACCGGCTCATCCCAGGGGTCTGTTCCTGTGTTCATTACTTCAGGCTTGTCCAGTACGTGAACCAGGTCGGTCCTGTTCAGGTACTCGTAGCCCAGGGCGCGGAAGACAAAGTCAACGATGGAAGTTGTGGACTTGATGTTCGGATGCTCCACGAAACCTGCCGGGTCGAACCTGGTGAACACGAACTTCTCCACGAATTCCTCCAATGGAACTCCATATTGCAAACCAATGGAGATAGAGATAGCAAAACAGTTCAGCATGCTCCTCATGGTCGCGCCTTCCTTCGACATATCGATAAAGATCTCACCTAAGGTGCCATCGGCATATTCACCTGTGCGTAAGAACAGGGCCTGGCCGTTGATCTTGGCTTTCTGTGTATAGCCCCTTCTCTTGGCAGGCAGGGTCCGGCGCTCCACGATGCTGGCCAGCTTGCGTTTCAGTTTGGTATCAGGAGAGGCCTGCACGCGCTTCTGCACTTCTTCCAGCAGGTCCTCGATGGTGAGCTGTCCCAGGTCAACGATATTGGAAACTTCTTTTTCTTTTTCCATCTCCATCGCTTCGGGCTCGTCGGCCTTCTTCTTCTTGTCACTCTTGTTGCTGAGGGGCTGGGAGAGTTTGGAGCCATCGCGGTAAAGCGCGCAGGCCTTGAGGCCCAGCTGCCAGCTCAGGAGATAAGAATCGGCGATCTCTTCCACAACCGCTTCGTGAGGAAGGTTGATGGTTTTGGAAATGGCTCCGGAAATGAAAGGTTGGGCAGCGGCCATCATGCGGATGTGACCGTGCGCATGTATGAACCTTTCTCCTTTCTTGCCACACTTGTTGGCGCAATCAAATACAGGAAGGTGTTCGTCTTTGAGACCTGGCGCCCCTTCTACCGTCATGGTGCCGCAGACATAGTCGTTGGCTGCATCCATCTCTTCGTCTGAGAAGCCAAGGGCTTCCAGCAGGCTCCAATCTACATTGTAATACTGCTCTGGAGTGAAGCCCAGTCGCTGCAGGCATTCTTCACCCAGGGCATACACGTTGAAAACGAATCCGATCTCGAACGCGGAAGCAACGGCCTTATCGAGTTTTTTAATTTCTTCAGCAATAAATCCTTTCTCACTCAGTGTCTGGTGGTTGATGTAGGGTGCGCCGGCAAAACTGCCAGAGCCCACGGCATAGCGAATGATAGTGTCAACTTCTTTTTCGTTATAGCCAAGATTTTTCAGGGCCACGGGTACCGACTGGTTGATGATCTTGAAATAACCACCACCGGAAAGCTTTTTGAATTTCACCAGCGCGAAGTCGGGCTCCACGCCTGTGGTATCGCAATCCATCACCAGGCCTATCGTACCTGTAGGAGCGATCACCGTGGCTTGTGCATTGCGATAGCCATTCTTCTCACCCAGCTCCACTGCATCATCCCATGCCTTGCAGGCGGCTTTCAGGAGATAGTCGGGACAAAACTGCGCTTTCAGTCCTTGTGGCTTTACGCTTAAGTTCTCATAGCTGTCCGCATCATAAGCGGCCAGCCTGTGATTGCGCATCACGCGCAGCATGTGCTCTTTATTTTCTTCGTAACGCGGGAAGGCGCCCAGCACACCGGCCAGTTCAGCGGAGGTCTTGTAAGACACGCCGGTCATGATGGCTGTGATGGCGCCGGAGATGGCCCTGGCTTTTTCACTGTCGTAAGGAATGCCGCTCACCATCAGCAGGGTACCGAGGTTGGCATAACCCAAACCCAGTGTGCGGTATTCATAGCTCAGCTGAGCTACTTCCTTGCTCGGGAACTGCGCCATCAGCACAGAGATCTCGAGTACGGTTGTCCATAACCGGCAGGAGTATTCAAAGCCTTCTACGTCGAAGGTGCTGTTCTCAAAATTGTAAAACTTCATCAGGTTGGCAGAAGCCAGGTTGCAGGCGGTATTGTCGAGGAACATATACTCGGAGCAGGGATTGGAAGCCCTGATCTCGCCGCCTTCCGGGCAGGTATGCCATTCGTTGATGGTGGTGTTGTATTGCGTGCCGGGATCTGCGCATCTCCAGGCCGCATAAGCGATCTGGTTCCATAATTCGCGTGCCGGAACTTTTTTCATCACCCTGCCGTCCATGCGGCCTGTGAGTTCCCAGTCCTCGTTGTTCTCCAGTTTTTCAAAAAACGAATTCGGGATGCGCACGGAGTTGTTGGAATTCTGTCCGCTTACGGTTTTATAAGCCTCGCCTTCATAATCGCTGGCATAACCGGCGCTGATGAGGGCGGCGACTTTCTTTTCTTCTTCCAGCTTCCAGTTCACAAATGATTCGATCTCGGGATGGTCGATGTCCAGGCAAACCATCTTGGCCGCCCTGCGGGTAGTTCCGCCGCTCTTGATGGCGCCGGCCGCGCGGTCGCCGATCTTCAGGAAGGACATCAGCCCGGAAGAGGTACCTCCACCGCTGAGCTTTTCTCCTTCGCCGCGAAGGTTGGAGAAATTGGTACCTACGCCTGAACCATATTTAAAGATCCTGGCCTCACGCACCCAGAGGTCCATGATGCCGCCCTCATTCACCAGGTCATCATCTACACTCAGGATGAAGCAGGCATGGGGCTGGGGCCGCTCGTAGGCCGATGTGGATTGCTTGAGCACTCCGTCGGTCTGGTCCACGTAGTAGTGGCCCTGCGGCTTGCCGGTGATGCCATAGCTTTCATGAAGGCCGGTATTGAACCATTGGGGTGAATTGGGAACGCAGGCCTGGTTAAGGATGCTGTATACCAGCTCCTCGTAAAAAACGGTCGCGTCTTTTTCGGTAGCGAAATATCCATAGCGCTCTCCCCATACCCTCCAGCAATTGGCCATGCGATGCGCAACCTGCTTCACCGAGGTCTCGCGACCCATGGTGCCATCAGCTTGCGGAACGCCTGCCTTGCGGAAATATTTCTGAGCGAGGATATCGGTAGCGATCTGGCTCCACTGCTTCGGCACTTCCACGTTGGTCATTTCGAACTTCACCTCTCCGCTTGGATTGCGGATCACTGACGTACGATAGTCATATTCAAACTGGTCGAACACGCTCACATCGTCCCTGGTGTACTTGCGCTGAAACTTCAGGCCTTTGGTGGTTGATTTTTTTTCGCTTCCCATAGCTGCGTATTTAGATGTTTTTAGATTTGAGTGGATACCCCGGTTCCAATTTGAGGCAGGCGACGAAAATATCTTTGACCTAGCAGAAAAGAAAGCCGGAAATATGCACAGGTGTGGATAAACGAGGTGCATAATCCGTGAAACGAGGCCCCTGCTGCGATGCATGATTTTTCCAGATTTCAACAACAAATTTTTTTGGCAGCGTTGCTAAAAAGCCGTATAAATAGAAGCCCCGCTTTAAATGAACCACAGCTCGCCTGCCGGGCCCATGAAAGGGTCCAGGTTTCACATACGCTGCGCAACAAGCGAACGTGCAGGAGAAATCAGGACCCCTTCGTCTGCTGCTATTCCCTGATCCAAGGCAAAAGAATCCACTTAGCGCTTGCTTCCCTGACCTTAGCGAAGAAAAAAGTTGCATTTTTGTACCAAACTAAGAGATGAAGCCAATCTATCAGTTGCTGGTTGAAAGGATGGAAAAGAAAAAGCGGTCGTTCGCCGTGTTGGTGGACCCCGACAATGTATCGGATGCATCCCTCAACAACCTGGTGGAACTGGCTGAGCAGGCTGGCGTGGATTATTTTTTCATTGGCGGCAGCCTGGTGGTGTCGGACAACATGGACAACTGCATCCTTACTATCCGCAGGCGGTCCAAAATTCCCATCCTCCTGTTTCCCGGCAGCCCTTCACAGGTGACGCCCCATGCCGACGCGCTTTTATACCTTTCTCTCATCTCCGGACGCAATCCCGAGCTGCTGATAGGACAGCACGTGGTATCCGCCCCCTTTGTAAAGAAGAGCGGGCTGGAGATCATTTCTACCGGCTACATGGTGATCGATGGCGGAGCTCCGACAACGGTTTCCTATATCAGTAATGCAACCCCTATTCCTTCCGATAAGAACGACATAGCCATGTGCACGGCCATGGCGGCAGAGATGCTGGGCATGAAGACTATTTACATGGATGCCGGCAGCGGTGCGAAAAAACCCATCACGGAAGAAATGATCACGGCTGTTTCCCAAAACATCAGCATACCGCTCATCGTGGGCGGCGGCATCAGGGACGCGGAAAAAGCCTATCGCAATTGCAAGGCCGGCGCCGACGTGATCGTGATCGGCAATGCCATTGAAAAAGATACTTCGCTTATCAAAGAGATGGCGGCAGCCATTCATTCGGTGCCTGTTACCCAATAAGCTTTGGGCTTCATAGCTAAAGGCCTACTCCACCAAACCAGTTAACCTGCCACCTAGTCAACTTGTCAACTAGTTAACCAGTCAACTATCTCAGGGTCTCCGTCTTCACCCTCGAAGGCGTATCCCTGCCCTGGATGATGCTTGCGCTGCTCAGCGCTATGGCCTTGATGATCTCGGTCATGTTCTGCAGGTCCAGCGTCTCCACCTCATCGCTTAGCTTGTGGTAGTGCGGCTCGCTTTCCATTTTAGCAGTGGAAATGGTATGAGCAGGTACGCCCAGCCTGGCCAGCGTGGCATTGTCGGAACGGTAAAAAAGACTTTGCTGCGGGTAAGGGTCCGGGTGGAATGTAAACGCAGTGCCTTTTAGATTTTCCTGCATGATCCTGCCCATATCTGTCACTTCGTAACCCGTGATGAAGGCGCTGTTCTTTCCCCATTTGCTTTCGGTGCCGATCATTTCTATGTTGAACATGGCCATTACCTGGTCCGGCTTGAACTGCCTGGAGAAATACTGCGAGCCAAAGCCGCCCATCTCTTCCGCGGTGAAAGCGGCAAACACAAGGGTTCTTTCATTATTCGCGAATTGAGCAAAATGCTTTGCCAGCATGATCACCGCTGTAGTGCCTGCGGCGTCATCATTCGCGCCATTATAAATGCTGTCGCCGTCCACGGCCTTTCCTATGCCCAGGTGATCGTAATGCGCGGAGAAGATCACGTACTCATTCGGCTTGCTCTTGCCGGGAATGATGCCCACCACGTTGGCAAAGTTGGTTTCTTCAAAATCGTGTTCCGCCTTGAAAGTGAATTCCTTTGGCTGGTAGTCGCCCAGCACGAAAACAAAACTGTAGGGTGAGCTGAACATCTGCCGCTTCATGGAAGTAAGCCTGGAAAAATTGCGGCGGAAAGAAGTGTCCACAAATACCACCGCGTTTTGCTGCGCCTGCATCACGGCGCCCAGCTTCTGCCCGAAATTGTCGCCGGCTTTCAAATAGCTGACCGCATATCCAGATTTCTCGTTCACCTTCAGATCTTTTTCCGAAGTAAAGACCACTACGTTTTTGGTATCAATATCCACATCGTCGATCTCCGCCTTCAGTCCTTTGAATTTCGGACGAAGCATTGTAAAGAATTGCAGCATATCGGTACCTGCAGCTGGCTGAAGGCCGGCCTTGCGAAATTCTTCAGCAATGAAGGCTGCAGCCTTGTCACTGCCAGGCGTACCGGAACGGCGGCCCTGCATTTCGTCCGAAGCCAGTACGGTCTCAATACGCGTCACTTCGGAAAAAGTAATAGGCGAAGGCGCTTTCTGCGCAGCGAGTGTTAATTGAACAAATAGAAGAAGAGCAAGAAAAACTTTATTCACAAGAAATCATTTAGAGTTAATACAATTTGTTTTCAAGACCTCTGGGGCCTAAAAGGCAGCGAACGCAGAATGTCACTTACTTCAACATTCAGCTCCCGATAGCTATCGGGACAACATTCGAAATTCAAATCATCGAAGTATAGTCTACAGGCTCATCATCTCCTTGAACTTCACTGTCTGCCTCCTGCTCACTTCGATCTTGTCTCCGCCCTTGAGTTCCAGCAGGAGTCCGCCGTTGAAATAAGGCTCGATCTTGTCGATCATGCGGAGGTTTACAATATGCTTGCGGTTGGCGCGGAAGAATACTTTTTCATCCAGCCTTTCTTCCAGCGCATTCAGTGATTTTAAGATCAGTGGCTTGTGCGGGCCAAAGAAAACCTTGGCGTAGTTGCCCACGCTTTCGAAAAGGCGTATCTCGCCCAGCTTCACGAACCAGCAGCGCTCGCCATCCTTCACAAACACCTGGTCGGTATCGGTGAGCATGCTCTTGTTCTCCTGTGATATATAGGCAGGGTGGCCATTTTCCGCGTGCAGTTTTTGAATAGCGTCGGCCAGCCGCTTCGGCTCAATAGGTTTCAGCAGATAGTCCAGCGCATTCACTTCAAAGGCCTTCAACGCGTATTCATCATAAGCCGTAGTGAAGATCACCTGTGGCACCCTGTCCAGCTCGCTCAACAGGTCAAAGCCGGTCTTGCCGGGCATTTGTATGTCCAGAAAAATAAGGTCGGGCTGGTGCGTGTCGATCTTGGCGAGTCCCTCGTCTGCATTGGCAGCTTCGTCCACCACTTCGATCTCTGAAAAATCCTGTAACAATTTTCTCAACTCTGCGCGGGCGAGTCTTTCATCATCAATAATAATTGCTTTCATGTAGTTGTTGTTAAGTTAAATGGACGGTATGAGCACCCTGGCTTCCACGAGTGCAGGGTTGACCTGGCGGATCTGGAACTTGGCTTTTTCGCCATATAATAATTGCAGCCTGTCCTGCGTACTCGACAGGCCAAAACCCGTTTTTTTGGAATGGCCATTCAGGTGGCCGGTGTTCTGTACGGCCATCATATGATAGTCGTCCTCAAAATCGGAGATCACCTTCACTACTCCTCCTTGCACCTGCTTGCTGATACCATGTTTGATGGCATTCTCCACCAGCGTTTGCAGCATCATGGGCGGCACCTGCTGGTCCAGCGTGTCCTCGTCTATATCGAACTCCACTTTCAGCCTGTCCTCAAAACGCATATTCTCCAGGGCGAGGTAGTCCTTCACTATTTTCAGCTCGTCGAAGAAGCTCACTGTTTCACCTTTTTCGGCTTTCAGGCTGCTGCGGAGAATATTGCTTAATTCGGTCACCGCGGTACGCGCCCTGTCGGGATTCTCATCGATCAGCGCCCGGATGCTGTTGAGGGCGTTGAAAATAAAATGGGGGTTGATATGGGCTTTGATGGTCTGCAGTTCCAGCTCTTTTACCAGGGCTTCCAGCTGAAGGGTGTCCAGCTGCTGTTTCCGGCTCTTGGATACATAATGGTACATGAAGTAGATCAGGTTCCAGATCACGATGAGCATGAAAAAGGAAAAGCCGATATAAAGCACCAGGAGGCCTGTGCTCTTGTTGCCGATCTCTTTTTCGGTCTTGTTCAGCAGCTCAGGGATCTGCGCCCCCTCCATGAAACCCACGCGGCTGCCCAGCCAGGCCACGAAGTCGTTAGCCTTCTCCAGCATGTTCATATATACAAAGGCTGCCAGCAGGGAAAAAAATATGGTGATCAGCAGGAATTCAAGCACCTGCTTATTAAAGGCCTTCTGCAGTATGTTCATGCGGATGATGGTATGACGCATGATGTGGGAGGCGATCATGCCCAGGATCACAAAGATCCCCAGCCTTCCAAAAAAGATCTGCACATCCTGTGGATCGTTCAGTTTATCAAAAGAATAGGCGAAGAAGGTATTGATCACCGCAAAGCTGCCCCATCCGGCCAGCTGAAAGAACCAATAATTCGAAATACCTGCACGATTCATATGGACAAATCTACTCGTAAGCCTTGTTAATGAAGTCTGTAAATATACCAGTGGGCCATAACTTTTACAAGTGGGGGGATTTACGAGACCCTTCTGCGAAGAAGTACTCAATTTTTAAACCTTTCATCATTTTCTGGTAGGAAGCAGGTTACAGATGCTCGAACTTTATGTACGAATCCGACACCTACTACTATGAGAAGCTTGAGTACCTCCGGAAAACTGATCCTCTGCGCCCTTGCGATCTTCATTGGCATGCAGCAGGCAAAAGCCCAACCCAGCACACAGGGAAGAGTAGTGATTAACGAGTATATGCCTTGGCCCTCAAGCAGTTGCGGCACCACGGCGGAATTCGTTGAGTTGTTGAATTTCGGGCCCGGCCCCATCGACATTGGCTGCTACATCCTTACCGATGGCGATTTTTCGGTGACCATTCCTGCCAACACCATCCTGCAGCCAGGACAGTATTATATCCTTGCCGGGCAGAATACCCTGCCCCAGCCTTGCGGAAATATGGACAGCACAATTACCGTTAATCTCAACTGGTATACCTGCGGATGCACCAGCGGTACGATCCCCAATACAGGAGATGGATTTATGACAGACGGCGGATCGGCCAGCGAGCAGATCGTATTAATGGACGGTGCAGGCAACGTGGTAGATGCAGCCGTACGCAGTTCACCGGAAACCTCAGCCAATATCACCAGTTCTTCTGCGGGTTCCTGTACTCCGCTCACATTTGACCTTGATACGAAAACATTTATCTACGAAACGATTGGCGTGAATGCCGGCCGTGGTAACACCTTTGCCCGCGTGGTGGACGGCGACTGCGGATGGCTGCGCGATTCTAAGCAAAGCGCCAAGGCCTCCAACGCTTCTTCCGGTGATGCATCGGACATCACTTATGAGATCGATATTGTAGAAGCCACCAATTGCGGCAGTGTGTATGGAAGCGTAGAGATCCACGTGAAGCACCACGACTACTCCATGGTATTTCCCATGAACTATACGATCAGCTTTGACTCGGATAATGACGGCGACTTTGACTTTGCTGACAGTTATACTTATGGACACGACAGCACTGCCCCTTCTGTGTCCATCAGCGGTTTATTCCTTGGACGCTACAGGATCACTGTGGCATCCGTAGGGGGCTGTTACCTGCAGTCCTTTGAGTTCACTATTCTTTCCTGCACGGCCGTACTACCAGTAACCCTGGAGTACTTTAAGTCATCCCAAAAAGGCAAGCAGCAAAGCTTCGAATGGAAGCTCACCGACGGTCATGAGATCGAGAAAATGGTACTGCAGAAAAGCAATGACGGTTACAGCTTCACTACCGAAGCGGAGATCAACGTACGCCCGGTTACCGGCTCACAGGTTTATCACCATACAGTGGGAGGCAACCTCGCCAAATATTACAGGCTGAAAATAAAGACCAATACCGACCGCGTGATCTACTCATCGGTGGTGTCTTCCGGCGTGCCCTCAAATGTGAACGTGCCGCAGGCATGGCCCACACCTGCCAGGAGCAATCTTTTCGTGAACCTTTCCGCCGAACAGGACCAGGCAGTGGCTTACCAGGTGATCAGCAGCAATGGAACAGTGGCTGCCAGAGGAACATGGCAGCTTTCCAGAGGCAAGAATGTACTGGAACTGGCGGTGAACGGACTGGCTCCAGGACTCTACCAGCTGGTGATGATGCAGGACCTGAAGCCGGTCTCCATTAAATTCATAAAGCAGTAGTTCAATGTGGCGACCTGGCCTGGCCGGTCCAAAAGCGCCGAATGGGGTTTCTACGAGATAATCCCTAGTGTAATTACTTATTTTCCGAAAGATTAAGAAGTCGTGGGCAATAGGCCGTAAAACCTTGTGCTAACTTAGTTGTGAACTGTTTCCAACCAAATGAAAAGCCTACAACCGACCCGACAAATTGCTTTGCTTATCCTGCTGCTCGTGGGCTTTACCACAGTTTTGAACGCGCAAAGCACCACCAACCGCGGGCGCGTGGTGATCAATGAATACATGCCCTGGCCTTCTGCAGGCTGCGGAGCTACAGCCGAGTTCATTGAGCTGCTGAATTTTGGACCTGGACCCATGGACATAGGCTGCTACATCCTAACAGATGGCGACTATTCAATTACTATCCCACCCAATACAATTCTTCAGCCCGGGCAATTTTACGTGATCGCCGGGCAAAACACCATTCCTGTTCCCTGCGCCAATATCGACAGTACCATTACTGTGGACCTGAACTGGAATACCTGCGGCTGTACCAGCGCGCCGATACCTACCACCGGCGACGGACTGTTTACAGATGGCGGTTCCGCCAGTGAGCAGCTGGTGCTGATGGATCCCAATGCCAACGTGGTTGATGCCGTGGTACGCGACCTGAAAGAACCTTCGGCGCTGATCACTACATCAGGCGTGGGCGGGTGCCCTCAGCAGGACTTCGACCTGGACCTGATGAATGTTCAGTACGAGGTGCTGGGTATGTCTGCCGGCCGTGGTAACAGCTTCGCCCGCCTGCTCGATGGAGACTGCGGCTGGGTGAAGGACCCTCAACAAAGTGGCAGCGCCACCAACAACACTCCGGGTGACAAATCGGAGATCAGCTACCTGATGGATATAGTAGATGCCAGCCAGTGTGGAAGCGTGTATGGAAGTATAGAGATCCATGTAAAACACGCGGACTACAGTGTGATCTTCCCCATGAACTATACCATCGTTTTCGACGTGGACAATGACGGCGATTTCGATTTTAACGACTCTTATACCTATGGCGTGGACGTTTCTCCGCCATCTATAACCGTTTCGGGTCTCTTCACCGGTAAGTACAGGATCACCGTAGCTTCCGTGAACGGTTGCTTCCTGGAAAGCTTCGACTTCCAGATCCTTTCCTGTTTCAGCGTGCTGCCCGTAAAGCTGGAATACTTCAGGCTCATTCGCACAGGCGTGCAGGAAACCTTTGAATGGAAGGTGACGGATGTGGAAGACATCCAGTCCATGACCATGCAGAAGAGCAACGACGGCTTTGTGTTTGAGACCGCGGCGGATGTGACCAATCATTCGGAGGTCAGCTACCAGATCTACCGCCACACGGCCCAGACGCCGGTGGCCAAATTCTACCGCCTGAAGATCAGGACACTCACAGGAAGGGCGATCTACTCGCCGATCGTGCGCACAGGCACGGCATCACATATAGTGATCCCCAAGCTATGGCCCAGCCCGGCGAAGGATATGGCCTATGTAAGCCTGGACGCTACCGATTTTGAAAATGTTCCCTATAAGGTGTTCAACAGCACCGGCTCACTGGTGGCCTCCGGCAACTGGCACCTGGGCCGGGGAAAGAACGTGGTAGAGCTGCCGGTACAGAAGCTGCCCACCGGTGTATACCAGTTGTTAATCCTGCGCGATAATCAGCCGACCACCGTCAGGTTCGTGCGCCAATAGCCTTTTTAGTCGGTCATTTGAGCTATTTTTGACATGCTTAAATTCCATGCATGCAGATTAGTCCAGGTACCCTTTTGGGCACCATCAACACGCCCGCCGACCTCAAGCAGATCCCCAAAGAAAAGCTTCACCAGGTTTGCAATGAACTCAGGCAGTACATCATTGATGTGGTGAGCGTGCATGGGGGACACTTCGCTGCCAGCCTCGGCGTAGTAGAGCTGACCACTGCATTGCATTATGTGTACAACACGCCATACGACCAGCTGGTATGGGACGTAGGCCACCAGGCTTATGGACACAAGATCCTTACAGGAAGAAGGGAAAATTTTATCACCAACAGGAAATACAAGGGACTCAGCGGCTTTCCAAAAAGATCCGAAAGTGAATACGATACGTTTGGTGTAGGCCACTCTTCCACTTCCATCTCCGCTGCACTGGGCATGGCCATGGCCGCCAAGATCAAAGGAGAAAAAGACAGGAAGTCGGTTGCCATCATCGGCGATGGCTCCATGACCGCGGGGATGGCCTTCGAGGCCCTCAACCACGCAGGCGTTGCAGATACCGACGTGCTCATTATTCTCAACGACAACTGCATGAGCATCGACCCCAACGTGGGCGCGCTCAAAGAATATCTTACAGACATTACTACTTCGCACACCTACAACAAATTCCGTGATGAAGTATGGAACCTGATGGGCAAACTGCCTGTAGGAAAAAGATTCACGCGCGAGATGGCCTCCAAGCTGGAAGCCAGCATCAAAGGCATGCTTTCGAAAAGCAGCAACCTGTTTGAAGCGCTGAACCTGCGCTATTTCGGTCCTATCGACGGACATAATATCACCAAGCTGGTAGATACGCTTTCAGATCTGAAAAACATTCCGGGTCCTAAGATCCTGCACATACTCACAGTGAAAGGAAAGGGTTATGCTTTGGCGGAGAAGGACCAGACCAAATGGCATGCACCCGGCTTGTTCGACAAGATCACCGGCGAGATCTATAAAAAGAAATTCGAGGTACCCCAGCCACCCAAATACCAGGACGTATTCGGACATACCATCATTGAGCTGGCTGAAAAGAACGATAAAATAGTGGGTATCACTCCTGCCATGCCCAGCGGCTCTTCATTAAAGTTCATGATGGAAGCCATGCCCGACCGCGCCTTTGATGTAGGCATCTGCGAGCAGCATGCGGTTACCGTGAGTGCCGGCATGGCTACGCAGGGCATGAAGGTTTATTGCAACATCTATTCTTCCTTCATGCAAAGGGCCTTCGACCAGGTAGTGCATGACGTGGCCATACAAAAGCTGCCCGTGATCTTCTGTCTCGACAGGGCTGGACTGGTGGGCGAAGACGGACCTACGCACCACGGCGCCTACGATGTGGCTTATTTCCGCTGCATACCCAACATGGTGATCTCTGCACCGATGAACGAAGCCGAGCTGCGCAACCTGATGTACACGGCCCAGCTTGAATCCACAAATCTTCCTTTTGTGATCCGCTATCCCCGCGGCGAAGGCGTGATGCCTGAATGGAGAAAGCCCATGGAAGAAGTTGTGATCGGAAAAGGCAGGAAGATCAGGGATGGAAAAGACATTGCGATCCTCTCTTTCGGTCACCCTGGCAATTTCGCCGCCACCGCTATCCGCGAGCTCAGGGCCGAAGGCCTTCAGCCTGCGCATTACGATATGCGCTTTGCCAAGCCTTTGGATGACGAACTGCTTCACGAAGCACTTTCCACATACAACAAGATCATCACCGTAGAAGACGGCACCATCAAGGGCGGCATTGGCTCCGCCATCCTGGAATTCATGCAGGAGCATGGATACAAGAATGATGTGGTGATGCTGGGCATCCCCGATGCCATCATCGAGCACGGCACGCTGAAGGAGCTGCATAAGGAATGTGGTTACGATGCGGAAGCGATAGCGGCTGCAGTGAGGACGATGATGGGAACTACTAAAAAAGAAACGGAGCCGGTAACGATCTCCGGGTCGGCGAATTAGTTGAGATTCATCCACCCTTCTTCTTGGTCCGCTTATACCCTTCCTTCAGCAGCCACTGCACCACTTTCTCGCGGTGATCGCCCTGCACGATGATTTCGCCATCCTTCGCCGAGCCACCGGTGCCGCAAAATGTTTTTAGTTTTTTACCCAGTGTTTCCAGGTCTTCTTCCTTTCCTACAAAACCTTCGATGAGCGTGACGGTCTTGCCGCCGCGGCTTTTTGATGACAACACCACGCGCAGATCCTGTTCTGCAGGCGGCAGGGTTTCGGATGCAGGAGTGCCGTCCCTGTTGAGAGAAAAATTCGGATCGGTGCTGTAAACCAAACCGAGGTAGTTTTCAGGTTTTTTCTTTTTCGACATTTGCTATTCTTTCTTTCACAGCTTAGACCCCGCACGTGCGGAGCCAAGGTACTGTCAACTTTATCAACTCCTGATCGCCTTCAGGCTCAGATCCAAACTCTTTGCCTGGTGTATCAATGCGCCGACGCTCACAAAATCAACACCAGTAGCCGCATACTGCTGAATTGTTTCCAGGTTGATGCCGCCGCTAGCTTCTGTCTCGAAGGTCTCCCCAATCAGGTCCACGGCTTCTTTCACCTGCTCCGGTTTGAAATTATCCAGCATCACGCGCTGCACTTTGCCCTTTCCCATGACCAGTACTTTTTTTACATCTTCAATCGAGCGTGTTTCCACTTCTATCTGCAGCCCGGGCTTTTTGGTCCTTACATATTCCGCGGCCCGCTCAATGGCTTTTTCTATGCCGCCGGCATAATCAATATGATTGTCCTTGAGCATGATCATGTCGTAGAGCCCGAAACGATGATTGTAACCGCCGCCGATGCGCACGGCTTCTTTTTCCAGCAAACGAAAATTGGGCGTGGTCTTGCGCGTGTCGAGCAGACGGGTCTTGTATCCTTCCAGCAGTACGGTGTACTGTTTCGTAAGCGTTGCGATGCCGCTCATGCGCTGCATGATGTTCAAGACCAGCCTTTCGCATTGCAGGATGGTATGCACAAAGGTTTCTACCTCAAAAGCTATATCGCCATATTTCATGACCTCGCCATCCTTCTTTTTACGTGTGAACACAGCCGAAGGATCTTTGTATTGGAAGATCTTTTCTGCCACATCAACGCCCGCTAATATTCCTTCCTGCTTGATCTTTAAAACAGCCCTGCCCCTGGCATCCGCAGGTATGCAGGAGAGCGTAGAATGATCGCCATCGCCGATGTCTTCTGCAAGCGCACTATCTACCAGTTGGTAGAGCTTCTTTTCGAAATCGTTCATCTTCCAAAAATAGGTTTTCCAAGATTGAACCACTAAGGCCCGCCCGTACCGAACGGGTACCCGCCCGGATGACTCCGGTCGGACGGGCGTTCGGGCGGGCACAAAGGCATGAAGAAACACAAAGAAGAAGGGATTATCTTCCCTCTCCTTCAGGAGAGGGCCGGGGTGAGGCGGGGTGGTGCCCAAAAAAGCCCCCCGAGGTGACGGAGGGCCTTCTATCTGAGGATGGTATTATTAAGTTGACTGGAACCGGATCTCACGAACGACCTGCTTGCCGTTCTTGGTCTTCATGAAGACTGTGGTCCTGAAGCTGCCGGATCTTGTTACCAGGGTACCGATGACAAACTGGTTGTCGCCGTTCTCGCCCTTGTGCTTTACTTCAAATCCTTTTACTCCGCTGCCATTAAAGAAATCCTGGAGGATCATCAGGGCCTGGGCGCGGCTGTAGGTATTGGTTTTGTCTGGCAGAGATATCTCGATGGTATTGTCTACGTATTTAGAAAGCTCTGTCGCATTCCCTGAGCGCAAGGCGGAGATCACGTCATCCAGCCCTGAAACCGGCTTAAAGGCCGAGGTAAACAGGAGCAAGGCTGCACCAAGGAAAGTATAGATCATTTTCATAGCTATAGATTTGGGCCGCTTAGAACGAAAAATGTGCCATAAAACATACTAAGGCCTGAGCCTGACCTAAATATAAACAAAACCTTTACGTTTTAATAGCTTTGACCTTCTATGCAAGCGAAAAAGGTGATTCTTATCATTATGGACGGATGGGGACTTGGGAAAGTTGCTTCTGCCGATGCGGTCCTGGCGGCTAATACGCCGTTTGTGGACGCTTTGTATGAAAAATACCCTAACACTACCTTAACAACCTGCGGGGAAGCCGTAGGCCTTCCGGAGGGCCAGATGGGCAATTCCGAGGTAGGACACCTGAACCTGGGCGCGGGCCGGATCGTGTACCAGGAACTCCAAAGGATCAACGTAGCCATCCGGGAAGGAGAACTGGCGGAAAACCCACAATTGCTGGCCACCATAGCCTATTGCCAGGCCAATAACAAGCCACTTCACCTGTTAGGACTCCTGAGTAACGGCGGCGTGCACTCGCACATCAACCATCTCAAAGCCCTGCTCGACATCTGCCATCACAAGGGACTGAAACAGGTTTTTGTACATGCTTTTACAGACGGACGCGACTGCGATCCGAAAAGCGGGCTGCACTTCATCAAAGAACTCGGGGAACATATGCGCATCAGCACCGGCCGGATCGCTACGGTCTGTGGGCGCTATTATGCCATGGACAGGGACAACCGCTGGGAAAGGATACAGCTGGCCTATGATGCGATGGTGAAAGGCCAGGGAAAATATTCAGAGGATGCGGCATCAGCCGTTTCGGCCTCTTATGCAGCCGGCGTATCGGACGAATTTATTGATCCAATAGTGATCACTCAGAATGGCCTGCCCATCGCCACCATAGCAGATGGCGATGCCGCGATCTGCTTCAACTTCCGCACCGACCGCTGCCGCGAGATCACCAAAGCCCTTAGCCAGGAAGACCATCCCAACCATGGAATGAAAAAGCTTTCGCTTCATTACACGACCATGACGGAATACGATTCCACCTACCAGAATGTGCAGGTGATCTTCCGCAACGACAACCTGAATAATACGCTTGGCGAAGTACTGGCCAGGGAAGGACACCGACAGATCCGGATAGCCGAAACCGAAAAATATCCCCACGTGACCTTTTTCTTCAGTGGCGGAAGAGAGTTGCCTTTTGAAGGTGAGCAAAGGATCATGATCCCCTCGCCCAAAGTGGCTACCTATGACCTGCAACCGGAAATGAGCGCCGTGCCGCTCACCGATGCATTGCTGCCCGAGATCAGGAAGGCGGAAGTCAGTTTCATCTGCCTCAATTATGCAAATGCAGACATGGTAGGGCATACAGGCGTATGGGATGCAGCCATCAAGGCGGTGGAAACAGTGGACAGCTGCGTGCAACGCGTGGTCACTACCGCCCTTGCTCATGGCTATACCATATTTCTCACCGCCGACCATGGCAATGCAGATTACATGATCAACCCCGACGGAAGTCCGAATACTGCGCACACGCTGAATCCCGTACCTTTCTTCATCATCGACAACGAATGGAGGGGCCGGATCAAAAGCGGCAAGCTGGGCGACCTGGCGCCGACGATCTTAACGATGATGCAAATACCTTTGCCCCCGGAAATGACCGGCGAGGTTTTGATTGAGAACATTCCTATTTGAACAAAAAGCCACGGGGACACGGAGGTGCAAGTTAAAAAGCCAAACAACTAGCAATCATGCGAAGCATACTGATATTTTTTCTGTTGATTTTCTTTTTCGGCAGGGCTAACGGCCAGGACAGTTTAATTGACAAAGAACTCGATGAGGTCATCATCTTTTCCAACAAGTTCGCGGAAAGGAAAAAGAACGTGGTGCAAAAGATCGACGTGGTAACAGCCAGGCAAATCGCTGCGGCGAATGCGCAGAACACAGGTGATCTGCTGACGAACACTGGCAATGTATTCGTGCAGAAAAGCCAGCAGGGCGGCAGCAGCCCGGTCATTCGCGGCTTCGAGGCCAGCCGGGTGCTGCTGGTGATCGACGGCATCCGCATGAACAATGCCATTTACCGTTCGGGACACCTGCAGAACGTGATCACGGTAGACCAGAACATGCTGGAACGGATCGAAGTGCTTTATGGTCCATCCAGCACTATCTACGGCAGCGATGCGCTCGGTGGCGTGGTGCATATGCGCACCAAGATCCCGGCCCTCTCGTCTTCCGCGAAAAACAAGATCACGGGCTCGGCCCTCACCCGCTATAGTTCTGCCAACCAGGAAAAAACGGCGCATTTCGACATCAGCATCGGCGGCAGGAAATTCGGCTGGCTGCAGTCGTACAATTTCAGCGACTTCGACGACATGAGAGCCGGCAATCGTGCGCTGCAGGGAACTTATATTTTCTTAAGGCCTACGTATGTTACATCCATCAATGGCATCGACAGTATCGTGAACAATGAAGACGAAAGGGTACAAAAGTTTTCCGGCTATTCGCAATGGGATATTACGCAGAAGTTCCTGTACAAACCCAACAACAGGCTGAGCCACCTTCTTAACCTGCAATATTCCAACAGCAGCGATGTGCCGCGCTATGACAGGCTGCAGGACATGCGCAATGGCCGGCTGCGCTACGCCGAATGGTACTATGGCCCACAGCTTCGTCAGCTGGCTGCCTATGAAATGAACGCAGAGGAAACGGGATACTTCAACAGCATCAAAGCCATCCTCAGCTATCAGCATATAGAAGAAAGCAGGCATCAGCGCGAATACCGCCGCTACGACAGGCTGGATAACCGGTTTGAAAAACTGAATGTGGCAGCGCTGACACTGGATGCGAGAAAAATGTACGGTGCCCACGAGATCACCTTAGGGGCCGATGGTCAATGGAACGACGTGCGTTCGACAGCACACCGTGAAGACATGCAAACAGGCGCGGTCAGCCCGCTGGATACCCGCTATCCCAATGGAAAGAACAGGATGAGTTACCAGGGCGTGTACGCACAGCACATCTTTAAATGGGGCATGGGAAAATGGGTGCTGAATGACGGGATCAGGCTGCAGTCCACGAACATGCGCTCCACGATAGCCGACAACAGTATTTTCAATTTTCCTTTTACAGAGATCAGCCAGGACCACAAAGCGCTCACCGGCAACATCGGCATCGTATACATGCCCCGTACCGCACTGAGGTTTACTTTGGGTCTTTCCTCCGGGTTCCGTTCCCCTAACATTGACGATGCGGCCAAGATCTTTGAATCGAATACAGCCTCCGCCCAGCTCATTGTGCCCAATGAAAATATCCGTCCCGAGCGCACTTATAATGCGGACCTGGGCTTTGGCTATTCCGGCGAGAAACTAAAGATGGAAGCTTCCGGATTTTACACCCGGTTCACCAACGCCATCGCACTGGCGCCTTTCCGCTTCAACGGGCAGGACTCCATCACCTACAATGGCAGCCGCGTGCGCGTATTTGCCAACCAGAATATCAATGAAGCTTACCTCTATGGCTTCCATGCCAGCATCCAGGTTGATCCTCATAAGCGGGTGCGTATCCATTCCACCCTCAATTACACCCACGGCAGACTAAGGCAGCCAGGGAAGCAGGAAGTGCCCCTGGACCACATCCCTCCCGTGTATGGCAAGACCAGCGCACGCTATGCGACTGCAAAATTCCAGGTGGAAGCTTATGCGCTGTATAACGGCTGGAAGAAGATCGCCGACTATCATCCTTCGGGGGAAGACAACGCCCAGTATGCCACTAAGGACGGAACGCCTCCATGGACGACGGTGAACCTGAAAACGGCCTGGCAGGTGAGCTCCCTGTTCTCCCTGCAGGCGGGACTGGAGAACATTTTCGACCGGAATTACCGGCATTTTGGATCGGGCTTCACTTCGGCGGGGAGAAACCTGGTGCTGGCGCTGCGGGCGGCCTTCTGAGTTTAATTACCCTTTTCTGACATTTCTGCACCCGCAATGCAGCATTCCAGGCGAAATATTGTCTAAATTTAAGGCACCACACGGGAACTATATGACCGAGGAAGCCATTCTACAAGGTTGCTTAAAAAACCAGGCAGCAGCCCAAAAAGAGCTGTATGAAAAGTATAGCACTAAGATGCTTGCTGCTTGTTACCGCTATGCGCATAACCGCGAGGATGCGGAAGACATGTTGCAGGAAGGCTTTATCAAGGTGTTTTCACAGATCCACAGCTTCGAGAGCCGTGGATCACTGGAAGGGTGGATCCGGAGGATCATGGTACATACCTGCATCAATATCCTGAAGAAGAACAAGAAATTCAACGACTGTGTGGACATCACCAATGCGAATACGCTGCAGGTGAGGGAGGAATCGGTGCCGTCCATCATACAGGCCAAGCAGGTGGTTGAATGCATCAGGCTGCTGCCACTCGGATACCGAACGGTGCTCAACCTGTATGCGATAGAAGGGTTCTCGCATCGCGAGATCGGTGAGATGCTGGATATCGAGGAGAGCACGAGCAGGAGCCAGTACACCAGGGCCAAAGCGCTGCTGGAAGAAATATTGATCAGGAAGAAAATAATCCATAAACCCAAAGTGGAGCCTATGGTGGCCACGGCGGGGAAATGATCCAAAACCCTAACCGGCTGAACATGATGCGAAATTTTACAAACGAAGATTTTGATGAATTCCTCAAGCGGAGTACTGATGAATTCAGGATGAGGCCTTCGCTGAAAGTGTGGAAGAACATTTCCGGTCAGCTGAGAGAGCGCCGGAGAAGATTATTCTTCACCACCATCGGCTTTGTGCTGCTGACGGGCATGGTGGGCTATTACATCTTTGAAGGCACCGAGCAACTGAAGAATCCAGCCACTGTACAAACAAAGAATACAGTGACACCTGCAGAGCCGCAACTGAACAGGGACCCCGGACAGTCGCCTGTTGTACAGGAGCAGACGGAAACAGCCAGCCAGCTGCCCAACAGCTTTGAAGTACCGGTTGCTGTTGCCATAGCCAGCCGACCAAGACAAATGGCTCAGGCGCAGAGAACGACGGAGATCACCCGCGAGGAAAATACAACCCCTGTTGATGAGATCCAGGCCAACCTGCCTGAAACAGAGATCGTGACCCCCATCGCCGACTCCGATCCCACGCTTGCTGAACCCAGTACAGAACCCGCAAAGACCGAGATAAGGCAGGAACAACCGGGCACCATCGAAAGCGTGACCAATCTTTACCAGCGTCTGCCCGGCAACAGCAAGCTCGCTTTCCAGGTATTCGTTACGCCCACTGTGAGCTACCGGAAGCTTTCGGAGAATAAGGGATATTCCCCTGCACCTGCAGGCGGTGGTACTAATTATCCCGCTATATACAACATCAACGATGCGGTGACCCATAAGCCCGATATGGGCCTGGAGCTGGGTGTTACTGCTAAGTATGCACTTGACAAGAATGTAAAGCTTCGCGGCGGACTGCAGTTCAACGTAAGCCGCTACGATATCAAGGCATTCACTTATACCAATGAGCTGGCCACCATCGCCCTGGGCCGCAACGGATCAGGCAGCGTGGATTATGTAGACCAGGTGAGCGGATACCGCAATTTCAGCGGCAACAGGCCCGACTGGCTGCAGAATATGTATTTCCAGGTTTCAGCGCCCATGGGCATAGAGCTGAAACTAAGAGGCAACGACAAGGCGAGCTTTGGCGTGGCCAGTTCTCTTCAGCCTAGCTATATGCTGGGAGAAAGGGCTTACATGCTCTCTACCGACTATAAGAACTATACCCGTGTGCCCCAGCTGGTACGCCGCTGGAACGTAGCCACGAACCTGGAAACTTTCGTAACTTACTCCACAGGACAGGTAAAATGGCAGGTAGGCCCGCAGATGCGCTACCAGCTCCTATCCAGCTTTGTAAGCGAATACCCGGTGAAAGAACACCTGTTCGACTTTGGTCTGAAAGTAGGCATGTCGCTCAACAAGAAAAAAACTCAATCTGATACCAAATAGCCAGCGCTAATTGCTTAGATCCCGCAATAATGTTGCGGGATTTTTGTTTTATAGACACTTAATTTTATCGCATGAACGCAAGCTTTCGCTTATTGCTCGCTTTGGTATTCCTGGCAGGCTGCAAGGATAAAAAAGAAGAAGGACCGGACAATTCGGCCTTCATTCCCGTCACCAGCATCATTCAAAGCCAGGTAAAAGACGTGGACACTTCACTTTATAGCATCATTAAGGTGGAAACCGTGAACAACCTGGCGGAAACCACTTTCATCAAAAGAGAAGATTTCCGGAAATACGCAGCAGACTTCCTGGCCCTCCCCGACCTCAGGGATAAGAAATGGAAGGGCGATTATGACGAAACCAATTTTTACGACGATGCCTTAGAAAGCATCATTCTTTCTTATACAGCAAAAGACGACGACCTGGAAACCCGTAAGCAGGAGTTATTGGTGGATCCCAACCCGGAGGGCAATTCGAAGGTAAATACCATCATTGCTGAAACCATTAGTGACAAGAAAGGCGAGCACGTTAAAAAGAATATGATCTGGCACATCGACCAGCGATTTCAGGTGATCACAACCAGGGTGAAAAAGAATGGCGAAGAAGAAGTGAAAAAGCTACAGGTGATCTGGAAATGACAGCAGAAGAATTCCAACATATCGCTTCCACTCTTCCCAACATGCCGGGGATCTACAAGTATTACGACGTGAACGGCAACCTGCTGTACGTGGGCAAGGCAAAAAGTATCCGCAAGAGAGTAGCCTCTTATTTTACCAAGACCATCGCCAGCTATAAAACGCACGAACTGGTCAAGCGCATCCGCAACATCCAGTTCACCATCGTGAATTCGGAACAGGATGCCTTTTTGCTGGAAAATTCGCTGATCAAGCAGTTCCAGCCCCTGTTCAACATCAACCTCAAGGACGACAAGACCTATCCCTATATCGTCATCAAGAACGAGCCCTTTCCCCGTGTCTTTCTGACAAGGCAGAAGATCAATGACGGATCCCAGTATTTCGGACCTTATACTTCAGTTGGAAAAGTGAGAGAGCTTTTGAATTTCATCAAGCAAACCATACCGCTGCGCACCTGTCCGCTCAACCTCACCAGCCGCAACATTGAAAGAAAGAAGTTCAAGGTCTGCCTGGAATACCATTTAGGCAATTGCAAAGGTCCCTGCGAAGCCTACCAGTCCGAACCCGATTACGACGAGAACATCCAGCAGGTGAAGAACATCCTCAAAGGCCAGCTGGCGCCAGTGTTCCAGCATTTCAAACAGGAAATGAAGCTGGCGGCAGAAGGACTGGAATTTGAAAAGGCTGCACTGATCAGGAAGAAAATAGATTACCTGGAGACTTACCAGTCCCGTTCCATTGTGAGCAATACTTCGGTGCATTCGGTAGATGTGTTCTCCATCCAGAAAGACGGCGCTACGGCTTACGTGAATTACCTGATGGTGCAGAACGGCGCCATTGTGCAAACCGAAAATATAAGGGCGGAGGCCCAGCTGGAAGAAACGCTGGAAGAGATGCTGGCTTTTTCCATCGCGCAGCTGCGGACCACTTTCAATAGCGATGCTGAAGAGATCGTAGTGCCCATGGAGATCGAATATGCCGAGCCCGATGTGAAAGTGACCGTGCCCAAAGGTGGCGATAAAAAGAGGCTGCTGGAGCTTTCCGAAAAGAACGTACAGTATTTCATCAACGAGATCAACAACAAAAGGAGGCTGCGCCTGCGCAACGACAGCGATAGCCGGATGGAAGTGCTGGAACAGATCAAAAAAGACCTGCAGTTGCAGGTGCTGCCCATGCATATCGAGTGCTTCGATAACTCCAATTTCCAGGGCAGTCATCCCGTGTCGGCCATGGTTTGCTTCCGCGAGGGCATCCCCAGCAAGAAGGATTACCGCCTGTTCAATATCAAAACGGTGACGGGCATCAACGACTTCGCTTCTATGAAGGAAACGGTTTTCAGGCGCTATTACCGGCTGAAGAACGAGAATGCCGATCTTCCCCAGCTGGTGATCATCGACGGCGGCAAGGGGCAGCTGAATGCCGCCCAGGAAGCCATCAGGGAACTGGAGCTGGAAGGACAGCTCACTTTGGTAGGCCTGGCTAAAAACGAGGAGGAGATCTTTTTCGTGGGCGACAAGGAATCACTGAAGCTGCCATATGACAGCGAGAGCCATAAATTAATAAGACTGATCCGCGACGAAGTGCACCAGTTCGTGATCAACTTCCACCGGAGGAAGCGGAGCAAGGCCACGTTCAAGAATGAGCTGGAGGACATCCGCGGCATTGGAAAGACCACAGCGAATACCCTGCTGAAAACCTTCCGTTCGGTAAAGAACATCCGCGAGCTGCCCCTGGAAGAACTGGCCAGGGTGATAGGTGTATCGAAAGCGAAGATCGTGAAGGATTATTTCAGCGAATAGCGCTAGGGCCGCAATGCCTTGCGGCCACTTGTATTGTGAATCGTCAATCGTGAATGGCTTGCCCCGGGCTTGATCCTGGGTGCAGGGAAGTGGAGTGGGTGAAAAAAATAAGGGGCCAGGTTAAAAAACCAGCCCCGTTTTAAATCCAATATCCTATGAAAAACCGGTGTAAAAGTACAAAAAAGAACTGGTTTCCAGAGAGGGAAAACACGCGACTTTAACATAAATGCGCAAACAGTTATGCACAATCGTATTTCTCCTAAGTAAAAAGGCCTCCGAATGGAGGCCTTAATATTATGTGTTTACCATTTAGTAAGACCAGAGGTCCTGCTCGTAGTTAAAGATCCTTTCCTTGATGTTCTCGCCGTGTAAAAGCGACAGGATGTTATCCCTGTTGTTCAACTGCATCAGTGTACGGTTGAATGGGTTGTCCAGGGTTGACTTGGTAATGTAGCTGGAGAACATGCGGCTCTCCCAAAGCTCTTCCCAGGTCATACGGCCAGTACCCATATTCTTTGGATTGTACACTTCATATTTAGCCAGTGTAGGACGCAGGTCGGGGTAGTAAACCCAGAACATCACGGATGTTCCTCTCTCCTGTCCATTCGGCTGGTAGATGGTCTTTAAAGGAGCGATACCCAGGATCCTTACGAACATCCGGCTGGCTTCGCGGTCGAACACCCACTCTTCCTTTATCCTGAGCTTGGTCACAGACTCCGGATCGAAAGCGGCAGTTGTTACTACATACTCAACGATCTTGCTCGGATCATCCACGCTGTATACAGCTGAAGTATCGGGGTCGCCACCGGAAGTAAGCTTGCCGATCTGCTCGGTGGTCAGCGGGGTGGTGAAACGGTCGTCATCACCACTGAAGGCTGTCACCTCGCCTGACTTTACGGCGCGAAGCAGGATGCTGATGAAGCGCTGGTCGCCGTTGTCTTCTTCAGCCCTGTAGCGGAAAGGCATGTTCATTTTCTCTCTCAGGTCAAGCTCACGCCATACTCTTTCAGTATAAAGGGCATCATCCCAGCGGAGATGCTCATAAGGCAGTGGCGTACGCAGGGAGAGCACAGAGTCGTTACGGAAGCCGAATGCTCCATCGGGGCGAAGGGATTTCTTCACCACAGAGTCATTAAACCCACCTTCCGCAGCGCTTTGCACGCGGATGGGAACATTACCATAAGGGTTGTAACCAGATGGCTGCTGGGTATTATTCGTTTGAGTCTGCGTCTGGGTTGGATTGGTAGTAGTTGGCTCCGTACCCGTTGTTCTCCTGCGGGGAGTACGCTGGGCGTCCGCTTCTGAAACAGAAGCGACCATCACCATCAATAAACCAAGACCTAGGATTCGGCTTTTCATAATTCTCTTATTTAATATAATAAACCAACGATGGTAGTTTACGTGTTCTGCCATCAGGACCTATCGCCCTGATATCGTCGATATAGACTGTTTTTCCTGGCTTTACATGCCTCATCACCGATTGGGCGTTTCCTCCGAAGGAGTTGCCGCTGATCCTTTCCTCTGCGATATCGCCTTCGTCGGTATCAGTACTGAACAGGAAGCCGGTTACACTGTACTTGATATCGAAAGGAAAGTCCTTGATACCAGCTGCCACACCACCCTGGGCGCGGAAGGCACCAGCGTTCATGTTCGCACCTGCCGGCTGACCGCCTACAGAAGCTACAGGATCAGGAATGGTACGCACACGGAACTGTGAAGCGCCGGCCATTTTACCATTCACCGATACGTTGATGCGACAGTCATCGGTCACGCTGTTCACGCGAACGACATACTTACCGGAACCTACCTTGGTGATAGAGCCGCCCCCACCTACGATGGAAGGCACGATCTGCTCCGCTCCGCCGCTGGCGGCAATGGTCACCGGGTTGTCAACACCTATGTAAAGAACGTTCATCTTGTCCAGGGAGATCGCCGCATTCGCTTGTCCTACGGTGTACTCAATGGTCTTAGAGATCGACTGGGGCTTTCCTTCCTGGTCTACGTAATTGATGGTCACAGGGATCTTGTGGACCCCGATGGCACCAGCCGGGAATTTCAGCCTTGCAGCGCCGTCTTCTCCTAACGGAGCACCACGGCCATTTATTGTGATCACAGGAGCGGCTGCGCGGCTGAATGCACCTACGCCGGCCATCACCTCGATCTCGCCTCCAGGCATCAGGTAATTGGAACTTTGCCCTACGATAGCGGTGTAAGTATCGAAGCGAACCGCTACTTTACCTACCTGCTCGTGGAAGTGCGCCACTACCCTGTTCTCTGAAGTTTTAACGTCGTTTTGGAATTTGCTCAGGATGGTGATCGCAGCAACTGTTGGCACCATACGGAAGTATGCGCCTTCCCACTTCTCCTGCTTTTTTGAATTCCTGGTGGGAGGGGGGGTCATGTCGATCTGCATTTTCTGCTCGAGATCCGCTTTCATGGAGGGCTCGATCTCGATCATCTTTTTCCTGTACTCGGTCAGTTTTGCAAACAGTTCCTTTCCATATTTTCCTTCCACCAGTAACCGGGTTGCAATGTCCTGGTTATCTTCTTTATAAGTGCTGTCCCCCTTGGTCACGGGATCGAAGCCTGCTTCTTTGAGTACTGTTTTCTTGAGGTTGTCGATGTAATCGTACATCTCCTTGGATAAAGCTACGGCCGTCTGGGCCTTGGGATACCACATCTTTGCTTTTTCAGCAGTCTCCGCCTCGGTCATTTTGTCCTCGAAAGAACCCATGATCGTCGTGGTAGAATGGTTGATCGCGCGGTTGGTACCTGTTAAGCTGTTATCTACCGTTTTAAAGGCGTTCAGGATCTCCGCTGATACGTTCAGTGCCAACAGTGCTGTTAACACCAGGTACATCAGGTTGATCATCTTCTGCCTCGGCTCTTTAGGTAGTGCCATTGTATTCTGAGTTTTTTAGGTCTGAGTTAATGTTCTGGTTGGTGTTGATCTTATCTGCCCTGCATTGCGGAAAGCATGTTTCCATAGATGCCGTTCAGTCTGCCGAGGTTGGTCGCCAGTCCGTGGATCTCTGCCTGCACTTTCTTCGCGTCTTCCGCGCTGCTTGCCATGGCTGCAGTGGTCTCGGTGAGCTTGCTGTAATAGTTACTCAGGGCCTTCAGGTGGTTGTTGTTCTCCTGGAGCTCCATTTCATAAATGGTGTTCAGGGAAGACAGGTTCTTGGTCATCACTTCCAGCTGATCGTGGAAATGCCTTGCGCTTTCAGAAGCGGTGTTGAATGAACCTACTGAATTAGCAGCGCCTACATAAGCTTCCTTCACCTGGTTCAGGGCCACGGTCACTTCCTTGGTCCTCTGCGTATAGTCGCCGGTTGCGGCTACCATATCAGTAATGTCGTTCATGTTGGTGAGGGTGGTGTTCAGTTTTTTGAAGTTCTCGCCCAGCCTGTTGAGGTTCGCAGGATTGATATCCGCGTCCAGCAGCGCCTTATCCATAGAGGTCATTACGCCACCTTCGCCGGTAACGGTCAGCTCTTCCCGGTGTGAAGAATCTTTTACCGCCGGATAGATCAGGTAGAGGATACCATACATCGCAAAGATGATCGCCTCGGTGGTCAGACCGATCCAGAGCCAGGTATCGGCGTCATGAGCGTGAGTGATCTTTCTTAAAGCTCCCCAGATTACCAATGCGGCACCAAAGGATACGGCTACGTCGATGTACTTACTTACTTTAGGAGGGATAGCAGCTGCCATAAAACGATTGTTTTTTTAGGATGGTTGATTAGAATTTGTGCAAAGCAGGACCGCCGAAGCGGTCCCTGTTATTTTTGGTTTGGATTAACGACGCTTGCCGGTTTGGGCCGGGAGATCGATGACAGTACGGAAGCCCACGTAGGATTTAGTGGAATCCTGGTATTCGTATGTGCGCGTACCGGTCTGCAGGTAATAACCTACATCTTTCCAGCTACCACCACGGATCACCTTCCTCTTCATCTTGGGAGGATCGGTATCCTTGGCGTTCCAGCGAACATCGGGGTTCATGTCATGTTGGAAGGTGTATCCGCCTTCATAGAATATGGATGATGTCCACTCAGCCACGTTGCCGGACATGTTGTACAGTCCGAAGTCGTTGGGCCAGTAAGCATCCGCGCGAACGGTGTAGAAACCACCATCCTCGGGATAGTTACCGCGGCCGGGCTTGAAGTTGGCGAGCAGGCATCCTTTTTTGTTTCTCAGGTAGTAGTTACCCCATGGGAACATCGACTGGGAACGGCCGCCGCGGGCTGCGTATTCCCACTGGGCTTCGGTAGCCAGGCGGAAATCCGATTCCTGCGCTCTTTTCTTTCCTTCGAGCCAGGAGTTCAGGTAGTGCGTTCTCCACTCGCAGAATGCGCTGGCCTGGTGCCAGTTCACACCCACGACAGGGTAGTTGCCAAAAGCCGGGTGAGAGAAATACCTCTTGGTCATCGGCTCGTTGTATGAATAGGAGAAGTCGCGGATCCATACCAGTGTGTCGGGATAGATGCGCACATCTTTCTTTACGATGAATGTAGAACGGGGCTTGCCAGCGTTCTCTCTTTTTGCAGCTTCCTTCAGGTCGAAGGTCTCTGAATGATAAACCAGCTTGGAAGCATCGATCTCTTTTTTGCCGAAGATGCGGTCCTCAGGAGAAAGGATCAGGTCGGTGTTACCCAGCTGCTCGATCACCTTGGGATCTCCCCACTTGATGGTCTTCATCTTCTGCCAGTCAACAACCTCCACCCCATCGGAGCTCGTTTTGATATAGCCCAGTTTCTTGGCCACGATGGAATCGCGAACCCAGAAAGCAAACTGGCGGTATTCGTTGTTGGTGATCTCTGTGGCGTCCATCCAGAATCCACTGATGGAAACGGAACGGTTACGTGCACTGAAAGCGTAGGAAGGATCTTCGTCGCTGGGGCCCATGTGGAAGGTTCCCTGGGGAATGTAGACCATACCAGGTGGTTTGGGCAACACGTAGCGGCCGCCGGGTGCAATACCATGTAGCTGACCATCACTGGGAAGGCTGCCACCTTTGTCTTTGCTGCCGCAGCTCGCGAGGGCAAGGGATGCGATTGCTAAAATAGCAAACGAACGGTTTTTCATTTTCATACACAGGGGTATTGGGCAAATATATGCTTTTGAGCTAATTCGGACCACAAGGTTAATATTTATTTTTTTGATATGCAAGGCCAGTTTGGGCTAAACACTTAAACGGGTTCAATTTTCTTTTATTGCATTGTTTTTCGATTATTTTGAAGGAAGAGTTCTTCTAAGGCAAAGGCGGTTTTAACTGGTGTTTTACACACGTAGTTCCTACATAGAAAAATGAGGGTTTCTACTCCAGGTTTTTTTTCAGCGAGTAAGGGAATATCCTGATGAGGTGCCTTTGCGAATACCAGCAGCCGGTACGGGAAATATTTTTGAAGGGCTTCCCGGGCGAGCAAACTGGCATCTTTTCCCACCACGGCTACCTCCGCCGTGCCATAATGCATCTCCATCAGCAGATCCAGCCATAACCCAAACGAGGTAGGATACCGCACTGCCACTGCCGACATGGCGCTTAGCATGTCTTCAGAAAGCTTCCTCCATTCCGGCCGGTCGGTAAGGATGGAGAGATGGAGGAGCACCCTCGCCAGTACCCCGTTGCCTGAAGGCGTAGCCCCGTCATAAACCTCCTTTTTCCTCACCAGGATGTCTTGCTGGAAGGCCGGCGTGTAAAAGAAAAGTGAAGAATCGCTGTCCTTAAAATGCAGGAGCAGCTGCTCCACGAGTTCCACCGCTTTTTCGATCCAGGTCCAGTCCCCGCTGATGGAGGCCAGGCTGATCAGCGCGTCTGCCAGGCAGGCATAGTCGTCGAGAAAGGCATTGACCTTACCCTGCCCTTTCCAGGTATGATGGAACAAGCCTTTGCCAGCCTGCATATAGCCGTAGATGAACTCCATGTTGCGCAAGGCCATTCCCCGGTAAGCTTCCACGCCCGTGCAGGCATAGGCCTGGCTATAAGCCTTGTTCATCAGTGCATTCCAGTTGAGCAGCACCTTGTCGTCCAGCTGCGGGCGTACTCTTTGGTCCCTCGCCTTCATCAGCACTTCCTTTCCCCGCTTCAATACTGCTTTTACATGTTCTGCATCAAGTTGGTGCTGACCGACAAAACTTTCAAGGTCTACCAGTGTACGCGGAATGCTCTTGTGTTCCCAGTTGCCTCCGGGCCGGATGTTGTAGTAGGCAGCAAACAGCTCACCGTCTTCCCCCAGCAGTTCCATCACTTCCTGGTGATCCCAGACGTAAAACTTTCCCTCTACGCCTTCGCTGTCCGCATCCAGCGCGCTGTAAAAACCACCCTGCGGGTGCATGAGCTCTCTCTCTACGAAGGCAAATGTTTCTGCGATCACTTCCCTGTATTTTTCATTCCGCGTGCATGCATAGGCTTCGCAGAGCGCGGAAACAATGAGGGCATTGTCGTAGAGCATTTTTTCAAAATGCGGGGCCAGCCATTCTGTGTCGGTGGAATAGCGGGCGAAACCTCCTCCCAGCTGGTCGTAAATACCACCGGCGATCATTTTATCGAGGCTGAGCAAGGCCTGCTCCCTGGCAGGCTGGTCATCTGTGAAATATGCGTGATGCAAAAGATTGGTAATGGTGAAGGTTTGCGGGAACTTGGGCGCTTTCCCAAAGCCGCCCCATTCCTTGTCCGCGGCCTTCATGATCTGCGCAATGGCCTGTTCTATGACTTCAATGCCGCTGCCCACCCCTTCAATATGCGCAAAGCCACCTGAAGCTTTGATATGTTCAGTAAGCTGCTGCGCCTGCTCTTCGATCTCACCTTTTCTTTCACGGTAAGCCTTGGAAAGCGACAGCAGCACATCGGACCAGGCACCCCGGTTGAACATGGCTTTGGGCGGATAATAAGTGCCGCCATAGAAGGGCCTGCGATCGGGTGTGAGAAAGACATTCAAGGGCCAGCCACCGCTCCCGGTGATGGCCTGCACGGCATCCATGTACACGGCATCCACGTCGGGACGCTCCTCCCTGTCTACCTTGATGTTCACGAAATGCTCGTTCATAATGGCCGCCACCTCCTCGTTCTCGAAACTTTCTCTTTCCATCACATGGCACCAGTGGCAGGCGGCATAGCCAATGCTCACCAGCACGGGCTTGTCTTCAGCCTTTGCCTTTGCAAATGCTTCCTCACCCCAGGGGTACCAATCAACAGGATTGTGGGCGTGCTGCAGGAGGTAGGGGGAGGTTTCGTGGACGAGTCGGTTGGACATGAAGGTGAAGATGCAATAATTGTACGAACCGATGAATGTCGTCCCGAAAGTTATCGGGAGTTGAATGATGAAGTAAGTGGCAACGGTTCATGAAGGAATCGGTAGAAAAACGGACATAAACAGCCGGCTATTCCCAGTCAACTTGTCAACCAGTCAACTCGTCAACTAGTCTCTACTATTTCTTCTTGAGCTCGGAAGCGAGGAAGTGGTCAAGAGCAGAGACCATGGAAGGCGCCTGGGGTTGCGGGGCCTTGATCATGAGCTTCAGTCCTGCTTCTTCGAGTGCGCGGGTGGTGTTGTTGCCAAAGGCCCCGATCACCGTGCCGTTCTGCTTGTAGCTGGGCACGTTGTCGAACAGGCTTTTCACACCGCTGGGGGTGAAAAAGCAAATGACGTCGTAGTGTTTTTTTAGAATGTCTTTCACATCGCTGCTCACCGTGCGGTACATGAAAGCAAGGGAGAAATCGCAGCCGTTATTTTTCAGCCAGCCGGTGATCTCGCTGTCCTGCTGGTTCTCGGAGCAGACATAAAGGAATTTCTCATTGCCTTTGTGCTTGGCGATCACATCGAACAGGCTTTTATTGCTGCCATCAGCGCCGTAAAAAACCTTGCGCTTGCGATAGAGGATGAATTTTTGGAGATAGAGGGCTACCGCTTCCGTGATGCAGAAATACTTGGTATCCTGGGACACGCTGATGCGCATTTCCTCGCACATGCGGAAAAAATGATCGATGGCGTTGCGGCTGGTGAGGATCACAGCCGAATGAGCCTGTACGTCGATCTTTTGTTTGCGGAAATCTTTAGCGGGTATGGGATCCAGCTTAATGAAGGGTTGGAAATCAAGCTCTACGTTGTACTTTCTGCTCAAATCAAAATAAGGCGATTTATCGCTTTCAGGCTTTGGTTGAGTGATCAGGATCCTCTTTTTAGACTTTACTGACCCGCCGGCCTTCGTTACCTCATTTTTTACCATAGATAGCTTAGCTAAAGTGCTGCAAAGGTAATTCAATTAACTAAAATAGGTTAACAACAGTTTGTTAATCAGTAGTAAGGGCACAATTTCCAGTCCAAGTAAATACAGCATAAAGTGAAAAAAACTAATCCGTAATTCCTTCCTGACGGAGAGGTAGGACATGAAGTAACGGTAAAGGAACAGCGCAGCGATCAGCACCAGGCTGAGGATCATGGCCGTTTCATTCAGGGTGCCTGTGGTAAATGCGATCAGGATGGTAAATGGTATCAGCAGGATGCCTATGACCTTGTTGGTGGTGAACACAATGAAAATATAGGTGTTCACGGCTTCCGCGATATCAAAAAGCCAGCCCCAAAGCTTGAGCACCAGGAACTTACCCAGGTAGATCAGTACCAATCCAAGCAGGCAATAAAGGAATAAGAGCCAGAAGTCGTAACGGTCGAGGAAATGGTTGTACCGGAAAACCAGGCTGATAAAAAGTGCGCCGCTCAAAAAGAAAAGGATGTTCAGCAGCAGCGAAGGAAAGGGCGACTGCATCAGCTGTTCTTTCACCTGTCTTTGCCTGATGGTGGTGCGGAAGAACAGCCGGAACAGGTCGTTCATATACCGGTTAAAATTGTTCCGGGTGACCGCAAAAAACAGGAGCAAGACGATGGCCGCATAGAAAAACGGCTCCTTACCCTGCCATTGGCGGGTGGAACTCAATACTTTAACGGGATTCTTGATCTTGAAATAAGGATGATTGGCCAGGGCCAGGGTATCAAACCTGTAATACACGGGTTGGGCCCGGGCGATGCTATCCCGCCGGAGCGAGTCAAGGCGCAGAGAATCCTGGAGCTGCCTGGCTGGACTGATGCGTTGCGCAGGGCTTGCTGCCGGCCTCCTGGGCTCTGTCCTTTGCCGAACTGCCGGCCGCTCCACGGGCTGCTGTACCGGCGGCGGGACTGTGCTGTCCTGCGCCCCGGCGCCGAGCGATAACAAAATGAATATGAAGGATAAAAGGCGCAACAGGAGCAAAAGTAAAGGATAAGAATTTTTTTGTTTCCAGTTTCCGGTTTCCAGTTTACTGTTTAAGGGTATTTCCGGTTTACAGTTTACTGTTTGCGGTTTACGGTCTACTTCGAAGAATGGTTTCCCCGACAACTATTGATGCGTCAAGATTTGCTGATGTGGCTCACCATTCACCTGCTTCGCCTGGCTCGCAGTGACGTTGCTCCGGAATGAAGGCTAAATTCACCTGCTTCGCTCTGCTCGCAGTGACGTGGATCTTTCACGAATAACTACTTAAAAATAGTTCAGGAATCCGAAATGGATCTTTGACTGACGAAGATTGAAATCAGTGTCATCTCTTTTCCCGATGGCCCAGGCGAGGTTAAATATGCCTGCCCTGGTTTCAATGGAAAGGCCCGTACCCAGTCCGAGGTAAAAGCGATCCTCCCTTGCCAGCAGTTTGCCCCAGCCCCCGTCGGTGAAGACAAAAAACGCCGAGTTCCTGTCCAGCAGGTACCGGTATTCTGCAGTCAGCACCACGTACTGCGATACATATTGGCTTTCTTCGGTAAAGCCCCGGAGCAACCGGTGACCACCGATCTGGAAAAGCTCGTTGCGGAAGGTGCGCTGGCTGGTAAACAGACCGGCATTCCCCGCCGCCTTCAGCGTGCTTTGTTTTCCCACCGGGAAATAATGAGCGCCCATGGCCGAAAGCCTGAACTGGTAACTTTTGAGTTTAACGGTATCGTATAACCGCTCGAATTTAAAATCCGGGTTCGAAGGGTCCTTGAGCTCCAGCACCTGGTTGTTCTTCCGGATCTTCCTCGAACCGCCGGAAGTATGCAGGCTGAACTCGCTTCCCTGCCGGGGGTTGAAGCGATAGTCGGTACTGTTGTACTGGTAGCCGAAGCCCAGGTTGGTAGAACGAACATCGCCTTCGGCAGGCAGCTGCTTTGTGTTGATCACCTGCACGCTGTTGATGGAATTCACGATGCTTTGTTTCCGCAACAAAAACACGGAGGCGGTACGCTTCTCCCCTGCTCCATAATCGGCGCTGAGCTCCATGTCAATATTCAAAAAACTGCTGTCTTTCCTGAACATATCGAAGCGGAATCCCATCCCAAAAGGCGATTGAAAAACAAAGGGATGCTGGTAGCGGATGTGGAGGCGTGGCGAGGATTTTTGCAGCTGCTGCCAGTTAAGCCCGATGGTCTCCGCCGAGCCCAGCGCATTGCGCAACAGGATATTGGCTTCACCGGCCAATTGGAATTTGCGTGCCGCATCCTGGTCGCTATTGGGTAGAAAAGCAAGCAGGCCATTGACCTGGTTGTTCTTTTTCGGCAACAGGTAGAGATTCAGAATAGAACCCGATCCCAGCATGGTAATGTCTGAGGGCTTCTCTTCCTGCACAAAGGGTAATTCGGCCAGCTTGCGGCTCACGTCCCGCAACTTCTTCCGGTTGTACACGCTGCCGTTGCGGATGCCCAGGTAACGCTGCAAAAAATCATTGCTGATAGTCACGGTACCGTACACACGAATACTGTCCACCAGGTATTGGGGGCCACGGTCAATATTCAGGCGGGCGGAGACCGACTGGTAATCGACGACGATGCTGTCGAGATAAACCCTGGCAAAGGGATGGCCGTTCTCCTCCAGGTGATCCAGGATGGCCAGCTGCCATTTTTGCCACTCGGAAAACTGGAGGGGCTCGTTGGTGAACCGGTGTCCCGACCAGCGCAGGGCCTGCAGTATGTCCTCATCCACAGGCCTGGTGGTAATGCCCAGCCATTTGTAGATAGTGCCCAGGAAAAGATGGACCCCGGTAGTGACCGAATCGATCGTGACGATGCTGTCCACAGAAGCAGTAATAAACCCCTGCGACCTGAGCTGCTGGGGAAGAACAGCCAGGTAGGCGTTTGCTTCCCTGGAGGAGGGGAAGCTGGTTTTCAGTTCAGGCTGCCTCTCGAGGCTGTCAACACCTGAAAAAAAATAACGAAGCGTGAAACCTTGCTGCGCCGGGGCATTCATGCCCGTTATTAACAACACGAGAACAAGGAGGTGCTTTAACTTCGTCACTTTACAAATATCCTGATTAATCTGAACGCCATTGGCTGGTATTTATTTGCATATCCCTTTTTGCAGGCAGGCCTGCCACTATTGTAATTTCCATTTTACCACTTCATTAAGGAATAAGTCCGACGTGGTGAATGCCATTGCCAGTGAGGCGGTATTGCAAAAACAAATGCTGGAGGGCGAGACCCTGCGCACGATCTATTTTGGCGGCGGCACACCCAGCCTGCTGGATGTGGAGGAAATTGAACTACTCCTGAACACCATCCGCCAGCATTACCAGGTAGAGAGCGGGGCAGAGATCACACTGGAAGCCAACCCCGATGACATCACAGGGGAAAAACTGCAAGGCTGGAAGCGTGCCGGCATCAATAGGTTAAGCATGGGCGTACAGTCTTTCTTCGAAGACGAGCTGCGCTGGATGAACAGGGCGCACAACAGCATGCAGTCGGTCGACAGTATTCGCATGGCCCTGGAGCATTTCAGCAACATCAGCGTAGATCTGATCTATGGGTCTCCCCTCCTCACCAACAGCATGTGGGAAGAAAACATCGGCAAGGCCATTGAACTCGGTATCCCGCATTTATCGTGCTATGCGCTGACCGTGGAAGAAAAAACGCCCCTGCACAAATTGATCAGGAAAAACGAAAAGGAAAATGTAGATGGCAACCGGCAGGCGGAGCAATTCATGATCCTGATGCAAAGGCTGCGGGCCGCCGGTTACGAGCATTATGAAGTATCGAATTTTGCCAAACCGGGATTCCGCAGCCGCCACAATTCTTCATACTGGAAGGGCGAGAAATATTTGGGGCTGGGACCTTCGGCCCATTCCTTCGACGGAAGTTCCAGGCAATGGAATGTGGCCAATAACATGCAATACTTAAAAGCCATTGAAGAAGGAAAGGTGCCGGCAGAAAAAGAACTGCTGACCGAAGCCAACAGGCTGAACGAGTTCATCATGATCTCCCTGCGCACCAGGGAAGGACTGGATCTTATAAAAGTGAAAGAAACTTTCGGCCATCCACGGGCATCCACACTCGAAAAAGATCTGCAGCGATACGCGAGCACAGGCTTGCTCAAAACTTCAGGTACATGTTACTCACTCACGGATGAAGGCATGCTGAGGGCGGATGGCATTGCCGCGGAGCTGTTTGTTGGTGAATAGTGAATGGTGAGTAAGAAAAAACCCGGTCTTTCAACCGGGTAATGACAAGGCCTGTTTTCAGGAAGGGTTACGTGGCAGTTAGTGTTGGTACCTGAATTTTTACATGGCAAACATATGGGCCGGGCCAGTTCGGACCTACCGTATTTCTACGGTTTTTTCGTGAATGGTCAAGGTTAATCATGCAATCCTGCATCCTGCCCATCCTGTAAATCCTGGTCAAAAAAAACCCGGTCTTAAAAAAGACCGGGGATCAGAGGGAAGAGTAAAAAAACTTTAACCGGCGAGAACGCCAGTAGTATAAGTTCATTCGCTTAGTAATCTCCCTCACGCTTTGAGTTAAATAAAGCTAGGCCTATGCAGGGCCATGCACAACCGTATTTCTACGGTTTCATCGGAAAAGTTGCCAACAGGGTACTGCTGCCGGTTGTTACTGCATAAAAAAACGAGGCTGTGGATAAGGTCAATTGGTGAGTAGCGGCTGCAACCAGTCATCTTGTAAACCTATCAGATCAGTTGCTTTTCTATCAGCTCAAATCCGTCGCGGGCGCGGGTTTTTTCCCAGAGGATGCTGTAAATGGTTTCTGCAATGGGGATCTCGGCTTTTATTCTTTCGTTGATGTGGAAAATGCATTTCGACGCGTTGTATCCTTCCGCTACCATGTTCATTTCCAGTTGGGCCGACTGCACGGTATATCCCTTGCCGATCATGGCGCCAAAAGTGCGGTTGCGGCTGTAGGGGGAATAGCAGGTCACCAGCAGGTCGCCCAGGTAGACCGATGCCGCATAGTTAGGCGGCCTTTTATGCGTAACGGGATCTTCCGCTTCGTGCTCCCCTACCACAATATGCGGTATGCCCGCCTTGCGCAGGAAGCCGGCCATTTCATCGGCACAGTTGGCAATGTATACGCTGAGGAAATTATCACCGTATTCCAGTCCATGCGCTATGCCCGCACCCAGCGCGTAAATATTTTTCAGCACGGCGGCATACTGCACGCCCAGCACATCCTGGTTGGTCACCGTATTGATATAACCTGTGCGGAAATAGCCACTGATCTCTTCGGTCATTTGTACATCCACTCCCGAGAAAGTGAGATAGGATAATTTTTCCGAGGCCACCTCCTCTGCATGGCAGGGTCCCAGCAGTGTGAAATATTGTTCAATAGGAAATTCAAACTCATTGTACAGGTATTCGTTCAGCAGCACATCCACACCGGGTACGATACCCTTGATAGCGGATACGATCATTTTTGAGCGAAGCAGTTGGCCGTCCACCTGTGAAAGCACCTCCTGGATATAAGCCGAGGGTACAGCCAGCACCACCACCTCAGAATTGCCGATGGCCTTGTTCAGGTCTTCCTGGATCTGTAGCAGGCTGGAATTAAAATAGGCCGAACTCAGGTAATTCGGGTTATGCCTGCGCGCGATGATGTATTCTTTTTGAGAGGTGTTGCGCATCCACCAGTTGATGGCATGGCCACCGTCGGTAAGGATCTTTACCAGCGCCGTTGCCCAGCTGCCGTTACCTACCACGCAGAACTTCAGTTGGTTCTCCATCCTATTTGTCAAATAATTTTTCCTTTTCCACTACGGTCACCTTGCTTCCATTCTTCAATGTTTTGCTGATGGCGTTGTATGGCGCACTCACCACCTTGTCGCCCGGCTTCAACCCACTGAGTATTTCTATATAATTAATGTCCTGGATACCGGTAGTGACCACCCGCTTTTCTACTTTGTTTTCTGCGGTCACCACAAACACCACTTCTTCCAGGCCCTCAGACGAAGACATGTCCACTTCCTGCTCGCCACCCAGCTCTTCCTCCTTGGCTTCCTTTTCCTTTTTCTTCTCCGCCAGGCTTTGCTCACTGCCCGCCACCCTGGCTGCTACTGCCGTAATGGGCACGGCCAGCACGTTGTCCTTCCTCCTGGTCTTGATATCGGCGCTGGCATTCATGCCCGGACGGAAAACAAATTTCTTGGGCTTGGTTGGATCCTGCAGGTCGGCATAAGAAGAAGGGTCCAGGCGTATATGCACCTGGTAATTGGTGACGTCGTTACCGGATACAGCCGCGGCCGCACCTCCGGTGGTGCTGCTGGCGATCTGCGTAACAATGCCTTTGAATTTCCTGTTATTATAAGCATCCACCTGCACGTCGGCGCTGTCACCTATGCTAATCTTTACGATATCATTCTCGCCTACGTCTACCCTCACTTCCATGCTGCCCAGGTCGGCCACACGCATGATCTCGGTACCGGCCATCTGCGCCGTACCCACTACCCGCTCTCCTTTTTTTACATTCAGCATGGACACCACACCACTCATGGGTGCTATGATGGTAGCCCTTCCTAAATTCTTATTCGCCATCTGCAGCTGTGTACGGCTTCCCTGCACACCGGCCTGCAATCCGCGTATGTTCTGCAGGGCCGCATTGTACTGGGCCTCCGAGGTGCGCAATTTTGTTTCATATTGCTCCAGTTCCGCTTTCGAGATCACTTTATCATCATAGAGCTGCTTGTTGCGGTTGTACACCTGGCGATCCTGGTCGAGCTGGGCTCTGAGCGCCTGCAGGGCGGCTGAACTGTTGGCCACGGTAGCCTGCGATTGCGTCACCTGCGCGGCGGCCTGCTCCCGCTGGGAGGAATAGATGTCAGCATAGATCCTGGCGAGCACCTGTCCTTTTTTTACACTATCGCCTTCCGCTACATTGAGCTCTACGATCTCGCCGGAAATATCCGGACTGAGCTTCAGCTCCACTTCGGGATAGACCCTGCCACTGGCATTCACGGTTTCCACGATGGTTCTCTTCGTGCTGGTCTCTACGGCTACCTTCATCCCTTCATCCGATGGACCGCCGGCCACCTTCGCTACGATGAGGATCAGGAGCAGTGCGCCTACGCCGATCAAGATCCATTTTAGTGTCTTATTCATGAGTGAGTTTACAGTTTTCTGTTTACAGTTTACGGTTGGTCTTACAATCTGAACCACAAAGATTCTCTTTCAGCTTTGCCTTTTCCTTTCACTTCCTTTTTCCTACAGTTTCATTCCAGCACCTTTATAGAATTCCAGCAGCTTCATCCTGAACACAAACTCGTAACGGGCCGCCAGCGCGTCGAGGCGGGTGCGGTACAAGTTACTCTGGTTGGTGATCAGCTCTATGGTCTGTAGAAGTCCTACTTCATATCTTTTCTGTGAGAACCCGTAAGCTTTTTCCGCCGCTTCCACCGCTTTGGTCGCCGCGTTATAGCGCTGCATAGCGTTCACCGCATCGGTGTATGCAGAATAAATGTCCTGTTGCAGCGTCAGGTTATCCAGGTCGGCCTGCAGCTTGTAATTCTCCGCCGTGAGCTTCGACCTTTCCCAATTGCTGCGCAGTTGCCTGTTGTTAAAAATAGGTATGGAAAGGTTGAGCCCTATGGCCTGGCTCAGGTTGATATCGAACATTTGCCTGCCAAAACTTGTATTCGGTATGGCCACGTCGAAACGCGGACGTACGGCCGGCTGGAAATTTCCAGGGCTTACTTCCACCACGGCAAGGGTATCGAACTTCCCGGTGGGTGTATACAAGATCCTTTGCTGGTCGGGGAAGTTGCTGGAGTAATTGGAACCAATGCTGCCGAAGGCGGATACCGTGGGATACATGGCTGCTTTCGCTGCTTTGATATTTTTTTGCGCCGCCTGGTAGCGGTATTCATTCACTCTTTGCTGGGGCAGGTTCTTCAGCGCCTGTTGGTACACGTATTCCGGTTGCAGTTCGGCAAGCGGCTCTACGGGGATGGATTCCACATCAGGCTTTTCAATATCGAAGGGCTCGGCCATGTTGAGGCTGAGCAGGGCCTTCAAAAAGATCACCTGCTGCTGGTAGGTTGACCTGGCGGTGATGTAGGCAGCACTGTCGCGGGCCAGCTGGGCTTCCATTTCCGCGGCGTTCAGCTCGGGCAGGGCGCCTGCCTTGACTTGTTTCCTGATGTTGTCGTACTGCGCGCGGGTCTGTTCCACCTGCACTGCGCTCACCTCTATTTGCTCATAAGCCAGCAGGGCCTGCAGGTAAGCCACGGCCACATTCAAAGCAATATCGTTCCTCACCTTATCCGTAGCGGCAGCGGCAGCCTTGTCTTCCAGCTTGCTGGCTTCTATGGTATACCGCTGCGAGAACCAGTTGAACAGGTTCACGCCGGACTGCAGCCGGAATCCGGAGAAAAATATGGCCTGGTTATCAAATGTGTTGGTAGCGCGGTTGATAGAGCGGCCGAAATTATAGCCGGCATCGGATGAAAAGCTGAGGGAAGGATACTTGCCTGCTTCTGCCTGTTTCAGGTTAATGCCGGCGATCCTCTGCTGGATGTCGGCCTGCTTGACAGAAATATTGTTTTGAATAGCGTAGGTGACACATCTTTCCAGGCTCCATTTGTCCTGTGCCTGCAGCACGATGGTCACCAGGAGCAGGGAGAGGGAAAGCAGCGCTTGTTTCATCCGCCAAATCTAAGGCATCGGCGCATGAAGAAAAAGAACATAGGTCAAGTTGGTGTTTGAGCGATATGAACGGCAGAATTTCCATGCCTAAACGCCCAAGCAATTGAAAACGATCAGCGGCTCCCGCGCTTAGGTCATACCACGTGTAAGGCCTGCTCAATATCTTTTATGAGATAGTCCGCATCTTCCAGGCCACAGTACAGCCTGATCTGCTGGTGCTGGATATTGGAAGGATCGAAGGCTGAAGGGTCGATGCCCGAGCAGCGGGGGATCACCAGCGATTCGTGCCCACCCCAGCTCACGGCCATCATGATATGCTTTAAGGATTCGCAAAAGCGGGTGATGGATCCGTTGCTGCCATTCTTTAATGTAAAGGTGAACAGGCCGCAGCCGCCCGACATTTGCTCTTTGGCCAGCGCATATTGTGAAAACCCTTCATCCAGGGGAAAGATCAACTGCTCCACCTTGGGATGCTGTTTCATGAAAGCCACCACTTCCCGGGTGGTCTTTGTTATCCTCTCCAGCCTCGCCGGCAGGGTGCGGAGCCCGCGAATGAGCAGCCAGGCATTGAAAGGCTGGATGCCGCTGCCAATGTTCATGTATTCGCTGTCGAAAATTTTTTTCATCATCTCCTTACTGCCCGAAAGCACACCGCCCAGGGTATCGCTGTGGCCGCCGATATACTTGGTTGCTGTCTGCATCATGAGGTCGATGCCAAGATCCGCCGGCCTTTGGTAGAGGGGCGTGCAGTAGCTGTTGTCGATCATGGTAACGATGCCCTTGCTTTTCGCGAGTTCGGCTACCTGGCGCAAAGGCTGCAGTGCATAATCCCAGGAATTGGGCGACTCCAGGTAAATCAGGCTGGTATTGGGCTGGATGGCCGCATGATAATTCGCGATGTCTCGGCCGTCGATATAAGTGGTGGTCACTCCAAAGCGCGGAAGAATGACGTTGAACATTTTCTGCGCCCAGGTATAGGGCTCTTTTACAGAAACGATATGGTCGCCCGCTTTTACATTGGCCAGCACGCCGGCAAAGATGGCAGCGGCGCCGGTGCCAAAGACCAGGCAGTCTTCGGTGCCATCGAGTGCGGCGAGTTTTTTCCGGAGGATGTCCACCGTAGGATTCAGTCCCCGGCTGTAGAGATAGCCGGCCATTTCATCTTCGAAGGCCTTGCGCAGGTCGGCTACGCGCGTAAAAGCAAAATTGCTGGTCTGGATGATGGGAGGGGCCACCGCGTTGAAATAGTTCTCCCTTTCCTCGCCCAGCTCGTTGATGATATATGAGATATCCATTTAGGTTTCTTTGCTTTCCTTTCTCCTGATCAAAAAATAAAGCAGGCTGAATCCGACCAGCACACCCGTTCCTATCAATGCAATGTCTGGTGTGTTCACCGCGATGCTGATGCTCACAAACAGGTAGGCCAAAATGAAAAGCACGGGCAACAGGGGATAGAGCTTCATTTTATAAATGCCCTTGTTATCAAGATGACGCGTTCGCCTGCGTAAAATAAAGATGGTTGCGGCCGAGAGGGCCATACCGAAAGAATCCAGGAAGATGCTGAAGGCCAGGATCTTGTCGAAGGTCTCGGCAAAAAATACCACCACCATGGCGATGGCAGCAAATACCGTTAAGGCCACATAATACACACCGCGGCTGGTGGATCTTTTTTGGAAGACGCCAGGGAGGATCTTGTCCTCGCTCATGGCAAACATCACGCGCGGGTTGCTTAAGAGGGTCACATTCACATAGGCCAGTACGGACAAGAACAGCAGCAAGGAAAAGGCATCCGCACCTTGCTGTCCGAACATCTTACCTACTACGATGGAAGCGATCTGCTTGTTCTCTTTATTCTGCAGTTCCTGGAAGCCGATGATATTATAGTAGGCCACATTCACTACCAGGTATAAGAGAATGATAGCGGTAATGCCGATGAAGATCGCTTTGGGTATGGTGCGGGAGGCATCTTTTACTTCGCTGCCGAAGTTGATGGTTTGCTGGTAGCCGCCATAAGTAAATGAAACAGCTATGAGGGCAATACCAAAAGAACTGATCACGTCCATCCAGCTGCCGTCAACTTCCTTCATGAGAGGCACATTGTTCTCTGCGTAAGCTGTGGGCCAGAACAGGGCGCTGATCAGTAACAGGAGCATGAAGATCTTGATCGCCATCAGCACGTTCTGCGTCTTCGAGCTCATCTTTAAACCGATCAGGTTCACTCCATAGAAAAGAAGGATGGCGCCGATGGCGATGGCCATGTTCACCGAGTCCGGCGCATTAGGTGCAAATACCTTGGTGATATAGGCAGCGCCGATGAGTGTGACGCCTGCAATAGAGGCTGCGTTGGAGATCAGGATGCTGCAGTTCAGGGCGAAAGCTATGGAGGGATGGTAGGCGTAGGCGAAGACCTTATAATAGCCGCCTGTCACGGGAAACCTCGACCCGATCTCGGCATAGGTGAGGGCGCCGCAAAGCGCAATCAGTCCGCCAATGATCCAGGCTGAAAAATAAATGGAAGGCGTAAGCGAAGCGCTGGCCGCATCACTGGCCGTGCGGAATATGCCCATTCCGATCACCAGCCCGATCACGATCATCGAAAGGTCAAGCAGGTTGAGCCTTGGTTTCTCAGTCATGAAATGAAGATAGTGACTTCTGCGAAACGCAGAAGTCGTTTCCGGTTTACTGTTTCCAGTTACCAGTTGGGGATCAAATATCAAAATTCTAACGAATAGAAAGCGGTTGAGCACTTCACAAATCAAAGAATCCCAAAATGCCGAAGGCATCCCTTCGGGACTGGAAACTCTTTATCCTTCCAGGTGAATGGAGAAGACAATCATGCGCGACTGCAGGCGGTCGAGTACGCTGGAGTACTTCAGTCTTTCGTCGCGTGCATGGAGATTGCGGAGGCCGTTGCTGACCTTGACCTCGGGAGAAAAAATAAAGCTGCGGAAGTAAAAATTGAAACCTACGCCGGCTTCGATGCCGTAGTCGATCTTATCGATCTTCACCATATCCTCAGCCTTCCGGGCGCGGGCGTTAGAAGCAAGGTCATAGTCGAGTTTTCCTCCGCCAAGCATGTATACACGGAAGTTGTTGATGCGGTCCGATCTGAATTTGATCTGTACGGGGAAGGTGACGATCACGGACTCGACAGGCTTGGTCAGTTCAGTACCGAAGTCGCGGTCGGAAAAATTGAGGCGGTAGTAAATGCTTCTTTCGGTGAACATCAGCTGGGGATTGAACCGCGCTTCAAAGCGATGGTTCAACCGGGCGGTCGCCAGGAGGCCGAGGGCAAATCCGCCTGCATTCAGGGGCTCCGCCACCAGGATGCTGTCCTGCTCCAGGAAATGCGGGTGCAGCTCCGACTGGAAGCGGGCGATATTCATGCCCAGGGTGATACCAAAATAATAGGGCTTATGGTCGTGTTCTTCCATGAACAGTTCGGTTTGTGCGCCGGCTGTGAAGGAGGAGCAAAGAATGACAAATAAGAAAATGCTTTTCGTCCTCACGGTTTTTTTCCAATGTAAATGCAACATATTCCTAAGCTTAGGGATTCAAACGAGCTATCGGTATAGCCTGCGCTGTTTAGTATATCAATAAACCGGCCGCGATCGGGGAAAGCATTTGCAGACTTGCAAAGGTATTGGTAAGCCTTTTTATCCTGGTTGAACCATTTTGCTACCTGCGGGGCAATGACGCCCATGTACAGATTATAGAAGTTTTTCACACCAGGTATCCGGGGCTGACTGAACTCCAGCACTACCAGCCTGCCTCCGGGCTTCAATACTCTCAGGATCTCTCCCAGGCCTTGCTGCAGATGCTGAAAATTCCTCACCCCAAAAGCCACCATCACTGCATCAAACGTGTTATCGGCAAAATTTATTGTTTCTCCGTCGCCGCTTTGCAATTCAATCTTCGTTCCAAGATTCTCTTTTTGGATCTTTTCCCTGCCCACCTCCAGCATTTTTTCGGAAATGTCGATGCCCATGATCTTTTCCGGCTGCAGTAAACGCGCGGCCCTGATAGCCATGTCACCCGTACCGGTTGCTACATCCAGGATATATTTCGGCGCGAAGGGCCTCAGTTTCAGAATGGCCTTCTTTCTCCAGATGCGGTCAATGCCCAGGCTCAGGAAGCGGTTGAGGAAGTCGTAGCGCCCGGCAATGTTATCAAACATGGTGCTCACCTGTTCTTTCTTTTCGCCTTCGCCGGAAAAGGGCTTGATGTGGTCGTGGGGAAGAGGGTTCATGAAGAAACGAAGGTAAGAGAATGATGAATCATGTACGTTGAGTGGGCTTCCCCGCGTTCCTCCGCGTCTCCGCGTCCCGATGGCTATCGGGACCGCGTCAAAGCCACACGAGCCTTCATCCGGCCGGCAACTAGGTCACCTTCTTCGCTATAGCAGGACCCTCATAAATAAACCCGGTCCACACTTCGATCAGGGTGGCACCAGCCGCGATCTTTTCCTCCGCGTCCTGCTTTGTAAAAACACCGCCGCTGCCGATGATGGGAAGCGAAGGCACCTTTTCATGAATGGAGCGGATCACTTCGGTGGCTCTCTTTTTTAGTGGCAGTCCACTCAGGCCGCCAGCACCTATGGTTTCCAGTTTACTGTCCTCGGTTTCCAGTTGGGGGCGGGCTATTGTTGTATTGGTGGCCACGATCCCGTCGAGGCGGATCTCCTTGGCCAGGTCGATCACATCATCTAATTGTCCTTCTGTAAGATCCGGGGCGATCTTCAGCAGGATGGGTCTCTTTACTTCCATCCGCGCATTCAGGGTTTGCAGGTGCACCAGGATCTTCCGCAAGGATTCCTTTTCCTGCAGTTCGCGGAGGCCGGGTGTGTTGGGGGAACTTACATTCACCACGAAGAAGTCGACATAAGGATGCAGGGCAAGGAAACAGATCTCGTAATCTTTCCAGGCCTCTTCATTGGGGGTGGATTTGTTCTTGCCGATGTTGCCGCCGACGGTGAGTAGTGAGTGGTGAGTAGTGAGTGGTGAATGGTCATTGCGAGCGTAGCGCGGCAAGCTAGTGGCTGATCTGCGCCAGGCTTGCAGTCTTTTTACCACAGCTTCTACACCCTCATTATTGAAGCCCATGCGGTTGATGAGAGCGCCGTCTTGGGGAAGTCGGAAAAGCCTGGGCTTCTCATTGCCTGCCTGTGCTTTGGGCGTGACCGTGCCTATTTCCACGAAGCCGAAACCCAGGGCTTCCAGCTCACGCAGCCAGAGCGCATTCTTATCGAACCCGGCACCCAGGCCGGTGCGGTTGCGAAAGCGAAGGCCAAAGGCATTCACCGGTTTCCCGGCTGGCAGGAACTTCTTCCTGATCTGCATTCTCACGAAGGGAATAGAGCAGGCCAGCTTCAATAAATTCATCGCCAGGTAGTGTGCGGGTTCGGCAGGCAAAAGGAAGAAGAGGGATCGGGCAAGCCGGTACATGCGGCGAAGATAACCTAGCCGCGGTTTTGGTGCGTGAAAAGGAAGGCTTATCCTTGCGAAAAAAAGATGAAAACCATCCTGGCAGCCTTTTTAGCATTCGGCTTTTTGCAAGCCACCGCCCAATCATCCGACCCCGCCCTGGACAAACGCCTCGACGACTACATGCGCCTGAACCGCGAAATGAAATTTGCCCAACTGATCGATTACATCCACCCCAGTCTTTTTACACTGGCACCCAAAGAAGCTATCCTTGAAGGCTTTGAAAAAGGTTTCGATAACGAGGATATGAAGATCACCATCGACAGCCTGGCTGTGACGGACATCGGGCCGGTATTTGTACACAATGGCGGATCCTATCACAGGGTTAAGTATTACATGGGACTGCGTTTTTACATGAAAGACCAGGAAATGATGAAGGACAGCAGCTTCGCGGAGATGATGACCTCGCAGATGGGGATCATGTTCCCGGAGAAGAAGGTAGAATTCAGCAAAGACAGAACCCATTTCACGCTCACCGGCCCCGATCTGCTGATCGCCATTAAAGACGACGAAAAATCACAATGGATGTTCCTCGGCTATGATAAATCCAAGGCCAAGGTTTTAAAAACCCTCTTTCCTAAGGAGGTCGTTGACCAGTTCGGGCTCGACCAATAGTTGTTTAAACAACTAATTTAATTTTTTTCGTACCTTGGATACCTAAACTTTTTTTATGCAGGAAGCATACATCGTAGCCGGCTACCGGACGGCAGTGGGCAAGGCCAAGAAAGGAGGATTTCGTTTCTATCGTCCCGACGACCTGGCCATTGAAGTGATCTCCCAACTGCTTGCTTCGGTTCCCCAGCTGGAGAAGTCGAGGGTTGACGACGTGATCGTAGGCAATGCCGTGCCCGAAGCGGAGCAGGGACTCCAGGTGGGCAGGATCATAGCCGCCAGGGCCATCGGATACGATACGCCGGGCATGACGGTGAACAGGTATTGCGCTTCCGGGCTGGAGACGATAGCCATTGCCACTGCCAAGATCCGCATGGGAATGGCTGACTGCATCATTGCAGGCGGCACGGAAAGCATGAGCATGGTGCCCACCGCAGGATGGAAGACCGTACCGGCCTACTCCATCGCCAGCGATGATCCCGACTACTACCTCAGCATGGGACTGACGGCGGAAGCTGTAGCCAAAGAATTCAAGGTGAGCCGGGAAGACCAGGACGAATTTTCTTATCGTTCACACATGAAAGCCATCAACGCCATTGAAAAAGGCTGGCTCAAAGAAGGCGTATTGCCTATAGAAGTAGAAGAAGTTTACCTGGACGAAAAAGGCAAAAAACAAAAAAGGAAATTCACGGTCGATACAGATGAAGGACCGCGCAAGGATACTTCTGTGGAAGTGTTATCCAAACTCAAGCCGGCCTTTGCCGCCAACGGTTGCGTAACAGCCGGCAACTCTTCGCAAACCAGCGATGGTGCCGCCTTTGTGATCGTGATGAGCGAAAGAATGGTGAAGGAACTCGGCCTGCAGCCCATTGGAAGGCTGGTGGCCTGCGCGTCTGCGGGTGTGCACCCCCGTATCATGGGCATCGGTCCGGTAGCCGCCATTCCTAAAGTGCTGAAACAGGCGAATATGAGCCTGGGCGATATCGACCTGATCGAGCTCAACGAGGCCTTTGCCTCCCAGGCCATTGCTGTGATCCGCGAAGCGGGACTGAACCCTGAGATCGTAAACATCAACGGCGGCGCCATAGCTTTGGGCCACCCGCTCGGCTGTACAGGGGCCAAACTCACCATTCAAGTATTGAACGATCTTAAAAGGAATAACAAAAAGTATGGTATGGTCACCGCCTGTGTAGGCGGTGGACAGGGCATAGCCGGCATCATTGAACAGCTTTAATAAAGTCTCAAACAGTTTAGATTTTAGTTATATTTGTTTGAGCCACCAAACTGACGGTTTATGACGACTACTGCTGAGCAGCCGAGTACAATTCTGTACGCCGATGATGACGCGGATGATTTGGTGTTGTTGCAGGAGTCGGCAGCTATGAAAGGATTGGGATTCGCGTTCCACCATGTACGTGACGGCGAAAAGGCGATCAGCTTCCTGGAAGCCGCCAAAATTCAGGGCGGTCTGCCTCAGCTTATTTTGCTGGACCTGAACATGCCCATGCGAAACGGCGCGGAGACCCTCGATTATATCAAGTCGGATAATGAACTATCCTCCATACCGGTTGTCATGTTCTCCACTTCAGACAATCCCAGAGACAAAGAGTATTGTAAGAACCGCGGCGCGGTCTCTTACATCAGGAAGCCGGCGCATTTTTTCGGTTATCATGATGTGGTAGATACTTTATTATCTTTCATTCGGAAAAAATAATCAACTTAAAAACCGGCAGCGTGACTGAGAACAACATCATTCTGTACGCCGATGACGACATCGACGACAAGGCCTGGGTCAGGGAAGCATGCAAAGACATCAACTGTTCATTCGAATTTTATTTTGTAGACAACGGCCGTGAGGTGATCGACTACCTCTCCGGCTCCCAAGGCCCGCTCCCCTCGCTGGTTGTGCTCGACCTGAACATGCCTGAAATGGACGGCCGTCAAACCCTGCAGTTCATTAAGAACAACCCCGACTACAAGCACATACCGGTGATCATCGTCACCACCTCCGCCAGCAAAATGGATAAGGATATTTGTAAGCGCCTTGGCGCTGCTTTGTACCTGACCAAGCCCGATTCCCATGCCGAGTGGCAGCAGATCATCAAACAACTCGAACCCTTCGTGGCTGAGGACTGATTCATTTTTGCATCATTGATGCATTATTTACATTTGGCTGACTTTACGCATCTGGCCTTGCATTAGATTCACAACTTATTTCAAACCCAAATGAAGATCTTCAGCTCTCTCTTGTTATGCTTTTTTTCCCTGGCCACAGTGGCGCAGGTTCGGACTGCGATTGTATTCACCGGTAAGGTCACGGATGCCGTAACAGGCAGTCCGCTCCCCGGTGCCACCATCATGTTCACGGATGCCAAGATCGGCTCGATAGCGAACGAGCAGGGTGTTTTCACCATCAGGAATTTCCCTCCCGGCCACCACCTGGTGGAAGTCTCGCATCTTGGTTATACCACCATCGTTGAGCATATTGACATCTCAAAGGACACGGAAAAAGATTTCAAGCTTTCTCCCTCTGTCGTGGAGAACCAGGGCGTTACAGTTACAGGCGTTACTTCGGCCACCAATACAAGACATGCGCCTATACCGGTGACCCTTGTACGAAAAGTGCAACTGATGCAAACCGCCTCCACCAATATCGTGGACGCACTCAGCCGCCAGCCGGGTATCTCACAGGTGAGTACGGGTCCGGCCATTTCCAAGCCTGTGATCCGGGGCCTGGGCTATAACCGCGTGGTGGTGATCAACGATGGCAGCAGGCAGGAAGGACAGCAATGGGGCGATGAGCATGGTATTGAGATCGACGAGCTGAGCATACAGCGCGCGGAAATATTGAAAGGGCCTGCCTCCTTATTGTATGGCAGTGATGCACTGGCCGGGGTGATCAACTTTATCACCAACACACCGGTAGCGGAAGGAACTGTGAAAGGGAACATTTATTCCTCTATACAAACCAACAACAACCAGGCAGGATTGAACGCCAGCCTCAGCGGCAACCAAAATGGTTTCAACTGGAATGCCTATGGCAGCTATAAATCGGCAAGGGATTACAGGAACAGCTTCGACGGACGGGTGCTGAACTCCCGCTTTAATGAAAAGAATTTCGGCGGCTACGCGGGCATCAACAAGAGCTGGGGATACACCCATCTCATCTTCAGCAGCTTCAACCAGGAAGTGGGATTGGTGGAAGGCGAACGCGATTCTGCCACCGGCAGTTTCCTCGCCTTTGGAGGATCGCCCCTGGAGCGGATCGCCACTGCTTCCGATTACGAGTCAAGAGAGCCTATGGTACCCTTCCAGAACGTGAGGCATTATAAGATCGTTTCAGACAATAGCTTCCGGGCAGGCAACAGCCGCTTCAAGCTGAACCTGGGTTTCCAAAACAATCTCCGCAAGGAATTAGGCAATCCCGAAGATCCCTCGGAAGCCGAATTATTTTTCGACCTCCGCACCACCAATTATAACCTGCAGTGGAGATTGCCGGAAAATAATAACTGGGAGACCGCTATCGGCCTCAGCGGCATGTTCCAGGACAATCAAAACAAAGGTGAGGAAGCCATCATTCCCAATTATGGGCTCTTCGATGCCGGCCTATTCTTCTTCGCGCAGAAGATGTACCAAAAACTCACGATCAGCGGCGGCGTACGTTACGATAACAGGTCCATTGATGCAGAAGGAATGATGGAAGGCAGCGACATTAAATTCAGCGCTTTTGAAAGATCCTATTCCAATGTTTCTGCTAGCGCCGGACTGAGCTATCACCCTTCCAACAACCTGAATTTTAAATTCAACATGGCCCGTGGATTCCGCTCACCCACCCTTTCCGAGCTGGCTTCCAACGGGGCGCACGAAGGCACCAACCGTTACGAGTACGGCAGGCTGGACCTGGAATCAGAAAGAAGCCTGCAGGCCGACCTGGGCGTGGACGTAGACTATGACCACATCAGTTTTTCCCTCAGCGCTTTCACCAACAGGATGAAGGATTTTATTTTCTACAGGAGGCTTGAAAATATTTCCGGCGGCGATTCCCTGGTGATCCTGGATGGCGAGGAACTGGAAGCCTTCCAGTACAGCCAGCAAAATGCAAGACTGAGCGGACTGGAATTCAACATGGACCTGCATCCCCACCCATTCGACTGGCTGCATTTTGAAAACACCATTTCTTTCGTGAGAGGAAAATTTGATGAGGCTATCGACGGCAGTAACAATCTTCCCATGATACCCGCCACCCGCTGGATCAGCGAACTGCGCGGCGACTTTCCAAAAGCAGGAAAATCACTCCGTAACTTTTACATAAAAGTGGAGATCGACAACAGCTTTGACCAGGAAAAACCATTTACCGGTTACAACACAGAAACAATGACCAGGGGTTATACGCTGTTGAACGCGGGCCTTGGTACCGATGTTACACGGAAGGATGCCACGATCTTCAGCATCCACTTCGCGGCGGTGAACATTACCGACGAAGCCTACCAGAATCATTTGAGCAGGTTGAAATATGCAGCGGTGAACAACGTTACGGGCAGGCAGGGCGTATTTAATACGGGCAGGAATTTTTCGATCAAGCTGAATATTCCGTTAAGTTTCTAGTTTTCAGGTTTAGACGGAACTATTTCTTCCAGAATTTTCGCAATATACTTTGGGAGTCTAGCCCTTCCATGTCGCTCAGTTCCACTTCCAGGGCATTGCCGCTTTTAATGATCTCTACCAGTGAAATGAATAAGGAAAGCAGCAGGGCGATGAGGCTCAGTGTAAAAAACACAGCCGCGAAATCGGTCCAGGTATAATAAATAGCACACATGGTAAGTATGCAGCAGAAAAAGCTGAACACTCCCAAGGTTTGCATATAACGGATCAAATTGATCCTTTGCCTCAGGTTCCTGATCTGCACAACGATGATCTCCGACGTCTTGCCTTCTTTGTATTCATCGTGCAGTTTTCTCACAAGGTTAGCAAGGGCGACAAACCTGTTGGTATATGCAAGCAGTAACAAACTAATGGCAGGAAACAATAATGCCGGCGTGTTAAATGTCAGTTCCATTGTGAGCCCAACCTCCTATAGGGTGATTTGATCTAATTGAATATGTCTAAACCGGAACACCAGGAGCTTCCACCTTCCTTTCCCCGATCTGCTGACGCCACATGGCATAGTACAATCCTTTTTCCCTGAGCAGCGCGTCGTGCGTGCCGGTCTCTACCACCTCTCCTTTTTCCAATACGTAGATCCTGTCGGCATGCATGATGGTAGACAGCCTGTGCGCAATAAGAATGGTGATCTGGTTTTCCAGGGCCGAGACCTGGCGGATGGTCTTGTTGATCTCCTCTTCGGTAATGGAATCCAGCGCCGACGTTGCCTCGTCGAAGATCAGCAATCTTGGGTGGCGCAATAGTGCACGGGCTATGGAAAGCCTCTGCTTTTCTCCGCCGGACAATTTCAATCCGCCTTCCCCGATCATCGTGTCGATGCCTTTCTCTGCTCTTGACAACAAATTCTGGCAGGAAGCCTTATTCAGTGCATCCATCAGTTCATCTTCCGTTGCATTGGGGTATACAAAGAGCAGGTTCTCGCGGATGGTTCCTGAGAACAACTGGGTATCCTGGGTAACGAAGCCGATCTGGTTCCTGAGGTCATTGAAGTCGATGCTGTTCTCGTCGATCCCATTGTAGAGGATCACGCCCTGCTGTGGACGGTAAAGTCCTACCAGCAACTTCATCAGCGTGGTCTTGCCCGAACCCGAGGGCCCGGCAAAGGCAATGGTCTCGCCGTTGTTTGCCCTGAAACTGATGCCATCGATGGCCTTGTGCAGGGAGGTTTGGTGACCGAAGCTGACATTCTCAAAGGCCAGGGTTTGGATAGGACCGAGGTGCCTGGGGTGCTGGGGTTGCAGCTCCGGCGCCTTCTTCATCAAGTTCTCAAAATTATTCAGCGAAGCCTCGGCTTCCCTGTAGTTCAGAATAATGTTGCCGATCTCCTGAAGGGGACCAAAAACGAAGAAAGAAAAGATCTGCATGGTGGCCAGTTCGCCGGGCGTTAGTTCCTTACCATACACCAGCCACATCAGCATGAAAAGGATCACCTGGCGTAGTGTATTCACAAAGGTGCCCTGCACGAAGGAGATGCTTCTTATCCTTTTTACTTTGGTGAGCTCGAGCCCGAGTATTTTATACGTATTGTTGTTCAGGCGGTTGATCTCCTGGCCAGTGAGTCCCAGGCTTTTCACCAGCTCGATGTTCCTGAGCGATTCTGTGGTGGTACCCGCCAGCGAGGTGGTTTGCGAAACGATGGTCTTCTGAATGGTCTTTACTTTTTTACTCAGCAGGTTGGAGATCACCATCAGCAGGGCGATGCCACCAAAATAAATGATGGGCAGGGACCAGTGGATGCGGGCGGCGAACACAGCCACAAAGACGATACCTACCACCACAGTGAAAAGAATATTGACAAAGCTGTTGATGAACCGCTCTGTATCCGTCCTTACTTTTTGCAGGATGCTCAGCGTTTCACCGCTGCGCTGGTCTTCGAATTCATGATAGGGCAGCTTCATCGCGTGCTGCAGTCCTTCCGTGAACACGCGGGCGCCGAACTTTTGCACGATCACGTTCAGAAAATAATCCTGGAAGTTCTTGGCAATGCGGCTCACCATGGCCACGCCAATAGAGGCACCGAGCAGCCAAAGCACCGGCTCGGCAAAGCCCCAGAAGAAAGGCTGGTATTTATCGGAGTGAGTCCAGTAGTCGAAAGCCAGGTTGAGCAGCTTACCGAAGATGATGGGATCCACCAGGGAGAAACCTATGTTGATAGCAGCGAGGAAGAGCACCAGGAATACCATCAGCCGGAAGGGCCTCAGGTAATGAAGGAGGATTTTCATTGCAGAAAGTTATGGCTTCTAAAACTTTTTCTCGTACTGGCGTATGGACCAGCCATTGCCGCGGATCTTGTCGATCCATTTTTTATAGAAGGGCTGCTTTTGGTATTGCACCTTGTGGAGGCGGATCTTCACCGCGTCGATATGGTTCACCAGCTTCACCTGGTTGGGCACGCTTTCCTCCTGGTTCTTGTTGAAAAACACGTCCAGCAACTCGCCCATTTCTTTGAGGTTGGTATAGGTCACCAGCGAATCGGCCAGGGAAGCAATGGTTTGATCCTGCACTACATAGCTCAGGGCCAGGGAGCCCGATTCTTTCTGCGCACCGGCCTGCTCCAACACTCTCTGCAGTTCAATGGCATCTTCCACCAAATGCACCTGGTGGTTGCTGACCCCCAGGGCTTCAGCGCTCCAGTAGCGGAGGTTTTCCGTGAACTGGGCCCGGCTGCCTTTGAAGTTCACCTGCTTTTCCTGGTATTGCTTGAGCCAGGACTGCACCTGCTGCTTTTCTGCCGGCAGGGAATAGATGGTGCTGTTGCTGATGGCATAGAAGACAGACTCCAAAGGTTTCACCGCATAGCTGCCTGTACCCAGAAAGAGGAAATTGCCTGTATAGCTTTTTAGGAGCTTCTGGTAATTCTTCAGCAGGTCGGCGTTGAACTCCGTCATGATCTCGAAGCGGTTGAAAAAGCTGGAGTAGACATCAAATGCAGATGGTGCATCGGTAAAGATCACCACGCCGGTTTCGGCGGGTGGTTTCAGATTATAGACCGACAGATACTTCAACAGGGCATAGCGGCATTCGTTGATGCCCTCACCCACTGCATGGTAAACGATGAAATTCTGCATAAGAACCGGTAAAGGTACAGGAACTATGCCAGCCCGGGGTGATCTGCCGATCTGTCCATCTAACGATCTGTCGATCTGAGGGCTGGCTGATGAGCTTGCCTCTACCCCGCCCACCCTTCTCTATCCAATGTCCGGTAATGTATCGCCTCCGCCAAATGTTCTGTCTTGATATCATCACTATCCGCGAGATCAGCGATGGTGCGGGCTACTTTTAAAATACGGTCATAAGCGCGCGCTGAGAGATTGAGTTTCTCCATGGCCGATTTCAACAGGTTATGACCCGCGGTGCTGATCACGCAGACCTGCTTCAGTGTCTTTGCACTGATGTGGGCATTGGAATAAATGCCCGGCGAATTCTTATACCGTTCTGCCTGCTTTTCCCGGGCGCGGATCACCCGCTCGCGGATGGCGGCCGATCCTTCCTGTACGACTATTCCTGTAAGTTCATTGAATGCCACCGGCGTCACTTCCACGTGGAGGTCGATGCGGTCGAGCAAAGGACCGGATACCTTGTTCAGGTATTTCTGCACGGCGCCGGGGGGACAGCTGCATTCTTTTTCAGGATGGTTGTAATAGCCGCAGGGACAGGGATTCATGGAAGCTATGAGCATGAAGGAAGCAGGAAAGTCCACCGCGAGTTTTGCGCGGGAGATGGTGACCCTTCTCTCTTCCATAGGCTGCCGCATCACTTCCAGCACGGTACGCTTGAACTCGGGCAATTCATCCAAAAACAACACACCATTGTGGGCCAGGGAGATCTCTCCCGGCTGGGGATTGCCGCCTCCTCCAACGAGTGCCACATCACTAATAGTGTGGTGCGGCGAACGGAAAGGCCTTCTTGCAACGAGGGTCGCATGCTCGGGCATCTTGCCCGCTACCGAATGGATCTTGGTGGTCTCCAATGCCTCGCTGAGCGACAGTGGTGGCAGGATAGTGGGCAATCTTTTGGCCAGCATGGTCTTGCCGGCGCCGGGCGGACCTATTAATATGGCATTGTGCCCGCCAGCCGCCGCAATTTCCAGTGCCCGCTTGATATTCTCCTGCCCCTTTACATCGGTGAAGTCGAGATCGAAATCGTACTGCGCGTGCAGGAACTCTTCGCGGATATCTACTTTCGTGGGTTCGAGACCGGTAGCCCCGTCGCGGAAGAAGGCGATCACCTGCTTGATGTCTTCTACCCCATAGACATTGAGCTTGGAAACAATGGCGGCCTCGCGAGCATTCGCCAGTGGCAGCACCAGTCCGGCAAAGCCTTCTTTTCTTGCCTGGATGGCAATGGGCAGGGCGCCTTTGATGGGACGGATCTTGCCGTCGAGACTGAGCTCACCCATGATGACATACTGTTCCAGGAGTTCGGGGTTCTTCAATTGTTCTTTGGAAGCCGCCAGCACGCCTATGGCAATGGGCAGGTCGAAGGCGGTACCGCTCTTCTTGATATCGGCCGGAGCAAGATTGACCACCAGCCTCTTCCTTGGCATAGAACAGCCAATGCTCTTGATAGCGCTTTCCACTCTTTGCAGGCTTTCCTTCACGGCGCTGTCGGGAAGACCTACCATCATATAGCTGGTGCCCGAGTCCATGGCATTCACTTCAATGGTGATGCGGATGGCTTCCACTCCGTAAACTGCACTGCCGTAGGTGGTGACGAGCATGGGGCTAAAGTAGAATGGACCCAGAACCTGGCGAGGGGAAGGAGGACAGGATAAAGAAGTTTTTTTCAGGTGCTGCAGAGGTTTGGAATGTCGAACCCCGCATGTGGCGGAGCAGGCGGAGGAATGTTGAACAGAGGAATGTTGAACAGAGGTCCCGATAGCTATCGGGAGCTGAAGCGAACAGCCTGATACCCAGTCAACTAGTTAACCAGTCAACCAGTCAACTGGGGGAGTAATGTGTTCGAAGTACACATTACTCCCCCCTAAACGGCAAAGCTTTTGCATAACTAGGGGAAACAATGACTATGAATAAGGCATTAACATTCTCGGTCTGGTTCCTGGCGCTTGCGGTAGGACTGGCATCCTGTGAAGTGATCGGCGATATTTTCCAGGCAGGCATGGCAGTAGGAGTCATCATTGTAGTAGCCATTGTGGCGCTGCTGATCTGGCTGGTTTCGAAGTTCCGTCGTTAACAGACCACTTAGACGCGGTCCCGATAGTCATCGGGACGCTAAGGCGCGGAGGGACGCGGGGAAAATACATATCTAGCCTTTCTTCTGACGCCCTTTAGAAGTTTAAAAGCACCACTTTCCCATCCATGGTGGACGCGATCAGTTGTCGGGTATTGAGCACATTCACGGTATTCACCATGGAGTTGTCGATCTTATAGGCCCAGGTAGTGGTTTGCGTAGAAGGATCGATGGCGTAGACCACCCCGTTGCGGGTTCCAAAGAATACCTTTCCCCCTTTTTCTATCAGCATAGAAGGCGCATGCTCGTAACCGTAACCCACATGCATCTTCCAGGCCAGCCGTGGCGCATCCGGGTTGCTGTAAAATGCCACCACCGTATCCTGCATGGTCTTGCCATAAATGAGTTTTCCGTCTTCCGACATGCCCATGCTTTCCCTGACCGTAGCTTCTTTGGTACGCCAGAGCGTGGTCCCGTTGTTGAAGTCAATAGCGGAAAGATACCTGTCGGGCGCTACCACATAAACCACATCATCTTTGATCACGGGTATGCAGGCGGCAGGAGAAAAATTGATCACTGTAGATCCATTGCTCCATCTCCATAACAGTTTACCATCCGTTTTATCCAATGCATACAGATACCTGTCCCAGGCACCGAAGATGATGGCGTTCTTATGGATCACGGGCCTGCTTACCATGGGACCTTCCATCAGCTTGTGGCTCCAGACAGGCAGGCCTTTTTCCAGGTCGATCGCGGTAAACCTACCGTCACTGCCACCGATGTAGACCCTGCCACTATCGATGAGTGGCGAACCCAGTACGGAATGCTCGGCCTGGAATTTCCATAGCAGCTTGCCGGCTGTGTTGAAACAATAAACAAACTGATCGGCGCAGCCCATGACGATCTTATCCCTTCCATCAAAAGCGGGTGAGGAGAACACGGGTCCACCTGTCTTGTAACTCCATTTTCTTTTTCCCGTTTTCATATCCAGCGCCTCCACCAGTCCGCCCTGGTTGCCAAAAACCACAAGATGGTTGGCTACCACCGGCGTGGAGATCACATTGGCCCCCGACTGGTAGGTCCAGGCGGGCTTGACCGACTTGTACTGCTTGTTGATGCTGAAATCGGGACGGGGATATTTTTTGGACTTGGTATAATCCTGTTTCTGGTTGGCTACGGTTTTCCAAACCTTTTCTTTTTTGGAAACAGGCTTGCGCTCGGTAAAATAAAAACTGTCGGTCTTGACATCTACCAGGTTGTAGCCACCTTCTTTTTGCTTCGCACGGAGGTTGGATCTTCCCATCACGGCAGGAATGTCTTCCGCCTTTACTTCCCGGTTGCTGTGTCCATGCCCGCACAATGCAAGCACCGTATTCTTAGTTTTCAGCATATCCACCACCTCGTACCAGTTATCCAGGCCTGCATCCAAAGGATAGTGATTGAGGAAAACAACGGGCTCATTCTTCTTAATTTTTTTCAATTCTTCCTTCATCCAGTTCACTGCATCGCGGGGCACGTGTCCGTCGCTCATGCGCACATAGGGGCCCGATGGACAGCCAATGAAGTGGATGCCGTTGTGCACGAAATGGAATTTGTCGTAGCCGAATGTCCTGCTGTAGCTGAGACCGCCGCTTTCGCTCCAGCCCGTATCGTGGTTCCCCGGAATGATATAATACTGTATGTTGAGGCTGTCGAGGATCTGCCTGGCCACCTGGAGCTCACGGTCGGTTCCCAGCTCAGTGATGTCACCGGTGAGCACCACGAAGTCGATATCCTGCAGTGAATTGATGTCGGCCACCGTACGACGAAGGTCTTCTTCGGCGTCTCCATTGGGCGAGCCGATGTGGGTATCGGAGATAAAGGCAAAGCGGAAGCTTTTGGTTTGGGAGAATCCTTCGAAAGAAAGGACCAATAAGAGAACGATCAACAGTTTCTTCATAGAATTTATTTATATCTACCTACAGATCGACAGATGGACAGATCGGCAGATCGAAAGATCTTTACATGTTCCTCCTGTACTGCCCGCCCACTTCATACAAAGCATGGGTGATCTGCCCCAGGGAGCAGTATTTCACGGTTTCCATCAGCTCGGAGAAGAGGTTGCCATTGCTGATGGCCACTTCTTTCAGTCGCTTCAGGGCCTCGTCTGACTTCGATTCATTTCTTTTCCAGAAAGCGCGCAGGTTGCTGATCTGCTGTTCTTTTTCTTCTTTGGTGGAGCGGATCACTTCGCCGGGAACGAGGGTGGGTGAGCCGTTCTTGCTCAGGAAGGTATTCACCCCCACCAATGGCAACTCGCCTGTATGTTTCTGGTGTTCGTAAACCAGGCTTTCTTCCTGGATCTTGTTGCGCTGGTACATTCTTTCCATGGCGCCAAGCACGCCGCCTCTTTCTGTAATGCGGTCGAACTCCGCGAGCACGGCCTCTTCCACCAGGTCGGTGAGTTCTTCAATGGCAAAAGAGCCCTGGATGAAGTTCTCCGTCTTGGCCGTACCCAACTCGCGGTTGATGATCAGCTGGATGGCCATGGCCCTCCTTACGCTTTCTTCCGTTGGCGTGGTGATAGCCTCGTCGTATGCGTTCGTGTGCAGTGAATTGCAATTGTCGTAAATGGCGTACAAGGCCTGCAGCGTGGTGCGGATATCATTAAAGTCGATCTCCTGCGCGTGCAGTGAGCGGCCAGAGGTTTGAATATGGTATTTCAGTTTTTGAGAGCGGTCGTTGGCCTTGTATTTATTCTTCATGGCCTTGGCCCAGATCCTCCTGGCAACTCGTCCGATCACACTGTATTCGGGATCCATGCCGTTGCTGAAGAAGAAGGAAAGGTTGGGCGCAAAATCATCGATGCTCATGCCCCGGCTGAGATAGTATTCCACGTAGGTGAAGCCGTTGGCCAGGGTAAAGGCAAGCTGCGTAACAGGATTGGCGCCTGCCTCCGCAATATGGTAACCGGAAATAGATACGCTATAGAAATTCCTCACGCCATGCTCGATAAAATATTCCTGCACATCGCCCATCAGCTTCAGGGCGAATTCCGTAGAGAAGATGCAGGTGTTCTGGGCCTGGTCCTCTTTTAATATATCGGCCTGCACGGTACCACGCACCTGCTGGAGTGCCGATGCTTTGATCTGGCTGAACACATCTGCCGGCAGCACTTCGTCACCGCTTAATCCCAGCAACTTCAGCCCCAGTCCATTATTCCCATGAGGAAGCCTTTCGGGCGAGGAAGGGTTGTAGTAAACCGGCGCAGCTTTGTGCCTGTATTTTTCCTTGCTGTATTTCTCCACTTCAGGCCAGAGCCCTTTCTCATCGATGTATTTCTCGCACTGTTGGTCGATGGCGGCGTTCATAAAGAAAGCCAGCAGCATGGGCGCCGGACCATTGATGGTCATGGACACAGAGGTCTTGGGATCACAGAGGTCGAAGCCGCTGTATAATTTTTTCGCATCGTCAACCGTAGCAATGCTCACACCGCTGTTGCCGATCTTGCCATAGATATCGGGACGCTTGTCAGGATCTTCACCATATAAGGTCACGCTGTCGAAAGCGGTGGACAATCGTTTGGCCGGCTGGCCTTCAGAAACGTAATGAAATCTTTTGTTGGTGCGCTCGGGTCCGCCTTCACCGGCAAACATCCTGGTGGGATCCTCTTCTACCCGCTTCAAAGGGAATACGCCTGCTGTGTAGGGAAATTCTCCCGGCAGGTTTTCCTGCAGCTGCCAGCGCAGCACGTCACCCCAGTCCTTGTACTTGGGCAGGATCACTTTGGGAATGCGCGTACCACTCAGGGATCTTGTGGTGAATGGCTGCCTGATCACCTTGTCGCGCACCTGGTACTCGAAATGGTCGGAAGCATATTTTTCCAGCAGCGAGGGCCAGTTGTCTATAAGCTTGCGGCAGAAGGGGTCGAGCTTTTCTTCGTAATGCTTTTTCAGGTTCTGCAGCTCGGAAAGCTGGGCCGCCTCTTTTTCTTCCATCACACCCTGTAACTGGTAAAGCTTAGTGGCAATGAGGCATTGCTCATTCACCCAGCTATCGTAGGCGCGGTTGTTTTCCGAGATCTCGGAGAGGTATCTCACTCTTTTAGGGGGAATGATCTGCGACTTGGTGCTGGTATCTTTTATATGCGGATGGACTTCGATGTCGCCGAACTCTTTGCCTGATTTTTTCCCGATGGCTACCATCAGCTTTTCGAAGAGCTCGTTCACGCCGCTGTCGTTGAACTGAGCGGCAATGGTTCCTACCACGGGGAGGTCCTCATCTTTGGCCGTCCAGAGCTGATGATTCCTTTTGTATTGCTTGCGCACATCATGCAGGGCATCGAGTGCGCCTGCTTTATCAAATTTGTTGATGGCTACCACATCGGCATAGTCCAGCATGTTGATCTTTTCCAGCTGGGAGGCTGCGCCGTACTCCGGCGTCATCACGTACATGCTCACGTCGCAGTAATCGAGGATGGAGGCATCGCTCTGGCCTACGCCGGCGCTTTCCAGGATGATCAGGTCGAAGCTGGCTGCCTTGCAGATATCAATAGCCTCCTGCACGTGCTCGCTCAGCGCCCTGTCGCTTTCGCGGGTGGCCAGTGAGCGCATATAAGCGCGGGGAGAAGAGATGGAGTTCATGCGGATGCGGTCGCCCAGGAGTGCGCCGCCGGTTTTTTTCTTGGAGGGATCTACCGAGATCACCGCGATGGTCTTGTTGCTGAACGAGGACAAGAACCTGCGTACGATCTCGTCGGTAACCGAAGATTTTCCTGCCCCGCCGGTGCCGGTAATGCCCAGCACGGGTGTAGAGATGGTGGAAGGCTGGATCTCACCGTTGGCCAGGCCGTTCTCGGCATTGGTGATCTGCCGGGCGATGCTGCGGGTGTCCTTGAGGTCGCCCAGGCTCATGGGTTTTTTATAGACCCCATTCCCATTCAGGCTGAAATCGCATTTCCTGATCACATCCTCGATCATGCCCTCGAGTCCCATTTTCCGGCCATCATCGGGCGAATAGATGCGGGAGATGCCATAGCGGTGCAGCTCTTCTATCTCGTGGGGGAGGATGGTGCCGCCGCCGCCGCCAAAGATCTTGATGTGCCCGCAGCCGTTCTCTTCCAGGAGGTCCTTCATGTATTTGAAAAATTCCACGTGTCCGCCCTGGTAGGAAGTGATGGCTATGCCCTGGGCGTCTTCCTCGATGGCGCACTCCACGATCTCGTGGACGCTGCGGTTGTGGCCGAGGTGGATGATCTCCGCGCCCTTACTCTGCAGGATCCGGCGCATGATATTGATGGCCGCATCATGACCGTCGAACAGGGAGGCGGCGGTAACGATACGGATCTTATTGACTGGCTGGTAGCTCATAGAGGCTGCAAAATTAACCTTTTTAGGTCCGTTTTGCGCTTCACTATGGCGGCGACAAAGGTTTGGGAGGTGCAAGGAAGGAAACCCCCAACAGGAAACAGGAAATGCCGACGCTACGGTCGGCATCCCGACCTCCTTCCAGGAGCGTCGGGACCGTAAACCGGAAACGGCTGTTTCTTTTGACAATCCTGTAACATTCCCCGAATTACTTTCGTCTCACCAATAAACCAACCGATGACAAAGTTTTTCACGACCAGGAACATTCTCAGCCTTGCGGTCCTGGTGCTGCTGGCCTTCCTGCTGTCGTTTTCCGATAAAAAGACCCCATCCGGGGAGGTCTGTGCTGCTGAAGGCGAGCCCGGGATCGGAAATGAGCTGCTCTGGGAGTCGCTTTCCCGCCAATTTTCAGGCTCAGTTTCCACTTATTGAAAAAATTCTTTCCCTTTGCTGTAACATTCGGCCTGGCCTTACGTACCATGTAAGAGACCGCCAACCACTGCCTTTATGACCGAAAAAGAATATAATCATTGTGTAAACCAGCATGCCGACGGGGTGTTCAGGTTTATTGTTAAGAACCTTAGGCATGAAGAGGATGCAAGGGACGTGGTGCAGACCGCTTTTGAGAAGCTGTGGAGGAACAGGGATGAAGTGGATTTTGAAAAAAGCAAGTCCTACCTCTTTACCATCGCTTATAACTCCATGATCGACCACCTGAGAAAGGTGAAGCGGATCTACCTGAAGGAGGAATTCCGCGAGGATGTGCGGGTGAGTTATAAAGAAATGAACAATGCGAAGGCGGTGCTGGAAGAGGCACTCGGCAGGCTGAGCGAGACCCAGCGCTCGCTGGTGATGCTAAAGGACTATGAAGGATACAGTTACGAAGAAATAGGACAGATCACAGGACTGAACAGCAGCCAGGTAAAAGTTTACCTGCACAGGGCAAGACTTCAATTAAAAGAGTACCTCGTAAAAGTGGAAAATGTCATCTGAGAACCAACATATCAACAGGCAGAACTACGAAGAATACTTTCTTCTGTATGTAGATAATGAGCTCAGCGCCGCAGAGCGGGAGGCCGTGGAAGCTTTCGCAGCCCTCCACCCCGACCTGCAGGAAGAACTGGAGCTCCTGGTGCAGACCGCTGTATTGCCGGTGCAGTCTTTTGGCCTTGAAGACAAAAGCTTTTTGCTGGCCGACAGCATGAAGCTGAATGCCATAGACGACACCCTCCTGCTTTACGTGGATGATGAACTGACAGGCGAGCAAAAGCAACGCGTGGAAGAAATGCTGGAAAGCAAGCCCGAATACCGCCAGCAATATGAACTGCTTCTCGCAGCCAAGCTGGAAAAAGAAACGATCGTTTACCCGTATAAGTCAGACCTCTACCGCCACACAGAAAAAAGGATCATGCCTTACTGGTTGCGCATAGCAGCCGCCCTGATCGTGGTAGTGGCCCTGGGCCTGATCTTCCTGCTGAACGGCGATGGAAAAGAACAGGCACCTTTGGTAGCTACCACCCCAACGGTGAAAGAAAATCAACCGGCGCCTTTAAAAAATGAGCTGGCTGTAACAACACCGTCAGAAAAAGTAGCCGCAGCAGAGACCAGGCAGGAACCGGCAGCGAAGAAGAACAGGGAAACAAAGCTGGTGATCCCGCAGCAGGAAGCGCCTGAGCAGATCGCAGAAGTAAGAACACCGGTGCAGGAACCTTCTGTAGTGATTAACCCGGTAGTGATCGCTGATCCCAAGAACAATGATGCGGTTGTGGTAGTGGAGCCCCAACAAAATATTAACGCCGGCCATGTAACAACAGAACAGCCAGGCACGTACAATCCAATAGGAACTCCGGTGAACACGAATCCAGATTACGCTGTCACGGAGAGCCCAAAGAACGGATCTGTCAGAGGCTTACTGCGCAAAGCCACCAGGTTCATTGAAAAGCGCACTGGAGTTAACCCGGTGAACGACGACGATGAACTGCTGATAGGTGCGATCGCCATCAAATTAAAATAACCATTTAAAAAAAGAACGATGAACAGGATATTACTTGCATTTGTTGCAACCGGCCTCACTATGAGCGCCTTCGCCCAGGACAGCACGGGAAAGGACAAAACCGACACCATCCGGATCGGCGGCGTCACCATCATCAAGAAAGAAGATCCAAATGACAGCACGAACAAGAATTCTGTGTCTTTTCACACCCGCACAAAAAACAAGAACCCTAATGTGACCACCAACTGGTGGATCGTAGACCTGGGGTTTGCCAACTACCATGATAATACCGACTACATGCGCACTGAAATGGCTGGCCTTACAGCGGCCGGGATCAGTGAAGAGACCATGCGCCTTCGTTCCGGTAAATCCATCAACGTGAACATTTGGTTCTTCATGCAAAAGATCAATATCGTAAAGCACGTAGTGAACCTGAAATATGGCGTGGGCTTAGAGTTGAACAACTACCGCTTCGACAATAAGCAGGTGAGGTTGCAAAAAGATCCTGTGAACAAGATCATCTTAGACCCCTCCTGGAAAGAACTGGATAAGAACAAGCTGGCCGCCGACTACCTGACCCTGCCGGTGATGCTGAACTTTGACTTTACTCCTAACGGCAAAAGGCATTTCGGACTGAGCGGAGGTATGAGCGTAGGCTACCTTTATTCCGCCCGCCAGAAGATCAAGATGGGCGATGACAAGGATAAGATCCATGGCGACTTCGACATGCGTAAGTGGAAACTCTCGTATATCGCCGAAGCCAACCTTGGAATTGTGAAATTGTATGGCTCCTATGCGATGAAAAGCATGTGGGATAACCAGGTGGATCACGTGCCTTACACTGTGGGTTTCAGGCTAAGCCATTGGTAGAATCACTTAAAATTTTGTTAGCAACCCTGCAGAAGAGATTCTAGCAGGGTTTTTGCTTTTGGGCGGCTTGTTAATCCATGGCTTTTTTGAAATAAAATTCCGACCCGACCGTTATACTTAAACCGCTAAAGCTTGCCTGAATTATGAAAACCGCCATCTTCCTGACCGTCCTTGCAGTAGGAGGCAACCTGCTTTACAAGGGTGCCGCCGTTAACGAAACAGAAACATCTTCCATCAAATCTTACAGGGTCACCAAGGCCCGCAAAACGCTTTCCAAGCCATTGGGCACGGTGCGGCTTGTGGTAGACAAATCGGCCTATGAGCTTCATGTCTATGATTCGAAGGGCTGGTATGCCACTTACCCCGTGGTTTTTGGCAACGACCCCATGAAGGATAAAAAAATGGAAGGCGACAGGTGTACGCCGGAAGGCACGTTCCGCATCGTGTCCAAAAGGCCGCACGAAAAATGGAGCCGGTTCATGCTTCTTGACTATCCCAACCAGGAAAGCCTCACCAAGTTCAAACAGCGCAAGGAGCGTGGGGAAGTGCCCAGGAACGCAAGTCCCGGCGGCGGCGTGGGCATTCACGGCACCTGGCCGCATGAGGATTTCGTGATCGACAGGTATAAGAACTGGACCCTGGGCTGCATTTCTTTAAAGAACAGCGACGTGCAGGAGATCTATAGCTACATTCCTGTGGGGACGACGATCACTATTCAGAAGTGAGTTGACGGAGTTGATAGAGTTGATAGAGTTGACTGAGTTGATTGAGTTGACTGAGTTGATAGAGTTGATAGAGTTGATAGAGGAATAACGTTGTTTGTCAACTTTGTCAACCCTGCTCCGAATTTTTCGGTTCAATTCACACCATGTTCCATTAATCTCTGGTTTTCCTTTTCAAGCTCCTGGATCCTCTCGTTCAGCGTTCGTGCTGCCATTCTTGCAGCCATTCGCAACTCCATTTCATCTATAGCCACCGCTGCAAGATCTTCCAGCATTTCCTTTTGCTCATGGTTCATGTACCGTTGCTTCTTATCTATCACGCAAAATGTGCCCAGGTTGAACCCATCCCTGGTCTTTAATGGTGCGGCAGCATAAAAGCGCAGGCCAAATTCGCCGGCCACCAATGGATTGCTCAAACTGCGGACGTCGTCGATCGCGTTTTCAATAACGTATACTTCATCTTTCAGAATAGCGGAAGCACAGAGTCCAGGCACCCTGTCGATCTGAGGTACGTCAAGTCCAAATTTGGATTTGAACCAAATGCGATCTTCATCCACCAAGGTGATCAGAGCTATGGGCATGTTGAAGATCTTCGCCGCCAGTGAGGTGAGGCGATCAAAGTTCCCATCCGGTGGTGTATCCAATATCTCATATTTCCTAAGCGATTGCAGGCGGGCCGATTCAGCAACGGATTTATCCATTATACTTTTTATTTATATAAATATAGTCTATTTCCGGCTTCTTACCACCCGGCGGTTGTAGATCAGTCTTCCAATATACACGCCCACAATAGCAGGCAATGCGAAGATCATATACATCGCCAGCTCCAAAGGAATGAGATTGTGGCTGCCATGATAAATAATGCTTTCAATGATTGCCAGTATGGGTAAAACAGCGATGAGGGATATGCCGGTCCACCAGGGATTAAGACGGGTATAGATGCCTGCTGCCACTCCTGTAAGAAAAAACAGGACGGCTGTGACCAGGTTAAAACCGTTGCGGAAATGCTCAAGGTAATAATACTCACCGCCTTGTTGGGGCATAGGCACCTTAAATAACATGGATATCATGAACATGACACCCGTGCCCAGGACAGCCAATAAAAAATACCAGAAAATATTTTTCATGAGGGAAAGATAGGGAGGAGACTGCAAAAACCTTGTGCAGTATTCATTTTTGCCCTCCCTTCAGGGAGGGTTGGGAGGGTCAATCGGTTTCGTTATCCCGCAGTTCCCGGGTGAGCTTGGTGAATCCCACTACATTGTTCTCTGCATCATGGAGGGCGGTGATGACGATGCTGCCCCAGAAGGTAGATCCATTCTTTCTTACCCGCTTGCCTATATGCTTGGCCCGGCCTTCGCGGCGGGCATGCTCGAGCAGCTTTTGCGGAAGGTCCTCCTGCCGGTCGCGGGGCAAATAAAATATGCTGAAGTTCTGGCCAATGATCTCGTCGGCCTTATACCCCTTGATCATTTCCACACCCTTATTCCAGCTAAGGATGGTACCGTCCACATCCAGGAGAATGATCGCATAGTCCTGGATCTCTTCGATCATCTTTCTATGAAGCTGCTCAAGAAGTTCTTTCTTGTCCAATTTAACGGCAGACATATTCGTGGTTTGGGGTGAGCTTTCTATGTCAAAATTAACCCGAATTGCATTTCTACCGGAATTTTATTGCCCGCAGAGCTTGGCTTTTTACCTGTCCTTGGGCAACTGTATCATGAAGCCGGAGTTGCCGCCTGCTACGGTGGTGGGTACCTGCCCTGACCATTTCTGCACCTTGATATACTCGATATATAATGGCGTGAGGGAAAGCTGCTCCTTTTTGATGGCCTCAGCGCGGCCCGCTGCCTGGATCACGGCCTGGGCTGAATCTCCCCTCGCTTCCGCGATCTTCCTCTCTGCTTCGGCCACGGCTACCTGGCGCTGGTTCTCCGCTACCTGCACTTCCTGAATGGCCCTTGTCTTGGCTACGATGGACTCTGATATCTCTTTGGGGGGTACAATGTTGGTCCTCAGCTGCGATACATTGAACCACTGGGATACCCGCTTGTTACATTCTTTTACAATGGCCGATTCGAATTCTTCGCGGTGATTAAAGATAGAGTCCACGGTATACCGGTTGGCCACATCATTCACAGAACCCACGATGGCATTCTTCAGCCATCCCTGCTCCAGCTCCTTTACGCCTACGCGCAGGTTCTGGAACATGCTGCCTACATTACCGGGATTGATGGAATAGTTGAATGAAGGTTTGATGGTAGCCCGAAAACCTCCGCGTGTAACGATATCCGCTTCTTCATAGTCGATATGCTGCTGGTGGATGGGGAACTCATAGATGCGCGAGATCCACGCATTGTAAAACACCCAGCCTGTTACGTATTCCGTTTTGCCAACACCGCGGTTATCCCCAATGTTGCTCACCTTGATGCCCACATGCCCGGCGTCGATACGCTCTACGTTGATCGGGTTGACGGATGCCACAACCAGCGCCAGCACAACGACCACGGCGGGCCGCCAGAAGCTGGCCATTTTCATGCGGCCGTCCTCACCTACATAGATGCTCCTGCGAAAGACCTGGAAGATGATACCGAAAATAAAAAGAGAGATGAGGAATACGAAAAAGCCGATCATGTTTTGGTTTTTAAGAAATGAACGAAAGAAACAAGGTGAATGATGAACATAGTGATCAGGAGGATCACAATGAGCGTGAATCCAGCGGTGAGCAGCCAGCTGCCGGTGATATCAAGATCCGTCATGGCAGTGATCAGCATGATATTCACGCCCGCATGGGCCACCAGCGCCAGGGTGCGTAAAATAATATGATAGAGCCAGCTCTGGTTCATGTTTTCCCGGCGATAAACATAAAAAAAAATTGGCAGGAGCTGCCCCTAGTTCGTCACAGATTTTCCCCAGAGCATGTTCTTGGTGAACAGTAATACAAGCTAACGGTCACGGTCGCCTGTACCAGTTGCCCGGCTTCAGGTAGATAGCTCCTTTCTCCGTTTCGAAACGCACCAGCACCTGCCGCCCGTCGCGGGCTGCCACCTGGAAGTGGAGGTGGGGAAAGGCCGAATAGCCCGTGTTCCCTGAAAGTCCGATAGGCTGCCCCTTCTCCACCCTGTCGCCTGGCTGAACCAGCACACCGTCTTTCTGCAGGTGCCAGTAGCAGGCTACGCTGCCATCGCTATGCTGGATGTAGATATAATTTCCATCCGAAAGATTCTCTTGTTTCAGTCCACCTTTTTCGCTGTCACCCCTGACATCGGTGACCACGCCTTCGCGGGCAGCGCATACCCTGCTGCCTTCTTTCATGGTAAAATCGTAAGCCAGCTCCGACTTATGACTAAAGCTGCTGTTGGAACCCTGGACGAGTAAATAGCTTTGGCCTTTTTCGTAAGGAAGCGCATATACATAACTGGTATCGTCAGCCAGCCGGCCGGATTTCAGGTCGCGGACTTCCTTGTTGGTCAGTTGGGCGAATGCGGCATTCATGAAAAAGATGCATGCCAGCAGGGTAAATATTTTCATCGCTAATTTTTTTTAAGTTGAATGCCATCGCGCTTTCACAACTCCGAATGATCCCGGATCAAATTATTACCTGCTGATAACACCTGCAACTCCTTTTGTTTTCTTTGCAGTTTTTTAAGAACCGATCTAATAATATGTACTTGGTACACATTAAAATCCCTTCATAAAAAAACCCCGCTGAGCGGGGTCAATTTAGTCTCTCCTGCCGCCTCTTAGCAAGGCTACCAGCAACAGAATGAACAGCGCAGCGCCTATTACCCAAACCCATGGTGAGGTATACCAGTCGCCACCGCCGTTTTTATTCACATCCACTTTGATATCTGCTCCACCGCCTTCCTGTGCGAACATAACTACCGATACAAATAATGACAAGAATAAGAAAGCCATTCTTGCAAGAACTGAATTGATCATCTTCATGATTAATGATTTATGGTTCAGGTTCTATTATGCGAAAGTCGTGCCGTGGAAGGAAGGTTTCCAGTTTCCTGTTTCCTGTTTCCTGTTAGCAGCAGTATATTACCGCCGTATATATGGCGTGATAATTCTATATGTTTGATTGCTAGTTTTTACGCAGGAAGTGGTGGCATCAGAAAAGAGAGGAGCAACCATAAAACTGTAAACTGGAAACCGGAAACTGTACCATCCTACCAGTTATTCATCTGCTCCTTATTGATCCTTTCCAGATCTTCCGGGTTGGTTTTCTCCCACTGCGGATCGTAGCGCACGAACCAGGATATCCATAAACTGCGGGCGAAGCGCATGAGCCAGGGCTGCATCACGATCAGGAGCACGCCATTGAAGATCACCCAGTACATGAAGCGGTTATCGGAAAGAGAAAAACCAATAGTGAGCCACCAGAGAATGAAGGTAAAGATGCTGATACCGAAGGCTACGAGGTAACTCACATACCCGGTGCCGTAATAAAAGCCCACTTCGATGTCGGTAGGTTGCCCGCATACGGGGCACTCGGGATTCATCTCCATGTTTTTCTTCAGGCTGATGGAAACGCCATGCTTGAACAATTTACCTTCCCGGCAACGCGGACAATAGCAGCGGACCACTGACGTGAGATAGCCCCGGGTTGGTCTTTCGTTGTCCATATTTTTTTCTTAGAGGTGGTCCAATATTTTTTCCATCTGCGCGCTTCGCGATCCTTTTACAAGAATATGCGCATTCTCAATATGCTGCGTCTTCAACCAGCTGCCAGCTTCGGCGGCATTGGCGAACTGCCTGAAAGGATGCTTGAGTTTTAAAAAATCGCCACCCACCAGCACCACCTCGCTCCATGGATAACCGGAGATCTGGTCTACCAGTGCCTGGTGTTCCTGCAGGCTTGAGTCGCCCATCTCGGCCATGGCGCCCAGTACCAGCAGCTTGTTGCCTGCGCTCGTTCTTGCAAAATTTTCCACTGCGGCCTTCATGCTGCTGGGGTTGGCATTGTAAGCATCGAGTATGATGGTATTGCTTCCCTTTTTCAGCAGCTGCGACCTGCTGTTGGAAGGCTGGTAAGCTTCTATTGAAGTTACAATGGATTTTTCAGCCACTTTAAAATAGCTGCCCACGGCCGCAGCGGCCAGCACGTTGGGCAGGTTGTAATCACCCACCAGCTGGGTCCTGACCCTTCCCTGTATCCCCATGCTGAAATCCACCTGCAGGAAGGGATCCGATGCGGCGATGCTACCCACCACCTCTCCTTCGGTTGTGCCATACCGGTATATTTCCCCGATCCCCGCACTCATCTCCTTCAGGTAGGCATAGTCGTTCATGATGAAAGCGGTTCCGCCATGAGCCCGAAGATGGTCGAACAGCTCGCCCTTACCCCTGCGCACCCCTTCCTCGCTGCCGAAACCTTCCAGGTGGGCCTTGCCGCAATTGGTGATGAGTCCGTGTGTGGGCAGGGCATAACGGCAATAGGAGGCGATCTCTCCTATATGGTTGGCCCCCATTTCTATCACAGCCATCTCTGCATCCTTGCGGATCCTGAGGATGGTGAGCGGCACGCCAATATGATTATTCAGGTTTCCTTCGGTGGTGTAAGTACGGTAGGTGGAAGAAAGCACGGCATGAATGAGTTCCTTGGTCGTGGTCTTGCCGTTGCTGCCGGTGATGCCAATGAATGGAATATCAAATTGCCTGCGGTGATGCAGGGCGAGTTCCTGCAAAGCAGTGAGCACATCCTCCACCAGTATCGTCCGCTCATCAATCCTGTGGTCTTCCTCGTCGATCACCGCCAGGGCGGCGCCCATATCCAGGGCCTGCCGGGCAAAACTGTTTCCATTGAACTGGGGCCCTTTGAGTGCAAAGAAGATATCGCCCTGCTTCAGTTTCCGCGTGTCGGTCTGCACCGAGGGGTGCTGCAGGTAAAGATCATAGAGGCTAGCCATGTCCATCGTGCAAAAGTATCTAGTTTCCCGACTCAACCATTCACCATTGACCATTCACGACCCAGACAAAAAAACCCGCCAGAGGCGGGTTCTTATATAATGCTCGTTGAATTATCGCTTTTGCTTTTTCTTGGCAAAGAAGTTACCGGTCTTGCGGCCGTTTCCTTCAGGGCTACCCATGCGGTCCATAGCGCAACGGAATCCGATCTGGCTGCTGGCCTGGTCTTCTTCCATGTGGCGGCGGGTACCGGGGCTGAGCCAGTAGGCCCTGTCGTTCCAGCTTCCACCTTTGAACACCCTTGATTTCTCAGGATGGATCATGGTAGTAACGCCATAACCATAAGAAGCCTGTGATAAAGAGTCACCATCGAGATAGCTGATCACATTACCACGCTGGTAGTTGCGGCGGTTTCTGCTTTCCTCATCGGTCACCTGCACTTTCTTCACTCTACCCATGCTGTCGATCTCTGCTTCGCCCTGGTCGTTCTTGTACAACTTCATGAACTTATTACCACGGAAAGGAGAAACGTCTTCCGCATCCAGCGCGGTCAGCGGACGATATACGTCGGCTACCCACTCAGATACGTTACCGGCCATATTATAGATACCGAAACCATTGGCGAAAAATGCGGTCACTTCGGAGGTATAGACAGCGCGGTCGTTCAAACCACCGGCCACACCGGCGTTGTCACCGGAACCTCTTTTGAAGTTAGCAAGGAACTGACCCTGCCAGCTGCCATGCTTGTTCTCACGGAGACCGCTTGAGTTCATGTTGGCTGTCCATGGGTAAACCTGCTTGTTGGTATGCAGTTCCTCACCCCTCTTTCCTTCCTTGGCAGAAGGACGCGGGTTTTGAAGGATCAGTCCGTACGCGGCATATTCCCACTCGGCCTCGAAAGGAAGGCGGTAATCAGGAAGGATGATACCATCTTCCATGGTCACCTGGGTCCTTGGCGTACCCATTGGGGTCTTGAGAGATTTATTTTTTCCTGGCTGGGCCTGGTAAAGACCCAGGAGGTAAGATTTGGTAGTGAAGTTGTTCTCCTGCTGCTGGCCCTGCAGACCCTGCTTGGCAATGAAGCCTTTTTGCATCATGATGCCTTCGTTCACACGGTCGCTTCTCCAGAGGGCGAAGTCGTGTGCCTGCCTCCAGCTAACACCTACTACAGGATAGTAGTTGAAGCTTGGGTGACGGAAATAATATTCAACCAGGGGCTCATTATAGCTCAGCTCACTGCGCCATGCAAGTGTATCGGGCAGTGCGGTGTTCAGGATGGCCAGGTTGTTGGGATCAGCTTCCGGATCGAAGATCCTTGTCAGCCAATGGATGTACTCACGGTAATGGATATTCGCTACTTCCGTGCGGTCGATGTAGAAAGAAGGTACGGTCACACGGCGGGGGATGTTATCCCAGTTGCCCATGACGTCCTCTTCTGTCTGGCCCATGGTGAATGTACCACCCTGGACAAACACCAGACCCGGACCGGTAGACTGTTCCTTTGTTTTAGCCACCTGGTAACCACCCATGTTCTTGTCGTTGTAGTTCCAGCCGGTAGCATCGGATTTTTCGAACTTGTTGCGCTTGCAGGATGACAAAGCAACAACTGCAGCTAGGAGGATAAATAGATTTTTCACTTGCATGAGTAAAGTATTAGTCTTTCAAAGGACGTCCGGCGACGCGTTTTTGCCCAAACCTTTGTTTTGCAATAACTTTAACGGCGCCGGATCAGAATTATTGTGATCACGGTTTAGTTTTCCAAACAGTGTTTGCGAATATAGAATCTTTGTTTTGAATACAATAGAGTAAGAACCCTTTTTTTCCTGTTAATTATACTAAGTAATGTTCACCAAGGCCTGGAAAATACTGCTGACCCTGAATCTGTTATGCAGTTTTACCCTGGCTGTTTCCGCTCAAAGAAACTATAAATCCCAGTCGGTGCTGGCCACCGGTACCTGGTACCGGGTTTCGGTGCCTTCGGCAGGCATTTATAAGATCGAAGCCAGCCTGCTTTCCAGCATGGGATTCGGCAGTCCCGTCTCCTCCTCCCAGATCAGGATCTACGGCAAAAGAACGCCCATGCTGCCCGAATCGAACGCCGCTCCCTATACCGACGACCTGGAGGAGCTGGCCATCCAGGTAAGCGATGGCGGCGACGGGAGTTTCAGCGGCGCCGACTTCCTGCTGTTTTACAGCCAGGGCCCCCACGTATGGGGAAAAGATTCTGTTAATAAACGGTTTACACATCAATACAATCTTTACTCCGAGGTAGTCTATTATTATATCACCGTGGGAGGGAGCGGAAAGAGGATCCAGCCACTGAACCTCCCGGCCCCTGCCCCGATGGTGGTCACCTCCTTTGACGAGCGATATTTTCATGAGCTTGATTCGGTGAACTTCCTGAACAGCGGAAAGGAATGGTATGGCGAGGAGATGAGCAACCTGCCCGGACGGTCGCTGACCAGGAATTTTTCCCTGCCTGCCGCTGACATAGTCACCGGCCAGACAGCCACGGTGGTTGCCAGCGTGGTGGCCCGTTCGCTGAACACGCCCAGTTTATTTAATTTATCGCTGAATAACGCTCCCTTAGGCCAGCTGCCCGTGCCTCCTTTGGGCGGGGGGCTCTTTGACCTGTTTGGCCAGGCCGCACAGGGCAGTTTCACCACCAGTCCCACTCAGAACCGTTTGGACCTGGCCTTTACTTACCAGCCGGGCAGCTTCAATTCCCAGGGATGGCTGAACTGGTTCGAGGTGTTTTACCGGAAAACACTTCGGATGGTCCCTGGTGAGGCCCTGCATTTCCGCGACTGGAATTCGGTGGGGAACAGCCAGGTAAAATTCTCGATCGCGAATGCGAACGACGGGGCGCAGGTCTGGGAGATCACTGATCCCATGAACCCATACAGGCTGACCACCAGCATCAGCTCCGGTACCCTGGAATTCCGCAACGATGCCTCGAGGCTGAGAGAATACGTGGCCTTTATAGCAGACAGGCCGGCACCTACCCTCGTTGGAAAAGTTGAAAACCAGGATCTCCACCAGGCAACGGAAACAGATTACCTCATTGTAACGCCCGAAGCCTTCCTCCCGCAGGCGCAAAGGATCGCTGCCTTTCATACCTCGCGCAACCTTCGGGTAAAGGTGGCCACCACTGCCCAGATCTTCCATGAATTTTCAGCTGGCATCCCGGACCCTACCGCCATCAGGGATTTTGTAAAAATGTATTACGACAGGTTCCAGTCTTCCTGGGGACAGGGCGGAAAATACCTGATGCTGCTGGGCCGGGGCAGCTTTGATTATAAGGACAGGGTGAAAAATAACACCAACCTGGTCCCTGTATTCGAAAACAACGTTTCCCTCGATCCGCTCTCTACCTATACTTCCGATGATTTCTTTGGCTTCCTGGACGACCATGAAGACATCAATTCCGGTATGGTAACCAACCTGCTTGACATCGGCATTGGCAGGATCCCGGCCAGGTCGGCTGAGGAGGCCGCCCATTTTGCGAACAAGCTGGAAGCCTACCATTCACCGGCCGCCTTTGGTCCCTGGAGGACCCACCTGAATTTTGTGGCCGATGATGAGGACCAGAACCTGCATTTACAGGATGCGGAGATCATCACTGCTTCGGTCCATGCCGTGGCGCCCCAGTTCAACCTGTATAAATTTTACCTCGATGCTTTCCGGCAGGAAGGCAGTGCGGCGGGACAGCGCTATCCCCAGGTGAATGAAGCCATCAACAACCATATATATAATGGTACCCTGATCTGGAATTACAGCGGCCACGGCGGACCAGTGCGACTGGCCGAGGAAACCATTCTCGACCAGGAAATGGTGAACAGCTGGAACAATCCCTTCAGGCTGCCCCTGTTCATCACGGCCACCTGCAATTTTGCTCCCTACGACCTTCCCGGGATCATATCACTTGGGGAAAATCTCATTGTGCGCCCCAAAACGGGGGCCATTGCCATGATGAGCACCTCCCGGGTGGTATTTGCCTACAGCAACCGGATCATGAATAATAATTACCTGAATATCGCCCTGCAGCCAGACAGCAATGGCAGGTACAAGACCCTGGGGGAAGCGGCAATGGCGGCAAAGAATTTCACCTACCAAACCAGCGGCGATATCACCAATAACCGGAAATTCAGTTTGCTGGGTGATCCGGCCATGACTCTGGCCTATCCGCGTTTACAGGTAGTGGCTACCGAGGTGAATGACCAGGCTGTTTCAGTAGCAGATACGCTCAGCGCCACAGAGTTAGTGAAGATAGAAGGCGAGGTGAGGGATCCCAAAGGCAACTTCCTGGCCGCTTATAACGGTACTGTGTACCTGTCGTTATACGACAAGCCCCAAACGGTCACCACTTTGGGGAATGATCCCGGCAGCCAGCCACCGGTGAATTTCCAGTTACAGACCTCTACCCTTTTTAAGGGCAAAGCTTCTGTATTGAACGGCAGGTTTGTCTTCCATTTCCGCCTTCCAAAAGACATCAATTACCAGTTCGGCGCGGGTAAGATCAGCCTCTATGCCACGGACGAATCCACAGATGGCACGGGTTTTTCAAATAATATGATCATAGGTGGCATCAAGCCGGGTGGCACAGATGATAAAACAGGACCTGAGATCAGGGCCTGGCTGAACGACGAGCAGTTTGTGAATGGCAGCATCACCAATGAGAACCCGGTGCTGCTGGTGAAGCTGGCCGATTCATCCGGCATCAATACCGGTGATGCAGGTGTGGATCACGACATCGTGGCCACGCTGGATGATGACAACAGCCGGTATTTTGTGCTGAATGATTTTTACGAAACAGACAAGGACAGCTACCAGCAGGGCAGCCTGCGGTTCCAGCTTCCCGAACTCTCGCCCGGGCCGCACAAGTTGAAGATCAAGGCCTGGGATGCCATGAACAATTCAAATGAATATATACTTGAATTTGTTGTGGGGAACAAGGATGAGCTCGTGTTGGATCATGTGTTGAATTACCCGAATCCGTTCACCACAAGAACGGCATTCTGGTTCGAGCACAATCAGCCATTTACTGATTTGTATGCGAAGGTGGAGATCTTTACTGTGACGGGTAAATTAATAAAAACGCTGACGCGGACAATAAATAGCGAAGGCACCCGTTCAAGTGACATCGAATGGGATGGAAGAGATGATTACGGCGATCGCATTGCACGCGGCGTTTATCTCTACCGCCTCACCGTCAGGACCCCTGATGGTAAAAATGCCAGTAAACTCCAGCGTCTCGTGTTCCTCCAATGATCTTTTGTGAAAACCGCCTTTTTATTGGATATATTTTAAAACTGTATTTTCACGGACATTTTAAATCAGAACCATGAGAGCAATTGCTTTTAAGAGTATTTTTTCGGCATTCATTTTCATCAGTGCGGCTTCGGCTGTGCAGGCACAGGATACCATCAATGTTGTGACCACCGCTGTACCCTTCCTGCGGATCTCTCCCGATGCACGCGCAGGCGGTATGGGCGACCTTGCAATTGCTACCAATCCCGATGCCAGCTCCTCTTTCTACAATCTCGGTAAAGTGCCTTTCAATACAGCCAAAGGTGGATTGAACATGACCTATACACCCTGGCTGAAGAACATAGCCAACGACGTGTACCTGGCGGCGCTTTCAGGATATTACAAGCTCGATGACCTGCAGGCGATCTCCGGCTCGCTCCGCTATTTCAGCCTTGGCCAGATCCAGTTCACCAACGAAACCGGCCAGGTGACCAACTCGGGCAACCCCAAAGAGTTCGGTATCGATTTCGGTTATTCGAGAAAGCTTTCCGACCAAACAGGTATCGGTGTGGGATTGAAATATATTCACTCTAATCTTACTGCAGGATTTTCCGGCAGCGGATATAAGCCAGGTAACGCAGTAGCCGGTGACCTTGGTTTCTACCACAATAGCCAGGACGAAAGAGGCCAGGGTATTGCCTTCGGCGCAGCCATCACCAACCTGGGTTCCAAGATCGCCTATACAGATAACAGCGACCAGAAGGATTTCATTCCTACCAATTTTGGTATCGGCGCTACCTATACTAAAGTGGTAGACGAGAGCAATCAGCTCTCCTTCGGCCTCGACCTGAACAAGCTGATGGTGCCAACACCACCAAAATTCACAGGTGATTATCCTACTGACTCCGCACGCACACGCGAGTACCGCAGCACGAGCGTGGTCAGCAGCTGGTTCAAATCTTTTGGTGACGCCCCCGGAGGTTTTAGCGAAGAGATCCGCGAGTTCCAGCTTTCAGTAGGTGCAGAATATACTTACAACAACCAGTTTGCATTTCGTGCCGGCTATTTTTACGAAGACAAGACCAAGGGCAACCGTCGCTTCTTCACCACAGGTGTTGGCGTGAAGTACAATGTGTTTGGTTTGAATTTCTCTTACCTGATCCCTTCGGGCGGATCGGGCAGCAACCAGAACCCATTGTCGAACACCCTGCGTTTTTCGCTGGTATTCGACCTGGATGATTCAGGCGAAGCGGCTACGCAATAAGCGATCAACAATATTTGAAAAGGTGGAGCTGGTCTCCACCTTTTTGTTTTCTACATACAGGTCGCACCTATGGAGCGGTGATTAACCGTCCGGGCCCAGCAAGCATGCTGGGCCTACAACCATATCCCTTTATCAACCTTGTCAACTATATCAACCTATCAACCGATAACCGATATTTGCCCAAACATTCATATGTCATACCGTATCGGATCCGGCGTAGATTTTCACCAGCTGGCAGAAGGAAGAAAACTGATGCTGGGCGGCGTGCACATTCCTTTTGAAAAAGGGGCTTTGGGACACAGCGATGCCGACGTGTTGCTGCACGCCATCTGCGACGCGCTGCTCGGCGCACTCAGCCTCGGCGACATAGGCTTTCATTTCCCGGATACCGACCAGCGGTACAAGGACATCGACAGCACGGTACTGTTGCGTGAGTCGGTGGCACTCATCATGCGCGAAGGATACGCCATCGTGAACATCGACACCACGCTTTGCCTGCAGGAACCCAAGGTGAAACCTTATATCACCGAAATGCAAAGAACCATTGCCACAGTGTCAGGCATTGATGTGAAAGACATATCGATCAAGGCCACTACCACGGAGCAGATGGGATTCGTGGGAAGAAAGGAAGGGGTGATAGCTTATGCGACCGTGTTGCTGAAGAAGATGTAAACCCTCCACCTGCTTCGCTGCGCTCGCAGTGACGGTGCTCCGGAATCATACCTATATTGACGATTGACTTGCTTCACCCCGCCATGGCGGGGCTCGCAGTGACGGCGCTCCGGAATTTTACTTCCACCGTCGACGATCCATGATTCAAGACGGAGGCCTTATCTTTGAAACGATGCCTGTACAGATCAAACTCATCAACCGCTCCAATAACGAACTTCCGGTATATGCTACGCCGGGTGCCTCGGGGATGGACCTCAGGGCCTTCCTGGACGCTCCGCTCAGCCTGGCACCCATGCAGAGGGCCCTGGTTCCCACGGGCCTCTTTATGGAAATACCGGAAGGCTATGAAGCACAGGTGAGGCCAAGAAGCGGGCTTGCTATTAAGCAGGGCATCACCTGCCTGAACACGCCCGGCACTATCGACAGCGACTACCGCGGAGAAATTAAGATCATCTTGATAAACCTCTCCGGTGAAGAGCAGGTCATACAGTCCGGCGACCGCATAGCGCAGCTGGTGATCCAGAAAGTGGAGCGCGCATGGCTGGATGAACAGGAAACGCTCTCCGGTACCGTGCGCAGCGAGGGAGGATTTGGATCAACCGGTAAAAATTAATCATGAAGAACCTCATACTTATTGCTACGATATTTTGTCTTTTTACTTCCTGCCGATCGGCGAGGAAGATCAGCACCGCCATCGCCAAGAAAGATACTTTGGTCACCGACCCTGGCGCGCTGGCTAAGGCCGATAGCATAGCCTTCATCAAGAACACACTGTCGGGGCTGAGCGCCAACATCATTGACTACCGGACCTTCACAGCCAAACTGAATATTGACTACCGCGATGGCGAAGGCAAGAACTACGATGTGAATGCCACGCTGCGCATGTACAAGGACAGCACCATCTGGCTTTCCGCCAATGCTGTGCTCGGCATCGAGGCCATCCGCGTGATGATCACCCGCGACTCGGTGAAGATCATTGACAAACTCAATAAGATCTATACTGCGCGCAGTGTAGATTATCTCCAGGAAGTGACCGATCTGCCCCTGGACCTGCAGATCGTACAAAACCTGCTGATCGGTAATCCTGTGTTTGTGGATAGCAACGTGGTATCGTATACCACCACCGACGAGACAGTCATTTTGCTCAGCGTGGGCCAATGGTTTAAAAATCTCTTAACGGTTTATACAGCCGACAAGTCGCTGCTAAGAAGTAAATTGGACGATGCGGATATCACAAAAAGCCGCACGGCTGATCTCACCTACTGGGACTACGAGCGCAGGGACACTGTGTTGTTTGCAACCAAAAGGCGGTTGATCATGTCTGAGAAGAAGAAACTGGACATCAAGGTGGAATTCAAGCAGTATGATTTTAACGGTGAGGTAAGCTTTCCATTCTCCGTTCCTAAAAATTATACGAGGAACTAAAATGAAACCAGGATTCCTGCGTTAATAGAAAGCCATTAAAAGTTATAGATGAAAAAAACAACCTTATTGACCTTCTTCATGGCCCTGGTGCTTTTTACGGCAGCACAGCAGCCAGACAAGGTACGTTTGGAGAATGAAAGAAAGGCTTTACAAAACGAGCTCAAGGCCATACAGGCCGATTACAATAAGGTGAAAGGCCAGACCAAGCAGACCATCGGACAGCTGAACATTCTTCAGCGGAAGATGAACCTGCAAAACCAATACATCCATAACATCAACAAGGAGATCAGGATGATCAGCGATGACATCTACCTCTCCACCCTGGAACTGAATAAGCTGCAGCGCCAGCTGGACACGCTGAAGCAGCAATATGCCAAGAGCGTGCAGTATGCTTATAAGAACCGCAGCAACTACGACTACCTGAACTTTATTTTTTCCGCCAATACATTCAACGACGCGCTGAAAAGGATCTCCTACCTCCGCGCCTACAGGAATTACAGGGAACAGCAGGTGGAGAACATCCGCGACATGCAGAAAATGATCGCCGACAGGCAGGCCAAGCTGCTGGGTAAGAAGAATCAGAAGAGCGGGGCTCTGCAGAACCAAACCCTGCAAATGAGGGAGCTGGCAGATCAGAAGAAAGAAAAAGATGTGGTGGTGAATTCGCTGAAGTCAAAGGAAAAGGAACTGCTGAAACAGATCGCGGCCAAGAAGAAGAAAGATGCGGACCTGAAGAAATCCATTTCCATCATTATCCAGCGCGAGATCGCCGCACGCAGAAAAGCTGAAGCAGAAGAAGCTGAAAGGCTGAGAAAGCTGGAAGCTGCCAATCCGACCACGACTACCGCCACTCCTACGACCACTACCAAGGCGCCTGTGAAAAAAACGGCACCGGCCACCATACCACTGAATGCAAAAGAAGTGGCTTTGAGCTCAAGCTTTTCCAGCAACAAGGGCAAACTTCCCTGGCCGGTAGACAATGGCGTGACCACTATTCACTACGGACCTTATTCTATTCCCGGCACTTCTCTCAAGGGAGATAATCCTGGACTGACCATCTCCACCGCCATTGGCGCTGCTGTAAAATCTGTGTTTAATGGCGAAGTGATCGGTGTGTTCAACCTCGGCGACGGCATGGCTGTTACGATCAGTCACGGTAAATACTTCACTACTTATAGCAACCTTTCCAGCGTATCGGTGAGCAAGGGGAGCATGGTGAAAACCGGCCAGTCCATTGGACGCGCGGGGGCGGATGATGAAGGAGGCGAAGGCGGCAAGATCGATTTCATTCTCATGATCGAGAGAAAGGAGACCAACCCCGAGCCCTGGCTGCGCCGTTAATTTACTTCTACACCATTGAGCACTTCGTCGTACAGCTTTTCGTATTGTGGAATGATATTGTGTATATCGAAGTTCAAGGCATGCTTAGCGGAATCGGCCTTGAACCTGGCTAGTCTTTCCTCATTTTTCAGGATCTCGATGGCGAAATTACTCAGCGCCTGCACATCGCCTACGTTGGCCATATAGCCTGTAACATCGTCCACCATGATCTCCGGCAAGCCCCCCGCATTCGTGGAGATCACAGGAACACCGGCCGCCATGGCTTCCAGGGCCGCGAGTCCAAAGCTTTCATATTCTGAGGTGAGGATAAAAAGGTCGGCGATGGCCATGATCTCCTCCATTTGCTCCTGCTTACCTACAAAACGAACATCGTCGCAAACTCCCAGCTCACGGCAAAGGCTTTCCGCCGCACCTCTTTCTGGTCCGTCGCCTACGAAAAGCAGCTTGGAAGGAATGGTCTTGCTCACCTCGTGAAAAATGCGAACCACGTCTTCCACCCTTTTGATCTTACGGAAGTTGGAGGCATGCATCAGCACTTTTTCTCCCTCCGGCGCGATCACTCTTTTGAAAGCATCAATGGGTTTGCGCGTGAAGCGGGTCACATCCACGAAGTTGTGGATCACCTCGATCTGCTTTTCGATCTTGAAATATTTATAGGTCTCTTCGCGCAGGTTGTAAGACACGGCTGTAATGGCATCGCTCTGGTTGATGGAAAACGCCACCACGGGTGCATAGGTCTTGTCGCGGCCCACCAGTGTAATGTCGGTACCGTGCAGCGTGGTGATCACCGGGATGCGGATATTTTCTTCTTCCAATATCTTCTTGGCCATATAGGCCGCGGAAGCATGGGGAATGGCATAGTGTACATGCAGCAGCTGGAGATGATTGTTGCGGATCACATCCACCATGGTGCTTGCCAGCGCCGTTTCATAAGGGGGGAAATCAAACAAGGGATAGGTAGGAACCTGCACCTCGTGATAAAAGATGTTAGGCATGAACTCACTCAATCGCACGGGCTGCTGGTAAGTGATGAAATGCACCTGGTGTCCTTTTTCAGCCAGGGCCTTTCCCAGCTCGGTGGCCAGCACGCCGCTACCGCCAAAGGTGGGGTAGCACACAATTCCTATCCTCATTGATGGTTTCATTAGACAACTAAGGTAAAAACAAAATAGCTCCGGCTGCTGCCGGTCAAATAATTGTTTGCCGGCCAAGCGTTTCCTTTTATTTTTAAGGATGAAGAAGACATTCATTACCACCCTGGCCCTCCTGTTCTGCGGTTTTGCTTTCTCCCAGAATGAAGATTCGGTTTTTATTCGCCGCCTCGCGGATGAAGTGCTCACCAACAGCCGCGCTTATGCCAACCTGCGCGTGCTCACCAAAGAGATCGGCGGCCGCCTGGCCGGCTCACCTCAAATGGTAAAGGCGGAGAAATGGGGATTGAAGGCCATGCAGGAAGCCGGCGCAGAGCATGCCTGGCTGCAGGAATGCATGGTGCCGCATTGGGTACGTGGCGGAAAAGATGAGGCCATGGCTTATGTAGGCAAGACATCTAAAAAGCTGGATGTGATCGCGCTTGGCAACTCGGTGGGCAGCATGAAGCCATTGAAAGCACAGGTGATACTGATCAAAGACTTTGAAGAACTGGAGCGCAGGAAAAATGAAGTGAAGGGAAAGATCGTTTTCTATAACTACAAGTTCGATCCCAGATTCGTGCGCACCTTCCAGGCCTATGGCGATGCGGGAAGATACAGGCGCAGCGGTCCCAGCCAGGCCGCAAAGTACGGAGCGGTGGGCGTGATCGTGCGCAGCATTTCCGGAAGTACGGACAATAATCCGCATACGGGTTCAACAGCCTACAACGATTCGTTTCCTAAGATACCTGCACTGGCCATTGGCCTCATAGACGCCGACTGGCTGGCCAAAGAAGCCAGCAGCAAAAATGTTACGGCCATGATCCATTCTCATGGAAAGTTCTTGCCCGATACCATTGGACACAACGTGATCGGCGAACTGAAAGGAACTGAGTTCCCCAATGAATACATCACGGTGGGTGGCCACCTGGACAGCTGGGATAATTGCGAAGGCGCCCACGATGACGGCGCTGGCTGCGTACAGTCCATCGAGATCCTGAGGGCCTTCAAAGCCCTGGGTTACCAACCCAAACGCACGATTCGCTTTGTATTGTTTGCCAACGAGGAGAACGGGCTGCGTGGCGGAAATAAATATGCAGAAGAAGCCAAGGCCAAGAATGAAAAGCACATTTTCGCACTGGAAAGCGATGCGGGCGGATTCACCCCAAGGGGTTTTGGATTCACGGTAAGTCCTGAGCAATTTCAGAAAATTCTGGGATGGAAAGAATTGATCGCTCCCTATGGTGCATCTGAATTATCCATGGGTGGCGGCGGCGCGGATATTGGTCCGCTGAACCGTACACAGGGAACTCCTGTGGCAGGACTCTCCCCGGATTCACAACGCTATTTCGATGTGCACCATGCAAGGAATGATGTATTCGAGAACGTGAACAAAAGAGAGCTGGAACTGGGTGCGCTGAACATGGCCATCCTGATCTACCTGGTGGATAAGTACGGGCTATAGTTTCCACTCTTAGACGCAAGGGCGCTATGGCGCGATGGTAGGCAAGGAATTTCTTCGCGGTTCCTAGCGCCTTTCCGGCTTCGCGTCAAAGCCAGAAAAAGCATCAATGAGGAAGATCGTGGGACGCTTGTGCAGCTCGGGCATGGCCGTCTTCCACTGCTGTACCGTTTTAGTTTGGATAGATTCTGTGGGTCCGGTGATATCCACTGCTACGCAAACCCGGGTGCCGGGTTGCAGGGTTTTGATCATGGCTTCCATCAGGTGGTTGTTCCTGTAGGGCGTTTCAATGAATATTTGCGTGCTGTTCTTGTTCCTTGATTCATTTTCTATGTTGCGGATGGCCTTGATCCTTTCGGAGGAATCCATGGGAAGGTAGCCCGCAAAACTAAAATGCTGTCCATTCATGCCGCTGGCCATGAGTGCAAGCAAAACAGAGCTGGGTCCTACCAGGGGCTTCACCAATACGTTCATCGACTGGGCTATCTCCACCAGCTTCTGGCCGGGATCGGCTATGCCGGGACAGCCTGCTTCGCTGAGGATGCCAACAGTTTTCCCCTCCTGCAGCGCCTTGCGGAATGCGGCGCTAACAGCCGGTGTGACTTCCTTCATATTCACCCAGGCATAGTCGTCGATCACCATCTCCTTCCATAATTGCTTCATGTACCTCCGTGTGGTTCGCTCTTCTTCCACAAAAAAAGCCTGGCATTCACGAATGGCTTCTTTCACATAGGGAGGAATGGTCTCGAGCGCCCCGGGAAAAAGAACAGTAGGCAGCAGGTAAACTTTAGCGCTCATGGACGGGTTTTTATTTGATGAAGACTCAGGGTGGCGGCTACCACGGCATAGGCTGGCGCCAGTATCCATCCGAGGATAGGCACCCCATGCATCAGGTAAAAGATCAGCCCGTTACCAATGGCCAGTCCCTTATGACGGGAAATGAAGGCGATGCTTTGAGATGGCGAAAGCTTGTTGCGCTCGCAGCTATAGTCCACCATGGAAAATCCGTAGTAATAGCATTCAACAAAAAGCGCGATCACCGGTGCTACCCAGCCGACCACGGGGATCAGTGAAAGAAAGAAGAGCGCAAAGATGTATACGGCCTGCCAGAGCATGTTGCGGAATGCGAGCTTGGTGCCCCGCCATGCATCGTGAGCCAGTTGCTTCAGCGAAAACGGATAGTCCTGGCCCTCTACGATCGCAGCGGTTTTTTCGCTGAGGTAGGCAAACACAGGAGAGCCGATGATGAGGAATAAATATTTGAAGATGGAAAAGTAAAAAAACACCAGCACCAGCCTCATGATCAGCCCCACCATCACAAACAGGAAGCTAAGCCACTCACTTCTTTGCCGCTGCAGCCAGGTTTCCAATCCGGCCTGCCTGCTGATCCAGGAGACGGCGTCGTTGGAGGAGGTCCAGAAAAAATACATGCCTACTACAAAAAGGATCATGTAAAGGATACCCGGGATCAGTATCCATTTCCAAAGCTTGTGTTCCTTGATGAAACGGTGTGCAAAGGCATAGGACTGTATGGCTATGACGATTTCTTTAAGCAAACCTTAGCTTTGAGTGCTAAAGATATTCATTTAAGCACAGCGAGTTGAGAAAGAGTGAAATGAAAAAGCTGGGTCTCGCCTTTTACAAAAGGCATGATGTGGTGACCATTGCCAGGGAACTGCTGGGAAAAGTGCTGGTAACCCAGTTCAATGAGGAGCGCACTTCGGGACGCATAGTGGAAACAGAAGCTTATGCTGGCACTATCGACAGGGCCTCCCATGCATTCAGGGGAATGACGCCAAGGACGGAGGTGATGTTTGGCGAAGGGGGCCGCGCCTACGTATATCTCTGTTATGGCATTCACCAGATGTTCAACATCGTCACCAACATCGACGGCATTCCGCATGCTATCCTCGTGAGAGCAGTGGAGCCAATGGAAGGCATTCCCATTATGCTGAGGCGCACAGGAAAAAAAGCCCTGGATCATACGCTTACCCGTGGTCCGGGAAATGTGGGAAAGGCATTCGGGTTTCATACCTCGCAATGCGGCTCTCTGCTTACAGGAGATGAAATGTTCATAGCGGATGACAAATTCCGGCTCACCGACGACATGATCGGCATCTCACCGAGGATCGGCGTACAGTATGCAGGCGATGACGCGCATCTTCCCTACCGGTTCTACCTGCGCGGAAATAAATTCGTCAGCGGCAAGCCAGCTATATGACCATTGCCTATATTTAACTGCCATGGGTCCGAAAAAAAGATATATCCTGCTGGCAGCAGCTGTGCTGGCTTCCCTGCTTTTGTATTTTTGGAATCCATTAGCGCTTACCCACAGTGCTGCCCTGGTGATCTCGACAGGTCTTCTGATGGTGATCCTCTGGATCTCGGAAGCACTGCCCATGCCAGTGGTGGCGCTCTTCCCCCTCTTTCTTTTTCCCTTGCTGGGCATTTCCTCCATGGAAACCACAGCCTCTTCCTATGCCAACCCCGTGATCTTTCTTTTCATGGGAGGATTCATGCTGGGACTGGCCATCGAAAAATGGGACCTGCACCGGAGGATCGCGTTGAACATCGTGCGCATTACGGGCACCAGCGGCAACCGCATTGTACTGGGATTCATCATCGCCACCGGCGCCATCAGCATGTGGCTAAGCAACACGGCCACCACTATGATGATGTTCCCCATCGCGCTTTCGGTGATCCATGTATTCACGGAAAATCATGCAGACAAAAAAGGAGCTTCCAACTTCGCGCTCTCCATCATGCTGGCCATAGCGCTGGCTTCTAATTTCGGGGGCATAGGCACCATCATTGGTACACCGCCGAATGTGGCTTATGCAGCCTTTATCAGCAAAAAGTATGATTATAATATTGACTTCCTCGACTGGATGCTGATCTGCATGCCTTTGTCGATCCTGTTGTTGGCCGCTTTGTATTTCGTGATGGTGAAGTGGCTCTACCCCAATGGCATGCGTGCCGATGCGGAGACCGGTCGCTTCATTTCAACCGAGATCGCTAAGCTGGGCAAACTCTCTGTTGCGGAAAAGCGCGTGCTGGGCGTGTTCATTTTCACGGCGGTGCTTTGGATCACAAGAGGATTGATCAACCAGTTGGGATTTTTCAAGCTGGATGACAATATGATCGCTGTGATCGGGGCTACACTGCTTTTCATCCTGCCTGCAGGAAATGGCAGCCAGGAAACCTTACTCACCTGGAATGATACGGCCAAGATGGCCTGGGGTATCCTGTTGCTATTTGGCGGCGGTATCGCTTTGGCAGGCGCGCTGGAAAAAGCCGGGCTCATCCAGCTGCTGGGTGGCTGGTTCTCTCAATTTGCTTTCAACCAGCTCGCGCTCATCTTCTTCGTTACACTGATCGCCTTATTTATCAGTGAGCTTATGAGTAACGTTGCCCAGGTGATCGTATTTGCGCCCGTGGTCAGCACGCTGGCTGAGGCGGCGAACATGCATCCGCTGATTCTGGGCATTCCCATGACGCTGGCTGCCAGCTGCGCCTCCATGCTCCCCATGGGTACGCCTCCCAATGCCATTGCATTTTCAAGCGGCTATATCAGGCTGCATCAAATGACGAGGGTGGGATTTGTGATGAATATTATATCGGTGATCCTGATCACGCTTTTCTGCTGGTTGTTGTTGCCGTTGGTGTTTTAAACCCTCCCTGACCCCCACTTCAGCATTCAACATTCATCGGTTCATCATTCGTTCAGGCTTCGCCCCCCATCCACACGGCGCCGCCTATGCTGTTTCTTCGGGCGCCTGTGACGGAAGAAAAAACATTGTACTCCTGCCTCCAGCGCAGCACGCCGATCAGCGCCATCGCCAGGGCTTCTTTGTAGTTCACTATATTTTCCGCAGGCACCACCACCTCGATGTTAGATCCTGAAAGTTCTTTTGATAAGCTATCTATAAGGAAGGTGTTTAAAGCGCCGCCGCCGGTGACCAGCATCTTTCTTTTCATTTCCTGGTCCGCCTGTTCATTTTCAAGCACCTGCTTCACCGAGCGGCCCGTTTGCAGCACAATATGTTCTAAGTAAGTACGCATCTGCACAGGAAGTGACAGCCCGGATGACTGGAGCAGCGGGTAGATCTCGTCGGTACCAAAACTATTGGCCAGGGATTTCGGGTAGGGCTTATCGTAATAGGCAAAGGCGTTGAGCTTTTCCAGCATGCCCTGGTCTACCTTTCCTTCCGCCGCTATCATACCGCCTTCATCAAATTCTTTTCCAGCCGCAGAAGCTATCATGTTCATCACCCTGTTGGCGGGACAAACATCAAAAGCAAGATATTTCCCCGGCAGGTCGAAGGAGATATTGGCAATGCCACCGATGTTGAGGAACAGGGGATAATCGGGAAAAAGAAGTTTTTCACCAATGGGAACGATCGGCGCACCTTGTCCGCCAAAAGCCACATCCAGTGCGCGGAGGTCGGATACCACAGGCAGTTGTGTTTCCGCCGCTATGGCGGCCCCATCACCCAGTTGGGCCGTCATGCCCCGGGCGGGCAGGTGAAAGGTGGTATGTCCATGAGAACTGATGAGGCCCACTTTATAAGCCAGCTGGTGCTTTTGTATAAAAGCGTTGACCTGCTGTCCCAGGAAATGGCCGTATTCCGTATGCAGCAGCTGGTAGGAGACCGCATCCATATAGATCGCGCCCTGAAGTTTCTTCCGCCAGTCATCACTGTAAGGGACACACTCCGAAGCCAGTATTTCAAATGTCCATGCGCCCGATTGTTCTACCAGTTCCACGCAGGCCAGGTCGATCCCGTCGAGTGAACTGCCGCTCATGATACCAATACAACGGTAAGTCATTGAAGATTGAAGATTTAAGATTGAAGATTTAAGATTGAAGATTGAAGATTTAAGATTGAAGATTTAAGACATCTGAATCCCCGTGTTATCTTACAAATCATAAGTTTTTGTGGTTTAGCAATTAGTTTTGCCGAAATTAGAGCACAAACTTCATCTCCAGCGAAAAAGGCAATCGATCCTATGGTTATAAATCTTAGCAAAGGGCATTCACTCATCAGCAATTGGCTCGCAGAGGTCAGGGATGAGAAGATACAGAAGGACAGGATGCGTTTCCGCCGGAACCTCGAAAGGATCGGCGAGGTGGCGGCCTATGAGATCAGCAAGACGCTGGCTTCAAAAAAGATCGAGATCGAAACGCCGCTCGGAACTGCTACCGGCAACGTATTGGTAGAGCAGCCCGTCCTCACGACCATTCTCAGAGCCGGCCTGCCACTCCACCAGGGTCTGCTGAATTATTTCGACAAGGCCGATAACGCTTTTGTGTCCGCCTATCGCAAGCACGATAAGGATGGCAGCTTCGAGATCAGTCTTGAATATTTATCCTCCCCAGAGATCGACGACAGGATCGTGATCATCTCCGATCCCATGCTGGCCACCGGCGCTTCACTGGTGAAGACCATCCAGTACCTGCGCCAGGAAGGCGAGCCTAAAAGCATCCATATCGTGGTGGCCCTGGCCTGCACCATCGGCATCGAACATGTAAGGCGCAACATACCTACGGCTACCATCTGGTGCGGGGATATCGATGACGAACTCACGGCCAAAGGCTATATCGTACCCGGCCTGGGCGATGCGGGTGACCTGGCCTATGGAGTAAAGATCCAATCATAGATTTTTACCATATTCTAACAGCTTTTATTTGTAATTTACCTGTCTAAATTCCCCGGATGAGATCCCTGGCCTGCACAGCCATATTGGTTTTGAGCTGCTTTATCGGTTCCGCGCAGGATCCTAATTTTTCGCAATTCTTTGCCTCGCCGCTCACGCTGAACCCGGCCTTTACCGGCAAGTTCAACGGACTGGTGAGAGTGGCGGGTAATTACCGCAACCAGTGGCCCACCATCAATAACGCGTTTACTACGGGTACCGTGTCGCTCGACATGGGTATACTGAAGAATAGTCTGCCCGAGATGGACCAGTTCGGCCTGGGCGTCATGGCCTTTTCCGATCGCGGGGGAAATGGCATCCTGCAAAACAATTACCTCACTATGTCCACCTCCTATCACAAGGCGCTGGACGAGGATGGATACAACCAGTTCGGCCTGGGTTTCCAGGGAACCTATGTGAATAAGCGCCTCGACCGCAGCAGCTTCAAATTCGAGGACATGCTGCGCTCCGACGGCTTCACCGGCATCACGCAGGAAACCTTCTCCGGCACTTCGCTCAGTGTAAGTTATTTCGACCTGGCGGCAGGCTTCCTGTACAACGGCACCACCAATGGCGACAATAACGTCTATGCGGGTTTGTCCATGTACCACATCACCAAGCCTAAAGAAGTTTTCCAGAGAGGAGAGTATTTCATTGCGCCGCGTTATACCTTGTCGGCAGGCGCCCGCTTCCCCCTGGGAGAATTCAATGCCATCAACGTGAGCGGGAATTTCAGCCATGAGGCCAATGCGAAAAACCTGGTGATCGGCGGCGCCTACGAACTTAATGTAGGAGCGGATCCGGTTTCACCTACCAATTTATACCTGGGAAGCTGGTACCGCTGGAACGATGCGGTGATCCCTTATATCGGGCTGGAGTTCGGTGAATTCCATATAGGCGCGAGCTACGACGTAAATATCTCCCAGCTTCGGCCGGGCTCCAATACCCGCGGAGGTGCCGAGATCTCCCTCATTTACATCCGCCAGCCGCGCGACCGTGAGCTGAGGAAGTTGAATTGTCCTAAGTTTTAGTGGTTGGTTAACTAGTTGACAAGTTGACTAGTTGACTGGGAACAGCCGCCCGAAATTCACCATTCACCTTTCACCTTTCACTTGCTTCACCCCGCCCGAGGCGGGGCTCGCAAAGACGGGGTTCCAGGAGTATAGCTTTCTTAGCTTACCAACTCAAACCGGTCTCCATCAAACAATCCCTTATCGCTTAATTTAAGATGAGGAATTACCAGCAGGGCCATGAAGGAAAGTGTCATGAAGGGTGCTGATAAGGAAGAACCCAGTTCCTTGGCCGCTTCATCTATGGCCTTGTATTGTCTTGCTACATCGTAACCATCATCTGTGCTCATGAGTCCGGCTACCGGAAGCGCCAGGAGCATTTCCTTATCACCATCCACCAGGCTCACTCCCCCCCGGGCTTCGATCACCAGATTCACCGCCCTGCTGATGGAAGCATCATCTGCCCCCACGGCTACGATGTTGTGTGAGTCATGCGCTACAGAAGAAGCGATCGCTCCCCTACTGAATCCGAAGTTCTTGATAAAGGCCTTCGCTACAGGCGCATCCATGTACCGGTTCACTACAACGATCTTCAAAATATCATTTTCAAGGTCTGTTTGTACTGAACCCTCTATGATCCGCAGATCGGCTGAAAGCTTTTTGGTGATCAATTCACCGTCGAGCGCTTCAATGACATCCACCGTTATATTTCCTTCTGTCTTTCCATTTACCTGCAGGGCCATTTCTTCCGGCTTCTTCAGTTGGCAATCGAACCGGTTGACTGCCTCTATTCCTGCCACCCTTTTAATGAGTGACTTCCCATTTTCCGCCACCAGCTGGCCGTTGATATAAACAGCTTTCACCTGGAATGCTTCCAGGTCTTCCACGATGATAAAGTCAGCGGGATCGCCTTCCCTTAATAAACCCACATCCAGCTTGTAATGCAGCACAGGATTGATGCAGGCCGCCAGCAGCACATCAAACACATCCACTCCTTTGGCCACCGCGCGGGCGCAGAGCTGGTTGATGTGGCCTTCTTCCAGGCTGTCGGGATGCTTGTCGTCGCTGCAGAACATCATGTGTTGCGCGTGGTCTTTTAAAAGATCCACCAGGGCATTGAAGTTGCGCGCCGCGCTGCCCTCCCTCACCAGGATCTTCATTCCATGGGCCAGCTTGTCTAAAGCCTCTTCCGAAGTAAAGCATTCGTGGTCGGTAGAGATGCCCGCATCGATGTAGGCCTTTGCCTGTTCCCCGCGCAATCCGGGTGCATGGCCGTCGACCGGCTTGCCATATTTTTTGGCGGAGGCGATCTTTTTCATCACCTCCTCATCGCCCTGCAGCACGCCGGGGAAATTCATCATCTCGCTCAGGTAGCGGACCTCGGGCCTGGCCAGCAGGGCATCCACTGCCTTGCTGTCGAGGGCATCGCCGGCCGTTTCGAATACGGTGGCCGGCACGCAGCTGGGCGCGCCGAAGTTGAACTTGAAAGGCACCTGCTTACCTGCTTCGATCATATAATCCACTCCTGCACTGCCACAGACGTTGGCGATCTCGTGGGGATCGCTCACCGTGGCTACCGTACCATGTACCACCGCCAGCCGGGCAAACTCCTGTGGTACCAGCATCGAGCTCTCAATATGCACGTGGGCATCTACAAAACCCGGGATGATGAAACCGGACCCCTCACCTGTTTCCAAAGCTTTGATGTTGCTGATCTTTCCGTTACTGACGGTGATCTCCGCGTTGTAAATTTCTCTGCCTTGAATGTCTACGATCTTGCCCCTAATGGTATTCATACGCGTATTTAAATGCGAGGTTGAACTATCAAATGTAGGCCTGTATAAAAAACCGGGGGAGAAATAACCACTTGCATTGCCCGGTTAGCATGTTTGCTTAAATTTCCGATCTAATTCCCTACTATGCAAAAGATGTTCTGCCTCCTGGCCTGCCTGGCCATGATCGCCGCCGGTGCGCAAAAACCTGTTCCTGTTTCGCAGGAAGACCCCCTGTTCTCCAAGATGAAGTACCGCCTGATCGGTCCTTTCCGCGGTGGCAGGAGCGGCGCAGTGGCGGGCAGCTACTCGCAAAAGAATACATTCTATTTCGGCGGTACCGGCGGAGGCGTTTGGAAGACCACGGATGGCGGCAGCAACTGGAAGAATATCTCTGATAAATATTTCGGCGGTTCCATAGGCGCGGTGGCCGTAGCTCCTTCCGATGAAAACATCCTTTACGTAGGGGAAGGGGAGAACACCATGAGGGGCAATGTGAGTGAAGGCCTGGGCGGTATGTGGAGAAGCGACGACGCCGGCAGGACCTGGAAAAACATAGGATTGAAAGACGGCCGGCATATCATCCGCATCGTGATCCACCCGCGTAATCCCGATATCGTTTGGGCAGCAGTGATGGGACATTTGTTTGGTCCCAATGAAATGCGCGGCGTGTACAAAACAACCGATGGAGGAAAGAGCTGGAGAAGGGTGCTTTATGTAAACAACCAAACCGGCGCCTCCGACCTGGTGATGGAGCCCGGCAACCCGGAAGTACTGTATGCGGGCTCCTGGAAACTGATCCGCACGCCCTATTCACTGGAGAGCGGGGGCGAGGGCAGCGGGCTTTGGAAAAGCACCGACGGTGGAGAAACCTGGACCAGCATCCGCTCAAAAAAAGGATTGCCTAAAGGAGTTTGGGGCATCGTGGGCGTAGCCGTGGCTCCTTCGAATCCTGATAAAATATATACCATCATTGAAAACGCAGATGGTGGCCTCTTTGCCTCCAACGATGCAGGAGAGACCTGGACTCTCGTTAGCAGCGATAACAATATCCGCCAGCGTGCCTGGTATTACACCAAGGTTTTTGTAGATCCCAAAAATGAAAACCTGGTCTATGCACCCAACGTGGGCTTTATGCGCAGCCGGGACGGTGGCCGCAGCTTTCAATCGGTCCGCACGCCGCACGGCGACCACCACGACCTTTGGATCGACCCGGAGAACGGCAACAGGATGATCGTAGCGGATGACGGTGGCGCACAGGTGAGCTTTGATGGCGGTGAGAACTGGAGCACCTACATGAACCAGCCGACGGCACAGATCTATCGCGTGTCTACCGACAACTCCTTCCCTTACCGCATCCTGGGCGCACAGCAGGACAACAGTACTTTTCGTATCAAGAGCCGCACAAGAGGTGCCGGCATTACAGAAAGCGACTGGGATGAGACCGCCGGGGCGGAGAGTGGCTATGTGGTGGCTGATCCTACCAATCCCGACATCGTATACGGTGGAAATTATGGCGGCTATTTATCGAGGCTGGATCACAGGACCGGGGAGAACCGCGCAGTGAGCGTGTGGCCCGACAATCCCATGGGCGCGGGCGCTGATGTATTGAAGTACAGGTTCCAGTGGAATTTCCCCATCTTCTTCTCGCCGCACAACCCAAAGCGTTTGTACGCGGCAGGCAATCATTTGTTTGTTACAGAGAACGAGGGAGCCAGCTGGCAGGAGATCTCCCCCGACCTCACTACCAACGACAAAACAAAACAGGGACCCAGTGGCGGTCCCATAACCAAGGACAATACTTCTGTGGAGTACTACTCCACTATTTTCACAGCTATGGAGTCGCCGCTGGAGAAAGACCTGCTCTGGACAGGCAGCGATGATGGGCTGATCCATGTGAGCCGGGACGGTGGCAAGAACTGGGAGAATGTAACGCCGAAGAACGCGCCCAAATGGATCATGTGGAACAGCATAGAAGCCGATCCTTTCAAAAAAGGAGCGGCCTATTTTGCAGGCACACGATACAAGAGCGATGACTTCTCTCCCTATTTATACAAAACGGAAGACTACGGCAAGACCTGGAAGCTGATCACGGCCGGCATTGACAAAATGCATTTCACAAGAGTGTTGCGGGCGGATCCCAAAAGAGCAGGCCTGCTCTATGCAGGCACGGAGTACGGCATGTATATTTCTTTTGATGATGGCAACAGCTGGAGGCCTTTCCAGCTCAATCTCCCGGTGGTGCCCATCACGGATCTCACGATCAAGGAGAACGACCTGGTGGTGGCCACACAGGGAAGATCTATTTATGTGCTCGACGACCTGGGCCCCTTACAGCAATCAGAACCGGAGATCAAAAACAAAGATTTACACGTGTTTGCCGTAACGCCGGCCTACCGGATGCCTGGCAGCAGGTTTTCATCCTCCATGGCGCCCAGGAATGCAGGAGCCAATCCACCCGCAGGCGTCATCCTGAATTTTTATGCGCCCCAGGCCACTGATTCAACAAAGGCTAGCATTACTATTCTTGACAAGAACAAAAAGACCGTCAAAACCTTTGCATCGGATTCCAAGGAGGCAGGAAGCAAATTCGAGATCGCTAAGGGCATGAACCAGTTCGTATGGAACCTGCTTTACCCCGAAGCCGAAAGGATCGAAGGCATGGTGCTTTGGAATGGCGTGCCTTCGGGCATTGTGGCGCCGCCGGGAGACTATTATGCCCGGGTGAAGATCGGTAAAGACTCGGCGGAAGTGCCTTTCACCATCAGGCCTGACCCGAATTATAAAACGAGCGTAAAGGAATATGAAGAGCAGTTCGTTTTCCTGCAATCGGTGATGGACAAGTTCAACGAAACGCAAAAAGCCATCCGCGACATCCGCACGCTGCGTGCGCAGATCAATGCCTTCATGGGCATACAGGGGAAGGACGTGCCCAAGGACCTGAAAGCATTTGCCGACAGCATCAACAAAAAAATGACGGCCATCGAGGAAACCCTGTATCAGACAAAGGCCAGGAGCAGCCAGGACGTGCTGAATTATCCCATTCGCCTGAACGACAAGCTCAGTGGGGTGTTTGATGTGGCCAACAGCGGCAATATGGCTCCCAGCAAGCAGGCCAGGGATGTATACAACCAGCTGGCGGCCGATGTGGACCGCGAATTGCAAAAGCTGAAAGCCATCAAGGAAAAAGATATTCCCGCTTTCAATGAAATGATCAGGCAGAAGGCGGTGCCGGTGATCGGCGTGAAGCCTGTATAACGCTCATAGATAACTGTAATTCAGTGGCATGGGGCAGGCTGTGGACGCCTGGCCGGGGAACGGGAATTGCAGGGTTATCGGCTGAAATTGCTATATTCATTCATACGACCAGGAAATCATTGATATATCAATGATTTTAGTACTGTTTAGGATTAATTTTATACACCCTGACCATGAATTGTATTATTGTTGACGATAATAAGATGGCGCGCATGGCGATGAAGCAGCTGGTAAGCCAGGTGAAGGACCTGAAGCTGGTTGACGAATGCGCCGACGCGATGGAAGCCTACAACACGATCAACAAAGAAGACATCGACCTTATCCTGCTGGATATAGAAATGCCCGGCATGACCGGCCTGGAGCTGATCCGGAACCTCGGCAACAAGCGTCCCCTCATTATTTTCACCACCGCCAAAACAGATTATGCCGTGGAGGCTTTTGAGCTGAACGTGGTGGATTACCTGGTGAAGCCGGTTACCCCTGCCCGTTTTTTACAGGCCATCGAGCGCGCCAATGAAGCCCTGAACAGCGACAAGGAAACCGTGAATGTAAATGAGCAGGAGTTCGTATTTGTGAAGGACAACGGGGTGCTTAAAAGGATCAATGTGGATGATATCATGTTCCTCGAGGCCATGGGCGATTATGTGAAGGTGCATACCCCGCAGAAATTCCACGTGCTGCATTCCACCCTAAAATCCATAGAAGAAAAGCTGCCCGCCTCCAAATTCATCCGCGTCCACCGCAGCTATATCGTTTCGCTCAATAAGATCGATTTCATACAGGAAGGCGTGATCACCATAGGCAAAGCCAACGTGCCTGTAGCCGATACTTACCGCACCACCCTCAATAAAAGGCTGAACCTTTTATAGGCCATATCCTGTTAATTAGCCGGTTCACCGACCAATTCATGGTAACTATCTAAAAGCGCTATACAATGGCGGTAGGTGCACCTATTTTTACATTGTTATCGCGCCAATATCCAGTTAAACCGACAGCCTTTTTTCTTAAACCGTTCACATCAAGCCGCTAACATTCCGGACCTGCTTATGTTTTTTTCAGGGTCGCAACCAAAACTTTTCCACCTGATGAAAAACCACCATTTTTCGAAAGAAAAAACCTAAGTCCCGGAAGTGGCTGCTTTCAAGCAGCCCCTTTGGGCTTTAACTATGACAAAAAAATTCACCATATTCTTCCTTTTGTGCCTGGCACTCCTGATCGTATCAGAATATTTTCTATTGTACGAAATTTATTCTGAGCGCCGCCCGGAGCTGATCCTGGCCTCATCTATAGGGCTGTTTATCAGTCTCATAGCCTTCTTCATTTCCTTTCGCAAATACAGCGAAATCGCCAAATAGTATATTTTTTATAGTAATGTATTTCGTATTTTAGACGTCTTCATGTGGAGAAGTCAACTGAAATACATCGCCTTATGGTTTTTTCTGGCTGGTGTAGCCCTTATTGTTTTCATTCAGTTCATCTCGGGTGAAAACGTCAACCGCCTTATCAATGCCAACGACCGCCTTCTCAACGAGGTAAAGATCCAGAACGACCTTCGCCGCCTGGAGTCTGCCATTCTTACGCTCGAAAGCGACATGCGCAGCCTGCTGATCACAGATAAACCCGAATACAACCGGCTGGTGAGCGACAAGATCCGGATCATTGAACGACAGCTTTCCACTATTCAAAGCAGCCTCGAAGACTCCACCGTCAATAAAGATCTTTTAGAGCTGGATTCACTGATCCACCGCAAGCTGAATTTCAATAAGAACGTGCTCGCGTTGATTCAGCGCCGTCAGCAGGATGCAGCCCTCAGCCAGATCAACAGTGGCCGGGGAAGGGTACTCCGTGACAGCATTCAAAAGAATATCGCCCATATTGACAGCCTCCGGCAATCGAGGCTCTATGGCATCATCTCTTCCATTGAAAGGAACGGGCACCGGGCAAGGACTTTGGGCGTGATCCTGGCCGTATTGGCCTGCATTTCCTGCATCCTTGCCTTCTTATACATTGTGAACCGCGGAAGGCAACAGCAACGCATGATCGACATGCTGAATGAGTCGGAAAGAAGGATCAAGGAAGTGGCCAAGATCAAGGAGCAATTCCTGGCCAATATGAGCCACGAGATCCGCACGCCCATGAACGCCATCCTGGGCTTTACCAATGTGTTAAAGAAAACACAGCTCAACTCTCAGCAACTCCAGTATGTAGAATACATCTATTCCTCGGGCGAGAACCTGCTCACCCTGGTGAATGATATCCTCGACCTCTCCAAGATCGAAGCCGGCATGATGAACATTGTGGAAGCACCTTTCAGCCTGCATGGACTGGTGAACTCGGTGGAGATCATGTTCCGGGAGAAGGCCAGGCAAAAAGGACTGGATTTCCGCATCGACGTGGATCCTTCGGTGCCGGATACGCTAAGCGGTGATTCGGTACGCCTGAACCAGGTGCTGATCAACCTCCTGAGCAACGCGGTCAAATTCACCGACAAAGGATTCGTGGAGCTGCGCGTTACATCGGGACCGGTGCGGCACAACAAACAATCGGATGACGACATAGAACTGCAATTCAGCGTACGCGACAGCGGCGTAGGCATTGCTTCGCAGAAATTGAATAGCATTTTCGGACGTTTCCAGCAGGCAGAAGCGGAAACCACCCGGCGCTTTGGCGGAACGGGCCTTGGCCTGTCTATCGTGAAGCAGCTGGTTGATCTTCAGAATGGATACATCGACGTGGAAAGCGAGGTAGGCAAGGGCTCTAGCTTCATCATCCACCTGCCCTTCAGGATCCTGCATGATTACTCCGTGTCGCATGCTGTTGAGGCTCAGGATTCCGAGATGGCGGTGAAGGGCAGGGTATTGATCGCGGAGGACAATGCCATGAACCAGCAGTTGATCAGGCATCTTATGCGCCAGTGGAATATTGACTACAGGCTGGTGAACAACGGCCAGGAAGCCCTGGAAGCCCTCCAGAGAGAGGAATTTTCGCTGGTTTTAATGGATATCCAAATGCCTGAAATGGATGGGTATACGGCCACCCTTTCCATCCGTAATGAGCTGGATCTGGATATTCCCATCATTGCCATGACGGCTCATGCCATGTCGGGCGAAAAGGAAAAATGCCTGAGCTATGGCATGACCGATTATATGTCGAAGCCGGTGAAAGAAAAGGAACTGTACAAGATCATCCAGACCTATACCCACAATAAAAAGCCGGAAGAAAACAATGGTGTGCAAAAGATCGTGGACCTGGGCTATCTCAGGGAGCTCTCCATGGGCGACGAAGAGTTTGAAAACACCATCATCAAGCAGTTCATTGTGCAGATACCGGAAGAGCTGCAGGCGCTGAAACAGGCTATCAGGGAGAATAACCGCATACAGATCAAAAGCGTTGCCCATGGCATGAAAAGCTCGGTTTCCTATATGGGGCTGAAAGACCTGTTGTATCCCTACCTGCACAGGATGGAAACAGAAGCTACCTCCAATGAGCCCCAACCCCACTTCGAACAAGACTTCCAGTCACTGGAGAAATACTGCCTGCAGGCAGTGGAGGAAGCCAGGGAAATGATGTCCAATATCTATGGCTAAGGGGCACCCATTCTTTCAACGATAAAAAAATCCCTTTCACCGAATCCCCCTCTGAAAAATAAATTCCAGCTGGTAATTTTACACCAGCTTACAACCCCGACAAAACTTAGTTTTCTTAATTGAAATAAACTTTCTTGGTTTCGTATGGTTAAGGGTGAAGCCCTGTCATTCCTGGCGGGGCAATTTTTTTCCATTTAACTCTATCATTGCTGCTGCCTATTTTGCCATAACTAAAGGCTTAGCAATGTCCTAATGAGAAGCCTTTCGTGTCCACGAAGGGCTCTTTTATGCCCTATTTCAGTTGAGCGGGCAGGATCCTTAGGAATTTGCGTTTTGTTACAAATTCAGGCAACTGTTCGTTGCCATAAGCCGGAAAGGTCCAGATCCTGTAACCTGCCTGGTGAAGACTGTCTAAATGATGCGCTTCCAACAGCCCGGTATAAGCGGTCACCTCTTTGTAGAACATCAGCTCAATATTCTGCAGTTCAGGACAGTTCATGATCACCGTGTTTTTCCCTTGTATGGAATCAGGCAGATTTTTGAAAACGGCTGTATTGTGCAGTTTGGCTTCCCTCTCCCAGTTGGCAGGTTTTCTTTCGTTGTAGATATTCCATGGCTTCAGGCAATACAGGCCCAGGAAGACCAGCAGGGCCATGGCAGGATAGGCTGCATAGCGTGAAAAGCCTCTGGCCTTTTCCCATATCCAATTGAAGGAATAAGCAATGAGGATAAAACCTATTGGAGCCACGATGAAAGTAAAGGACTGCAGTTTGGTGGGAACGATGGTAAAGAACAGGTAAGCCACTGCAAAGCTTATGAGTAGAGACAGTCTTAATGTTCTCTCAGCCTTTTGCAGGGCCATCAGCAGAATGCCTGCGGCCATGAAGGGGATAAAGAACTTTCCATAATGCAGGCGCATCATGGAAAAATAAAACCACCACTCATGAAAATGTCCCTCCAATACTTCAAAGAGATGCCGGTTATTGTATTGGTATTCCCACGCACTTTCTTTGGGGAACGCTTTGATGATATACAATTGCCAGGGAAGAAACACGGCGATGCTCACGAAGAAGGCATAGAGCATATGCAGATAGGAGTACACCGACCTTCTCTGTGAAGGATCAAGTAATACAGAGATCCCCCATCCGGAAAACACCAGCCAGCCCACCAGCCATTTGCAAAGCACCGCGGCGCCTGAGAATAAGCCAGTGATCAGGATCCATTTCCAGTTTCTCTTTTCCAGGTAATGGCTATAAGCCCAGATGCTTCCGAGGATGTAGAAAGCGAAGGCAATGTCGTTATGGTCCAGCGAGATCAGTCCGGAAGTCAGCTCCAGCTGGTACCATGACAAGGAAAATAGAAAGGATGCGATAAAAGCGGTCTTGGTATTCCTGGACACACGCCAGGCGATCTTATAGGTGAAGAAGACCATCAGCATGCCCATGACCACCGAAGGCAGCCGCATAGCTATTTCATTCACGCCGAATATTTTCATCGACAAAGCCATTTGCCAGAGAAAAAGCGGTTGCTTGTGCACCCACACATGATTGCAGCACCAGAGGGTATGGTCATAAGGCAGGGCAGGATGCTTAAACAAGACAGGACGAAATGGGGTCTCGGTCATGTGCTTCGACACCAGGGCGTGAAAGCGTTCATCCCAGTTATGGAGGTAGGGATCCAGGGAGGCCATTTCGAAGCGGGCAAAGAAAGAAGCGGCCAGTAAAAGCAACAATGACCATTGATGCTTCCCTTTTACAAAAAATGCGAGGGCGCCTAGATAAAGAGCAGCCGTTAGTATGATCATGGGTGATGCGGTCTCCATGTTAATCGTTGCTGAGAAGATCCGGCCTTCTTTCCTGGGTACGCTTCAGCGCTTCATCATGCCTCCATTCATCCACTTTTTTGGGATCGCCACTCAGCAGAATGTCGGGTACTTTCCAGCCCCTGAAATCAGCGGGCCGGGTATACACGGGAGGCGCCAGCAGTCCATCCTGGAATGAATCGGTCAGTGCTGATGTTTCATCATTGAGCACCCCGGGCAACAGTCTGCCTACTGCATCTACCAATACCGCGGCAGCCAGCTCGCCTCCGCTCAATACATAATCGCCAATGGAGATCTCCATCGTTACATACTGGTCGCGTATCCTTTGGTCGATCCCTTTGTAATGGCCGCAGATCAGCAGCAGGTTATCCTTTAACGAGAGGCTGTTCGCCATTCGCTGGTCCAGCCTTTTTCCGTCCGGAGTGAGGTAGATGATCTCGTCGAATTTTCTTTCTTTCTGCAGGTCGTCTATCGCCTTGGCCAGGGGCTCGCACATCATCACCATGCCCGCGCCGCCGCCGTACTGGTAGTCGTCGATTTGTCCATATTCATTAACCGCCCAGTCACGGAGCTGGTGCACTTCCACCTTGAGGTGGCCCTTGTCCTGCGCCCGCTTCATCATAGAATGCGATAAGGGGCTGGTGAGGAGTTCGGGCAACACGGTGAGGATGTGGATGTGCATGGGGCAAATATAGTCTCAGTCGGTTGACTAGTTAACTAGTTGACAAGTTGACTAGGTGAGGGAAAATTCAAACAGATCCCTCTAGTTAACCAGTTAACTTGTCAACCTGTCAACTCACAGGATCATTCGTCCTCATCCATGAACCCTTCCAGTTCTCTTCTCTGCTTCTTGGTAGGCCGGCCGATCTTGCTCTGTCTTTTTCCTGTATGAAAGGATGCCTGCTGGAATTCCAGTCGCTTTAATTCATCCTCCGGTGTGATATCGAGGTAATAATTCACCGCTTCCGCATATGCCACGCGGCTGTGCAGGAGGGCCGTGACCTTGATGCGCCATTTTTTTTCCCCGGCCTTTACTTCATACTCATCCCCAACGTTCACGGTCTTGGATGCCTTCACGGAGGTTCCATGCTGCTTTACCTTGCCCGAGTCGCAGGCATCTGCCGCCAGCGACCTGGTCTTGAACAGGCGGATGGACCAGAGGTATTTATCCAGCCTTAGCTTTTCTGGCTTTTCCTTCTTCATTTCACTCATTTAGCCGCACCTTGTCCTGACTGGTGCAAAAAATCTGCCCATGGCAGACGATTTGCAAACTACATCAATGAGGGCATTTATAAACGCATCTGCCAGGTAAGGGAATGGATATCGGATTGATCAAGTAAATTGTAGGCTCAGCAGGAGGTATTTCGAATATGATGGTTAAAATAGTACTTGGCTTACTCACGGCGGTCTTTACAATAGGCACCTTCCTGCCGGTTGTCAAAAGCAATTACTGGACATTCAGGATCCTGGAATATCCCCGTTTGCAGAAATTCGTCATCGGCCTGTTCATTCTGGCAACCGCCGTTTTCACAAGGGAACAAACGGAGGGCTTGTTCTGGTGGATCCTCATTTTACTGCTGCTCTCCCTTACCTACCTGGTGATCAAGATCCTTCCTTATACGCCGCTGTCGCCAAAGGAAATGAAGCGGATCGAAAAAGGCAATGGAAAGGATGAACTGAAAATATTTACGGGTAATGTGCTGCAAACCAACCGCCAGTACAACAGGATACTCGGCCAGATCCGCAAACAGGATCCGGATGTGGTCTTCCTGGTAGAAACCGACCAGGGATGGGATGAGGCCATGCAAACGCTGGAAAAAGACTATCCCCATTTTTTAAAAAAGCCCCTGGATAATACCTATGGCCTGTTGTTTTACAGTCGCCTCCCATTCAGGGAAGCGGAAATAAAATTCCTGGCCGAGCCGGACATACCTTCCATCCAGGCCACGGTTACCCTGCCCAATGGTAAGGATGTGAGGATACATGGCCTCCATCCGCGGCCGCCTGTGCCGGATGAATCTTTGACCTCTACGGCCAAGGATAAGGAGCTGATGAAGATCGCCCTCTCGCTTGAACACTTCGAAGATCCCTGCGTAGTGATGGGCGACCTCAACGATGTGGCGTGGAGCTATGTGACCATGTTGTTCCGCAAAGTGAGCGGACTGCTGGACCCCAGACGTGGACGCGGTTTTTACAGCACCTTCTCCGCCAACCATTGGTGGATGCGCTTTCCGCTGGATTATATTTTCTGCTCCGCGCATTTTGGACTGGTGTCCATGAGAAAAATGCCGCACAATGGCTCCGACCATTTCTCCATGTTCATTCACCTGCGTTACCATGAAAAAATGGAGAAAAAGCAGGACAAGCCGGAGGCGAATGGAGAGGAGAAGAAAGCGGCGGTGAAGAAAGCGAAGGAGCCTACCTGATGGTTGACTGGTTGACTAGTTGACTTGTTGACTGGGAAAGGCCCCATGTCATTCCGACGAAGGAGGAATCTAAAGACCGCATTCACTGAATCTTACTATGATAGGAAACTTTCACCTCCGACAACCCTCAGATCTCTCGTTGCTTCACTCCGCTCGCAACGAGGAGCCTTTGGAATGACAACATTGCCGAACTCCGCGCCTCCGCGTCCCGATAGCGATCGGGACCGCGTCTAAAGTGGACAACCAAAGCATCTAGAATTTGATGAGAGGGGTTGCGGATGCCCGGGCTCTGTTGTAAATTGGATGAATGAAAACCGTCCTGTTCATCCTGCTCTTTGGTGGCCTCAGCTATTCTGCAAACGCCCAGCAAAAATATAAATTACCCGAAGGTGGGATGCCCAATGTACCGTTGGTGAAAAACCTCAGGGGACTTCCTGCGCCTTCTTACAGGATGCCCATGCGCGACAGCACGATATCTTTTCCCTGGCAGTCAAGAGTGAGACCCGGCGTTTATTCATTACCGCAGGACAATATGCCTTGCATAGTTCCGAATGCTTCGGGTATTGCCAAGATGCCAAATGCTTCACCGGTGATACTTCCCTTTGTTGGAAGCATTCCGAATGCAAGCCCACTGCCCGCACCAGTGAAATAGTTTGGTTGAATGGGAAAACACCCAACTGTCATTCCGACGAAGGAGGAATCTAAAGACCGCATTGACTGAACGTACGGGCGGGTCTAAGGTTTATAACCTTACTTCTGCGCGAAGTATTGGTGGAAATAAGGAATGGTCTCGATGCCCTTATAATAATTCTCCAGGTTGAATTTTTCGTTCGGTGAATGCAGGTTGTCGCTGTCGAGGCCAAAGCCCATGAACACGATCTTTACACCCAGCTCTTTTTCCAGCACCGTGCAAATGGGAATGCTGCCGCCGCCGCGAACCGGGATCGGCTCTTTTCCAAAAGTTTGCTTCATGGCTTTGGCTGCTGCCTGGTAACCCGGGTGATCGATCGGTGTGACATAAGGTTCGCCGCCGTGGTGCAATTCAGCTTTTACTTCAACGCCTTTTGGAGCGATCTTTTTAAAATGATTGATCAGCAGATCCGTGATCTTATCCGAAGTTTGGTTGGGCACCAGCCTCGATGAGATCTTCGCATAGGCTTTTGAAGGCAGCACGGTCTTAGCACCTTCGCCTGTATAACCGCCCCAGATACCATTCACTTCCAGGGTAGGACGAATACCGGTTCTCTCATTCACAGAATAACCTTTCTCCCCCCAAACATCTTTGATGCCCAGCTCGTCCTTGTATTCTTTTTCATCGAAAGGGATCTTGGCCATCAGTGCTCTTTCCTCGGTAGTAGGCTCGGCAACATCGTCATAGAATCCCGGGATGGTAATATGATTGTTCTCGTCATGGCAGGAGGCGATCATCTGGCAAAGTATGGTGATGGGGTTGGCTACCGCGCCTCCATAAGTACCACTGTGCAGGTCGCGGTTAGCGCCTGTCACTTCCACCTGTATGTAAGAAAGTCCGCGCACGCCTACGTCCAGCGTGGGCGTATCCATAGACAATATAGAGCTGTCGCTGATCAGGATCACATCGTTCTTCAGCAGGTCCTTATGGCTGGAAACAAACTTTCCCAGGTTGGGCGAGCCCACTTCTTCTTCTCCTTCGATCAGGAACTTCATATTCGTTTGCATGGTGCCGGTCTGCATCATGATCTCCATGGCCTTCACGTGCATATAAAATTGTCCCTTGTCGTCGGCACTGCCGCGGGCATAGACCTTGCCATCCTTGATCACGGGATCGAAGGGACCGCTGTTCCAAAGTTCCAGCGGATCGGCCGGCTGCACATCGTAGTGGCCGTACACGAGCACGGTGGGTTTGGATGGATCGATGATCTTCTCTGCATAAACCACGGGATGTCCTTCGGTCTCCATCACTTCACTCCTGTCCGCGCCTGCTTCTTTCAGCCTGTCACGCACCGCTTCCGCGCATTTGCGCATGTCGTCCTTGTTTTCGGTCTTGGCACTGATAGAGGGTATGCGAAGCAGCTCGATCATCTCGTCCAGGAATCTTTGCTGGTGCTTGTCCTGGTATTCTTTCCATGCAGACATAAAGATTGAAGATTTAAGATTTAAGTCCCGATAGCTATCGGGAGAAGATTTAAGATTTTGCTGGGGTGCAATTTACACCCGAATTCTGAATGCAGGCTTTACTCTTCCTCCTTAGTCCGAAGCTTCGGACGCGAGGGCGCTAGCATTTTGTCATTCCGACGAAGGAGGAATCTGATGACCGCAGTAAATGGGACAACACTACTGTAAGAACCATACTTGTTAAGCAGTCCACAGATCCCTCGTGCCTCGGGATGACATCCCGGCGTGCTCGCGGCTAACAACTGAAGAATTACTTCGGACGGTAGCCCGCTTCGTCGAAGATCTTCTTGGCGGGGGTTTGCAGCACTTCCTGCAGGGGGAGGTTGTTCTTTTCCGCATACTTCTGTACAATGCGCCAGCCGATCCATTGCCCTATGTTGCCGGGTGACTGCTCCGGCAGCACCTGGGTGAATGGCGCTTCGCCCAAATAGGTTTGTATGGTCGCCGGTTCTATGGTGTACATATTTTCACTGGCAATGATGCGTGCCCAGATGTTGCCTTCGTTGGCTTCCGTCCACTCCAGCTTGTTTCCCGGGTAGCCAGTGATGAGCGAATCGTGCAGGTGGGGAAGAAAATGATCCAGCATATACCATTGCTTTCCTTTTTCCACCATCTGCTCTATCAAAGGCCGGCCGCTGCTGCTGTCGCGGTAGATATCATCGGCCACCAGCTTCATGGCATCGGGTACCATGTATTCTTCATCGAAACGGATGCTTCGGAACCGAGGCGCCACATTCACCACATATTCCTGCTGCTCGTACAGGGAAAAATTCTTGCCTAGGTAAAACTGCAGGCTGACGCCCAAAAAATCTTCTCCCATGAAATTGGGACTGAGGCCATCGTTGAAACGGGCCAGCGCATCCACCGGTCCGAGCAGGGTGATCACCTTCGGTACTTCGTACTGCGGGTAATAATATTTTACATACTGAAATGCCTTCTCAAACTGGCCAGCCAACTCACCATCACTGCTGTATTTTTTCATGGCTGAGTCGAACAGGGGCCTTCCCTGTGAAAGGAAAAACCTGAGCTGGGGCTCCAGCTGGGCCGGTTCGGCTATACCCAGCACGTATTGAAGGAAGACCGGGAGAAAACCAGGGTATTTGGCCTGGAGCTGCTGCATGCCCGGCTCTAAATTGCTGGTATCGAGAGCGAACAGGTCTTTTTCAAACCTTTGCAGGCTCAGTTTCACATCGATGCCGGACACATTGGGAGCATTGTCATCATCACTGCAACTGAGCAGCACCACGGAGATCAAAACCAGTAAATACTTCATAGCTGGATCGCAATTTAGCATGAGAACGAAAGATATCCTGCTTTTTTGCGGGCGTCAACAGGATTTAAGATTGTCTTTAGGATAGCAGGACTTAGGTGTTATCCTTAGCCCTCCGGAATAAACATTGACCTAAATTCGTAGCATGAAGATCCTGCTGGCGCAACAGAATTATCATATTGGCAATTTCGAACAGAACCGCGACAAGATCATTGCAGGCATTGAAAGGGCGAAAAAAGAAGGGGCTGAACTAGTGCTTTTCCCTGAGCTCAGTGTTTGTGGCTACCCGCCCCGGGATTTCGTGGAATTCAACGACTTCATCAACCAGTGTTACGCCACCATCGACCAGATCAAGGAACATACTTCGGAAGTAGGCGTTTTGATAGGCAGTCCGGCCTGGAACCCCCGCAAGGAAGGCAAGGACCTTTTTAATGCGGCCTTCCTGGTACATGAAAAACAGATCAAGGCCGAGATCCACAAGACCCTGCTGCCCACCTACGACGTTTTCGACGAGAACCGGTATTTCGAGCCCGCTTTCGAATGGTCCTGCATGGAATTCAAAGGCATGAAACTGGCGGTGACCATTTGCGAGGACATCTGGAACCTGGGCGACAACCCGCTGTACAGGGTGACACCGATGGAGAAGCTGATCCAACAGCAGCCCGACATCATGCTGAACTTGTCCGCCTCACCCTACAACTATGCCCAGGACACGGTGCGCAAAAGCATCATGGAAGCCCATGTGGCCAAATACCAATTGCCCATGCTCTATTGCAACACGGTGGGCGCGCAAACGGAGATCGTCTTCGACGGGGGCAGCCTGGTCTACGATATCAATGGCAGGCTGGTGAAGGAAATGAAGTATTTCGAAGAGGACTATTTCGTAGCGGACACGGAGAGCCTGTGCAGGAAGGAAGCGAAGGCGGCCGCTCCGCATAAGTATTATTATTCAGCCAAGGACGTGGGCGCCGACACCGATACGCTTCACTACCTCACCGATGAAAAGAACATCCATGAAATGCATGGGGCCATCATTTTGGGGATCCGTGACTACTTCAGCAAAATGGGTTTTAAAAAAGCCACCCTGGGCGCCAGCGGCGGCATTGACAGCGCCGTGGTGCAGGCTCTCGCCTCCGAGGCACTGGGAAAAGAAAATGTGCACGTGCTGCTCATGCCTTCCGAATTCTCTTCCATCCATTCGGTGGATGATGCGGAGCAACTGAGCAGGAACCTTGGCAACCGCTACGACATCGTGCCGATCAGGAATATTTATGAAAGCTTCCTCAAAACGCTGGATCCGCTGTTCAAGGACCTTCCATTCGGGGTGGCGGAAGAAAATATACAGAGCCGCGTTCGTGGCAACCTGCTGATGGCCCTGGCCAATAAATTCGGTTACATCTTACTGAATACTTCCAACAAAAGCGAGCTGGCTACGGGTTATGGCACCTTGTATGGCGACATGGCGGGCGGACTCAGCGTGCTGGGTGACATGTACAAAATGCAGGTCTATGCCATGGCCAAATACATCAACCGTGACCGTGAGATCATCCCGGCCGGTGTGCTGACGAAAGCGCCCTCAGCGGAATTAAGGCCCAACCAGAAAGACAGCGACAGCCTGCCCGACTACCCCGTGCTTGACAAGGTTTTGTACCAGTATATCGAACTGCGAAAAGGGCCCAAGGAGATCGTCGCGCTGGGATTTGATGCCGCGCTGGTTGCACGCATACTAAAATTGGTGAATACGAATGAATATAAACGAAACCAGTTCTGTCCTGTTATCAGGTTGAGCTCCAAAGGGTTTGGCGTTGGACGACGCCTGCCTATCGTAGCCAAATACCTGTCTTAACACTATGCAGCCTGCTTCGGCTTATTTTTTGCACAAACTGAACCACCTAAAGCAGAACTTCTTTTATGTTCCAAACGAAAACGTCCGAAGAAATACGCCAGATCAACGAAAGGATAGCTTACACCGGGAAATTCATCGACACCTTACGCACGGAAGTGAGCAAGGTGATCGTGGGACAGACCTACATGCTCGACAGGCTGCTCATTGGCTTGTTAAGCAATGGCCACGTGCTGTTAGAAGGTGTTCCCGGACTGGCCAAGACCCTTACCATCAAATCGCTGGCAGATGGCATTCATGCGAAATTCAGCCGGATACAGTTCACGCCCGATCTATTGCCTGCAGACGTGATCGGTACGCTGATCTACCACCAGCAAAAGAACGAGTTCGTGGTACGCAAGGGACCCATTTTTGCGAATTTTATTTTGGCCGATGAGATCAACCGCTCGCCTGCCAAAGTGCAAAGCGCCCTGCTGGAAGCCATGCAGGAAAGGCAGGTGACCATTGGAGACTCCACTTATAAACTGGAAGAGCCCTTCCTCGTACTCGCCACGCAAAATCCGCTGGACCAGGAAGGCACTTATGCGCTGCCGGAAGCGCAGGTGGACCGCTTCATCATGAAGGTGATCGTAGGTTATCCTACCCGCGAAGAAGAGCAGCTGATCATCAGGCAGAATGTGCAGGGCATCAAAATGCCTAAGGTGGAGCCGGTGGTATCCATCCAGGAGATCCTCAACGCCAGGAACCTGGTGCGCGAGGTTTACGTGGATGAAAAAGTGGAGCAGTACATTCTCGATATCGTATTCGCTACCCGTCAGCCAACAGAATACGGCATGGACAGCCTGAAGCCCCTGATCGCCTATGGTTCATCGCCGCGGGGCAGCATCAACCTGGCGCTGGCCTCCAAGGCCCATGCATTCTTGAACAAGCGCGGTTATGTAACGCCGGAAGACATCAGGGCCATCTGTATCGATGTGCTGAGGCATCGCATTGGTCTCACTTACGAGGCGGAAGCAGAGAACATCACGGCCGAAAATGTGATCGAGCATATACTCGACAAGATCAAACTACCCTGATGCAAACGGTAGCCGACATATTGAAAAAAGTGAGGATCCTGGAGATAAAGAGCAAAAGGCTCACCACCAACCTCTTCACCGGTGAATACCACAGCGCCTTCAAAGGCCGTGGCATGTCGTTCAAGGAAGTGCGGGAATACGCGGCCGGCGACGACATCCGCTTCATCGACTGGAACGTGTCGGCCAGGTTCGGGCATACCTTCAGCAAGGTCTTCGAAGAGGAGCGCGACCTCACGGTGATGTTGCTGGTGGACATCTCAGCCAGCTCCCTTTTTGGAACGGTGAGCGGCACCAAAAGAGAAAAGGCTACGGAAATGGCGGCAGTGATCGCTTTTTCGGCTATTTATAATGGTGACCGGGTTGGACTGATCCTTTATAGCGATAAGGTAGATAAATACATACCGCCCAAAAAAGGGAAGGACCATGCACTGCTCATTGTGAGGGAGCTGATATCGGCCTCTTCGCACAGAAAGAATACGGAACTCAGTAAGGCTTTGAAATATTTCAACAGCACTACCAAGCAAAAAAGCATTGCCTTCATCCTCAGCGATTTCCTGGACATGAACTATGGCCATGTGTTGAGGGTGGCTGCCAACCGGCACGACGTGGTGGGCGTGAAGATGTACGATAAGATGGACAAGACCCTGCCGGACGTGGGCATGTTGCGCGTGGAAGATGCGGAAACCGGGGATGCCAAATGGATCAATACGGGCAGCCGCTATGTGAGGCATGAATATGAAAAACAATTTTTCCGGGTAACGGAATATGCAGATGTACAATTTAAAAAAGCAGGCTCCGACCTCCTGCACGTGAGAACCGACGAGGACTATGTGAAGATCCTCCAGCGATTTTTTATCAGCCGAAACAAGAAATGAAATTCCTGACCCTTTGCCTCATCCTGTTATTCTGCAGCTTCACGGCGCCGGCCCAAAAGCTGCTGGTGACCGCCAAGGTGGACAGGCAAAAAATATTGATCGGCGAGCGCATCAACCTCACGCTGGAGGCTATGGCCACCAGCACTACCGGTTTTACCTGGACGAAGATCGACACCCTCCCCCATTTTGAAGTGATGGAAGTGTCGAGGGTAGATACGCAGCTGATACAGAATGGAGTGCTGTACAAGCAAAACATCCTGATCACCAGCTGGGACAGTGGCAGCTGGGTGATCCCCCCCATCACCCTGGGCGGGGCAAAGTCCAGTCCCATTCCCATCAATGTGGGCCACACGCCCTTCGACGTGAACGAGCCTTATAATGAGGTGAAGTCCATCCTGGAAGTGCCGAAAGCTAAAGGACCGCAATGGCATTGGTACCTGATCGGCGCGGTGCTGCTGATCATGCTCTTTTATCTTTTCTTCCCCGAAGGCAAGAAAAAAGAAGAGCCGGAGTATAAAGGCAATGCCTTCGATGATGCGCAGCAGGAGCTCCACCAATTGAAAACCCAGGGACTGGCTGAAAAAGATCCCAAATTATTTTACACGAAGCTGGTGCAGATCTTCCGTGATTATTTGTTCAGGAAGAAGAAATGGTATTCTTATTCGAAGACCACGGATGACCTGGTGGAATTGATGAACAAACTCAACCTCGACAAAGAGCAGCAGGCGCATCTCAGGCAAACCTTGATGGTGACGGACATGGTGAAATTTGCCAAGTACAAGCCCGGAAGCGAAGAAAATGCCCAGTCATTTCAAAACATTCAAAAAGCCATCACAACCATAGAGCAAAAGAAGTAATGCTGTACGACTGGATGAAAAATATGGCCTTTGAGAACTACTGGTTCCTGCCGGCATTGCTGATGCTGCCTGTATTGGCCTTTATTTATTTCCGTACCTATTCAAGAAGGAAGTCGGCCCTCATGGTTTCTTCTTCCGAAATGTTCAAGGTGCGTACGGCCAAGAACGCCTGGCTGAATTTTCCCTTCTGGCTGCGCATGCTGGCCCTGGCCAGCATCATCCTTGCCATTGCAAGGCCACAAATGAAAGAGGTGCGGTCCAAATACAAAGGAGAAGGCATCGACATCATTTTATGTATGGATGTGAGTGGCAGCATGGTGGCCCGGGACTTCGTGCCGAACAGGATGGAAGTCGCTAAGCAGATGGCCATTGACTTTGTGAAGCAGCGGCCGGTGGATCAAATTGGGCTGGTGATATTCGGCGGCGAAAGCTATACGCAATTTCCTTTGTCAACCGACCACGAAGCCCTGGCCGAACAGATCAGGAGCTTGCGCAGTGGTTTGCTTTCGCATGGCACGCTGATCGGCGAAGGACTAGCTACATCTGTGAGCCGGCTCACCAACAGCAAATCGAAAAGCAAGATCGTGATCCTTTTGTCAGATGGTAAAGAGCAGGCGCCCAAGACCAGGCTCATTGATCCACTGACGGCGTTGTTAATCGCCAAATCCAAGGGCATTAAAGTTTATACCATCGGACTTGCCGCCAGGCCTTTACCCGGCACCGTAAGCAAATATCCCGTACCCGATGAGCCTTTGATGGAAAAGATCTCTTCGGAGACCGGGGGCAATTATTACAGGGCTACCAGTTCGCGGGTGCTGCAGGACATTTACCGGCAGATCGACCAGCTTGAAAAGTCAAAGGTGGATGTAGTGACGCGCACCAATATCCATGAGCTTTTTCACTGGTTCATTTTGGGGGCGCTGTTCTTCCTGCTTTTGGAAGTGCTTTTCAAGTATACATTATTCCGTACTTTTCCCTAGATGAAAGGCAGGGTTTACAAATCAACGGGGAGCTGGTATTCGGTGAAAGACGAGGAGGGAAAGTTTTGGAATGCCAGGATCAAGGGCATCTTCAAGATCGGCGAGCTTACTTCCACCAATCCGCTGGCGGTGGGCGACATCGTAGATTTCGATGTGGAGGGTGGTGAAGACCAAACCGTGATCATCCACACCATCCATGACCGCCGCAATTACATCAACCGGCAATCACCCCGGCACAAGCACCAGCAGCACATCATTGCGGCGAATGTGGACCAGTCGCTGCTCATCGCCACATTAAGAGAGCCCAGAACATCGCTAGGCTTCATCGACCGCTTCCTGGTGGCCTGCGAAATGTACCATGTGCCGGCCATCATTGTTTTTAACAAGTCGGACATCTACAAAGAAAAAGAACTCGAGTTGTTCAACGATATTTCGGAGATCTACACCACAATTGGCTACCAGGTGTTTTTGATCAGCTCCCTCAAGAACGAGGGCATGGAAGCACTCCGCGCCACCTTAAAAGACCGCACCTCGCTGATCAGCGGGCACAGCGGCGTAGGTAAATCAAGTTTCATCAATGCTGTGTTGCCAGGCTCCGTCATTAAGACAAAAGATGTGAGCGGCTGGAGCGGCAAGGGCATGCACACCACCACCTTTGCAGAAATGTACGACCTGCCCGAAGGAGGCTGCATCATTGATACGCCCGGCATGCGGGAATTCGGCCTGGTGGACCTTACACGCGAGGAATTATCCGGCTATTTCCCCGAGATGCGCCGGCTGCTGCAGGACTGCCAGTTCAACAACTGCCAGCACATCAACGAGCCCGGCTGCGCCATCAAGGACGCGGTAGCGGACGGAAGGATCTCGGAGGACAGGTACGTGAGTTACTATAATATTTTGGAGAGCCTTTCGGAGCAGGGATGGCGTTGACTTGTTGACTGGTTGACTTGTTGACTGGGTTGATAACCTTTATTCGTCAATTATCCTGCAAATTCAATTATAATTTTATGGAATAACGGCATTGTATTCATCTAATTACAAATTTCCAAAATGAAGCTTTTGTTTCTTGTATTAGTATGTATTTTTTCCATTAATTCTAACGCTCAATCTGACACGCTCTCATCAAACTACGATCTTAATTCTTTGGATTATGGGAACACAACTGAAGTATTCGACGAAATCACTTCGGAGATTCCAAAAGAAGTTATTCTAAAACGCCATAAGAAAATAATCAAACTAACTTTCATCGTAGATAGCCTCATAATATCAAACAGGTCATTTTCTCTCATGAAGCCATGGTCTGACAAAATTCGTTTTGAAACTGACTTCCTTCACCTTCATGAAAATGTCTATATAAAAATATTCATATCAAGAAATGAAGAATATAATAAAAAATTCTATTCTTGGAAATGGGATTACTATATGAAGGAAGGCCTTAATTTCAAAAATATGGGGAGCAGCATTTATGCACCAATTAGTTATAAATCCGACTATCACTTTACTATAAAAGGTATGGGGCAAGGAATCGGAACTCCAGGAACGCAGGACTACATTATGATTTATTATCGATATAGAGTAGAATGACCGCCGCTAACAGGCGCTTGGGCAAAATAGCGGTTGAAGTACATAGTTTGAGCCATAGGGAATTCTAATGAACTGTAGTACATTAGTGAAACTAATCAACATGGACTTCCGCTACTTCGCCAAGCCCTGATACGTTCTGTGCTACCCCATCGGTCTTAAATTTTGTAAGCATGCCGAGAATGAAAATAGTTACCATATTTACGCTTCTTGCAATGTTTGGATTCAATTGTACCCAGGGGAGAACCTTTCGAGAGGCAATGTCACCACCAAAAGTTGAGGGAATACCAGAAAAGGCGTTTTGGCGGGGAGGTGTTGACGGCGGGAACTGGTTTGCAATTGATTCAGTTTATCAGTCCTCTGGAATAGTAGTCCTAAGAATTTATAAAAGCAGCACAGGCAGGATTTTGGAAAACAGACGTTTCAAGTTTCATTGCAACTCAATAGTTCTATGGGATAAACTTGAAGAACAAATTGAAAGGTACGATGGGAATAAGATTCATCTTCGAGCCCTGCCAGAAGAAACCAATAGGTACTGTTATCTTCAATGATGTGCATGACATAGGTAGGCAAGAATGAATTGGCCAAAGCAGGTCTTTTTCTAATAAAATCGAGTGGAATAAACGAGGAAGTTTACTGAAAACGATAAACTGCTGCTAACATGCGAATGCCAAATGGCTTCTTTCAGTTTATATAAATTCTTAACTTAGGTAACCGGCTTTCGGCAGGCCTCGAACGTTACCTGCCAAACGGCGGGCAGACATCAAACTATGAAACATCTCATTTCGACACTTATTCTTGTTCTCAATCTTCTAAACTGCCACTCGCAGGACTTGGTGCCGTTTCGAGTAGACACGCTTTGGGGTTACAAAGACAAGCAAGGAACGGTGAGAATTGAACCACAGTTTCAATATGCGACATATTTTTTCTTTGACAAAGTTGCCATTGTAGCTAAGAATGACAGATTAGGAGCAATTGACACGAATAACAACCAGATTGTTCCATTTCGGTATGAGTATTTGCGACCCTTAGATACCGCTGAATTCCTGTTTGGATATAGAGCAAAGTACTTCGGCGAACATTTAATTGGTGTAATGACTAAGACGAAAAGGTAAAAATTCCGGCGGAGTTCAGTTACATATCCAAACACAGAAATTCATATTTAGTAACAAAGAACAAAGACAGCGTAATTGGCAAAAGTAGTGTTGTTGACATTCGCTCCGTAACAAGGACTGATGGATTATATGACATTGATGGAAAAGTAATTATTCCATGCAAGTATCATCGAATTAGTTGGGCAACAGAAAATGTTCTTGTTGTTGACAGCGCCTTCATAACTGACAACGGAAAATACCTCAGTAGCCACTCTGCTCTTTTTACGGACAAAGGCAAACAGTTAACAGGGTTCGATTACATGGTCTTTGGTAAATTCATAGATGGCATTGCAAAAGCAAGAATTGGCAATAAGTTCGGCTTTATTTATCCAACCGGCAAAATTGCCATTCCGATTATTTTTGACTACTGCGAAGAATTCAGCAATAATTATGCTCTTATTAAGCAGGAGAACAAATGGGGGGCAATAAACAGAGACGGCAAAATAGTCATTGAGCCAATGTACGCCTACGAAGAAGTGAAGACGACACTAAAGGAGAAGTACGGCAGGTAGCATCGGGTTTATGCAAGTGGAACACGACGTTGGGGTTCGCACCTTCTTAAATAAATTCACACTTTCCCATTTCTGGGCCATTATTAACCATCACATATGTCTGACGAGAATAAGAAGGCAGTAGATGCATTCAATGAATTGGCGGAGGTGTATCAACAGAAGTACATGAATGTTGATCTTTACCAGGAATCTTTAGAATGCTTCCTGGATCATTTGGATCCATCGGATTGTGTATTGGATCTTGCCTGTGGTCCGGGAAATGTGCTTCTCTACTTATACAATAAGCAAAATGATCTCAACTTGAGCGGCATTGACTTGTCTGAAGAAATGATCAGGCTGGCCAGGTCAAATGTTCCGAAAGCAAGATTTGAGGTTGCTGACTGCAGAAATTTAAAACATATTGAGAGTAGATATAATGCAATCGTCTGCAGCTTTTTACTTCCGTATTTAAGCGAAAGGGAGACAGAACTATTATTGTCAGAGGTAAGCAGGTTATTAGCCCCAAACGGTATCTTTTACATTGGATTTATCAGTGATAGGGATAATCATTCAGAGATGGTTACATCTTCTAAAGGACATCATCTTAGATTGAACTACTACTCGAGTGATTTTGTTTCGCAGGTTTTACTCGCGAATAAGATCACTATTGAACATAGCAAGAGTTATACAAACAACAATCCCAGTCAAAGTCAAAAGGATCATATAATCGTCGCTAAAAAATCAGAAGGCAAAACCTAAACTGTTCGCAGCAGTGCGTGTGGGCTATCATGGACAGATAAACAAGTCCAACTAGTCTGCATAAGATAAGTATCAATTAAAACCAAACCGACCATGAGTAAATTAATCATGTGGAATATCGTCACCCTCGATGGTTATTTCGAAGGAGAAAAGAGTTGGGAACTACCCTATCATGAAATGGTCTGGGGACCAGAAACGGAAAAATTCTCGTTAGAACAATTACATAATACCGACTGCCTGGTGTTTGGCCGCATTACCTACGAGGGCATGGCGGCCTACTGGAAAACCGCCCAGGGGGAAATTGCAGACCTGATGAACCAGCTTCCCAAAATAGTATGTTCCAGGACGCTCCATTCAGCTGACTGGAATAACTCTACGCTGATAAAAGAAGATGTAGCCGGGGAGATCGCGAAACTAAAAGCAAAGGGGAAGAAGAACCTATATGTGTTTGGCAGCGCCAACCTGTCAGAAACCTTTATCAAAGAAAACCTCTTTGATGAATACAGGATCTGCATCGCTCCCGTGATTGCAGGCAAGGGAAGGCCTTTGTTCGCAGAAGGATTGCCGGAAAGAAAATTATCATTGATCTCTTCCCAGCCGCTAAAAACCGGTGGCGTCATCGTAACGTACAGCTCCAGACATCTTATAATCCATGCCGATGAATGATATAAAATCAAATTTAGTCGTGCAATTACAGGAAGTAGTAACCCTGCTGAATAAAATAGAGAGAACATACGCATCCGAACGATTGAAAACCATCGGCGAATTGCAGAGCAGAATCTGGGATGAGCCGGCGCTTCAAAAAGAAGAACTTTATTTTCTCCAGGAACTTGCAGGCGATTTAAATTTTTACGAAACGGTAGAAAAAGACCGTGACGAAACGCTGGGCTATTTTGGCGATGGCAGGCTATTAGAACTGACGGCTGCTGCATTAAAAAAAACAGAAGCCCTGCTCAACACCCAATAATTGTCTCTTTCTTAAATTAGACCCAAAGGTTTCTGCAAGATTAACGCCCAAACAACCTTCCCACATAAGGCAGCCGCTCGAACTCCTTTCTCTCAGTTCTGAGGATCAGCATGGCAAAGGCAAATAACAGAATGAGAGCAAAACCGCGGTTGGTCCATACACCCAGATCAAATTCCTGGAAAAGGAGATAAAGTCCATAAAGCAGCACGCTGATCGCGATGTAAGCCACCAGCTTTCTCCAGGCATAGGGAATGGGATAGTGTTTTTGTCCCCAGAAATAGGAGATGACCATCATGCCTCCGTAGCAAAGAAAGGTAGCCCAGGCGCAGGCCATGTAGCCATAGGTGGGAATGAAAAAATAATTCACGCTGATGGTGATCACTACGCCGGCCAGCGTGATCCAGGCGCCGGACATGGTGCGGTTACTGAGCTTGTACCAGATGGAGAGGTTATAATAAATGCCCAGGAACATATTGGCCAGCAGCAGGATGGGCACTACTTTGAGTCCTTCCCAGAGCACTTCGTTCTGGATAAAGTATTTCCAGATGTCGAGGAAGAGCACCACGGCCAGGAACATGAAGCAGATGGTGATCACAAAGAACTTCATCACCCTGGCATAGATCCTTTGAGGATGAGCGCCCTCGGATTGCTTGAAAAAGAAAGGCTCCGCCCCCATGCGGAAGGCCTGGATGAAAAGCGTGATGAGGATGGCGAGCTTGTAGCAGGCGCTGTAAATACCAACCTGTAACAAGGCGTCGGCGCTGGAAGACGCGGGCGTCCACCAACGGAGCATCAGCCTGTCAAAGGTCTCATTGATCATGCCCGCGAAGCCCACGATAATCAGCGGCGCAGCATAGACAATGATCTCCTTCCATAATTTCCGGTCGAACTCCCAGCGGAAGGCAAAGAATTCTTTAGAGAGAAAAAGAAAGGTAGCGATGGCCTGGATCAGGTTGGCGATCAGGATATAACCCACGCCCATTTCAGGATCATAAAAAGCGCCGATGAAACTATTAGGATCTTCTTTTTGTATTTGCGGACAAACACTGAGGAAGAAAACAACGAAGGCGATGTTGATGATGATACCGCCTATGCGCACCAGGGCAAACTTCACCGGCCGGCCTTCGAAGCGAAGCCGGGCAAAGGCCAGGGCAGACAGGGCATCGAAGGCAATGATGAAGGCTGCGTAAGTAAAATACTCGGGATGCGCGCTGATGTCAATGAAGGCTGCCAGTTCATCGTTGAACAGGATCAGCACCAGCGTGAGAAAGGCCGTGGAGGCGATCAGGGAAACCGTAGCCGTGTTGTAGACCTTTTTCTCGGCTTCCTCGGTTTTTGAAAAACGGAAGTAGGCGGTCTCGAGTCCATAAGTGAAAATGATGTTCAGGAAAGGGATGGCTGCGTAGACCAGGCTCATCTCGCCATACTCGGTACCGCTAAGGATGGCTGCGGATGTCAGGTAAGGCGTGAGCAGGTAATTGATAAAACGGGCGGCCATGGAGCTTGCTCCATACCAGATCGTTTGTCCCGCTAATTTTTTGATTCCGCTCAAATTGGTTTGTTCCCCCAAATTTAATCGTTGAAGATGATGCTGACGAAGGATGGCGCTGTTAAATATCCGAAGGTCGTATCCTTCTCCTCCCCGACTTGATCTCCGACTTGATCTTCTTCTTCTGCAATCGCTTTTCTTTTACCCCCCTGGGGACTTTCACGGCTATGCGCAGTTTTTTCTTCACCAGGGCATGCTTCACCAACTCTTGAAGCTTCTTTACCGCTTCGTCCTTGTTGGCCAGCTGGGTGCGGTGGGTTTGTGATCTCACCTGCAGAACGCCTTCGGCATTGGTGCGGTTGGAAAGCTTTTCCAGCAGGATGGCCTTTTGTTCCTCCGTCAGGATCGCGGAAGCAGGAATGTCCAGGCTCGCGATCACCGCCGTTTCTACTTTGTTCACGTTCTGCCCTCCCTTGCCCCCGGCGCGGGTGGTCTGGAATTTAATTTCCTGCGAGAGATCGATATTGCCGTTGGCTGCTGACATACTTTTGTAAAAATACATCGCCATGCGTGCAGTTATACAAAGGGTTTCCAAAGCGGATGTGCGCGTGGCCGGCAATACGGTGGGCAGCATTGGCCAGGGCCTGCTGGTATTCCTGGGCGTGGAGGATGCCGATAGCCTGGATGATATTGAGTGGCTATCAACAAAGATCATCAGCCTGAGGATCTTCAACGATGAAGCCGGCGTGATGAACCTTTCGGTGAAAGAGGTGGAAGGCGGCATCCTGGTGGTGAGCCAGTTCACCCTGCATGCATCCACGAAAAAAGGCAACCGGCCCAGCTACCTCAGGGCCAGCAAACCGGATATCGCCATCGGGATGTATGAGAAATTTCTGAAGCAGCTGGAAACGGAATTTGGAAAAAAGATAGAGGCCGGGGTCTTCGGCGCCGATATGAAGGTGGAGCTGGTGAATGATGGTCCGGTGACGATTTGGATGGATACGAAAAACAAGGAGTGAATAGTGAGTGGTGAGTAGTGAGTAGTGAGTAGTGAGTAGTGAGTATAAAGTTTGGATATATAAATGGTACACATTGAAGAAAGACATCGAAAACAGAAGTGATATTTTGCTAATCCTGGAGAGGTTTTATAAAAAAGCCTTCAGCGATGACCTGATCGGTTTCTTTTTTACCGAGGTGGTGCCGTTGAACCTGGAAACGCATATTCCTGTGATCGCTGATTTTTGGGAGTCGGTGATCTTCAATACGCAGGGTTACCGGAAGAACGTGATGCAGGTGCACCAGCATATTCATTCCTTATCCAGGATCGAGAAGCGCCACCTGGAACGGTGGGTGGAATTGTTCACCGGCGTGATCGATGAAAACTTCAAAGGAGACAAAGCAGAACTGATGAAGCAGCGCGGCCGCTCGATCGCTACGCTGATGGATATGAAGCTGAATGGCCCTTCGATCTCTTAACGTTTGAACCACTTAACTTGCATCTATCCAACTAAAATCCCGGACATGACCATTACCCAGGCACAGGAAAAAGTAGACCAGTGGATCCAAACCACCGGTGTGCGTTATTTCAACGAGCTCACCAACATGGCCATCCTCACCGAGGAAGTGGGTGAAGTGGCCAGGCTCATGAGCCGTCAATATGGTGAGCAGTCATTTAAAGAGTCCGACAAGGAAAAACAGCTCTCCGATGAACTGGCCGACGTGCTTTGGGTGCTCATCTGCATAGCCAACCAAACCGGTGTGAACCTGGAAGAGGCGCTGGAAAAGAACTTTGAGAAAAAAACGAACAGGGACGCAACCCGGCATCGTGATAATGATAAACTTAGATAAGTCGTCGCACCTTAGCGTCAATCGTGAATCGTCTCCCGATAGCCATCGGGACGTGAATCGTAAAAAAGCAAATGGGTCCAAGCTGGCTGTTCTTCGTGGCTCTTCGCGCCTCCTTCGCGTAACTTCGCGTAATTCTGATCTTGGGATTAAAGAATGTAACCCTGAGTCAGCATGTTTGCACGAAAGGAATCTTAAATCTTCAATCTTCAATACAGATGGCCACGCATTTACAACCCGGCGATAAAGCACCCGCATTCACAGCGCCCGACCAGGACGGGAAAAAACTTTCTTTGAAAGACCTGGCAGGCAAAAAGATCGTTTTGTATTTCTATCCCGAAGACGATACGCCCACCTGCACCGTGCAGGCCTGCAACCTGCGCGACAACTATGCTTTGTTGAAGAAGAATGGATTTACCGTGGTCGGCGTGAGTCCCGATGATCCGAAGAAGCATACCAGCTTCCGGGAGAAATTCCACCTGCCTTTTAAACTGTTATCCGATCCCGACCATAAGATCATCAACGCCTACGGCGTGTGGGGAGAGAAGAACATGTACGGAAGAAAATACATGGGACTGCATCGCACGACCTTTGTCATTGATGAGAAGGGAGTAATAAAGAATATCTTCCTCAGGCCGAAGAACAAGGCGCATGCTCAGGAGATCCTGGGGAAAGGTTGATAAAGTTGACAGAGTTGATAAAGGAGAAGCGTTCAGCCTTACCCATTCACCTTTCACCCCTCAAGCACCCATTCCACCTCTCCCACATTAAAATATTCATCAATACCATGGTTCACCACAAGTTGACCATTGGTATTCACTCCTTTGATGATCCCTTCAAATGACCGGCTGCCCTGCCTGAGTTTCACCACCTGGTCCTTGCGGTACAAAGCTTCCTGGTATTGGTCGAAAACAAGCTCTTTTTGAAAAGCAGGCTGAAAAAAAGCATCCAGCTCGCTGCAGATCTCCCGGGCTATCTGCATGGGATCGAAGTCCTGCCCGGCTATTTCTTTTAAGGAAGTAGCCCGCAGCGACCCAAATCCTACCTGGTTGATATTCAGTCCAATACCAATTATGGCCCATTTCCACTTGGTTCCCGATATCATATTTTCGATCAGGATCCCCCCTGCCTTTCTGTCATTGATGAAAATATCATTGGGCCATTTGATGCTGGCGGATGTTTTAACGTTCCTGCTGCAAACAGTGCGCACAGCCAGCGCCGTGGCCATGCTCAGGTAAAATGCTTCCGACATAGACAGAATGGGCTGCACAATGATGCTGAAAGTGAGGTTTTCACCCCTCCCGCTGATCCATGTTTTATCCCGCTGGCCCTTGCCTTTTGTCTGTTCATGTGCCAGCACCGCCATACCATGCTGTGCCAAGCCTTCATGAACCAGGGCGGTGGCATAGTTGTTGGTGCTGTCTACCTGCTGAAGTTCTATGAAAGAGCTTCCGATATTCTGGGAAAGTGGCGCCAATAGTTCTTAATTTTGAACAAAGCTATACCGGCTTTTCTAACAGGATCAGGCATATTTTTAAAATTTAAATTTTCAGGTTTTTGGAAAGATTAGGCGTTCTAGCAGAAAGAAAGAAAAGCATCACTCGATTAACCCGTAATTCCAAGATTTTCAAGACGATCATACGGGCTCTCCAGGATAAGAAGGGCGAGAACATAGTTTCCCTGGACCTGCGCAAGATCCCGGAAGCCGTGGCAGACTTCTTTATCGTTTGCGAGGCGAATAACCAGCCACAGATACGCGCATTGGCCGATAACGTAGAGTCCGAGGTGAAAAAGCACTGCGGTGAATCGCCTTATCATCACGAGGGCAGGCAAAACCTGCAATGGGTTTTGATCGATTACGTGAATGTGGTCGTGCATATCATGGCGCCGGATAGCAGGAAATTCTATAAACTGGAAGAAATGTGGAGTGATGCAGTGCTTGAAGAGCACAACCCTTAACGGTTGTGTTAAATTCAGGCCAGTGAGTTCATTTCCATAATTATTGCATTATTTAGCACATCATTCCCGAACAATGTCACAAGAACCATACAAACCCGAGAACAGACGATTACCGAAATTCTCTAACCGGCCACCCGGCGAAGGGGGCGATAATGCTCCTAAAAAAGGCCCGCGATTCAGTATCTACTGGGTTTACGCGCTCATTTTCGCCGTACTGATCGGTTTCCAATTCTTCAGTCCTTTCAGCTCATCCTCCGCCGAGATCAACAGGGAGCAGTTTCACCAGATGGTAAGGAACCGCGACGTTGAAAAATTCGTAGTGGTGGACAACAGGCACACGGTGCAGGTTTTTGTGAAAAAAGCCAGCCTGCCTAAGTACAAGGACTCTCCCACGTTTAAGAACAAACTGAAAGAAAACGGTCCCCATGCCTATTTCCAGATCGAAGCCACGGAAAGGTTTGGCGAAGCCATGGGTGAATTTTACGAAGAGAACAGTATTCCTACTCCTGAGCAGCCTGCCATGGAGGTGAAAACGGAAAGCAACTGGTTCAATCCCTTCCTGCAGACCATCCTGCCTATCCTCATCTTCATTGCCATCTGGATACTCCTGATGCGTAAGATGAGCGGCGGCGCAGCAGGCGGAGGCGGACCCGGCGGCATTTTCAACATTGGAAAATCAAAGGCAACCCTTTTCGATAAAGGCACCAAGGTGAGCATCACCTTCGCCGACGTAGCCGGTTTGGATGAAGCCAAAGTGGAAGTGATGGAGATCGTTGATTTCCTGCGCAACCCTAAAAAATATACATCGCTCGGTGGTAAGATACCTAAGGGTGCTTTGCTTGTAGGACCTCCCGGTACCGGTAAAACGCTTTTGGCCAAGGCCATGGCGGGTGAAGCCCAGGTTCCTTTCTTCAGTCTCAGCGGCTCCGACTTCGTAGAGATGTTCGTTGGCGTAGGTGCCAGCCGTGTGCGCGACCTGTTCAAGCAGGCCCGTGAAAAAGCGCCCTGTATCATCTTCATCGACGAGATCGACGCCATCGGCCGTGCCCGTGGAAAGAACATGATGATGAGCAACGACGAGAGGGAAAGCACGCTGAACCAGCTGCTGGTGGAAATGGATGGCTTCAGTGGAGAGAGCGGCATTATTGTGCTGGCCGCCACCAACAGGCCCGACGTACTCGACACCGCCCTGCTTCGCCCGGGTCGTTTCGACAGGCAGATCTCTATCGACAAGCCCGACGTCAAGGGAAGGGAAGCTATTTTCAAAGTGCACCTGAAGCCCATCAAGGTTTCTGAAAAGGTGGACGTTCATAAACTCGCAGAACAAACTCCCGGATTTGCCGGGGCCGATATAGCCAACGTATGTAATGAGGCCGCGCTGATCGCTGCAAGAAAAGGAAAGGCCGCGGTAGACATGAGCGATTTCCAGGATGCAGTGGACAGGGTGATCGGCGGTTTGGAGAAGAAGAACAAGATCATTTCTCCCGAAGAGAAAAAGATCATTGCCTACCACGAAGCGGGACACGCCATTTGTGGCTGGTTCCTGGAGCATGCTTACCCGCTGCTGAAGGTGACCATTGTACCCCGCGGTACAGCAGCGCTGGGTTATGCGCAGTACACGCCAAAAGAACAATACCTCTATAATACCGACCAGCTGATAGACCAGTTGTGCATGACCCTGGGTGGAAGAGCGAGCGAGGATATTTTCTTCGGAAAGATCTCCACCGGTGCACAGAACGACCTGCAGCAGATCACCCGGATCGCCTATGCGATGGTGACCGTGTATGGCATGAACGATAAGATCGGTAACATCAGCTTTTACGATCCGCAGCAGGAACAACAATTTACCAAGCCTTACTCCGATGAAACAGCCATGATGATCGACGACGAGGTGCGCCTCCTGATCGACCGGGCTTACCAGAGGACCAAGAAGCTGCTGATCGAAAAACGCGACCTGGTAGAGAAGCTGGCAGAAGAATTACTCGAAAAAGAAGTGCTGTTCCAAAGCGACGTGGAGACCCTGATCGGCAAGCGTCCTTTCGAAGAGAAAAAACCCCTGGGCGTTGAAGACGATGCGCATCACGATGGCGGCATCAGCGAAGGTGTTCCTCCTTACGATCCCAACGTGATGAACCAGCAACCCGCTCCTAAATGACCGGAACAGATAAAAATAACATTCTCAAAAATATAAGGCTGGCGTTGACACACTCAACGCCAATGCCTTTTCCGGGAAGCGACCGCGTGACCGATGTTTACCAGCATCTCCAGCAGGATGTGGTGGTGGAATTCGCAGAGCAGTTCACCCAGCTACAGGGGAAGTTCAGTTTTGCGCTGAACATGGAGGAGCTAAGCGCACAGCTGCAGGGCCTTATGAAAGAGCATGGATGGACCAAGATCTATTGCCATGACGAGAAGTTCCTCTCACTCTTTCCTCCTGACTTTCGTACCGATGACATCGTGAACTGCGATGCTTCCATTACCGGCTGCGAGTCACTCGTGGCCCGGACCGGCAGCATCGTATTGAGCAGCCTCACAGGCGGTAGGATACCCAGCGTATACGCCCCTATTCATCTTTGCATTGCCTATACTTCCCAGCTGGTCTACGATATCAATGAAGCGCTGACCGCTTTGAAGCAAAAGTACAAGGGTGATCTTCCTTCGCTCATCACCTTCGCAACCGGCCCCAGCCGTACGGCCGATATTGAAAAAACCCTGGTAGTGGGCGTGCACGGTCCTAAAGAAGTTTATTGTTTTTTAGTTGACGATCTGCCAGCCGCGGTTTAATCTTGCAACATGCAAATCCCTGCAGGTAAAAAGGTCTATTTTCTCTCCGATTTTCACCTGGGTGCTCCCAATGAGGAACAAAGCCTGGTGCGTGAGAAAAAAGTGGTGGCCTTTCTCGAGTCCATCCGGCATGATGCCTTTTCCGTCTTTTTAGTAGGTGACCTTTTTGATTTCTGGTACGAATACAAGGGCGTGGTGCCAAAAGGCCATGTGCGCCTGCTGGGCAAGCTGGCCGAACTCACGGATGCAGGCATCCACATACATTTTTTCGTAGGTAACCACGACATGTGGATGAAAGACTATTTCCAGAAAGAACTGAACATACCCGTCTACTTCGAACCCAAAGACTTTGAGCTGAATGGTCATGCCTTTCATATTGGGCATGGCGACGGACTGGGTCCGGGCGACAAGGGCTACAAGGCCATGAAAGCGGTTTTTCGCAACCCGGCCTGCCAGTGGCTGTTTGGCATCATGCCACCGCGACTGGGAATGGGCATGGCCCATTATTTCAGCAGGAAAAGCCGGGCCAGCACGGGAGCTTCCGAGGAAGTTTTCCTGGGCGAAGAGAATGAATGGCTGATCTGCTATGCTAAGGAAGTACTGAAGGAAAAAAACATTGAATTTTTCGTGTTCGGGCATAGACACCTCCCCATTGATTTTCGTCTTACTGATAAGAGCCGGTACATTAACCTGGGCGACTGGATCCGCTACTACACCTATGCCGTGTTCGATGGCAGCCAGATGAGCCTCCATTCATATACCGGGCAGGAGCAAAAGATCATCCGCAACTGGTGAAGAAAATTCTGACCATATTACTGATCCTCTCTTCCATGGCAGTGGAGGCGCAGCAGGATAGCCTTTTCCGCCTCGTGCGGACCATTCCGCTGGTGGCGGCGGACATAGCTGTAGACAACCTCCAGAACCTCTATATCCTCACGGGAACAGGACAGATCAAGAAATACAATGCAAAGGGTGATTCTACCGGCATTTATAATGAGACCAGGAAATTCGGACAGCTGCACACCATCGACGTCACCAATCCGCTGAGCATTCTTCTTTTTTATAAAGATTTCTCTACCGTGGTGTTGCTCGACAGGTTCCTGTCGCACCGCAGCACGATCGACCTCAGGAAGTTCAACGTGATGCAGGTGAGCGCAGCGGGCCTCTCCAATGATAACAATGTCTGGTTCTTTGATGCGGTGGAGAACAAGCTGAAGAAGATGGATGAGCAGGGCAACCTGCTGCAGGAGACCGTTGATTTCCGGAGCCTGTTTTCCGAGCAGGTGCAGCCCCAAAGGATCTTCGACCAGGACGGCAAGGTCTACCTCTATGACCCCGCCGCCGGTCTCTTCATTTTTGATTACTATGGCAGCTTCCAGCAAAAGATCCCCCTGAAAGACCTCAGTAATATTCATGTGCAGGGCAACACCATAAGAGGTATAGGCAAAAAAGGCATCTACTTATACAATACCGTCAACTTCATGGAAAAGCAATACGAATTGCCCTCTTCATTTGGTTCTTTCACCAATTACATCATAGGCAATACCATGATCTATGGCGTTTCAAAAGATGCCATCACCATTTATAGCTTTCATTTCTAACTTTATCGAAACCGCATAGATGAACGATTTCCTCCATCGAAGATTCCTGGATAATGAAGTGCAGGACTACCTGCTCACTTTGCTCATTATCCTCTTCTTTATATTATTGGCGCGGATCCTTTCCCGTTACCTGGCCAACCTGCTCTGCCGCTTGTTCCGCAGGAACTGGAAAACCTTTGATGAGAACACGTTCACTACCCTCATTGTGAAGCCGCTCAGCACTTTTTTTGTGGTGGCGGCCGCTATCGCAGCCTTGTACCGGCTGAACTTCCCATCGGAATGGAAGATCAAAATCTACAAATATTGGCTGTCCGACATCTTCGAATCGATCGGCATCATTGTTCTCATTGCCCTGTTCATCTGGGTGTTGCTGCGTTTTATTGACTTCATTGCCCATGTGCTGCAAAAAAGAGCCGGTGCCACGGCAGACCAGGGCGAGAACCAGCTGATCGTCTTTTTCAAGGATTTTTTAAAGGTGATGCTGGGCATCATAGGCCTGCTGATGATCCTGCACCTGGCCTTCAACTATAATATCGGCAGCCTGCTCACAGGTCTTAGCATCGTGGGTGCTGCCATAGCGCTGGCCCTCAAGGAAAGCCTGGAAAACCTCATCGCTTCTTTTGTGATCTTTTTTGATAAGCCTTTTACCACCGGTGATTTTGTAAAGGTGCAGAATGTATCAGGCACGGTGGAGCGCATTGGATTGAGAAGCACACGCATCCGCACCATGGACAAGACCTATGTGACCGTTCCCAACAAACAGATGGTGGATAGCATCCTGGACAATGTGTCCCTCCGCTCCCAGATCAGGGGAGAGCTGCAATTGCAGATCCACCTGCAAACACCTGCTGCCAAAGTGGAGGCCCTCATTTCGGCCATCCGCGAGCAGCTGGCTGCAGACAGGGAAGTGGCTGTGTTTACCGTAGCCATGACCGACATCAGGCCACAGGCTTTTATAGTGCTGGTGGAATTCCTCACGCCGCAAATGGCGATGGCCGCATTCATTGATAAAAGGGAAAGACTGTACCTGCACATCCTGCAAACCATGGACGCCATGGAGATCAGGCATTCAACGGAGGCAAAAGAAGAAGTTTGATTTTAGTCGCGAAGATGTCACTGACTACTGGGGCTGTTCCCTGGTCAACTAGTTAACCAGTCAACTAGTTAACTCATTTCGCGCTTTGCGCGATAATCTCTCCCAGTTCCTTATCAAACATTCCGTACTTGCCATACTCCACCACCCTGCCGATCTCTTTTCCGTTCTTCAGCACGATGAAAGTAGGCACATTATAAACCTGGAAGGCTTCTGTAAGATTGTATTGGGCTTTCTTGGCCCTGTCCACTCCAATGAGGGTGACCTGGTTTTCAGGAAAGCCGGCGGCTTCGGTAAGGGCAAAGAATTTGGGCAGCAGTCCCTGCGTGTCGCTGCACCAGGTGCCTCCGAAGATGAGGATGTGAATACCAGCATGATGGTTCTTGAAGGCCGCGAGCGCACCTGCCTCGGGCGTATATCCTTTGGCATTGGGAGCGTACCAGGTAAATGCTGTATCAGATACCAGGTCCTTTTTCTCTATAAAGCCCTTGAGGATCTTGGTCCCGGAGGCATCCCAGCTCACTTCCACCTGCGAATAAGCGGCCTGGAGCGAAAGGGTGAGTACGGCTAAGAACAACAGTTTTTTCATGCAAATAGATTACTCTCAAATTTAACCCGGACCCTTGATTCAGAAAAGTTAAACCCACCCGGTGGGCTACAAATGCGCCTTCAGCTCCAGCAGAAACCCCTTCAGCCGCTGCAGCGACTGGATCATGGCATATTTCTCATCGGCTCCCTTTGCATTTTTCAGGTAGTCTCTTGCGCCTTCGAGGGTGAATTTGCGCCGCCTGATCAGGTCGTAGACCAGTTGAAGGGTCTTAACGTCTTTGGGTGTAAAGAAGCGGTCGCCTTTTTTATTCTTTCTCAGCTTGAAGCCAAACTCGCCCTCCCAGTAACGGAGCAACGAAATGTTCACATGGAACATCTGGGCCACCTCGCCGATGGAATAGTATTGCTTTTGGAAGAGTTCCTCGTCGGGCGGAAGTTCAATTGAATCCGGGCCCGCCTCCCTGACAGCCTTCCTTCCCCGTGGAGAGGGGATGGCTTCGGCTCCGGACGCCTGGTCGTTCCCGGCGTCCGGAGCGAATTCGATCACGATCTGTGGAAGCTCTCTGGACATGCTCTTTTCAAAATTAGCATAATCACCAAATTAATGCCGGTAATAGTTCACATTTTGCAACCATTGCCTTCTGACCAAAGTCAGCCTCGCATAATGCCGTCTCAAGTATCTTTGGCCCCTCAACCAACAACCATGAACTACAGGATAGAAAAAGATACCATGGGCGAAGTACAGGTTCCGCAGGACGCCATGTATGGAGCGCAAACGCAGCGAAGCATCGACAACTTTAAGATCGCGCAGGACATCAACCGGATGCCCAAAGAGATCATCCGCGCTTTTGCTTATTTGAAAAAAGCCGCCGCGCTCACCAACCTCGACGCAGGCATTCTGCCCAAAGAGAAATCAGATATGATCGGTAAGGTTTGCGATGAGATCCTCAAAGGTGATCTGGATGAATATTTTCCCCTGGTAGTTTGGCAAACTGGAAGCGGCACCCAAAGCAATATGAACGTGAACGAGGTGATCGCCTACCGTGGCCACCTGATGCAGGGCGGCCTGCTATCCGACAAAGAAAAATTTCTGCACCCCAATGACGATGTGAACAAATCACAGTCATCCAATGATACATTTCCTACCGCCATGCACATTGCGGCCTATAAGATCCTGGTGGAAGTAACCATTCCTGGTATTGAAAAGCTGAGAGATACACTGGCGGCCAAGAGCAAGGATTTCAAAGATGTGGTGAAGATCGGAAGAACGCATTTCATGGATGCTACACCGCTCACGCTGGGACAGGAATTCAGCGGTTATGTTTCGCAGCTCAATCACGGTCTGAAGGCCATCCGCAATACGCTCGCGCATTTGTCGGAGCTGGCCCTGGGCGGAACAGCTGTGGGCACGGGCATCAATACACCCGAAGGCTATTCGGAAAAAGTGGCGACCCATATAGCCAGGCTCACCGGCCTTCCGTTTGTGACAGCAGAAAATAAGTTCGAAGCCCTGGCTGCTCACGACGCCATTGTGGAATCACATGGCGCATTGAAGACCGTAGCCGCCAGCCTCATGAAGATCGCCAACGACATCCGCATGCTTTCTTCCGGACCCCGCAGCGGTATCGGCGAGATCTTCATACCCGACAATGAGCCGGGATCTTCCATCATGCCAGGCAAGGTAAATCCTACGCAGTGCGAGGCGCTCACCATGATCGCGGCCCAGGTGATGGGCAACGACGTGGCCATCAACATCGGCGGCTCCATGGGCCATTTCGAATTGAATGTGTTCAAGCCCATGATGATCTACAATTTCCTGCACAGCGCCCGCCTCATTGGCGACGGCTGCGTGAGCTTCAACGATAAATGCGCAGTGGGCATTGAGCCCATCGAAGCCAATATCAGGAAGCATGTAGAAAATTCTCTCATGCTGGTGACGGCCCTCAATACCAGGATCGGCTACTACAAAGCGGCCGAGATCGCACAGAAGGCCCACAAAGAAGGAACGACGCTGAAAGAAATGGCGGTTAAGCTCGGCTATGTATCACCGGAAGATTTCGACAAATGGGTGATACCGGCGGATATGGTGGGAAAGATCGATCTGTAAAACAGGCGCCATTAAGGTCAAACTATAGGTCACCCTCAGCAGAATTACTTAGCTGCTGAATAAACATGTGCCTGCACGTAGTTTTCCTATTGCGATTTAACATTCGCTAAGCATACTTTTATTTCAAATCCCCATCCTATGGATATGAGATACCAGTATGATGCTGCTTTAAAGGCGACCAATACCTGGTTAGAAGTTGCCCGTCCTGCAGTGCAGGAAAAAGCAGTGATAAGACCCATCCAGGTAAAAGGAAGGGACCTCGTGTGCCTCCTGCCCACAAAAAATCTTTATACTACGCATCCGCTTACCCGGGATCAAAAAAGTTGGGATGCTGAGTGGTTCGGGCAGTACGAGTAAGAGATCGTGAATCGTGAAATTAGGTCATTCCGGAGCGATGTCACTGCGAGCGCAGCGAAGCAGGTGAATGGTCAATGGTCAATGTTGTACCGGCTGTTTCCTGGTCAACCAGTTAACAAGTCAACCAGTTAACTACATAATGTGCGCTGTATCCGTAGAGCTCGTAGCAGTTTCTACCGTAGGATGCGTTTCCTCCTCATCCGTCCGGCGAATGAAACGCTTTTGAAAGATGAGCAGCGTGATCACACCCACCGAAATGGCCGCGTCCGCTATATTGAAGATGGGACTAAAGAATTCAAATGACTTGCCTCCGAGGAAGGGTATCCAGGAAGGATAAGTAGATTTAATAATGGGGAAATAAAGCATGTCCACCACCTTACCATGCAGTATACCGGCATAACCCTGGGCCGGGAACATGGTAGCTACCGTATTATAATCGCTGTGGGTGAAGATGAGCCCGTAAAAAATACTGTCGATCAGGTTGCCCAGTGCACCGGCATAGATCAGGCAGGCGCAAATGATGAAGCCTTTGGTATAATGCTGCTTCACGATCTTACCCAGGTACCAGGTACCAAAGATCACCGCTGCCAGGCGGAAGAGGGTCAGGATCACTTTGCCCCAATCACCACCAAGCTTCAAGCCCCAGGCCATGCCCTCATTTTCGATAAAATAAAGTTGAAACCATTCAAATCCACCCACGTTCATCACGTTGCCGTAAGTAAAGTTGGTCTTGATCCATATTTTCAAGGCCTGGTCTATGAAAATGATCAATAAAATAAGTGCAACGGCTGACCGCAATTTCATTGGAAGGTTTTATTAGCTCCCGGGATTGGGAGGGCCACAAAGATAAAGTTTAGGCATACACTGCGGTTAAGCCGGTGTTAATACTATTCCTGGAAATATACCCTTTTCACACGTTGCGATACGGAGGTCAGGATCTCGTAAGGGATGGTGCCCGCCCATTCCGCTAGTTGCTGAACGCTAAGCTCAGCGCCAAAAACGATCACCTCGTCCCCCTCTTCTACACCGGGAACCGAGGTCACGTCGATCATGGTCATGTCCATGCAAACCGTACCGGTCACAGGCACCAGCTTCCCTCTCACCCACATTTTCCCTACCCCGTTGCCTAGTCTCCTTGAGTAGCCGTCCGCATACCCGATCCTTACGGTGGCGATCACGGAATCCTCCTTGATCACGCCGCTGCGGTTATAGCTCACTGTATCGCCTGCCTTCAGGCGTTTTACCTGGGAAATAGTGGACCTCAGCGTGGCTACCGGCTCCAGGTCAAGCGATGAGCCCGCGGTTTCAACGCCATACAATCCTATCCCCACCCTCACCATGTCGAGGTGATACTCGGGGAACCTTGTGATGGCCGCCGTATTGCCAATATGCCTGATGAAGGGATAGTTGAGGTGTTTGTCGAGTACATCTACCGCAGCCAGGAAGGCCCCGGCCTGCATCCTGGTGAATTCGTCCTGCGCCTCGTCGTCGCTGGCGGCCAGGTGGGTGAAAACAGATTCTGCCCTGATCGTTTCATTCGCGACCAGCCATTCACCGAGTTTTTCCATCTCGGTGGTGGCAAAACCCAAACGGTTCATGCCGGTCTCGACCTCGATATGCACTGGAAAATCCGTGAGGGCCTGGTTGCGCAGGTGTTCATCGAATTCCTCCAGTAATTTGAAAGAATAAATAACGGGCTGGAGCTGGTGATCGGTGATGGCGGCAAATGAGGAGGGCTCCATGTTCATGACCATGATAGGCATGTGGATGCCCGATCGCCGGAGTTCTACCGCTTCATCGGTATAGGCCACGGCCAGGTAATCTACCTGGTTATACTGGAGCACAGAGGCGATCTCCACCCCGCCGCTGCCATAGGCGAAGGCCTTTACCATAGCCATCAGCCTGGTACGGGGTTGCAAAATATGCTGGTAGCTTTTCAAATTGGCAGCAAGCGCGTTCAGATTGATCTCAAGAACGGTCTGGTGAAGCTTTTTCTCCAGCAGCTGTACCACCGATTCGAAGTTGAAGACCCTCGCACCTTTTACCAGGATGGTTTCCTGCTGAAAAGCGGAAGTTTTCATTTGGTCAATGAACTCGCGTGTAGAATCGAACCTGTCCACCCTGATCTCTTCCGGCAGGAAACGCGGAAGCATTTCACTGATATTTTTTCCAATGGCGATCACTCTTCCCACGCCGTGCTGGGCCAGCGACTCCGCGATGGTACCATAAAGTTCCCTGCCTGTTTTCCCTGTCTCCATGAAATCGGATAGGATGGCGGTTTTTTTCTGGCTGCCCTGCTGGCTGTTCATGAAATGAAGCGCCATGTGGAAAGACGTAAGGTCGGCGCTGTAACTGTCATTGATGATGACGCAGCCGTTGATGCCCTGCTTCATTTCCAGCCGCATGTCTACCTGGTGCAGCCTGCGGAAACGCGCGTTAATGTCCTGCTCGTTATAATCCAGCACCAGCAATACCGACCAGCAGGTGATGGCATTCTGGATGGAAGCGTCATCGGTGAATGGCATGGTGAGTTGCGTAGGATAATCCAGGTAATAACCTTTGAGAACCGTGTGGTCTGATTCCCTTTCCATACCTACCACACGCAGACGGCAATCGCTGCCCTGTCCCCACATGAACTTTTTTTTGAAGGCGGTGTTGCTGATCCATTTCTCTTCTCCTATCACTACATCGGCCCTCCTGAATAATTTGAGCTTTTCCTCCAGCTTTTGTTCAGTAGATGAAAAGCCTTCATCATGCGCGGAACCAATGTTGGTGAGAACACCCAGCGTTGGACGAATCATTTCTTCCAGCGCATCCATTTCTCCGGGCTGGGAAATGCCGGCCTCGAAGATTGCGAGATCATGTCCTTCCTTCATCTGCCAGAGGCTCATGGCCACCCCGATCTGCGAGTTATAGCTTTTGGGACTTCTTACAATGTGATGATCTTCCTGCAGCAGTTGGTAAAGCCACTCCTTCACTACGGTTTTCCCGTTGCTGCCGGTAATGCCTATGACGGGTATTGTAAATTGCTCGCGGTGAAAGACCGCGAGTTGCTGCAAGGCTTTTACGGAAGAATGCACTCGGAGAATGTTGGCTTCCGGCAGCGCAGTTTCATCTATATCCTGGTCTACCACAAAATTGCGTATCCCCTTCTGGTAGGCTTGGCCCAGGAAGCGGTGGCCGTCCTGTCGCTTTGTTCTGATGGCGAAAAAAATAGAGCTGGCTGCAAAGCTGATGGAGCGGCTGTCGTAGGCAAGGTGGGCGATCGTGCTGTTGCTTACCTGCCTGATCACGCGCGCGCCAATGACTTCTGCGATGGTTTCGATGGAATACACAGGTAAATTTACGGTTTACGGTCTACTGTTTCCTGTTTCCAGTTTCCTGTTTCCAGTTATGCTTTACCATTCACGATTCACCTGCTTCGCTGCGCTCGCAGTGACGTGGCTCCGGAATGGCACCTAATTTCACGATTGACGACTGACGTACACTAGGGCTTCTGCACCTTGTCGAGGTTCACGCGCTTCAGCTGCTGAAGGGAATACCAGATGGAACCTCCCAGGCAGATCACGATCACCATCAGGGAAATGTAGACCGGCACCTTGATGTGAAAGAATTCTACCAGCATCTTGATACCAATAAAGATCAGCACGATGGCTATGCCCTGCTGCAGGTAGGTGAACTTATTCACCGCTCCCTTGAGCAGGAAGAAAAGCGATCGCAGGCCAAGCACCGCGAAAATATTACTGGTATAGATGATCAGTTTTTTGGATGGCGACTCGGTAACGATGGCGAAAACAGCCGGTATGCTGTCGAGGGCAAAAACGATATCCGTGGTAGCCAGCAGCACGATCACTACAAAGAGCTCGGTGAAGAACCGTTTACCATCGCGCTTCACCATCAACTTTCCGCCTACGTCCTGGTGAAGGATGGGAAAGAAACGATTAAGGAATTTGTACACAGGACTTTCAGCCGGATCGTACTCGTCTTCCTGCCTCACTGTGAAGATCTTGATACCCGTATAGACCAGGAATGCTCCGAAGATATAAAGCAGCCACTCGAAGCGCTCTACCAGGGCCACGCCAATGGTGATGAAGATGATCCTGAACACAATGGCCATGAGGATACCGATCAGCAGGGCACGGGCCACATGGTCTGCCCGGATCTTGAAAAACGAAAAGATGAGGATGAAGACAAAAATATTATCGATGCTCAGGCTCCATTCCATCAGGTAGGCGCTGATGAATTCCAGCGCCGGAACTTTGCCCGAAGAGAACCAAAGGAAGACGAAAAATCCCACGGCCAACATCACCCAGAATATGGTTTGATACAGCGCCTTGCGAATAGTAATGGAAGCAGACTGTTTGCTCAGCAAGCCCAGGTCGAAGACCACGGCTATAAGGATCACAATTCCAAAAACCAGATAGGCAAGGTATTCCTGCGTCATCAAACTTTGTTTAGCCGGCAAAGATAGGTGGAGGCGCTATGCTGCCCTAAGACCAGCGGCGTTTTCTGAGGTATTGGTAGACCCAGCCGGCAAGAATGACCAGCAATACGGGCAGCAGGAGGTTGAGCACCTGCCAGGTGGAGCGCTGCTCACTCACCTTTTTGGGATCCAGCAGGCGGAGGGTATACTCTTTGGCTCTTGTCTGCAGGATATCGGAAGGGTTCACCAGGTATTCCAGGCTGTTACTGAAGAAATCCTTGTTCGCATAGGTATACCTGGTAAAAAGGTTCATGCCCATGGGCAGGGGACCTGTACTGGGACTGTACTGGTTCAATGCGATATCGCCATCCGAGATGACGATCATTTTATTTTCGGCAGCGGCCTCATACCGCACCTGCCTGTTCATGCTTTTGAGGGAATCCACCGTGGCCCTGGGTACGCGGCCCGTATAGAGCGACCGGAACCTGCCTTCCAGCAGGAAGGCTACGGGTACGTTATTGAGCCGGAACGAGGCTTCATCGGGAGCGATCTGCAGGAACTCGAAATCGATCTTGGCCGGGGCTGCCAGCAGCCTGGCGTTGGCGGAGCTGGTGAGCAAAGGCGTCTTCCTGATGCCTGCCGCTTCCACCGTATCCATGGAGGTTGGAAAAAGCGCTCTTACACCATCCAGGTTCTTGCTCACGGCATGATCTGTACCATTCAATATGGGAAAGAAGGGCCAGTCAACCAATCTTTGCTGTCCCGACTGGTCGCTCACCTGCGGAAGCTGGTCGCTTTGCATATCCTGCAGCAGCGACTGGTTAATGCGCACGCCGTAATTGAACAGCAGGTCTTCCAGGTTCAGGCCGCGGTCAAAGGCCACGAAGCCTCCTGATTTGTACAGGCTGTCGAATTCCGCATACATATTGTCCAGCATCCAGATCACGCGCCCCCCGCCCATAACAAACTGGTCGATCTTGAATTTATCGGCATCAGTAAAAGGAATGGTCGGCTTGGCGATCACCAGGGCGTTGATCACATCGGGTATGTAGGGAACCTGGGAGATATTGAGAGTGTCGAAGCGGTAATTCTCTATCAGCGTTCGCACCATGTCGTCTGCCTGAAAGCCCCAGGCCTGCCCATTGCCGAGCGCGTAGGCCACGACGGGCTTTTCCCTGATCGTTACTTTTTGTATAGCGCTGGCCAGCTTGTACTCGATGGTGGCTTCAACGTTGTTGTATAAAGCAGCCAGTTGCTCGGGCTCCGTACCGAACGATCGCGCGCCTTTCAACAGATCAACCCCTGCCGAAAGATCGCCGCTTCTCACTACCAGTCCATGGATGATCCTGTTCACTTCCATCTTGTCGCCTACTTCGTCTGGCGCGTTGAGGAATACAGGGTAGAGGCCATAATAGTTATTGAGCGAATCGAGGAAGAGCGCCGTGGCAGCCGTATCATCGCTATTGGCAAATGGATTGATGAAACGGTACTGGACCTTGGTGCCGGCAGCCAGCTTCATCTCATATAGAAAATCTTCCAGACCGTTGCGGAATTTGCGTACCACTGCGGGCAGCTCGTCGCCCGTGAGGTATACGTCTATCTGTATGGGCTCGCGTATATCCTGCAGCAAGTTGCGTGTGGGTTTGCTGAGCGAATATCTTTTTTCTTCCGTGAGATCGATACGCGAGTAGGCCATGCCCGCCAGCAGGTTCACCAGGATCACTACCGCAACCAGCAGCATGATCAGCCAGGGATATTTGATCTGTCCCCATTTCTTCATATCAATGCCTCAGCAGGTTTTGACGGGTGATCAATAGGAACAGCAGCGTAAGGCTGATAAAATAAACGAGGTCCCTGGTATCCAGTACACCGCGGCTCATGCTCCTGTAATGGAAGTCGATGCCCAGCATCTCTATATAGAAATCAGCGCCGCCTTCAAAAACCGGCAGCTGGCTGATGGCGTTAAAACCAAAATACAAAAGCGCGCAACCCAGCACCGTGATAATAAATGCCGCTACAGAGTTCTGCGTGAAGCTGCTGACGCAAACGCCAATGGAAGTAAAGACCGCAGAAAGGAAAAACAAACCCAGGTAGGAGCCCGCCGCTGCGCCGGCATCGATGCCGCTGGTAGCCGCGAGCTGGTTCACCGTAAAAAAATACACGATGGTAGGCAAGAGCGCAATGATGGCAACGATGAGGCTGCCTGCGAATTTTCCATTCACGATCTGCCAGGCAGTAAGCGGCCTGGTGCGCAGGATCTCAAAGCTCCCGCTGCGGTATTCATCCGAAAAGCTGCGCATGGTGATGGCGGGGATCAGGAACATCAGCACCCAGGGCGCCAGCGAGAAAAAGCTGTCGAGGCTGGCATAACCCGCCTCAAAGATGTTGTTGCGAAACACAAAAAGCACCAGTCCGTTCACCACCAGGAAAACAATAATGGCAATATAGCCGGTGAGGCTGCTGAAAAACTGCGCCAATTCTTTTTTACAGATCGCCCACATTGGATTGCAAAATAAGCAAATGGTGATGGATTTCGGCTGTAGGGTGGAATAAGTTAACTAGTTGACTGGTTGACTAGTTAACTGGGGCACGCATAAAAAAGCCCCGCGATGGCGGGGCTGTTCAAGTTCTTTCTTTTTTTATACTGAAAAACTTTCTCCGCAACCGCAGGTACGGCTGGCGTTGGGATTTTGAAAATAAAAACCCTTGCCGTTCAGTCCATCAGAAAATTCAAGCTCGGTATTCACCAGGTAAAGAAAGCTTTTCAGGTCGGTCACCACCTTCACTCCATTGTCCTCGAAGACCTGGTCCATGGGCTTTTGCTCGTTATCGAAATCCAGCTTGTAGCTGAGGCCCGAGCAGCCACCACCGACCACACTCACACGAAGAAAATAGGAAGGGTCGTCGCCCACACCTGCATCCTTCATCAGTTGCTTCACCTTGGCTTTCGCCTTATCGCTTACAAAAATTGCGTTTTCTGTACTGGTCATAAACCCTCCATTAATGCACGGCGCTCTCTTCGAACTTCAGTTCTTCGAGCCCGTTCTTTTTACGGTAATCGTTGATCGCAGCCTTGATAGCGTCTTCAGCAAGAACCGAGCAGTGGATCTTCACGGGAGGAAGATTCAGTTCCTCAACGATCTCCATATTGTCGATCGTCACAGCCTCGTCGATGGTCTTTCCCTTCAGCCACTCGGTAGCGAGGGAGGAAGAAGCAATGGCGGAGCCGCAACCAAAGGTCTTGAACTTCGCATCCTTGATCACACCGGTCTTGTCGTCTACCTCTATCTGCAGGCGCATCACGTCGCCGCACTCTGGCGCGCCCACGAGGCCTGTACCTACATTCGCTTTGCTTTTGTCCAGGGTACCCACATTCTTGGGGTTGTTGTAATGATCCAGGACTTTATCTGAGTATGCCATATGTCTAGTTTTTTAAAATACAATTAATGATGCGCCCACTCTATGCTGTTCATGTCGATGCCTTCTTTATACATCTCCCAGAGCGGACTCATTTCTCTTAACTTGGTCACCGCCTTGGATACTTCAGCGATCGTGTAATCGATTTGCTCCTCGGTGGTATATCTTCCTAAGCCGAAACGCAGTGAGCTGTGCGCGAGATCGTCGCCCAGTCCCAGTGCTTTCAGCACATAAGATGGTTCCAGTGAAGCCGATGTACAGGCAGAACCGGATGAAAGCGCGATGTTCTTGTTAAAGCCCATCATCAATCCTTCACCTTCTACATATTTGAAAGAGATATTGCTTACATGCGGGAGCCTGTGCTGCTTGTTGCCGTTTACGTAAGCTTCTTCCAGTTTCAATAATTCTGTTTCCAGTTTGTCACGCAGCTTGCTCAGCCTCTCCGCATCCTGGGCCATTTCGTTTCTGCAAAGCTCGCAGGCCTTGCCAAATCCCACGATGCCGGGAACGTTCAGCGTACCGCTGCGCATGCCTCTTTCGTGTCCGCCGCCGTCCATCTGTGCGGTTACTTTTACCCTTGGGTTTTTCCTGCGCACGTATAAGGCACCAACGCCTTTGGGACCGTACATCTTGTGCGCGGTCATGGCCAGCAGGTCGATGTTGTCCTTGTTCACATCCACGGGGATCTTTCCAACCGCCTGGGTGGCGTCTGTAAAGAGCAATACTCCATGCTTGCGGGCCATGGCACCTATTTCGCGGATCGGCATGATGGTGCCGATCTCGTTGTTCGCGTACATCAGGGCAATGAGGATGGTATTGGGCTTAATGGCAGCTTCTACCTGCTCCACGGTTACCAGTCCATCTTCATTTACCGGCAGGTAAGTAACCTCGCCGCCTTCTTTTTCTACGTGCTTGCAGGTATCCAGCACGGCTTTGTGCTCGATATTGCAGGTGATGATGTGGTTTCCTTTCTGGGCGTACATTTCAAACACGCCTTTGATGGCCAGGTTATCGGCCTCGGTAGCGCCGGAGGTGAAGATCACTTCTTTAGGATCGGCACCAATAAGGGCGGCAACCTGCTCACGGGCATAGTCTACAGCTTCCTCAGCCTGCCATCCAAAAGGGTGGTTGCGGCTGGCGGCATTTCCAAAATTTTGTGTGAAATAAGGGATCATCGCATCCACTACCCGGGGGTCGCAGGGCGTAGTGGCATTATGGTCAAGATATATGGGCAGTTTCAACATATTTTAATTTCCTTTCAGATGCAAATTTACCTCAAAAACCCTGCATTTACTGATTTTAGTCATGTCCGGACTCTAATTTTACCATTATCGTAAACGCCCTATATGCATAAAATTGAGCACATTGGCATCGCTGTCAGGTCACTCGCAGAATCTGTGCCCCTGTTTGAAAAACTGTTAAATAGTCCCTGCTACAAAACCGAGGAGGTAGCCTCCGAGAACGTGGTCACCGCCTTCTTCCGGACCGGCGATACCAAGATCGAGCTGCTGGAAACCTCGGCGCCCGATGGGGTGATCCAGAAGTTCATCGACAAAAAAGGAGAGGGCCTGCACCACCTGGCCTTTGAAGTGAAGGACATCCAGGCCGAAATGCAAAGGCTGAAGAGCGAGGGCTTCCAGCTCTTATCCGATCAGCCCAGGCGGGGAGCCGATAATAAGCTCGTCTGTTTCCTTCACCCCAAAACCACCAACGGGGTGCTGATTGAGCTCTGCCAGGAGATCGGGTAATGCGCTAAATTTATAGTTGAAACCCTTGACCATGTTCCAAAAGTTCATCTACCTGCCCCTGGCTTTTTTACTAGCGGCGGATCAAACCTCCTGTGGCGACAGGAACCGATCCACCAGCCCGGATACTTCCACTGCCACTACTGCGTCTGCCTCGCTCAATGAGCTGGACAAAAAATACAACCTGGATAAGATCAAGTTGCCTCCGGGCTTCCAAATCCATGTCTATGCCGAAGTACCCAATGCCAGGAGCATGTGCCTGGGCGCCAACGGCACCTTATTCGTGGGCAACCGCTCGGGCAACAGCGTGTATGCCGTTGTAGATGCCAACAAAGACGGCGTAGGTGATAAGGTCTATACCATCGCTTCCGGGCTTACTTCGCCCAATGGCGTGGCCTTTCGCAATGGAAGCCTTTACGTGGCGGAGATCAGCCGGGTGATCCGTTTCGACGACATCGAGAACAGGCTGGCCAACCCGCCCGCCTATAAAGTGGTCTACGATCAGTTCCCTACCGACAGGCATCATGGCTGGAAGTTCATTGCCTTTGGACCGGATGATAAACTCTATGTGCCGGTGGGCGCGCCCTGCAATATTTGCGAGAGGGAAAATCCTGCTTATGCATCCATTACACGCATCAACCCGGACGGCAGTGGCTACGAGGTCTTTGCCCGCGGGATCCGGAATACGGTAGGCTTTACCTGGCACCCCGAAACAAAAGAATTATGGTTCACCGATAATGGCGGCGACAATTTAGGCGACGACATTCCCGCCGACGAACTCAACACGGCACCCCGTGCCGGCATGCACTTCGGCTTTCCCTATTGCCACCAGGGCGATTTTAAAGACCCCAAACACGATGAAGGCAAAATGTGTACTGAGTACACATCCCCGGCCATGAAGCTGGGTCCGCACGTGGCTGCACTGGGACTTCGTTTTTATACCGGCAACATGTTCCTTCCTGAATACAAGAACCAGGTTTTCATTGCCGAACACGGCAGCTGGAACCGGAGCCAGCCCATTGGCTACCGCATCATGCTGGTGAACATGGAGAACAACAAGGCCACACGCTATATTCCATTCGCTACCGGCTGGCTGCAGCCGGATGGAAAGGTGATCGGAAGGCCGGTGGATATACAGATCCTGGCAGATGGCTCCATGCTGGTGAGCGATGATGACCGCGGCGCGGTGTACAGGATCACGTTTGAGAATTGAGCATCGTGAATCAACCAGTCAACACGCTCACATCTCGTTGACAACGGAATCTGAGTTCTCAATACCCAGCTTATCCACCGCTCTTTGCGCGGCGATCTGCGAGGCATCTTTTTTATTGAAGGCCTTTCCTTCTGCAATTACTTTTCCATTGATCACGGCGGCAACGGTGAACAACCGCCTGCCATTTTCCAGGTGCTCATTGATGGTCTCGAACTCGAGTGATTTCCCATTTTTGTTCACCCATCCATAGAGCCTGTTCTTGTGATTGATCTCCAGTGCCTCGAGGTCATCCATGAACATGTAAGGAATGATGATCCTTTCGGTGACCCATTTGCTGGTCTTTTTATAACCCCGGTCAAGATAGATCGCACCCACCAGGGCCTCCAGCGTATTGCCAAAGATCTGGCTGGTCTTCAGTGATGCGTCGGACTTATTAAAAACAGTAATGCGCTTCAATCCCATCTTGATGGCGATGTCGTTCAGCTGTGAGCGGTTCACCATTTTAGACCGCATTTCCGTCAGGAAGCCTTCTTCTTTATAAGGATAGCGTTTGAAGAGATAATCGGCGATCAGGGCGCTGAGGATAGCGTCGCCCAGGTATTCCAGCCGCTCATTGTTTTCCGAGCTGGGTTCTTTAACCGAACGGTGAGTGAGGGCATTGCGGTAGATCGAAACGTTTAATGGCGAGTAACCCAAAATCCCCTTCAGCTGGTCCTTGAAAGAGTTGCCGGATTGTTTTTTAAAGGGGTTCCAGAGGGCCAATAGTTACACCGTTTGTTGTGTTGCGGTGAATTTACGCAGAATATTTTTTAAAAATAACACAGGCGTTATGTCCTCCGAATCCAAAAGTGTTGCTTAATGCGGCATCTACCTTTCTTTTCTGCGCCTCGCCAAAAGTGAAGTTCAGACGGGAGTCGAGTTCCGGATCATCGGTAAAATGGTTGATGGTGGGCGGAACGATGTCGTTCTGCACGCTCATGATGCAGGCCATGGCTTCAATTACGCCGGCTGCACCGAGGCAGTGGCCCGTCATGGATTTGGTAGAAGAAATATTCAGTTCATACGCATGCTCGCCAAATACATCCACGATGGCCTTGATCTCGGCGATATCTCCCAGCGGGGTGGAAGTACCATGCGTATTGATGTAATCGATATCTGTGGGCTGCATGCCTGCGTCGTCGAGTGCCTGGATCATTACGTTCTTGGCACCGAGCCCGTCGGGGTGGGGTGCTGTAATGTGGTGTGCATCGGCGGTGGCGCCTGCACCGGCCACTTCGCAATAGATCTTGGCTCCTCTTGCGAGCGCGTGCTCCAGCTCTTCGAATACCACCACGCCGGCTCCCTCGCCCATGACAAAGCCGTCGCGGTCTTTGTCATAAGGCCTTGATGCCGATTTGGGATCGTCGTTCCTTTCGCTCAAAGCCTTCATGGCATTGAATCCGCCTACGCCTGCTTCGGAGATCACGCTTTCTGCTCCGCCGGTCACGATCACATCGGCCTTGCCGAGGCGGATCAGGTTGAATGCCTCCATCATGGCGTTGGTGCTGGATGCGCAGGCACTCACTACAGCGAAGTTGGGCCCGCGGAAACCGTGGCGCATGGAAATATGTCCTGCAGCGATGTCAAGGATCATCTTGGGAATGAAAAAGGGATTGAAGCGAGGCGTTCCATCTCCCTTGGCAAAATTGATCACTTCCTCCTGGAAGGTGATGAGGCCGCCGATGCCGGAGGCGAAGACCACGCCTACCCTGTCGGGATTTACATTCTGCCCATCGATGCCAGCATCTTTCACGGCCTGGTCGCTGGCGATAACAGCTGTTTGGGTAAAGCGGTCGAGCTTGCGCGCCTCTTTCCGGTCGAGGAAGCTGGTGGGATCGAAGTTCTTGATCTCACAGGCGAACCTGGTCTTGAATTTTGAAGCGTCAAAAAGGGTAATGAAATCGCAGCCGTTCACACCATTGCGCAGGTTGTTCCAGTATTCTGTAACGGAATTTCCCAATGGCGTTAAACAGCCCATTCCCGTAACCACTATCCTTTTGAATTGCATGCCCGCAAAAATTATTGTAAGAGAAAACCGCCTTAGTTGGTGACAACATAAGGCGGATAAAAATGTGTTCCGGTATACGGAAGATTGAATTACTTACTTCGCATGTTCCTCGAGGTAGGAAATAGCCTGTCCTACAGTGGTGATGGTCTCTGCCTGCTCATCAGGAATTGAGATGTTGAATTCCTTTTCGAATTCCATTATCAGCTCTACTGTGTCCAGGGAGTCTGCGCCTAAATCATTGGTGAAAGAAGCTTCGTTGTTCACTTCGGCTTCATCAACGCCCAGTTTATCAACAATGATCTTTTTTACTCTAGCTGCAATGTCTGACATTTTGTAAAAGTTTGGTTATAGTGGTGCAAAAATAGAAGTTTTTGAAATAAATCACATTTGCCCTGGTGCATTTAAAAATACTAACAATTTTCTCCTTTATTTGCAGTAGTTCTGCTAGGTTGGAAAGGTAATCAGAATATTTTGTAATTTGAAAAAACGTAATTCGGGGAAATGGCATTAAAAATCATCGACCACGGCACAAAGGAATACCAGCAGATGATCCAGTTGCGTGATGAGATCCTACGCAAGCCTCTCGGTTTGCACTTTACCGAAGAAGAACTCAACAAAGAAAAAAAGAACCTGCTGATCGGTGCCTTCGAGGAGGACCAGATGCTCGGTTGCTGTATGCTGGTAGAAGAAGAGCCCGGTACTGTGCGCCTGCGGCAGATGGCGGTACTCAACGACTTGCAGGGCAAGGGCGTAGGCAGGGCCCTGATGCAGTTCGCGGAAAACCTCGCCCGCGACCGGGGGTATAAAAAGATCACCATGCACGCCCGGAAGAATTCCCTGGGCTTTTACGAGAAAATGGGCTATAAAAAGGTGGGGTCCGAATTCCAGGAGATCACCATTCCCCACTATGTGATGGAAAAATCACTCTAACTCCGCTTCCTGTCCCTTACCTTATCCCTGAGTAAAAGGCGCATATCGTGCACCCGGTCGCTGCTGCCAAAAGCTGCTTTGGGCACCAGGAAGAAGGACCTTCGGTCGAAATAGAGGTGGAAGAAATGCGGGGTCTCAATGAATTTTGTTACTGAGGTCCAGGGCCAGGCTCTTGATCCTCTTTCATTTCCCACCGTGAATTCATCGTCTCCAAAATGCATGGTAAACCTGTCGCGGAAGGTGGAAGCTTTTTTGTACACCGCCCCCGGCAGGAGGAACCAGAAAGAGATCATCAACATGAACCAGAGAAAAGAACCCACCAGGAAGGCCAGGGGCGTGATCTTCTGGAAATAAAAAAGCGCGGCAGAGCTGAACGCAAATACATTCACCAGGATGATCATGATCCTGATCTCCATCTGGCTGATAAAATGATAGCGCAAGGCCTGCAGTACCAGCCTTTTGTCGTATGCAAATTCAATGGTCATTTAGCGGGGTGTTTTTAAGGCGGTTTCCAGTATACTCCATTCTCCCAGCTTTTCTCCTTTCACACCAAAAAACTCCACGGTGAGTTTTCTCTGGCCACGAGGCCCGGAGAAGCTGAATTTTCCATAGTTCTGTTTCTGATCGATACCCAGTACCCTGAATGGATTGTCCTTTTCAGGTCCGCCAAAAACATGGGTACCCGACGTGAGCGGCGATACGGTAAGATCGTACAGTGGATAAGTGCCTGGCCTTTCCTGCCTGATGATCTCGGTATGGTGCCTGTCGCCGGTAATGAACATCACCCCATTGATCTTGCTTTCCGTAAGAAAATTCATCAGCTCTTCATATTCCGCAGGGAAATCCTTCAGCTTGTCATAGGGCGACACGGGATTCAGCACCTGGCTGCCAATGACAACAAACTTGAAGACCGCATTGCTGTACATCAGGGACTGCTTCAGCCACTGCAGCTGCTTCTCTCCCAGCATGCGCTTGGCGGGATTGGGTTGGCCGTTGATGGAATCCTCCACGTCATCCGCACTTCTCCACCACCTGTCGTCGCAGATAAAAACATCCACATCGCCGTGGGTATACATGGTATAAATTCCTTCCCCGTTCTCGCCGGATGAAGGATTGGCCCAATAGCTGTCGAACACTTTCTTGCTGGTCTCTTTCAGTATATAATGGCCGCCGATGTCGTTCGGACCATAGTCATGATCGTCCCAGGTGGCAAGGTGAGGCATGGCACGCAGCAGCTTTTGCAACACAGGCGAGCTCCTGTCCTTATGTGCGCGGTACCAGAGCCCCCAGTCGCTGTAATAGTCCACTTCACGGGTGTACCAGTTGTCGCCCAGCCAGAGCATAAAAGAAGACTTCTCCTTAGCCATGGTTTCAAAGATCGAAGAGTCGCCGCCATAGGGCCTGCCGGGACGGTCGAAAACAGGTTCGTTGAAATAAGCGCAGGAGCCGGTGATGAAAGAAAAATCCGGAGCGGGCTTTCTCCATTGCCAGAGATCCTTGGTTGTGAATTCGTAACTGCCCTTGGCAGGCTTGCCATCTGTATGAATGTGGTATTCATAAGTGGTGTTGAAATCCAGTCCGCCAATGGTAAATACCACGGGGTTGAAGTCTTTTCCCAACGCTCCGTTATAGGTGATTGTCTTTGACTTCGCGGGCTGGCCTTTCTTATAATAGCTAAGCTGCAGTTTTTTTGTAGCGGCGCCTACTTCCACCCAGATTTTTGCATCGCGTAATTCAACGGGCCCAAGCATGGGACCGGAAATGACCTGGGCATTGGCAAAACATGCAATGAAGCTGAAAGCTAGGAGTAGATTTTTTTTCATAATCAGGGTGGTAAAGGTAAGTTCAGCGGGCATAAAAAAACCGGCCATGGGGCCGGTTCGCGATGAAATTTATTTCCAGATCAAAGTCCGCCGTTCGCTGGAATGTTGAACAAGCGGGCGATCTCGTCGTAAGACATTTTCTTCAGCTGGTCTGCAGAATATCCTGCTACACGGCCACCGGCCACAGCACCAGGAATGATCACATACCTGAACTCCCCTGTAGGAACGATCAATGATGCGTTCATGTCGGTAAGATCGGAAACAAAATAAGTGATCGTGTTGGCTTTCAGCAAGGAAGATATCTGCTGGATCTGTGCAAGGTTGGGATACACGTAAGGAAGCAGTGTGGTGCCAGCAGTTGCGCTTCTGTAGTAAGAAAGTACAACGCCGTTGTCCAATACCGCTGTGCTCAGGCTTGGAGCCGCCCTGTTCGCCCTGCTGATCACACCGAGGTCAGCGTGCAGAGAATCCGCCCATGATAAAGTAGGACCACTTACCCAGGCCGAATAGATCACATTGGCTGTACCAGCGGGACCTTGTGGGCCTGTTGCTCCAACCGGACCCTGCGGACCTGTAGGACCTGCAGGACCAGTAGCGCCTGTTGCTCCCTGAGGACCAGCAATACCACCTACGCCTTGAGGACCCTGGGGACCAACCGGACCCTGTGGACCTTCTTTAGTACAACTGGCAGCTATGAATACGATGGATAAAATAGCAAGTGAAAAAAATCGAGTTTTTCTCATAACAGGAGTTTAGTGTTTGTTCTAAAAGTTAAAAATAAAGGATAGCTTTCTAATTTCCAAAGTATTACAAAAATGAAATTTATGCACAACCGATAGCTTTCATAAGTTTCAACCTATATTTTTGACCCACTCAAAACAACTGTATGCAACCGAAGTCACTGCTTGCCTTATCCATCTTATTCCTCACCCTTTCGGTAAACGCCCAACTAAAAAAAGGCAACCGCATGGTAGGATTCACGGTCGCCAGCGGCTTATGGTCGGCAGGTGAGTCGGAATTCTCTGCACCCAACCAAACGCCTTCTGTAACCGAAACTGGTAATTTTTCCCTGCAGCTCACACCCTCGCTGGGTTGGTTTATCACCGACCAGACGGTGATCGGCGGCTCGGTTACCATAGGCATCAACGACCAGGTGGCTCGGAGAAAATCAGCCGGCATCACTTTCAGCGAAGACAATTACAACAATATCGATTTTGGGGCAGGAACTTTCCTGAGACATTATTTCAAGAGCGGATCCTCGTTCCGTCCATTTACACACCTGTTTTTTTCCGCGGGATCAGGCACCACAAAAACAGACGGCTTTTATTACTACACGGATGTGAAGGGGACGTATGAAGGAAAATCTTCAAGCAAGTTCTATTATAACGCGGGACTCAACCTGGGAGTTACCAGGCTGCTGAATGAGCACACAGGAATTGATCTTTACGTCGGCTATTTGCGTACCTCCAATAAAGCCACGATGAAATCGGAGCAGCTGAGTGATTATACCAACCCTTCAACACCTGATGTCAGGTCTTCATTTGAAACCACGCAGAAGTTCACCAACAACGGCATCAGCTTCGGTGTGGGCTTCCAGATATTCTTAGGTAAATAAAAATGCCTTCCGGGCGGAAGGCATTCAAGCTTTTATTTGTTCATCATCTGCTTGGCCTCGATGCTCAGTGTAGCATGCGGCACGGCACGAAGACGGGCTTTGTCGATCAATTGACCTGTTACACGGCAGATGCCATAGGTCTTGTTCTCAATGCGCATGATGGCTTTTTCCAGGTGGTCGATGAACTGGATCTGGCGGCTGGCCATCTGGCTCAGCTGCTCTCTTTCCATGCTCATGCTTCCATCTTCCATGGTCATGTAGCGGCCCTCATCAAGATCACCACTCTCATCTTTTCTCGTGATCAAACCTTGCAGATAAGCGAGTTCTTTCTTCGCCACTTCCAGCTTCTTATTGATCAGGTCACGGAACTCATTTAACTCGGCATCGGAATATCTCATAGTTGGTCCACTTTGCCCCTGCTGACGGAGATCTAACACAGATTTCGTAAACTCGGGTTCGTATTTTACAGATTTATTTGTTGATGTTTTAGGCACCACTACCGGCCTGGAAGGCTTGGGCTGAGGTTTCTGCACAATGGGTTTGAAAGGAATAGGGTTCGACTTCTCCTTTTGAACCGGGGCAGGGGTAGGCTTTTTCAAAAGCTGTGAGGCCTTGATGGGTGGCTTGCCTGCTTTCACCGGGATGGTCTTGATGGGCGCCGGCTTTTTCACCACGGCTTCTTTCACTGCTTTCACTGCTTTCTTGGCTACCTCCACTACTTTTTTCACTACAGGAACGTCTTTCTTCACCTCTTTTTTGGGAGGATCCGCCTTCTTAGGCGCTGGCTTGACCACAGGCTTCACCTGCTTCTTTACCGGTGCGGGCTTGGCCTTTACAGCTGCCTTTTTGGCAACAGGCTTGGGCGCCGGCTTTTTGGCAACAGGCTTCTTAGCAGCTGGCTTGGGAGCAGCCTTCTTAGGGGCAGCCTTCTTCGCCACCGGGCGGGCAGCGGCCTTTTTAGGCGCGGCCTTCTTTGCCGGTGATTTGGCAGCTGGTTTTGCTGATTTAACTGGTTTAGCAGGCTTTACTGCCTTTCCGCCTTTTCCACGGGCAGGTTTAGATGCTTGCTTTTTTGTGGCCATATTGTTTGTTTACCCCTTTTTTAATACGATGACTTTCACAGGGTTATCATTCACATCAATCTCAGTACCACCATCGATTGCATTTGTAAAGTCCAGCTTATCTGCCAGAATTTCCGCGCAAATATAGTCATTAAACTTAGCCAATGATTGGTTGATGCCATTATTAGCCGCCACTTTGACCTCTATCCTGTCTGTAACCTCAAAACCACTGTCCTTGCGGAGCTTTTGTATGCGGTTCACGAACTCACGGGCGTTGCCCTCCTCGATGAGTTCGGGTGTGACGTTGATGTCTAACGCGACAGTTAGTGCGCCTTTGGTTGCTACAGTCCAGCCTGGGATATCCTCGCTACTGATCTCCACTTCGCTCAAACTCAGGTCAATATAATCATTTTCACCAACCGGCAAAGCATATCTGCCCTCTTTTTCAAACTGGGAAATATCATGCTGGGAAAAATCCGCCAGGGCCTGGTTCACCGTCTTCATCAAAGGGCCCAGCTTTTTACCCAGGGCCTGGAAGTTCGGCTTGATCTTTTTCTTTATAAAGCCCTCAGTTTCAGTCAGGTACTCTATTTCCTTCACATTCACTTCCGACTTGATCAGGTGCTCTACTTTCTGGAGCTGCTGCTGCATCAAGGGGTTGAATACAGGGATCAACACCCTTTGCAAAGGCTGCCTAACCTTGATATTCACCTTTTTACGCAAGGACAAGACCAGGGAAGATGCTTCCTGGGCTGCCTGCATCCTTTCTTCCAGCAGCTCATCGATCAACTCTTCTTTGGCTACGGGGAAGCGCGCATGGTGCACGGAAGCATCCCGGTTCTTGCCAGTGACCGCATTCAGATCAATGAAAAGCTCATCGCTGAAGAAAGGTGAGATCGGCGCCATCAGCCTGGCCACGGTTTCCAGGCATTCATACAAGGTTTGGTAGGCCGACTCCTTGTCCATGCCCTCTTCCTTATCGCCGGTTTGCTTCGATGGCTTCCAGAACCTGCGCCGGCAAAGCCGCACATACCAGTTGCTTAGGTGCTCGTCAACAAAATCTTCTATCAGGCGGCCCGCTGCAGTGGGCTCGTATTCATCGTAAGCCTGCGTTGCCTTTTTCACCAGGGTTTGCAGCGACGACAAGATCCACCTGTCGATCTCCGGCCTTTTTGCAGGCGCAATGTATTCAGCACTGAAATCGAAACCGTCTACATTGGCATACAGGGCAAAGAACTGGTAGGTATTATATAAGGTGCCGAAAAACTTACGCTGTACCTCGCGAATGCCTTCGGTATCGAATTTCAAATTGTCCCAGGGAGAAGCATTGGTGATCAGGTACCAGCGCGTGGCGTCTGCGCCGAATTCTTCTATGGTCTTGAATGGATCCACAACATTCCCGAGTCGCTTGCTCATCTTGTTGCCGTTCTTATCCAGCACCAGCCCGTTGGATACAACGGTTTTATACGCCACCGAATCGAACAGCATCACGGCCAGCGCATGCAGGGTATAAAACCATCCCCTTGTTTGGTCCACGCCTTCCGCAATGAATGAAGCCGGGAAGGATTCCTTGAATTTTTCCTTGTTCTCAAATGGAAAATGCCATTGAGCATAAGGCATAGCGCCACTGTCGAACCACACGTCGATCAGGTCGGGCTCCCTGTGCATAGGCTTGCCGCTATCCGAAACCAGGATCACTTCATCCACATAAGGCTTATGAAGATCCAGGATGCCTTCGTGCAAATAATTCTTGTTGGTATCCCCGCCTAATGCAGCCGTGGCTTTTTTGATCTCCTCGTTCAGCTCGCTGATACTGCCAATGCATTTTTCTTCCGAACCGTCTTCCGTTCTCCATACAGGCAAAGGTGTTCCCCAATACCTGCTGCGGCTCAGGTTCCAGTCAACCATGTTCTCCAGCCAGTTGCCGAACCTGCCGGTACCGGTGGATTCTGGTTTCCACTGAATGGTCTTATTGAGCTCCACCATTCTTTCGCGCACGGCCGTGGTCTTGATGAACCAGGCGTCCAGTGGATAATAGACCACGGGCTTGTCGGTACGCCAGCAATGCGGATAGTTGTGTTCGTATTTCTCTACTTTGAATGCACGGTTCTCTTTTTTCAGTTTCACCGAGATGTCCACGTTCACATCCACGAACTGCTCTTCGTTCTTATAGTCCTTGATGTATCGTCCGCTGAACTCACCGAGTCCATCCACGAATTTTCCCTGGCGGTCTACGAGCGTGAGTATACCAATGTTGTATTTTTTTCCAACGCGAAAGTCGTCGGCGCCAAAAGCTGGAGCAGTATGTACAATGCCGGTACCATCCTCCGTGGTCACAAAATCACCCAGCAGGATCTTCCATGGATCTGCATCCGGCGTGGTGGCACGCACCGCTTCCAGCGAATTCGCCGGCGCGGGCATGAGCTGCTCGTAACGAAGGCCTTCCAGGTCCCTGCCTTTGAATTCTGCAATGATCTTCCAGGGTAATATTTTTTGCTCGGCGGAATAACCTTCGAAATCACCGTTCTCCCCTTCAGGCTTGAAATAACGGGCAATGGCTGCCCTGGCCAGGATGAGATCCACCGGCAGATGCGTATAGGGATTGAAAGTTCTTACCAGTGCATAATCGATGTTCGGTCCTACGGAAAGTCCAAGGTTGGACGGAAGCGTCCAGGGAGTAGTGGTCCAGGCAAGGAAGAAAGTTTCGCCGGCATTTCCTACTTCCCGTTGATCCTTATAAAGTCGTTCTACCGCTTCTGCAGTGGCCTTGAACATGGCCACCACGCTTGTGTCCTTTACATTCCTGTAAGTGCCTGGCTGGTTCAGCTCGTGTGAGCTGAGGCCGGTGCCTGCTGCAGGTGAGTAGGGTTGAATGGAAACGCTTTTATACAGCAGTCCTTTGTTGTACAACTCCTTCAAACACCACCAGAGTGTTTCTATGTACTCGTTCTTGAAGGTGATATAGGGATCATCCAGGTCTACCCAGTAGCCCATCTTCATGGTCAGCTCGTCCCACTTATCCTTGTAGCGCAAAACGGCCTCGCGGCATTTCTCGTTGTATTCTGCCACCGAGATCTTCTTGCCTATGTCTTCCTTAGTGATGCCCAGTTCTTTCTCCACGCCCAGCTCAATAGGAAGTCCGTGGGTGTCCCATCCGCCCTTCCTTTCCACTTTAAAACCCTGCATGGTCTTGTACCTGCATACCAGGTCCTTCAGCGATCTAGAGATCACGTGGTGGATACCGGGCATGCCATTGGCGCTGGGCGGGCCTTCGTAGAACACAAATGGCTCGGCCCCTTCGCGCAGCGACACACTTTTCCGGAAGGCTTCTTCCTTCTCCCAACGCTCCAGCGTCTCTTTCTCGATGGCCGGAAGATCCAGCCTTTTGAATTCTTTGTACCTGTTGGCCATAAGGCTTTAAAAATGGCTGCAAAAGTAAGCCGGAACGGCGACATAGGCAGACATGAAAAATCCCGCCCGGAGGCAGGATCTTCCTGTTTTATTGTTCTGTTAGAATTTAGCGCCCAGGGTCACGAAAAACGTCCTTCCGTCGCCGGGCAATGCACCCGGACCAGGATAACCACCCGCTCTCCTGGTGAAATACCTTTCATCCAACAAGTTGTTGATGCCTGTTTTCACGCTCAGGTTCTTAGAGAATTTATAGGAAGCGGTCAGATCCACCACCGAATAAGAAGGGATCAGTCCCACGTTTCCGTTTGCCGACACTTTTTCCGTGTTGTTGGCATCAGAATAGAATGAGCTGGTGGAGCTGAACTGGCCGGTGAGCAGGAAACCTTTGTAGCCGGTGGACACACCTCCCCTGAAAATATGCTCTGGTGCATTTTCAACTTTCTTACCCTTTGTGCTGGCATCCTTATGATCGCCGCTGTATTTGGCGTCGGTATAGCCATAGGAACCAAATACCATCAGGTCGAAATAGGTTTGGTTGGTCATGGCCTTTACCGGGTTGAACTCTACATAACCCTCGAAGCCCTTGCTGGTGCTGGCGCCTACATTGGTCACCAGCCTGTAAGTTGAAGCAGGCGTGGTTGAATTATCGGTTACAGTCACTGTGCCCACCCTGTTGTTGTACTGCAGCAGGAATCCGCTCACATCAAACTGCAGGAAGTCCTTCACCTTGCCGCGGTAGCCCAGGTCCACATTGTATCCATCCGCATCTTTCAGCTCAGGATCGATCACGTCTGTAGTAGGAGGAGCCTGGAGGTTGGCGAACTGGATAGGACGGTAAGCTTCAGAATAGTTGGCATAGAACTCCGTTCCGGAAGTGAGGTGATACTCCGCGCCGATGCCGGCCAGCAGGAAGCTGCGGCTCCTGGTCACATCCTGCAGGCGCAGCTCAGCCCCGGTGGAGCTATATCCATTGCGTCCGGATGCCTTTCCTTCCAGCCACTCAAAGCGGATACCTGGGATGATCAGCAATTTCTCATTCAGCCTGAAAATATTCTCTACAAATATGGCGGCATTCTTTGAGTCGAATTCAATATCGCGAAGGAAGTCACCGATCACGGTCACATCATAATCAGTACCCGTTGTCCCCTTGCCATTCGACTTCCTGTGAGTAGTACCTGTGTAAGCACGTATGCCCGCAGAAAGTGAGTGATTCATTTTACCCAGCCTATAATCAGTCAGGATACGGCTTTCCAGCCCATAGTTCCTGTAAGCATCCAGCAGCACCTCACGGTTGTTGTACTGCATGGTAGCCGGATTGATGCTATCCTTTACAGTGATGGATTGCATGAAGCCCACGCTGTTCCTGTCGCCGATGGTAGCAAACAATTTGGTGTTCCAGCGTGTAGAGGAATTCAGCTGGTAATTGGCGATGATGGCAGGCGTGGTCCATTGAATGTCGAACCAGTTGCGGCTGCGGAAGCTTTGCTGTGCGTCGTCATACACCTGTGCATCGGTGAGTCCGCCGGGCTGTTGGCTGCGGATGTGCGACTGCATGATCTCGCCGGTGAGGGAGAACTTCGGCGTTACATAATAGGTAAAAGTGCCATAGCCGCTGTTGGTATAATAACGGCTGTTGCTTCTCCAGCCATCGCCATTGCGGTGGTCGAAGAAAGAATAGTAATGGATCTTACCGGTCTTGCCTCCAATTGCGTTATAAGTGTTGAACAGCCCGTTGCTGCCAACGGTCTGGTGCGTTTCTACTTCAAACTTCTTGTTGATCTCGCTGCCGTTGCGGAGGATGTAGTTCACCAGGCCACCGAACTGGGGACCATACTGTAATGAACCCTGTCCGCGCACGATCTCGATGCGCTGTACTGCCTGCAGCTGGGGATTGTAATAAGCTTCAGGATAACCAAAGGGATCGGCTGCGATATCATAACCGTTCTGCCTTACGTTGAACTCCCAGCTCCTGTTGGGACTGAGGCCGCGCGCCGCGATGCCGATCTGGATACCGCTGGGATCACTTTCCCAAACATGAATGCCCGGCACCTTGGAGAGCACCTGGCGCATGTTGTTGGTCACTACATTTCCCTGCACATTGTCCAGGACGATGAGGGCATTTTTCTTACCTGCATATATATTGGTACCCACGATTTCGGGCATCTGCTGGTAATCACTCTTGCTTCCCTTACCCACTACGGTGATCTCAGGAAGGTATTTGTGTTCCGGTGTGGTCGTGTCCGCGTCCTGCGCGTTCACCAGGGCGGAAACACCCAATAAAACAATAACTATAGACTTCTTCATCAGTTTCATTTTCAGATTGCAAAACTCTGGATTAGTGTACAGGACGGCTTACGGTATCAGGAAATCTGTCTTACGTAAGACGAAAAAAGCACAGCGGGACAAAACTATCCGCGTACCCGCTTGTAAATCCTGATGGAAATCAAAAGAAGGATGATAAATATCAGCAGCCCGCCTAACCCCCATGCGAGGCTCACTGATTGCTTCACGGTGGCGAGGATCACGATGGCGACGAGGAAAACGGTGGCCACCTCATTCCACATTCGGAGTTGCTGGGAGGTTTGCCTGAATTCGCCCCTGATCTGCTGGCGATACATGCGATGAAGCGTAAAATGGTAGATATAGAGAAAGAAAACGAGGATCAGCTTGATAAGCAGCCATCTTGCATAGGGTTCATCGAGGGCAAGGTGCATGTTGGCGTTGAACATCACCCAGGGCCCGAGTATAAGGGTGAGGATGGCCGATGGCCAGGTGATGCCCAGCCAGAGCCTTGTTATCATGATGTTAAATTGCTTTTGCAATACCGTGCGCTCGGGCTCGGGCCGGTCCTGCGCTTCCCTGTTGTATATAAAAAGGCGTACGATGTAGAACATGCCTGCAAACCAGGTAACGATGAAGATGATGTGGATGGCTTTGAGGTAGAGGTACATGGCAGTGCGTGAAAATACTGATTCCCTGGAAATAGGTTTTTGCCTAACTGCAGGAGGGTTTAAAGTTGACAAGTTGATATAGTTGACAGAGTTGATAGAGGAAAAAGACAGAAAGTCATGTTCTTTTCCACATGGCCAGAATAGTAGAGTAACTGTAGGTTCGCTACTTAACTAAGCCAATGTGGATTATCAGAATTTCGAGGAGCTTGTGGTTTGGCAGAAAGCAAGGATCTTAAAGAAGGACATCAGCAAGCTAGTAAAAACCCTGCCTCCAGTAGAAAAATACAGGCTGAACGACCAACTGTTGAGAAGTAGCAGGTCCGTATGTTCGCAACTGGCTGAAGGCCATGGGAGAAGAACATACCGTGACAGGCTTAAGTATGCTATTTATTCCAGAGGGTCATTAAGTGAAACATTAAACCATCTGATTGATGCTTTCGATGAAGAGTACATTACACAGGAAGTTTTGGCCGACTTTCGGCTTCAAATAGATGAAGTCGAAAGATTGCTCAATGGTTACATCAGATACCTGGAAGCAAAAATCCCCCCATCATCCTGAAGCCCCGTCAACCCTATCAACTTTATCAACTCTATCAACTCTATCAACTACTTCCACTCCCTCGTCAAGATCATACTCTCCTCCCCATTACGAATATCCTTCATCCACGAAGCCAACGTATCTACCCACGCAGGATGCACATTCAGGCAGGGGATCATCTCGTAGCTTTCACCACCAGCATGCAGGAAGATCTCTTTTCCTTCTTCCGCGATCTCCTCCAGTGTTTCCAGGCAATCGCTTACAAAGGCAGGACAAACCACCAGCAATTTTTTCACGCCCTTCTTTGCCAGTTCCACCAGCACGTGATCGGTGTAGGGCCTGAGCCAGGGGTCCCTGCCCAGGCGCGACTGGAACGAATTGCTCCATTTGCCAGCGGGCAGTTGCAGCTTTTCTACCATGCGGCGCGAGGTGTCGAAGCATTGATGACGATAACAGAATTCATGTGCAGGCGAAGGTCGATCGCAGCAATCGGCGCTTTGCAGGCAATGACAACCGGTTACATCCCGCTTCACAATATGTCGTTCCGGCACCCCATGATAAGAGAACAATAAATGGTCGTATTCGCTTTCCACGAAGGGGCGAATGCTCTCCGCCAGTGCATTATTAAATTTTTCATCATCATAAAAAGGGCGGATGAATCGGATGGCAAAGGGATATTTCCCCTTGCGATGCTCCTGCCTGGCGTATTCAACAGCAGTTTCGTAACTGCTCATGGCGTAATGAGGATACATGGGCACAACGACCAGCTCTTCCAGGTCGGGATGATGCTTCACCAGGTCGTCATAAGCATGCCGCGGGCTGGGGTTGCCATATCGCATGGCTATGGTCACCGGCTCTTCTATCTCTTTCTTCAGTGCGTCCTTCAGCTGCCGGGTGATCACAATGAGCGCAGAACCTTTTTCCGTCCACACAGAGCGATAAGCCTCCGCAGACTTTTTGGCCCTCGAAGGAATAATGATGCCCTTCACGAGCAAAGCGCGGAACAACCAGGGCTTGTCGATCACTCTTTCATCCATCAGGAACTCGTCCAGGTAACGCTTTACATCCGGTACCTGGTAAGAATCCGGTGATCCAAGGTTCATTAAGAGTACTGCTCGTTTCATACTTAAAAAATTGTAAAAGTAAATACCTGACAAAGATCACCCATTTTAAAAGGCGAAATGACAGACGAATGACAGAGGTCGCCCAGATATGCAAGACCGTGAAATTACTTTTGCACTGTGTAAGATGACTAACAGAAAATGGATCTGAATCACTTAAAAAATATCGCAGGTTTCTTCGTCGCCGGTATCAATTATAAAAAATCTGATGCTTCGGTTCGCGGCCAGTACGCCATCAGTTCCACTCAATATGAGGCGATCCTGGCTAAGGCGTCCGGGCTGGGATTGAATGAGATGTTCATCATTTCCACCTGCAACCGCACCGAGATCTACGGCTTTGCCAGCCATGCCGACCAGCTCATTGAGCTGATCTGCTCCGAAACTGCCGGTGATATAGAAGGTTTCAGAAGATCCGCCTATGTGAAGAGCGGCACCGCAGCCATCGACCATCTTTTCCAGGTGGGCGCCGGACTGGATTCACAGATCCTGGGTGATTACGAGATCGTAGGACAATTGAAGCTGGCCGTAAAATTCGCCAAGGAAAGAGGTTTCATCGGCGCTTTTACCGAAAGGCTGTTCAATTCGGTGCTGCAGGCATCCAAGTCCATCAAGAACAATACATCCCTCAGCGGCGGCACGGTCTCCGTTTCTTTCGCCGCTATCCAGTATATCCGCGAAAAGATCACGGACATCCCTTCAAAAAACATTCTTTTGATGGGTGTAGGCAAGATCGGCCGCAATACCTGTAAGAACCTGGTGGATTACCTGGAAACAAAAAACATTACCCTCATCAACCGCTCACCGGAAAAAGCCGAAGCTTTGGCAGGCGAGCTGGGGCTGCGCTTTGCCTCCATAGACAACCTGGCTGAAGAAGTGAACAATGCGGACATCATCCTGCTGGCCACCAATTCACCCGAACCCATCATCCTGGCTTCTCACCTGCACAGCGGAAAGGATAAACTGATCATCGACCTCTCTGTTCCCTATAATGTGGAAGCGGCCGTATGGCATCTCGACCACATCGAGATGGTGAATGTGGATCATCTTTCCAAACTGAAGGACGACACCCTGCGCAAGCGGGAAGCGGAAGTGCCCAGGGCAAAGGCCATCATCGGCGAAGTAGCCGGTGAATTTTACGACTGGTACGAAATGCGCAAGCACGTGCCCCTGCTGAAAGACCTCAAAGTGAAACTCAGGGAAATATCTACTCCGGTAATGACCACCTGCCCACGCACCATCGATATGAAGATCCAGCGCGTATTGAACGATACCGCCGGCAAGATCAAAATGAATAATCGCGGCGGCTGCCAGTACATAGCCGCTCTCCATGAATTTATAAGCGCTACAAACTAATGGCCCGCAGCTTACGAATAGGGACAAGAGAAAGTGAGCTTGCTGTGTGGCAGGCCAGGCTTGTACAAAAGCTCCTGCTGGAAAAAGGATTCCAGTCAGAATTGGTTTACATCAAAAGTGAAGGCGATGTAGATACCGTGACCCCGCTTTATGAGCTGGGTGTACAGGGCATCTTCACCCGTTCGCTGGATGCGGCCCTACTGGGCAACCGGGTAGACCTCGCTGTTCACTCCATGAAAGACGTGCCGACCATTCCCGCCAAAGGAATTGTTCAGGCCGCCGTTCTTGAAAGAGCTTCTTACAAAGACATCCTGGTGTTCAAAGATGCCGGTGTGGTTTCCTCCTGGTCGCTGGACCAGATGGATGCGCGCTCGGAACTACCGGGTACCATCGCCACTTCCAGCATCCGCAGGATCGCCCAGTGGCTGCACAGGTTCCCCCACCACCGAATAGAAAATCTTCGTGGCAACGTAAATACCAGGCTAAAAAAATTAAGTGAAAGCAACTGGGACGGCGCCATTTTCGCTGCAGCCGGGCTGGAAAGGATCGGCTTGCGCCCTGCCACCTCGGTGGACCTCGACTGGATGCTACCGGCGCCGGCACAAGGCGCCATCACCATAGTTTGCCGGGCAGATGATGCTTATATTTATGATGCCTGTCACCTGCTGGATCATAGCGAGACGGCCTTGTGCACCCGCATCGAGCGTGATTTTCTCCGTGCCCTGATGGGCGGATGTTCTACCCCAATCAGCGCACTGGCAAGAAAAATGAACGGAAATATTCATTTCCAGGGCAACATCACCTCTCCCGACGGGAAGGATCAGATCAGCACCACCCTGTCGGTAGAAATGAGTAAAACAGAGAACCTTGGAATGAAAGCCGGAAAGGAACTGCTGGAGCGGGGTGCCTCCGCCATCGTGGAGCAGGTGAGAAAAAAACAGGTGAATTAACATGAAGAAGCTGCGGATACTTTCCACGAAAAAACTCTCGCCTTCTTTTCGCCTGGGCCTGGATGGATCAGCCGAACTTTTTGAGATCGACTTCCTGCGCATTCAGCAGCTGCCGCTCGACAAGCTGGAATCTACCATTCTGCCTCTCCTTACGGGCAAGCCCAACCTGGTTTTTACCAGCAGGCACGCCGTGCTGGATTTTAATAGCTTGATCTCCCAGGCCTCAGCGCTCGACCCCTCCGCATGGCAGGTATTTTGCCTGAGCGGCGCTACAAAAACAACTGTGCGCGACCGTTTGCCGGATGCGCATATCGCCGCTACGGCCGAGAACGCCACTGCCCTGGCAGCCAGGATCGCCCAGCTGGAACTGAGTGAAGTGGTGTTTTTTTGCGGCAACCATCGCCGCGACGAGCTTCCGGACCTGCTGTCACATAAGGGGATCCGCGTGGAAGAAGTGATCGTATATGAGACTGAGCTTTCCCCCGTGGAAGCGCCGGAAAACCTGGACGCCGTGCTTTTCTTCAGCCCCTCGGCGGTGAAAAGCTTTTTCATCCTCAACCAGCTGAAGGAAAATGTTACCTGCTTTGCTATAGGCGAAACCACCGCCCAGGAAATAAAAACACAAACCAAGAACCCGGTCGTTACCTGCAATCACCCCGGCCAGACCAATATGCTGGATGCTGTGAATGAGTTCGCCGGAAAAATGAAAATATAAAATGGAGCTTAAGAACGACCTGCTGTTAAGGGCACTTCGCCAGGAAAAACTAGAACGTCCCCCTGTATGGATGATGCGCCAGGCGGGCCGCTACCTGCCGGATTATATCAAGCTGCGGGAGAAATATGATTTCTTCACCCGCGTGCAAACGCCGGAGCTGGCTACGGAGATCACGCTGCAACCCATCGACCAGGTAGGCGTGGACGCAGCCATCATTTTTTCAGACATACTCGTGATCCCTCAGGCTATGGGACTGGAAGTGCTGATGGAAGAAGGGAAAGGTCCCTTGCTGCCGAAAACCATCCGCAATGAAGCGGACATTGATGCGCTGCAGACTGATGGAGCTGAAGTAAAGCTCAAATATGTGCTGGATGCATTGGCGCTCACAAAAAAAGAACTGAATGGAAGGGTGCCCCTCATTGGATTTGCCGGCGCGCCCTGGACCATACTCTGTTACATGGTAGAAGGTAAGGGAAGCAAGACCTGGGATAAAGCGAAACAATTTGCTTACACTGAGCCGGCGCTTGCTCACCGCTTACTGGATAAGATCACCAGCATCACGATCGATTATCTGAAAGCCCAGGTAAAAGCAGGAGCCGATACCGTGCAGGTGTTCGACAGCTGGGCAGGCAGCCTTTCACCCGAAGATTTCAACAGCTTTGCCTTCCCTTACATGAAAAGAATAGCCGACGCGCTGAAAGCGGATGCACCCGTGATCCTTTTTCCCAAGGGCAGCTGGTATGCTTTGAAAGACCTGGCAGCTTCGGGTGCCAGTGGCATCGGGATCGACTGGACCGTTTCACCGGCCATGGCCAGGCAACTTACAAACAACAGCATCACGCTGCAGGGTAATTTCGACCCGGCAAGGCTGCTGGCCCCCATTCCCCAGATCAAGAAATGGGTGAAGGAGATGATCGACGGATTCGGCACACAGAAATATATCGCCAACCTCGGACATGGCATCACGCCCAATGTACCGGTTGACCACGCCAAAGCTTTTGTGGACGCAGTAAAAGAATACAAGGCCTCTTAACCCAGCATATGCAGGACCCCAAAGCACATTGGATCTCTTTCATACATGAATTGCAGGACGAGATATGCAAAGGTTTGGAGCAGGCCGATGGAAAAGAAAAATTCAAGGAAGACCGGTGGACAAGGCCGGAAGGCGGCGGCGGCATCACCCGCGTGATCAGCAACGGAAACGTATTTGAAAAAGGCGGGGTCAACACTTCCGTGGTGCATGGTACAGTCACAGAGGCCATGCAGGCGGCGTTGAAACTGCCTTTAGCCGAAGGACAAACCTGGTTTGCCTGCGGGTTGAGCCTGGTGCTCCATCCTGCCAATCCCTTTGTGCCTACCGTGCACTGCAACTACAGGATGTTCGAGTTGTACGATGCCAATGGAAAGGTGACCGACCGCTGGTTTGGCGGCGGCACCGACCTCACACCATATTATATTATCGACGAAGATGCCAGGCATTTTCACCGCACGTATAAAGAGACCTGCGACACGTTCGACAGCGAATTTTACCCCACATTCAAAGCCACCTGCGACGAGTATTTTAGCAACACGCACCGTGGAAATGAGCGCCGCGGCATAGGCGGTATCTTCTACGATCATAAAAGGGCGGACAGTGAAAGAGACGTGGAGTTTTGGATGGAACTGGGTAAAGCCTGCGGGCAGGCATTTCTCCCCTCCTATCTTCCCATCGTTTCAAAAAGAAGGTCTACTCCCTTTACCCCGGAACAAAAATATTGGCAGGAGGTGAGGCGAGGACGTTATGTAGAATTTAACCTGGTGCACGACAGGGGTACTTTGTTCGGATTGAAGACCAACGGAAGGATCGAAAGCATCCTGATGAGTTTACCGCCCACAGTAAGGTTTGATTATCATGATCATCCTACCCCTGGCTCTGAAGAGGAAAGATTGTTGAATATTTGCCGGAACCCCGTGGATTGGGTCTAGCTTAAAGTAAAACTTATGTACCTGCAAAGAAGGAACAGGATACTCAGGCAATCGCCGGCGATCAGGAGCATGGTGGCCGAAACCAGCCTGTCCGTGTCGGATTTCATTGCGCCCCTTTTTATTATCGAAGGGGAGAACGAGCGGTCGGAGATCGCATCCATGCCCGGATACTTCAGGCAATCGCTGGAACTGACCGTGCAGGAAGTGAAAGAACTATACAGCATGGGCATTCGTGCCGTGCTGTTGTTTGTAAAATCAAAAGACGAACTGAAAGACAACAAGGGCACAGAGGCGCTCAATCCCAACGGACTCATGCAAAGAGCCATCCGCAGGATCAAGGACGCGGTGCCTGAAATGGTGGTGATGACCGATGTGGCGCTGGATCCATTTTCGTCCTACGGCCATGACGGCATTGTGGAGAATGGCGAGATCGTGAACGACGCCACGGTAGAAGTGCTGGCCCAAATGAGCGTGAGCCATGCCCAAGCAGGAGCCGATTTCGTAGCGCCAAGCGACATGATGGACGGAAGGATAGGCGCCATCAGGCAGGCCCTGGAAGAAAACAATTATACCCGCACGGGCATCATGGCCTACAGCGCCAAGTATGCTTCCTGTTTTTATGGTCCCTTCCGCGATGCACTCGACTCCGCGCCAGGATTTGGAGACAAGAAGACCTACCAGATGGACTATGCCAACCGCCTGGAAGCGGTGAAGGAAGCCGTGATGGATGTAGAAGAGGGAGCAGACATCGTGATGGTAAAGCCAGCCCTCAGCTATCTCGACATCATCAGGGAAGTAAAAAATAACGTAGACGTACCCGTTAGCTGCTACAACATCAGCGGCGAGTACGCCATGATCAAGGCAGCTGCCAGCAGGGGCTGGATAGATGAGGACCGCGCGATACTGGAGACGCTTACCTCGATGAAAAGAGCCGGCGCCGACATGATCGCCACCTATTTCGCCAAACAGGCAGCAGGTTTACTAGACAAATAAAGTTGAACACATGATCGAAAAAAGCCAGGAGCTATTTCAGAGGGCTCAGCAAACCATCCCCGGAGGTGTGAATTCTCCTGTAAGGGCATTTAAAAGCGTAGGTGGAACGCCCATCTTCATGAAGAAGGCCAAGGGCGCTTACTTATACGATGCCGACGACAACCGGTATATCGATTATATCAACTCCTGGGGACCCATGATCCTGGGTCACGCTTATGAGCCAGTGGTGAATGCCATTCGCGAAAAAGCGGCAGACAGCACTTCCTTTGGAGCGCCTACGGAACTGGAGATAGAGATGGCGGAGCTGATCACGAAGATGGCACCCAATGTAGACCTGGTGAGGATGGTAAGCAGTGGTACAGAGGCTTGCATGAGCGCCCTGCGGCTGGCAAGGGGATACACAGGCAAAAACAAATTCATCAAATTCGAAGGCTGTTACCATGGCCATGCCGATGCCTTTCTTGTAAAAGCCGGCAGTGGGGTAGCCACCTTCAATATCCAAACTGTGCCCGGTGTGACTGCCGGAGTTTCTGCAGACACGCTCACGGCGCCCTACAACGACCTGGAGGCTGTGCAAAAATTAGTTGATGAACATCGTGGAGAGATCGCAGCCATCATCATTGAACCGGTAGCAGGCAACATGGGCTGCATTGTACCGAAGCAGGGTTTCCTGGAAGGATTGAGAGCTATTTGCAGCCGTGAGAACATTGTCCTCATTTTCGATGAGGTGATGACGGGCTTCCGGCTGGCGGCAGGCGGCGCACAGGAAAGGCTGAAGATAGATGCCGACCTGGTGACCTATGGCAAAGTGATCGGCGCGGGAATGCCTGTCGGTGCTTTCGGCGGTAAGAAAGAGATCATGCAAATGATCGCGCCCCTGGGTAACGTGTACCAGGCCGGCACACTGAGCGGCAATCCGATAGCTATGATCGCAGGCTTTACATTATTGAAGGAACTCTCCGGCGAAACCAGCGTGTACAAAGAGCTGGAAGAAAAAGGCAACTACCTGCACGAAGGACTGAAAAAAATACTGGACGCCTCCGGAACTCCATATGTGATCAACCACATGGGCTCGATGATCTCAGTTCATTTCTGCAAGGAAGAAGTGACCGACTTCGCGTCTGCGGCCGCTGCCAATAACCAGCTGTTCAACAAATTCTTCCATGCCATGCTCAGGAGAGGCGTATATCTCCCGCCTTCGGCTTTTGAGACCTGGTTCCTGAGTAACGCCCTGAGCTATGAAGATCTGGACCAGACGATCAGGATGGCTAAAGAAAGCCTGGAGGAGATCCTTAGTGAACAGAAGAACAGATGAGTGTTGAATGATGAAGTTCGTGGGCGGGCCATTCACGATTGACGATTCACGTTCTTAATGTGTACTTCGTACATTTTAACTACTTTTAGTTGAGTGAAGCACGAGCCCATCATACCCCCCAAAACGCATGTATATCTTGAGGGCCCCAAAAGCCGCGGCTATGAGCTGAAGTTTGCCTGGCGTGTGTTCATGGAACTGATCCGGTCCTTCCGCACTTTGCATTTTGCAGGACCCTGCATTACCGTGTTCGGCTCGGCGAGATTCAAAGAAGATCACCAGTACTATATCTGCGCGCGGGAATTTGGAAAGCGCATTGCAGAAATGGGAATGTCCACCATTACCGGCGGAGGCCCCGGCATCATGGAAGCCGCTAACCGCGGTGCTTTCGAGAATGGTGGCCAGTCCATCGGCTGCAACATCCGCCTTCCCTTCGAGCAGTTCTCCAACCAGTACCTGCACAAGTCCATGACCTTTGAGTATTTCTTCACCAGGAAGACCATCCTGATCAAATACTCCTATGCCTTCATCATCATGCCAGGCGGATTTGGAACCATGGACGAGTTATTCGAGACGCTTACCCTGATCCAGACCAAGACCATCACTGTTTTTCCCATTGTTTTATTTGGCACAGACTATTATGCACCCCTGATGGACGTCATGCACGCCATGGCTAAAACAGGCACTATATCGGAAGAGGACATGGCGCTGGTGCTGCTGACCGATGATGTGAACGAAGCCATGGACCATATCAGGAAATATATCACTACCAACTATAAGGTGAGACCACGCGCAAGAAAATGGTGGCTCATTGAAAAAAAATGACCGTTATGAAAAGATCCCTGCTTGCTCTCCTCCTTGTCGCCACGTTTGCCGCGAATGCGCAGATGATGAACCTGTCCTCGCCGAATGGCAACATAGAACTCTCTGTGTATTTGTCGGGCGATGCGCAGCTTCATTACCTGGTGAACTACAAAAAGAAAAACGTGATCCTTCCGTCTCACCTTTCCATTAAACTGAAAGAGCCGGATGTACGCCTGTTCCAGTTCATCATGGAAGACTCCGCCGTGTCGTCTTTCGATGAAACCTGGCAGACGGCCTGGGGCGAGTACAGCTCCATCCGCGACCAGCACAAGGAACTCGCGCTGGCACTGCGCGACAAGAATGGATCAGGCATCGGCATCGTTGTGGTGTTCAGGGTTTTTAACGAAGGCGTAGGCTTCCGCTACGAATTCCCTGCCCAGGAGAAACTCCATCATTTCATTGTTGAAGACGAGCGTTCGCAGTTCAAGCTCACCGGTGACCACAAAACCTTTTGGATCCCGGGTGATTACGATACCAATGAATTCACTTACAATACCACGAAGCTTAGCCAGGTAGACGCCAGCAGCAGCAAGTTCTCCCAGGAGATCTATGCCAAGACCTTTTTCACAAAGGATGCCGTGCAAACGCCCCTGATGATGAAATCCGCGGATGGCTTATATATCAACCTGCACGAGGCCGCTTTGCTGAACTACCCGGCCATGAACCTGGTGGTAGACAAAAAAACATTTACACTTACTTCTCATCTTGTTCCGGATGCGGTGGGCAATAAGGCCTACCTGCAAACGCCGGCCAAAACGCCCTGGCGCACGATCATCGTGAGCGACGCCGCCACCGAAGTGATCGCCGCCAACCGGATGATCCTGAACCTGAACGAGCCCTCCAAACTCGCTGATGTGTCTTTTATTACGCCACAGAAGTACGTGGGCATCTGGTGGGAGATGCATGTAGGCAAAAGCAGCTGGGACTATGGCGCTACCCAGTCGGGCGCGGCGCTGCTGCCCCATGGCCGCCACGGCGCTACTACCGAAAACACCAGGCGATACATAGACTTTGCTGCTCAACATGGGTTCAAAGGTGTACTGGTAGAAGGCTGGAATGTAGGTTGGGAAGACTGGTTCGGTAAATGGAAGGAAGATGTATTCGACTTCGTGACACCTTATCCCGATTATGACGTGAATGCGTTGTCGAAATATGCAAAAGAAAAAGGCGTGAAGATCATCATGCACCACGAGACCTCCGCCTCCGTTACCAATTATGAAAGGTGGATGGACACAGCTTACCGCTTCATGCTGAATCATGGGATGAATGCAGTGAAGTCGGGTTACGTGGGCAAGATCATTCCCCGCGGCGAGCACCACGACGGCCAGTGGATGGTGAAGCATTATGAAAGAGTGGCAAAGAAAACCGGCAGCTACCGCATCAGTGTGAACATGCACGAATCGGTTCGCCTTACCGGGCTTCACCGCACCTATCCCAACTGGATCGCCTCCGAAGCAGCCAGGGGCAATGAGTTCAATGCCTGGAGCTCGGGCAACCCGCCTGAGCATGAAACCATTCTTCCCTTCACCAGGCTGATGGGGGGTCCGATGGATTATACCCCCGGCATCTTCCAGATCAAAATGAACGTGTACGATCCTAACAAAAAAGAACAGGTGCATACTACGCTGGCCAAACAACTGGCCTTATACATTACCATGTACAGCCCACTGCAGATGGCGGCCGACCTTCCGGAGAATTACGAGAAGCATTTGGACGCCTTCCAGTTCATTAAAGATGTGGCGGTAGATTGGGACGACACCAAAGTATTAAGCGCCGAGCCGGGTGACTACCTGGTGATCGCACGCAAGGAGAAGGGAGCAGCCAACTGGTTCCTGGGCGCCATCAGCGATGAACAGGCGAGGACCACCACCGGCTCACTTTCCTTCCTCGACCCAGGCAAATGGTATGTGGCTACTATTTACAGGGATGCACCCAACGCGCACTGGGAAAAGAATCCCCAGGCCTACCTGATCGAAAAATTCCTGGTGAACAGCACCAACACTTTGAAACTGGCGCTGGCACCCGGCGGAGGTGCCGCCGTGAGCATCATGCCTGCAGCCGCTGCAGACCTGAAGAAGATTAAAAAATACAAGTAAGCAATTATGACAACACTCGACCTTCTCGGCATGACGGCCGGCTGCATATCTTCCATCACCTTTCTGCCCCAGGTGATCAAGACCTGGAAAACCAGGTCGGCGGCTGACATCTCCCTGCTGATGTTCACCTTTGCCACCATCAGCGTGATCATCTGGCTGGTCTATGGCATCATCCTTGGCAACATACCCATCATCTTCACCAACGCCATGGTGCTGATGTTCTCCCTGATCATGCTTTATTTCAAATTCAAATTCAGAAAAAATACAGGGGCAGTGCAGGTGGCTGCCTCCGATAACAAAATATGAATCACACCGCTATTATCTGGGACCTTGGCAATGTGCTGGTAGACTGGAACCCGGACTATGTTTTCAGAAAGCTGATACCCGACGAAGAAAAACGGAAATATTTCTTCACTCATATCTGCACCAGCGACTGGAACGAGAACCAGGACGCGGGCTACCCAATCGCAGACGCTACGCGCGAACTGTCGGAACAACACCCTGAGTGGAAAGATTATATTGAAGCTTATTATGGCCGGTGGACGGACATGCTGGGCGGACCCATTCACGGAAGCGTCGACGTCTTTAAAAAGTTGAAAGAAAACACCCCCTTGAAGCATTATGCGCTCACCAACTGGAGCGCTGAGCTTTTCCCGATTGCGCTGGAACGCTACGACTTTCTTCACTGGTTTGATGGCCGCGTAGTGAGTGGAGAGGAGAAAATGCGCAAGCCGGCAGCAGAATTCTACCAGCTATTGCTTGACCGTTATTCGCTACAGAATCATGAAGTGCTCTTTATTGATGACAACGCAAGGAACATCAAAGCCGCTGAGGCCATGGGCATCAAAAGCATTCGCTTTGAACATCCCGGACAGCTGGAAGAGGAACTGAAGCGACTGGGATTACTCTGATCACTCGAGCACCGGCCTTAACCACCTTTCTGCTTCCTCCAGGTCCATGCCCTTGCGCTGCGCATAATCGGCCAGCTGGTCCCTGCCGATCTTACCGATGCCGAAATAATGACTCTTTGGGTGAGCAAAATACCATCCGCAAACGGAGGCAGGGGGATCCATGGCCAGGCTTTCGGTAAGCACGATACCCGCGTTTTCCGTCGCGTTCAGCAAAGCGAACAACTTCAGCTTTTCCGTATGGTCGGGACAGGCAGGATACCCGGGTGCCGGGCGGATGCCTTTATATTCTTCCCTGATCAGTTCTTCGCTCGAAAGGTTCTCGTTCTTGTCGTAACCCCAGTATTCCATCCTTACTTTTTGGTGCAGGCACTCGGCAAATGCCTCAACGAACCTGTCGGCCAGTATCTGCACGAGGATCTTATTGTACTCGTCGTGCTGAGCGATATAGGCATCTATATGTTTTCTCGCACCATGAATGGAGACCGCGAAAGCGCCCATATAATCCGGCGTAGGATCCACGATATTCTCAACAGAAGGCTTCACAAAGTCAGCCAGTGAGTAACTGGGCTGCCCAACCGCTTTTTTCATCTGCTGCCTTAAGCATTCCAGGTTCACTTCTCCCTTGTCGGTCTGGAGGATGATGGTGTCCTTGTTGTTTGAAGATGCTGCCCAGAAACCGATCACTCCATTGGCTGTGAACCATTTCTCTTTCACGATCTGGTCGACCATTTTTTTAGCATCGTTGTAAAGGCGCGTGGCCTCTACGCCAAAGATCTTGTCGGTCAGCACTTCAGGGAACCTTCCCGGCATTTCCCAGCCGATGAAGAAAGGACCCCAGTCAATATATTTCGCAATGGTGCCCAGGTCGAAGTCGTTCAGCACTTTTACCCCGTCCACCGCAGGCTTTACAGGCACGTAATTCTTCCAGTCGAAGTATTCTTTCGTGATCACGGCCTCCTCGTAAGGGATCAGCACCTTGTACTTCTGCTTGTTCAGGAACTGCTCCCTGAGGCCTGCATATTCTTTTTCCGTCTGCTCCAGGAAGGCACCGCGGGTTTCTTTGTTCAGGAGGTTGCTCACCACTGTTACACTGCGGGATGCGTCGAGCACATAAACCACTGCATTGTCATACTCAGGAGCGATCTTCACCGCGGTATGCTGCCTTGAAGTAGTGGCGCCGCCGATCATCAGCGGTAGCTGCATTTTTCTCCTTTTCATTTCCCTCGCTATGTGCACCATTTCATCCAGGGAAGGGGTGATCAGCCCGCTGAGGCCAATGATATCCACTTTCTCTTTGATAGCCGTTTCCAGGATCTTATCTGCAGGCACCATCACGCCCAGGTCTATCACTTCATAGCCATTGCAACCCAATACCACGCCCACGATGTTCTTTCCAATATCATGCACGTCGCCTTTCACAGTGGCCATCAGTACCTTGGCCGCGCCTGCAGCTTCCTCGTTCTTTGTACCGGCTGCAGCATGGGCTTTTATTCTTTCTTCTTTTTCCGCTTCTATGTAAGGCGTCAGAACGGCTACAGAGCGTTTCATCACCCTTGCGCTTTTCACCACCTGGGGCAGGAACATTTTTCCGCTGCCGAACAGGTCACCCACTACGTCCATTCCCGCCATCAGCGGTCCTTCGATCACATCCAGCGGCTGGGGATATTTCTGCCTTGCCTCTTCCGTATCGGCTTCAATATAATCGGTGATACCATTCACCAGGGCGTGTTTCAGCCTTTCTTCCACGGAGCTATCTCTCCAGGCCTCGTCCTTCACTTCCTCTTTTCCCTTAGCCTTCACCGTCTCCGCAAAATTCACCAGCCTTTCAGTCGCATCGGGCCTGCGGTTCAATACCACATCCTCACAAAGCTCGCGCAGCTGCGGTTCGATCTCATCGTACACCACCAGCTGTCCTGCATTCACGATGCCCATGTCCATGCCGGCACGGATCGCATGGTAAAGGAAGACCGCATGGATCGCCTCTCTCACGTGGTCATTGCCACGGAAGGAAAATGACACATTGCTCACGCCGCCGCTCACTTTGGCCAGCGGCATTTTTTCCTTGATGATGCGCGTGGCCTCAATGAAGTCTACCGCGTAATTATTGTGCTCCTCGATACCGGTAGCAATAGCGAAGATGTTGGGATCGAAGATAATGTCCTGCGGATCGAAGCCCACTCTTTCCGTCAATATCTTATAGGCCTTCTCGCAGATAGAGATCCTTCTTTCCAGCGTATCCGCCTGTCCCTGCTCGTCGAAGGCCATCACCACTACTGCTGCACCGTAGGCCAGGCAGGTCTCCGCCTGCTGTATGAATTTTTCCTCGCCTTCTTTCAGTGAAATGGAATTCACGATGCATTTTCCCTGCACGCATTTCAACCCGGCCTCAATGATCTCGAACTTGGAGCTGTCGATCATGATGGGGATCTTGGCGATGTCGGGCTCCGCCTGCAGGAGGTTCATGAAGGTGGACATGGCGCTTACGCCGTCGAGCATGGCGTCGTCCATATTCACGTCCAGCACCTGGGCTCCGCTTTCCACCTGCTGGCGGGCTACGGAGAGGGCTTCCTCGTATTTATTGTCGCGAACGAGGCGGGCGAATTTCTTCGACCCGGTAACGTTGGTGCGCTCACCTACGTTCACAAAATTAGTTTCCGGACGAACGACCAGGGGCTCCAGCCCCGCTAACCTCAAATAAGGTTTTATAATTGTTTCTTCCATTTTATGCATTTTCCTCCGGTTCCAGTGTTTTTTCCACCAAGGGTAAGGGCCTTGGTTTCAAGCCCTTCACATGCTGCGCAATGTGCCTGATATGATCGGGGGTCGTGCCGCAGCAACCACCCACGATGTTCACAAAACCTTCCCTGGCCCACTCCTCTATGAAATGCGCCGTCTCTTCCGGTTGCTCATCGTATTCACCCATGGTATTAGGCAAACCCGCGTTCGGGTACGCCGATGTAAAGCATTCGGAGATATGACTCAGCTCCTCGATATGCGGACGCATTTCTTTTGCACCCAGGGCGCAGTTGAGGCCCACGCTCAAGGGCTTTGCATGCCGGATGGAAGTATAAAAAGCTTCCAGTGTTTGTCCGCTCAGCGTGCGGCCGCTTGCATCGGTGATGGTACCACTGATCATCACCGGCAATTCCTTCTTGCCTGTATTTCTGAAATATTTCTTGATGGCGAAGATCGCAGCCTTTGCATTGAGCGTGTCGAAGATGGTTTCGATGAGCAGCAGATCAGCGCCTCCATCCACGAGTCCCTTCACCTGCTCATAATAGGCATCCACTGCTTCATCAAAGCTCAGTGCCCTGTATCCGGGATTGTTCACATCCGGCGAAAGCGACAGGGTCTTATTCATCGGCCCAATAGCGCCCGCCACGAATTTCTGTCCTTCCAGTCCCAGTTCGGTGATCGCGGCTTTGGCCAGCTTCGCGGCTTCGAAGTTGATCTCGTAAGCAAGATCTTCCATATGATAGTCGGCCAGCGAAACTTTCTGCGCATTGAATGTATTGGTCTCCAGGATGTCGGCCCCGGCTTCGAGATATTGCTTATGGATATCCTTGATGATCTGCGGTTGAGTAAGGCAGAGCAGGTCGTTGTTCCCTTTTACATCATAGGACCACTCCTTGAATCTCTCGCCACGGTAATCTTCTTCCTGGAGGTTATGGCGCTGGATCATGGTGCCCATAGCACCGTCGATGATCAAAATGCGCTCCTTGAGTAATTGCCTGATATCAGCCATAATTAAGATTTTATGGACCGTTCATGTTGAGCCTGGAGTATATAAACGAGGTAAACCCTGGAGAGTTCGCAACGTTTATTAGTTCTGTTCCTGCTATCGGCTTGTTAGGGGCAAGCGTGGGTGTAGCAGGGAGAAGGCCGAACAATAAACAAATCCGCCTGAGCTGCAAAAATAACCAAGGATAAAGAGATTACGAAATGTTTTCCTGCTATCGGGAGGACACATAGCTTTCAATAGGCAGGCGGTTCTGCAGGCTGCGGGCCAGCGTCATCTCGTCGGCATATTCCAGCTCTCCGCCAAAAGAGATGCCGCGGGCTATGGTAGTGATGCGGATGCCGGCCTTGAGCTTCTTCTGGATGTAATAAATGGTGGTATCACCCTGGATGGTGGGACTGAGAGCAAAGATCACCTCGGAGACCTCGTCTTTTTCAGATCGCTGCAGCAAGGTGTCGATGTTCAGCTGCGAGGGGCCAATGCCATCTAGCGGGGAGATCACGCCTCCCAGCACATGGTAGGTGCCATTGAACTGCTGGGTGCTTTCCAGCGCTATCACGTCGCGGATGGTCTCCACCACGCAGATCTGGTCCTGCTTCCTCAGGGAATTGGCACAAATGGAACAGATATCGGCGTCGGCTACATTATGGCAACGGTGACAGAACTTGATGTCGCGGCGCATGCGGCTCAGCACCTCGCTGAACTGCTCCACTTCACCCTGCTCCTGCTTCAATAGGTGCAAGACCAGCCTCAGGGCGGTTTTCCGGCCGATGCCGGGCAGGCGGGCGAACTCATTCACCGCATTTTCCAGAAGTACCGAGGAGAATTGCATGCCCTGCAAAATTAATCATTAATAGGGCGAAATGCTGTTAAAAACGGGCTTAGAGCGCCAGTTCAAACTCATTTTTCCAGGCAGGCCTCACCACGATCCTGCGCTCGATGGGCCTCACGATCTCCGGCTGCCTTCGCGAGGGAAGGAACTGTCCCGGATCCCATTTACCATTGCCATTCAGATCATCGAGTATCCTCACTTCATACTCACCAGGAAGGAAAAGCTCCTCGCTCAGGATACCCGCAAGAGAAGATGAATAGACCAGGACGCCATTTTGAAACAGCAATAAAACAGGGTTTTTCAAATCGTGCCCGTTTTTCAGCCTTACCTGTAAAGAGCCGTACTCCGAACGCTTTTTTGTGGTGAAGGAAAGCGTGTCGCTTTTCAATAATTTCTTACCTGTGCTGTCCTCGGCAAAATCCTTGTCCACCAGCAAATGGTACAATGTAGCTTCCCGCCAGGAAGAGGTCACCGTGGCGATCTTCCGGGTAGAATCAAGCCGGATGGAAAAAGGCTCAGGCTTGAACGTGGTATCGGAAGCCAGTTTCACTTTAGTAGTATCGAGGAATTTCAATTTTTGCTCAAAGGTGATCACCAGTTGCTTCAGCAGGTCGAGCTGGCTGGCCACAAGATTGGTGGAGAATTTCAAACGCCTGTCATTGGGACTCACGCGGGTATTGGTGCCTATGCCTGCAGTGACCGACGATGTGGATGCCCGCTCTTTGTAGGCGTAGAGGGTAATGGGAGCCGCGCCGGATGCTACCACCACGGGCGAATCGGCAAAGGCAAAGGTCTGCGCCTTGCTCATATAGCGTCTTGAAAGTCCCGCATCGCCCAGGGCGTAAATTGCGAATTTGCCGGGAGGCAGGTTCCTGAACCTAAATTCTCCACTGGCATTCACCCGGGTGATATAGCGAGGACGCTGTTTCACTACGGCAGAATCATCCAGGTCGCGGTGCAATACCACGATGAGAGTAGAGTCGGTGCGGCCATTCTCGGCCAGCAGCACCTTGCCACTCAATTCCAGGGAATCCAGTGCAGGACCCGTTGAAAAAGTATAAACGAAATCACGAAGCACATTTCCTTCGTTCACATCTTTAATGGCATTGCCGAAATTAAAAATATAGGTGGTGTTTGGCTCGAGGCTGTCACGCAGCTTGATGGTCATGGTGCGCAACTTTACATCGATGGTAGGGTTGGTCTCAAAAGTGGGCGTAAAAAGCAGGTTGTTCTGTACATCCTGCAAGTCGATGTACTCATCAAAACTGATGGTGATCCTGTTGCCGGTGAAATTGACGGTGGAATCCAGCGGGATGGCAGATACCACCGCCGGCGGCAGGCTATCTCTCGGACCTCCCTGTGGCGGAATGATGTTCGCGCAGCCTGATCCAGTGAACTGGAAGTACAAAGCGGAAATAACGAAGACCAAAAAAACAAATGCTTTCTTCATGTAACAGTGCTGCAAACATAGCCAGTTTCGGGTCTGCAGTGATCACGCGACTGCTAATTATGGCTTAAATTAGGCAGCTCTTGGTGCCTGGCGCCTTAGTTCACCGCTATCAATTCCTCCTGGCCTGCTTCTTCCTCAATGAGGGTGGTATACAGCTTATGCTCCTTCACGAAGTTGCACCAATGGCATTCGGGCTGGCCGCAGCCAGTGTAAAAATCGTGGGACTGGATCTTCTCCCAGGTTTCGGTGATCTGTTTCTCTACGAAGGCTTCATCCTCTGGCGTGATCTGCACCTGCCTGGTATCAAACTCGCCCTTCTCATTGGGCTCCACAAATTCAAACTGCACGCCCCTCACCAGCTTGGGCTTTCCTTTTTGCCTGTCGGAAAGCATCTTGTACACCACGGCCTGGCGCCAGTAGTTGCCTCCATCGGGCTTTTGCGGATGGCCGGGCGCGGCAAATTCGAAACGCCTGTTGCTTTTCTCCATGCTGCCCGTCTTGAAATCCGTGATCATGATCTCGTTGGCCCAGTACTGGATCTTATCTGCAAAACCTTTCACCGGCACCCCGCTGATAAGTCCCTCCAGGGAAACCTCGGTGCGTATGAAATCAGCACCCATGGCGCCGGCGAAATGCTTGTCGTAAAAAGCCTCCAGGCATTGCAGGCCATATTCGGTGAATCTTTGCAGGCTTTCCGGCGTGAACACTTCCCTGTTGTACTGGATATGCCACTTAAAACGGTTGGTAAGGAATTCCCGGGCGGGATATTTTTTGTCCTCCATCATCTTGTTGTAAAAATGACTGAGCGCATCGTGCATGCTGGTACCGAACTGCATGCCCTGGTTGATGGCGGAGGGTACACGAAGCAGGGTGGAATAATAGAACTTCACCGGGCACTCGAGATAATGATTGATGGCAGTTACATTCAGCTTGAAATTGGAGAGCAAGCGGGCAATGAATTCCTCCTCTGCTTTTTGCAGCCTGGGCTTTTCTACCAAACCATACCTGAAGGCCGTGTATTTCAGCCTGGCCTCCTCGCTTACAGGGAAGGTCTCAATCCTCAGCACACCTTCCGCGTTCATCTCGCTGATGAAACGGGAGGCCTCCAATGGCTTTCCTTCATTGGTAAAAGAAGGGAAAGAAATATATAAATGCTTTTCAGCCCTGGTGGCGGCTACGAAGAACAGCCTTCTCAATTCCTGCTCGGTTTCCTGTGCCGATGCTTTTTCGAAAACCGTGGGAGGCAGCTTGTATCCCTGGGAATACTTTTTCTTTCCTTCCCATAATGCCGAATAGCAACCCAGGATGAACACATATTCGTATTCCAGGCCCTTGCTGCCGTGGCAGGTGAGCAGGTTCACGCCGTCCTCATTGCCGCTGGTCTGGACCAGGGGCATGGAGATATCGTTTTCTTCCAGCAAGGCGATCTGCTTTACCAGTTGCTGGAGTGTCAGATCCGGGTTGCGCCTGCATTCTTCCTGCACATAGTTAAAGAAGGCATTCAGCACCTGCATCAGCCAGCTCTTGTCATCTTGCTTCATCACATAAGAAAGAATGCCGGCCTCGTTGATCAGCATCTCTACCCATTGTATCAGCGGCAGGTTATAGCTCTCCGCTACCAGCTTCTCCAATAGCTTGTGCACTTTCACCAGGCCTTCAGCGTCCGCATCGGAGGCAAATAGCTGTCCCGCATTTTTCGCCGCCAGGTCGGCCAGGTAGGAACGAATGTTGGAAGTCTGGGGATTCGACCTGCTGTGCTGCCGGATCTCATTACAGATGGCCGCGATGCGCAAAGGAGAGATCTTGTAAAAATCATAATGGAGGATCTCGAAAAGATGGGTCTCGCCGCTGAATGGGATCTCCAGCTCGGCCACCGTGAAGCGCAGGTAAGAAATGATCTTTCTCACGAAACGGTCCTGCAACAGGTTCACCGATCTTTTGGCGAAATAGGGAATGCCCTGGTGCTGGAGGAATTTCTGCAACTCGTCGCCCGACCTGTGCTCTTTGTAGATCACCGCGATCTTTCCAGGCTTCACTCCTTCCTCCACCAGCCTGCCGATCTCTTCGGCCACAAAAATGTTTTCTTCAAATTCGTTGTTCAGTGCCAGCACTCTTGGAAGCACTGATATATCTGTATGCCTTGCGGCGCTCAGTGTTTTCTCGAGATCGGGATATTCATTGCAAAGTCTTTGCGTATTGTTGGAGATCAGCCGGTGGGCTGCATCCAGGATAGGCTGCACGCTCCGGTAATTTTTTGTCAGCACTACTCTCAGCAGGTCCTTCTCATACTTTTTCGCCAGCGTCATCATGTTCTCCATGTTCGCTCCCTGGAAGCGATAGATACTCTGGTCGTCGTCGCCCACCACAAACACGTTGGGACTTTCGTCCTGCCAGTAAGCAATGAGGAATTCAACCAGCTTGTTTTGGGAACCGCTGGTATCCTGGTACTCATCTACCAGCAGGAACTGGAACTGCTCCTGGTATCCCAGCAATAATTCAGGGTCTTTTTCAAAAGCCTGGATCACCCAGCTGATCATGTCGTCGAAATCGTACCGCCGCATTTCCCTCACGATCTCCTGGTAGGCAGGGAAGGCTTTTACTGCCGCCCTGAGCTTCACCATTTTTTCAAATTCCTTCTTGCCTTCCACGGTGAGCTCCACGATGCCCTTTTTGAATTTCACCTTATTGTAAAACAGTTCGGGGATCTGCTCTGTGTATTCCTCTATTTTCTGCAGCAGGTATTCGGGTGACCAGCCTTCCCGCTTCATGGCGCTGAAAAGGTCTTTCAGGTGGGGCGCCTCATAATAGGCGTCCGACTTGTATCGTTTCAGCGGATTGGTCGCATCAAATGAGTCGATCAGCTTCACCAGGCACTCTCCCTGCTCCAACTCGCTCAGGGGCTGCAATTCTTTTTTGTGAAAAAGGTGCATGTTCTGCTGGATCACCATGTTGCAGAAGGAGTGGAAGGAATGGATGTTAACCGAGTAAGCATCAGGACCTATCATGGTGAGCAGCCGCTTGCGCATGGCCAGCACGCCGGCATCTGTATAGGTGAGGCAAAGGATGTTGGAAGGAAGATAATCGGTCTCCAGCAGGATCTTGCCTATGCGCACACTCAGGATCTGCGTCTTGCCCGTACCCGGACCAGCCACGACCATCACCGGACCATAGATCTTATCAACCGCGCGGCGCTGCTCTTCATTGAGCTGACCGTATTCTTCGTTGAACTTCTTTAATAGCTTTTCCTGCTGGATGGACATATTCAAAATTAATTGAATTTGCTATATTTTTTAGCATTGTGGATAAAGATGGGCTATTGGGGAATGGTTCTTTTTAAAAAAGGCTAGGCTCGTCGTAGCGGAGGGTACCATCCACTACCCTGGCTGGTTTTGTATAGGGATGCTCTTCTGCTTTTTTCTCATTCATGATGTGCAGCACTTTCCAGCCACGGTTCTTTAGATAGTCTGAAAGCAGTGCGCGGTGGCAACTCCACCATACCGCTTCTGAGCACATATAGGCCGTATTCTTTTTTTCGGCGAGCGCCTCCAGTTCCGAAGCTGCATTTTTGAACGCAGCCGTTTGCATATGGTCTGCATAACCGCGGAAAGCTTCATTTTTCCAGGCGTTGTTCACCGAATCCTTCCCGGGTTTTCTTCTTCCACCCAAGTCAACCAGGTGCTTATAGCCGATGCCTGCATCGGCCATCGATAACTCCAGGGCTTCTTTATTAAAATGCGGATAACGCTTTGAGCCCGGGTAATGCCTGATATCAACGAGGGTTTTGATATCATGCGCTTTCAGCAATTCAATGAATTTTTCAATGGGATGTGTTGAATGCCCGATCGTCCATATGGTTTTTGCCGTCTCGCCCATGGCGGGAGTAGCTATAATTCTATGCCAGACAGCCTGGGCTTATTTCTTTACCAAGCCCGCACCGGTGATGATCATTTCTTCCTGGTAGGTTTCGTAATCGGTATTCACTTCCCAGAGGTTTTGTTGGGTGCCCGATGCGATATTTTCTGCGATCATGATGCCCATGAGAATGGAGTGGTCCTGGTTGTTGTATTTGAATGCGCCATACCGCCCTATGGTATCCAGGTTAGGAATGGTGTCGAGCCATTCCTGCACGGGCTGAAGGTATTGCTTGTAGCCTTTTTTGTACACGGGATAGCACCTGGGGATGCGGATCACATGGCCGCCCAGGATCTTCCTTTTGCCGGTGAGGCCGGTGCCGATCATATTGCGGGTAGCCAGGGAAATGAGTTCTTCATCGGTCGCTGTCCAGAGCGGGTCCTCTGTGTTGCACCAGAACTCCAGGGCCAGGATGGTATTTTCGCTTTGGCCATAGAGGGAGGGCAGCCAGTTGCGGAAATTGGTGATGCGCCCCGTCTCCAGCTCGGCGGAATGGATGTAAAGCCAGTTATCGGGAAAGAGATCCTTTCCTTCCACGTGCAGGTAAACCAATATGGTGTTGCGGAACTGAAGATGGGAAACCGCTTCCAGCACCGCGGCCGGTACGCCGTCCATCGTTTGGAGCAGCTTCGTCACCGGCATGGTGCTTATCACATGGTCGTAGTCTTTTATTTCGCCCGTCAGCAGTTCCAGCGATCTTACCCTGCCCTCCTGCAAGTGCAGTTTTTTCACGGGAGTAGCTAACCTGATGTGGCCGCCGGATGCCTTGATCCTTTCAGCCAGCCTTTCATACACCATTCCTGTTCCTTCATTGGGATAAGCAAATTCGTCAACAAGGGTCTTGTGCTGATTGCCGCCAACAAAGGCGTTCTTTACCGCTTCGTAGAGCGAGAGTTTTTTGATCCGCTGTGCCGCGAAATCGGCATCCAGCTCCGAGCAGGGGATGCCCCAAAGTTTTTCCGAATAACTTTTGAAAAAAATGCTGAACAGCCTTCTGCCAAAACGGCTCACCACCCAGGACTCAAAATCCTCACCCGCTTTTTCCTTGCGAAGCCTCTGGGCACCATAGCTGGCTATGCATTTGAAAGTTTCAACGGGACCCAAATTGGAAAAAGCATTGAGGGGCTTGAGTGGGTAGTCGTAATATTTTCCCCCGTAAAAGATCCTGGTCAGGCGGTTTACCATTTGGTAGTCGTTGCCCACCACTTCCAGCCAAAGCCTGTTTACCCGGGGGTCTACGCTGAAGAACCGGTGGGGCCCCATATCTACGCGGCATCCCCACAGATCAACAGACTTGCACATGCCTCCCACCTGCACATCGGCCTCGAATATGTCAACTGCGAATCCGGCCTTGCTTAAAAGGTAGGCGGCGGTTAATCCCGCGGGGCCTGCACCGATGACCGCTATTTTTTTCGACGTGTCCATGAGAGGGGATCAGAATATTTGCCGGCACCTGCGACCGTATTTTTACTTACATGTTTCTCCGTATTTCACGGAAAAATTTTGTGCATTCCGAAAAAAAGGAGCGAATTTACCTCAAACTGTACAAAATAAGCACCTGATGCTTTTTTGCATAGTTTCTGCACTGCTGTTGAGATATGCACACCGACCACAAAATATTATGCGTTGATGATGACGCCGATGACCTGGAGCTCCTGCACCAGGCATTGATGTCTGTTTCCGATAAATATACCATCGTTGAAGCCAATGATGGTGCGGAAGCTATGACCAAGCTCCATGAAATGATGGAAAGACAGGAGATCCCCTGCCTCATCGTGCTTGATATCAACATGCCCAGGATGAACGGGCGCGATACCTTCCTGGCCATTCGAAGGGAAGAGCATCTTAAGAATGTTCCCATCGTGATCTTCAGCACTTCTTCCAGCCCGCTGGACAAAACCTTCTTCAGCCACAAGAACGCAGAATACTTCACCAAGCCTATTAATTACGTGGAGCTGGCCAAGACAGCTGCCAAGATGCTGCGCTACTGCAAGCACCAATAGAGGCGTTAACAAAAATTTAGCCGACCAATTCAGCCTGTTTAACGATAAAATAGAGGAAAAGCTCCCCTTTGAAAATACCTTTGCTCTCCAGACAACTCCTTCAAAGTCATTTTCATATGAAAAAATATTTTTCCGAAAAAAACGCGCTGACCGTAATGGTGGCGGTTTTTTGTTTTGTTATGATGATCAAATCATTCGTTGACAGTTCCTCCTTGTGGCAGGCCATTGGATTTGCCCTGGCCTTCAGTTTTTCCGTAGAGATCATTTGTCACCGGGCAAAAGAGAACCGCTAAACTTCGATCCCCTGCTTTCGGCAGGGGATTTTTTTTGCACCTCTGCTATAATTTTTCCCCACCCTATCAACCTTACTCTTTCATAGTGGTTAATTCTTAAGGCCTTGAATTATCAGCCTGATTCTTATGCATCCTATAGAATGGTTAATAACTTCAATTCATGCTAAACCATAAAACATCTATCCTCTTCGTGGACGACGACCCGGATGACGCGGAGCTGATGCGGGATACCTTTCGCGAAATTGATCCCAACGTAATCTTCACACACCTCCAGGATGGCTGGGACGCTATCATTTATCTTCAGAAGCTCAAAAAGAACCAGATGCCTCACCTGATCATCCTTGATCTGAACATGCGCATCATCAATGGATTTGAATTCCTTCGGCTGGTGAAAAATGAGCCTCGCTTCTCACATATTCCCGTAGTGATGTATTCAACTTCTTACAGGGACCGCGACAGGCAAACCAGTATCAGCCTCGGCGCCACTTCCTTCATTACCAAACCCGAAACAGGGGAAGGCATGGCCGATGCCGCCCGGAAACTTCTGGAATTCTGCTACAATATCCATTAAAAGAACTTTTACCTTTGGCTGCTTAACACAATAAGTAGCTATGGTAAGAAATGCAACCGCCATTTGGAATGGCACAGGTAAAGAAGGCAAGGGCACAGTTTCTACAGCCAGTGGTGTGCTCAAAGACGCCCAGTATTCCTATCACTCGCGTTTTGAAAATGGGATCGGCACCAACCCCGAAGAACTGGTAGCGGCCGCTCATGCGGGATGCTTCACCATGAAACTCAGTTTCGTTCTCAACGAAGCCGGCTTTACGCCCGAAAAGCTGGAGACCACTTGCGGCATCACATTCGAAAGCGGCACTGTTACGAAATCACATCTTTCCGTTACCGGTACCGTGCCTGGTATTGATGAGAGCAAATGGCAGGAGTGCGTAAAGAAAGCAGAAGAGACCTGTCCCATCTCCAGGCTCCTGAATACAAGCATCAGCTCCGAAGGGAAACTTGCTTAATCTTTCAGCCTCTTCAGCAGGAAGTCCTTATTGAAGCGCAGAAAAACTGAATAGGAATATTCAAGAAAGGCGTTGTTGATATCATAATAAGGTTCCATTCTCAGGTCCAGATCAACTCCCGGGAAGAGGTGCCTGTTGTAGATGAAGCTGAGGAAAAATAATTCCCTCTCCGGCTCACCGTATCCTGCGATCTTTTCCGAGGCCGAGGTATACAGTGGGCCGCCCCGGGGACCAATGAACTGGTCACCTCTCCAGTATCGCGCATCAATGTCGAGCCACTTTGTTTTGAAGACCAGTGAGGAATACCATCCCGTCCCTTCCTTATATAATTGCAGCTTGGCCCCAGAGATATCCCTGTAATAAGCAAAATAGTGTTCGGTGACCACCGAGCGCAGCCACTCGTTATTGGTAAAGAACTGGAAACTGGCTCCCACTGCCGTATTCAACAGCGATTCAACCGGCAGGTTAGAAGTGTCCAGTTGTCCGCCTTTGTGCGCTACCATGACCTGTAATGGAAATTCAACCTTCAGCTTTTCATTGCTGACCGTCTTGATACGGGCGGATACGCCGGAAGTAAACTCTTCACGGTAAAGCTCATACCGCTCGATCGCTTTCTCCCAGTCGATATACCAGTCCATCCAGAACTTCTTTTTGTCGAGGATCACCTGCGCTCCCTGCTCTATCCTGTCATTGATGATGCTTTCCATATCGTAAATGGGCTCAATGAACCTGTGATTGGTAGAACCCTCCAGAGTACCCAGCAACATGCTCAATCCTTTTTTCTGGTATTTGGCCGTAAACACGGGCGCTGTGGTTACAAACCCCTCCCGACCGAATTCACGGCGCAGGAACAATCCGCCTTTCACCAAAAAGTTTTTGTTCAGCTGGTACTTGAGCTGAGGAATGAACTGATAACCGAGGAGAGTATAACTCAATGGTATCTTTCCAAAGTATTCATAATTGCGCAGGTAGTTCAGGTTGTCGATCTCCAGATCAAGCCTGCCATTGTTTTCTTCCTTCAATGAAAAACTATCCTTGAACAAGGGATATTCACTCTGTGCTGTTACAGTGAGATAGAGAAAAGAAAAGATCAGCAGTAACGAAAAACGTCTCATCGGTTGTAGTTGATTCAAAAATAAAGATGAGGTTTTCCATCCAAATTTTAGCAGTTGGAGCGCATAACCGGCATAGTTTTTTCAACATATGTCAGTGATCATCATGGAGTTCATGATGAGATTTGTTCATTAAAAATTGTGGTTATGGAAAATACAAGAGGACAGGGTACGCCCAGAAAAGAGAGATTGAATGAACAGGGTCGCAATCAGCAGAGCTCAAACCTGGAACAACAATCCAGCAGCTCAGAACAGCGCACAGGTAACAGGCAACAAAATGTATCCACCGAGCGTGGTACATCAGATATGCGTTCAGATTCGTTAAGCGGTGTTTCTCATACACCGGCAAGATCCGGATCGATCACAGAAAAGAAGAGTGTTACCGGAAGCGACTATGACGGACAGATTTCTGAAGAATAAGTAAACGCCCTACAACCGTAGGGCTTTTTTTATGCTTCCGATGTTGAAACAGTTCCCCAAACATTGTTAGTGCAGAGTTTCAAGGCGAACAGGCAGAGCTAGACCTCTGCGAAACAGAAGAGGTTAGTAAGCAAGGCACAAGATTTTTATACATACATCAGTTGGAATCAATTTTTGACAATTTTTAAAACTACAGTTATGGCAGAAAACAACAGAAATCAGGATTCTTTAAATCAAGGCAGATCCCAATCAGGACAAAGTGGTTCTCAGCGCGGATCTGAAGGCTTAGGTTCTCAGAACACTAGCAGCTCACAGAGTGGATCTCAGCGTGGTTCTGAAGGCTTAGGCAATCAGTCTCAAAGCACCAGCGGTTCTCAGAGCGGATCTCAGCGCGGTTCTGAAGGCCTGGGTGGTCAGTCTCAGCAGACCAGCGGAAATCAGCCTGGTCAAAGCGGACAAGGCGGATCTCAGTCTGGCCAAAGCGGACAAAGCGGACAAGGCGGTTCCCAGGGTAAAGAAGGAACACAGCGTGGTTCCGAAGGTTTAGGCGGACAGTCTCAGGGCACCAGCGGAAATCAGCCTGGTCAAAGCGGACAAACTGGTTCCGAAGGCAACATGAGCAGCGGAGATGCTGGTCGTGGTGGCAGCAGCCAGTCTGGCGGTACTTCTGGTCGCGGCAGCGAAGGCGATGCCGGACGCAGTGGCCAGGGAGGTATGTAATCCTCGAATAATAATTAAGTGATTACGCCCTGGCTTGCCGGGGCGTAATTCTTTAAACTCATTAATATGAAAGAAGAAAAGAAAAGATTTGAAAGCTATCCCAAACCTACACAGGCAGATGAGCAGTTCCGTCACCAGGATGAGTTCTCTACGCAGAAACCAAACGAGAAATCGATCGTAAGTGATGTCCCCGGTAAGGATGATGAAGGAAAGCCCGAGTTGAAGGAGGATGAGCGCGGCAAATAGTTCTTCTCCGGGGTGAATGGTGAATGGTCAATGGTGAATATTTAGGGGTCGATCATTTTACATAGCAATTTGAACGAACTCACCATTAAAGGTTTGGTCCTTGAAAGATCTTCATTTTGGAAATAGCCTAGCTCGAAGGCAATCTCAAAGGCTGCGTCTATTTCGATCAATGAACCTCTTGATATTTCATAAAATCTTGACCTTTCCGATGAAGACTTTCGAGAAGATCCTTCTGCAATATTTAATAAGATGGAGGTGGCTGCTCTCCGGATCTGTCGGGTCAATGCATACTGCTCCTGTTTAGGGAAGTTTTTGGTTATCCTATAACATTCTATCACAAATGCTTTGGAAACAATATAAACATCAAGGTTTTTGTGATTGAGTTGCAAATACATATCACAAACCTAATTGGCTAGCCGATCTGTCGTCTGTGAAAAACACCACGAAATACTGGGATTTTTCACCGGGCCTATATACCCCTTTCACCTATTCACCATTCACCATTGACCATTCACCATTCACCATTCACCATTCACCATTCACCATTCACGAGTAGATCCGCTCTACCGCGCCACGGCATTTTTCCATGATGACCTTCCTTTTCAACTTGAGGGTAGGCGTTAGCTCGCCGCCATCTACCGACCATTCTGTTGACAGCAATTCAAAGCGCTTGATCTGCTCTACCTGGTTGAAATTCTTGTTCATCTCATCCACCACCTCTTTGAACAATTCGAGCACTTTGGGGTGACGGATCATCAGATCGCGGTCGCTGCAGTCAAGTGATTGTGTTTTGCACCAGGCTTTCACTCTTTCAAAAGAAGGCACAATCAACGCAGCGGCAAATTTCTGATCGGAGCCCACCACCATGATCTGTTCTATGTAGGGCGATTCCACCATTTTATTTTCGATGGGCTGGGGCGCTACATATTTTCCACCCGAGGTCTTGAAAATTTCTTTCTTCCTGTCGGTGATCTTTAAAAATGTATCGTTCACCATCATGCCTATATCGCCGGTATGCAGCCATCCCTCTTTGATCGTTTCCGCTGTCAGGTCGGGGCGCTTATAATAACCCATCATCACATTCGGTCCCTTGCAGAGGATCTCACCGTCCTCCGCGATCTTCACTTCCACCCCATCTATCACGGGGCCTACCGTGCCAAACATTCTTCCAGCCGGATCGAGGCGATTGAAGCTGATCACCGGTGAAGATTCGGTTTGTCCATACCCTTCCAATATGGGAATGCCTGCGGCGGTGAACACGCGGATCAATTTCACGGGACAGGCTGCTGCGCCGGTCACCACGCATTCCACGCTGTTGCCCAGTCCTTCGCGCCATTTCTTAAACACCAGCTTGCTGGCGATGGCCAGCTGCGCCCGGTAAGAAAGGGAACCGCGGTCCTGTATGTCGTATTTCTCTCCCAGCTTCAGGGCCCAGAAAAACAATTTCTTTTTAATGCCACTCAATTCCGCGGCCTTGCCCATGATGCGTTCATATACTTTTTCCAGCAGCCTTGGCACCGTGGAGAACATCTGCGGCTTCACTTCCCGCATATTCTCTCCCAGATTTTCCAGGCTCTCCGCATAATGTGTGCTGGCGCCGGCAAAGAGGTAAACGTAGGTAACCGTCCTTTCAAAAATATGGTTCAGCGGCAGGAAGCTAAGTGTGCGTGTTCCTGCGGATAAAGGAAAGGAAGGAAGGCAGGCGAAGACGTTGCTAAGGATATTGTGATGCGAGAGCATTACTCCCTTGGGCGTACCCGTTGTTCCTGATGTGTAAATTATGGTGAAGAGGTCTTCCGACTCTATGCTGTCAGCGATCTCAGGCAACTTCTGGTAATGCTCCTGCCTTCCTCCCTGCAACAACTCTTTCCAGTGCCGGCAACCGCTTACATGCTCGAAGCTGAAAATGCCCTGTACCGAATGCAGCTTTTCCTGCAGTGAAGAAACTTTGAAGAACAGGTCCTCATCATTGACAAAGACATATTTCACACTGGCATCGTTCAGCACAAACTCCAGGTCGGTGACGTGAATCGTAGGATAAATAGGTACCAGCACAGCCCCGATCTTTTGTACCGCCAGGTCTAGAAATACCCATTCGGGCCGGTTCTTTGAAAGGACGGCGATCTTATCACGGTGCTCTACCGTCATATCATGCGGACTCACTCCTGCCGCCAGCAGGCCGGCGCAAAGCTTTTCCACGATATCAGCGACTTCGCGGGTCTTGTACCCCTTCCACTTTCCGCCTTCTTTGGCTACAAGCAGGTCTACTTCGGGCGCATCTTCCATTAAAATATCCAAACAGTCGAATAGCCTTTGCGGTGTACGCATACGGGAGATTTGATCTCCAAAATAACGAATTAGAAATAGATGATAAAATGGGAATGAAAAAGCCTCCAAAGGAGGCCTTCATTAAAGTTGCTGGTAATACTGCCCCTGCGGCATCTTGAATATCCTTCCTTTCTGGAAGTTGATGAATTTATTGTATTGCTCCGCATGCGTCTTCGTCCAGTTATCATAGGCCGGCAGGTTTTCCACCGTGCCAAAAAGCCACTGGTTGTAGGCCTCGAACATGCCTTCCCTGATCAGCTGCTGGTGGTAATCGAACAAGCGGTGAGGGAACTTTGTCGCACTGTTCTTGTACCAGTCGAGGATGAACCTGGTCCTGATCATGGTCAGGGTTTCGGTAGAAATGCCCCGGGAAGCGATCGTTGACTGCTTGTTCATTGTTTCCAGGTAAGCCTTACTGAACTGGTTCTTGTTTTTTTCCTCGCCTTCGGTCAGGTCGGCGGAAGCAAATAATTTCTCCTTGTATGAGCTGAGCAAAAGCCCTTTCATCGCCGTAGCCCTTTCTGTCAGGCTCTCCATATTGATGAAGATCTCGCCGTAAATGATATTCCAGGTCTTGTCCTTCGTATAATAATAGTAAAGGGCGGCATTGTAATAATTGCCGGCAAAGGAAGGATCTTCCTTGATCCCCTTTTCCCAGTATTCAATAGCGTCGAAGTCTTTTTTCGCCCAAAGGAATTCGCCATACTCGCTGTGGAGCGGGCCGCTTTTTGGAAATTTCTTCAGTGCTCTTTTATACATCTTATCGGTGGCCTTCAGGTCTTCCAGGGCCTTGTAAATGTTTCCGCCGATCTGGAAGGTGATCACATCGGCATCATCGCGCTGCAGGGCCGGCTCGATCACATCCAGTGCTTTTGCAAAATCACGCTTCTTGTAATAGGCCATTGCCAGGTATTTCTGTACCTCCAGGTCGTCGGCATTTTGCTGCGCAGCGCGGTTCAAAACGATGATGGCGTTGTCGAAGTCGCCGCTGGCAAGAAAATCCTTACCGGTCTTTAAAAGGCTGTCCTGCGCCATGGCAAAATGAGAAACTGCCAAGCAGGCCAATAGGGTAAGGGTAGAAAATAATTTTTTCATAGCTCAAAGTAAAAATAAAACAGGGCTGCCCGCTTCTGTCCCTGTTAAAATAACAAATTCTTAGTCTTAGATCAGGTGCGTGAGCAGGCCGTCCCTCAGTTTGGGCTCAAACCAGGTGCTTTTAGGAGGCATCACGTTGCCGCTGTCGGCAATATCGAATAGCTGTTGCATGGATACAGGATGCAGGCTGAAAGCCGCCTTCATCTCCCCGCTGTCCACTCTTTTTTCCAGTTCTCCCAGACCCCTGATACCGCCAACAAAGTCGATCCTCGGATCGGTACGCTGGTCCCTGATGCCCAGGATGCTGTCGAGCACTTTTTCCGAAAGGATGGTGATATCGAGGATACCAATGGGATCGGTCCGGTAGGTTCCGGGCTTCGCTTTCAGGCTGTACCATTTTTTATCCAGGTAAAGGCCGAAGACGTGTTCTTCTTTAGGACTAAATGCCGAAGGCTGATCTGCTACTTCAAAATCGTTCTGCAACCTGGAGAGAAACTCCGTGGAGGAAAGGCCGTTCAAGTCCTTTACCACGCGGTTATAATCCAGGATGGCCAGCTGGTTAGCCGGGAAGATGGTGGTCAAAAAATACTTCGCCGCTTCGCTATCGGGCAGTTGCTGGCTCACCTTGGCAGCCGAGGCCGCGCGATGGTGTCCATCGGCGATATAAGTATAAGGGATCTTGTCTTTAAAGAGGCTGGTGATCACGTCGATCGTGGCCGGCGTATTCACTACCCAGATGGTATGCGCCACGCCATCAGTAGCATTGATATGATATTCCGCGTTGTTGTTCTTTTTCCAGTGTTCAAAAACGTCATCGAGCTCTTTGATGTCCTTGCAGGCCAGGAAAACGTTGCCGGTCTGCGCCCGCACCGTGCGCATATGATCGATGCGGTCTTTTTCTTTTTCAGGCCGCGTGAACTCATGCTTCTTGATCACGTCGTTAAAATAATCCTCTACAGAAGACGTGCAGACCAGCCCGGTTTGGGTACGTCCCTTCCAGGAGAGCTGGTAAATATAATAGCAGGGGGTTCCCTCCTGGAACAGGATCTTCTTCTCCATGAGCTCCTCTAGATTCTGCCTGGCTTTATCGTACACGGCCTGGCTGTGATCGTCTGTGTCAGCGGGCAGATCTATCTCAGCCTTGGTCACATGCAAAAAGGAAAGCAGGTTGTCGCCGGCTTCCTTCCGCGCTTCTTCGGAGTTCAGAACATCGTAAGGACGGGAAGCCACGTCTTTTGCAAATTCGTTGTGCGGACGCAGTGCCCTGAAAGGTTGAATGATGGCCATGGTTATGATTTCTTTTGTGCAAAATGATTCATGAGGCCGGCGAGCGCTTTTACACTCTCCAGCGGTAGGGCATTGTAAAGTGATACCCGGAAGCCGCCTGCCAGCCGGTGGCCTTTCATGCCCACCATCCCTTCTTTCTCACAGAGCTGAAGGAATTCCTGCTCCGCGGCAGGGTCGCTGATGGTAAAGCAGGCATTCATCTTACTGCGGTCTTGTTTTTCCACGTTGCCTTTGAACACCGGGTTGGCATCGATGGTATCATAGAGCAGCCTCGCTTTTTCATCGTTCTGTTTTTCTATCGCAGCTACGCCTCCGGCCGACCGAAGCCATCGAAGGGTGAGCATGCACACGTAAATTGCAAATACAGGAGGCGTATTCAGTAAGGATCCCGCTTCAATGTGATTTCGGTAATCCAGCATGGTGGGTATCTGCCGCTTTACTTTGCCTAATATGCTTTTCTTCACCACTACGATGTTCACTCCTGCCGCGCCGATATTTTTTTGCGCTCCCGCATAAATAAGGTCAAACCGGTTGAAGTCCATCTGCCGGCTCAGGATGTCGCTGCTCATATCGGCCACAAGGGGAACCGCTTTCTCATAGAAAATGGAAAGGTCCTGCCACTGCGTTCCATAAATCGTATTGTTGGTAGTGAGGTGCAGGTAGCGCGCCTTCCTGTCGACCGAAAATTGTTTGGGCAGATAGCTATAGTTCCTGTCTTTGCTGCTGCAGACCACATCCACCTTCCCATAAAGGCTGGCTTCTTTGATGGCCTTGGAAGCCCAAACCCCCGTATCTGTATAAGCGGCGTGCTCGTCTTCGTTCAACAGGTTCATGGGCACCTGGAAGAACTGGGTGGAAGCGCCTCCATGGAGGTAGAGCACTTCGTGGTCCTCATCCAGCTGCATCAGCTCGCGCAGGAGCTGTATAGCTTCGGTGATGACAGGCTGAAAGAGTTTGGAACGGTGACCTATCTCGAGAATGGAAAGTCCGGTCCCATTAAAATCCCTGATCGCTTCAGCAGCCTCCCTGAACACTTCTTTGGGAAGAATGGATGGTCCCGCGTTGAAATTGTGGATCTGGCGGGTTGAATATGTGGAGGACTCTTGCATAAGGGTTCATGCAAAAGTGTATGAAAATTTGCAAACCGCCTTAGCACATGGAAAATAAGCGGTGATGGCAGTGGCTGGCCAACCACAAGCGAACAACGGGTCCTAGTGCTCCCGGCCTTTGATACTGCCTTTCCTCCAGGCCTGTACCAGTTCTTCGAACGCTTGCTGATCCTGGGAAGAAAAGATCACCGGCTCCGCTGCGAGCGGGGGCTGTCCGGCATCCACCCAGGCAGTGTACCAGATGCTGGCGACAGAAAAAATGCTCTGCCTCATTCTTCTTTCTACCATGCCATTCAAGGTGGAATGATAGGCCAGGGAATAGGCAGAAGAATACTGGCGGATGACCTTGCCCTTCCTTTCTTCAAAGGAATATTTCTGATCGGGAGGAAACCTGGCAGAAAGTTTTTTCTCCAGCCAAAGTACCGAGTCGGCAGCCAGCGCGCTCTCCAGAACCCGCCTCCAGGTAAAAGACAAAGGTGCCGGGATGTAGGAAGCTGCGCCCAGGTAGAAGTCCCAGTCTTTCTCCGCCAGCAGCTCTGGTATCCTGCTCTCCCAGAAGCCATGGATGCCGCTCTGCCCGCTGAACTGGCCGTTATGGTTGGAGCAGGCATGAAGCGGCACATGGGCGTCGGAAATATAATGGCCGATCTCGGCGGAGAGCTTGAGGATCCTGGCTGCATCCTTTTCCTGGAAGGCGATGGTCAACCGCTTAAGCATGGTCAGTATCCACCAGGGCACGATGCCATAGCGCTGAAGGCTGTCCTCCGAATACTCGTCCACGGCGTCCTTCCAGTAACGGGGCAGGCTGTCATAAGGATGCTTCCCGTAGTGATCGATATCGATATAATGCCTGGCTCCTTCTTCAGGAATGGCGTAACGCCTCATGTCGGGATCCACGGCATGGTCGGTAATGAACTGGATGTTGCTCTTGTAAAACCCGATCATCTCCGGCGGGAGAAGAAAGACCGCCTGGTAGTTGATCTTTTTATGGCCGTAAAATCCCCAGGCAGTGGACCGCGAGGGAAGGAATAAAAGGGGCAGAAGGGGAAGTAGTCTTGTCATGTAACAAAACTCTTTCCCCGGCGAAGAGACACAAGGTGAAAAAGAACAGATCAGGAGCGTTTTCTTCTCGTTCTAGTTGACAAAGTTGACAAGTTGATAGGGTTGATAAAGGAACAGCCCTTTCCGAGCCTCCGTCGAAGCTACGCGAAGGCGCCAACGTTAGTTTGCTGGTCGGAGACCAGGCAGAGCATGTTAGTTTACCAGCGGTCTGAAGACCGCAACGCTCCCCTGGTTGGTCTTCAGACCAAATTTATACCTACCTGCGGACAGCCGTTGTTGGTCTCCGACCAACAACTGGTACTCCCGGTTGTTCCCAGTCAACAAGTCAACTTGTCAACCAGTTAACTTGTCTTCTTCCACTCCCTCCTTCACATGCGCCACTCCCCCGCTGATGGCAAACTTCATGGCGCTTGTTGCGGAAATATTTTTAACCGGACGCACGCGCCCGGCCGGCAGCAGGTAAACATTCCCGGCAATGGAATATGACATGGGGATGTAGACTGCTACATAGCCTGAAAAGCCAAAATCCGAAACTTCTTCCTGCGTAATGAACCCTACTCTCCACACATCGTTGTCGTCTATGTTGGCCAGCACCGGCTTGTTGAATTTCTTTTTCTCCCCGGCGAAAGCCTCGAAGAAATCTTTGACGGTAGAATAAATGAAGCGGATGCCGGGGGTACGCTCCATCAGCGAGTCGAAAAGGTTGAACATCTTCAGCTTAATAAAAAAGGAGCTGAGGTAACCTACCAGGCAAATGGCCCCGATGATGATCAGGAAGCCCAGGCCATAATTCCGCACCTGGATGTTGCCGGTCTCATCCCTGTATTGAAAAATGGGAAGCAGGCTGTCGATGCCAGAAACAATAAAATACACGGCATAAATGGTCACGGCCAGTGGGGCCAGCACCAGCAATCCCTGCAGGAAATACTGGAAGAGCGAGGGCAACAGGAGGCGGCGTTTAGGCTTAGGGTCGAGCATGGAACAAAGGTATAGTTTCCGTTCTCAGGCTCCGCCGGCACCTCTAACCCATCACTTAAAAGGCTTTTCTAATGTGTGCCGACCATTTAACAAAATATAGGCTGGAAACTTTGGTAACAAAATAAGTTTCCATAGTTTTGCCCGCCAATTATGGAAACAAAGCAAAGAATACTGGAGAAAGCGCACGAGCTGTTCAACCGTTACGGGATTCGCTCGGTTTCCATGGACGATATAGCCGCCCAGCTGGGTATGTCTAAAAAGACGGTTTACCAGTCATATGCCGACAAGGAAGAACTGGTAGCCGCTGTATTTGTTACCGTGATCGAAGGGAACAAGGACCAGTGTTGCATCGACAGGGAAAGAGCCAATGATCCGCTGCATGAGATCTTCCTGGCCTTCGACATGGTGCAGGAGATGTTTGCCAGCATGAACCCGGCCGTGTTGTACGATATGGAAAAATACCACCCCAGGGTATTCAAGAAAATGCACGACTACAAGTACGGCTTCCTTTATCAAATGATCAGGAGCAACCTGGAGAACGGCATCCGTGAGGAATTGTACCGGCCAGAGATCGATGTGGACATTCTTGCCAGGTTCCGTATAGAAAGCATCATGCTGCCTTTCAATCCTGTGATCTTCCCCAACAACAAAACCCAGCTACTGCATATCCAGCGGCAGTTGCTGGAGCATTTTCTCTATGGATTGGCCACCACCAAGGGAAGAAAGCTGATAGAAAAATATAAAACTCAAAGAGCCAAAATAAAGAAGAATGAAAATCAATCATAGATCCATATTGGTTGTTGCTGCAATGATTGTCGCGACAACCATCCAGGCACAGGAGGTCGTGCGTTTCTCGGCCGCGGAAGCGGTGGAGTATGCCAGGAAAAACAATGTGGCGGTGAAGAACGCGCTGATAGACGTGGATATCCAGGCCCAGACCAACCGCGAGATCACGGCAGCTGCTTTTCCGCAGATCAATGGAAGCACCACCATCAACTATTCTCCCAACGTGACCACGCAAACCTTTCCCAACTTCATCGCGGCGGCTACCTATGGCGTGCTGCAGCAGGAAGGCGTTAAGAATGGCAGCGGCAACACCATTACACCCCCTGCGGATTTCGGTTTTGTGCAGGCACAGTTTGGAACCCGCTATACCAACAGCGCCGGAATAGACCTGCAACAGCTGCTTTTCGAAGGCCAGGTATTCGTGGGATTGCAGGCAAGGCGCACTTCCATGGAATTTGCCAGGAAGAACGTGGAGGTCACCGAGGAACTGATCAAGGCCAACATCCTCAAGGTCTATTACCAGCTGGCGGCTTCTTCCAACCAGGTGAACATCCTCAACACCAATATCGAAAGGATGGAAAAGCTGGCTTCCGATACCAAAAAGATCTTTGAAGCCGGATTCGCCGAAAGACTGGATGTAGAAAGGCTGGCCGTGCAGCTGAACAATCTGCAGACGGAAAAGCAAAAGGTCATGAACAGCATCAACAACGGCTACCTGGGACTGAAGCTGCTCATGGGCTTTCCCGTTAAGGATTCTATTGTACTCACCGATTCCATCACCTACGAAGAGATTCAAACCGGCGTGCTCGACGCCACTTTATACAATTACGACGACAGGAAGGAAGTTCAATACGCGGAGCTCGGAAAAAAGATGAACGAGTTCAATGTTAAGCGTTACGAGTTGTCGCGGTTACCTACGGTGGCCCTGGCTTCCAACTATACCTATCTCCGCCAGTCGAACGATTTTGGCTTCGGCGGACATTGGAATCCTTCATCACAGATCGGACTCCGTATTTCTGTTCCCATCTTCGATGGCTTTGCCCGTGCCGCCCGGATACAAAGAGCCAGGCTGCAGCTGGAACAGACAGAGAACAGGATCACCGACCTGAAGCGCACCATAGACAGGGAAGTGGAACAGGCGGTGAATAATTATAAGTCGGCGCTCGCTACCCTGGAAATACAAAGAAGGAATATGGAGCTGGCGGAGAAGGTTTACCAGCAAACGAGAAAAAAATTCGAGCTGGGAACGGGTTCCACCCTGGAGATCAACAATGCCGACGCCGACCTGAGGGTGGCTCAAACCAACTACATCTCGGCCCTCTACGACGCCATCATTTCAAAAATAGATTTTCAAAAAGCCACCGGAAGACTATAAAATTTAAAAAGAGCTTATGACCAGGAATATCATCGGGGTGTTATTGATCGCATTGACACTCGCTTCTTGCGGAGATTCGAAAAAGGAAACGACCGCCGTCTTGACAGACAAAAAAGTAAAACTGCAAAAACTCAAAAAGGAGCAGAAGGAACTCAGCGACCAGATCCTGGCGCTTGAGAAAGAGATCGCCAAGCTGGACACTACCAGCACCGGGCAACCGAAGCTGGTGACGGTGGAAACACTCGGCGCCGGGCAGTTCACCCATTTTGTGGACCTCGAAGGCAAGATCGACGCTACAAACATTTCTTATGTGGCCCCTCCTAACGGGCAGGGAGGCGTGGTAAAAGCGCTTTATGTAAAGCAGGGCGACATGGTAAGAAAGGGTCAGGTGCTGGCCCGCCTCGACGACCAAATGATCCGCCAGCAAATAGAGCCCCTGCGCGTGCAGCTGGCGATGGCAGAAGATACTTACAGGAGAACCAAGTCGCTGTACGACCAGGGCATCGGCACTTACCAGCAGCTGCTGACCGTGCAAACGCAGGCCGAAAGCCTGAGGAAGCAGATCGGCATCCTGCAGCGGCAGGCCAGCCTCATGACCGTGACCGCTCCCAGCTCGGGCGTGGCCGACCAGGTGAATGTGAGAGTGGGCGAAACCTTTGTGGGCACCTTCCCCGGCAATCCTCCGGTTGCGCAGATCAGGATCGTGAATACCAGCAGCCTGAAGATCACGGCCCTGGTACCGGAAGGCTACCTCGGAAAGATAGGCGCGGGCACACCCCTCCAGATCATTCTTCCCAATGCCAATAACCGGGTGATCAATACCAGGGTGAGTGTGGCAGGAAAAACCATCGATCCTACCAGCCGGGCATTTTATGTAGAAGCACCCATACCGGCCGACCCCTCACTGAAACCCAACCAGATCGCCATTGTGAAGGTGCAGGATTATGCCAGCTCCAATGCCATTACCGTTCCACTGAGCACGCTTCAGAATGATGAGAGCGGCAAGTTCGTGATGGTGGCTGTGAAAGAAGGCGACAAGCTGATCGCCCGCAAAAGAAAAGTGGTCGTAGGGGAGCTCTATGGAGAAAGACTGGAAGTAAGGAGCGGACTGCAACCCGGCGACATTTTGATCATAGAAGGCTTCCAGAATCTTTACGAGGGACAGCCTGTGATCACCAACACAACAAACTGATAAAAGACCGACAATGACCCAGGGAATAAAAAAAGCTGCGACGGAAGGATATGAGCATATAAAGAAAGGATTTGGGCCTACCACTTGGAGCATCAAGAACAAGACCTCCATTTACCTGCTGATGCTGTTCGTGACCGTAGCGGGAGTTTACCAGTTCGTGACCCTGCCCAAAGAGCAGTTCCCGGACATCGTGATCCCGCAGGTATATGTGCAGACAGTATACGTGGGCAACTCCCCCAGGGATATGGAAAACCTGGTGACCAGCCCCATTGAAAAACAGATCAAGAGTATCACCGGTGCCAAGATCAACAAGGTGACCAGCACCTCTCTCCAGGACTTCTCGGCCATCATGGTGGAATTCTCTACAGATGTAAAAGTGGATGTGGCATTACAGAAGATGAAGGACGCCGTAGACAAGTCAAGGAAAGACCTTCCAACCGACCTCACACAGGAACCTGTGGTAGCAGAAGTGAGCTTTTCCGAAATGCCCATCATGTACGTGAATGTGAGCGGTGACTACGACATGGTGAGGCTGAAAAAATATGCCGACGACCTGAAAGACAAATTGGAAGAACTCACTCAACTGAACCGGGTAGACCTCGTGGGTGCGCCGGAGCGTGAGTTCCAGATCAATGTAGACAACCTGAAAATGCAGAGTGCCGGCGTGACCTTCGACGACATCGCCCGCACCGTGCAGTATGAGAACATGGACATTTCCGGCGGCCAGCTGGAAGTGGGCAATATGCGCAGGAACCTGCAGCTGAAAGGACAATTCAAAAATGTATACGACCTGGAAAAAGTGGTGATCCGCAACACCCACGGCCAGGCTATTTATTTAAAGGACATCGCCGAGATCAGGGATACCGTGAGGCAAAAAGAAAGCTATGCGCGGCTGAACGGCAAGAATGTGATCACGCTGAACGTGATCAAAAGAGGAGGCGAAAACCTGATCGAGACCTCCAATGACGTGAACCGCATTGTAGAGGAATTGAAAGCCACTTCCTTCCCAAAGGACCTGAAAGTGGTGATCACGGGCGACCAGAGCATCAAAACACGCATTTCATTCAACGAACTGGTCAACTCCATCGTGATCGGTTTCGTGCTCGTATTGATCATCCTCATGTTCTTTATGGGCGTGACCAATGCTTTTTTTGTGGCGCTCTCCGTGCCGCTCAGCATGTTCGTGGCCTTTATGTTCCTGCCGGCGGCGGACCTGATCGTGGGAACACATGTTACGCTCAACTTCATTGTATTATTCGCCCTGCTCTTTGGTTTGGGCATCATCGTGGATGATGCCATCGTGGTGATCGAGAACACACACCGGATCTACACGGGAGCGGGCGGCAGACTCTCATCAGAAAGATCTGCCATGGTGGCGGCGGGTGAAGTGTGGATCCCTGTATTGGCGGGAACGTTGACCACGCTCGCGCCCTTCGTTCCACTCCTGTTTTGGCCCGGCATCATTGGTAAGTTCATGATCTATCTACCCACGATGCTGATCTTCACGCTGGCGGCTTCGCTGATCGTGGCCTTTATCATGAACCCTGTATTTGCGGTAGATTTCATGACGCACGAAGCAGACGGGACCAAACAGCCCAAGAACGCCATTTTCCGCAAGCCGATGTTCTGGGCGGTAGTTGGCTTAGGTATTTTGTTGGATGTAACAGGCTTCACCTTTGCAGGGAATCTGTTGTTATTCATTCTCCTTCTCGTCATTTTATACAGATATGTGCTGGAAGATGCCATTCATGCCTTTCAGAACCGCGTTCTGCCGGCCATTATGAACAGGTACGAGCGCTCGTTAAGATGGGCCCTCAAAGGATGGAGACCGGTTTACCTTTTGATCGGAACGTTTCTGTTGTTCGTTCTCTCCTATGTTATTTTCGCCATTGCAACTACTACAGGCCGTGTAAAAGTTGACTTCTTCCCTCAGGGTGATCCCAACTTCGTATATGTATACCTCAAGTTGCCTACCGGTACAGACATCGAGTACACGGATTCCATCACACGCACACTGGAGAAAAGAGTGACCAAGGTGCTGGACATGGAGAACGGAAAGAAAAATCCTGTGGTAGAAAGTGTGATCAGCAACGTTGCCGTAGGCGCTTCGGATCCAATGAGCGGCGATCGCAGTACAAGGCCTGAACTGGGAAGGATACAGGTATCCTTTGTAGAATTTGAGAAAAGGCACGGTGTTTCAACTGCACCCTATCTTGATTCTATCCGCGCTGTGGTGAAGGGCATACCGGGTGCCGAGTTGTCTGTGAACAAAGAACAAGGCGGACCGCCCACAGAGCCGCCTATTAATATTGAAGTAGCAAGCGAAGATTTTGACGCTTTGACGAAGACCGCTGTCGCGCTGAAAAATTACCTCGATTCAATCCAGATACCCGGCGTGGAAGAATTGAAAATGGATGTGGACCTTCAAAACCCAGAGATCACCCTCCTGGTAGATCGGGAACGTGCGCTCATAGAAGGGGTTTCCTCTGCACAGGTAGGTATGGCGATCCGTACGGCGCTTTTTGGCCGCGAAATATCGAAGATCAAAGAGGGCGAAGATGAATACAAGATCCAGCTGCGCAACATGGAGGGGGACCGGAGGAATTTATCCGACCTATTGAACATGAACATTTCCTTTCGCGATATGGCCACAGGCGGAAGGGTGAAGTCGGTACCTATCACCTCCCTGGTGACGGTAGATTATACCAGCACCTACGGCAGCGTGAAAAGAAAGAACATGAAGCGTGTGATCACACTGCGTTCAAATGTTACCGGCGACTACAATGCCAACGCCGTGAACCCAGTGATCGCGCAGTATATCTCCGACTTCAAGAAAAAGCCAGATACTGTTACCATCAAACAGACGGGTGAGAGCGAGCAGCAGGCAGAGACCGGCGCCTTCCTTGGCAAGGCCCTCCTGATCGCGTTGGCACTGATCCTGTTCATTCTCGTGCTCCAGTTCAACAGCGTGAGCAAATCGGTGATCATCCTGACCGAGATCTTATTCAGTGTGATCGGCGTATTGCTCGGGTTCTCCCTTACGGGCATGAACATGTCGGTTGTCATGACGGGCATCGGTATCATCGGACTCGCAGGTATTGTGATGAAGAACGGCATCCTGGTCATCGAATTTGCCGATGAACTGAGGGCGCGTGGCATGCGTACGCGCGAAGCGGTGATCCAGGCGGGGAAAACGAGGATCATTCCGGTTTTGCTCACGGCACTGGCCGCTATCCTTGCGCTGATCCCGCTGGCCGTTGGTTTCAACATCAATTTCATTACCATGTTCTCCGAATTGAATCCACATATCTTCTTTGGCGGCGACAATGCGGTATTTTGGAACCCACTTTCATGGACCATCATCTTTGGCCTCTCCTTCTCCTTCTTCATGACACTGCTGATCGTTCCCTCCATGTACCTGATCGCAGAAAGATTGAGAAGGCCCATGAGAAGACAATACGGGGGTAAATGGGTATCGTTGCTTGGCATACCACCGCTTACGATCCTGTTTTCATTGATGATGATAGGCACCGCAGTGATCCATCGTTTCAAGGTGAAGCGCAGGAGAAGAAAACTTCGGGGTGAAAAAGTCAATGAGGCCTTTATCGGCAGTTGGTGGTAACAGGGATTTGGGGGGATTTGAAGGATTTCCGGATTGAAGGGATTCTCTCACCGGAAGCTTCATCCTCCCCAGTCCTCTATGAACTTTATCAACTCTATCAACTCCGTCAACTTTATCAACCCATCAACTCCCCTATGATGTTTGCCGGTCGGAGACCGGCAAAGGCGGTGCAAGATTGATTTTCCCGCGGTCTGAAGACCGCCTAAACCATCCAGTGGTCTTCAGACCACTGCGTTATGTGTGACCTTACGCCATTGTTGGTCTCCGACCAACAACCCACGCTGTCGTATGCTCGTAACCCCTCCACTCGCTATCCTCTATCAACTCTGTCAACTTTATCATCTATCAACTCCATCAACTCGCCTTCCCCTTTCTCTCCCAATGATCCTTGATGAGTTTCCCTTCTCTGTCATACTTGAGCGTCCGTGCATAGCGGTCGCCTTTGATCATTCCATCGGAACCAATCTTTCCCATGAACAACAGCACTGCATTGCCATCTTCATCGGTATGAACGAGCATATCGTTCCTTCCCACCTTCATGCTGATCACATCCGAGGGCGGGAACTTCTTGCTGAGTTTTTTGATCATGGTTTCTCCTAAAGCCATACTTGAGTGCATAAAAAAATCCGACCAGCACCGGGGTTCAACCATAGGGACAAAAAAGCCCCCGCCGAAGCGGGGGCCCTTAAAAATCTATTGGTATTACTTAGAACTCTTTTCTCTCTACTTTCTTACCATCGGCATCCAGCTCGATCACTTCGTATCCGAGCTTCTTTATTTTTTCCAGGATGGCCGCCTTATCACCTACCAGGAGAATATTCATCTTCTCCGGCTGGATGTATTGCTGTGCTACCTTGTCCAGGTCGGCTTTTGTAACGTTCTGCAGGATCTTGTTCTGCTGCTCTACATAGTTAGCCGGCAGGTTATAATCCAGGATGCGGCGGATGAAGTTGGCCTTCTGGGCGCCTGTTTCATAACGCAGGGCATCGTTCTGCCCGATGGCGCTTTTCAGGAATTTCAGTTCATCGGCTGTAATACCTTTCGCCGTGTACTCATTCATTTCACGGATCACTTCTGCCAGGGCGCTATCGGTAGCGTTCGCACGGATACCGGAGCTGAACTCGAATTCACCTGTGTGCTCGTCGCCGCTGAAGCCGCTTCTCGCGCCATAAGTCCAGCCTTTGTCTTCACGCAGGTTGAGGTTGATGCGGCTGTTGAAAGCGCCACCCAATACGTAGTTGGCGAGGAAGGCTTTATAGAAATCACCGGTAGCATCGTATTTCAAACCGGTATTGTATCCTACGCGGAATTCAGTTTGTGCTCCTTTGGGAACGTCTACCAGGTAAACTGCATTTTTAGCACCGGAGGCAGCAGGAGCTTCCACTTTGGCTAAGTTGATCTTCTTCTTTGGCAGTTTGTTCAGGAAGGCGAGCTTAGGCATGATCTCCTGCTCTGTGATATCACCCACGATCACCACTTTGGCATCCACAGATGTCATGTAGTTATCGTAGTAGTTCTGTATATCGGCCAGCGTGATGTTCTTTACAGTTTCCTCCGTTCCGTCAGGAGAGATACCCAGGATATGGTTCGTACCGTAATTCACTTTGGCAAAAACCGCATCGGCCACCGCTGCGGGTTGACCTTTCTGGGCTTTGAAGCTTTCCATTGACTGCTTCTTGATGCGGTCGAAAGCGGCCTGTGTGAATTTGGGGTTGAACATGCGCTCCTGCAGCAGCACGAGCGTTTTATCCAGGTTCTTTTTCAGGGTCTGTACCGAGAAAGTGATGTCGTCTGTACCGCTGAAGACATTGATAGAGCTTCCCAGCTTCTGCAGCTCGATACCGAGCTGTTCTGCTGAATAGTTCCTGGTATCCTCGGCCAGCATATCGGTCACAAAGCTGGCGAGGCCGGCTTTGGAAAGATCGTTGGCGGAAGCCAGGTGACCGCCAGGCATGCTGATGGTGAGGGTAACTGTGGGCAGTTCGGCGTTGAGCGAACCGATCACCTTAGCACCGTTCGGCAGGTCTTTCTTCCAGAACTTGGGCACTTTCACCGTAGGATTCGCACCATTTCCGGGGATCTTGTTGCGAACAAAATTGTCCTTTGGCTTTTTGTAGGTCAGACCGGTATAGCCATAATCAGGCGCCTTGTATTGAGTGCTGTCGATGGTATAATTATCGGCGGCCGCAATGATCTGCTCTTGTCCCTTAGGCACCACGCTTACAATGGCAGCGCCCTTTCCTTTGATATAGGTATTGTACACGCGCATCACGTCTTCCTTGGTCACAGCCGTATACATTTTCAGCAGGTCGCCGATCTTGTTGGGGTTGCCGGTGAAGGTCTGGAAGGCAGCAAGCTGCGATACCTTACCCGATACGCTTTGCAGTCCGTTGATCAGTTGAGACTCGAATCCACCTTTGAATTTAGCGATGTCCTCGTCGGTGACGCCCCTCTGCTCAAATGAATCCAGGGAAGCACGGAAAAGTTTTTCCATATCACCCAGGGTCTTGCCCGGCATGGGAATGATCTGGAAACTGAATTCTCCCGCCAGCTCAGACAATTGGCTGGAGGCGGAAGCCTGGAGGGCCAGCTGCTTTTTGGTGAGCTGCTGGTAAAGGATGGAATTCCTTCCCTGTCCAAGCACCTGTGCCAGGCAGGCAAGCGCTCCCATGTCTTTGTGATAGCTGGGAACAGTAGGATATACAATAGCCAGCAACGGCAGGCGCGCGAAATTGTCTACATAAGAAGCATAGCGGTTCTCGTTCAGGCGAACCGGTGTCATGGTCATGTTCTTCACTTGCGGACCGCGGGGAATGGATCCGAAGTACTTGTTTACCAGCTTCACCACTTCAGCAGGCTTTACGTCACCGCCAACAGAAACAGTTGCATTGTTAGGACCATACCAGCGGAGGAAGAAGTTCTTCAGGTCGTTCACGTTCACGCGGTCGAGGTCTTCTACATAGCCGATGGTGAGCCAGCTATAAGGATGGCCATAAGGATAAATGGTGGTGCTGATCTTTTCACCGGTGAGTCCGTAAGGCACATTGTCTACACGCTGCCCTCTCTCGTTCTTCACCGTGGCACGCTGCACCTCGAATTTCTTCTGGGTCACGGCATCCAGCAGGAAGCCCATGCGGTCCGCTTCCAGCCAGAGCATTTTTTCCAGCTGGTTAGAAGGCACGGTCTCAAAATAGTTGGTGCGGTCGCGGTTGGTGGTACCATTCAGCGTACCGCCCGCTTCGGTCACGATCTTGAAGTGCTGCTCGTCGGCTACGTTGTCGCTGCCCTGGAACATCATATGTTCGAAGAAGTGGGCAAAGCCCGATTTTCCGATCTCTTCGCGCGCCGATCCTACGTGGTAGGTCACGTCCACGTGCACTACAGGATCACTGTGGTCTTCGTGCACAATGAGGGTGAGGCCATTCGGGAATACATATTTTTCGTAAGGGATCACGAGTTCTGATCCTTTTTTGGTGACTTTCTCCACCAGCTTAGCTTGTCCCAGCGCATTCACTGATACCAGCATAAGGAAGCCGATGATCACCAGCAATCTTTGTCTCATAGTTATTTTTAGTATTTAATTGAGGAGGGCAATTTACGGCAAAGGCGGTCTAATATTATTGCCATTTATCATTTAATTAAGGCCTTTGGTCAGTAAAAGCGCACTTACCTTTGTTCGCCCGGTTTTATTAACGATAATTAACTTTCGAACATGAATATGAGCAATTACAGCCGCCGCACCGACGAGATCGATTACCATATACATGGTGAAGAAATGCAGTGCGTGGAGATCGAACTGGATCCCAACGAGACCGCGATCGCCGAAAGCGGCTCCTTTATGATGATGGACGACGGCATACAGATGCAGACCATATTTGGCGACGGCACGGGGCAGGAGAAAGGTTTCCTGGGCAAGCTCATGTCGGCCGGCAAGCGCGTACTCACCGGCGAGAGCCTGTTCATGACCGCTTTCACCAATACAGCCCATGGCAAAAAAAGAGTGTCATTCGCCTCCCCTTATCCCGGGAAGATCATTGCCCTGGACCTTGCTCATTTTGGAGGCAAAATGATCTGCCAGAAAGATTCCTTCCTCTGCGCGGCAAAGGGGGTGAGTGTAGGTATCGAATTCCAGCGCAGGCTGGGCACCGGGCTTTTTGGCGGCGAGGGCTTTATCATGCAAAAGCTCGAGGGCGACGGCATGGCCTTCGTGCATGCGGGCGGCTATATCCTGGAAAAAGAACTGGCAGCAGGCGAGCTGCTCAAGATCGATACGGGTTGCATTGTGGCCTTTACACCCAGCTGCGACTACGATATTCAATTTGTCGGCGGCATCAAGAACACCATCTTCGGCGGTGAAGGACTTTTCTTTGCCACCCTCCGCGGACCGGGTAAGGTGTGGATACAATCGCTTCCCATCAGCCGGCTGGCGTCCAGAGTATTACAGTATGCTACAGTGAAAAGAAAAGACGAAGGGGGAATACTGGGCGGCCTGGGCAATGCGATCGATGGAGATGGATGGTAGGCTGTTAATGAACTTTGACGATCTTTTCGCCTCCCCACTTGTCATCCTTCGTTACATATTTCACCAGGTAGGTGGCTGCCGGGTACTGGCTGATATTGGCCGACCAGCTATGCTTGCCCTTGCCCGTCAGGTTCATCAGGATCTTGCCTGTGAAGTCGGTGATATAGACCTGCTTCAGCTCCGCTTCTGATTCTATTACCAGGTTGCCACGGGTAGGATTGGGGTAGATCTTCACTTTTACTGTGTTCACGGGAAGGGTTACCACGGGAGCCGCGATCTTTTCATCGGTGCAGGGCACCGCATAGATCATCTGGCGGATCAGGCGCTGCATCAGTCCATTCAATGATTCTACTGTAAATGCATCTGTTGTAGCTTCTATGTGCGCGCCGCCAATGCCGCTGTGGTCGGTAAGAAATGCATAGGTGCCGTTGGTGGCCAGGGCCATGCAGCGCATCAGGTATTCGGCCGACTTGCTTCCTCCGCTGCAGGAAACGGGGATGATCCGGACGCCCATGGCCGCAGCTCTCTTCATTTGCCTGATCACTTCATCGCGGTCACTGTCGTGCGGCGGCGCATCGAGGATGAAGAACAGGAGGCGGCTCCTGGCTTCGCTGCTCCATTGAAGACTGTCCAGCGCCACGCGCAGGGCCTCGTGCACGGCCTCAGGCTCGTCGCCGCCCCCATTGGCGCTTTGCAGCTTGATAAAATTCAGCACCTTCAGCAGGTCGTTGTTCAGCGGAATATGTTTAGTGAGATACTCGTCGTACTGATCGCGATAAAAAACTGAGCCCACATTCACGTCCAGTTCTTTATTGTCCGCGAATGTCTGGCTGATCACGTCTTCCAGCTCCAGCTTCAGGAACTCAATCTCATCCTGCATACTGCCGGTAGCATCCACAACAAATGCGATCTCTACCCTGTTGGACAAATTGCAGGGATGGGCGAAGCGCATGCGGTTCATGCCATTCACAAATGGTGAAGGCGAACGCAGGCTCTCACTGCCACTAACTATGATGTAGTCTTCCTTTGCAGCCTCAGTACCATGAAGTCCGGCCCAGAGTTCCGCCTTCCCGGTATTGTCTGATACGGCGGACCAAACGGTATCCCTTGTGATGCGGTTCACCAGGTATACGCGCTGGCCAATGATGGCCGTGTTGTCTGTGTTTACCAGCTGCACCGAATAACGGGTGCGCATATGCAGGTTCCAATGCCCGCTCCAGGCTTTGAAGGCATCGGCATTGAAATCCTCCCACATCTTCCATTTATTAAAATCGTTCACCTCGCCGGCCGACAAGAGCTTGGATCGCGGCGCGACAGAATCTACTGCTGCCTGGCGCTTGGGTATGTTCAGTTTTTTATCCGTGGCATATCGTGCGGAAGGCGTTTCGCCCAGGCTGGCATAACCGCGAACCGCTATGTCGCTGCTGGTGTGGGGCGCGCTCATCTCCACCCCGCTCACCCTTGCTTCCAGCTTTCTCCTCGTAGTACTACTGCCTACCTCCTTGCTCCGCTTCACAGTACCATAAGGCACGGTTACCACCACTTCGGAAAGGGCGCCCCTTGCATCCAGTAACACAACTTCGAAGTTGGGATCCTTTATCGTTTTTTCCGTGACCACCACTTCGTAAGGCTCGAAGCCAGCGGCTGAAAATACCAGGGTGTCCGGCAGGCTGGTGGCGCGGATATCAAAGCTGCCATCGGCACGGGTGATCACCGCATTGGCCGTATTCCGGAAACTGACTGTGATATGGGATGCGTTGGTACCCCTTTCTGTCATCACCCGGCCACGGACTACTTGTGCAAGGCTGGAAAAGGAAAAGAAAAGGGCAAGCAGGGGTATCAATGCTTTCATACCGGGGGTTTATCCCCTTTGATGCATGGAAGCTGAGGATTACATACGGACGCTTAGTTTCCTGAAAAATCGCTTTCCACAACCTGCACGTTCCAGCGGTTGCGGATCAGGTAGGTGGTGAGGAACATTTTCATGTTCTCCATGGAAAGCCCAAGGTGCAGGGCAGTGAGAGCCAGGATCTCGCTTTCCCTATCGTCTACCTTGCCATTGAAGGTGATGATCTCGCAGCACATGCAAAAAAGGGTTTCGCGGAAATCCTCCGTAATAAGGGGAGCTGAATGCTCAATGATCTTTTTACTGCCATACTTGGCATGCAGGGAGAGGGCCTTTACCGTATGATCGTTCAGGGAAGTTTCTTTGAACTTTGAGGACAGGACCAGGATTCTCGAGAGCTGGTCCACCTCGGAGGAATTCAAATTCTTGTTCTCATTCATCACGCAGGCAAATAGAATAGCTACGGCCGCCTCCTGCTCATTGGTAATAGGGATCTCTTGCATGTTTCAAATGTAATAAATAATGCCTCCCCACTACACTTGGCCTCCAGCCTATATCTTTAATCCATGGATAAACAGCAGGAACTGGAAAAGCTGCAAAAAGAAGTGATGGAAAAGGCAGCGCGCCACCTCCAGGCCGTGAGGGCCCTGCCCGATGAAGGCGAGCCGGATATCCACCTGCTCAACGAGGCGCTTCGCACCCGCCAGGAATGGAACGAGGTGGTGGGCCGTATGAACCAGCTCCTGGAAGAAATGCTAAAAGAAAAATAACACTTAAAAAACCGTATTTATACGGTTGTTTATACCAGTTTGCCGCTTCATCTTTAGCGCAATCAACCGAACTAACATGAGTGAATTTATCAGCCTTGCGGAGGCACATAAAATGATCGAGACATACAAGGAAAGCAAGCCCCTTATTCTTAGGGAAGATCAGCCCAGCGACGTGCTGCCGTTATGCGAAACCTTTACTGCAGACCATGTAAGGTCATTACTGGAGCAAGCAGGCTGCGGAAGCCTGCGGGTGTATCTGGGCATGAACGATTCAAAAAAAGTGAAGCTGGTACTGGTGGGGGTAGATGAAAACAACGAGGATATGTGCGGCGGCGCCAATGCGTTTCTCGATAAGGGCGCCCGATGCCCGAGTAATTGTCCGCCGGATTCACCGCTTAATTCCTAATCCAAATTATCTTGGGGTTCCTGGTCAGCCTGGTCAGCAGTTATTCCATCCTACTGCCTTTTTTTGCGGCCGTATGGAGATTCCGTCGGATCAATCAGGTATTTTATCCCTTCCTGCTGATCATTTTACTCGGATTGATCAATGAAACAGTCAGCATCCTGATCATCTATGAGGGTTATTCCAATGTAGTGCCCTATAACATCTACTCGCTGCTCGAAGCAGTGATTGCCTTATGGCAGCTGGAAAAATGGAAATTGTTTCCACACCGTCGCTGGTGGATGGCCTTATCGGCACTGTTCCTGGCAGTTTGGATCGTTGAGGTTTTTTGGATCTCCGGTTTTTATGCATTTTGCTCTTATTTTATTTTGCTGAGTTCATTTGTGATCACCATCCTCAGCATACTTATGATCAATCGTACCATCGTATCCGGAACAGGCAACCTCTCCAGGAATCCAATATTCATTATCTCTGTTGGCTTTGTGATCTATTATGCCTATTCGCTGATCGTAGAAAGCTTCGTGGTCAACAGCACGGGCAACGACCTTCCCCTGATGTCGCGCATTGAATTAATTTTTGGCTATACCAATATATTTACCAACCTGCTTTATACATTAGCTATTGCATGGATGCCTACCAGACTCAGGTTTATACTACCGTACTGATCATCTGCGGCGTGATGGCCGTCTTCATAGCCTTCTTTGTCGTGTCCATTCTGCGGCAACAAAAAAGGCATATCGAGCTGCAGAAGAAAAACCTGCAGGAAGAATTGAGGGCCCTGGAAAAGGACAGGAGCCGGATCGCGGCCGACCTGCACGACGAGCTGGGACCCATGTTTTCCGCGGTAAAGATGAAGATCAGCAGCTTCGACCTCCAGGACCAGCGCGATATAGTTCAGAAAGAAAAAACAATAGACCACATTGATACGGCCCTTACGCGCATGCGTGAGATCTCTTTCGATCTCATGCCCCGCATTCTCCTCACCAGGGGCCTGCCCGCGGCTATCAGGCAATTCGTAGCTTTCATCAGCAACGAATCTCCCATCCGGATCGATTTCAGGCATGACGAGATCTCCGCCCTTCCGGAAGACAAGTCCATACACCTTTACCGCATGGTGCAGGAGCTGGTGCAGAACGGCATCAAGCATTCCAATGCCTCACAGATCAATATCAACCTCAGGGAGGAAAGGAACAAACTCATCTTACAGGTGAAGGACGACGGAAAAGGTTTCGACGAGCAGGAAGCTATCAAAAAGGCAAGCGGATTCGGCCTGCACAATCTTTATAACCGCACCGAACTGATGAAGGGAGATATGTACCTGGATACGGCGAAGGGTAAGGGCGCATCATACACATTTGAAATACCATTGTCATGAAGAACAGATATATACCCTTGCAGGTGATGATCGCCGACGATCACGAGATATTCCGGGATGGGTTCAAGGTCATGTGCAGCAAGGAAAAATCTCTGGAGATCGTTGGCGAAGCGGAGAACGGTGAGGACCTGGTCGCAATGGTCTTTGCCAATCCGCCCGACGTGGTGGTCACCGACATCAAGATGCCGAAGATGAATGGCATTGAGGTAGCCCGCACCATCAATAAGGTCTTTCCCCAGGTAGGGATCATTGCCCTGTCGATGTTTGACGAGGAAGACCTGGTAGTGGAAATGCTGGAAGCAGGCGCCAAAGGCTACCTCTTAAAAAATGCGCAAAAACAGGAGATCTTCGACGCCATTGAAGCGGTGTATAATAAGGAGACCTACTATTGCAGTCAAACCACCACCAAGCTGGCAGGTATGATCGCAGCCAGCCGGTTCGACAGCCAGCGCAGGCAGGACCCCATTGATTTTTCCGAGAAGGAATTACAGATCATCCGCATGATCTGCGAAGAGCATTCCAGCCGGGAGATCGCAGAAAAACTTTGCCTGGGCGTCCGCACGGTGGAGGGTTACAGGGAAAAGATCCAGCAGAAAATGAATGCACGCAATATGGCCGGCGTAGTGGTCTATGCCATCCGCAATGGCATCTATAAATACCAGCCACGCTGATCACCATTTGGTGATCAGCTTTCCTTTGCTGATCAGGGAACGGATATATTGGCGGGAAGGATTGCGCATACAGTTGCCGGCCACCCATTTTTCCTGCTTCATCTGTACCTCTACCAGCAAGATATTATCCCAGTCTACCGCCCTGATGTAATACATTTCCTTTCCCAGCACTTCCACCATATATGCCGGCGATTCAATGATCTTGGCTACCGGGTCATTGGAATCCAGGCCTGCTTGTTCGTACAGGCAAATCTCCGCTGACAGGAAAACAATGTTTCCCAGGGGGTCTTTGACTATGGAATTTTCGCTTTGCATCAGTGGATAAATGAAGTCATTGTAAAACTCTGGCATGAGGAAGGGTTTTCATCGCTACCAAGGTATAAAGGGTAGAAAGCGTACAGGCAGCGGTAAATACGGTTTTTAAATAAGCGTGGCCACCCTAAAGCAGCCACGCTATCCGAACTGTTCCGAAAAACTTACAATGCAAATAAACTCCATGAAAAAGGCCATTCCTACCGTAGTTCTACGGTTTTTTTGGGTTTAGCTTTCCTTTTAGCTATTACTGCTTGTCATTCCGACAAAGGAGGAATCTGAAAACCGCATTCGCCGACCTTTTTCCTACGATAGTGATCATTCACCTAATGCCACCCTCAGATCCCTCGTGCCTCGGGATGACAATTCCATCGAATAGGAGTGTTTTGAGAATAATGTGTACCAGGTACACATATCCAACCATTAGTTTTTAGTATGTTTAGCTGACCCGGTTTAGAAATAGTTAAACTGTGAAATGCGAACATCGAACCCTGAACGATTAACCACCAACCTAAAGTTATCTTTGTATCTATGGCAAGGACAAGGGAAGTACTCAAAGACGTCGTGATCAAATTTGCCGGTGACAGCGGCGATGGCATGCAGCTCACCGGTACCCAATTTACCAACAACACAGCCCTCCTCGGAGCGGACCTTTCCACCTTCCCGGACTTCCCGGCGGAGATCCGTGCGCCCCAGGGGACCCTGCCCGGTGTGAGCGGTTACCAGTTGCGTTTTTCCTCCGAAAGCATCCATACACCGGGCGATTTTTGGGACGTGCTCGTGGCGATGAATGCCGCGGCGCTGAAGACCAACCTCAAGAGCCTGAAGAAAGGGGGAAAGATCATTGTGAATACCGACGGTTTTGATGCCAAGAACCTGAGGCTGGCCAACTATCCCGAGGGATCCAACCCATTGGAGGATGATACGCTTCAAGGTTATGAAGTGATCCGGATAGACATCACCAAACTCACCCGCGAAGCCCTGAAGGACTACCAGATGGGTACCAAGGAAAAAGACCGGGCAAAGAACATGTTCGTGTTGGGCTTTCTTTATTGGATGTATGGCCGCGATACAACGAATACGGAAAAATTCCTGCAGGAGAAATTCGGCAAGAAACCCGATATACTGGAAAGCAACCTGAGGGTGTTGCGCGCGGGCTTTAACTACGGCGATACTACCGAAACCTTCACCACGCAATACACGGTAGAAAAAGCGAGGATCGCTCCCGGCTCCTACCGCAGCATCATGGGCAACCAGGCTTTGGCTTACGGGCTCATTGCTGCCTCTGTAAAAAGCGACCTGCCGATCTTTCTCGGCACTTATCCTATTACGCCCGCCTCCGACATCCTGCACGAACTGAGCAGGCATAAGAATTTTGGGATTAAGACCTTCCAGGCCGAGGACGAGATAGCGGGCGTGACCGCGGCCATTGGCGCGAGCTATGGCGGCCACCTGGGCATCACCACTACTTCCGGTCCGGGCATGGCCTTGAAAACAGAGGCCATGGGACTGGCAGCTATGCTGGAAATACCTCTGCTGATCATCAATGTGCAGCGCGGCGGACCTTCTACTGGACTTCCTACCAAGACCGAGCAAAGCGACCTGCTGCAAGCCTATTATGGAAGGAACGGCGAATGCCCCATGCCCGTAGTTTCCGCATCTACGCCCAGCGATTGCTTTGATGCCGTGTATGAAGCTTTCAGAATTGCCGTGGAGCACATGACGCCAGTGATCTTTCTGAGTGATGGCTACATTGCCAATGGTGCCGAGCCCTGGAGATTCCCCGATGCCGATGAACTGAAGCCGGTCAATGTAAAATACAAGACCGCCCTGGGTGAAACCGAATCCAAATTCCAGCCCTACCTGCGCGACGAAAAACTGGTGCGCCCCTGGGCCGTGCCCGGAACGCCTGGCCTCGAACACAGGATCGGCGGACTGGAAAAAGAAAATATCACAGGCAACGTAAGCTACGATCCCGAGAATCACCAGCTGATGGTGAATATCCGCCAGGAAAAAGTGGACCGCATTGCAGATTATATACCCGAGCAGACCCTGGACAACGGTCCTGCCACCGGCAAGGTACTGGTGCTTGGATGGGGCTCTACCTATGGCGTGATCAAAACAGCCGTGGCGGAACTGCTTGCGGAGGGCCACCAGGTAGCGCATGCGCATCTCCGTTACCTTCGACCCTTCCCGCGCAACCTGGGTGATATCCTGAAAAGCTATGAGACCGTACTGGTGCCGGAGATCAACAGCGGGCAACTGATCAAGATCATCCGCGACCAGTTCCTTGTAGATGCAAAGGGGTACAATAAGGTGATGGGAGTGCCGATCACCAAAGCGGAATTGCTCGAATCGATCAAACGGTACCTCTAGCAAAAGGTTGAGTGGACTAAGAAGGGTAAATTGGCTGTTCCCCTGTCAACTTATCAACTTGTCAACTGGCTGTTAATACTCGATCACGGTACCGGAAGAATCACCGCCGGTAAAGAAAGCGATGATGAAGGCGATGACGGACAGGATCAGCCCCCACATAAAGATGGTATAAGAGATCCTCAGCAGCCTGTATTTTTTAGCCAGCACCACGCCGAGGAAATAAATATCCTTCACCATGCTGTTGTACAGGTATTCCTTGTCCTTGAGCAATTCGTTCATGCCCCACTCGTAGGCTTCCAGATCCATTTTATGGAAGTTGCCAAAGAAAAGCAGGTTGGTCCTTTTAGCGCGGATATCCTCTTCGCTGAACCTTCCTACGTTCACCGAAGGACGGGTAGCCAGAATGGAAAAGATCATAGCGCCCAGGCAGGTCACCATCAGAATAACAGTAGGAATGATGTAATTAGGATAGTAAGGAAGCCGCACCAGCAGGATGGTCAGTACCACGGAGATGATGATGGCATTCACCGAGATCATTATGTTCGACTTGCCATCCGCCAGCGAGCTCAGCTCGAGGTGGTTGGTGGAGGTGGTGCGGAACATGGTCTGTATCCCCCGCTCCGTATTCTTGATCTCCTCCTTGGCGTTGGTCTTTGATTTCGATTGCTCTTCAAAAATGTAGGGGAAGGCCTCTTCTTTTTCCAGCACTTCTTCCTCTACCTTGCCTTTTTTCTTTTTCTGCAGGCTGGCCAGGTTCTGCAGCTTCTTGGGCTCCAGGTGCTCCTGCGCGTAAGTGGTGAAGTACTTATGGTTCTCCAGGAACTCAATATTGTGCTTGTTCCACTCCTTTTTTGGTATGTCCTGTCCCAATAGCCATTCCCTTTCCTGCCTCAGCAACTGGCTTTTGGCCTTGAAATCTTCGGTGGCCAGGTGGTGAAGGTCGCCGTCGCAGAGGATCTTCTCTACATTGTTCACAGGCGATTGGGGCATTTTGGTGGACTCGATCGCGGAAGTTACCCGGGCGATCAGCTTTTCATCCACCCCCCGCCTGGTAAGGAATTCGGTGGCCAGCTCTATGCTTTTTTGTTCGTGCGTGGAGGCCTCTCCGTCCACATAACCGGTATCATGGAACCAGGCCGCCAGCATCAGGACAAGCCTGTCTTCTTCACTCAGATCGAAATGGCTGGCTATGTAACTGCATGCTTCTACTACCTCTTCGGTATGATTTAAGCTATGAAAAACTAATTCTGGCTTAACTTGGTATGTGAATACTTCAGTCACATAGTTTCGCGCAGCCTGTAAAAGCTCTTCATTAGATTCACTCATGGGATGGTCCGTTGTTTACATTAAAGTTATCAATAAAGATGCATAATATTTTACAAACAGGTATCCTGCGTTGCTTGTTGCTGTTGCTTGTGTTCACAGCAACGCAGCTTACTGCATGCCGGCAAAAAAGCCACGGGTCGCCGGCAGGATACGATCTTCATAAACCACAGAAGCGCGACTTCAGCAAGTTGCTGAATGAGATATCGGGCCTGCATTTCGATAAAGAGTCTCAATCGCTGCTCGCCATTTCGGACAGCAAGGACAAGATCTTCCAGATAGACCTGAAGACACAAAAGCTGAAAGATTACGCCAACAATTTTGCCCCCCAGGGTGATTTTGAGGATATCGTAAAGGTGGGGAAGACCGTATATGTGCTGGTGAGCGATGGCACCCTGCTGGCCGTACCTCCGGGCGCAAAAGACTGCAGCCGCACCAAAGTCTATAAGTTCTGGCTGCCCGGGAAAAATGATTTTGAAAGCCTGTACCACGACCCGGCCCTGAATGGACTGATTATTTTGTGTAAGTCATGCGAGCAGGAAAAAGGCAAAGGCATAAGAACAGCCTACCGTTTCGACCTGGACTCTCTCCGTTTCGACTCGATGGCGCTATATTCGATAGCGCTCGACAGCCTGAAGACACAGTTAAAAACTGAAGATGTGAGCTTCAAGCCCTCGGCAGCCTCGATCAACCCCGTGGACTCCCTGCTCTACATCCTGGGCTCCTCGGGCAAGATCCTGGTCATAGCCGACCGCAGGGGAAAGCTATTGCATGCTTACAACCTGAACCCCGACCGGCATCCACAGGCTGAGGGCATCACCTTTGGACCCAATGGCACCATGTTTATTTCCAATGAGGGCAAATATGGGAAGGCTACCTTGCAGTATTATTTTTACACCCCAAGGAAGCAGACTAAACCTAAATAACGCATTACAATGAGATATTTTCTTTTCGTATTCTGCTTAATGAGCCTGGCGGCAGAGGCGCAGCAACCGGCGCCGGTTGATACAGTGATGAACCGTGTTTTCCTGATCGGTGATGCTGGCGAGCTGGTGAATGGGAAACACCCCGTGGTCGACTGGTTGTCGAAAAATGTGGACTGGAACGATTCCAAAAACACCGCCTTATTCCTCGGCGATAATATTTATCCCCTCGGCCTGCAGGCCAAGGGTGAGCCCGGGTACGAGCTGTCGAAGGACATCCTTGACTACCAGATCGGACTTGTAAAAGGAAAAAAATCCAAGGCATACTTCATCATGGGTAACCATGACTGGAAGAACGGGAAGATAGGCGGCTGGCTGCAGGCCAACAACCAGGTGGATTATATCAATAGCCTCCAGCAAGGCAACATTGAAGCCTGGCCCCATGGCGGTTGCCCGGGACCGGTAGAGGTGGAGATTGACTCACAGCTGGTGGTGGTACTCATAGACAGCCAGTGGTTCCTTTATGTGCACGATAAGCCCGGACCCGGCTCCAACTGCGCAGCCAAAACACTGGATGAATTTTCCAATGAATTGAACGAGATCATCAACAAGCATCCCAACCAGCTGATCATGCTGGCCCTGCACCACCCGATCTACACAGTAGGCGTGCATGGTGGCGCTTACACTTTCAGGCAGCATATCTTTCCCCTGGCCGATGCCGTCCACGGACTGTATATACCCTTGCCTATTATTGGTTCCATCTACCCTATTGCCCGCGGCATTTTTGGCAATGTGCAGGACATCAACCATCCTGCCTACAAGACCATGTCGCAGACGATAGAAGACGTGATCAAAGACCATGCGAACGTGATCACCGTGGCAGGCCATGATCACAGCCTGCAGCTTCTTCAAAAAGATAAGGTACACCATATCGTGAGCGGCGCAGGCGCCAAGCTTTCACGCATTAAGCCCAGTGGCAGCAAAGACGTGCTCTATGCCACGGCCACCGTAGGCTTCGGCCTGGTGGAGATCACCAAGAGCGGCAAGGTGAATACAAAGTTCTTTACCCTTACCAGCAAGGACCTGGCAGACCCCAGCTTTTCCAGGGAGATCAAAACCCTTGTGAAAGGAGATCCTCCTGCTCCCATGGATAGTATTGCTGCTCTTCCCGATTCGATCGTGGTAGCAGCCAACGAATTTCTCTACGGAACATTTTTACGTAACCTATTCCTGGGAAAGAACTACAGGAAGGAATGGACCACGCCGGTGACGGTGGAAGTGCTGGACATGGGCAAGGAACAGGGTGGACTTACACCCGACAGGCAGGGCGGTGGCAAGCAAACCCGTTCGCTGCGCCTGGTGGACAAAAACAAAAAAGAATGGGTGCTCCGGTCTATCCAGAAATTCCCTGAAGCGGCCATTCCAGCGGATCTGAGGCAAACCATTGCAAGAGACATCGTGGAACAGGGTATCTCTGCATCTTATCCTTACGCTGCCCTTTCTTACGGCACGCTGGCCAGTGCGGTGAACATTCCTACCCTGCGCAGAAAGCTGGTCTTCGTACCCAATGACCCGCGCCTGGAAAGATTCAGCAAGACCTTTGCGAATTCACTTGCGGTATTTGAAGAAAGAGAGCCTGTGAATGTAACCAAGACCTATAACACAGAAGAACTGGCTATCCGCCTGGTGAAAGACAACGACGACCACGTGGACCAGCGAAACGTACTAAGGGCCAGGCTGCTGGATAATTTCATCATGGACTTCGACCGGCATGAAGACCAATGGAGATGGGCCACCCGTGATACGGGTAAGGGAAAGATCTATTACCCCATTCCTCGCGACCAGGACCAGGCCTTTTTCGTGAACCAGGGCATCCTCCCCAAATTCGTACGCAAGCCATGGATGGTGCCCGAGATCCAGGGATTCAAGTCAAAAGCGCTGAACATAAACACCTTCAATAAACCGGCAAGGAACTTCGACCGTTTCTTTCTTACGGAACTTTCTGCCGAGCAGTGGAAGCTGGAGATCGACACCTTCCTCGCGGGCATGACCGACGAAGTGATCGAAGCCGCCATGAGGCAACAGCCCAGGGAGGTCTACCAGTTCTCCGCCAAAAAGATCGCCGAAACGCTTAAGAAGCGCCGGGAGCATTTCCGGAGCGATATGATGGAGTACTACAAGTTCATCTCAAAAGACGTGTCTGTAGTGGGCTCGGATGACAGGGAGCTATTCACGGTGGTAAAAAATCCAGATTATTCCATCAGGGTCACCGGCAACAAACTGGGAAAGGACGGCGAGATACTCACGCTGCTGTATGACCGCACCTTCGTGCCGGAGGAAACTGAAGAGATCATTATTTATGGACTGGGTGATGACGACCGCTTCCTCGTAGAAGGTGGCGAAGCTTTCATCAAGGTGCGACTGATAGGAGGTCCGGGCAAGGACGAATTCGTGAACAAGGGCAGCGTAAGCAAGGCGCTGATCTATGACGTGACCTTCGAAGAGAACACTGTGGTAGGTGCTGAAGGATTCCACAGCAAATTTTCAAAAGACCCGCAGGCAAACAGGTTCAACAGGCTGTATTATAAGTACAACATCTTCCATCCTGGTATGAGCGTGGCCTATAATAAGGACGACGGAATGTTCATCGGCGCCCAGGTGGAATTCATCAAGCAAGGTTTCCGTAAAGAACCTTTTGAGTACCGGCATTTCATAAAAGGACAACGTGCGCTCAGTACTGCTTCCCTGGTCTTTAAATACGAAGGAGACTTCATCAAGGTCCTGGGCAACCACGACCTCATCCTTCGTGCCGACGTGAAGGCGCCCATCAACGTGACCAACTTTTTCGGTATCGGCAATGAAACCGTTTATGATGATACCAAGCCAGGAGCAGAGAAATATTACAGGGCCCGCTATGATGTGATGCAGTTCTCTATCATGGCAAGGCGACAGCTGCAGTCTTGGATGAGGGTGAACTACGGTCCCACCCTGGAACATTTTAAGGTGGAAGAAGAAGAAAATGTGGGCAGATACATAGCCAATACGCCTGCCAACGGACTGGACCCCACAACCCTGTATGACGGCAAGACCTATGCAGGCCTGTTGTTTAAACTGGACATCAATACCGAGAACAATAAGGTGATCCCAACCCGTGGATTTGTGCTGGATCTGAATATCCGTCCCATTTTCGGACTGAACAAGAATACGCAGAACCATGTGCGTACGGATTTCGACATGCGTGTGTTTGCCAGTCTCTTCAACTATCCAAGAATAGTGCTGGCCAGCAGGCTGGGTTATGGCAATATCTATGGCAAGTACGAATTTCCTCAAGCCTATCACCTGGGCCAGTCGGAGAACCTTCGCGGATACAGGAAGGACAGGTTCACAGGCAGGAAGATGCTTTACAATAATATGGAGCTTCGATACCGCGTGGCGGATTTCAATACTTATCTCTTCCCTGGTTCCATTGGCATTTTTGTCTTTAACGACGTGGGCAGGGTTTGGGTTGACGGTGAAAGTTCAAAGGAGTGGCATGTAGGAAATGGCGGCGGCATTTGGCTGGCCCCCGTGCGCCGCTTTGTGCTCACCGCCGCTCTCACCCGGTCAAAAGATGAAAAGATGCTGCCTTTGGTGACGTTTGGTTTCCAATTCTAACCTGGATTTACAGGATTTACGGATTTGCAGGAAGAGGACTATGATAGCGCCGCAAACGCGTGAAGCGGGTTGCGCTTGCGTTTCCTTTATCAACTCCATCAACTTATCAACTGATTTCTTACATTCAATCATGGCAGACCAGTCAGCGTTTATTTCCGCTATTCAGCAGGGCTATAGTTTTAAAGAAAGTAAGATCACCATAGGCAGGGGCATGTTCGGAGGGGAAGTAGCTCCGGAGGCAGATGTCTCCATTCCATTAAAGATGCTCAACCGGCATGGACTGATCGCCGGCGCTACGGGGACAGGTAAGACCAAGACTGTGCAAATGCTTTCCGAGGCACTGAGCGATCAAAGCATCCCTGTGCTGGTGCTGGATATCAAGGGCGACCTCAGTGGCATTGCCATGCCGGGCGAAGAGAATCCCAAGATCGCCGAAAGAGCAAAACTCCTAGGCATTGAATACAAGCCCACCGGCTATCCCGTGGAGCTGCTCAGCCTCGACGACAAGCCCGGACTGCGCTTAAGAGCTACCGTGAGCGAGTTCGGTCCTGTGCTCCTATCCAAGATCCTCGGACTGAACGATACCCAAGGCGGCATCGTAGCGCTCATCTTCAAATATTGCGACGACAATAAGCTGCCCTTGCTCGACCTGCGGGATTTCATCAAGGTACTGCAATACGTATCGCAGGAAGGAAAGGCGGAGATCGAAAAACAATACGGCAAGATCTCCACCACCTCCACCGGCACCATACTCCGCAAGGTGATCGAGCTGCAGCAGCAGGGGGCAGAAGGCTTTTTTGGTGAACCCAGCTTCGACGTGAACGACCTGATGCGCATCAGCGATGATGGCCGGGGTATGATCTCCGTGCTGCGTGTGACCACCCTGCAGGACAGGCCTAAGCTGTTCTCCACTTTCATGCTGCAGCTGCTGGCTGAACTTTATGCAGTTTGCCCCGAAGAAGGCGACCTCGAGCAGCCCAAGCTGGTGATGTTCATCGACGAAGCCCACCTGATCTTCAACGATGCCACCGAAGTGCTGCTGGACCAGATCGAGACCATTGTAAAACTGATCAGGTCCAAGGGCATTGGCGTGTTCTTCTGTACTCAAAATCCTATGGACGTTCCAGCCGCCGTGTTGTCCCAGCTCGGTCTGAAAGTGCAGCATGCCCTGCGTGCATTCACTGCCGCCGACCGCAAGACCATTAAGCAAACCGCAGAGAACTACCCGGAAACAGCATTCTATAAAACAGACGAGCTGATCACCCAATTGGGTATCGGCGAAGCCTTAGTGACAGCGCTGAACGAAAAAGGGATACCCACCCCGCTGGTGCATGTGATGCTCAATCCGCCACGCAGCCGGATGGATACGCTCACTGATGCCGAAGTGAATAAACTGCCCAGCGCATCCAAATTGGCAGCCAAATACAACGAGGTGATCGACTCGGAAAGCGCCCATGAGATCCTTACAGAAAAACTCAACCAGGCTGCAGCCGCTTCGGAAGAATTGAAGGAAAAGAAAGCCAGTCCAAAAAGAACGGTGAAAGAGAAAGATTTCTTCGACCACCCGGTGGTGAGGCAGGCGGGCCGAACGGCGGCGTCGGTGATCACGAGAACGTTGTTGGGGGCGTTGTTTGGAAGGCGGAGGTAATCATCATCATCACCATTTCCCCGCATGCCGTTTTGCCCCTTCAGGGCAAGAAATGCGTGTGGGTGGTAGTTTCTACCAGGCTTCTGCCCCTTCGGGGCAGCAAAATAAATTGCCCTGAAAGGGCAAGAGCTTGGTAGAACAACGATCGCAAAAAAAATAAATTGCCCCGGAGGGGCAAAACAATTAGGGTGGTCGCTCTCAATGCATGCACGATCATCCAGGCATTATTTTTTCCAGGTTAGCATTCCCGTTACATCCGCAATGATCTTCCCCTCCTGTTGCAGGAACTGCACCACCTTCCAACCCTTGTCCTTATTGACTTTGATCTTTTCAAACAATAGCTTTGCCGGCGAACGCTCCTGCACGAGTTGCCTTTCAATTTTCCCCGTGATCTCCGCAAATTCTTCGGCGGTTAGGTCGCCCGCTTTTTTCTTCAGGCAATTGTCGCATATGCCGCATTCTTTTTTTGACTCGTCACCGAAATACTGGTTGATGAAAAGCGCACGGCAGCCGGTCCATTTCGTATAGTCGACCATTTTCTTCACTCTTTCCAGGAAGGCGGCTTTTCTTTTCTCCAGCATCTTCAGGTCGATCACCAGGTCTTTGGCCGATACCCGGCGCTTGCCAAACCAAACCTGCGGCGATTCATTCTGCGCCGTGTATCTGATGATGCCAAAGGCGGCGATCTCTTTCAACCTATTTTTCACCTCTTCATCGTGAATGCCCAGGGCAATGGCTATCGATCGCTCCGATATAAAAGCAGGATAATCAAAGATGCCTTCGTAGGTACGCAACAAGGTAGAAAGCAGCATTTCAAATTGAGGATGAGAGCGCTGGAACTCATATAGCTGCTCTTTGGAAGTATTGAAAACAACGGTCGGAGAAATAAAGCTGCGCTCCTGCAGGGAGATCCATCCATCCGGCTCCAGTGCCTTGAGTGCATACATGGCTTCCACGCTTTTCAGTTTGAAGTTCCTGGTGAACTCACCAAACTGGAAATCGTAACTCGTGTCTTCTCCTCCATGCAGGGGTACCTGCAAAAAATTGCAAAGCGATTCATATACCTGGCGGATGGTGTCCATGGAAGGGAACCGCGATACATGCAATTCCTGGAGCTCCTCGATGTCACGCGTAGAATACAACAGCACCGCATAGGCCTTTTTTTCATCCCGGCCGGCGCGGCCTGCCTCCTGGTAATAATTCTCCAGGCAGTCAGGGATATCCGCATGTACTACCAATCTTACATCCGGCTTATCGATGCCCATCCCGAAGGCATTGGTAGAAACGATCACACGGGTTTCACCGGAAAGCCATTCTGCCTGCTTACGGCTTCTTTCTTCCTGCATCAGTCCTGCATGATAGTGGTCGGCCGCAATGCCATGCATCTTCAACAAGCTGGCTATTTCTGCTGTCTTCTTCCGGCTCCGGCAATAAATGATGCCGGTGCCCGGCACTTTCTTTACGATGTCTACCAGCCGGGTGAGTTTGCCTTCCTCCCTGTATGCACTGTAAGAAAGATTCTTTCTTTCAAAGGACTGGCTGAATACTTTGGCATCTTTCATCTGCAGTTTTTCGCAGATGTCTTTTTGTACTTCGGGTGTGGCAGATGCTGTTACGGCCAGGATAGGCACGTTGGGCAACTCTTCTCTCAGCGATGCAATGTTGAGATAAGAAGGACGGAAATCATAGCCCCACTGCGAGATGCAATGCGCTTCATCAATGGCAATGAGATTCACCGGCAGGGCAGGCAGGTACTCTTTGAAAACAGAGGTCTGCAATCTTTCCGGCGATACATAAAGGAATTTATAAGGACCGTAGGCCGCATTCTTGAGCGACTGCACGATCATTCTTTTGGACATGCCGGAATAGATGGCGGTGGCCAGGATGTTTTTCTTTTTCAGGTTCTCCACCTGGTCGCGCATGAGGGCGATGAGGGGAGAGACCACGATGCAGAGGCCTTCTTCCGCCATGGCCGGCAGCTGGTAGCAGATGGACTTGCCTCCACCGGTGGGGAGAAGGGCAAGGGTATCTTTCTTCTCCAGCACAGAGCGGATGATGTCCTCCTGCAGGGGACGGAAAGCATGATAGCCCCAGTACTCTTTTAATATGGAATGAATATCGAACAAGTTTCTTTGCACTTTGACGCAAGGGCGCAAGGGCACTAAGTTACGCGAGGAATATTTCCTGGCGTTTCCATTGCGACTTTGCGCCTTCGCGTCTAAACTAGACGAGCTTCTTGACGTTCAATCTTACGGAGTTGATGGCCAGCACCACGTCGCTGAGTCCCATGACGAGGGCCGCGAAGCCGGGGGCCAGGAAGCCGAGCGCTGCTACAGGTATAGCCACGATGTTGTAGGCAAAGGCCCAGAAAAGATTTTGCTTGATGGTAAGGAAGGTATGCTTGCCGAGGCCCAGGGCCTGCGGGAGTTTTTTCAGTCCGCTGTTCATCAGCACCACCTGCGCGCTTTGCATGGCCATGTGCGAGGCATCGCTCATGGAGATGCCAATAGTGGCTTTTGCCAGCGCGGGCGCATCATTGATGCCATCACCTACCATGATGGTCGGATGTGCTTGGGTAAGGTCAGCGATCTTCTGCAGTTTTTCTTCCGGCGATTGTTCGGCGATCACTTCATCGATATCCAGCTGGTTGGCCACGCTGCTTGCTTTTTCCAGTGTGTCGCCGGTGAGCAGGATGGTGCGTATGCCTTGCTTTTTTAAATGCTGTACTACCATGGCCGCTTCTTCCCTCACTTCGTCTTCGAGGTCCATCCAGCCGATCACTTCGTTGTTGCGCACCAGGTAGATGCTGTGTCCCGGCTCTGCCGGCAAATGTTTCACTGCAGCGTGCGAGCCGGCAAAATATTGGTTGCCATCGTTGTCTTCGGCTTCCATGCCCCTGCCCTTGATCTCTGTGACGGTCTTCCAGCGCAATTCGCCCTCTCCCTTCCATTCGTTCACGATCACTCTTGCGAGAGGGTGATTTGAAAACTTCTCCAGGGAGTACACGATCTTTTTGAACTCCTCGCGAGAAACTTTTTGGGGGTAAACGCCTGCGATCCTGAACCTGCCCGTGGTCAGCGTACCCGTCTTATCAAAGACCACCTGTTTGATATCCCGGAAAAGCTCCAGGCTTTTGGCGTTGCGGAATAAGATCCCGTTGCGTGCGCCACGGCCCAGTCCTACAGCAATAGCAGCCGGCGTGGCCAGTCCCATGGCGCAGGGACAGGCGATCACCAGTACGGCGATGCTGCGCATCAGGGAGGTAGAAAAATCGTTGAGCACGGCCCAGTTGATGGCCAGCGTCAGGATGGCAATGCCCACCACCACGGGCACAAAAATGGCGGAGATCCTGTCGGCCATCTGCTGCACGGGCGGCTTTTCACCCTGTGCTTTTTTGACCATTGATAATATATTCGATAAGACCGTGTCGCCACCAACAGCCGTCACCTGTGCTTTCAGGTTGCCGTCTTCCACAATGCTGCCACCGATCAGGAGGTCTTTTTTTGTTTTGAATACAGGGAGGCTTTCGCCGGTGAGAATGGCCTCGCTTACCTGGGCCTCACCCCAAAGCACCTTGCAGTCGGCCGGCACCTGCTCGCCGGAGCGGATCAGCACCAGGTCGCCCACGCGCAGTTGGCTATTCTCCACCGGGAAGATCTGTTCCTTGTGCTCATTGTCGAAAGCGATCATGTTGGCCATTACTTTCTGCGACTTCATAAGGGCCTTCAGCGCCCGCTGGGTGGTTTCTACAGAGGCGTCTTCCAGGTAATTACCCAGGAAGACCAGGGTGATGATGGTGGCAGTGGTTTCGAAAAACAGGTAATCTTCTCCCAGGTTGCCAATGGCACCCACAAGACTATATATGAAAGCAGAGAGGGCGCCGAGGGTGATGAGCACATTCATGTTGGGCACGCCGTTGCGCAGGCTTTTGATGGCCGACCGGCCGAAATAGCGCATGCCTATCACAAAGACAGGTAGCGTAAGTGCCAGTTGAACCCAGGGATCCATCAGCCAGTGGATGTGCAGGCCGGGGATCATGTGCGTCATCAGTACGAGGGTAAAAGGAAGGCAGAACCAGAAGCGCTGCATGTTGGTGGAAAGCCAGCGCTTTTTTGGAGGGGTGGTTGCCAGGCCTTCTTCAGCGGCTACGGTGTAGCCCAGGTCCTCCACGCCTTTTTTCAGGCGGCCGGTATCGGAAACTTCCAGGGCATCAAAGGACACATCGCCATCGATGGCGTTTACCGACACATTTTTCGCGCCCTGCTTTTCGAGATATTTGTTGATCGTGAGTGCGCAATTCGTGCAGGTCATGCCCTCCACTTTCCATTGAACCTTTTCCATCCGTCAGTTTCAGTACAAAGGTAAGACGACAGTCCCGGCGACAATGTTACAACACCGACTTTCTTTTCAACGGGGTTGCAAACGATTGTTAAATTTGCGCGATGCAACGGACAGTCGCCCTTGAAGAAATGGATGGCTTTGCTAAAGATTTCTGGGATGAGGTAGAGAACAGGAAGGTCTTCGCTTTTGAGGGGGAAATGGGGGCGGGCAAGACTACGATGATCGCCGCTTTGTGCCGGGCCCGGGGTGTGCAGGAACACGTCAGCAGTCCTACCTTTTCCATCATCAATGAATATTCGTTTACAGAAGAAGGGATCGAAAGAAAGATCTATCACATTGACCTTTACCGCCTGAAAGACCAGGAAGAGATCGTACAGGCTGGTGTGGAGGATTGCATCTACAGCGGGGAGATCTGCTTCGTGGAGTGGCCGGCCAGGGCGCCGAAACTGCTGCAGGATGCAGTTTGGGTAAAGATCATAGCGGAAGAAGATCAACGAAGAAGGATCACTGTGGCCCGCCATACCGGATAGAAATCGTAAATTGTACCTCCATTAAAACGAGCGCGGTCAATTATGTCCCATAAACCATCCATCAGCCCCTCTATCAGCTACGAAACCCTGGAAGAGACGCTGGACATCAAGCCGAAGAACGCCAGGCTGCATATAGGGATCCCCAAAGAGATCGCCTTCCAGGAAAACAGGATCGCGCTGACCCCCGACGCCGTAGGTGTGCTGGTGAGCAATGGCCACGAAGTGACCATCGAGCACAATGCAGGCGAAGCCGCCCACTATGCCGACCGCGACTACAGCGAGGCAGGGGCTAAAATTGTGTATAACCGCGAAGAAGTATATAAATGTCCCATCCTGGTGAAGAGCGCCCCGCTCATCGACGAGGAAATGGAACTTTTGCAGCATTCACAACTGATCGTATCTCCCATTCATTTAAGCATACTCAAGGCGGAACTGCTGCAGCAGATGATGGCCAAGCGGATCACCGCCATTTCGTTTGAGAACCTCAAGGACGACAGCGGCAGCTACCCTATTGTAAGAAGCATGAGCGAGATCGCGGGAAGCGCCGTGATGCTCATAGCCGCGCAATACCTGGGCTCGGCCAACCACGGCAAAGGCGTGCTGCTGGGAGGCATTTCCGGCATTGCCCCCACCAAGGTCATTATCATAGGAGCGGGCATCGTGGGCGAATACGCCGCGAGGGCTGCCCTGGCACTGGGTGCATCGGTGAAGGTTTTTGACAACAGCGTGTACAGGCTGAAAAGACTGCAGAACAATATCGGTCAGCGCTTATGGACCTCCGTGATAGAGCCGCGCATGCTGGCCAAGCAGCTCAAGACCTGCGAAGTAGCGGTAGGCGCTTTGGGTTCGGAAACAGGCAGGACACCCATGGTGGTCACCGAGGAAATGGTGAGCAGCATGAGGCCGGGCAGCGTGATCATCGACGTGAGCATTGACCGCGGCGGCTGCTTTGAAACTTCAGAGATCACTACGCACGAGAGTCCCATTTTTTTGAAATACGGTGTAATCCACTACTGCGTTCCCAATATTCCCTCGGGCTTTGCCCGTACAGCCTCGCAGGCCATCAGCAACGTGCTCATGCCGCTTTTGCTGGAAGCCGGAGAGGACGGAGGCTTTGAGCACATGGTCTGGCACCAGATCCACCTGCGCAGCGGCATCTATATGTTCAAGGGCGCGCTGACGAATTTCTACCTCAGCGAAAGGTTTGGATTGAAGTACACGGATCTTAATTTAATTATTGCGAGCCAGAGATAGCAAGAGTTTCCTGTTTCCTATTTCCAGTTTCCTGTTTCCTGTTTCCTGTTTACCGATATTTCCTCGCGTGGCTTAGCGTCTAAGCCAGAAGCACGTGAAAGGTGAAAGGTGAAACGTGAAAAGAGCTTTCCTACTGGTATCGACATTTCCGATGGTGCGGTCAGCTTTCTTCGGCTGGCTCTGTCTTGCTGTGATTTGCTGGTTGTTGGTCGGAGACCAACAACGGCTGGTTTACGGCGGCACCCTGTTGGACTGAAGACCAACGAACGAGCCGGCACTAAGGGACTCTCACTTTCACCTTTCACCTTTTTCACCTTTCACCCCTGCCTGAGACCCAGCCCGCAGCGACCGTTAAATTTTGCTGTTGATCCTGAAAATCCAGAAAATCCTCCCAATCCGGGTTTATATTCACAAAAAAATATATCCTCCATGAGATTTTTTAAATCAGGCAACCCGGTGATCTCCGAGAAAGCTTTCGACCAAACTAACATCCTGACCCATGAAGGGGAAGCCATGACCGTGCGTGGCACCATCAACAAGTTCGGCTTCATGTTCATCATGCTGCTGGGCGCCGCTTCCTTTACCTGGAGCCTTTTTGAAAAAGGCGTGAACGTGATGCCCGTGGCCATCGGCTCGGCCATCGCCGGCATGATCGTCGCCTTCATCATCATCTTCAAAAAAACCTGGGCTCCCTACCTGGCCCTGTTATACGCCCTGCTGGAAGGACTCTTCCTCGGCGCCATATCCGCGGTATTCAATGCGGCCTTTGCTGAAACAGCTCCCGGCATTGTAACGCAGGCTGTACTGTTGACTTTGGGTACGGCTGCGGGTATGTACGGATTGTATCATTTCCGCATCCTGCGGGCCACCAACACTTTCAAGAAAGTGATCATCATGGCCACTGCAGGCATCTTTTTGTTCTACATGATCAACCTGGTGCTCCGCCTCTTTGGTGTGAACATGCCCTTTTTGCACGATAGCTCACCACTGAGCATAGGCATCAGCCTCTTCATTGTGGCCATTGCCGCCCTCAACCTGATCCTGGATTTCGACATGATAGAGCAGGGCGCGGCGCATGGTGCACCCAAATATTACGAGTGGTACGGTGCTTTTGGACTGATGGTGACCATTGTATGGCTTTACCTGGAGATCCTGAGGTTGCTGGCGAAGCTCACAGGAAGAGATTGAAGATTGAAGATTTAAGATTTAAGATTTAAGATTTAAGATTTTAAGCGCCCTTTGGGCGCTTTTTTTATGCCGGGTAGTTAAGCGCTCCCGCGCTTTTAATGTGTACTTGGTACACATTGGTGAAATGACGGGGAGAATTGGGGAAAAAACCCATGGTTCCAGGACAATGGCTCCTTAAGTTTCAGCATGGAAACAGTTGTGTTGAAGCCCATCTACCACGAAGGATCAGAAAGAATGGCGGTGATGACTGCCTCGCAGGAGCTGCAGAAAAGTATAAGGACGGTGACCGGCGCCCGTTGGAGCCGGCAATACAAGTGCTGGCATTTTCCCTGTGACCGAAGTAGTTACGAGTTGGTAAAAGAAGTGATTGGTCAGGATGCAGAAATAGATGCGGACCTTTTGTCTGCATACCTGGCGCAAAGAAAGGCGGTCATGCTGCTCACTGAAGGCGAGGAAATTTCGCGAAAGCGATTTATGTCTGTGACGCAGGAGCCTTTGATCCAGGAAAACATCCTTGCCTTCACTGCTTTCTACAATACCCTATTGTTAAAAGGCTACAGTCCACGCACAATCAAAACTTACGGCAATGAGTTCCTTGTCCTGCTCCGTCACCTTAAAAACATTCCTGTTTATTCGCTTTCCCATCAGCAGATCCAGTCATACCTCTTGTGGCTGATCAGCAAGCGCAACTATACGCCAGCGTCTGTGCATACTGCGGTGAATGCGATCAAGTTCTATTTTGAACACATTGAATTAAGAGAGAAACAATTTTTTACGATACCGCGTCCCAAGAAACCCCAGAAGCTTCCAGCTGTGCTGGCGGAGGAGGAGATCGTTTTGCTGATCCAGAAAACTAATAATTTAAAGCACCGGGCCTTAATGATGACTGCTTATTCGGCAGGTTTACGTGTAAGTGAACTGGTGAACCTGCAGATCGCTGACGTTGACTCGAAGCGGATGATGATCCATATAAGAGCAGCCAAGGGCGGAAAGGACAGGATGGTGCCCTTATCCCACAAGCTGCTGGAGACGCTGCGTGAATACTTCAAGCAGTTCCGTCCGAAAGTATATTTATTTGAAGGCGATGGCGGCGGGCAATATAGCGCCCGCAGCGCGCAGTTGGTGCTGGCTGCTGCCAAAAAGCGCGCGGGTATCAACAAACCGGGAAGCATTCATTCTCTGAGGCATTCCTATGCCACCCACCTGTTGGAGGGCGGCACAGACATCAGGTATATCCAGGGCGCATTAGGTCACCAGAGCCTAACCACCACCATGCTGTATACGCACATCAGTAAGGTAAGCATGGACAATATTGGCAGCCCGCTGGACAAGCTTGATTTTTAGCGTTGCGCCATCAAATTATTGAAAGCGGAATAGTTGCTTTATATCCGTTTTGATAATGCATTTTGCGAAAGATTTAAGCCCAGGAAAAACAACAAATAAGATGGAAACCAGACAGATAGGACGCAAAGAAGTAATTCGTATATTTATTGTTA
>JAKFCE010000004.1:0-681495 GCA_036676905.1 Chitinophagaceae bacterium
TTTTTAAATTCTCCTATGGCAAGTACTTCAGATATCAGTCGCGGATTGATCATTAAGTTAGATGGAAGTTTGTATAAGGTCATTGAATTTGGCGAGAACAAAACCGCGCGTTCTGCTGCCAAGGTCTGGGCTAAGTTGTCCGGCGTGGATAATGCCAGGACCATCGAAAAGACCTGGAACAGTGGTGACTCCATCCATCCTGTGCGGGTTGAAAGGAAAGAATACCAATACCTGTACAAGGACGAGACCGGCTATACTTTCATGGACAATGAAAGCTTTGAGCAAGTTTCTGTTCCCGAAACAGTGGTGGACGCTCCGCAATTCCTGCAGGAAGGCCAGATGGTGACCGTGCTTTTCAACACGGAAACCGAAACCCCCATGAGCGTGGAGCTGCCCGACAAGATCGTAGTAAAGGTTACCTACAGTGAGCCCGGCCTGAGAGGGGATACCGCCACCCGCACCTTAAAGCCGGCAACCGTGGAAACCGGTGCTACCGTGATGGTACCTTTGTTTGTAAACGAAGGTGAGCTGATCAGGGTAAATACGAAGACAGGGGAGTATGTGGAGAGAGTGAAGGAGTAGAATATTGAACAAGGAAAGTGAATAATGAATAAAGTCTCCCGAAGGGAGACTTTTCTTTTATGGTGGAGCCTCATTTCCAGATCGCCGGCTGTTTCCATTCAACCTTCGAAATTCCCCGCCCGAACGTAACGTTCGGTACGGGCGGGCTTGTTCCTTGTTCATTATTCTTCTTCCTCCTCCTCATCATCGTCGTCGTCGTCGTGCTTGATGTTGATCTGGCGCTTGCGCTGCCTTACTTCGAACTGGATCTCCATGGTGCTGTTGTTCACCAGGTCAACCTGCTTACTGATCTCGGCCGGCCGGAATTCTTCATCGAACACCCCATGATTGATCATTACCTGGTAAATGCCCGCGGGCAGGTCGAAGAAAAATTCGTTATTGATATCGGTGAGGGTGCTGTACACGGCGCCTTTCTGGTCGGTGGCCGTTACACGAATATGGCTAAGCGAGATCCGCTTATTGCTCTTTTCGTCTGCAATCAGACGAATGCTGCCACGGATGCCCCGGCTTTCCCTGAAAGGAATGTATAGCTTTTTTTCGTTGGGCATTACCAGCAAAGTTTGTTTATGCCCCGCCTTCGGCATCCATCCCCTTACGTTGCGGATCTTACTAAAATCCACCTCGAAGGATTTCTCGCCCAAATTCCTGAACTCTACAACGCCGAACCTATTGGAGTTGACCAAAATACTGTTCACCAGTATTTCTGCTCCGCGGATCAGTTCATCTCCCTCGTCGAGTACGTCATTGCCGTTGAGATCCTTGAAGAGCACCAAATCGAAGTTGTATGACTCCCGGGCTTTATAAGCAGGTACAGCCAGATTCTTCCTTAATTTAATGTTGATATAGCTATTCCTTTTGTCCACCGTATTGTACTGGCCGGTTAGTCTCAACTCTACGCCGCGGTCGGGAAGAGAATAGGTAACCTCATTACTGAGTAATATGAACTTATAGCCAAGCGCCTTATCGTTCGTATAATTCAGTGTGAAGCGATAGTTGGTGCTATATTTCTTAAAAAGGTGTTCGATATATGGCATGAGCTGCAGGTAGCGGAAGCTGTCCGGCACATGTGCATACTGCTTGATCTCGAAATAATTAAAGGGACGGGAATCCAACCTGAACTGGAAGCCCATTTTCTTGAATTGTACGCCACCGAAATTGGTGAAGGCGATATAGGGTTTTACCTGGGGCATATCGGGTACCGTCACGCGGCCCGCGTTGCTGTAGAGGGAGATGGTCAGCCCGTTGTTGATCATCCAGTTCATGTTAACCGCTACTCTCACCATATGCGCTACAGGACTGCTGGCGCTGTCCTGCTGCTGAGTGTAATAAGAAAGTGTGTTGTTGACCGAAAAATTGTTCTTCATGATGGCGCTGCGTATACCCGCCTCCCGGTTTGACACGTTGAAAAGCAATCTTACCAGTGAGTCGTAAGTTTGGTTGAACTCTTTCTTATTCACTTCGTAGAAAATTGCCAGGGAATTTTTTCCAATAGGTTTTTTCAGTTCATGCATGTGATACACGAAGCCCTTGTTAAACCCGGGTATGTTCTTGGAGTAATAGTTGATCTTGGAACGTGTACTCCAGGTTTTCCGCCGCATTTCAAAATCGTACCCTGCCATCCCTCCACGCAGGGAGGTGTCGAAATTGTACTTGACTTTCTTTATATTTTCTATCCCGCCGCCTGTAGAAAGAGTGAGTGCGGTGAAGCGGTTGATCTCCCATTTCAAAGAACCGATAGAAAGGTAACTGTTCGTTTCCCTGAGTTTATCGATATGCATGAAATTGTCGCTCAGGAAAAAAAACTTTTTGGTTAGGGCCTGCTCGGTGCTGAAGCTGAAAAGCTTTACGTCTTCCAGTTTTGATTTGATAGCAGACACCCGGTACATTTCCTTTTTGTTGGTGGTATGTTGAAATTCTATGCCATTACCCACGATAAAGAATTGTTTGAAATCCTGGATGTTGCCTATGCTGAGTTTGTTTCTTTTTGTTTGATAACTGGCAAAAGCCATTGCGGATTTCGAACGGGAATCTTTATAATAATTATCCGAGGTATAGAAGAGAGAGAGCCGCCTATCTTTCGGGAGTTCAATGGTTCCATATAATCCCGCCGAGTAAAACGCATTGCCTGTGGCTATGTTCTGGGCTTGCACTTCCAGGGTCAGGGGAAACCTGGACCAGGCGTAAACTTTTTGGTTGAACACGCTGCCCACCCTGGTAAATTTTTGCAGCAGGAATTTTTTCTCACCTTTTTTGTTGCGGATGTACAAATTAATGCTTGAATTCAGGTCGGTATTGGTGAAGCGTATGGAAGTTTCCACTTCTATTATCCTGAATTCACCCGCCTTCAATGTGATCTGTTCTGGTTTTTTCACCAGGCTGATGTTGGAGCTGCTTTCAATGCTGAAATCAAATTCATCGGTCACGTTCCCGAGGTTTTCAATGAAGAATCCGATCGTATAGCGGTTCATATTGTCCTGCACAACGATCTCCGGCTGTTGCAGGCCGCATCTCCACCGGTAGAAGGGCCGGATGAAAATATCAAAGCCGGCACTGCTTTTCAGCGCACCTGAACTTACGGAGACAGTCAGGGGTTCCGCATTGGTGTACTGGGAATCGAGAAGGGTATTGAATCTTAAAGGCAGGTAGTAGGTTTCGCCTGCTCCGATCTGTACTTCCTGCGAAGCTTTGGAAGAGATGAGATTGATGTAAGCAGGAATATTCAGGTCGATCCTGACCAGCTTTGAAGCGGATGTTTGATTGGTAATTGCGCAGCTGTTGAATTGAAATGCGTTCTCCTCGATCTCCACTGATTTTTTAAGAAAGCTCACCTGTATGCCGGTATTCAAACTGTCGCCCTGTTGTGCCCAAACAGAGCCTGTTGTCCATAGAAGGACAGCCAGCAGACAGGCTTTGAATGTTTTTATAGTTGGCACGTGGAGACGGTTTAAGTTTCCTTAATATATAAAAAGGCCCTCTGTTTTGAAAGGGCCTTTTTCAAATGAGATGCGGTAATTATTGTTGTGTGGCAGTATATACAACACTCAGCGTATAAGAGCCTGCGTCGTAGTTAAAGCCCGGGTCTGCTTTATAATCCACAGCAAAGGTACTGTTACCTCTTGATCCTGTAGTAAGAGAAGCAGCGGTGGTAGACAAAGATGAATAGGCACCTGTTGAACCATTCAGCCTAACGCCTAATACGGTAGAAGGCATGGTAGTAGCAGCAGAGCTGGTGAAGTTGGCTGCTGCCGACTCAACAGTTACGGCAAAAGCCTGGTTAGAACGCACTCTGAAAGATGAAGCGTTCAGGTTTTCAATGCCCGTTGAGTAATCTGCTGCAGAAGAGAAGGTGAAAGAGTTACCCGTTGGAGTACCTTCTACTGCAATGTCGATCTTGTTTTGCAGCGTAAGCGTTACGGTTTGGTTGGTGCTGCTAGTTACTGTCTGAGCGCTAACAACGGCAGCGCTGGAAAGAGCAAGAACAAATAGGGTAAGTTTTTTCATGTGTTTGTTTTTGTCGGAATAGTAGTATAGAGGGCAAATGTAACTAGTGGTTTTTACTTATGCAAACTTTTAAGTAAAAAAATCTAGGGTAAACCCTTAATTTTTTAGCGGGCAGGGTGATTTCCTGGCCTTATTCCGGTGATACTGTAAGGAAAGTAAAGGGTACTGATGAGGTGCTACGCATTGAAGATGAGAATATTATGCCTAATGAGGTATCCGCTTTTGAATTTTGGTAGGGTAGATCAGTAGAAGACAAGGTTTTTGTTGAGACCCAATCCTTACCGGATTGAATTTCTACAGAATCAGAGTTTGCGGGGGGAGAAAATGAGATCATCGACCAGCTTTGAAGCTGGAGCGAGATAGTTTGACTGGTCACCTCCTTATCTTTTTCCTGGCCAAAGGCCTGCAATGAGGCTAAGGCCAGGAATATGTTGAGAAGGATTTTCATTAGGATACTGGGATCTGCAACGAAAATAGTCCGTCGCTCAAACGCGGGAAAGACTCCAGTTTCTTAATTAAAAGGTTTGAACAATACCCTTAAACTGCTGTAAATGAATGCTTAGTGGAACATTTAGGCTTAGTAGGAAACCCTTATAATGTGGTAATAGTATATGTAATGGTAATCGAATAGGTACCGGGACCGTAATCATAACCCGGGTTGGCCTTCAGGTTTACATTAAATAGGTTGCCTGTCTCTGTTTCGTCGCCCTGGCTGCCGGCACTGATCTGCTGGGGAGTGGTGCTAAGGGTATAATAAGTAGGACTTGTACTCAACGACATCTGGAGAATGGAAGCCGGCATATTTGGTGAAGCGGAAGCTCCAGAAGCGGTAAAATATTGGGTGGTGGTGGAAACGCTGAAAGTCCAGTCGAAATTTCCCTTGATCTGCATGGTACTGTAGTTCGATACCGTGATCCCGTTGTTGAACTGGTCGAGTGTAGAGAAATTAAGCGAGGCTATATTCTGGACCACATTCAGGTTCAGGACCGTTTGAACATTCACGCTTGGATTGATGGTGCCATTGAATGACTGCGACCTGGCGCTGAAGACAGCGCAGAGAAAAAGGACAGTATAGAAACACTTTTTCAGCATCAGGGTTGGGTCATAGTAAATAAAAGCGTGAAGTTATAGGAGCCGGGCTTGATATTATAACCCAGGGGTTTCAACAACAGGTTATAGGTCCAATCATGCACCCGCGTACCACTGGTAGCTGTACCCTGTATAATTAATTGGTCGATGGTGCTGAGGTAGATGTCATTGAAGTTTCCTGTCTGCCCCGTAGCTGCAGCATTGAGCTTAACGCCAAGGGAGTTATAAGGGATAGGTGTATTGGTTGACTGGCTGCGGGCCGATATCTTCAGGTAAACGGAATAGGCTCCATTTCTAGACCTGCATGTAACTTTAAATGAATTGGTTATGGTACTGGTAGATTCTAATGCTGAAGCGGAATTGATATTGAATCCAACGTTGGTGGGAGTGAGTAGTATGTAGTTGCTGGCATTCTGTGCAGCGGATTTAACAATGCTGAAAGCCGAGATAATTACTGCAATTAGTATATATTTGACGTTGAGGTTAAACATAGGTATTTGACATTACCAAAAGTAATCAAATATAGCTATTTAAGTAATTTCCGATACGATGAAGACTATCTGCTTACTCACCGTTTCTCTTGCCTTCCACCTGTTTGCAACGGGCCAGCGTATAAGCCTGCAGCCTACTACACTGGATTTCAATGTGGGACCTGCGGGCAATCAAACGCAGACCGTCTCCGTAGCCAATCTTTCGGATAAAAAAGTAGCCTTCCAGGTTTACCTCGCCGACTGGCTGAGAGATTCCGTAGGCACTCATCAATATTTTAAAGCAGATACTTTGAAAAGGTCCTGTGCTTCATGGATCAGGCTGAACAAGAACTTTTTTGAGTTGGAGCCAAGGCAATCCACTGAGGTGATCGTACAAATGCAGGCGCCTGTGGATTCGGTTCATACCTCCGAAATGAAATGGGCTATGCTTTTCCTGCAGGGTGTGGAAGAGCAGGACAGCGCGTCCCGTTTTACGCAAACCCTGCAAACCCAGATCCGCGAACTCCTCCGCATTGGCATTCATATTTACCAGACACCGCTTAATTTGAATCGTAAGTCCGCCCGTACCATTTCCTTCCGGGATGTGGAGGGCGAGCAGAACAGTTTTGAACTGAAAATGCGCAATACAGGCAACGTGATGTTGCGCTGCCGCTCCTACCTGGAACTGACCGACGTGGCCACCGGCCAAACCTATAAGACCAAGGTGGTAGAATATCCCGTTTTCCCGGAAGGGGTCAGGAAAGTCAGGTTTACTATTCCGACCGAAATACCTAAAGGCAACTATTCCGCACTGGCTATACTCGACATTGGAGAGGACGTCCCTCTGGAAGCCATGGAGAAGTTGATCACTGTAAAGTAGTGTGTAGGGAAAGTTGGCGAAATAATGAACTCTGCCAATTCCTCCTTATCTTAGCCGCCCCGTTAAACCAAAACCCCAATTCAAATTGAAACAAATGGATTTCAAGCAGATACAGGAATTGATCCGGCTGGTGAATGAATCAAACATTGGCGAGGTTTCCATCGAGCAGAAAGATTTTCGGATCACCGTCCGTCAGAAGCAGGAGCAGGTAACGCAATATCTATCCGCGGCACCCATGCAGGCTCCTCAACAGCAGGCTCCGGCACCAGTTCCTGCGCAGCCGGCTGCAACTGGAGAAAAGCCCGCTGAAACAGCAGTTTCTTCTAATCTTCTCACCATAAAGAGCCCGATGATCGGCACATTTTACAGGCGCCCTGCACCTGACAAGCCGAATTTCGTTGAAGTGGGCGAAGACGTAACTCCAGGCAAAGTGGTTTGCGTGATCGAGGCCATGAAACTTTTCAACGACATCGAGAGCGAAGTAAAAGGCCGCATCGTGAAGGTGCTGGTAGAAGACGCGTCGCCGGTTGAATACGACCAGCCGCTCTTCCTGGTAGAACCTAATTGATTCCAGGGTGGCCCTGACTCCTGGGTACAAACACCATAATCGAAAAGAATGTTCAAGAAAATATTGATAGCGAACAGGGGAGAGATCGCATTGAGGGTGATCAGGACCTGCCGGGAAATGGGCATCAAGACCGTAGCCGTATATTCCACTGCCGACAAGGACAGCCTTCACGTGAAGTTTGCAGACGAGGCAGTTTGTATCGGCAAGCCCCAGAGCAGCGATTCTTATTTGAATATCCCCCACATCATGGCAGCCGCTGAAATAACCAATTCAGACGGGATTCATCCAGGCTATGGGTTCCTGGCCGAAAACGCCAAGTTCTCACAGATCTGTGCGGATCATGGTATCAAATTCATTGGCCCAACGCCTTCCATGATCAATAAGATGGGCGACAAGATCACGGCGAAAGAAACCATGATCGCTGCCGGCGTACCGGTAGTGCCCGGAAGCGGGGGCTTATTGCAAAGCATTGAAGAAGCAAAAGGCCTGGCCAGGGAAATAGGCTACCCCGTCATACTGAAGGCCACGGCCGGAGGTGGCGGAAAGGGCATGCGGATCGTGTGGGAAGACGGCGAGATGGAAAGGGCTTATAACAATGCCAAGGCGGAAGCTGCCGCGTCCTTCAAGAACGATGGCATTTACATGGAGAAATTTGTGGAAGAGCCCCGCCACATCGAGATCCAGGTGGCCGGCGACCAGTTCGGTACGGTTTGTCACCTTAGCGAAAGAGATTGCTCCATCCAGCGAAGGCACCAGAAGCTGGTAGAAGAATCACCTTCCCCCTTCATGACCCCCGAGCTCAGGTTCCGGATGGGTGAGGCCGCGAAAAAAGCTGCTTCAGCCATCAATTATGAGAGCGTGGGTACGGTGGAATTCCTGGTAGACAAGCACAGGAACTTCTATTTCATGGAAATGAACACGCGTATCCAGGTGGAGCATTGCGTCACTGAGGAAGTGATCAACTACGACCTGATCAAAGAGCAGATTAAGATCGCCAGTGGCGAAAGAATATCCGGGAATGATTATGAGCCGCAGCTCCATGCCATTGAGTGCAGGATCAACGCGGAAGACCCCTATAACGATTTTCGTCCTTCACCCGGGCGCATCACGGTCTTGCATCAGCCTGGCGGACATGGTGTACGCGTGGACAGCCATGTGTATGCGGGCTATGTGATCCCTCCTTACTATGACTCCATGATCAGTAAGCTGATCACCGTAGCCCAGACCAGGGACGAAGCTATTTCTACCATGTACAGAGCGCTCAGCGAATACGTGATCGAAGGCGTAAAGACCACCATTCCTTTCCATTTGCAGCTGATGCAGAACGACAGGTTCCGCGCCGGCGACTTTAATACGAAATTTTTGGAGAGCTTTCACCTTCAGTAATTGACTTGTTGACTGGTTAGTTTGCTTTAACTATATCAACTCTATCAACGAAAAAACCCACGCCTTGGCGTGGGTTTTTTATATTGTTCCCAGGATTATCCTTTCTTCTTCGACTTTCCTTTCGACTTAGACTTATCCTTTCCTTTCCTGTCATCATCATCGTCGTCATCCCTGTCCTTGCTTTTATTTTTTCCGATCTTTTTATCAGAGCCTGTCCTATGCGGATTGCCTACACCTTTTTCCCAACCGAGGTGCTTGCCATTGTTGCCCTTCACTTTTTTGTCTTTCTTATCGTCATCTCCGTCATCGTCGTCGCGGTCATCGCGATCGCTGTATTTCTTGTTCACTTCACGGATCTTTTTAGCACGCTCATTCTCAAGGCCGCGGATGATCCTTTCTTTTTCTTCAGTGCTGAGTGATGGATTGTTGCGAATGGACTGGATCTTATTGTCGTACTCCCTGTTGATCCTGTCGATCTCTGCCTGGCGCTCGGTAGTGCGGCTGCCATCGTCGTTCACTGTGCGGTTCTTTCCAAAGATCACGTCTCTTGCGCTGCGCTGTTCGTCCCTGGAAGTAGTTTCTTCAGAACCTGATTTTTTCTGCTTGCCCAGGATCACCCTGCGGGATTCTTCCTGCGAGCTTTGCGCGAAAATGGCAGTTACAGCCAGTGACGCGATGATAAGGGTAAAGATCTTTTTCATGTGCTTTTCTATTTGGTTTGCTAATAAGTAAAAGACATGCCAATCTGAGGTTGGTTTAGTAATGAAATGTTAATCCCCCGCCTTTAGGCGGGGAAGTTGACAAGTTAACAGGTTGACTGGGTACGGCCATAACCGTATCCGTAAATTGTAAACCGTAAACTGTAAACTTAAACTGGTTGCACCAGGATATTACCCGCCGCTTTTTCGCTGAGGTGCACCTGTTGCTTTCCTACGGATAGTGAACAGGACCTGTCGTATTCGTTCATGCCGGTGAACTTCACTTTTGCACCGGGGCGGATCTGCAGGCTGCTGAGATATTGAAGGAACTGGTCGTTGGTATCTGTGAAGTTGGTGATGATGTACTGTTTTCCTTTCACTCCGTTCATGAGCGGCATGCCCTGTTCTTCCTTTAACTTTCCTTTTTTATCAGGAATGGGATCTCCATGAGGGTCCGACTTGGGATGGCCCAGGTAATTTTCCAGCCGGTTGATCAAATCATCGGACCCTACATGCTCCAGCTCTTCTGCCAGCTCGTGTACTTCATCCCAGCTATAGCCCAGCTTGTCAGCCAGGAAAACCTCCCATAAACGGTGACGGCGGATGATGGAGAGTGCTTTTTTGCGGCCGCTTTCTGTAAGATGAATGGTCTTATCCTGCTGAAGCTCCACCAGCTTCCTTTCCGTGAGCTTTCTTACCATTTCCAGCACAGTGGCGGGATTCAGCTGAAGGGCTTTGGCCAGCGTAATATTATTGATGCCTTTAGGTGATTTGTTGTTGAGCTTGTATATGGCCTTGAGGTAGGTCTCTTCAAACAGATCCTTGAAATGGGGCATCAGCAAAATTAGCCAGAATTGCCAAATAAAAATAATTTGGCACACCAAATGTATTAATTTTGGTCTATCAAATGGATGAGATGAAAGGATGGATCACGCTAGTTTGTTTATTGGTTTCGCAACTTGTTTTTTCGCAGGCTTCACTGAAGGGAAGGGTCATTAGTGGAGACTCCGCGCTGGCGAATGCCACGGTAGGACTGGGAAAGTACATGACCCGGTCCGATTCGTCGGGGAGTTTTGTTTTTGAGAACCTGCCAAAAGGCAGGCACCACCTCACCGTCACCATGGTCGGTTACAAGCCCATTCACCAGGCCATTGATCTGAAGGAGGAAGAAGCAAAGTCCATTGATGTGAAACTGGAAGCGTCCGATACAGAACTGGATAACGTAGTAGTGACAGGTACAATGCGGCCCGTGATGCGTTCACAGAGTCCCATTACAGTGGATGTATATACTCCTCAATTCTTTAAGAGAAATCCTTCACCCAGCATTTTCGAATCCCTGCAGATGGTGAATGGCGTGCGTCCGCAGATCAACTGCAACGTATGCAACACCGGTGATATCCACATCAACGGCCTTGAAGGTCCTTATACCATGGTTACCATTGATGGCATGCCTATCGTGAGCAGCCTGGCTTCCGTCTACGGTCTCTTTGGCATACCCGCGCAATTGATCGAAAGGGTGGAGGTGATCAAGGGTCCTGCTTCAGGCCTGTATGGTTCTGAGGCCATCGGCGGTTTGATCAACATCATTACCCGCTCACCGGAAAAAGCCCCGGCCTTTATGGCCAACGTGATGAGCACTACCTGGCAGGAACACCTGGTGGATCTTGGATACAAGTTCTCAGGAAAATCGGCAGCCTCGCTGGTAGGCGTGAATTATTATAATTATCTGCAACCCCGCGACGACAATGGCGACGGCTTTACCGACGTAGCCTTGCAGCATAGGGTCTCAGTGTTCAATAAGTGGAGGTGGCTCCGGAAGAAGAACAGGGAGGCCACGCTGGCAGGCAGATTTTTCTATGAGGACAGGTGGGGAGGAGAAATGCGATGGACGCCGGAGTTCCGTGGTACCGACAGTGTGTACGGGGAAAGTATTTATACAAAAAGATGGGAGCTGATAGGCCGCTACCAGCTGCCAGTACGGGAAAAAATGTTCTTCTTGTTTTCCGGGACTATCCATGACCAGGACTCTTATTATGGCAATATCCCTTATATAGGTAAGCAACACATAGCTTTCGGCCAGCTGTTGTGGGATAAAGACCTGTCCGAAAAAGACCAACTCCTAGTAGGACTGGCTGCCCGCTATCACTATTACGACGATAATTCAACCGCTACAACGGACACGACGAACAAGACCAACCGTCCCGACGAGCACATCATTCCGGGCGTCTTTGTGCAGCATGAATGGAAGCCAGGCTCAAAGCTGGCTATGCTCGCCGGCCTCCGCTACGACAGACACCCGGTGCATAAAGGCATCATTACGCCCAGGATAGCGGTAAAATGGAATACCACGGAGAAGCAGGTCTTGAGATTGAATGCAGGCACGGGCTTTCGGGTGGTGAACCTTTTTACAGAGGAACATGCGGCCCTCACCGGCGCACGTGCCGTGGAGATCAGGGAAGCATTGCGGCCTGAGAAAAGCTATAACGCCAACCTGAACTTTTCACAGGAGCTGGGAAACAGGTCGGTGCAATTTCTGTTGGATGCTTCGGCCTGGTATACGTTCTTTCATAACCAGATCATAGCAGATTACGATACCGATCCCAATAAGATCATCTACGACAACCTCAACGGACACAGCATATCAAGAGGTTTTTCTGTGAATACGGAATTCAATATCCACCAAAAGCTGAAAGGCAATGTGGGCTTTACCCTGCAGGATGTGAACAAGATCGAAAAGAACAATGGAAAGAAGATCCGCGAGCGGCCCATGCTGACAGAAAAATGGAGTAGTACCTGGAGCCTTTCTTACTCCATCCCCATTCACGGGCTGACCTTCGATTACACCGGAAATGTATACGGTCCCATGCGCCTGCCCCTGGCATCTGAGCACGATCCCCGTCCTCCTTTTTCAGGTGTATGGAGCCAGCAAAACCTGCAGCTGACCAAATGGTTCTCTGCCAGGCTGGAAGCTTTCGGAGGCGTGAAGAATTTACTGGACTGGACATCGGCGAAGAACAATGATTTCATCATCGCCCGCGCGCATGATCCATTCGATAAGAAACTGGATTACGACCGCGATGGTAAGACCGACGTGGATGCCAACGGAAAGGTGCTTGTGACCCCGGAGAATCCTTACGGACTCACTTTCGATCCGGGCTATGTGTACGCGCCCAACCAGGGAAGGAGATTCTTTTTGGGATTAAGGTTTAAGGTACAGTAGTTAGCCCGGTGCCCACCTCAGCACTCATCGGTTCATCGGTTCCTCTGTTCATCATTCAGCTCTTTTGAAAGAATGCTACAGTGCCACCCACCCATTCTTTATCCTTATTGTACCGCACACCCACCATCTTTCCCTTACTTAGTCTTGCCAGGTTATTCACTGCCACCGGTCTTTCCTTGCCCGGTTCCCAGAAATAAAATATCCTGATCTCCGCCTTGGCTGGCTCATCGGGTGTTTGGATCACGGCTGCATAGTTCACCTTTTTTTGCAGTATCCAGTTCTCCGGGTCGTGGATCTGCTCGAGGTCTTCCAGCGTCACATCGATGATCACGCCCTGTCCCGCAAAGGAGAACAGCGGCTTCACAACGTAATTCTGCAAGTCGGCCGGCAACTGCTTCACCTCATGCAAGAAATGTGTACTTGGTACATATTGATGCCTGATAAAGGGCAGGCTGAATTTGCTATAGCGGTAAAACCAGTTGGGATGCGGTACCCAGGTAAGATCCAGTTCTTCCATCAGGATCTTACCTTTTTCCTGCACCTCCGTAGTTTGCTGGAATAGATCATCGAAGATCAGTCGGTTGTAAATACGCCTGATCCTGGTTTTCTTTCCTTCGCGCATGTAAAATAGCTGGCTGCCTTCTTTGATCAACTGTGTGAGACAAACGGTTTTGATGCCGGTGAGTTGTTCGGTGGCGTGAAAGTCAACACGGGTCTTTTGCTGTTCGGGAAAGATCTCCAGCAGCACCACGTGTTCAGGTGATTCGTTGCCCAGGATAATTCTTTTTAGCAATTCCTGGTAAGACTCTAGGTCGAAGCCATTCAGGTAGGGACTGAAATTCGCAGGCAGGTCGAAATGTTTTTCATACATGTGCGGCAGGATGGCGTGCCATGCAAAAAGGCTGGGAAAGCCCTGCATCTCTATCAACTGCGGTTCCAGCTCATTGCTCTCATTACTGCAAATGCCAAAGTCGAAGGCAATGAAATGCGGGAAGGCATCTTCGCCCGGGACAGTAAGATGGGAGGGGAGTGCCCGGTCTGAAGCCTTGAGATAAGCGGGTGATGTTACCGTGTCGATAATGCTTTCGCAGGCGGCCAGGATCTTTTCAGTAAAATCTTTGGGGATGAACAAAGGTGTTTCAGCTACACGGAAATCCAGCTGGCCGGGAAACAGCGATTCAAGTTCTTGAGTGAACTGCGCATATTTTTCCCTTGTAAAAGCTGCGTTGTATTGGTTCCTGATCTGTTCTACCATTTGTTGTTGCTTTAGGCCATCAACTGTCCTATCTGCCTCACCGCTTCGTTCAGGAAGTTCGGGAGCACATGGTTATAGGTCTTCATGATCTTCTCCGGATCTGCCAATTGCTCTATCATGCTTCTCCATTTTTCCTCACCATGCTGGTCTATGACGATCTTCTTTTTTTCTTCGGTCTGCAGGTACATGCTCATGCCTTCCGCATCCGCCTCAGGGTGGAATTGGGTGGCGACCATATAATTATTGAAACGAAGCCCCATAATCGCCTGGTCAAGCGGTACATGCGGCCTGTACTTTTCTATGCACAGCACTACGCTGCCCATTTGCTTCAATTTATCAAAGTCGGGACGAATGGCCTGGTAATCGCGGCTGTCCACTACATAAAAAGGATCCGGCAAACCCTTGAATACAGGGTCCGACTGTCCCTCCAGCAACACGTGCACAGGAAAAACGCCAAAGGAAGTTGATTTCCGCCTCGACACTTCCGCAATGCCGTAGTAACGGCAAACGATCTGGAAGGAGTGGCAGATGAGAAAAATAAATTTTTTGCGGGTGTTGTTTTCGTTTCGGTTCCAGGCCTCCACTTCTTCCAGCCAGTGAAAATAGTCGGCTTCCCATTTGGAGCCTTCACTCTCCAATGGACTTCCGGGCCCGCCGGTGGAAATATAAATGTCATAGCTAAGATCCGGTACCTGGTCGCGCTTTCTTACATCGAACTCCTCCCTCGTTACCTTGATGCCATGTTGACTGCTCCAATGATCAATGATCTCACGGATACATCGCATTCCCTGGTTAGGCTCACCGTTATACAAGTCCAATATCGCGATCCTGATCATGGCTGTTTTTTGAAATGAAACACTACCTGCCGTAAACTTTCTCTCCTCCTACAAAAGTTGCCAGCACCTTTGTCTGCAATACCTGTTCGGCTGGAACCGTCATCAGGTCCCTGTCCAGTATGATGAAGTCGGCGAACTTCCCGGCCTCCAGTGAGCCTTTTTCAGATTCTTCGAAATTGCTTTTGGCCGCCCAGATGGTCATGCCTCTTAATGCCTGCTGACGGCTCAGTGCATTTTCCATCTGGTATCCTCCTTTTGGAAAATTCTTGGCGTCAATGCGGAACACGGCAGCATAAAATGTTTTGAATGGAGAGATATCCTCTACAGGGAAATCCGTTCCCAGGGGTATCCAGCTATTTTGCTCCATCAGTTGCTTATAGGCATAGGCCCCTTTTTCTCTGTCCTTGCCCAGTCTTTCACCTGCCCAGTACATATCGGAAGTGGCATGGGTGGGCTGCACGGAAGGAATGATGCTGTATTGCCCAAACAACGAAAAATCCTGGCTGTTGACCACCTGCGCGTGCTCTATCCTCCAGCGCTTGTCGTTCTTCCCCTGCAGGTGTCGGCCGTAAAGTTTCAGAATTTCCCTGTTGGCGGAATCTCCAATGGCATGCGTGCACATTTGCAGGCCCTCCCTGTTGATGAAGGTGGCCGCAGAATCGAAGTGCGTAACCGGAGCCAACAGGAATCCCAGCCATCCCGGCCGGTCGGAATAGGGCTGTAACAGGCAAGCTCCTCTCGAACCCAGGGCTCCATCGGCGTACAGCTTAAAGGACCTCACATTCATCCTCTCGGTTTTCATCTTTCCATTTTCAGCGATCCAGTCGTAATTCTTTTGCGCGTCGCGCAGCATGGCATAGATGCGCATTTTCAGCTGTCCTGCTTTTTGCAGGCTGTCGAGCAGGAGGATCTCGTTATAGTCCAGGCCGCAGTCATCAATGGTGGTCAGGCCCACGGCAAAGCAGTTTTGTTCTCCCTTCAGTACAGCCTTTGTGATCTCATCGGTGGAACGGGGAGGGATATGCGATGTTACCAGGTCAGTGGCATTATCGATCAGTACGCCTGTAAGCTGCCCGTTCCTTGTCACCAGTTCGCCGCCATTGATGCGGCTGCGGGGCGAAAGACCAGCGATCTCTATCGCTTTGCCATTCACAATGGCTGCGTGGCCGTCTACCCTGGTGAGGATCACAGGACGGTCGGGAAAAAGACTGTCCAGTTTTTTCCGGTCGGGATATTCTTTTATCTCCCAGTCATTCTGGTCCCAGCCCCTTCCGATGATCCAACCCTGCGTGGTGGAAGAGAAGGCCTGTACTTTTTTTATGATCTCGTCCCAGCTGCTGGTGCCTGTGAGGTCCACCGTGAGCTGACCAATGCCATAATTATAGAAATGTGCATGGGCATCGATCAGGCCGGGGTAGATGAACTGACCCTGCGCATTGATCTTCTGGGGGGCAAAATATTTTGCCGTGATCTCTTTGGAATTGCCCAGTGCCATGATCCTTCCATTGCGTATGGCCATGGCCTCCGCTGTGGTGAAGCCCTCGTCTACTGAGTAGATCTTCGCGTTGAAAATGATCAGGTCGGCTTGCGAAGTGCTTCGGCAGCCAACTAAAAACGTCATTAAACAGATAGGAATAAGCCAGTTCTTCATGCAGCAGCTTTAATGAAAGCGAAGTAACTATTTAACCGCGATAAATTTTTCAGGATGTTTTTTGTTGTGGTCTGTCTTGTCCTGGAAAGCCTTTCCTGCCAGGAGGATAGACGCCTCGTCGTAAAGATTGCCCAACAGGGTGATGCTCACCGGTCCGCCGCTTTTGTTGAAGCCCATAGGCAGGCAAAGCGCCGGGTGGCCGGTAAGATTGGTGATCGCCAGCTGACTTCCTGCAAAAGAAGGCACGATCACTACGTCGTAGTCCTTCATAAAATGATTCACGGCCTGCATCAGCTGGTACCGGTAGCGGTTGGCGTTGATGTATTCAACGGCAGGAATGAATCGGGCCGCCCTGAAGGTATTGGGCCAGAAATTCCTGTCCTGTCTTTCAATGAGCTCGTCACGGTTGGTGCGGGTGAGCTCGTCGAAGGCCGCTGCCGATTCGGCATTGAGTATAATGCCAACCATATTAAAATTGTATACGCCCGAATCGGGGAAGATCACAGGCTTGGGGTCCACGCCCATCTTCCTGTATACCTCGAGCACCTGCCATTCCAGGGCGTCCTTAGGCAGGCGGCGGAAGTAATTTTCCGCGTAAGCGATCTTCAGTTTCTTTACATCACCCCTGGGATTGTAATTAAATGCATGGTCTACCGATCCCGCGTCTTTTCCATCGGTGCCTTCGATGAAGGAGTAAACAATAGCAGCATCTTCTGCGCTCCGGCAAATGGGTCCTGCCTTATCGAGGCTCCAGCAAAGTACCATGGCCCCGCTGCGGCTTACCGTACCAAAGGTTGGACGCAGGCCGGTGCTTCCTGTACGGGTGCTGGGAGAGACAATAGAACCCAGGGTTTCCGTGCCTATGGTGAAAGGCAGGAGTCCTGCAGCGGTCACAGCGGCGGAACCGGCCGATGAGCCGCTGGATCCCTGTTGCAGGTTCCAGGGGTTGCGGGTGAAGCCGCCAAACCATTTGTTATCATAAGCCAGTGAACCCAGGGAAAGTTTAGCGCAGAGCACGGCTCCTGCTTTCTTCAGCCGGGTATATACATAGGAATCTTCATCGATCACCTGATCTTTATAGGGCGTGGTCCCCCAGGTGGTCCTGTAACCTTTTACAGCGAAGAGGTCCTTCAAGCCGTAGGGTATACCATGCAGCGGACCACGATAGATCCCGCGCTTCAGTTCCGCGTCGGCTTCCCGCGCTTGTTTCATGGCCAGGTCTTCGGTGAGCGTGATTACCGCTTCCAGCGTATCGCCCCATTGCTTCAGCCTGTTGAGAAAAAAAGTGGTGAGCTGCACGGAACTGATCTTTTTATTTTTGATCAGGGAAGCCAGTTGGGGCAGCGAATAGAAAGCGAGGTCACCCATATTTTTGGGTAGGGATACTGCCGGGAAACTCCAGTTGATCTTATGCTGATGCTGAGGGATCTGCTGGCCATAAGGCGCCGGCTGAAAGGCAAAGGGCAGTGGAATGTCGTTCTTCGGCAGCGTCTTATGCATGTTCACATAAGTAGTGCGCATGAAACGAAGGTTTCCCAGCATAGAGTCGGCTTCCGCCATGGTAAATTCCAGGTCGTACCATTTGGCAAATTCCTGCAGCTGCTGCAACGAGTCGTTACGGTTTTGGGCATGCAGGCTGGTGCAGGCCAATGCGAAAGCGATAAAGATGATCCTTTTCATAACGGGAGGGTTGTCCCGAAAGTAAGGAATCAATGCAAAACCAATGGTAAAATCAAGGGGTCTTTACTTGCCGGAACTGCCTCAGGTGCTCCATAACAGCAGCGAGGATAGCCTTCATAAGGTCTGTCTCTCCCAGGCAGTCCTGGTAGCGGTAATGGTCGTGGGAAAAAACGATCGTCGTGCTATGCAGATCGTGTGCAAGGTCTTCGTCGAACAGGCTGATGTTATACTCGGTTAAAAACGGGGTAGGGCGCACAGCGATCATTGCGGACCGGTCCTGTCCCTCATGGGTGAAATTGATGGTAAATACTCTGGCCATATGGTGTTTTTAGGATTTGATTTCGTAGATATTGGGGGTTCCGTCAACTACAAATTACAAACAAATACCGAAAATGCCAATGCTAGAGGTTGTGCAGGAACTGGCCCTGGATATAGTCTGCTACAGCTACCAGGTTTTTTTTCTCCTCAAATACTTTCAGTTGCCTGTCAGCCCCTGTGCCCTGCACAAGCATTTGATTTACATAGTTGATCTTTTCACGCGATCCCAGGTGGTCCACTACATCGTCAACGAAATCAAGCAGTTCGAATATCAGCACCCGGGTATCCACCTCCGCTTCCTTTCCGAAGTCGATCAGGCGGCCGTCGATCCCATACCGGCTGGCTCTCCATTTATTTTCATTGATCAGGGCGCGCGAGTACTGGATGAAATTCATATTCTTCAGTCTCAGCGTATAGATCTTTACGCAGATGGCCTGGAATAACGCCGCAATGGCAATGGTTTCATCCACCGTGAGCGGCACATCGCAGATCCTGAATTCCACCGTGTTGAAGAAAGGATGTACCCGCAGGTCCCACCAGATCTTCTTCGCATTGTCAATGGAATTGGTCTTCATCAGCAGCTTCACATAATTATCATAGGCTTCAATGCTCTCGAAGCTTTCCGGGATGCCTGTGCGGGGAAATTTGTCGAAGACCTTGGTACGGAAAGATTTATAGCCGGTATGCCTTCCTTCCCAGAAAGGGGAGTTGGTACTGAGTGCATACACGTGTGGCAGAAAATAGCGCGTGCTGTTGGCTATGTGGTTGGCCATTTCCCGGGATTCCATTCCCACGTGCACGTGCAGGCCGAAGATCAGGTTGCTCCGGGCGGCTTCCTGCAATTCGTTCACGATCTCGTTGTAGCGTACATGGTCCGTGATCAGCTGGCTTTCCCAGTGGCTGAAAGGATGGGTACCGGCGGCGCCCATGGCAAATCCCAGGCTGCCGGCTATACTGGAGATGGTTTTTCTTAAAGACGCGATATCTGTATAGGCCTCGTTGATATCCTTACAAATATCTGTGCCTACTTCCACCACGGCCTGGTGCATCTCGGCCTTTACTTTTTCCTTCAGCAGTTTCTCTCCTTCCTGAACGATCCGCTGCTCATGGCTCTTGAGCTCGCGTGTAGCAGGATCCATCACCATGTATTCTTCTTCTACACCGAGCGTGAAATGCTTAAAACTCAATTGACCCATTTGTTATTGAAGATTGTAGATTGAAGATTCACCATTCACCTCCCGATAGCTATCGGGACACCATTCTCGATTCACGATTGACGTCCAAGGTCAGACGAGTTTTAGTCCCGCTGCACTTCGTTTGATATACTCGCCCCAGGTAAGGTTATCCTGACCTGGTTTTTGTGCCTGCGCTCTTTCAATGGCATAGTTCGCCGCGGTTTCTACTACCCATTCAAAGTTCTCTTCGCCCACACTGGTTCGCTCGGCATCGGGGGCGGGGTTACCAAAATCTATCGCGTAGGGTACGCCGTCCTTCAGAGCAAGTTCCACTGTGTTGAAATCGTAGCCCAGGTACTTGTTGATGCGCAAAACGATATCCTCCATCTGGCGCAGCCTTTCCTGACTGGGGGCAAAATCTGCCGCATAGCGCAGGTGGTGCGGATTCCGGGGCTCATAGGGCATGATGCGGACTTCCTTTCCGCCGATGCAATAGCACCTGTAATATTCATCAAAAACGATCTCTTCCTGTAACAGCATCACCAGCCGGTTGGTCTCCGCATGCTTTTCATAGAATTCTTCCTTGTTCTCCAGCCTGTACACGTTCTTCCATCCTCCGCCCGCATAAGGTTTCATGTATGCAGGGAAGCCCACGTAGCCGAAGATGTTCTCCCAGTCCAGCGGGTAGGCGAGGTTGGAAAAAGATTCGTCCTTTGTGTCTTCCGGCAGTTCATAAGAGGGGAGGATGGCCGTTTTTGGTACCGGCACGCCAATCTGCGTCATCAGGCAGTTGTTGAAATATTTATCATCAGCGCTCCACCAGAACGGATTGTTGATCACAGCGGTGCCGGTGAGCGCTGCATTCTTCAGCCAGGTGCGGTAGAAGGGAACGTCCTGAGAAATGCGGTCCACGATCACTGCATAGCCGGTATCTTCACCCTGTGTGGCTTTTTCTATCCTTACGGGCTCGGCACTGATGCCTTCGATCCCCTTGCTGTTCACTTTTTCAATAAACGCCATAGGGAAGCTGCGTTCCTGGCCAAATAGGATGCCGATCTTTTTCATAAATGGTTTGGTTTCGTTGGGATTAATGCTGATTAAAGTACGACTAAATTCGAAACGGGTGAAAACATTTTGCTTCGATAAAAAATCGAGCCCAGTTCCTGAAACCTTATTTTTGGCCATGGCGGAAAGAGAACTGTCGACGATACTGGTGGAAAGAAAACTGGTTTATTCATCTTCATTAAGAAGATATGTGACCGTGGATTTTTACCTGCCGAAAAATATCTCCGATCCTTCGGAACTTTCGCTTTTGCTGATCAATGATGGGCAGGACCTGGAAAAAATGGAATTCGCGGAAACGCTGAACCAGCTCATTGCTTCCCATCTGCTGCCGCCGCTGCTTTGCGTAGGCATCCACGCGGGAAAAGACAGGAAAATGGAGTATGGCACCGCGGGGGTGCCCGATTTCATGAACCGTGGCGCCAAAGCCGAAGCCTACTCCTCCTTCATCACCGAGCGGTTGATCCCCTACATTCATCACAATTATTGCATCTCATCTTTCAGAACCAGGGCTTTCGCCGGATTTTCATTGGGTGGACTTTCTGCCATTGACATCGTATGGCGCCACCCTCAGCTGTTTTCTGTGGCCGGCGTGTTTTCCGGCTCACTCTGGTGGCGAACCAGGGACCTCGATGAGGGTTATGAAGAGGACAGGGACCGGATCATCCACCAGCTGGTACGCGGAAGTGTGCACAAGCCCGGACTTCGCTTTTATTTTACCACAGGCTCGCTCGACGAAACGGCAGACAGGAATGGCAATGGCATTATCGATTCTATTGACGACACGCTGGCACTGATGGAAGAGCTCAAGGCCAAAGGATACACAGATGAAGATGTCCGGTACATCAACTACGAGGACGGCCGGCACGACGTGGAGACCTGGAGTAGGGCTATGCCTGGTTTCCTGCACTGGGCCTGGCCGGTGAACATGTTTTCATACTCATAAAAAAAGTCCTGGTTTTCACCAGGACTTTTTATTTATCGGAGGTTTTGGTTTAATTGAAGATATAACGCAATCCGAACTGCATGTAGTAAGTAGAAGCAATGCTCACGTTGTTCCTGAAACTTTGGGTTACAGGAGCGCCGCGGTCAGAAGCCAAACGGAATGTTGGTCTGGTGGTGCCGCCCGGTGTGATAGAGTTGGTAGGAACCAGGATCGATGAGGCATTGATCGACTTGAACAATCCCCAATCGCTGTTCAGCATATTGCCGAAATTGAACACGTCCACTGTAAACTGTATCGTGTTGCGCTTACCGCCCACATTTACAAACAGATCCTGCATCAGCCTTACGTCGAACTGGTTTCTCCATGGCGACAAGGCACCATTGCGCTCAGCATACTGTCCTTTGTGCTCTCTCAGGTATTTGTCCTGCTCGATATACTTGAAGAACAGTTCGCTTTGCTGCGCTGCTGAAACTGCCACTCCATTATAAGTGAAGTTGGTGAAAGTGATCTCTGAAGGATCTTTTGGAATGTAGATCAGGTCGAAGTTGGTACCATCGCGGTTGAAGTCGGTAGAGTAGGTATAAGAATACCTGCCCTGGTGAGAACCTTCATAGAACACCGTGATGGTAGTACCCAGGTGCCTCAAATATTCCTTGCGGTAAGAAATAGAACCGATCAGGCGGTCTGGTACAGAATAACCGGCATACTCCAGTTGTGGGTTGTTTGAACCGTTTACTGTAGCCGTACCCTGCCACGCAGAAAGGGGCTGGTCGCCACCACCATCAAACATGTTGCCTTCCAGTGTTTTTGTGTAAGCGACGTTGGCAGTAAAGCCGTTGCTGAACTGCTTTTCGAGCTTACCGGTCAGTGAGAAATAATATCCTTCGTCGCCGTTATCCAGTACAATGGTATTGAAAGCCTGGGTTCCGGTAGGACTTGCCTGACCGGCCGTAGTGAGCCTGTTGATAAAACGGGTTTGTACCGTAGCTCCGTACATCATCCTGTTATCAGCATAACCTGAGATGTTCAGGGGAACGGGGTCGATCAGGTTTGGATTGCGGAAAATGGCTGTGCGAAGGTCTTTCTTGAAGATACCTTCCAGGGAGAACATTGAGTTCCATGGTAATCTTTTATCGAAAGCCAGGCTGGTCTTCCAAGCCTGTGGCATTCTGAAATTCTCTGATACAGCGGTGATGGTGCTGGGGATCACAGTTCCTGCAGCAGGAGGGGTGGTTGGAAGATAAGCAGCAGGATCCGGGTCAAAAGGACCAGGCGTATTGCTCTGTCCAACAAAGGTCTGAGTTACCTGCAGCATACCAGCATCGCCCGACTGGCTGACGATCCATACAAATGGAACACGGCCTGTGAAGACACCTGTACCACCGCGGATCTGTAAAGAGCGGTCGCCATACACATCCCAGTTGAATCCGACTCTTGGAGAAAGGCTGATCTTGTTCTCAGGCAGGTTTCCTGTGTTGATCTTTTCTCCATCGTCGAAGGTGAGGGCTGCGATCAGTGGGTGGGTTTTGATCTCGCTTACATCGGGATAAGTGGGGAGGTCAGCGCGAAGACCCAGGGTCATCCTGATGCGCTGGTTGAAAACAATCTCATCCTGCACGTATCCGGAGTAGAGGGCGAATTTAAAGCTGGGGAAGGCCTGCTCAAACTTATCATTGAGAGAATAGGTGATAGCGAAATCCCTGGGGTTTACGCCGTTCACGAAATCATCCCATGAGTTGAAGGTATAATAGCTGGTGGCAAAACGCTGGAAACCATTCCTGGTCAGGCTGAAGTCGGCCTGTGCGCCAAGAGTCAAGTTGTGTTTGCCCAGGTTCATGATCACATTGTCCATGAAGGAGGTGGTCTTCACATCTCTCAGGTTTCCGAAAGTGAAGGGCTCATAGCCAAAAGAAGTGAAAGGAGTACCGTCCTTCAGGATATCCACGAAGGGGAAGATCTGGCTGTCGGAGTTCCTTGGGTCGTTCTGGTTAGTATATGTAGCCCTGAACGTATTGGAAATGCGCCTTCCGAAAGTAGAATTCACCTCACCTGCCAGGGAATAGAAGTTCGCTTCCTGGTAGTAGTTGCTGTTCTTGAAATGGAGGGCATTGTTATCGGTACGACCCTGTCCGAAGGTATAGCTGCTCATCGGGCTGCGGGAAGTACTTACAGGGAAGGGCTCTGAGCTTTCCACCTGGCTGTAGCGGATATTCATCCTGTGCTTGGAGCTGATGTTCCAGTCCAGGCGGCCGAGGATCTTATGCTTATAGCTTTCGGTAGTGTAATTGTCGTAAGGGCCAGTGATATAGCCGTAATTGGTCAGCAGGTAATTGCTGATCATATCAAGTTCCGTTGTTGTGGGACGGGCAATGTTCGTAGCGCTACCGAAAGGAGCGGTAGCTGATGAAGCAAAGCGCGACTGGATCGGCTTGGGCTGCTGTTCTGTCTCATAGTTGAAGAAGAAGAACAGCTTGTTCTTGATGATCGGACCACCAAAGCGCGCGCCGTACTGGCTGTATTCCATTGGCTGCTTGGTCACTTTGATGCCCGCGGCCTCATCGCCCTGCTGGCGCTGGTTCCTGAAGTAAGTATAGATAGCACCGGAGAAATTGTTGGTTCCGGCCCTGGTCACAGCGTTGATGGCGCTTCCGATGAAGCCGCTCTGGCGTACATCGTAAGGCGTTACATTGATGGAGATCTCTTCGAGGGCATCCAGTGAAATAGGAGAACCGCCTGCTGGGAGGTTACCGCCAATACCAAAGGTGTTGTTGAAGTCGGCACCGTCCACCGTAATGAAGTTCTGGCGGTAGTTACCACCACCGATAGAGTTTCCGTTGGCCTGGGGGGTGAGACGTGTCATCTCGTTCAGGCTTCTTGAAATGCTGGGCAGGGTGGTGAGCTGCCTGCTGGTGATGTTGGTGGCAGCGCCTGTTTTATCGGCAATGCCTCTTGGCCTGCGGCTGCCGGCTACCACTACCGTTTCCAGCGCCTTGTCGGTCATCACTGCGTTGATGGTATAAGGCTCACCCAGGAGGAGGCTTACGTTTTCAATGTTATACGTTTCTAAACCTGCGTAGCTTACGCTGATCCTGTAAGGTCCACCGATCCGCATGTTAGAGATTGTGAACGTACCCTGTTTGCCGGAAGTGGTCATGTAGTTGGTCCCGGACGGGGTATGTGTGGCAGTAATGGTTGCTCCCTCCAGGGGTTGCGCGTTCTTGTCCGTCACTGTTCCTGTAATGGAACTCGTGGTCACCTGCGCATGCAATGCAAAACCGGTCATCACAAAAAGAAGCAGCAGTTTAATTTTCTTAAGCATAGTAAAGTTTAGTTTTCGGTTGCAAAGAAAAACAATATTCGCCATCTAAATATAGCAATATATTAACATTGTGTTACCGGGCTGAAAAAATGTGGAAAGAGGGTTCAAAACCATCAATCGTGAGTCGTCAAACGTGAAACGTGTAAAGAACGTTCCTACAGGGAGCGACTCTTACTTTGGTGCCCGCAGAAACCGCTGAACGATCTTCACCGGCACCCCCGCGCCCCGCGTCCCGATTCCTATCGGGACCGCGTCTAAGTGGTAGACTGAATTCCTAATAACCCAATCCCCTAATTCCCAGTATTTTTGCACAAAGCAGTATTATGTTGGATTCTATAGCAGCCGCCATTGAGGATATCAGGCAGGGAAAGATCGTGATCGTGGTGGATGATGAGGACAGGGAGAATGAAGGCGACTTCATCACGGCGGCTGAAAACGTGACCCCGGAAGTGGTGAATTTCATGAGCAAGCATGGCCGTGGACTCATTTGCATCAGCCTGCTGGAGGAAAGGTGCGATGAACTGGGGCTGGAACTGATGGTGAACAACAACACCGCCCTGCACGAAACGGCATTTACTGTGTCGGTGGATCTTTTGGGTCATGGCTGTACCACGGGTATCTCCGCCCACGACCGCTCCAAGACCATCCAGGCCCTGGTGGATCCTGCCACTAAAAGGGAGGACCTGGGCCGGCCGGGACATATATTTCCTTTAAGAGCTAAAAAAGGTGGCGTGCTTCGCCGCGCGGGCCATACGGAAGCAGCGGTGGACCTGGCCAGGCTCGCGGGTTTCCAGCCTTCAGGTGTGCTCGTAGAGATCCTGAACAACGACGGCAGCATGGCGAGGCTTCCCCAGCTGCGGGAGATCGCCGAGAAGTTCGACTTCAAGATCATTTCCATCAAAGACCTGATCGAATACAGGCTGAAAAGCGATTCCCTCATCGAGGAGATCGTAAGAGTGGATATGCCTACCCGTTATGGCCATTTCAAGCTCATTGCCTTCCAGGAAAAGAATACCAGCAACGAACACCTGGCGCTGATCAAAGGCGACTGGAAAGAAGGCGACCCGGTAATGGTGCGCGTGCACTCCTCCTGCTTTACCGGCGACATCCTCGCCTCGCTTCGCTGCGACTGCGGCGAGCAGCTGCACATGGCCATGGAAATGGTGGAAAAAGAGGGCAGGGGCGCCATATTATATATGAACCAGGAAGGCAGGGGCATAGGCCTGCTAAACAAATTGAAGGCCTACCGGCTCCAGGAGCAGGGCATGGATACCGTGGAAGCCAATCTCCACCTGGGTTTCCAAACCGACCAGCGCGACTATGGAATTGGTGCCCAGATCCTGCGTTACCTCAATATCTCCAAACTCAGGCTCATTACCAACAACCCCAAGAAGAGGGTAGGACTGATAGGCTATGGCCTTGAAGTGGTAGAGAACGTATCACTGCAGGTGGATTCCAATCCGCACAACGAGCGTTACCTGAATACCAAAAGGGACAAGCTGGGGCACGAAATGCCGTAGCGCCCTGAGGGCGCGGTTGAATAGTTGACTGGTTGACTGGTTGACTGGTTGACTTGTTGACTGGTTGATGTTAGTCAGTAGTGAGTAGAAGTGAGTGTGGGCGAGTTCCGAACCCTGAACCCCGAACCCCGAACCAATACCCCGCTGCTCACCGTCATCCAAAACGGTTATTGTGGTCATTATTCCCGCAGTTCTTCCTTTTTAAATTCACATCCGCTCCATTTGAACCATTCACCTGGAAATGGTATGGGCATGGTGATCTCATCATTTTAAAACATATTGATATGAAAGCAACAATGAATGCTCTTGTATATGGTGGCGTTGGAAAAATTGAAGTGAAAGAAGTTCCGGTGCCAAAAATTACAAAGCCAACCGATGCATTGATCAGGATGACCAAGACCACGATCTGCGGTACTGACCTGGGTATCATTAAAGGCAAAGTGCCTACCGTGCAGCCTGGTACCACATTAGGACACGAAGGGGTGGGTATCGTAGAGGAAGTGGGCGCTTCCGTAAGAAATTTTAAGAAAGGGGACCATGTGATCATTTCCTGCATTACTTCCGACGGCAGTTGTGAATATTGCAAAAAGGGGATGTATGCACACTGCGAGGATGGCGGATGGATCCTGGGCCACCTGATCAATGGTACACAGGCGGAATACGTGCGCATACCCCATGCAGACAACAGCCTGCATCCCATACCGGCGGGAGCTGATGAAGAGGCGCTTGTGATGCTGAGCGACATTCTACCTACGGGTTATGAGATTGGCGTACTCAACGGCCGTGTAAAACCGGGTGATACCATAGCCATTGTGGGCTCCGGACCCATTGGCATGTCGGCACTGCTCACTGCACAGTTCTTTTCACCTGCTAAGATTTACATGATCGACCTGGACGAAAGCCGTCTATCCGTGGCTAAGAAGCTGGGGGCTACCGATATCATCAATTCAGGCTCGGCAGACGTGATCCAAAAGATCATGGCTGAAACAAAAGACGGTGTGGATGTAGCTATTGAAGCAGTGGGCCTGCCTGCCACATTCGATATTTGCCAGAACATTGTGCGGCCAGGCGGTCATGTAGCTGTTGTTGGCGTGCATGGACATCCTGTAGATCTTCAGTTGCAGAAGCTCTGGATACAAAACATAACACTCACAACCGGCCTGGTAAGCACCAATACGACACCTATGTTGCTGAAGAATGTAACCTCAGGAAAACTGGAGCCTAAAAAACTGATCACCCATCACTTTGCCATGGGGGATATACTGAAGGCCTACGAGGTGTTTGGCAACCCGGGAAAAGAAAAATCAATCAAGGTGATCATTGAAGCAGAGAGCCCCGAAAAATTAAAAACGGTAAAAACTGAAAAGAAAGAGATGGCAGGAGTGTAGTGAGTAGTGAGTTGCCCTAACTGGAAACTGGAAACAGGAAACGCAGTTTACATCTCCTCCGCCCACTTGGCTCTTTCATCCGGGCTGAACTTCCAGGGCGCAAAGTTGTTCTCAATGTTGCTGTACATGCCGTTCCACTCCGCCGGCTGGTTGCTTTCCTCGAGGGCGAGGTAGCGCTTCAGCTGGTTGATGATGTGCAGCGGGTCGATGAGTACAGGACAAACCTGCACACAGGCCTGGCAGCTGGTGCAGGCCCATAATTCTTCAGTGGTGATATAATCGTGCAGCAAAGTTTTTTCAGTAGTGACCTCTATACCTTTTTCGCGCTGGTTGCCGATCTCCTCCATCCTGTCGCGGGTATCCATCATGATCTTACGCGGGGAGAGCTTCTTGCCCGTTTGGTTGGCCGGACAGGCTTCTGTACACCTTCCGCACTCTGTACAGGTATAGGCATCCAGCAGGTTCTTCCAGCTCAGATCAGTCACGTCTTTGGCACCGAACTTCTTGTGCTCTTCCTGTGCCGCGTCTGCAGGTATGGTTTCCGGCTGCATGGCATAGAGTACTTCCCGCTGGATCTCCGGCATGTTCGTCATCTTACCCTGGGGCTTCAGTCGTGCATAATAGGTATTTGGAAAAGCCAGCAGGATGTGCAGGTGTTTGGAATAAGGCAGGTAGTTCAGGAACACAAAGATGCCCGCAATGTGCAGCCACCAGGCTGAGCGCTCAATGACTACCAGGCTGTCGGTGGATAGATTTTGGAATAAAGGACTGATCAGTCCGGATACCCAGAAATCGGCAGTGGCGGGGTAATGCTCGGCACCCTGGAGCTGAAGCGATTTGTCAGCCGCATTCATGACGAGGAAAAGCGACATCAGCACGATCTCGAAGCTGAGGATGATGTTGGCATCACTGCGGGGCCAGCCGTTCAGCTCTTTCATATTGAGGCGGCGCACCCTGGTGAGGTTCCTGCGCAGCAAAAAGATCACGCAGGAGGCCAGCACAAGAAACGCAAGTATTTCAAAGAAATTGATCACGAAGGAATAACCATCTCCCAAATAGGGAAGAAACAGGCGGTGGGTGCCGAATAGTCCGTCGAGCACGATCTCGAGGATCTCAATGTTGATGATCACGAAGCCTGCGTAGACAGCGAAGTGCAAAAGGGCCACCAGGGGCTTGTCGAACATCCTTTTCTGGCCAAAGGCGATGAGCATCACGTTCTTCCACCGCTGCGGGTGCGGTTCGAATTGCTCGTCACGGCCCAGGTTGATGTTTTTGCGGATGAACCGGGCTTTTTTGGCAAAGACCCACACGGCGGCGGCAGTGAGCAGAATAAAAAGGATTTGTTGTACCAGTTGCATATCACTAATTTACCCCTGTAAAAATAGCGGTTCAATGAGTACGGAAACGAATATTATTCTGGACAAAACCACCATCGAGAAAAAGTTGCGAAGAATGGCGCTGGAGATAGCGGAGCGCAACCCCGGTGAAACCGAACTGATCATCGCGGGCATCTCTGGCAATGGCGTAGCGGTGGCAAAAAAATTATCTGCGATCTTATCCGAGCTGACCCAAATCCAACCGAGGGTGGTCACCCTGCATTTAAATAAGAAAGATCCACTGCATGTAACCATAGATCCGGATATCTCTTTTGAGGAACTAACGGTCGTGGTGGTTGATGACGTGTCCAGCAGCGGCAAGACCATGCTTTATGCGCTGAAGCCTTTCCTGGAAGGCTATCCCCGCTCATTGCAAACCCTGGTGCTGGTGGAAAGAAGCCATAAGACCTTTCCGCTGGAAACCAATTATACGGGACTGTCGGTTTCTACTACCATGCAGGAACACATTTTTGTGGAAGTGGAGAATGGTGAACTGGTACGGGCCTGTCTGGCGTGAAGTGAGTAGTGAATGGTGAGTTGTGAGTGTGTACCTAGTACACAATGTAGGGCTGTTCCTCCGCGAAACTTCGCATTTCCTTCGCGAAACTTCGCGTAACATGGATGCCGGGGACTACAACATGTACCACTACAAAGGACTACTTGCCACTATAAGGGATCATTAAAACACCAAAGCTCTTGCTCTGAGCTTACCATTCGAGAATTCCAGCGCCGGTGCGGGCATCTTCAGCATATTCAAAAAAGACAGTGCCATGCGCACCCCTTTTTTATTGGTATGGATCTTAGTGAAGTCGATGTCAGGAGAAAGATACCATTGCCTTTCCCGCGGGATGTCCCTGCGGTCGAAGACCAGGTTGCCCTGCTTGTCGTAACCCCGGTTATCAAAGCCGCCAAACATGCCTTTGGCTCCATAGCCCACTGCCAGGTTGAGCCATGCCGGCCATCTTGAATTTTTAGAGAATGAGGCCAGGTTGGCACTCCACCAATAGGTTTGGGCATTGTAATCCTTCAGCAGCCGCTGCGGGAGAGAATTTCCAAACAGGTCGTCGGCTCGCTTTTCCAATTCCCCTCCGTAATGATCGCGGTGAGCCGAAAATTTATACTGGATGCGCTGTTCGTTCCAGGCTAACTCCTGGAAGCTGTAGAGCCCAATGCCCGTAACATTGGCCGCCATGTCGCCCCAGCTCCATCCCCACTCAGCTGAATAGGCGTCCATCGTTTCAATAATGGTGAAGTAGCCCAGGCTGCTGATACCTCCGATCATGATCGCTTTTTTGTCTTGCATGCCTGTCCATCTCCACATGGCCGTAGAGTACTTGGCCGTGTTGTAGGTACCCCAGGCATGTCCAACCTTATCCATCTGCTGCCACTCTTTGATGTCGTTGAAAGTGTGAAAGGAAGATTTGGGATAATCCTTGTACCACGATTGGGTGAAGAACAACAAGGTGCCCGCGTAAATGCCGGCGTGAACCGCGGATATGGTGTATAGTTTCTTTTTATCGGTGCCGTTCATGCGCAGGTCCATAGTGTCGGGCTGCGCGCTCATCAGCAGCGGGAGCAATAATAAAAATGATAAAAACCAGTTCTTCACCGCTCAAATGTACGTACACCTGTAAATTCGCTGTTCAATCACTCAATATGGATGCTGCAATAGAAGCGAAAGTGAATGCCTGGCTCAATGGAAATTATGACGAAAAGGTGAAAGCGGAGATCAGGGAACTGAAGCAGAGCGATCCCGATGAACTGGCGGATGCATTTTACCGCAACCTGGAATTTGGCACCGGTGGATTGCGCGGCCTGATGGGCACGGGCACCAACCGGATGAATAAATATACCGTGGGCATGGCCACGCAGGGCTATGCGAATTACCTGAAGCAAAGCTTTCCGGGAAAACAGGTAAAGGTGGCCGTGACCCACGATTGCCGCAACAACAGCCGATTTTTCGCCGAAACTACCGCGGGCGTGTTTGCTGCTAATGGCATCAAGGTCTATTTGTTCGAAGATCTGCGTCCCACCCCCGAACTTTCATTCGCCATCCGGCATTTCGGTTGCCAGGGTGGAGTGGTATGCACAGCCTCCCACAATCCTAAAGAATACAATGGATATAAAGCCTACTGGGACGATGGCGCACAGATGGTGCCGCCTCACGACAAGAACGTGATCACCGAGGTGGATAAGATCACCGACGTGAATGATGTGAAGTGGAAGGGAGGAGAGGAGAACATCCAGATCATTGGCGGGGAAGTAGATGAAGCTTACATAGAAATGGTCCGCTCGCTGAGCATCAACCCGGAGATCAATGCCAGGCAAAGCCAGCTGAAGATCGTGTACACGCCCATTCACGGAACGGGGATTACAATGGTGCCCCAGGTGCTGGAAGCCTATGGCTTTCAAAACGTGCACATCGTAGAAGAACAGGCGGTACCGGATGGCAATTTCCCTACCGTGGTCTATCCCAATCCCGAAGAAAGCGAGGCCATGAACATCGGTTTGAAGAAGGCTGCCGAACTGGATGCCGACATTTTATTGGGTACCGATCCGGACAGCGACAGGGTGGGCATTGGCGTGAAAGACAATGAAGGCAACTGGGTGCTGATGAACGGGAACCAGACTGCCGTGCTGGCCTTTAACTACATGATGGAAAGCCGCAAGGAAAAAGGTATTGCCGGTGCTTCGGACTTCGTAGTGAAGACCATCGTTACTACCGACATGATCGACGGGATCGCTGCTGCCAATGGCGTTACCTGTTACAATGTGCTCACCGGTTTCAAATGGATCGCCGAACTGATCAGGCAGAAAGAAGGAAAAGAAAAATACATCATCGGCGGAGAGGAAAGCTATGGGCTGATGATCGGCGACCAGATCCGTGACAAAGATGCGGTAAGCGCCGTGGCCATCCTTTGCGAAATGGCGGCCGTGGAAAAAGACAAGGGCAAAAGCCTTTATCAAAAAATGCTCGAACTCTACCAGCGTTATGGATTCTATCTTGAAGACCTTGTGTCGGTAACGAAGAAAGGAATGAACGGCCAGAAGGAGATCGCGGAGATGATGGAGAGGTTCAGGAAGCAAACGCCCGAAATCCTTGGTGGACAGAAAGTGAAAAAGCTGCTCGACTACCAGGAGCAAAAAGATACCGACCTCGCTACCGGTAGCGTGAAACCGATCACCCTGCCCAAATCCAACGTGCTGCAGTTTGTGCTGGAGGATGGCAGCAAGGTCAGTGCCCGTCCTTCGGGCACAGAGCCCAAGATCAAGTTCTATTTCAGTGTAAGGGAAGAGCTGAAGGATGTTTCGGAATTCAAAGCCGTAAAGCAAAAATTGCAGGAGAAGATAAAGAAGATCGTCGCTGACCTGGGGGTTGGTTGAGTTGATAAAGTTGACAGAGTTGACAAGGGAACAGCCACGTCTAATTTTCCCAGTCAACAAGTCAACAAGTTAACCGGTCAACAAAACAAAAGTGCCCTTGGGAGGCACTCTTTTACTTCAGGCGGATGGACTTAATGATGTATGATTGGTAGTAATCTGCTGTTAATACTGTAAAATAACAGACTTAAAGAACGCGCAAAGGTTTAAAATCGTTGAGCTGGCTTTTTTCCCCGTCAGACTGCCCTCCGCCGGTTACGGAGGGAGGGAATGATCCTGGGTACTTCCCGCTGGTAGCGCCGGTAGCTCTCCCCAAACTCCCTGACCAGCTTCTGTTCCTCGTAGCAGATGCCCACCAGGGTGTAGAGGGTAATGATGATATTGGATACCAGCAGCGACAGCACCGGGATCAGCAGCAGCAGTCCCCAAATGAAGATAAACGTGCCCAGGTAAAGGGGGTGCCTCACAAAGCGGTGAATGCCGGTTACTTCTAAACTGGCAGGACGGGGCATGGGCCGATACAGGCTGGTGATGCCGCTGAGCTGTATAAAATACTTGCGTATGCAGATGATCATGATGGCCAGTCCGGCAGCCGTTATGATGATGCCTGCGGCAGTAGTCAAGCCGGTGCTGTTAAACAACCATGGAGAGCTCATATTGAATTGGTAAAGAAGGATGGCAACGAATCCGATGAGCGCAAATAAAGTGTACAGCAGCCGGTAATGCACGAAGGCCTTGCCCATGGCCCGCGCGGCTTTTTCTTTCAAAGAGGGATGCGCCAGCCAGCTATGCAGTATACCGTAAACGATCCACAATAAGGCGAGAATGATGTGTGCCTTCACTTTATAAAATTAAAGGTTTGCGCTGCCATTATCTTTGCGGTATGAAAACTACGGAGGATAGTTACCGGCATAAAGGTCTGAGGAAAAAACTGGTAGAGACGGTAAAAGAAAAAGGCATACAGGATGAGAGGGTGCTGGATGCCATCGGTAAGATCCCCAGGCATTTCTTCCTGGATTCGGCCTTCGACGAAGTGGCTTATGAGGACAGGGCCTTTCCTATTGCGGAAAAGCAAACTATCTCACAACCTTATACGGTAGCTTATCAAACCCAGTTGCTGCAGCTGAAGCCCTTTGATAAAGTGCTGGAGATCGGTACGGGCAGTGCTTACCAGGCCTGCGTGCTGGCCGAGATGGGTGCCAAAGTGTATACCATTGAAAGACAAAAAAAACTCTTTGACGAAAACAGGAAATTCACCTTCCTTTCAAAATATCCCAACATAAAATTCTTCTATGGCGATGGCTACGAGGGCCTGCCCACCTTCGCGCCTTTCGACAAGATCCTCATTACGGCTGCGGCGCCCGAAATACCGCCCAAGCTCATGCAACAGCTAAAGGTAGGCGGCATGATGGTGCTCCCCGAAGGCACCGGCGACGTCCAGGTAATGAAGCGCATCACCAAACTGGAGAACGGCGAGGTAAAAGAGGAGATCTTCGACAGGTTCAGTTTTGTTCCCATGCTGGGAGGCAAAAAAGATTAGTATCTGTCCATCTGTCGATCTGTCCATCTGTCGATGTACGGGTTTCTGCGAAATCTGTCGCGCAGATGCGGGATTCAATTTGCGATAATCTGCGGGAACGGGCACCGTTGACTGAGTGAGAAGCTTGAAGTTCGTACTGAGTGACTGCTTCGAAGTAGATCAGATCGACAGATCGACAGATGGGCAGATCTATACAAAATCTTATCTTCAAAGCTGAACAACAGCTTATGCGTCCCATTGGCTTTATCATTACTGCCTTAGTTACTATTGCACTGGTATGGGCCCTCGACCGTCCCTGGGGTTCTGTTCCCGCCCTCGGTAGATTACTCAGCCCCCAGCATGGCTTCTGGCAAAATGCCGATCCTTCCGACCTGGATTATAACAGCTCCCTGCAATTTGACAATCTGAAAGGCAAGGTGAGCGTGTATTTCGATGAGCGCCTGGTGCCGCACGTGTTTGCTGAAAATGATGAGGACGTATATTTTGTCCAGGGTTACCTGCATGCGAAATTCAGACTCTGGCAGATGGAGTTTCAAACCCTGGCCGCCGAAGGCCGCATCAGTGAGAAACTGGGCGCCGATCCCCGTTTCATTCGGCACGACCGCGAACAAAGAAGGCTGGGCATGGTTTACGGCGCGGAGCAGGCCCTGAAGCAGATCGAAGCGGAGCCTTCCACAAAAGCAGCTGCCGACAGTTATACAGCCGGTGTGAACGCATACATCAATAGCCTGGATCCCAGCAGCCTTCCGCTCGAATACAAACTGCTTGGCTATGAGCCCGAGCCCTGGAGCAACAAAAAAGGTGCTTTGTTCCTGATGCAAATGAGTAAGACCCTTGCGGGCTGGGACCGCGACCTGGAGAGCACTAATGCACGTTCTGTATTTTCTGCCCGCGAAATGGAAAAGCTTTTTCCAGTGGCCCACGACTCTCTTGTTCCTATTGTTCCCAAAGGCACGGTATTCGACATGCCTGAAAAAATGCCTGCCCCTCCCGATGATGCTGACTCGGTTTATTTTGGTAACGATACAACCGTGCAGGCATCCGAACAAAACATGCCCGATCCAAAAAACGGAAGCAACAACTGGGCTGTGAGCGGATCAAAGACCGCGAGCGGAGCGCCCATTCTGTCCAACGATCCCCACCTGGAACTTTCGCTTCCTTCCATCTGGTACGAAATGCAGCTGCATACGCCTACCATGAATGTGTACGGCGCTACTTTTCCAGGAACTTTCAGCGTCATCATCGGCTTCAATGAAAATGTCGCCTTTGGATTTACCAATTCCCAGCGCGATGTGAAAGACTATTTCAGCATTCGATTCAGGGATGCATCCAAAAAAGAATATTGGTTCGACAGTGGCTGGAAGGCTTCGGAGATCCGCATCGAAGAGATCAGGATCAAAGGCAGGCCCACCATGAAGGATACAGTGGCTTATACAGTATTTGGTCCCGTGATGTATGATGAGAGCCTTACACACGAGGTGACCGGAACCAAGGCCATTGCCGTGAAATGGACTGGTCAGCAGCCGGGCAATGAGTCGCTGATGTGGCTGAAGTTGAACAGGGCAAGCAATTACGCCGATTATGAAGACGCCATCAGGCATTTTTCCTGTCCCGGGCAGAACATGCTTTTTGCGTCGAAGGACGGTACCATCGCTCTCTGGCAGCAGGCAGCCTTTCCCGCCAGGTGGAAAGGACAGGGCATGTACCTGATGCCGGGCGAGGACAGCAGCTACATGTGGCAGGGCATGATCCCGCAGCGGGAAAATCCCCACGTGATCAACCCCCCGTCCGGTTATATTCAAAGCGCGAACCAAAGGCCCGTAGACAGCAGTTATCCCTACTACATTCCTGGCAACTACATTCTTGCGCGTGGTGTGACCATAGATAAATATTTATCAGGCATGAGCCGCATTACGCCGGCTCACATGATGCTCCTCCAGCAAAATACGCACAGCAGTTTTGCTGAAGATGCAGTGCCGGTGCTGCTTCGTCACATGAATGAAGAAGGGCTCGATGATAAAGAGAGATCATGGCTGCAGGAAGTGCGCAACTGGAATTTTGATGCAGCGGCTGGCCTAAAGGCGCCCACCATTTTTCAAACCTGGTTCGACAGCCTGGAAATGGTGGTCTGGAGAGATGAGTTCGCCCGCATCAAAGGTCCCAGGGCCCTTCCCGACGAGCAGACCCTGCTGGAAGCGATGATCCGTGATAGCATCTTTACCTATGCCGACGACATCGGCACCCCTGAAACAGAAACGCTGGGACAGCAGGTAACAAAAGCATTTAAGATGGCCTGCGCCGACCTGAAAAAAGAAGAAGCCACAACGGGTCTGCTTTGGTGGAAGCACAGGCAGCCCGCAGTCAATCACCTGTTGAAGCCGCTCGCTGCCTTTGCCCGAAAGGTGCAGGTGGGTGGCTGGAGCAATACCATCAACGCCACTACCACCAGCCATGGACCCAGTTGGCGCATGGTGGTGCACCTGGCGGATGAAGTAGAAGCCTATGGCATTTACCCTGGTGGGCAAAGCGGTAACCCAGGCAGCCGTTTCTATGATAATTTCATTGGAGACTGGGCCGCAGGAAGATATTACCGGCTTTGGCTGATGAAAGAAGAAGAAGCGAAGGACAAAAGAGTGAAGTGGACGATGACATTTACAAATGCTTAAATCATACTATGCGATTTATTTTAGCCCTCTTACTGATCGCCGCCCTGAGCTTTATCGCTGGTTTGTATGGCCCCTGGTGGACCATAGCCATCGTGGCCTTCCTGGTGATGCTGTTGTTGCCGATGGCGGCAGGCAGAAGTTTTCTGGCGGGGTTTCTCGCTATCTTCCTGCTATGGTCAGTGGTTGCTTTTATAATAGATGTAAAAAATGAGGGCTACCTCGCCAGCCAGGTGGGAGAGATGTTCGGGCTGGGAAGCACCTCTTTGCTCATGGTACTGGTAACAGGGATCATCGGTGGCCTGGTAAGTGGCCTGGGCGCCATGACAGCCACCTTTCTTCGCCCGGCAAAAAGAAAGTACTGATGCGTAAGAAAATATTTTGCCTGCTCGCCGCTGCCTGCATGGTGCTTAGCCTGTCGGCACAAAAGCTCACCGGCTATGTAAAAGATACTGCCGGGAACTTCCTTCCCTATTCCTCTGTCAGCATAAAAGGGAAAGACCTTACCACCACAGCCAATGCCGAAGGAAAGTTTTCTTTCGCTCTTGCGCCGGGGCACTATACCCTCGTCTGCCAGCATGTTGGTTTCGAAAAACAGGAAAAGAAGGTGGAGATCGGGAATGAGCATCTGTCTGTTGAATTCATTATGAAAGAATACAACACCACACTCACGGAGGTGGTGGTGAAGAAAGGTGAAGACCCCGCTTACGAGATCATCCGCAATGCCATCCGCAAGCGGCCCGATCACAAAAAAGAGCTGGACCGTTTTTCAGTGGAAGTGTACACCAAGGGCCAGCTCAGGCTGCGCGATTTCCCTAAAAAATTCATGGGCTCGGAGGTGGATTTCGAGGATGGCGACACCAGCAAGAAAAAGATCGTGTTCCTTTCTGAGACCGTTTCACAGTACTCGGTGGAAAAACCGGATAAGCAAAAAGTGGAAGTGGTAGCCAGCAAGGTCAGCGGCATGACGGATGCCTATGGATTGAGCGCGCCGAATATCCTTTCATTTTATGAGAATAACATCCGCCTGGGCAATGTGAACCCGCGCGGATTCGTATCGCCTGTAGCCGATAATGCCCTCAATTTTTATCGCTATAAATACGAGGGCGCTTTCACGGAGGATGGGAGAGAGGTGAGCCGCATTAAGGTGATCCCCCGGCGAAAGTTCGAGCCGGTGTTTTCAGGCTATATCAACATCATCGAAAATGAATGGCGCATCCATTCCCTGGAACTGCAGGTCACCAAAGATTATGCAGTGCAGTTCTTCGATACGCTGCGCGTTGAGCAGCTCCTTGTACCGGTGGGTAATATCTGGGTAGTAAAGAGCCAGGTGCTTTACCCGGCCATCAAAATGTTTGGTTTCGATGCCCATGGCAGCTTTGCCAACGTGTATAGTAATTATAACCTCGCCCCGGAATTTCCAAAAGGATATTTCACCAGTACGGTGATGAAATATACCGACAGCTCCAACAAGCGGCCCATTGATTACTGGGAAACCAACAGGCCTATCGTGTTGCAGCAGGACGAGATCAACGATTACCGCAAAAAGGACAGCCTGGAGAAATTGAGAAAAACGCCCGCCTACCGCGATTCCATGGACAGGAAGTACAACAGGGTGGAAGTATTGGAATTGCTGCTCACCGGTGTCAATTTTTATAGGTCCAAAGACAGGAGGTCGATTTCCATTTCTCCGCTGATAGAAACCCTGAGTTATAACACAGTGGAAGGGGCTGTGGCCAATCTGAAGATCTCATACAACAAATACCTCGATACCACGGGCATGGGCAGACGCAGTTATACGGTGGCCACCAGGCTGCGTTATGGCTTCAGTAATGAGCACTTCAACCCGGGTGTCAGCCTGGAATACCGGAACAAGATGAACAGCACGGAATTTTCCATGCTTTCAGTCTACGGGGGCAGCGATGTATTCCAGTACAACAACGACAACCCGGTGAATGTGCTGCACAACACGGTGAGCACTTTATTCTATGGAAAGAATTACCTGAAGATCTACGAAGCAGGCTATGCCGGCATCCGCTACAGCAAGGGGTTGGGTGGCGGACTGTCGATGACGCTGCAGGCTGACTTCCAGAACAGGACGCCGCTGCATAATACTACCGATCATAGTTATGCCAAGAACATAAGCTTTACGCCCAATCTTCCATGGCCGCTGAAAGGGAATGTCGATCACCACCAGGCCATGATCGCCAGTTTTCAAGTCCGCTGGCGACCGGGCTCGAAATACATAGAGTTCCCTAACCAGAAAGTGAGCATGGGTTCTAAATACCCCGCCTTCCAGTTACAGCTCACACAAGGCATTGGGGGCCTCCTCAGCAGCGATGTGGATTACACCAAATGGCTGGCTGGGATGAGCGACCATATGCGGTTGCGCATGCTGGGTACCTTTAACTACCGGGCAGATGTAGGCGGATTCCTGCGCAGGGACAGGCTCTCTATCCCGGACTTCGTACATTTCAAAGGAAACACTTCGGACGTGGCGGGTTCCTTCGGCGACAGGTTCCAACTGGTGCCGCATTATTATTTCAGTCACTATAGCAGCCTTTACTGCGTGGTGTTTACCGAGCACCACTTCAATGGTTTTATCACCAACAAGATCCCAGGGCTTAAACAACTAAAATGGAACCTGGTGGGAGGGGCACGAGCACTCACTATAAAGGATGGACGCAATTATGCCGAGCCCTTTGTTGGGCTCGAGAATATTTTCCGGGTGCTGAGGGTAGATTACGTCTGGGGATTAGAGAAAGGCCAGCCCACACGTCAGGGAATAAGGTTTGGGATGAGCAGTGCATTATTTAGCAACTAACCGTTAATTTTGCAGCAAATCAGATATCATGGCATTAACCACCACCATCGAACCCATCATCACCTCCGCCGCTTCGAATATTCCAGATAATGACGGTGCCTCCATGCTTGCCGCCATCGTACTCACTTTATATGCAGGACAAGTAAGCCGCAAAGCCCTACGCAGGCTGAAGCGCCAGGCTATGGCCGCTTACGTAAAGGACAAGGTCCGCTCTTTTTTCAGCCCAAAAGCCGTATCCGACAGGACTCTTTTATACATTTTGCTTGGCCTGGCCATCCTGATACTCGTGTTTGTGAGCTGGCCTGTAGCTATTGCCCTGTTGCTCCTCGGCATTCTGCTGGTATTGCTGCTGAAATGATCAGCCAACCAGGTAAGGGGAAATAGGTCTTCCTTCACATATGTTTCGGTAATTTTGCGCATAAATTTTTTCCGCCCCGGCGGGTTCACCATGCCAGTGTCCTAAAAAAATTTACTATGCCATTTTTACACAACAGGGTTTCTCAGCAGGAGCTGAAACAGCGCCTCATGGAAGAGACTGAGCCCCGCACCACCATCTCATTCTACCGGTATTTTCCCATTCCCGATCCCCAGGCTTTCAGAGACCACCTTTACCTGCACCTGGACAAATTGAAGGTCTTTGGCAGGATCTACATCGCCACCGAGGGCATCAATGCGCAGGGGAGTGTACCGGAAAGCAATTTTGATGCATTCCGTGACTTCCTTTACTCGATCCCCGAATTAGACCAGGTAAGGCTGAACATCGCCGTGGATGACGATGGGAAGTCTTTCTGGGTGCTCAAGATCAAAGTGCGGGAAAAGATCGTAGCCGACGGCATTACGGATCCCGACTTCTCTATGGAGAACAGGGGCAAGTATGTGAACGCGGAAGAATTCAACAGGCTGTCCGCGGACCCGGATACCATCATAGTGGACATGCGGAATCATTATGAATACGAGGTGGGACATTTTGAAAAAGCCATCGAAGTGCCTTCCGATACTTTCCGCGAGCAGCTACCCATGGCTGCCGGCATGTTGAAGGGGAACAGGGACAGGAACATCATCATGTACTGCACAGGCGGCATCCGCTGTGAAAAGGCAAGCGCCTACATGCTGCACCAGGGATTCCGCAACGTCTTCCACCTGGAGGGAGGCATCATCAACTATGCACGTGAAGTGAAGAGCAAAGACCTTCCGAATAAATTCCATGGCAAAAATTTCGTCTTCGACAACAGGCTGGGAGAGAGGATCACGGAGGAAGTGATCGCCCATTGCCACCAGTGTGCAAAGCCCGCCGACACACATGTGAATTGCGCCAACGCTGCCTGCCATCTACTTTTTATACAATGTGAAGACTGCGCCACGGCTTACGAAGGTTGCTGCAGCCAGGAATGCTTCGACTTTATCCATTTGCCCGAGGAGCAGCAAAAGGAGTTGCGGAAGGGAATAGATAAAGGAAAAAATATATTTAATAAATCCAAGCACAGGGTTCGTCCCTCGATCCCTCATAAAAAACTGCCGGGATAGTTCTTATGACTCCGGGTGGTGCAGCAGCCGGTTCACCTCATCGTTCACCAGCTGGTAGGTCTGGTCGCCGGTAAGCGCAGAACGCTGGAAGCTTTGCCCCGTGAGCACTTCGTACAATTCGATATAGCGCTCGGAAATGGTCTCTACCCATTCATCGGTCATTTCCGGCACCACCTGGCCGGGTTCTCCCATGAATTCGTTGGCTATGAGCCATTCCCGCACAAACTCCTTGCTCAACTGTTTTTGCTTCTCACCCTGCAGCTGCCTTTCATCGAAGCCTTCTGCATAAAAATAGCGCGATGAGTCGGGGGTATGGATCTCGTCCATCAGCATGATGGCGTTGTTGCGAATGCCAAACTCGTATTTGGTATCCGCCAGTACAAGTCCTCTTTTCGCGGCTATTTCGCTGCCTTTGGCAAACAAGGCCAGGGCCAGGCGGCATACTTCTTCCCATTGCCCGGCGCTCACCAGGCCGCGTCCGATGATCTCTTCGGGTGTGATATCCTCGTCATGGCCATGGTCGGCTTTGGTAGAAGGAGTGATAATGGGCTGGGGGAGACGGTCATTTTCTTTCAGTCCCTCCGGTAGCAATGCCCCGCAAAGTATGCGTGCGCCGCTGTTGTAGCTTCTCCAGGCATGGCCGCAGAGGTGGCCCCTGACGACCACTTCTACTTTCAGCGGCTGGCATTTATAGCCCACCGAAGCGTTGGGAGCGGGTGTGCTGATCAGCCAGTTTGGACAGATCTCCCTGGTGGCATTCAGCATGAAAGCGGAAAGCTGGTTGAGCACCTGTCCCTTGAATGGGATGGTGCGTGGCAGGATCACATCGAAGGCCGAGATCCTGTCGGATGCGATCATCACCAGGAAGCGGTTGTCGATACTATACACATCTCTCACTTTACCCTGGTAAAATGCAAGTTGCTGCGGAAAGCTGAATTGCTCCATACACGGAAATTATGTTGTTCGTTACAAATGGCGTCAAGGGTGCGGATGGAGATTTCAACATTTAGTGAACAGGGAGAACAAAAATTTTCATATAACCAGTTGAATCTGTATTTTTCCGCCCGGAATTCTTTGTGTTTCAAATGCTTACTTGTAAATTTCGAAATTCAAAGAGGTGTTAGACTAACATCCCAAAACTAAATTAACGATTATGAGAAAAAGCTTGCGCTTTTCGATCTTTCTGACAGCAATCCTTTTTTCACTTGCTGCGTTTTCTCAAAACATCACGATCACAGGAAAGGTGACCCAGGAAACTGGAGAAGGAGTTCCTTCCGTATCCGTGATGGTGAAGGGAACGAATGTCGGAACTTTTACCGATGCGAACGGCGTTTTCCGCATCAATGTATCAAGAGTACCTGTTACTCTTGTTTTTACTTCTATTGGTTACGAGAACCAGGAAGTGACGGTCGAGAGCGCGTCAACGGAACTGGCAGTGAAGCTGCTGCCTGCCTCCTCAATCGGGCAGGAAGTGGTGGTGTCCGCCTCCCGAACGCCTGAGCGTTTCCTGCAGGCGCCGGTGACCGTTGAAAGAATGAGCAATATCACCCTGAGGAATGTGCCCGCGCCGAATTACTACGAGGCCATCGGCAACCTGAAGGGGGTAGACATGCATACATCCAGCCTTACCTTCCGCACCGTGACAACGCGCGGCTTCATCAGCAGTGGTAACACCAGGATGAACCAGCTGATCGATGGGATGGATAACCAGGCACCCGGACTGAACTTTGCTGTAGGAAGCGTGATCGGCCTGACCGAACTCGACGTAGACAACGTGGAGTTGCTGTCCGGAGCTTCTTCTGCACTCTATGGTTCAGGCGGTGTGAACGGCACCCTGCTGCTGAACAGCAAGAACCCTTTCCGCAGCGAAGGCTTGAGCGTACAGATCAAGCAGGGCGTGATGCACCTGCACGACAAGCAGCGTGGCGCTTCTCCATTTTACGACTGGGGCGTACGCTGGGGTAAGGTGATCAACGACAAATTCGCATTCAAGATCGCTTCACAGTTCACCAAGGCCAACGACTGGGAAGCCTATGATTACAGAAACGTAAGAAGGACCAGCGTAGCGAGCAAGATGGTGGGCGGCGACCGCGTGACCGATCCCAACTACGATGGTATCAACGTATACGGTGATGAGACCACCGCCAACATGCAAAGCATTGCACAGGGCGGCGTGATCACAGCACTGAATTCAATTATTCCTGCCCTTCCTCCGGTACCGGGTCTGCCTTCCGTACCGGTTGTGAACTGGTCACAGGCCCTGCAGGCCATTAACCACCCCGTTCTTGGTCCTACCATCAGGGGCATCCTTGGAACCATTCCTGTAGTAAAAGATTTCTTTGACGGACTGAATGGCGGCATCTTCGCCGGTCATCAGAACGTGTCCAGGACTGGCTACGAAGAGCGTCACCTGGTGGACTACAATACCATCAACTACAAGATCACCGGCGGTCTGCATTACAAGATCACCCCGCGTATAGAAGCGTCCTGGAATTCATATGTGGGAACCGGTACAACTGTTTATACCGGTGCCGACCGTTATTCCCTGAAAGGGTTGAAAATGGCCCAGCACAAGCTGGAAGTGAAGAGCGACAAATGGTTCGTACGCGGTTACACTACCCAGGAAAATTCCGGGGACTCTTACCAGGCCACTGCACTGGGCAGGCTGCTGAATGAAGCGGCTAAGCCAAGCCAGACCTGGTATCCCCAGTACATGCTTGCCTACTACCAGGCCCGCAAAGCCGGCGCCAGCGACCATGCTGCTCACCAGGCTGCACGCGCTTTTGCCGACCAGGGCAGGTACCAGCCAGGTACACAGCAATTTGAAAATGCAAAGAACACTATAAAGGATCGCGCAATTCCAAGCGGCGCTAAGTTCGACGACCGTTCCGACCTCTGGGCGGCAGAAGGACAGGTCGGCCTTTCTGACCTGCTCGGATTCTCCGATAAGGTGAATGTAGTGGCCGGTACGCAATTCAAGCAATACGTGCTGAATTCAAATGGTACCATCTTCGCCGATACAGCGGGTAAACTGAAGCCGGCTGAATACGGTATTTATATGCAGCTGAAGAAGGACTTCTTCAATAATGTTCTTAGCCTTACAGCCGCAGGCCGCTATGACAAGCACACGAATTTCGACGGCCGTTTCACACCAAGGGTAACCGCGGTGGTAAAGATGGCTCCTGAGAATTACCTGCGTGCTTCGTTCCAGACAGCTTATCGCTTCCCTACCAACCAGGACCAGTATATCAACCTGAATACAGTATCTACTTTCCTGATCGGTATGATCCCTGAGTTTCAAACTTATTACAGGGCGAATTCTACCAACCCAACTTATACAGCCGCCAGCGCAGGCGCTTACCGTGCAGGTACACTGGCCGACAGCAACCGCCTGGTTCCAGCGACCTTCGCCGAAGCAAAGCCGGAGTCTGTGTCCTCTTACGAGATCGGTTATAAGGCCACCATCAAGAAGCTGTTCTTCGATGCTTACGTATACTACAGCGAGTTCCAGGACTTCCTGGAGCGCGTAGCCGTTGTGCAGTCTGCCCAGGTAGGAACGGGCACTGGTCCCGGCGGAACCGCCAGCCAGTCGCACATTTACAATCCAGGTACTTCAAGGAACCTCTCTTACCTGCAGAACAGCGACGAGAACCTGAATACATTCGGTTGGGGACTTACAGCACAATACCAGCTCTCGAAGGGCTATACCCTGTATGGAAACGTTTTCTCCGACAAGCTGGTGAGAGGTGGAAACATCTTCTCCGGTAACATGGTAGGTTCGGAAGGCCGTTCTACGATGTCCACTTCCACTTTCTTCAATACGCCTGACTACCGTTACAATATCGGTTTGAAGAATGAGAATGTATGGAAGAACGTAGGAATGAACTTCGTATGGAAATGGCAGAGCGAGAACTTCTACGAGGGAACATTCGTAACAGGCACCCTGCCTGCATTCGGCACCCTCGACGGACAGGTCACTTACAAAGTGCCTGAGTCCAAGAGCCTCCTCCGTATCGGCGCTACCAACATCATCAACACCTACCACAGAACCGCATTCGGTAATCCTTCTGTGGGCGGACTGTACTATGTGAGCTATGGCTACAATATCTTTTAATTAAAACATCATTCAATATAAAAGCCCCCAAACGGGGGCTTTTATATTGGGGTTGATGATTTGAATGCTGAATGTCGAGTGCTGATTGTTGAATGCGGAATTGGTTCAGCTCACCATGTTCTAATAGAATAACCGCATAAAAAAGGGTTCTAACCGCGACTTCAACACTCGCCATTCGACATTCATTATTCGGCTGTTCATCGGAGCATAAAAAAACCCTCTGTCTCCAGAGGGTTTTTTTCTTTATCGTGAGATCATTAGCCAAACAGTCCACCTTTCTTCAGGCTTCTTACGCCTTCCGCGATCTTGAATCCATTCTGATAGATCTCGATGCGGTAATCGCCTGTCTGGAAATCATTTTGTCTCAGGGGCACCTGGATATTCTTCCTGGTTCCCTGCTCGTAATTGATAGAGCTCCTGAAAGTAAAGGGCTTATCGCCTTCTGTACGGGTAGTGAGTGTGCCGGATCCGAAAGAAGGATCGGAGATCACATTTCCATCGGGGGCGGTAACGATCACATACAGATCGGCTGGGCCTGAGCGGGCAATGCGGTTCTCCACATCAAAGGAGATCACGAGCTTGTCCACGCGCTTTGCTGTTGTTGTTTCTTTTTCTTTACCGCTTCTTTTTTCCTGGTAAGGCTTGATGGCTATATTGGAAGCGCTGAAAGTAGAACCCACGTCAACGGTCTTTGCCAGTTCCTCTTTTTCAGCAGAAGTTGTTTGCAGGTTAGACTGCAATACCTCTCTTTCAGCTGTCAATTGGGTGTTGTTCGCTGCCAGCTCCTGGTTTTCACCTGTGAGTCGTGCTACTTCCATTTCCAGGTTGGCGATCTTGCCGTTCAATTGCGCGATCAGGTTCTTTGCCCTGCGCAGGTCGGCGTCGCTCGAATTCTTATTGCGCATGATCTTGTCGATCTCTGACCTTAACTTGCTGATCTCAGACTGACTTTCACTCAGCTGGCCCTGCAGATTGTTGTTGTTGCCAGTGATGGAGTCGAGGCGGGTAAGCGCGTCATTGTAAAGGAACTGTACCGAATCACGTCCGGACATGGCAGTATTCGCCTGTGTTTGCGTAAGCTGGATCTTTTCGTCCGTTTGGTTCTTGTCCCATAGAAAATATCCCCAAGTACCTAACAAGGCAGCGGCTAACACACCAATAAATATATTTTTGGTGTTGTTATCACGGGTGGTTCTTACGGTACGGGTGGTTTTTTCAGGATTCGACTGCGGTGATTCCGAAGTAGGATAATTTGTGTTTGCCATCTGAAAAAGGTTTTGTTAGATTAAGAATGATAGAAAGAATGAAGGATTTTTCAATTTTGCGAACACTGACCGAAAACCGTGCCAGTTTGACAACTCATTGATCCTGAATAATAAACATGAAAGCGGTCCAAAGTATTCTTAGTGAATTTAAAAAAAAATCCTTCAAGCCGGTATACTGGCTGGAGGGGGAGGAAGAGTATTTTATCGACCAGATCATTCATTACGCTGAACATCATATACTTCCGGAAAGCGAAGCGGCTTTCAATTTATCAGTTTTTTATGGGCGGGACGCCGATTGGACAGCTGTGATCAACGCCTGCAGGCGCTATCCCATGTTTGCCGAGCGCTCGGTGGTGATCATCAAGGAGGCCCAGGCCATGCGGGATATAGATAAACTGGATGCCTATATCCAAAATCCGCTTCAATCTACGGTGCTTTTTGTGGCTTACAAAGGCAAGAAGATCGATGGTCGTACAAAACTCGCAAAAACCCTTAAGGAGAAATGCGTGCTACTCACTACCAAGAAATTATATGAGAACGAGCTGCCCGACTGGATCACCGGACTCGTAGAATCCAAAGGCTATACCATCACGCATAAGGCGCTCTATCTTTTTATAGATCATATAGGCAACGACCTGAGCCGCATCAATAATGAAATAGAAAAAATAGCGCTCAACCTGGAGCAGAGGAAGTCGATCACGGAAGACGACATAGAAAAATTTGTAGGCATCAGCAAGGAGTACAATGTATTTGAGCTGCAGGATGCTATTGGCAAGCGTGATTTCTATAAAGCCGTGCGCATCGCCCAGTATTTTGAAAGCAATCCCAAGGCGGGGCCTCTTCAGCTGATCTTTCCTTCCTTGTATGGTTTCTTCAGCAAGCTGCAGATGATACAGCATGCATCTAATGTAGACAGGTCACTGGCTGGTGCTATAGGGGTGCCGGAGTGGAAGGTGAGGGAATATGTGCATGCCGCGCAAAAATTCTCTCCTTTGTCGGTGGAGAAAAACATTCTCCTGTTGCATCAATATAACCTGAGAAGCATCGGCATCAATGATCCGGGAACGGCGGACGGCCAGCTGCTGAAAGAGCTGATCGCTAAAATGCTAACCGACTAAGGCCTCCAGCGCCGCCTGCTTGTCGCGTTCCATCTGGGCTTTTAATTCCTCCAGGGAAGCATACTTCTCCTGGGCGCGCAGGAATTTTTCTACGGTCACCTGCAGCTTTGAGCCGTAGATGTCCTCGTCGAAATTGAATAGGTTGACTTCCACCCGCTCCTTCACATCATTCAGCGTGGGCCGGGTACCTATACTGAGCATGCCCTTCATCCTTTTGCCGTTTACCAAAGCTCTAACGGCAAAAACACCCTCTCCCATGTGGATCTTGTCGGCGTCGGTATAAGAAAGGTTGGCTGTGGGATAGCCCAGCTGCCTTCCGAGTTTGTCGCCATGCTCTACGATGCCTTCAAAAAAAAAGGAATAACCCAGGAGCTGGTTGGCCTTCTCCACTTCACTGTTCTTTAGTGCTGTCCTGATCTTGGTGGAACTCACGGAAATGGCATTCAGCACATGGCCCGGGATCTCAACCAGTTTGTACCCGTATTCAACCGCCTTATCCTCCAGCAACCTGAAATTGCCCTTCCGGTCCTTTCCAAAATGATGGTCGTAGCCAATGATGATGCTTTTGGGCGCAAACAGCTTCACCAGGAAGTTGCGGATATAGTCATCCGGGTCCTGGGCCGCGAATTCTCTTGTAAAAGGCACGATCACCAGGTGGTCGATCCCTTTTTCCTCTAAAAGCGCGATCCTTTCTTCCAGCGAGTTGATCAGCTCCAGGGAAGTTTCCGGCTGCACGATCTTGCGGGGATGGGGGTGGAAAGTGATGAGGACAGATTCTCCCCTGGCCTCCCGGGCCTCTATTTGCAGGGCATTGATGATCTGCTGGTGGCCCTTGTGCACGCCATCGAAAGTGCCAATGGTGATCACGGCATTTTGAAAGGCGGGAAGATGGTCGGTTCCACGGTGCACCTGCATGCCGCTAAGATAACACTGCAATTGTTTTAGATTTGCGCATCATCAATATATCATCCATGTCATTGTATTCGGACAGGGGGGTCTCGGCGCAGAAGGAAGAAGTGCATGCGGCCACGAAGAACCTGGGAAAGGGATTGTATCCAAAAGCATTTTGCAAGATCGATGAGGACGTGCTGGGCGGCGACGCCGGCTGGGTGAATGTGATGCATGCGGACGGCGCGGGCACAAAGAGCATATTGGCCTACCTGTACTGGAAGGAAACGGGCGACATCTCTGTATGGAAGGGGATAGCCGAAGACGCCATCGTCATGAACCTGGACGATCTTCTCTGCACGGGTATTTACTCCAACATACTTTACTCTTCTTCTATTGACAGGAACAAGCACCGCATTCCCGGCGAAGTGCTCAAGGTGATCATCGAGGCCACGCAATCCTTTTTCGACAGGATGAACAGCTTCGGCGTAAAAATGGTATTTACCGGCGGAGAGACTGCGGATGTAGGCGACGTGGTACGCACCATAGCAGTGAACGGCACCATGGCTGCACGCTGGCCCAAAGAAAAGGTGGTCACCAACGAGAAGATCAAGGCAGGACAGGTGATCGTAGGCCTTGCCAGCTATGGCCAGGCGAGCTACGAAACAGAATACAACAGCGGAATTGGAAGTAACGGCCTCACCAGTGCCAGGCATGATATGCTTTCCAAAAAATACGCAAAAGATTACCCGGAAACATTTGAAGCACAGCTGCCAGGTAAAGTGGTCTACATAGGAAAGCATTCAATGGCGGAAGAAGTGGATGTACTTTATGATGGCAAAAAGCAGAAGATCGCCGCGGGCAAGCTTTTACTTTCTCCCACACGCACCTTCGCTCCGCTGATGAAGGAAGTGCTCGAAAATGAATTTGAGCATGTGTATGGCCTCATCCATTGCAGCGGTGGAGGGCAAACGAAATGCATGAAGTACGTGCCGGACAACGTAAGGATCGTAAAGAACAACCTGTTTGATCCTCCTCCCATATTCCAGCTCATCCAGCAGAGCAGTGGATCGGATGACAGGGAAATGTACCAGGTGTTCAATATGGGCTGCAGAATGGAGATCTACACCAACGAGAACACGGCCGAAAGGATCATTGCTGCAGCAGGCAGGTATCACATTGATGCACGCGTGATCGGCAGGGTGGAAGCTGCAGATTCCAAAGAACTTTTGATCCGTAAGGGCGAAGCGACGATAGTATATTAACTTTATCAGTAATTTCAGAATATGGCTGACGCAATCATAGATATCAGGGACGCATCGATCTACCAGGGCGAGAACCTCGTGTTGCAGGATGTGAATTTCCAGGTGAACCGTGGAGAATTCGTTTATCTCGTGGGCAAGACCGGCACCGGTAAGTCCAGCCTGTTAAAAACATTGTATGGAGAGCTGCCCCTGAAAAAAGGCGAGGGCACTGTGGCGGGCTACGACCTGCGCAAACTCACCTGGAAGACCGTTCCTTTCCTGCGACGCAGCCTGGGCGTGGTATTCCAGGACTTCCAGCTGCTCACCGACAGGAACGTACATGAAAACCTGAAGTTCGTGCTGAGGGCCACAGGGTGGAAGGACGAGAAGCTGATGACCGAAAAGATCAATGACGTTTTGGATAAAGTGGGCATCAAGTCAAAAGGATTCAAGATGCCATTTGAAATGAGCGGTGGCGAGCAGCAACGCGTGGACATTGCGCGCGCCCTGTTGAATTCACCCAAGCTGATCCTGGCCGACGAGCCAACGGGCAACCTCGACCCGGAAACTTCCGACGAGATCATGAACCTGCTTTTTCACATCTCCAAAGATTATGGCACTGCCATCGTGATGGCCACCCACGATTACATTGTGATCAATAAATTCCCATCAAGGACGGTAAGGACAGAGAAAGGCATGGTCCTCGACAATGCTACTGTAGAAAGGCACTGATCTGTGCAGCATTGGCCTTGTTGTTGAAATGCATTTGTAAGAACGCTTCCCTTTCCTGGGCTTCAGCAATGCTAAAAGGTAGTTCCATTAGCTCCGTTAACTTTTTTCTCAGTGCCGTACTGTTGTCTGCCTGGTGTACAAAAGGCCGGAAGCTTTCTCCTGGTAAAGCGGCCTCGTTCACTATACAATGGCGGCCCTGGAAGAGCGCATGAATGAGCTTGATCTTGATCCCCGTGTCGTTGAAGCTATGCACAATGTTCACGTGTGCTTCCCGGATCAGCCTGTCCAGTTCTTCGTCCCCAGGATCTGCATACAGTTTTACGTGTTCATACTTGCTCAGCTTCTTCAGCAGTCTTTCGGAAGGACGGCGACCCGCAATCACCAAAGGAACACCGCTCTTCCTGAGCGCCGACGTGATGTACAGCGCTGACTTTTCATTTTCCGCTATGGCCAGGTTGCCATGATAAAGCACATAGCTGCCCTTCCCTTCATGCGAAGAGAGTTTTTCATAAGGGATGAAGAGTGGCAGGTAGCTCACGTGTGCTGCGGGAACGAGCGTTGAAAATCTTTGCCTGTCCTTTTCCGAAACCGTGAGGACCACCGATGCTTTCATCCCTACGAGGGCCTCATATTTTTCCAATGACCGCGTTTCCTGCCGGAAGTATAGTTTTTTAAAGATCTTTTTTTCCGCTTTGTACAGGTAGCGGTAATATACCTGCTCAATGTTGTGTAGCCTTAATAGGATTTTCCTCCCGGGGAACATGCGGGCAAACAGGATATAGCTGGTATGGGTGCCCTCGAGAAGAATAGGGTATTCGTCTTGCGAAAGCCGGTTTTCCAGTTCTTCACTGATGCGTGTGGAGACGATATAAGGCAGGGTAAAGCTGATGCCCGACAATTTTTTACGCGGATAGTAATGAACCGAGCTGCAGTATTTCTCCAGCTCAGGCTGCTCGCCCCGGCCGTATTCGAAACAGTGAAGTTGAATGGAAAAGCCTTCTTCCTTCAGGGCCTTCAGCTTGTAGAAAAGATCGAAGTAGCCACCGTGGCTTACGGGGTAGGGCACGTCAAACGAAATGATATGGATAGACTTGTTCACTTCAAATGATTATCGCGGCAGGCCTGCTCATAGATCTGTAACAATACTTTTTCTTCATTCTCCCAGTTGAGGTCCCGCTTTACCAGTGCACTGTTGCTCTTCCACCTGGCCAGCAGTTCCGGATGGGCGAAGATATACTTCACTTTTTCTGCAATATGTCCTGGCTCGTTGTTGTCCAGGAACTCGCCTACATCATACTGTGAAATGATGTGCTCCAGCTCCACCAGCCGGGTGGAGAGCACGGGAACGCCGGCATGCAGGTAATCGAAGATCTTGTTTGGCAGGCCATAGATGTGGTTGATGTTATTGGGCTTGTCCATAGTGAAGCCCAGTTCGGCTTTGCGGGTGATGTGCCGCAGTACCTCGAAAGGTACTTTGGGGATCACGGTGATCCTGTCGTGCAGCTGGTTAGCGGCAATGATGTCCTCTATGATGTGAAAGATGTCGCCTCCGCCCACCAGCAGTAAATGAAATTTTTCGGGGTCAAGATATTTCATGCTCATCACCAGCTCTTCTACGCCGCGGTCTACATTGATGCCGGCGCCCTGGAAGATCAGCAGGTGTTTGCCTGCAGGGATCTTTGCATCAATGGAAGCCTTCAACGCCTCCTGTCCGCCCTTGTCTTCATAATGAAGGAAGGGTACGTTGCGGATATACCATAGCTTCCTGCCATAGTCTTTTTCGTAGAGCTCGCAGAACGACTGGCAGATGGTGTACACGTATTTCACCCGGGGGAAGATGAATCTTTCAATTCTTCTCCAAACGCCCTGGATGAAGGGCTTGCCATTGAGTTCGGGCATGCCCAAAAAATATTCATGGGTGTCGTAGACCACCGGCTTGTTCTTCAGTTTCGCTGCCAGCCAGGTGGCGGGCATCACATCCAGGTCATTGCCCAGGAAGATGTCGCCTTTGGTGAACAGCAGGCGAAAGAACAGGCGTATGTTGAATTCGGCATACAGAAGCCAGCTGGACTGAAAAATAAGGGCGATCCTTTTGGCGGGATAGTGGCGGGGCAGCAATTCCAGGCTGTTCTTTTTTTTAGAACCGATCAGCAACACCTCGTATCCATGATTGGACAGGGAAGTACAAACCTTGTGCACGCGCTGGTCGGTGACCAGGTCGGAGATGACAGAGGCAACTACTCTTGGTTTCCTCATTCACCTGGAGATTTATTGAGTTGGGCATCCAGGTGGTCCAGTATAGTAGCGGCCGCCTTACCATTGCCGAAAACACCTGTGTTGAAATCTTTTTTCATGGTCCGCAGTTGCCGGAATGCCGCCAGGATAGCTTCCTGTTGGCCGCTGCAGCTCACCGAGCAGCCGTGTTCGATCACTTCGGGCCAAAAAGGTTTTTCCATCAGGATGACGCTCGGCTTCCTGGCAAAAAAAGCTTCTCGCTGTAAGCCTCCGCTGTCTGTTACCACGTAGCTGCATTTGCTTAGCATGGCCTGCATGTGCAGGTAACCCAGTGGCGCAATCACATGAAAGGCCGGGACAATGCCGTGCAGTTTCATGACGCCGGCCGTATTGGGATGAAGCGGGCAAACCACGGGAATTTCTTGATGAATGCTATTCATGGCTTCCACGATACCCTTTAGCAGTGCGATATTCTCAATGTTCTGGCGGCGATGGAGGGTAAATAATATATAATTATTATTTATAATATGTATATCAGCAGGCAGGGCCTTGCTTTCACTGAGCGGCTTATATAGCTGGAAGGCATCCAGCATCACATCCCCGCTGAACAGGGGTGTGGAAGCGATATGCACTCCATCGTATCCTTCTTTTTCCAGGGTGCGCAGGTTGTTCTCTGTGCAGCAATAATTGAAGGCCGATACCCGGTCGGTAAGATAGCGGTTACTCTCCTCCGGCATATCTTCTTCATGTGTACGGATGCCAGCTTCCACGTGCGCGACCGGTATGCCCATTTTTTTGGCGGTGAGTGCACCGGCAAGCGTGGTGTTGGTATCGCCAAACACCATCACGCAATCTGGGGATGCGGACTGGATGGCAGGCTCCAGCTCCTTCATCATCTTGCCGATCATGGTAGCATGCGAGTAGGAGTGGATGTCCAGGTTGGTGACCGGCAGGCCTATGCCCAGCTCGCTGAAAAAAACAGCGCTCATTTCATCGGAGTAATGCTGCCCGGTGTGTATGACGAATTCTGTGATATACGGACGCTTTTTAGCTTCCGCATGCAGTACTGCAAGCTTGATGAACTGCGGCCGGTTGCCTACAATGTACAGTAGTTTCATCCGATGGCTTTGTAGATCTTTTCTATCATTTCGATAGATTTTACGGCTTCAATATCTTCCACCATGCGGTTCTCGCCCGGTGCAAGTGCTTTCACCAGCTCTTCGTATACGATATGATGGTTGCTCATGGAGCCTTCATAAAATCCGTAGTTGTTAGAAAGGGTCTCTGTGCTGATGTCGGGTTGTTCCTGGCCTTCCACATGGAACCAGTCGATCCGGTTGAGGTACTGCCCGCCCACCTTGATACTGCCTTTCTCTCCGAACACAGTGATCGATCCTTCCGTATTCTGCTGATAACTGTTGATGGTGCAATTGAGTGTACCGATGGCGCCGTTCTCCATTTGCAGGCTGGCTACCACTGTGTCCTCGAATTCGAAATGATTGCGGCGTTGAAAGTTGTTGGCAAAAGCCTTCACCTCCCTGGCCTCTCCGAAAAGCAGGTACATCAGGTCGATAAAATGGCTGAACTGCGTATAGAGTATCCCACCATCGAAATCCTTCGTACCCTTCCAGTCGCCTGTATAATAGGCCTGGGGGCGGTTCCAGTAGCAGTTCACGGAGAAACTATAGATCTTGCCAAGATGGCCCATGGAATCGCGCAAGAGCCTGATCGCAGGATTGTAGCGGTTCTGCTTCACCACAAAAAGCTTCCTGCGAAAAAAATGGGCTGTATCTATCATTTGCCAGGCAGCAACGCTGGTGATGCACATCGGCTTTTCGCAAAGCACATGCTTTCCGCCCTGGAGCGATTTGATGGAATGTTCGGCATGAAATCCATTGGGACTGCAGATGGTGACAATATCGATGTCCTTTTCCTGCTTCAATAATTCGTCTATGGAAGTATAAGGCCTCGCGTTGTATTTCTCGCCAAAAGCCCTGGCCTTTTCAGGAACGATATCGCAGACCGCCTCCAGCTTTCCGGTTTTGATGATATTTTCCGCGTGTCTCGATGCGATCCTTCCGCAGCCAATAATGGCGAACCTGTACATGCTTCAAAAGTAGTGGAAAAGAAAAAGTCCTGCTAACAGGACTTCTTCTCGAATATTAAGGTCTCATACCCATACCGGAATCTACCGGTTCTTCTCGCGTATTCTTCCGCTTGAAGAGGGAGGCGTCGAATTTTCCGAAACGGAGATTGAAATTGAGACGAACTACCTGGGGATCCCTGAACCTTTCGGTATCCTGGATAAATATGCGGTTGCCATTCTGGTCAAAGCCTTCGGCGTGGGAGCTGAATTTCTTAGTGGCAAAAATATCGTTCACATTGAGAGAGAGGGAGGCTGTCTTATTTTTCAGGAACTCGTAGCGGAGGGCCGCATCCACGCCGTAATTCGGGCGATTGTATCCCTGGGAAGCCGAGCCGCCTCCACCACCGAACATCCCACCACCGCCACCGTGCCGGCCACCACCGCCACCGCCGCCGGGAGAGGCAACAGTTCTTGACTGGTAATCACCGGAAAGCTGGAAGGTGAAATTCTTTGGCAGCCTGAAAGTATTGTTGATCTTGATGAAGTAGCTCAGGAACTGGTCGGGGTCCTTTGCGTTCTCCAGGTCGATCTTTGAAGTATAGAGATTCGCGTTGGTTGTCAGGTCCCACCATTTCACCAGGTTGTTCCTGCTGGTCAGTTCCAGGCCGGTCACATACTGGCTATTGGCGTTGATGTAAGTATTCACAAGCACTTCCCTCTTCAGGAATGTGTCGTACACCGGTCCCTGCTGGAAACGGGTGATGAGGTCGTTGGTATTCTTGTAGTACACAGAAGCAATGAAATTATCCCTGTTCTTGAATTGGGTAGAGAATGATAATTCAAGCGAGTTCGTGAACTCGGGTTTCAGCGCAGGATTGCCACGGCTGATATTCAGTTCGTCTGTGTAGTCGGTGAATGGGAACAACTGGAAGAAGTTCGGGCGGTTGATCCTGCGGCTATAATTCAGCTGCATGTCGGAAGATTCGCTCAGCTTCTGGCTGATGAAGGCACTTGGGAAAAAACTGATAGGGAACTCGGTCGTGTAATTGTCTTTGTTGTTCATCACCCCTTCATTGGTGGAGCTTTCAGCCCTTAGTCCGAGCTGGTAGCCAAACTTTTCGCTAAGGCGATTGGAAAAAGTAGAGTAGGCGGCTAGTACCCTGTCCTCGTTCATATAACGGGTTACATTCACCGTATCAGGGAAAGTGATCTTCGTATAGTTATTGATCTTCCTGATGGATGAACGGGCACCGATCTCAAATTTAGAATTCTTGCTGAGCGGGTTGGCATAGTCGGTCTGGAAAACCATGAACTCATTGGTGCCAGCGCCTTCCTGGTCCTGTATGGTGGTATTCAGGAAGCCATTGGAGGGCTTTTCCACGAAATTGTTGTCCAGCAGCCTGCTGCCATTTTCATTCTCTCCCTTATTATATGTAAAGTCGGCGGTCCATTCGTTACCAGCTTTCGGAAAATTATGTTTGAAGCTGGCCATCATGCCCTTGTTCCTGAATTCGTAGCCACCGGTGGTTATCCTGTCGGTTCGAAAACTGCTGTCGGGGCGGATCGTCCTCCTGAGGCTGCTGTTGGTGGGGTCCATATGGCCATCCATCATATTGCCAGTGAGGCTGAATGTATTCCTGTTGTTGATGAAATAGTCGATACCCGCCCTGGCAAAAGCATGGCGGCCTTCCATATCATTGTCATCCACCTGGGAGAACGTAGTGGGGAAGGTGCCGAGCGTAGTACGGTCGGTAGAGCCTTCGCTCAAAGATTTTCTTTGGTTGTAGTTCAGTGCGGTAAACATGTTGATCTTTCCCTGGCGGACATTGATGTCCCCGCCTCCGCCGAACTTGGCCCTTGAGTCGATGCTGGCTCTTACATTACCTGCATACCCTACACGTTTTTGTTTTTTCAGCACGATGTTGAGGATGCCGGAAGTACCGCCCGAAGCATCGAACTTGGCCGAAGGGTTGGTGATGATCTCGATGCTCTCAATGGCGTCGGCCGGGATCTGCTCCAGTGTGAGGTTGGTAGGACGGCCGTCCACGAAGATCTGCGGAGCGTTGTTTCTTAAAGTAACATTTCCATCGAGGTCTACATTCACGGAAGGAACGTTCTTCATGACGTCGATGGCTGTACCGCCTGCGGATACGATGTTCTTGTCTACGTTAAAGATCTTACGGTCGATGCCCATGGTGAGGCCAGGGCGCGTGCCTGTGACCGTTACTCCGGCCAGCAGCTTTTCATCAATGGTAAGCTCAATGTTGCCAAGGTCGCGGTCAAGCGCATACATCATGCCGTTGGGGTCGTTGCGGTCGATCTCGAACCTTACTTCCTTCTCGTAGTCTTTATACCCTATACCTGTAACCTTGAGTTTGTAGCGTCCCATGGCCGGCACATTCTCAATGCTGAAATCTCCATTGGGTGCTGTAAGCATACCGCCTACGACCACCTCTGAAGTTTGCTTGGTTACACTGTCTCTTTTTTGAGTGACCAATATCACCGAAGCCGCCTCGATCCCTTTGTTCGCGGCATCTACCACGCGGCCGTAAAATCTACCCGTCATCTGCTGGCCTCCGCGGCCGGGTTGGGAAAAGCCGACAATAGACACCAGCAAGCCCATCAATAAAACAATGCTCTTCATCCTTAAAAATTTGAACGCAAAGGTAGACAGAACAAGACTGGTAACGGCTTGGTTTAACCATAATTAACGTTGAAACATGAATTATTGATGAGTGGTCGCTGAGAAGGATGGGGACCGTTCATGATCAGAAGATTCAATGTGGTTTGTAACGGCGAATGGTGTCCCGATAGCTATCGGGAGGTGAAAGGTGAAAGGTGAAAGGTGAATGGTGAATGGTGAACCGCACCTTCCATGCAAAAGAAAAAGCCAGGACTTACATCCTGGCTTCCTGGGTGGCTAACCGGGCTCGCCCCGAATGTTCGGGGCGGCGACCCCAACGATCACAATAAATCAAGTATTGAGCATTTACATTGTGTATTGAGTCTTTGTGGAAATAAAAAAGCCAGGACTTACATCCTGGCTTCCTGGGTGGCTAACCGGGCTCGAACCGGCGACCCTCAGAACCACAATCTGATGCTCTAACCAACTGAGCTATAACCACCAAATGAGGCTGCAAAAATAAAGAATTTATAAATTCAATGCTAAGAGTTTACCCGGCTTTCACAAATTAACTTAGGCAACAACCACTCATCAAAAACGTTTGTTAAGAAGGATGTCTTAACAGGCATGGCGTTCTTTTTGCCTTAAATTTGGATCATATGCCCCGGGCGCTTAAATATTTATTAGATATGAAAAGACTTCCGTTATTGCTGCTGATGCTGGCAGGTGGGATTTTTCTGACCATCCGTACCCTTGGAACCGAAAAACCAGATCCACCTACGAAATACCAAAAGATCCTTCAAAGCGTGGGCGAACTGCTCCGCCAGGGCCATTTTAGCCCCCAGGATATCAATGACGATTTTTCTAAAAAAATATACATCAAATACTTCGAGGACCTCGATCCGGATAAGAATATTCTCCTCCAGGAGGATATCAAGTCTTTAAAGAAGTATGAAACCCGCCTCGACGATGAGATGAAGGGCGCTCCCGTGGAATTCTTCATGGAAGTATCCAAGATCTTTAACAAAAGGGTGGGAGAGTCTGCCCTCCTGTACAATGAGATCCTGAGCAAGCCTTTCGACTTCACTGTGAACGAGTCTATCGTGACCGATCGTAAGCAGCTGGAATTCCCGAAAACAGAAGCCCAGCGCCGCGAGAATATGCGCAAAAGGCTGAAGTACCTCACGCTTGACAGGCTGGTAGAACTGCAGGAGATCCAGGAAAAGAACAAAGGCAAGGAAGGTTTTGTAATGAAGACCGATGCCGAAATGGAGAAAGAGGCCCGTGAGAAAGTGTCGAAGATCATGGACCGCACCTATGACAGATTCAAATACAAATTCAATGACGACGACAAGTTTGCCGTGTACGTGAATACCGTCACTCAGACTTTCGATCCCTATACAGAGTTCTTCCCTCCCGTGGAGAAAAGATATTTCGATGAGCAGCTGAGTGGCCGTTTTGCCGGTATTGGAGCTTCTCTCCAGTATGATGAGGGCAATATCAAGATCGCCAGCCTGCTCACAGGTTATCCTGCCTGGAAATCGCAGCAACTGGAAGTAGGTGATGTGATCCTGAAAGTGGGACAGGCCAAAGACGCTCCCGTGGAACTGATCGGATACGTAGTGGAAGATGCTGTTAAGCTCATCCGCGGTAAAAAAGGCACTGAGGTGAACCTTACGATCAAAAAGAAGGACGGTACCATAAAGAACGTGTCCCTGATCCGGGACGAGATCGTGCAGGACGAGACCTATGCCCGCAGCGCGGTGATCCAGGAAGGCAGCTCCAAGGTGGGTTATATTTTCCTGCCTGAATTCTATACCGATTTCGACGATCCCAAAGGCAACCGCAGCGGCGCTGATGTGGCCAGGGAAGTGACCAAGCTGAAAGAAGCTGGTGTGGATGGCATCGTGATCGACCTGCGCAACAACGGCGGCGGCTCGCTGGCTGAAGTAGTGCAGATGGCAGGCTTGTTTATCGAAGATGGTCCGATCGTACAGGTGAAAGACAGGGACGGTAAGCCTATGGTGATGCGCGATCGCGATAACAACGTATTGTACACAGGTCCGCTGACCGTGCTGGTGAATGAGTTCAGTGCCTCGGCTTCCGAAATATTTGCCGCCGCTATCCAGGACTATGGAAGAGGCGTGGTGATAGGAAGTACCAGCACCTATGGTAAAGGAACCGTTCAGCGCAATATCGGGCTGGACCCTGAGACAGGATTCCTGTCTTCCAACTCAGAGCTGGGAACCATCAAGCTCACGCTGCAGAAATTCTACCGCATCAACGGCGGATCCACGCAGCTGAAAGGCGTGGTACCCGACGTGGTGCTGCCCGACCAGTACGAGCATATCGAATTCAGGGAAAGGCATAACGAGAACGCCATGCCATGGGATGAAGTGACCAGGGCTTCTTACAAAGCATGGAGTGGTGGATATGACATTCAGACTATTAGAAACCTTAGCTCCGGCAGGGTCGGCAATAACCCTGGTTTCAGAACCATCAAAGAAAAGACCGACTGGCTTGCCAAGCAGAACGATAAAGCCTATCCTTTAGAGATCAATGCATTTAAGAGAGAGCAGACTGAGATCCGCGCCGCCATGAAAGAGCTGGAGGCCGTGCTCAAACTGCAGAATGAAATGAACATCTCCTACCTGCCTGGCGATATTGAAAAATACGCGCAGGACAAGGACAAGCAAGACCGCTACAACCAGTGGCTCAGTGCCCTGAAGAAAGATATCTACCTGGACGAGGCCGTGAAAGTGGTGAAGGACATCCAGGCGCAGCAGTTGCTGGCTAAAAAGCAGGCAGCTGGTATAAAGACTTTTTAAGATAGAAACCCCACCGGAAGATCTCCCGCATTAGCGGGAGATTTTTTTTGCCCACTCTTCGCGCCCTACGCGGCGTCAATCGTGAATCGTCAGTCGTGAATCCTGGGTGGCAGCAATCTGCTCCGTAGGAGCACAAGCCTTGTAGAAAAAATATATTAGGATATTAGTACCCCGTAGGGGTTACAGACGGTGAATGGTGTCCCGATAGTTATCGGGAGGTGAATGGTGCTCTTCGGCAGGCTCAGAATAACAAGTGGTTCTGTCATAGGAGACCTGCTGTTCCTTTATCAACTTTATCAACTCTATCAACTCTATCAACTAGTCAACCACTCAACCAGTCAACCTCAAACAAGGTACCTCTCCCTGACCACCCCCATATGATGCAACGCATGCCCGCAAAAGATAAAACCAATCCCTCTCACATAGATCGAAGCCTCATTCGCGATGCCTTCCGACTCCAGCTGCGTTTCACTGAATGACTGGAACAGCTTCAGGTGGCTTCTCGTTACCAGCTGCCATTCTTCCAGCAGGTCCGCCTTGCTGCGACGGCTTGCTTCAGAAACCTCCGCGTATGCATTCTCGTCGAAGCCCGGGATATGGGTCTTATCCTGCCTGGCAAAGGCCAGCGCCCGGAAGCCAAATATCCTTTCCGCATCCATCAGGTGCTGCAGGATGTCGCGGATGCTCCATTTGCCTTCCGCATAGCGGTAGTCCCATTTTTCCTCGGGAATGGAGCTAAAAAATGAATGTGTACTTAGTACATGTTCTTCCAGTGCAGGCACCAGGTCTTTCTGCGTCACCTTATTGATATACCTGTGATAGTATTCCGGTACGCGCGAAAGGTCAACATTGAGCATAAAGTTGTTTTGTTGAAAATAGGAATTAATCGAATTCCTCCGCGCCTTCATCCCGCACGTGTGGGGTCAAAGCCAAAAGACATGAAAAAAGCCTCCCATGGGAGGCTTTTTTCAAAACTATCTTAAAAGATCAAAATGACTTGATCGCTTTCTTTTTCTTTTCTTCCTTCTTCACCACCTTAGGTGCGGCCATTTTACCGCCTTTGGTCATTTGCTCGGCCAGTTTCACTGCTTCCGCAGCATTGATCAAACCACCGGTCCTGCTGATCTCGCTCAGGGTTACTTTCTTTCCCTTCTCACCGGGCGTCCTCACCTTGTCGCTGATCTGCACAGAAGATTTTTCCAGGATCTCTTTCAGTTGCTGACCGGTAAGCTGCGGGTAATAAGAAAGGAGGAAGGCCGCAGTGCCTGCAACCACAGGGGCAGCCATGCTGGTACCCTGGGCGTTTCCATATTTATTGCCTCCGGGGATGGTGGAATAGATCCTCACACCCGGTGCAAAGATGTCTACCTGGTCCTTACCATAGTTGGAGAAATCGGCCACGATGCCGCCGGCCTGTGGATCGCCGCTGGCACCTACTGTGATCCAGGTGCTGGAGCGATTTCCGTCGGCTTTGTACATAGCATTAGGAAAGTTGTCGGCTGTGTCGATGTTGTTGCCATCGTTACCTGCCGCATGTACCAGCAGAACGCCTTTGCTTTCTGCATATTTCACCGCGTCGTCTACCCAATGCTTCTCAGGAGAAAAGCCTTTACCAAAACTCATGTTGATGATCTTCGCGCCGTTGTCCACCGCATAGCGGATGGCCAGGGCCACGTCCTTATCATGCTCATCGCCATCAGGCACAGCCCGTATGGCCATGATCTTTACATTATCTGCTACGCCATTCACGCCCTTGTCGTTTTTCCTGTAGGCGCCAATGATACCCGCTACGTGTGTGCCGTGGAAAGGCGTATTCGCCATCACGTCATTGTTGCCATACGACCGGTCGTTAATATCTGCTTCGTTGTCCTTCACGATTTCGCCGCGATAGTCCTTTGGAGCCTTATCGCCCGCTTCTGCTTTTTTCTCCTCGCCTAAGAGGTATTGCTCAAATTCGTCCAGGAAGTCCTTATTGGTCATATCCATGGAATTATTGGCAGTAAAGAAGAACAGGAAGGAGGTCTTTGCTTTTTTTGCTGTTTCCGTCTTGGGCGTATAGCCATCCAGCTCAGTGCCGGTATACACATCCTTGCCCATATCCACGCGAATGATGCTGTCGTTCTTCACAGCGCCTTCGTAGGTCCTGCGCAGGAAGAGGAGCTCCAGGGGATTGGTAGTTTGAGCGCTTTTCTTCATCTGGCCGGCAGCCTTCTTCCACATCTCGTAGTTCTCCCTGTCAGTCTTCGACAAGGTAGAAGGGTCGGTAACAGTTTCGAATTGCTTTTTGAAGCGATGGTACACGCGGGCTACCTCGTAGGAATCTTCTTTTACATTGCGGCCGTCTTTGCCGCCAATGAAGTTCCATCCATAGATATCATCTATGTAGCCGTTCTTATCGTCGTCTTTGCCGTTGCCGGGGATCTCTTTGGGATTCCTCCAGAGAACGGGCTTCAGGTCTTCATGGGTGGTATCGATGCCGGAATCGATCACGGCCACGATCACGGTCTGGCTTTTTTTGCCTTTCACCATCTCGTAAGCCTTATCCAGGCTGATACCATAATAACCGTCGGAAGCCTTGTCTTTCAGGTGCCAGCCTTTGGGCACATCACCAGTCTGCGCGTTGCCGGAAAAGCCAAAACTTACCGCCAGGGCAGTGAACATCAAACCCTTAATAACATTCAGCATATTCATAGTTTAATTGAAGTAGCGTAAAAGTACTTGAAAGGCTGCATTGGCATTTGTGAAAAATGAGCAATGGCAAAAAACAACCTGTTAATTAACAGCTAAAGGTCAAACCGGATGCCCTGGGCCAGCGGCAGCTTGTTGCTGTAATTGATGGTATTGGTTTGCCTGCGCATATAGATCCTCCAGGCATCGCTGCCGCTTTCCCTGCCACCGCCTGTTTCTTTTTCCCCTCCGAAAGCCCCGCCGATCTCGGCACCCGAAGTGCCGATGTTCACATTGGCAATGCCGCAGTCGGATCCGGCTGAGGACAGGAACATTTCCGCTTCCCTGAGGTTCAGGGTCATGATAGAAGAAGACAATCCCTGCGGAACGCCATTTTGGATGGCGATAGCCTCTTCAATGGTCTCATATTGCATCAGGTAAAGGATAGGAGCAAAGGTTTCGTGTTGTACCACCTGGAACTGCGGTTGCACCTCGGCGATACAGGGCTTCACGTAGCAGCCGCTTTCATAGCCCTTGCCCTCCAGTACGCCGCCTTCCACAATGAAGCGTCCGCCTTCTGCCTTGCACCTTTCAATGGCATCGAGATAAGAACGCACGGCATCCTTATCGATCAGCGGCCCCACGTGGATGTTCTCGTCCAGCGGATCGCCGATCCTGAGCTGCTTATAGGCCTTCACCAGCTTGTCGCGGAAAGCGGGATAGATATCCTTGTGGATGATCAGTCTTCTTGTTGTGGTGCACCTTTGTCCTGCGGTACCTACAGCGCCGAATACGGCCCCTACCAGCGCCACTTCCAGGTCGGCATCTTTGGAAATGATGATGGCGTTGTTGCCACCCAGTTCCAGCAGCGACCTGCCCAGCCGGGCGCCTACCGCCGCACCCACTGCCTTACCCATGCGGGTGGAACCTGTAGCCGATACCAATGGTATCCTTACATCCTGGGCGATCTTTTCACCCAGTTCTCTTTCACCGATCACCAGGCAGGAGACACCTTCCGGTACATCGTTCTTTTTAAAAACTTCGGCTACAATATGCTGGCAGGCCAGGGCGCACAAAGGCGTTTTCTCAGAAGGTTTCCACACGCATACATCGCCACAAACCCAGGCCAGCATGGCATTCCAGCTCCATACGGCCACAGGGAAGTTGAAGGCCGAGATCACAGCACAGATGCCCAGGGGATGCCATTGCTCGTACATGCGGTGACCAGGCCTTTCGCTGTGCATGGTGAGGCCATGCAGCTGGCGTGAAAGTCCTACCGCGAAATCGCAGATGTCGATCATTTCCTGTACTTCGCCCCAGCCTTCCTGCAGGCTCTTGCCCATCTCGTAGGAGACCAGCTTACCCAGCGATTCTTTATTGGCGCGGAGCGACTCGCCGATCTGGCGCACGATCTCGCCTCTTCGCGGAGAAGGATACATCTTCCATACCTCAAAGGCTTGTTGCGCTTTTTTTATAACTGCCTCATATGCCGCTGCATCCGTAGTTTCCACCGCAGCGATCTCTTTCGCATTCACAGGAGAAATAGAAGTGATCTGCTTTCCTGTGGATGCGATCCACTCATTGCCCGTGCTGGTGCCCTGGTTTTTCTCCCGGATGCCCAGGTCTTTCAATATCTCTTTGATCATAGATTAAAATTTGAACTTTAGGCCACCCATCAACCACCTTCCAGGCATTTCTGCGCCCAGGAGGTCGGAATAGGCCACGTCGAAAATATTGTCTGCCTGCACAAATATCGCTGCTTTATCCCGGAGCAGGTTCAGTTCAGCTTTTCCATTCACTACCAAGTAGTCAGAAGAGAGTTTGGCTGAGATAGCGGAAGCGGACTGGCTTTTCCTTTCTTTATATAGGCCTGTGAATGAAATGCCGAAGCGGCGGTGCTGGTAGCTTGCACTGAAATTGCCAAGAAAGCGCGCAAACGAAGAGAGATAGAAGGAAGAGGCGCCTTCTTTTGAGTGCCCTTCTGCCCAAAGCAGGCCGAGATCTGTAATGATGGTTCCATGGGAAAGATCCCAGGAATAAGAAAGGTCAAGTTCCACACCTTTAATGGTAACTGCGGAAAGGTTTTTAGCCAGGGCATAGGTACCCGTCTCTACCAGGTTGGATTTCCTGGGCATGTCGGCGTAAGGCGTGGGCGCGTAGTCGATCAGGCCTTTGTGTGAGCGGCTGAAGTAGCTGGCTGAGACCTTCAGTTTTTTTGACGTGACGTAGTCAATGCCTGCCTCATAAGCCAATGCTGTTTCTGCCTCCAGGTCTGGATTGCCGATGCGGCCGCTGAGCACTTTCGCTTTGTTGTAATTGTTGTACCGCTCTGTGAAATCCGCATCGCGGATGGTCTTGCCCGCACTTCCCCTGAAAGTGAGATGATCCAATGCATAACTCATGGACAACTGAGGAATAGTTTCAAGTCCTCTTCTTTCATGCCAGTCGAGCCGAAGCGCCGGAAGCACGGTGAATTTTTCCGTGACCAGCCAACGCCATAGCGTAAAACCCGTGAGCTGCGTTTCCTGGTGGTTGCCGCGGTCGTTGGATGCGATGCCTCTCTGCAGCCATTGCATGCCGGTGCTAATGAGCAGGCTGCCCGTTGTGATCATATGCCTGGCCTGTGCCTGCCACAAAGCGCTTTGGTTTTCGTTCGCCGTAGCCACTGAATTGAATGCGTAGTGATCATCGGTCGCCTTGTAGCCAAGATCTGCGTTCCACGACGATCTTCCTTTCTTATAAGCCAGTGCAGCCTGTTGCCAGGTGGTGCGCACTTGTTCCTTAGCAGTATCGCTCAAAAATGTGGTGTAATAATTCTGTGCGGAGAAGCGACGGTCGTCGTAAGCGGAGCGAAGGGAAAGGCGCATCCCATTTCTTAACACCAATCCTCCTGATAAGGAAACCGTATTGTTGTGGAAATAGCTTGTTGTGCCTCTTTGCTGCACGCCGTCGGAATGATTGGTCAAAGCTCCTGCCGATAGTCTCCAGTTTTTTCTTTGCAGGTAGATCCCGCCCTGCCCGCTATGCAAGTCATTCTCACCGCGGGTATAGCGGGCGCCTCCCATGGTTTTTACGATACTGTCCTGCTGGTGAAATGTTTTGGTGATCACGTGGATCACGCCACCTACTGCATCAGAACCATACAATGCCGCAGCCGGGCCCTTCAGCACTTCTATTCTTTCAATCTCTTCATAGGCTACTGGAATGTAGCTATTGAAGTGTCCGGTGATCGGGTCGTTCACCCGGATACCGTCCACCAGCACCAGTACCTGCTGGAAGGTGCCTCCGCGCATCACTATGTCGCTTTGTGTGCCCATGGCGCCGCGTGACTGTACTTCTATGCCCGGTACATAGCGAAGCAGTTCATCGATGGAATGCACGGGCAGTTGCTGCAGGCGTTCCGGTCGCACCACCAGCACGTTTCGGCCGGTCTGAGAGGTCCTGGAGGGCGAGAGGCTAGCTGTGACCGTTACCGCATCGAGGGTGGTATCGGTTTGGGCCAAAGAGCTGAGAGGAAAAACAAGGAGAGCAAGCACTAAGTTTTTGATCATTACGGTTCCTTTTGGGCGGCAAATATAGCCCCTGAGATCATAGGCCTTTCTCCTTACCTTGCAGAACAAACTTTAGTCATGAGCGCAGCCGCCGAAGTCAAAAGGATCACCACCGCCACCCTGCAGAAAATGAAAAGCTCGGGTACGAAGATCGCTATGCTTACCGCCTACGATTTTTCCTTTGCCCGGATGATCGATGCTTCGGGCATCGACGTGATCCTGGTGGGCGACTCTGCCTCCAACGTAATGGCCGGTCATGAGACCACCCTGCCCATTACGCTGGACCACATGATCTACCATGCCAGCTCCGTTGTGCGTGGCGCAGGCCGTTGCCTGGTGGTAGTGGATATGCCCTTCGGTTCATTCCAGTCCAATGGCGACATTGCCCTGGCATCAGCCATCCGCATCATGAAGGAGACCGGTGCGCATGCTGTGAAGATGGAGGGAGGAGAGGAGATACTGGACTCCGTAAAGCGCATCATCTCAGCCGGCATACCGGTGATGGCCCACCTGGGACTCACGCCGCAGTCGATCTATAAATTCGGTTCATACAACGTGCGGGCAAAAGAAGAAGTGGAAGCAAAGAAGCTAAAGAAAGATGCGAAGCTGCTGCAGGACGCTGGTTGCTTTGCCCTGGTACTGGAAAAGATCCCTGCCACACTGGCCAAAGAAGTTAGCGAAAGCCTCACTATTCCCACCATAGGCATCGGCGCCGGAGGTCACTGCGACGGCCAGGTATTGGTGATGCACGACATGTTCGGCATCAACACCGAATTCAAGCCAAGATTCCTTCGACAATACCTCAACATGCATGAGCAAATTACCGGAGCAGTTAAAAAGTATATCGATGACGTGAGGAGCGGAGATTTTCCGAATGAGTCGGAATCATATTAAACAGCCGTTTACGGTTTACGGTTTACGGTTTACAGTTTACAGTTTGGCGTGGTGTTCTCCAAGTCAACCAGTCAACAAGTTAACCAGTCAACTCTCCCTCCCTTCAGGGAGGGCCGGGGTGGGTTTCACGATCCACGGTCTCATCATACAAATGATGGATAAGGCCATCTGCTAAACCAATCTTCGGCACATAGATCTCCTCGGCCTCGGCCCAGGTCATGACGTTGGTATAGATCAAAAGCGCGGGTACGATCACGTCCGCGCGGTCTTCCCTGAGGTTGTACAGTCTCATCCTCTCCGGCAAACTCGTACTGCTTAATTCACGGTAATAGCTTCGGAGCTGGTCGATGTGCAGGGGCTTGCCTTCTTTTTTCTTGGACAGGGAAAAGACCTTGTTGATGTTTCCCCCGGAGCCGATGCAGGTGACATGGTGATAACCTTTTGTTTTTTCACGGATGAATTCCTTCATTTTTACCCAGGTGGTCTCACTTACCTGTTCTTTTAATAAGCGGATGGTGCCGATGTCGAAGGACTCTTTGAAGACCAGCTTGCCGTCGGAGAAAAATGTCAGCTCCGTGCTGCCCCCGCCTACATCGATATAGAGATAGGACTCCAGGCTGGTGAGGTTTTCGGCCACATGGTTCTCATAAATGAAGCTGGCTTCCTCTTCACCGCTGATCACTTTCAGGTCGATCCCTGTTTGCTTTTTTACTTCAACGATGATCTCTTTGGCATTGGCGGCATCACGCATGGCGGAGGTGGCGCAGGCCATGTATCTCTCTACTTCATATACATCCAGCAGGAGCTGGTAGGCATGAAGTGTTTTGATCAGCTGCTCTTTTTTGGGCTCGGAGATCTTGCCGATAGAAAAAACATCGAACCCCAGGCGCAGTGGCACCCTGACGAGTGTGAGCTTGATGAACTGGGGTTGACCGCTGGCATTTTCCGTCACCTCGTTGATCAGGAGCCTGCATGCGTTGCTCCCGATATCAATAGCTGCTAATCTCAAGTGGCTCCGTTATTTTGTGATTCTGCAAAAAATTATAGGTCTCTTCCTGCGACCGCACCGGCTCACCGTCGTGCGGCATATAATGATTGCTCAACTGGTTGTCGAGCTGGCGGGCTTTTACATTATCGCTCAGCTGGATGTTCAGGATATCTTTCAGCTCCTGCTTCAACCGCTGGTCAAGGATAGGACAGCTGGCCTCCACACGGTGGTCGAGGTTGCGCACCATCCAGTCGGCGGATGAAATGAACACTTTTTCCTTTCCTCCGTTATGGAACACCCATACCCGCGCATGTTCCAGGTATTCGTCCACAATGGAAATCGCGGTCACCGGCTTTTTGAATTTCTCATTCTCGGAGAACATGCAGAAGATGCCACGGATGATCAGCTTCACTTCCACGCCTTCCCTGGCAGCGGTATACAAAGCTTCTATCACCTCTTCGTCAGACAGAGAATTCATTTTGCCGATCAGCATTGCCGTCTTTCCTTTTCTTGCACTCTTGATCTCGTTGTCGATCATCTTCAGCAGCTCTTTCTTCACAATACCGGGACTGGGCAGGATCAGCTTGCAGGCTTTCAGGAAATGCGTGCCTGTTTTATAGTGCTCTATATAATTGAAAAGCCTGCTGACGTCCGACATGATGGCGCGGTTGGAAGTAAGCAGGCAATGATCCGCATAGACCTTGGCTGTGCTCTCATTCAGGTTGCCCGTGCTCACAAAGCCGTAGTGGATGATCCTGTCATTCTTTCTTTTTCTGATCAGGCAGATCTTCGCATGCACTTTCATGTTGGGAATGCCGATGAGCACCTTGACACCTTCGTCTTCCAGTCTTTCCTTCCATTCCAGGTTGGCTTCTTCGTCGAAACGAGCTCTTACTTCCAGCATCACGGTCACCTGCTTGCCATTGCGCACGGCATTGATCAGGGCATTGATCACTTTGGAGTTTTTCGCTACCCTGTAGCAGGTGATCTTGATCGCTGTCACATCCGGGTCGATGGCCGATTCCCTGAGCAGGTCGATCACCGGGTTGAAGGCATGGTAAGGGAAGTGCAGCATGATATCCCTTTCCAGGATCACGTCGGTCACCCTTCGCTCCAGCAGTAGCGGGTGATCGAAAGGTTTTCTTCTTTCGCTCTTGCTTTTAAAGATCTGGCTGGGGAAGTCCATGAAATGCCTGAAATTATGGATCCTTCCGCCCGGGATCAGGTTGTCTCTTTTTGTAAGATTCAATCTCCGGATCAGGTACTCCAGCAGTCCCGGGTCCATCTCCTTGTCGTACACGAACCGCACGGGCTTACCCTTGCGACGGTTCTTTAATCCTTTTTCTATCTTCTGAATGAGGGTGGTAGAAATATCGTTGTCGATGTCGATCTCGGCATCGCGGGTTACTTTGAAGATATGCGACTGGTACTGGTCGTAACCGAAATAACTGAAGATCTCCGGCAGGTTGAACCGGATCACATCTTCCAGCAGGATGATGTGGTGCTCTCCGGCAGGAGAGGGGAGGATGATAAAGCGGTCGTTGAACCGGGTGGGTACTTCTATCACGGCGTACTTCCTTCTGAGCGCGCTTTCCTTCATCCACATCACCACACCGAGGTAAATGGATTTATCACGGAGGAAGGGGAATTCAGAAATGCTTTCTATCATCAAAGGGATGACGTTCGGGCTGACTTCCTCGTCGTAATAATTGGTGACGAATTCTTTTTGCTCCGCGTTCAGTTGTTTTTCCGTGATGAGAAAGATCTTCTCTTCCTTCAGTTCTTCCAGTATGCCATCCCAGATGCGGTTGAACTCGCTTTGCTGGTTCAGCACGGTCATCTGTATGTCTTCCAGGATGCCTTCGGGGTCCACTTCGTCGTGCATCTTGGCCTTGGCGCCAAACTGGTTCATGCGCTTCAGTGTGGCCACGCGCACGCGAAAGAACTCGTCGAGGTTGTTGGAAAATATCCCGAGGAACCGGATCCTTTCCCTGAGGGGCACGGTGGGATCCGCCGCTTCCTGCAGCACACGGGCGTTGAAGGAAAGCCAGCTGATGTCTCTTTGTATGGTTTTTCTTTTGGTAGGGGGCATGCGGGGTTTTAACCTTGTTTGTTTTTAATTTTCTCGATCAGCGCCGTAGTGGAAAATCCTTCCACGATCGGATTGATCACCACCCTGCCGCCTGCTTCGGTCACTTCTTTTGCGCCTGCGATCTGCTCGGGGGTATAATCGCCTCCTTTTACCAGAACGTCTGGCTGGATGGCCTTGATCAGTTCCAAAGGAGTGTCTTCTTCAAAGATCACTACGGCATCCACAAATGAAAGTGAAGCCAGTACCAGTGCACGGCTCTGGGCATCATTCAGGGGCCTGCCTTCTCCTTTCAGCTTCGTTACCGAAGCGTCCGAGTTCAACCCAACGATCAAAACGTCGGCCTGTTCCGAGGCTTCGATCAGGGAAGCAATATGTCCTGCATGCAGGATATCGAAGCAGCCGTTGGTAAAAGCAATCTTTTTGATCAGCAGCCGCCACCTGGCGATGTATCGCTGCAGTTCTTCGGGGCCTACGATCTTGGTTGGGATGGATCTAGCTGTTCGCACTTCTTTTCTTTTTATTATGGTAAGAGAATAATCCTGAAAAAATTAAGCCACCTGCCAGGATGATCACTGTTTGTGCCGACCAGAGCAGCCAACCCAGCGCAGTGCCTACGGTCTCAAATTCAAGGCCGTAAAGTTCCATCAATTTTGCCACAAGCAAAGGATAAGCGCCAATACCCCCCGGCGTGAGTATCATACCCACGCTGCCCATCACCAGCGTTGTCAGTCCGGCGCCAATACCCAGGTGGTCGGTTTCCTGCAGGGCATACAATCCGGCAGTGGTGCTTAAAAGATACAACAACCAGATGAGCACTGTGTGAAAGATGAATAAGCCTTTGTGCTTCACCCTCCCTATGCTGGCGAGGCCATGGCCCACGCCGCGGATCGCGTTCTTTACCCTTCCCACCATATCAATATGGCCGAAACGGCGTAGCAGCCACCAGAAAAGCATAAGGGCCAGCAAAGTGATGCCGCCCAGGACCAGCATTTTCGTGGTGGAACTTTCACCGCCGGTGGCGCGGAAGAGACCGGAAAAAAGATCGCTGATATAATCGCCGATGATATGTCCCTGCAGCAGCAGTGCCAGGAAGAACACGAAGGCCAGGCATACTACGTCCACGATCCTTTCTACCACAATGGTGCCTACCAGTTTATCGGCCCGAACCTTTTCATACTTGGCGAGCAGGGTGCATTTCACTACCTCGCCCAGCCGGGGTACTCCTGCATTCACGAGGTAACCAATCATCACAGCCGCCCATGTATTAAAGGTGCTTGGCTTATAACCCAAAGGCTCCATCAATATCTTCCAGCGGAGTGCACGCACGTAATGGCTAAGAAGTAGCATCAAAAGCACGGGAACAATGACCCAATGCCTTGCGTTGGCGATAGACGACCTGATCTGGAGCCATTCTTCTTTCCTGATGTCTTTGATGGTGAGCCATACGAAAACAATGCCCAGGCCGAGGAAGAATAGATACTGCAATATGGTGACCAGGGTTCTTTTCATTGCGTTCGAAAGTAACCCCGCGCGGGCTTTTAAAAAAATAGCTAGTTCAGCAGCATGTTGTCTATCAGGCGCACATCGCCCATGGTGGCGGCGATCAAAGCTACCAGTTTCTGCGAAGGAGAATGGGCTGGCTCAAGCGTGCCGGCGTCGGCGATCTCTACGTAATCTACCTGGAAGCCTGCTTTTTCGAGGTCACGGATGGCCTTGTCTTTTAACGCGCCGAAATCGCCGCGCTGGTAGTCCAGCTTGATCGAGGAAAGGGAACGGAAAATCTGCAATGCTTTCTCTCTCTGTTCACCCGTGAGCCTGGTGTTGCGGCTGCTCATAGCAAGGCCGTCGGACTCCCGCACGGTAGGGGAGATCACGATCCGAGGGGAAGCTTGTTTGCGCAGGGCAGTGAGCTTTTCGATCACCATGCATTGCTGGTAATCTTTCTGTCCCAGGTACAACTGGTCCGGCGCCACGAGGTCCAGCAGCCTGTCCACCACCTGGCAAACGCCCTGGAAATGCCCCGGCCTGTAGCTACCCTCCAGCAGGGATTCCAGCCTCCCGATCTCGTATATGGGTGCCCGGTAACCCGGTGGATAGATCTCTGCCTCGGAAGGAAGGAACAAAATATCGGCTCCGGCATGGATCAGCATCTCGATATCTTTCTCAATGGTCACGGGGTATAGCCGAAAATCTTCCTTGTTGTTGAACTGGGAGGGGTTGATGAAAATGCTGCAAACGGTCACCTCGTTCTCCCGGTTGGACCTGTCTACCAGTGACAAATGCCCGGCGTGGAGAGCCCCCATAGTAGGAACGAATCCAGTTTGATGTTTGGAAAAACCCTGCAGGTGTTGTTGAAGTGCGGCGGCGGTTTTGAAAATGATCATAAAGCCTCGCAAAAGTCGATAATGAAAACCATTGGAAATAAATAGTTACTTTTGCAAGCTTTTAAGCCAGTAACATGTCAGCAAAGAAAAGAATTTTATTCATTGCCAACGAAATGTCACCTTACCTCGAGTTGACAGATTTTTCGGAAGTTGTAAACAAACTGGCGATCAAGGCGAACGACAGCGGCTTCGAGGTCCGTTGTATCATGCCCCGGTTCGGCTCGATCAACGAGAGGAGGCATCGCCTGCACGAAGTAGTGAGGCTCTCGGGTATCAACGTATCGGTTGATAACGAGGACTTCCCGCTGCAGATCAAGGTGGCCTCCCTGCCCAACGCCCGCCTCCAGGTCTATTTTTTAGACAACGAGGACCTTTTCAAGAGGAAGTTTGTTTTTACCGACGATAAAGAGAAGTGGTACGAAGACAACGGCCTGCGTACGGTATTCTTCTGCAAGGGCGCACTGGAGACCGTGAAGAAATTCGGCTGGCCTCCCGACGTGATCCATTGCAGTGGCTGGATGACCGGCCTGATCCCCGCCTACCTCAAGACGGTGTACAAAAAAGAACCCGTGTTTGCGCACAGCAAGGTGCTCTACACAATCGGCCAAAATACATTCTCAGAGAAGCTGGGAGCTGATTTCATTCAGAAAGCGCTGATCCATCCTTCCATCAAGGAGAAAGACCTGGAGCCTTACAAAGAGAACAACAATACCGCTATGTTCCGGGGCGGCGCCACTTATGCCGATGCCATCAGCTTTGGCTCCGATACCATCGATAAGAAGCTGGTAGACGAGTTCACCAAGGTGCGCGGTAAGAAGACGCTCCCCTATGATCCGGAGTCTGATTTAACAGAGTATTTACAGTTGTATGGCGATCTTGCGAACAAGTAATCGTGTTTCTTAACTGCTCAATTTCCCCTTGTGAATAAATCCAGGTTCTCGTTATTATTTCTCAGTATTCTTTCTGTTTTTCTACTTTCACTCAGCGCCTGCAAAAAGATCAACGAGTCTACGGAGCTTGGTTACGACCTCATTCCTCCCATTGATGGTGTAAACACTTTCGATACTTCCTTGTCCATTATTTCCGATAATTTTTTATTCAACGATTCCACTGAAACGGACTTTGCCGATGACCTGGCCATAGGCACCATCACCAATGACCCCGAATTCGGGACCACCAGGGCGGATGCTTATATTACACTAAGGCCTATTGTTTACGGTGGCGTTCCCTTCCTGACGCGTGTCATGGATTCCCTCACCGTGGATTCCGTAGTGCTCCAGTTGGCCTACAAAGGGGCATTTGGCGATACCATGACCCCGCTCACGTACACAGTGCAGGAAGTAGACGATAATTCCGATTTTCACGACACAGCTTTTTACCGGTACAGCCATCCCGACTTTGCGCTTGAGCCATTGGTACTGGGTTCAAAAACTTTTTCGATCAGCCAGGTGAACGATTCAATCCCTGTAATCAGGCCGCGTGATACCACCAAGGTGGCGAACGTAGTCAGGATCACGCTCAATAATTATCTCGGTACCAGGCTCATGTCCTTCGATACCACCGGGTATAAGGATGACTCCACTTTCAAGGAGCGTTTCAAAGGCCTGGCTATCAAATCGGATCCCGGAACCGGCAACGCCCTTGCCTATTTCAGTGCCAATGATGTGAACACCAAGCTGACGGTTTACTACAAGGCCAGGATCAATGGCGTGGATTCCAGCTCCAGGGCCGAATTTGTGCATATCTACGTAGCTCCTCAAACAGAGGTGAAGCGCACGGCGCCGGTGAATTTCAGGCATGGCCAGGCCAACCTGATCAAGCGGACCAATAGCGGTAATTACGCTGCCTACCTTGCCAATGGCAATCCATCCGATGACCAGGTCTATATCAGAACTGCTCCGGGCTCCTATGCCACTTTAAAGGTGCCAGGGTTATCCGGTCTGCCGAATGCGGTGGTGCACAGAGCTGAGCTGATCGTGTATAAGATCCCTTCTGCGCTGGATAACATCTTCACGCCGCCGGCCAGGCTCTTCCTGGATAAGATCAACGACGCGGGAGATTCGGCTTATGTGTTTCACAAAGACCTGTATAACAACTCAGGTGCTCTCCAGTTCAATGTTTTTGGCGGAACGCCCGATGCCAACGGCATCTATAAATTCAACATCAGCAGGCATGTGCAGGATGTGCTGACGCGTAAGGACCCGAATTATGCCATCAGGATATATGCTCCCATGAGGACCCGGCTCTACTTTCCTCCGATCACAGGACAGAAAACCCCGTTTGAGTACCAGGTACTCACCCAACCCGCCAATGGCAGGGTGGTGCTTGCAGGAGGCAATTACCCCGATGCCTCCCGGCGCATGCGTCTCCGGATAATTTATTCTAAAATTTGATGAGGTCGGGTGCTTATATTTGCACCCGATTTTATTTACAATCCACTTATAAATTTCAATTTGAATGCCGTATTTATTTACTTCTGAAAGTGTGTCTGAGGGGCATCCGGATAAAGTTGCCGACCAGATCTCCGATGCTTTGATAGATCATTTTCTGGCTTTTGATCCCAATTCAAAAGTTGCCTGCGAAACGCTGGTGACCACCGGCCAGGTGGTAGTGGCAGGCGAAGTGAAGTCAAAAGCATACCTGGACGTGCAGGATATCGTTCGCGGCGTGATCCGTAAGATCGGCTACACCAAGAGCGAATACATGTTCGAAGCCAATTCATGCGGCATACTTTCAGCCATCCACGAGCAGTCATCCGATATCAACCAGGGCGTTGACCGCAAGACCAAGGAAGAGCAGGGTGCCGGCGACCAGGGCATGATGTTCGGCTATGCTTCCAACGAAACAGAAGATTACATGCCGCTGGCCCTCGACCTCGCGCACAAGCTGCTGCAGGAGCTGGCCGCGCTGCGCAGGGAAAACAAGCAGATCAAATACCTGCGTCCCGATGCGAAAAGCCAGGTGACGCTTGAGTACGATGATAACAACCGCCCCGTGCGCATCGATGCCATCGTAGTATCTACCCAGCACGATGATTTCGATACGGATTCGAAGATGGCCGCACAGATCCGCAAGGATATGATCAACATCCTGGTCCCAAGAGTGAAATCAAAATATAAGAAATACGCGAAGCTGTTCAACGACAACATCAAGTACCACATCAACCCCACCGGTAAGTTCGTGATTGGCGGACCCCACGGCGATACAGGCCTCACAGGCCGTAAGATCATCGTAGATACCTATGGTGGCAAGGGCGCTCACGGTGGCGGCGCATTCAGCGGTAAGGATCCTTCCAAAGTGGACAGGTCTGCTGCCTATGCCACCCGCCATATTGCCAAGAACCTGGTAGCAGCCGGACTTTGCGACGAAATCCTTGTACAGGTTTCTTACGCGATCGGCGTGGCCCAGCCCACCAGCGTGAACGTGAACACTTATGGCACGGCCAAGGTGGATATGAACGACGGAGAGATCGGCAAGATGGTAGAGAGCATTTTCGATATGCGCCCTTACTTCATCGAGCAGCGCCTGAAGCTTCGTAATCCTATCTACAGCGAGACTGCTGCTTATGGACACATGGGAAGAAAGCCCGAGGTAGTAGAGAAAACCTTCACATCACCCGAAGGCAAGACCATCAAGAAGAAGGTGGAGCTGTTTACATGGGAAAAACTCGATTATGTACCGAAAGTGAAAAAAGCTTTCGGGATCAAATAAAGATCACAACCAACAAGAGAACCTTCCATCCGGGAGGTTCTTTTTTTATGCAATACTTTTGAAGCGTGAAAAATTTCAGGTCACCCCAGCGTCCGAAGAAAAGCAGCCTCCTGGCAGGCAAGGAGCAGATCATGAAAGCCGTAGAGCAGGGCAGGCAGCTCGACAGGATCTATCTGCAGAGTACACTCAGCGGAAAACTCACCAGTGAGATCCTGGGTTTTGCAGCCAGTCACCAGATCCCGGTGAACAAGGTGCCCCTGGAGAAATTGAACAGCTTCAATGCCGGCGAACACGGCGGCTGCATAGCTATCCTTTCCAAAGTGCATTACCGAAACCTGCAGGACGTGATCTCCTTTGTAGTAGACAAGGGCGAAGTACCGCTCTTTCTCATGCTCGATGGCATCACCGATATCCGCAACATTGGCGGCATTGCACGGACTGCTCATTGCATGGGCGTGCATGCGCTGGTGATACCCGACAAGGGAGTGGGCGCACTGAATGAAGATGCCATCCTTACTTCCGCCGGCGCGCTGGAAGAGATCAGCGTATGCCGGGTAGGCAGTTTAATGAAGGCGGTGGATGAATTGCACATGAATGGCATCCGCGTGCTTGCGAGCGAAATGGAAGCCAGCACCACTTTGGCGCAGGTGAATTTGGTGGAGCCCGTGGCCATTATCATGGGCAATGAAGAAAAGGGGATCTATCCTCCCCTGATGAAGCTTTGCGATGAAAAATTCAAGATACCCATGCCGGGAAATTTTGAATCGCTGAATGTCTCCGTCGCCACCGGCATGATCCTCTACGAAGCCATGAAGCAGCGTCAATCGTGAGTGGTGAGTAGTGAGTAGTGAGTGGTGAGTAGTGAGTACGATTGCTAAACCGTAAACAGTAAACAGTAAACAGTAAACCGTAAATGCATACAACCAGCGACGTACCTATTGTAAAGCCATCGGCCATCCATCTCGTAGAATGTCCCAGAGACGCCATGCAGGGATGGAAGGAAAATATTCCCACGGAACAGAAGATCGCCTACCTCAACTCTCTTTTAAAAGTAGGCTTCGACACTATAGATTTTGGCAGCTTTGTTTCCCCGAAAGCCGTGCCGCAGATGGCCGATACCAGGGAAGTGCTTGAAAAGCTGGACCTCCATGGTTCAAGGTCGGGCCTGCTCGCCATCGTAGCCAATACACGTGGGGCAGAAGAGGCCATGCAATACCCGCAGATCAGTTACCTGGGTTTCCCTTTTTCAGTGTCGCCTACTTTCCAGCAAAAGAACACCAACAGCACCATGGAGGAAAGTCTCTCTACGGTTGACCGTGTGCAGGAGCTTTGTGTGAAAAATGGAAAGGAGCTGGTGATCTACCTGAGCATGGGTTTCGGTAATCCTTATGGCGATCCATACGATGAAGACATCCTGTTGAAGTGGGCAGAAGAAATGGTGAAAAAGAAAGTAGGCATCATCTCGCTTGCAGATACAGTGGGGATGGCTACACCAGAACAGGTATATAACGCATTACAAGCCCTGATCCCTGCTTACACGGATACCAGCTTTGGCGTACACCTCCATTCCACGGCCGAGAACTGGAAAGAAAAATTACAATCGGCCATCGACGCGGGATGCAGAAGGGTGGACGGCGCATTGCTTGGTATAGGAGGCTGTCCTATGGCAGGCAACGAGCTGGTAGGAAACATGCGCACGGAATGGATACTGGAGTTCATGGAGCAAAAAGCCTTTGTGAATTTCATCGACAGGGAAGCCTTAAAGGAAAGCCTTCGCCTGGCTGCGCAGATATTTAGAAACTAAGCCATGAAATTCAGATACGAATTCGATGTCAGGCGCCCGCCGGTGCAGATCGACTATCCGCACCGGTTATTCCTCATCGGCTCCTGTTTCACCGAGAACATAGGGGAGAAGCTGAAGAAGGCGAAATTCCCTGTGCTGGAAAATCCGCACGGCATTCTTTTCAATCCTGTGAGCGTCGCAGAGGCGATCGATGATTATTTACAGAACAGGCGGTTCAGTGAAAGCGAGCTGTTTCATTACAACGAAGGCTGGCATAGCTGGAAGCATCATAGCAGGTTCTCGGATCCTGAAGCTTCCCTGGCTCTGGAAAAGATCAACCGGTCGGTAGAAGCCGCGCATGATTACCTGGGGAAGGCGGATCACCTCATGATCACCCTGGGGTCGGCATGGACCTACCAGCTGACGGAAAAAGCTGCCCATGGCCAGGCAGGCACGGTTGTGGCGAATAATCACAAGGCGCCGGCCGACTGGTTCAGCAGGCGACTCCTTTCACCGCAGGAAGTAGTGGAGATGCTGGCGAGACCGCTCCGGCTTGTACAGCAGATGAACCCGGAGATCCAGTTGATCTTTACCATCAGTCCCGTAAGGCACCTGAGGGAAGGCGTGGTGGAGAACAACAGGAGCAAGGCCGTGCTCATACAGGCGGTTCATGAACTGGTCAGCTGTTTGCCTAACGCCTATTATTTTCCCGCTTACGAGCTGGTGATCGACGATCTGAGGGATTACCGTTATTACGCAGAGGACCTGGTGCATCCGAATTACTTCGCTACGCAATATGTGTGGGAGAAATTTACAGATGCCTGTTTTACCCAGGAAGCAAAGCTGTTGATGGAGCAACTGCACTCGATCCACCTGGCCTTTAGACACCGTGCCTTCAATGAAAGCTCAGAGCAGCACAGGAGTTTTTTGAAGACGAATTTCGAAAAAACAAAGCAGCTGATAGAAAGGTATCCCTACCTGGACCTTCAAAAAGAGCTGGAGTATTTTGCGGCAGATTCACGCTAATGCATCCTGTCACCCTTGACCTCCATTTTTTTCAATACCTCCGCTTCGTAGTCCAGCCATTCCTTCCACCGCTTTCTTACTTTTTCCTTGTCAACATATTCCTCCGCCAGGTTGATGAAGAGGGTATAGTGACCCGCCTCGCTTTCCATGAAGCGCCGGTAGAATTTTTTCAGGTAGTCATCGTCCAGGCCCTCGCTCAACCGCTTGAACCTTTCGCAGCTCCTGGCTTCTATCATGGCCATCATCAGCAATTGGTCCAGCAGCCTGTCTTCCGGCCGGCTGCCCCTCACCTGGAATTCCTGCAGGGCCTTTACGTATTCGTCCTTTCTTTGCTTGCCCAGTTTCAGGTTCCGCTTTTGCAGCTCAGCCAGCACCATGCGGAAATGCCCCCATTCTTCAGTGACGATGGGCGCCAGGCTGCTCACGATCCGCTCTTTGTCGCTGTAAAGCTGGATCAGGGAGATGCAGGCCGTGGCCGCTTTTTGCTCGCAGTAGGCGTGGTCGCTGAGGATCTCCTCCATCGAAAGCGCAGCCAGGTTCACCCAGCGGGGATCGGTGGGAAGCTGCAGGCCCAGGATGGCCCGGGCGTCGGCCGAAAGCTCTTCTTCCATGCTGTAAAAATAAAGTCCCGGCCATTGAATGCCCCCGGCCAATATAATTTAGTCAGAAGGCGTTGTTAATAAGCCGCAGAGGTCGGTTTTTTGGGTGATTTCCCTTACCTTTGCCGCCACAAATAATCGTGGACATTTAACTCGGATGCCAAAAAAAATCACAGATGCCAGTCACTAAAGAAAAAAAAGCCGGTATTTTCTCACAATTTGGGGGTGCCGCAACCAACACAGGTTCCATTGAAGGCCAGATCGCTTTGCTTACAGAGCGTATCTCGCAGATCTCCGCACATCTTCAGCAGAACAAAAAAGATTTTTCCACTCACCGCGGACTGATGCAATTGGTAGGAAAGCGCCGCCGGCTGCTGAATTACCTGCAAAAGCATAACCTCCAGGGTTACCGCTCTCTCATCGAAAAATTAGGAATCAGAAAATAAGCATCTTCCCTTCCAGACGGAGGGGCTTTTGCTTTTTAGGAACTGATTGATTACCGGTCACGTGTTTATTGATAACCACGTCACCTTAAATATCTTATATGTTATCACAAAAACTCACGAAAACTTTTGATATAGGCGATGGTCGCCAGATCACGCTGGGTACAGGACGACTGGCCCGCCAGGCGCATGGTGCCGTTACCGTGCAAATGGGCAACTCTATTCTGCTGGCTACCGTGGTGGCCAACGACGAGCCGAAAGAGGGACAGGACTTTTTCCCCCTGAGCGTTGACTACATGGAGAAATTCGCTTCTGCCGGCCGTATTCCAGGTTCATTCTTTAAGCGTGAAGGCCGCCTCAGCGAATCGGAGATCCTGATCTCCAGGCTGATCGACAGGGCGCTTCGTCCGCTTTTCCCGGAAGACTATCTCTGCGAAGTGCAGGTGATCGTTACCCTCATTTCTTCCGACCAGGAAGTGATGCCGGATTCTCTGGCCTGCCTGGCCGCTTCTGCCGCCCTCGCGGTTTCTGATGTTCCTATCCAGGAGATCATTTCAGAAGTAAGGGTAAGCAAGGTGAACGGACAATTCAAGATCAATCCGAGCCGTACGGAAATGGAAACCTCTGAGCTCGATTTCATCATCGCCGCTACCGACAAGAACATCATGATGGTGGAAGGTGAGGCGAAAGAGTGTTCCGAAGAGGACCTGGTCAAAGCCCTTGAAGTGGCGCATGAGGCCATCCGCGTACAGATCCGTGCGCAGGAAGAACTCCGCGACATGGTGGGTGTGAAAGCCAAAAGAGACTATCCAAAGCCAGACCATAACGAGGAGCTGAAAAAGCGTGTTGAGCAATTTGCTACTGAAAGAATGAAGGCGCTCTCAAGAGGCCTCCTTCCCAAGCAGGAAAGAAAAGAAACATACAGGGCTATTTACGACGATATCCTGCTCACCCTTGCCAAGGAAGCCAACCTGCCCGAAGGGGAGGAAGTGGATTCCAAGGTGAAGAAGCTGGTGAAGAATTACCTGGCCGACCTTCAGTACCACGTGGTGCGTGATATGATCCTGGACGACAAGATCAGGCTCGACGGCCGTGGACTGGAAGAAGTGCGTCCTTTGGATATGGAAGTGAACATCCTGCCTACGCCGCACGGTTCTGCATTGTTCACAAGGGGTGAAACTCAGTCACTTACAACAATAACATTAGGTACTCCTTTAGATGAATTGCTGGTGGAAAGCGCCGCAAAATCGGAGTATTCCAAGTTTATCCTGCACTATAATTTCCCTCCATTCTCTACCGGCGAGGCCAAGTTCCTGAGGGGAGCCAGCCGCCGCGAGGTAGGACATGGTAACCTGGCGCAGCGCTCTTTGAAGCAGATGATGCCGGGTGCTGACTATGCTTATACTGTGCGTATCGTGAGCGACATCCTGGAAAGTAATGGCTCATCATCCATGGCTACCGTTTGTGCCGCTTCGCTGGCACTGATGGATGCGGGTGTGCCTTTTCCAAAGCACGTGGCCGGTGTGGCCATGGGCCTGATCAGCAAGGGCGGCAAGTACGCTGTACTGACCGATATCCTTGGCGATGAAGACCACCTGGGAGACATGGACTTTAAAGTAACCGGAACCCGTGACGGTATCTGCGGTATCCAGATGGATATCAAAGTAGACGGACTGAGCATGGATATTATGCGCAGTGCGCTGGAGCAGGCTAGGAAGGGAAGGCTGCACATTTTGGATGCGATGTACAATTGCGTACCGGAGTCAAGACCTGAGGTGAAGCCACACGCACCGCGAATGGTGAAGATGCTCATCGACCGCGAGTTCATTGGCGCAGTGATCGGACCAGGTGGAAAGATCATCCAGGAGATCCAGCGCGAGACTGGCACTACCATCAATATCGAGGAAAAGAACAATATGGGCGAAGTGAGCATCTTCGGTACCGAGAAAGAGAAAGTGGAAAAAGCGCACAATTGGGTCAAGGGCATCGTGGCCGTTCCCAATGTAGGCGACGAGTACGAAGCGGTGGTAAAATCGGTTATGCCTTATGGTGCCTTTGTAGAATTCATACCTGGCAAGCAGGGCTTACTGCACATTTCCGAAGTAAGCTGGAAGCGCCTGGAATCATTGGATGGCATTCTCAACGAAGGCGACAAGGTAAAGGTGAAGCTCACCGGAACCGATCCAAAGACCGGCAAGTTTAAGCTGTCCAGGAAGGCATTGTTACCTAAGCCCGAAGGCATGCAGAACGAAGACAGGCCAAGGCCAGAGCGTGGAGACAGGGATGACCGTCCAAGGCCCAGCCGCCCCCAGGGTGACCGTCCGCAGGGCGAGCGTCCTAAGATCGAGCGCCCGGTGAAGAAGCAGGAAAGTGAAGGTGGCGAGCAGTCTTCCAGCCAGGAACAAGAATAATTTTCCATAACATTTTATAAGGCTGTCTGCGGACAGCCTTTTTTATTATGAACAGCATACGCATAGAGATCAGGTCCACGCCAGAGAAACAGGAAGAGCTCATCGCCCTTTTGTCCGACCTGCCGGTGTCGGGATTCGAAGAAACACCGGAGGCTTTGGTGGCCTGGTTCAGGGAAAGCGATTTTCAACAGGAGCAACTGGCTTCTCTCCTCCAGGGCGAGGTCTACGATGTTACTACAGTAAAGGAGGTTAACTGGAACGAGGAGTGGGAGAAAAACTTCCAGCCGGTGATCGTAGATGATTTCTGCGCCGTGCGTGCTTCTTTCCATGATCCTATCCCAGGCGTGACACACGAGATCATCATCACGCCAAAAATGAGTTTTGGTACAGGCCATCACGCCACCACTTTCTTGATGATGCGGGAGATGGCGTCTGTGGATTTCAGGGATAAAAAAGTATTTGATTTCGGAACGGGAACCGGTATCCTGGCCATCCTGGCGGAAAAGCTGGGAGCAAAAGCCATTAAGGCGATCGATATAGATGAATGGAGTGTGCGCAATGCGCTGGAGAATGTGAAGGAGAACGGCTGCCGGCATATTGCAGTGAGCCAATCCACCGCTATCCCGGCAGAAAAATATGATGTGGTGCTCGCCAATATCAACCGGAACGTGATCCTGCAATACTTGCCAGCGTTGAAAGATGCCCTCCTGCCAGGAGGCCTAATTCTCTTTAGTGGTTTATTAACAAGCGACGAGGATGAGCTCACCACAGAAGTTAAAAAAACGGGATTGGAACTCATCCATCGTGCAGAAAGGTCTAATTGGATTTGCTTAGTCTTTTGTAATTAACACTGATCGTGACGGATTTATCTTTAAATTTGTCTCCCTTCAACCTTTGAGTGAATGAATGAGATCCTTATCCTGATTGCCGCTTATTTGTTAGGTAGTATCCCAACGGCAGTCCTCGTCAGCAAACGGTATTTCGGCATTGATATTCGCGATTACGGCAGCGGCAACGCCGGCGCCACCAATACTTACCGGGTCCTTGGCTCCAAATGGGGTACGGTAGTCATGATCGTAGATATGATCAAGGCTATCATTGCAGTAAAACTTGCTTTCTTTTTACCTGAATCCGCACATAATGAGCTTTACCTGGTGAACCTGCAGATCGGCCTCGGTCTTGCAGCCGTCGCTGGTCATATTTTCCCCCTGTTTGCAGATTTCCGCGGAGGAAAGGGTGTTGCCTGTCTTTTCGGAATGGTGCTCGGCATCCAGCCTAACGTAGCGCTTTGCTGCGTGGGCGTTTTCCTGCTGGTCCTTTATCTCACAAGATGGGTCTCTCTGAGCTCCATTCTCGCCAGCGCCGCCTTTCCCATCTTCATTCTCGTGATCTTTAATGAGCCCGAGCATTTTTACCGTGTATTCGCCATTGCAGTAGCCCTCCTGGTGATCCTCACCCATCAAAAGAACATTGCCCGCATCCTCAAGGGAAGCGAGAACAAGGTTCCTATCCTGAAGCACCGCGACAGGCGCCGCCAGAAGCGATACAGGAATTGGGATTGATACTGTTGGTTGACTAGTTAACTGGTTAACTGGGCCATTCAAAACCGGCTGTTCCTAGTCAACAAGTCAACTTGTTAACTACATTAACACATCCCCCTATAAGCCCTGCTGTTTCCTAGTCAACTTGTTAACCTGTTATCCTGTTTACCCTTTCAAAGCTCCTTTGGTACAATCATTGGTTTTCAGTAGGTCTAAATCCAAATACGATGATGTACCGAATCATGTCGATGCTGGTGGTTGTGATGGCATTCATCAGTTGTTCCACCAACCCTATTACGGGAAGAAGCCAGTTCAAGCTGGTACCCGAGTCTGAGTTACAGAATTTAGCCAACCAACAATACCGTCAGTTTCTCTCAACCAACCGGATCGTGAGCCCTTCGGCAGACCGGGACGCGGAGATGGTTCGCCGGGTAGGTAACCGTCTTGCCAGTGCCGTGTCGAGCTACCTGCGCTCACAGGGTGAGGGGGAGCTTTTGAATGGTTATAAATGGGAATTCAGCCTGGTAAGTGATAAAGATGCCAACGCCTGGGCCATGCCCGGCGGTAAGGTGGCTGTCAATACAGGCCTGCTGCCCATCACGCAGAATGAGGCGGCGCTGGCCAATGTGCTGGGACACGAGATCTCCCACGCCATCTTCCAGCATGGTAATGAAAGAATGAGCCAGGGTCTTGCCCAGCAGCTCGGTGGCGTAGCGCTTTCTGTAGCGGTAGCCAACAAGCCGGCGCAAACCCAAAACCTCTTCCTGCAGGCCTATGGTGTAGGTACAGGAGTAGGCGTGATGCTGCCATTTGCCAGGAAGCATGAGCTGGAGGCCGACAGGTACGGCATGCGCTGGGCGGCTATGGCAGGCTATAATCCCCGCGAAGCCATTGCCCTTTGGCAGAGGATGGAAAAGATGGCCAATGGCCCCCGACCCCCGGAATTCTTAAGTACCCACCCTTCGCCAGGCAGCAGGATCGAGCAGCTGCAGAAGTACGTGGGTGAGGCGTTGAAGTACTACAAGCCAGTTCGTAAATAGTTAAATTCCAATAAATTACAGATCCCGCTATCCGAAATAGCGGGATTTATTATTATATATTATTGCCAGTGTAGTGGTTTTTCCTTAATTTTGCACATCTGCCGCCCGCCCTTCGACCCACGCTAAACTGCTTATTCATAAAAAACGTTCAACGTCTATGTCGCAAACGATTTTTGAAAAGTTAAGCCTGAAGAATGAAAAGACGATCTTGATCCAGGGTCTGCCTTCATCCATCGAAAAGCAATTCTCGAAACTTTCATTTGCCAAGAACCTCACCCCGCTGGTGCGTTCGCGCAAGATCGACTTCGCGCTGGTCTTCGCAGTAAGTGAAAGCCAGCTGAATGGCATTTTGGACGACATCATGCCAGCGCTGAAAGAAGATACCAAGCTTTGGGTGGCACACCCCAAAGTGGCTTCCAAGATCGTGACCGACCTCAACCGCGAAAGCAGCTGGCACAAGCTTACGAGCGCCGGCTACGAAAGCACGGAGAATGTGATCCTTGACCATGTATGGACAGCCGTGAATTTCAAAAAAGCAGGAGCGGAAGAGATCGTAGAAGTTTTCACTGAAGAAACGGAAGTGGTAGCCCTCCCCGTGAGAAAAAGAAAGGTAGCCACCGTATAACCAGGTTCAATACATTGAAAAAAGCAGGTAAGTTTCTTACCTGCTTTTTTATTGACCATTATACAATGTCTGCATTTTGACGCCCGGAAAAAAACAGGGATGTTTGTACTGATGTCTATGCCCTCGTTTCAGCAACACGGTTTTTCGTTAAGCCCCGGGGATTTCCGCCAGGAACTTCAGGGGCAGCTCACTGACCTCTGGATACTCGCGAATGACCTCATCGCTGTTGCCTTCACCAATTATGGAGCAAGGATAGTAGGACTCATCACAAAGGACAAGCAGGGGCAGGCTGTTGACGTGGTTTTGGGTTTCGGGAGCCTGCAGGAATACATCGACACCACCGAAGTTTACCATGGAGCCATCATTGGCCGCTATGCCAACCGAATCGCAAGGGGAAAGTTTAGCCTGGAGGGGAAGGCCTACCAGTTGCCGGTGAATAACGGCCGGAATCACCTGCATGGAGGTCCTGGAGGATTCCACAACGCCATCTGGAAGCTGGAAGAGCAGACCAGTACATCCATCAGCTTCAGTTATCACTCTCCGGATGGGGAAGAAGGATACCCCGGTGCACTCACTGTTCGTGTGAAATACGAGATCATTGGCAATGCACTCAAGATCGTTTTTTATGGCATCACGGACGCGCCTACCATTGTCAACCTGGCCAACCACGCTTATTTCAACCTGAATGGCGATGGCCAGATCACCGGCCATCGATTGCGCATCAATGCCGACCAGTTCACGCCTATCGATGAATACTATATTCCAACAGGGGTTCTCGACGACGTAGGCTCGACCCCGTTTGATTTTCGCCTGCCCGTTGAAATTGGCAGGCGCATTCATGACGACGACATTCAGCTAAGGAATGGGGGAGGGTACGATCATAATTTTGTCCTGAACAAGGATACGCATCATCTTTCCGAAGCAGCCACGGTTACGGGCGACCGCAGCGGCATCACGCTGCAGGTGCTCACCACAGAACCTGGCATACAGCTGTATACAGGCAACTTCATGCATGGCGAATTTGAATTGAAGGATGGACGAAAGGATGAGTACCGCACGGCATTTTGCCTGGAAACACAGCACTTCCCTGACTCACCGAATCAGCCCGCCTTTCCTTCGGTGGTGCTGAGACCAGGAGAAAGATATTTCTCCGAAACAGTGTTTAGTTTTTCAGTGAGTAGTGAGTAGTGAGTAGTGAGTAGTGAGTAGTGGCCCGATAGAAGCTGGTAACCTGTATTTTCTTACATTCGGAAAAACTTAGCCTTGAAGCAGACCGCCATTGTATTTGGGTTGCTCCTCTTCTGCGTACTGCTGCTTTTCCAGGTGATGAAATTCTATCGCTTCCGGTCGGACTGGTCTGCGGAAATGTGGATCGGTGCTTTCAGCCTCATCTTTTTATTTATCGGCATTTTCCTCAGCAAAAAGTTTCAGAAAGAAAAGATTCTGGAAAAGCAGGTTTTCATTGACCGGGATGAATTTCTGCCCGACCAGGCCATGCTGGCCAGCCTCCATATCAGCAAAAGAGAATTGGAAGTGCTAGGCCTGATCAACAAGGGGTTGAGCAATCAGCAGATCGCCGACCAGCTTTTTGTTTCAGAGAATACCGTGAAAAAACATGTTTCCAGCTTATTCCTGAAACTGGATGTTGAAAGGCGGACCGAAGCCATCCATAAGGCCCGCGCGCTCAGGCTGGTATCCTAATGGCACTTTAGTCCCAAATTGCACTCCAGGCCTTAAAATGGTACTTTAGTGTATTGCGTCATGCAGCCGCCATGGCTATTTTGCAACCAAAACAACAATATGAAAAAAACTGCGATCCGTTACGGATCTTATGGTATTGGCGTTGTCCTCGCCCTTTTTGTAGTGAATTGGTTCGTGACCAATGGTGAAAGGGAAAACTTCGAGACCGGTGAGGTCGTCGGCTGGACCGGCATCCTTCTTTCGGTGATCTTCGTGGCCTTCGGACTCAAATATTACCGGGATCATCAAAACGGGGGACGCTTAAGCTTTGGAGAAGGAATGAAGCTGGGACTCCTGATCATTTTACTGCCTTCCTTTGCCTTTGGATTATTCAACCTGGTCTATGTTCATGTGATTGATCCTGGATTTATGGATGCGTATTACAATTATGAAGTGGAGAAGATCAGGGCCAGCACTTCAGGAGCTGAACTCCAGGAAAAGCTTGACCAGATGGCGAAGGACAAGGAGATGTTCGAGCATCCTGTAGTTCCTTTTGTCGCCATGTTTCTGAGTGTGTTCCTGGTGGGATTGATCGTAACAGTCATTTCCTCCCTGGTATTAAAACGCAATCCAGTAGCCACTACTTCGGTGCGGCGCTCAGAACAGGGAGTAGGGGTTTGATCTCCATTTAATATTTTAACGCGAAGGCCCGGTTCCGGAAAGCCGGGCGCCTTCGTGGTGCCGGCAGCCAGCTTATCCCACAAAATGCCAGCAAACACCAGCTTTGTCTATCATGTTCACCTCCGTTCCGTAGGGTTGTTTGGTAGGCGGACTGAACTTTACGCCAAATTTCTCAGCCAGTTTTTTTTCATTCACTTCCTTCCAGAAAGCCTCTATATCGGAAACGCCAATGCTGACCATGAAGTTTTCAGCAAACTCCTTATTATTCAATCGCTGGAGAATGAAGGAAGCGCCTTCTTTTTGCAGGCCTGCATAATCGCCTGCATCCCATTTGATCTCAAAGCCCAGGGCTTTAAATAATTCCTTTGTGCCTTCAAAGTCGCTGCCGGAGGGGACGAAAGGTTCGAGGGAAAGAAAGGCCATGTTCTTAGGTTTTGTGTTATGTGATGCAAAGCGTATACGCTGGACAAAATTAAACCCGCACGACGGAGGTTCCATCCTCAACTTCTGCTACGTATACCGTCAGTTCCCTGTTCATGTCTTTTTCATAATTGCGGCGCACCTTCTGCACCAGTTCTTCTATCGCATCTTCCTGCACCAGGTTGATGGTGCATCCTCCGAAACCACCACCCATCATGCGGGCACCCAGCACGGCTTTTTCACCATGAACCTGCTCAACCAGGTAATCAAGCTCCCTGCAGCTTACTTCGTATTCCTTGCTCAGTCCTTCATGCGAGCGGTAGATCTTCCTTCCCAGGGATCCGATATCGCCTTTCACCAGGTCTTCACATGCCATCAATAACCTTTCGTTTTCTTCCACCACGTACCTGCATCTCTTGTACACCAGGGGATCAATGGGTTCTACATAGGACCGCAGCATTTCCAAACTCACATCACGGAGACTACTTACACTGGGCACGTGCTCTTTTACCAGGTCAACGCCCTTTTCGCATTGCGCTCTCCTTGTATTGTATTCCGACGATGCGAGGGAATGTTTCACATTGGTGTTCATCAATACAATGCGGATTCCATCCATCGCGATCGGTACGTATGCAAACTCAAGCGAACGGCAGTCCAGCCGGATCAGGTGATCCTTTTTTCCAAAAATGCTGGCGAACATGTCCATGATGCCGCATTTCACGCCTGCAAAATGATGCTCAGCCATCTGTGCCATGCGGGCGATCTCCTGCCTGCCTGTATCGAAGCCAAAGGCTTCCTTGATGGCATAGGCCGTAGCGCATTCCACCGCCGCGGAAGAGGATAGGCCTGCGCCAATAGGAACATTGCCGTGGATCACCAGGTTGAAGCCACCTGGCTGGTATCCCTGCTGAATGAACTGGTCTGCTACGCCCAGGATGTAATTGGCCCATGGCAGCTGCACTGGCCGGATAGCATCAATAGTCGTATTGTAATGCTCCCTGAATTCAACCGAATACAAATGCACTTCGTTGTCTTCCCGTTTTCCAATAGCTGCATAAGCCGCTTTATCAATCGCCGCCGGAAGCACGAATCCTTCGTTGTAGTCCGTATGTTCACCAATGATATTCACCCTTCCCGGCGAGCGCACGATCAGCGGCCGGCCACCATAATGTTCAATAAATGCCCCGGCGGTTTCTTGTATCAGTAAGTTTTTAGTCATGGTTTCAAAACTGAAAATAAGCAATCCCATGAAAGAGAGGTTCTTCCGAAAACGGAACCTTGATACGTTAACCTCCCCTCCCTGAAGGGAGGGGTTGGGGAGGGCAGGAGGGGCAGGCAACAAAAAAGCAGGCAATGCCTGCTTTTTACATTTTGATCGTCGAGAGAGATCAGTTATTCAGGTTGGACTTATAAAATCCTTCTTTCTGTAAAAGTTTCATGTTGGTGATCGGGGTCAATAGGGATTCCCTGACCAGCTTGGATACCATCCTGGTTTGCTCTTTGTCGTTCGCCTGGGCAATGAGCTTAAAGCTTTCGATCTTCATCAGAGCCCTCTTGCTGGTCTTTTCAACCTGGCGATCCAACCAATTACACTTTTCAGCCAGGTATAATTGGTGATTTCGATAGTAAGCGTGCATGTGGAAGATTTAGTTTTTCTTATTGGGTGCTTGTCGGAGACAAATTAATAAGAAAAACCACAATCCTGCAAGACTTACGCTTTATCGGCCAAATCAGACGTTGAATGTCAGCAAATTGGCGACTAAATTCCTAGGCTACCAGCTCGGCTTCATGCTTGTTGTAGGCCTCTGCCAGCTTCTTCTGCAGGTCGGCCGCCATCGGTGCATAGGAGTCAAAGCTCATTTTGAACTTGGCCCTGCCCTGGGTGATGGAACGGAGACCCGAAGAGAAATCATGCATTTCTGCCAGGGGAACCTTGGCATTGATCTTCTGGAAATGACCTTCGGTATCCATGCCTTCTACAATGCCCCTTCTTCCTTGCAGATCACCCATCACGGCGCCTGTCAGTTCGTCGGGACAGAGCACTTCTACATTATATATGGGCTCCAGTACCTGCGGGCTTGCTTCGGCGAAGGCCTGCTTGAAGGCCATGAGTCCTGCGATCTTAAAGGAAATATCATTGGAGTCCACAGGGTGCATCTTGCCGTCATACACAGAAACCCTTACGTCGCGAACCGGTGAACCTGTGAGCGGACCTTCATGCATCTTTTCCAAAATACCTTTCAGGATAGAGGGCATGAAGCGGTTATCGATAGCGCCACCTACAATGCAATTATAGTAAACCAACTTACCTCCAGTTTCGAGCTCGATCACGTCCCGGCCTCTCACCGTCAGACCTGCCGGCTCCGGCATGCCTTCATACCAGGGTTCAATGCGCAGGTGCACCTCTCCAAACTGGCCGGCGCCGCCCGACTGCTTTTTATGGCGGTAGGAGGATTCGGCCATCCTGCGAATGGTTTCCCGATAAGAGATCCGCGGACGGACAAATCTCACTTCCAGCTTGTGCAGGTTCTCGATCTTCCACTTGGCTACTGCAAGGTGCATGTCGCCCTGGCAGTGGATCAGCGTTTGCTTCAGCTCCTGTGAAACTTCTACCAGCAGCGTAGGATCTTCTTCCCTCAGCTGATGCAATGCCTGCGAAAGCCTTTCTTCTTCTCCCTTCTTGGTTGACTCGATAGCCACGGTCATATTGGGTGAAGGGAATTCGATCGGCGGCAGCTCGTAATTCTTATTTTTTACGTGAAGCGTGTTGTTCACGTGGGTGTTCTTCAGCTTCAGCGTAGCGCCAATGTCGCCGGCTACGAGCTCGTGCACGGGGATCCGCTTGTTTCCTTCCATCAGGTAAAGCTGGTTGATCTTTTCTATCACCCCATTGGCCTCGTTCACCAGTTCCATTCCAGTTTTAATGGTGCCGCTGTATACTTTGAAATAGGAGAGGTCGCCCACATGGTGCTCAGAGATGGTCTTGTAAATAAAAATGCAGGCAGGTCCATTGGCATCGCAGGGAAGTTGCTCGCCTTGTTTTGTAGTTTGAGGCGGGAGCTCGCAGGCGCTCGGACAAATATTATCAATGAATCCCATCAACCGGCCGCTGCCCATATTCCTTTCTGCACTGAGACAGAATAGCGGGAAGAGCTCGTGTGAGATCATGGATTTCTTCAGCCCGGTCTTCATCTCGTCTTCGTCCAGCTCGCCTTTTTCAAAATAGATCTCCATCAGTTTTTCATCGTTGCTGGCTATTGCTTCCACCAGCTCGCGGTGCAATTGTTCTGCTCTTTCTTTTTCCTCATCAGGGATGGGTAGCTTTTCCGGCTTGCCTCCTGAATCATGAAACTTATACATGGTCATGCGCAGTACATCGATGATCTCGTGAAAGCCCGCGCCCTGCTGACGGGGATATTGCACTACCGTCACCTTGTTTCCAAAATGGTCCTTGGCTTCCTGTACCGTTTTGTCGAAATCCGCCTTGTCGTGATCCAGCTTGTTGGCCACGAAGATCATAGGGGTGCGGAATTTTTCCGTGTATTCCCAGATCACATCGTTGCTCACTTCCACTCCATTCACGGCATTGAGCACCATCACACCTGTATCAGCTACACGGAGCGCAGATACCACTTCTCCCACAAAATCATCATAGCCCGGCGTGTCGAGAATATTGATCTTATAGCCCCGCCATTTGGTGTGCATCAGTTTGGAAAAAATAGAGTTACCTCTTTCCTGTTCAAGCGGATGATAGTCTCCCACGGTATTGTTCTCGAGGATCGTTCCTTTCCTGGAGATCAGTCCCGCTTCGAACAGCATACACTCCGCTAATGACGTTTTGCCGCTGCCGGCGTGGCCCAGCAAAACAATATTTTTTACGTGTGTGGAATCAAATTCGGCTGCCATAAAAAAGATTTAATTGTGAGGCAATAGAAGATCTGCATGCCCAAATGAGCATGTATGCTAATCCTAACTGTTTGCTAGCAGGTCGTTTCGTTAATGAAATTGCGAAACTCGTTGCGAACAAGCATCAATGTGTTTTCCAAACTCAGGAACTCGTCGAGAAGTCTTTCGTGGTCCTGGTAAACTTCTTCCGGTAAATCGGAATTTCGGGAGAGATAAAACTGGATCTTTCGGTCGTGTAACTTGATGTGCTGCTTCACATCGTGGATGTTGATCAACTGGATGTGGAACTGGTTGTCGAAGTGCTCAACATCTTTTAACTGGTTCTTGCTTAATTCCTGCTTGCAGGTGTTTTCGAGTAGTTTTTTGCATTCCTGGAATTCTTCTTTGTAATTCCTAAGAATGCTGCGCCATTCTGCGGTTTCAGCATTTAACTGCGAGATGTCTGTCTGGACCATGGAAGAAAATTTAAAGGTTATAAAATTTGTTTCCCTCTTCCATTTTCGGGGGTGGTGGATTGCTATTCTAAATTTAAGATTTCTGCCCGGTAAAAAACAATAACTTTCTTCAGGATTTTAGTCATAATTTATATGTTACCGCTCAGCTATATTTGCACCCTTTGATCTCCCAAACCACAATACAGCAGATCCTTTCCCGTATCGACATCATTGATGTGGTGGGCAACTTCGTGAAACTGAAGAAGCGGGGAGCCAACTACCTGGGACTCTGTCCTTTCCATCACGAACGCACCCCTTCTTTCACGGTTTCTCCCAGCAAGGAGATCTATAAATGCTTTGGCTGCGGCAAGAGCGGCAACACCATCTCCTTTGTGATGGAGCATGAGAAGCAGAGCTACGTGGAAGCCTTGCGCTGGCTAGCGGCCCGGTACAACGTGGAAGTGGAGGAAACCCTGGCTTCCCCTGAAGTAATCCAGCAGCAGCAAACCGCTGAAAGCCTCTTCATCATCAACCAGTTCGCCCAGAAATTCTTTGAACAGCAACTCTTTGAAACAGAGGAAGGAAAGAACATCGCCTTGTCCTATTTAAAGGAGAGGGGCTTCAACGAGGCCACCATGCACAAATTCGGCCTTGGCTATGCCCCGGAGAAGCGCGACCTATTTGCCAAAGAAGCTATTGGAAAGAAATTCAACCCGGAATTGCTCCTGAAATCTGGCCTGGTGGTCAACAGGAACGAACAGTACCTCGATAATTACCGCGATCGTATTGTGTTCCCGGTACACAATAGCACAGGCAAGGTCATTGGCTTTGGCGCACGCCTGATCAAGAGCAATGACAAGGCGCCCAAATACATCAACACACCTGAGAATGAGCTCTATGTGAAGAGCAAGGTGCTTTACGGCATCTACCATGCCAGGCAGGCCATCGACAAGGCCGACGAGTGCTTCATGGTGGAGGGCTATACCGATGTGATCTCCCTGCACCAGGGTGGCATCGAGAACGTGGTGGCCAGCGGTGGTACCTCGCTCACGGTAGACCAGCTCCGCCTGGTGAAGAAATACTCGAAGAACCTTACCATATTATATGACGGCGATGCCGCCGGTATCAAAGCAGCCCTTCGTGGGCTGGACATGGCCCTGGAAGAAGGGCTGAACGTAAAGCTGGTGCTGATACCGGATAAGGAAGACCCGGACAGCTACCTGCAGAAAGTAGGAGCCACAGCTTTCAGGCAATTCGTGGCGGCCAATAAAAAAGACTTTGTGCTCTTCCAGCTGGAAACGGCGCTGGCCGATGCAGGCAGCGATTCCGCCAAGAAAGCTTTGGTGGTGAATACCATCGCGGAAACCATCGCGCGCATCGACAGGGCGGAAGATTTTACTAAAAGGCAGGACTTCATCCGCGAGAGTGCCCAACTGCTGAAGATCGATGAGGCGGGACTGACCAACCTGGTGAACAAATTCATCCGCAACCGCATCAGCCTGGTGGAGCGGAAACTGCCTTTCGAAGAAGCCAAAGTGCACGAGCAGAATGCCTCGCAGGCCGAAGCTTCTGATTTTGACGACCAGACCTTTAACCTGCTCTTCCAGGACGAGCTGCAGGAAAAAGAGATCGTACGCGTGCTGCTGGAGCATGGAGGAAAGAAATGGGATGAAACTTCCACCGTAGCGGATCACATCTTTGCCGAGCTGCCGGATGACGATCTATTTCACAACGAGACTGTTCTCAGGCTGCTGCACGAATACAAGGAGGCCGTTCGCTCCGATAAAAAGATCAACAAAAGCTATTTCATTTACCATACGGATCCCGCGCTCAGCACGCTCACCGTATCGCTGATGGAGTTTCCTTACGAGGAAAGCCCGCGCTGGCGCTCCGACTTCAGCCAGGCCACCGGTTACCAGAGCAATCTCTTTGAGCAGGATTACAAAGACTTCCTCCGCACCCTGCACCACGAGAACAAGGAGGAGCTACAGGGCTATCTCAAAATGCAAAAGGACAATACGGTCGCGGAAGTGGAGTCCGCCACCAGCTATCTCAAGCTGCGCAAGATCAAGCGCCTCCTCATGGAGAACCAGACCGATATGGAAAAAGCAGACGCAGACTTTCCCACACTCATTATGACACATCAGCATCTGAAGATCATGGAAATGGAGCTCACGAAGAAGATCGGGACCGTGGTATTGAGGTAACAGCGAAGATGCCATCTATTTGCGCAACCACGCTTTATCCATTCAGGCCATTATCACCTGGATAACGTTAATGCATAGCCTTAGTAAGCCTCTGTTTGTCAACCAGGGGTAGGGATATAGATTTTTGCTGATGGGGGCCAGGGGCAAAAAAAATAACCTAGCGGTTAAATTAAAAGCGTATGTTCGCCGCTCAAGCGGTTAACTTCTCGCCTCGTTTTAGTTTTTATTGTCTTTATTTAGATTTTGCTTTTATTAGTTAAGTTTATTTTTAATTCAGTTTTTATTATTTCGTCTCTTGGAAGTTAACTCTTGAAGAGGGCAGTGCAAACTGCCCTTTTTTTATGCCCAGGATTTTTCGGATGAACTGGATTCGCAGGATATATAAGCCGCGATAGTGTGATCCATTATTCTTCCTCTTCCATTTCATCCATCACCTGCTGGCTGGGCGTTACAAGCACCTTGTCGATCCTATGGCCATCCATGTCGATGATCTCGATCTTGAAGCCTTTCCATTGTAAGGTGTCGCCCGTGCGTGGTATGCGCTCCAGCTCGTCGAGGATGCAGCCTGCCAGGGTATCGAACTGCATTTCTTCTTCGGTAAGCCACTCGGTCTTTTCGAAATTGGTGAGGAAATCGTAGAAAGGGATCTGCGCGTCCACCAGGTAGCTGCCGTCGTCCCGCTTGATGATCTCGTAGTCTTCCTCATCCGTCTGGGGAATGCCGCCAATGATGGCTTCCATGATGTCGTTGATGGTGATCATGCCCTGCAGGCTGCCGTATTCGTCCACGATGAAGCAGGAATGGATCTGCGATTCCTTGAATTTCTCCATCACCTGGTAGGCTGAGTTGTTTTCAGGAACAAACAAAGCCGGCTTCATCATCTGGCCGAACTTGGTATGGTCGTCGGTGACATAAATATCCTTGATGGAAATAACGCCCTTGATGTTGTCGATCATGCCGTCGCAGATGGGATAGACCGAATGCGGATCGTCCATGATCTTTTCCCTGATCTTTTCTTCCGTATCATTGATATCGAACCACACGATATCGCTGCGGTGGGTCATGAGCGAAGTGATGTTGCGGTCGCCCAGGTGGAAGACCCTTTCAATGATCTCCTGTTCCGCTTCTTCAATGGTACCCTGTTCGGTTCCTTCACTGATAATGGCCTTGATCTCTTCCTCCGTTACATGCGATTCATCCGACTTGATCTTGAACAAACGGATGATGAGCAAGGTAGACTTGGTGAGCAGCCAGATAAAAGGATAGGTGATCACGCTGATCCAGTGCATGGGCTTGGCCATGGTCTTGGCAATGCCCTCGGGCCGGGAAAGGCCTATCCGCTTGGGCACCAGCTCGCCGAACACCAGGGAGAAATAAGTAATGATGATTACTACGAGGGTAGTGGCCAGCCCGCTGCTGTAAGGTGCTATCGAAGGATATTTGTTGAAGAAAACGATGAAGTCGTCCTTGAGGTTCTCGCCCGAGTACAAACCCGTCATGATCCCGATCAGGGTGATGCCTATTTGGACAGTAGAGAGAAATTTATCGGGGTGGTTGGAAAGGTCCAGGGCTTCCCTGGCCTTCGCATCCCCTTTGTTGGCCTGTGTTTCCAGCCTGGTCTTTCTCGCAGAGACCAGGGCGATCTCGGACATCGAAAATAAGCCGTTCAGTATGATCAGTCCCGCCAGTATCAGTATTTCCATCAACGCTTGTTTGCTTTATTAAAACTAACTGCTTTTTTATTAAATATGCCCGCCATCAGGGTGGCCGACAAGGCACCAATGATGCCGCCGCCTATTACATCAGCCGGGTAATGCACGCCCACGTATACCTGGGCGTAAGAAACAAAGAAGGCCCAGGCAAAAAATACCCAAGTCCACCGGCCGATGTACCGGTAAGCAGTAATGTATAAAAATGTGGCCATGCCGAAATGGTTGGCGGCATGGGAGGAAGTAAAGCTATAGCTGCTGGAGCAGTGCTTGAGCAACAGGCGTACATTTTGAAAAAACAGGGGGTCCTGGCAGGGCCTCAGCCTTTCGAATCCCTCCTTGAAGATCCGGCTGCTAGTGATATCGGCGAGGGCGATCATGCACACAAAGGCCAGGCTCCACCACCAGCCCCTTTTACCATAGTTAAGGGTGACAAAGGCCAGCATGAAAATGTACAATGGCGCCCAGAACACGGAATCCCGGAAATAGGGGAGGATGAAGTCGAAAAACGGGTTGGTGTACTTGCTGTTGAGCTGAATGAATAGCCATTGGTCCCAGCGCACCAGTTGATCCCAGAACGAAGCCAAGAGGAACATGAAGCAAATGTAAGTAAAGGTGAAAGGTGAATGGTGAATGGTGAAAAAGTGTACCTATGTGTCCCAGTGCCTGGTGGTTCAAAACTTAGCCGCTCCGGGATAGACTCTAAACGAAAGCCTAAATAATGCCGTTCATCGATAAGCTGTTGACAATGCCCTGTAAATGATGCAATTTTGCAGGTCGCTAAAGGACTGCTTTATCACCATGCTCGTTCGCTCCGGATTACCAAAGACAATACTCTGGGTCATCAACCTTTTGATGATCTACCTGTTGTTGTTCACAGCTTTCCGGCTGACCATGCTCGTGGCCTTCAAACCCGACGAGGTGGCTTTTGGCGACCTTTGGCCTTCCCTGCTGCTGGGCCTCCGCTTCGACCTCCGCTGGATCAGCATGCTGCTCCTCCCCATCGTACTGGTGAGCTTTTTCCCGGCTTTTTCTCCCTTTCATTCCGAAAGGAACAAGAAGATCTGGACCTGGTACCTGGCCCTGGTGACCTTTATCGTGATCTTTTTCTTTGCCGCCGACTTTGGCTGCTTTTCATATAACGAAACCCGGCTGGACGCCAGCGCCCTGAATTTTGCCGAGGATCCCCTGATCTCAGCGCGCATGATCTGGGAATCCTATCCCATCGTGTGGATGCTGCTGGGACTTTTTGCCGTGGTGCTCCTGCTCAAATGGGTCTTTCGCCGCTCGCATCATTATATTATACTTAAAGCCCGTGATACGCATGTGATGCCCGGTCATAAATGGCTGGTGATGGCCACCCTGTTCTTTGGGCTGATGGTCTACGGCAGCTTGTCGAGCCAGCCCCTGAAATGGAACAACGCCTTCCAGCTGGAAGACAGCTTCCGCTCCAACCTGGCACTGAATCCTTTACAGAATTTTTTCACGACGCTCAAGTTCCGCCGTCCCGAACAGGGCACGCAGGCCAGCCAGTACATGCCGGTGATGAAGAACTGGATGGGGCTTTCACCCGGTGCACCTTCCTTCACGCGTGCTGTGCAGCCATTGATGCCGGCACCGGAAAAGACCAACGTGGTGCTGGTGCTTTGCGAATCGTTCAGCATGTACAAAAGCAGCATGAGCGGCAACCCCCTTAACACAACTCCTTTTTTCCAGGAATTGGCTGATGAAGGCGTTCTGTTCAATCGCTGCTTCTCACCGCATTTCTCTACCGCCCGCGGACTCTTTGCCACCATCACCGGCATACCCGACGTACAGCGTTCCAAGTTTTCTACCCGCAGCCCCGAGGCGCTGGACCAGCATACCATTCTCAACAACCTCGAAGGTTACCGCAAAATGTATTTCCTGGGCGGCAGTCCCGAGTTCAATAATTTTTCCGGCCTGCTGCAGAATATCAGCGGACTGGAAATGATCACCGAAGGAAAGTTCCGCTCCAAGCCGGTGAATGTTTGGGGTATTTCCGATAAAGACCTGTTCATGGAGGCTAACGAGGTCTTTGCCAGCCAGCAGCAACCTTTCTTCGCTATCGTGCAGACCGCCGACAACCACCGCCCCTTCCACATTCCTGAGAGCGAAAAAGAATTCCAGAAGAAGAACATGCACCCGGATACCTTGCAGAAATATGGTTTTGAATCCGTGGAGGAATACAATTCCTTCCGCTATGCCGATTTCGCCATAGAGAAATTCATGACCGCCGCATCGAAAGAAAAATATTTTGAAAACACCTTGTTTGTTTTCGTGGGCGACCACGGTGTTTCCGGCAATGCACAGGCGGTTTACGGCGATGTGTGGACGAAGAAACGCCTTACCGAAGAGCATGTTCCGCTTTTATTTTATGCGCCCGGCAGGCTGCAGCCCCAGCTGCGGGAGGAAGTGGTCTCTCAGGTAGATGTACTGCCATCCATCTTCTCGGCCATTGGCCAGCCTTATATCAATACCACCCTGGGCCGCGATGTGCTGGTGACCAGGAATGCAAATAACTATGCCTTCATCATCCACCACGACAAGGGACAGATAGGCATGGTGACCAATGAGTTCTATTTTACAAAAAACCTCAACTTCGATAAGGAGGAGATCAGCTTCTTTAACACGCCGGCCTATTCACAGTCACAGCTGGATTCTATCACTTCCAGGGTTTCCCTGGCTACCTCGGCCTATTATGAAACCGCGAAATGGATGCTGGTAAATAACAAGAAGCGTCCTGTAAGCGCGCCGCTGCAGGCCAAAGATCCCGTAAGGTTTGCCGGGAAATGAGCGTCAATCGTGAATGGTGAATGGTGAATGGTGAATGGTGAATGGTGAATGGTGAATGGTGAATGGTGAATGGTGAATGGTGAATGGGGTCCAGATAGCTATCAATATTCCCATGGCTGTTCCCCCGCGTTCCTTTGCGCCATCGCGCCTTAGCGTCTAAATGGTAGAACCTCTTGTCAACTTTTCTTTGCCACAATGATCATCCGCGGCGTATCCTTTACATGGTAGGGATTCAAATGGTAGTCGCCGAACACATCCGTCACCTGCAGTTTCTGGAAAGAGAGCATATCTGTAAAATCTCCCAGGCTGAACTTCGAAACCTTCTCCACGTGCACGATAGGGGTCTGAAGGTGGGCGTCGCTGACGGTTATTTTTTTATAGAAGTGCAGGTCGTCATGCCACCGGTGGATCTGGTATAAGGTGCCGTCGATATTTTTTTCCTCTTTGTTCACCAGCCGATCTTCTATATAATGCACATTCAGGTAGTCGATCACGATCAGTCCGCCGGCTTTTAAGCTGCCTGCCATGGTGCGCATGGCATCATCGTGTTCCCTCCGGGTGGCGAAGTAGCCGAAGGAGGTGAAGAAATTGAAAACATAGTCGAAATAGTTGATCCAGGACAGCAGCCTCATATCGTGCACGTAAAAGTCCAGGTTCTCTTTTTCGAACTTTTTGGCCTCGGCAATGCTGTCGGGTGAGATGTCGATGCCGGTAACGCGGTAACCATGTTCTGCCAGGAATTTGCTGTGGCGCCCCTTGCCGCAGGCCACATCCATCATCCTGGAGCCTGGAGTGGGCTTCAGGAAGCCTAGCAGCTGCTCAATAAATGCATCCGCCTCCTCCTCATCCCGGTCAAAATAGAGTTTATGATAATAAGGTGAATTAAACCAGTCTTTATACCACTCTCTTTCCTCCATCTTTTGTTTTTGTAAAAGTAAGCTACCATCCACTTGGGTGCGCCAAGCAGTAAAACCGTATTTTTGCATCCCCAAAATCCGGATATCCGGGAGGGGACTAAATCTTACATTTTGGCATTGATCAAGAGCATTTCGGGCATCAGGGGTACGATAGGTGGGGCGCCCGGAGAAAACCTTTCGCCGCTGGACGTGGTGAAATTTACAGCAGCCTATGGTTCCATCCTTTTAGAGCAGGAGGCAAGCAGGAAAGTTGTTATTGGCAGGGACGGCCGTATCAGCGGCGCCCTGGTGAGCAGCCTTGTCACCCAAACGCTGGTAGCGCTGGGTCTCGATGTGATCGACCTGGGACTTTCCACTACACCAACCGTGGAGCTGGCTACGAAACTGGAAGGCGCTGTGGGTGGCATCATCATCACCGCCAGCCACAATCCCAAGGAATGGAATGCCCTGAAGCTGCTGAACAGTGAGGGGGAATTCATCAGCGCGGAACTCGGTGCCCTTGTGCTGAGCAAGGCGGAGGAGGGCGATTATGCTTTTGCTCCTGTGGACAAGCTGGGTACTGTTTCAACGAACGACGAATACATGAAGCGCCACATCGACATGGTGCTTAATTATCCTTTGGTAGGCAAGAAAGCCATTGAGACCAGGAATTTCAAAGTGGTGGTGGATTGCATCAATTCCACAGGTGCCCTGGTGATCCCCGACCTGCTGAAAGCTTTGGGCGTAGCGGAGGTGATCGTGATCAATGGAGAAGTGAATGGAAAGTTCGCCCACAACCCGGAGCCCCTGCCGCAGCATCTTTCCGGCTTGAGCAATGAAGTAGTTGCGCAGAGGGCCGACCTCGGCATAGCAGTGGATCCGGATGTGGACAGGCTTTGCTTTGTGTGCGAGGATGGATCCATGTTTGGCGAAGAATATACTTTGGTAGCCGTAGCCGACTACATGCTCGGCAAGCGCCAGGGCAACTCGGTGAGCAACATGAGCAGTACCAAGGCGCTGAAAGAAGTAACGTTAAAGCATGGAGGTGAGCATTTTCCTTCGGCAGTAGGCGAAGTGAATGTTGTGAACAAGATGAAATCCGTACAGGCGGTGATCGGCGGCGAAGGTAATGGCGGCATCATCGTACCTGATTTTCATTATGGTCGCGACGCGCTCATAGGCATCGCGCTTTTCCTTTCGCATTTCGCAGCTTCCGGGAAAGGACTGAAATCCTTCCGTGCGAACTACCCGGATTATTTCATTTCCAAGAATAAAATAGAACTGGAAAAGGATCTTGACGTAAAGACCATATTTGAAAAGATCAAGAAAAAATACAAGAAGAACCCCTTGAATACGGAGGACGGACTGAAAATAGAGTTCGACACGGACTGGGTGCATTTGCGCACGTCCAACACCGAGCCGATCATCCGGATCTATGCCGAAAGCAGTTTTGAGACCACGGCTGACAATATAGCCAGGCGGCTGATGCAGGATATCAGGGAATTCATGGGGTGATGCCGGCCTTTCCCCAGGGTTGATTAATTTAGCCGGAGCCAATTAAATTCAAGCGGGCATGGAGCAAACTAACACAGGCAGTATGACAAAGAACCCAACTATGGCGGGTCACCGCATTTACCTGGACAATGCCGCTACCACAGCCCTTGATAAGGAAGTGCTGGAGGCCATGCTTCCCTATATGTCCACGCATTTTGGTAACCCATCTTCCATGTACTCTTATGGAAGGGAGACCAGGATGGCCATTGAGAATGCGAGGAAAACGGTAGCCAGGCTCCTTGGCGCCAAACCGGGCGAGATCTTTTTCACTTCAGGAGGTACCGAGAGTAACAATACGGCCATCGCCGCCGCCATCCGCGACCTCGGTTGCACCCATATCATTACTTCCAGGATCGAGCACCATGCCGTTCTCCATACCGTGGAATACTACGGCCATGAGAAAAATATTAGCATCAGCTTCGTGGAGCTGAACGACGAAGGAGAAGTGATCTACGAGGACCTGGAGAAAAAACTAAAGGCTTCCAAAGAGAAAACCCTGGTGACCCTGATGCATGCCAACAACGAGATCGGTACGCTGATGGACATTAAAAGGGTAGGAGAGCTTTGCAAAAAATACGATGCGATCTTCCATTCCGACTGTGTGCAAACCGTGGGTCACTACCCATTGCGCCTCGATGAGATCCACGTACATTTTATTTCCGCTGCCGGCCATAAATTCCATGGTCCCAAAGGCACGGGCATGCTCTATGTGAATGAGAATGTCACCGTCCGCCCTTTTATTTATGGTGGTGGGCAGGAGAGAAATATGCGCGCCGGTACGGAGAATGTGTATGGCATCGTTGGTTTTGCCAAGGCGCTGGAGCTGGCCATGGAACACTACGAGCGCGACAGCAACTACATCCGTGGCCTGCGTACCCACATGATCGAGGAACTGAAAAAAACAATCCCGGGCGTTGACTTCAACTGTGCTCCCTGCATGGACCCTGCCAGGACCAATACTTTATATACCGTACTCAGCGTGTGCTTTCCAAAAACCGAGAAGGCCGAATTCCTGCTGATGAATCTCGACATCAATAACATCTGTGCCTCCGGTGGCAGTGCCTGCAGCAGCGGGGCGGATGCCGGCTCGCATGTGATGAAGGCCCTGAAGAAAACCGACAACTGGGTAACCGTGCGGTTCTCGTTTTCCAAATACAATACAAAAGAAGAGATCGACTACGTTGTGGCTAAGCTGAAAGAGCTCGTTTAGCCCCCAACCCCCTGAAGGGGGCGGATGACCGTCAATCTTCAATCGTGAATGGTGAATGGTGAATGATTTTGGCGTTTGATTCACCTCGCTATGCTACCTGCTGGTGGTGGAAGGTGGTTTGAACCACGAAGGCACCAAGTCACCAAGGTTCACCAACAAACTTCAACATTGGACATTCCTTGTTCTTTGTTCGATATTCTCACCCTCCCTTTAGGGAGGGCAGGGAGGGCGCAAAAAAAAGTCCCCCGCTGATGCGAGGGACTGTATGAAGTTCTAAGCTGTAAAGCTTACGCTTAGCGCTTCTTAGAAGCGGCCTTCTTAGAAGCTTTCTTAGCTGCTTTTCTAGGAGCTGCTTTCTTAGCTGCTTTTTTAGGAGCGGCTTTTTTAGCGGCTTTCTTTGGAGCGGCCTTCTTAGCGGCTTTCTTTGGAGCGGCTTTCTTAGCGCTCTTTTTGCTTGCAGCTTTTTTTGCTGTTGCCATGTTGTTTTGAATTTAATGGTTAGTAAAAAAACAATTAACAGTAGTAAAAATATAAAAATTTTTTAACTGTCAAATATTTTTTGTAACCAAGCACTAAATTCAGGCCGTTACTTCAGCCGGGTTCACAGAAACCAGGGTCCTGTTCAAGCGACCTTTTCTGAATTCAACAACGCCATCGGACATTGCAAATAATGTGAAGTCTTTTCCAACGCCAACGTTTTTACCGGGATGGTAAACCGTGCCACGCTGACGAACAATGATGTTTCCGGCAATAGCAGCCTGACCTCCGAAGATCTTTACGCCAAGACGCTTGCTGTTGGAGTCGCGTCCGTTCTTTACACTGCCTTCACCTTTCTTGTGTGCCATGAGCGAGAGATTTTATTGTCTGATTAATTTTTTTTAAACGATGCCGTTAATACGGATCTGGGTGTAATGGGTACGATGACCTTTCTTCTTGCGGAAGCCCTTACGGCGCTTCTGCTTGTAGGCGATCACTTTGTCACCCTGTACATGTCCGACGATCTCCGCCTGGACTTTCACTGAATTGGCAAAGGAGAGGTTGCCGTTGTTGTCGGCAAACACTACATCGCTGAATTCTACCTTATCTCCTGTGTTGCCACTGAGACTGGGAACGTACAAGGTTTGGTCCTTCGCCACCTTGAATTGCTTACCGGCTATCTTTACTACTGCGAACATAACGGTTCAATGATTTAGTCCTATTCCGATTTATTCGGAATTTTCGGGAGGCAAAAGTAACGGTAAATTCGGATGTGGCAAAGAAATCGGCCTGTTTTCAGGGGAGGAGAGGGGGCAAAATAGCGGAAAAAAGCTCCTCCGGCAGGTTAATTTGAGATTTCTTAACAAACGTTTCCGGTTTCCTGGGGGAAACGAGGAGACTGAGCCTTGAATTTCTAAAGGCCATGTAGGAAAAGCCAGGCTTGCCCTGAAGCAACCGGAAACTGGAAACTGGAAACCGGAAACGGAAAACGCCTTTGGCGTTTTCCTCTTACCTTGCATCCCACTAACGATTATGCGGGTCAAATCTCTACTGGCAAAACCCTTTGCGGCCTACGTTTACAAGAAGATCCAGAAGGACAAGCTCAACGCCCTTGCTGACCAGGAAAACATTTTCCGCAGCCTGCTGAAGACGGGTAAGATCACTGAGTTTGGGAAGGATCATAAGCTGCAGGACGTGCAGGCGTACGAAGAATATGTACAGGCCGTGCCCGTACGCGACTACGAGGGGCTGAAACCCTATATCGACAAGATCAAGGAGGGAAAGCATAATATATTATGGAAGGGCAAGCCTATCTATTTTGCCAAGACCTCCGGTACCACCAGTGGCGTAAAATATATTCCCATCACCGAGCAGTCGATCCCCAATCACATCAACACCGCGCGCAATGCGCTGCTGAATTATATGGCCGAGACCGGCAACACGGCCTTCGCGGATGGTAAAATGATCTTTCTGTCCGGATCCCCGGAACTGGAAAGGATCGGCGGCATCCCCACAGGCCGGCTGAGCGGCATCGTCAATCATCACATTCCATCCTATCTCCGCACCAACCAGCTGCCCACCTACAGCACCAATTGTATCGAGGACTGGGAACAAAAGCTGGCCAAGATCGTGGAAGAAACAGTGAGCAAGAGAATGACACTGATCAGCGGAATACCGCCCTGGGTGCAGATGTATTTCGACCGCCTTCAGGAAAAAACAGGACAAAAGATTGGGGAGCTGTTCCCTGATTTCTCCGTGCTTGTTCATGGCGGCGTGAATTTCGAACCCTATCGCAGAAAGCTGATGGATAGCATCGGCCGCGACGTGCATACTATTGAGACCTTCCCTGCATCAGAGGGATTCTTTGCCTTCCAGGATACGCAAAATGAAGAGGGGCTTCTCTTAAATACCAATAGCGGTATTTTCTTCGAATTCATACCGGCAGGAGAGATATTCAGTGAAAATCCCCGCCGTCTGAGTTTGAAAGACGTGAAGGTGGGCGAGAACTATGCCCTGATCGTGAACAGCAACGCGGGCCTGTGGGGATACAACATCGGTGACACGGTAAAATTCATTAGCACCGAGCCTTACCGCATTGTGGTGACCGGCCGCATCAAGCATTTTATTTCCGCATTTGGCGAGCACGTGATCGGCGAAGAAGTGGAAGGCAGCATGAAGGCGGCCGCCGGCAGCGAAACCAGGATCACAGAATTCACCGTAGCTCCCTTCATCCACCAGGGCGAAGGAAAAAGCTATCATGAATGGTTCGTAGAATTCGAGAACCAGCCGGATGACCTGGAGGCATTTGCCCTGCGGCTGGATACGGAGTTGCGAAAAAGAAATATTTACTACGACGACCTGCTGAAAGGAAACATCCTACAGCCTTTACAGATCACCCCGGTGCGCAGGAATGGCTTCATCGACTATATGAGATCCATTGGCAGGCTGGGCGGACAGAACAAGGTACCGCGACTAAGCAACGACCGCAACATCGCAGACGGCTTACAACCTTTCAAAGCTTAGACGATAGTCCCCCGCTCCCTCTGTCAGCATTGTCTGTTATCCAGCCATAAATAGCATGATGTTTGCTTATGCCGGCTGTCGAACTGCAGAAGTGAACCCTGATCTATCCGATTGACGATTCACGGTTATTTTTTGTACGATTTTACTAAATGACAGTTTACCTTTAATTTACGCTCATCCACCAGTTCAAATAATGATCAAACGAATCGCCATATTCGGGTCCACCGGCTCCATCGGCACACAGGCCCTTGAAGTGATCTCTGCCAATCCCGACCAATTCTCTGTAGAAGTGTTGACGGCCAATGCCAACGACGACCTGCTGATCAAACAGGCCTTGCAGCACAAGCCGAACATCGTGGTGATCGCCGATGAAAAAAAATACCAGAAGGTGAGCGAAGCGCTCGCCTCCACCGATACCAAAGTCTTTGCCGGCCAGGCCGCGCTGGAAGAAGTGGCCGCTATGGATGTGTACGACCTCATGCTGGCCGCCATTGTGGGCTATGCAGGTTTGAAACCCACACTCAATGCCATTGAAGCAGGAAAGACCATTGCGCTGGCGAACAAGGAGACCCTTGTTGTTGCAGGCGACATCATCATGCAGAAGGCGGTTGAGAAACGTGTGCCCATCATTCCAGTTGACTCCGAGCATTCGGCCATCTTTCAATGCCTGGTCGGCGAAATGCGCAACCCCATTGAAAAAGTGATCCTCACCGCTTCCGGCGGCCCTTTTTTGGGAAGAAAGCCCAACTACCTGGTGAATGTAAAAAGGGAGCATGCGCTGCAGCATCCCAACTGGAGCATGGGAGCGAAGATCAGCATTGACTCGGCCACCCTCATGAACAAGGGCCTTGAGATGATAGAAGCCAAATGGCTTTTCAATTTGCGGCCCGACCAGATCCAGGTGCTCATTCACCCGCAAAGCATCGTGCATTCCATGGTACAGTTTGAGGATGGCAGCATCAAAGCGCAAATGGGATTGCCCGACATGAAACTGCCTATCCAATATGCCATGGCCTTCCCCAAGCGGCTCAAGAATAGCTTCCCCCGGCTGGATTTTCGCAAAGTGACCAGTCTCAATTTCGATGAGCCCGACTACCGCACCTTCCGCAACCTGGGCCTGGCAGTAGAAGCTTTGAAAAAAGGCGGCAACCTTCCCTGTGTACTGAATGCGGCCAACGAGATCGCCGTATTTGCTTTCCTGCGCAACAGGCTGGGCTTTTTGGAAATGACCGAAGTGATTGAAAAGACCATGCAAAAGGTTTCCTTCATCGACCATCCCACGCTGGAAGATTATTCGGAAAGCGACGGCGAAGCGAGGAATTACGCGGCCGACCTGATCCAGCTTTAGACTGTTAATCTTTTTCATATTTGCCGGGCGGCAACCAAGTCTGGACCATTTAATGGATATTTGCCCGTCATAAAACAGGTACATGTTCTTATTAGTAATAGACTGGGCTGCTGTAGGCGTTAAGGCAGGACAATTCATTTTATCTTTCTCTATCCTGGTGATCCTTCACGAGCTCGGGCATTTTATCCCGGCCAAGAAGTTCGGTTGCCGCGTGGAGAAATTCTATTTGTTCTTCAATCCATGGTTCTCCCTCTGGAAGAAAAAAGTGGGCGAGACCGAATACGGACTGGGCTGGATCCCTCTTGGCGGATACGTGAAGATCTCAGGCATGATCGATGAGAGCATGGACAAGGAGCAGATGAAACTGCCGCCGCAGCCATGGGAGTTCCGAAGCAAGCCGGCCTGGCAAAGGCTGATCATCATGCTGGGAGGTGTAACCGTAAACGTACTATTGGCATTGGTGATCTTCATCATGATCACCTGGGCCTGGGGTGAAGAATACCTGCCTCCGCAAAACGCAAAATACGGTTTGGCTGTAGACAGCCTCGGACGCTCGGTAGGACTGCAGGACGGCGACAATATTGTGAAAGTGGGCAATGAGCCGGTGAGAGATATACTGAAGGTGACACCACAGATCATTACATCAGAGGCTACTGAGATCACCATCCTTCGCAATGGTCAGGAGCAGCAGCTGCCCCTGCCTGGTACCATCATCAGGGCATTGAACAAAAGCAAGGGAAGCAATTTTGTTTCGCTCCGCTTTCCCGCCATCGTAGATGCTTTCTCCAAAAACTCCAATGCAAAAAAAGCCGGTCTTGAAAAAGGCGATCGTATTGTGGGACTGGACTCCATAGCAACACCTTATTTCCAGGATTTCCAGCGCGAGGTGAGAAAAAGAAAGAACAGCACCATACAGGTGAAAGTGGTCAGGGGCGACAAACCTTTGAGTATTCCAGTACAGGTGAACGAAGAAGGCTTCATCGGCTTTGCGCCACTCGCTAACATCAAGGAGCTGGGCCTGCATACCGAAGCCAAGAGCTATAGCTTTGTAGAGGCTGTTCCTGCAGGCATCAAGCGCTCCTGGAACACGCTGAAAATGTACACCACCGGCCTCAAGCAGCTATTCACAGGGAAGGCAGATGCCAAGGACTCGCTTGGTAGCGTGATCAGCATCGGCAACATTTTCCCTGGCGTTTGGGACTGGCAAAGCTTCTGGACACTGACCGCAATTTTTTCCATCATACTGGCCTTCATGAACGTGCTGCCCATTCCCGGGCTGGACGGCGGCCATGCCCTGTTCACCATTTATGAAATGATCACCGGCCGCAAACCGGGTGAAAAATTCATCGAGTACGCACAAATGGTAGGTATGATCCTGCTGCTGGGTCTCATGGCCTATGCATTCGGGTTAGATATCTGGAGACTGTTTAAGTAGGGTTGACCAGTTGGTTCAGGGTATGTTGCCTTTTCTGATCCGAAAGGGTGAACAATTTGTTTGCTTTCCAGGCGTTATATCTGTATCCCAAAACCTAACCTGCCTTTCTATGAGGACAATGCTCTTTATCCTTATTAGTGGTTGCTTATGTTGTACAGCATTTGCCCAGCACAAATATGAAGTCGGTCTATCAATGGGAATGCAAAGAACGACAGCGCATTACGAAGAACATGACCACAGTGCTTCAAGTTTCACCAGAACCGTTTGGTTGACGCACCCTGGATTGGCTTTCGAGATGCGGTTCTCGCGCCGGTCGGGCGTTGGCGTCGGAATGAATTTCAGAAAAGCAAAGCGTCTCGCATATATTGCCATACCTACGCCTCCAAATTCAGTTGAATGGGTGGAATTTGACGTGACTGAAAAATTTCTGAGTTTTCCTCTGACGTATAAGTATACTTCGAAATTATTCTCGCTATCAGCTGGAATAACCGTGGATCATTTCTTAAGTTGGAAAGAAGACAGAAGAAGCGGATATGGTCCGCTGCAGAACTACGACCGGTTTTTGGACCAGGAATGGTCGTCGGGATTGATCGCGTCGATTAGCAAAAAGATCAGCCTGCATAAAAACCTGATACTTGAGCCAGTCGTATATTATAACGAGATCCTGGATTACAAAAGAAGGTATTATGGCGGCGCTGTACAAATAAAGTGGGCGTTCTGATCCTAAAAAGCTCCCGCAGGGTTTTTGAATTTAGAACGGATGAACCGATGCCCGCCCGTACCGAACGGCACGTTCGGGCGGGAATGTTGAAGTGGTTAGTGTTTCCTGGTTCGGAGTTTACCCTGTTCCATAGTTATCGGAACTACCCAGACTTCAGCATTCATCTGTTCTGACTTCAACATTCAAATCATCGGAGGGAAAACAAAAAAGCCCCCGAAGGGACTTTTAAAGCGGTGGAGGTGACGGGAATCGAACCCGTGTCCAAACATACTCATCGAAAGCTTTCTACATGCTTATTTCAGAATTGATTGTCGGGAGATAACCGGAACTGAGCAAACCAATCATCTCCTTAGCTGGATGGTCTTAAGCAATGGGCACAGCCTTCCATTGCAGCAGCCTGTTTATTTTTGATTTAGGCGGCGACGCGAGGTACGGGCAGACCTGCATTCGCGGCCAAAATGGTTGCTCTAATCTAATTAGGCAGCCATGGCATACTGAGTATTGCCATTTGAGTTTTGAATATTCAGATTTAAGAGCTAATTATCCAACGCTCTGCATGCTTACACTTTCAAAGACCTATGCTGTCTAAACCAGGCACCCCCAGGGTATTGCTGATTGAAGATTTGAGATTTAAGATTGAAGATTTATCTGATCTTCCTCTTAAGCCAGCTTACAAATATACAAAATCAAAGGCGCATCATCGGTTAGAGAATCCTTAAACCGCAGGCGGAACTGTTGTCCTGCTTGTTGCTAAGTGATTGTTAACGTAAATTCAATGTCCAAAATCTTCAACCATGCGCGGCAAACCCTTTCATCCGGTAGACATTCCTGGTGATCCTACGGAAAGCCTGCCACCCGACCCGGAAGATCCCCTGGTACCTGTAGTAGAAGATCCCGAGATCATTCCTGACGAAGAGATCGAAGAACCGCCCCTGCCAGACGAACCTCCGGTTCCCGGCGAAGGACCCTGAATACCTTTCATCTGAGACGCCAGACCGATGTTTCGGACCGTGAAAAAGCATTCCTTGCGTTCAGTCGCATCCCTGCGCCCTAGTTTATCCTGATCACTATTGACACTTCAAAACCAGCGGGAACCTTTGAAACCCTACAGAAACTGTGTATCTTACTTTTCAACCATCACCACAAAAACCACTACTAATGAACACAAGATCTGCCTCTATTCTATTCGGCATCGTTTTCATTGCCGTAGGTATTCTTGGCTTCTTTCCCAATCCCATCATCGGTGAGTCGGCAGACGCCATCTTTCATGCCGACACGGTGCACAATACAGTCCATATTGTAAGCGGTGTATTGTTCCTGCTCTTTGCCTTTGCTATTCCTGCAAAGGCTGGCCTCTTTTTGAAAATATTCGGCGTGGTCTACCTGTTGCTGGGAATCCTGGGGCTGGCCAATATCGGCGACGATGGAATGACCGAGTTGCTTGGCTTCCTCCACGTGAATGGCGCCGACAATTACCTCCATATTGCTTTGGGCATTGCCATCTTCCTCGCTGGCTTATTGCCTGAGATCCAGGCTGCTACGGCCAGGAAAACGGGCGTTACCTATTAATATTTACCCATAGGATCTTACCGGCCAGCCCCCAGAACAGGGGCTGGTCTTGTTATGGGTATGTCTAAGGAAGAGCATAAAGAGCCTACTGGTCAGCGAAATAAACCGGTTGAAAAATTAAAATATTTAATCTTCCATATATATATTTGGAGCTTAACCAAAACAACATGAAAAAAATCACAACCGTACTCGCTTTCTTAGTGTATTTCTCAGCCAACGGACAAGTTTCTGAATCCGCATTTTCTATCGGGGTGGCCGGCAACTATACCATGTATAAAGGCAGCTTTCAACAGTCTACGCCAGGATTCAAGGTGGAAGCAGGATATGGACTGCGCGACGGAGCAGCCATTACCCTTGGTTTCACCAAGGCTTCCGTGATCAAATACGCTTCCAGCATTTCCTCTTCTGATGGTACCAACACTACCAGCACCAGCTCGGAGATCGTAACCAATTTCACTACTGTCTCCCTCATTGGACAATACAGGGTGGTGGGCGATGACGAGACCGCCTTTAACTTATACATCCCCGTGGGCGGTAGCTACGTGATGGCGAAGTATGAAGAGAAGGAAACACAGGCGATCCCGACGGGCTATACGCCAACAGATAAAATGGAACCCGGCAAGCAAAGTGGCTTCACCCTGAACCTGGGTGTAGGCGCTCAATATTCCCTGGGCACGCCGATGGTTTTCGGTGAAGCAGGACTGGCACTGCCAGCCAACAAAGTTGGCAACACTTATGTAGAGAATTATATCCCTGCCCATTTCATCTTTAATGTAGGCGTTCGTTTCAGCTTCGGTGGTATGAGCGGTTACTGATCACGATGAACAATAAATTACTGGCCCAGCGGAACGCTGGGCCTTTTTTTGTCCGTTCGAAAAAGCTGCCCATTTCCTTTTCCCTGTTATTTTCACTACATTAGTATTCAGTCACTATCTCACCAGGATTTTATCGGGCCACTCTACTCCGGCTTTCTGTTACCCTCCGTGAAATCCTTGCAGCCAATTGGTGCATCGTGTACCAAGTACACATTTGATGACTTTTTAACGCCCGGTATTGTCCAAGAATGCAAGCAATCCATCCCTCCTGGAAACTTCGTAATTAAGGTTTTCGAAACTGGAAGTGTTTTTTTGCCTTTCTGCCGACGATTTTAACCCGGAAGTCGTTCCTAGACCAGCATAGATTATTGTTTATTTTAATTTTACTCACCCTGCCACCGAAAAGAAACCAGGCTAACCTTATGACCAGACGTGCATGGAAGTGCAAGCTTACTGTATTAACCTTTTCCGTTCTTGCCAGCCTGGCATCCTACGGACAGCTGTCTGCGGGGTTCTCGGCCAATCAGGTTTCGGGCTGTGCACCTATTGTCGTACAATTCAATGACGCCTCCACCGGCAATCCCACCCAATGGCGCTGGGAGCTGGGTAACGGGGTGGTCTCCTTTCTTCAAAATCCTTCCACTACTTATTTTAATCCCGGTACCTATTCGGTGAAACTGGTAGTAAAGAATGCCAGCGGCACCGACTCGATCCGGAAGACCAGCTATATCACGGTCCATCCCAATCCCGTGGTGGCATTCACCGCCTCGGATACCAGCGGCTGCTATCCTTTTAGCGTGCAGTTCACCGACCAGACCAATCCTTCTGCAGCTTCCATTACGGGATGGCAGTGGGATTTCGGCGATGGCAGCATCTCTAATGCGCAGCATCCCAGTCACGTCTACCAGTCAGCAGGCAATTATACCGTTACGCTCAAAGTGACCAATTCCAATGGCTGCGTGAAGACGCTGAGCAAGACCGCATATATCCGCACCACTTTTGGCGTGGATGCGAACTTCTCGGTGAACAAAGAATTCGCCTGTAAGGCTCCTGCATCTTTCCAGTTCACCAATGCTTCCTCAGGACCAGGCACCTTAAGCCACATCTGGGATTTTGGTGACGGCAGCCAGTCAACCGCAAAAGATCCGGCACATACCTACCTGGCCAACGGAATATATACTGTGAAACTGATCACGGTGAGTCCGCAGGGATGCCGCGATACCATGGTGAAACAGCAACTGATCCATGTGGGCACTTCGCCCGCTTTCACAGCGCCATCCGCTGTTTGCCAGAAAGCAGGATTTACTGTAGCCAACACAACGCAGCCAGCACCAAGCTCCATGACCTGGTATTTTGGCGATGGCAGTTCATCAACCGATACCAATCCGGTAAAATCATACAACAATCCTGGTGTTTACCTGATTAAGCTGGTGAACGATTACGGCACCTGCAAGGACTCGATCGTAAAACCCATCACCGTGTTTGCCAGGCCGGCAATCAATATTTCCGTCAGCAAGAATAATTTCTGTAAGGTTCCTTTCACAGTGAACTTTGGCGGACAAGCCGCAGGCATCGTAGCCTATCAATGGAGCTTCGGCGACGGCGGCACTTCTACTGCGGCCAATCCTTCGCATACCTATAACAGTTATGGAAGCTTTGACGTGAGCCTCATCACCACCAATACCAATGGTTGCCGTGATACGCTGGTGAAGCCCGGATATATTTCCATCCAAAAGCCTATCGTGGCCATCGACAGCCTGCCCCGTACCGGTTGTAATCCATTGACGATCCAGCCACGTCCCAACGTAGTGGTCAGCGATCCTGTAGTGAGTTATCTCTGGAATTTCGGTAATGGCGTTACCTCCACCCAGCAATTTCCCACCTACACTTACACGCAGGCAGGGAATTACGATGTAAGCCTCACCATCACCACGGCCAATGGCTGTACCGAAACGGTAACGATGGTAAGAGGGGTAAGAGTGGGCAACAAGCCCAAGGCCGGATTCACTTTGCAGCCACCGGTGGTCTGCGTAGAACAGGGCATTAAATTCGTTGATACCAGTTTGGGCGATGTTGACCAGTGGCTCTGGAACTTTGGCAATACCGATTTCGTTACCGACCAAAACCCATTATGGTACTTTGGTCCCGGCTATGTGAATGTGACACTAACCGTATGGAGCAATACTTGTCCGGATAGCATTCACCTTGATAGCGTTGCTTTTGTGAAGCCGCCATTCTCCTCATTCGATTTTGTCAATAGCTGCAGCGAGAAATACACGAAGAGATTCACGGACAAGTCTTTGCAGGCACAGAGCTATTTCTGGAAGTTCGGTGATGGTAATACCTCAACGCAGAAAGATCCTGTTCATACTTACAGTACCCCAGGTTCCTACCTGGTGGAGCTCACCGTGTTCAACGATTCCTGCCAGCATACCAGCAGGAAGACCGTGCTGGTGGTGGACGAGAAAGCCAGCTTCAGTCACCAGCGCTATGTGTGCAAGGGGAGCAATGTGCTTTTTAATTCCCAGGGCATTAAAAACGCCAACATCAGCACCTGGCTCTGGGATTTTGGCGACGGAACGCACTCTACCGATTCTGTATTTACCAACCATGTGTATACGGCCCCCGGTGATTATGTGGTCAAGCTCACGATCACCGATATACTTGGCTGTGTGGATGCACGCACCGACACGATCACTGTTTATGGTCCTACCGCTTCATTCAGCTCTAACACCAGTATATCCTGTTTTACAGCAAACAATATTGTGTTCACCGACCTTTCTACTACGGACGGGATTCATCCTTTGGTGGAGTGGATCTGGAATTATGGCGATGGAGTAGTGGATACAGCCTCCACTTCTGCGGCCCAGCACCAGTACAGCACTCCGGGCGAATATCCTGTATCCCTTTTTGTAACTGATGCCTACGGCTGTACCAGCAGCTTCGGACTGCCCACACCGATCGTGATCGCGCAGCCGAAGGCTGATTTTGTTTCGCCGGATACTTTGTATTGCACCGACAAGCCGGTGGCCTTTCAAAACCTTTCTACAGGCGCCGACCTGCAGTACGCCTGGTCATTTGGCGACGGGCAGACCTCCACGCAGGAGCATCCTACCCATCCATACGGTGGTGTAGGCGATTTCACCATTCAACTGAAAGTAACCGATAAGTATGGCTGCGTGGATTCAATGGTCCGCCGGCAATACATCCGCATCGACCTGCCAAAAGCAGATTTCACCATGTCTGATTCCGTAGGCACCTGTCCACCGATGCTGGTGACCTTTACCAATACATCAAAACATTATACTTCCATAGAATGGGATTTCGGCGATGGCAATACATCCAGCCTGCAAAATCCTTCGCATTACTATACTGTATCCGGTGTGTATTTCGTAAAGCTGGTCATCACCTCGCCGGGTGGCTGCAAGGATAGCATCAGCAAGAAGATCGTGCTCAAAGGTCCCCGCGGAACTTTCAGCTATTCGCCACAGGAGGGCTGTAAGCCCCTAACTCTTACGCTTACCGCCACCAGCTTCGACAGGGAAAGCATCGTCTGGGACTTCAGCGACGGTACCACTTACAGCGGGCTGGATTCCGTCATTACTCACGTGTACACCCAACCGGGTGAATATGTACCGAAGATGATCCTGGTAGATGCGGCGGGTTGCTCGGTACCGGTTACCGGTGAGGATACCATCCGCGTTACAGGCGTGATAGCTACTTACGGTGTCAATGCGGCCAGCTTCTGCGACGCAGGACTGGTGGTGTTTGATAATACCTCCGTGAGCAACGACCTGATCACGGGATGGCAGTGGAGTTTCGGGGACGGCACCGGCAGTACAGACCAGTCGCCTTCACACTATTACGCCACACCCGGTACCTACACTACTAAGCTATTTGTATATACCCAAAGCGGCTGCGTGGATTCATCCATCGCCCTGCCTATCACCATTCACCCTTCTCCTGTCATCAGCATTGGCGGTGATACCACGGGCTGCGCACCTGCTGTACTTGATTTTATTGGAACGACGAGTTTTGCTGACAGCCTCAGCTGGCAGTGGGACTTCGGTAATGGTCATAGCGCCGACGTTCATGATCCTCAACCCGAGACCTTCAGCCAGGGAAGCTATGTGCTGACCGCCACGGCCACCGATGTCAACGGTTGCGCCGATACTGCTTCACGCATGGTGGTCATCAGCCCCATTCCTCTCGTGAACGCAGGCCCCGATGGCCTTGTATGCCAGGGCGGTACGAGGATGCTATCTGCAACGGGTGCGCAGAGTTATACCTGGGAAGCGGATCCTGCTCTGAGTTGTCTGAATTGCCCGAACCCGGTAGCCTCGCCAACCGATACCAGCACCTATGTGGTACGTGGCTTCAATGCCGCCGGCTGCTTCGATACCGATACAGTGAAATTATTTGTGCGTTTTCCCTTCAACCTCCAGGTGCGTCCTTCCGACTCTGTTTGTTTAGGAGAAACGGTGCAGTTAATGGCCTCAGGAACCGACCATTACCAGTGGACGCCATCTATTGGTCTCGATGACGCAGGCAGCAGCAGCCCGAAGGCCACGCCTACTACTACCACTACTTATACAGTTACTGCAAGGGATAAGGACAATTGCTTTACCAGCACAGCCACAGTAGCTGTAAAGGTGAATCCCATCCCGACCGTTGATGCCGGTCCTGACCAGGTGCTTACCGTGGGATCTAGTATGCAGTTAAAAACAAAGACCTCGGCTGATGTGATCACCTGGGACTGGACACTTCCCTACACGCTCAGCTGCGCCAGTTGTCCTGAACCCCTGGCCAAACCCAGGAGCACTACTACCTACCGCGTAGATGTGACCAATGCCGGCGGATGCAGGGCTTCTGATGATATTACCATCTCGGTGATCTGCAACAACGGGAATTTCTATCTGCCCAATACTTTCTCGCCCAACAACGATGGAATGAACGACCGCTTTTACCCGCGCGGAACCGGCATCGCCCGCATCAAGTCATTCAGGATCTATAACCGCTGGGGCGAGGTGATCTTCGAAAAGATCAATTTCAATGCAAATGATCCCGCTGCAGGCTGGGATGGTACTTATAAAGGCAAAAAACTGCCTCCCGATGTATTTATCTACACCTGCGATGTGATCTGTGAGAATTCCAGCGTATTGCCATTCAAAGGAGATGTGACCCTACTTCAATAAACCGTCATGAAAAAACGTACTGCCATCATTGCCTTGCTCCTGACGCTGCTGACCGGCATGGCTTCGCATGCCCAGGACATGCACTTCTCGCAGTTTTATGAAACGCCTTTGTTTCGCAATCCTGCGCTGGCAGGCATTGTGAATGCCGATATCAGGGCACAGGCTGTCTATCGCAGCCAGTGGAACAGCGTAGCCAATGCCTACAAGACCGTTTCTGCCAATGCGGAATACAAAATGCCCGTAGGCAACGGCGATAATTTCGCTACCATCGCCATGCAGGTGTTTCACGACAGGGCAGGTACCACCAACCTCACTTCTACCCAGGTGATGCCTGCATTGAATTTTCATAAGTCGATGAGCAGCCGGAAGAATGTTTATCTCTCCATGGGATTCATGGGAGGCGTGATGCAGCGCCGGTTCGACCGCAGCAAGATGACCACGAACAACCAGTACGACGGGGGAGGAGATGGAGAGACCCTTGAGAACACGCAATACAGTTATTTTGACGGAGCAGTTGGTCTTAGCCTGAATTCAGAGTTCGGTAATTCCCAGGAGAACAATTATGTTTTGGGAGTGGCCTATCATCATTTCAACAAGCCCAAAACTTCGTTTTATCAAAACGCGGAAATAGAGCTTTCTCCCAAATACGTGTTATCTGCAGGTGTGCGTTTCAACCTGAATGAGTTTTCCCTGCTGACCATAGAGGCCGACCACTCCCGGCAGCAGCAATTCACCGAGACCATTGCCGGTATGATGTATACACTGAAGATCGGTGCGGAAGCAGAAGGGCTGAATTACTCCCTTTCAGGTGGTGGCTATCTGAGGTGGAACGATGCTTTGATCCCTACCGTCAAACTCAACTACCATCCTTTTGGAGTAGGCCTCAGTTATGATGTAAATATCTCCACCCTGCGGAACAGCAGCTATGGCCGTGGCGGCTTTGAGCTCTCATTGACTTATACAGGATTTTCGAAAAGGAACAATTCCTCGCTGAACGCGGTGCACTGCCCCCGGTACTAATTGGTGGCTTTAGCCACGTCGGCTATGTCTTCCATGGAAATGCCCATGTGGCTTTCATCATACACACACTCGCAATGACGGATCATTAATACTTGCGGGGATTCATGCCAGACCTTAAAGACCTCAGCCACCTTGCTGGACAAGGGCCTGTTTTTCAGGAGGTCCAGAAAATAAAAATCCACTCCGGGAGGAGGGGATGATCGCTCAAATCTTTGCAGGGCTACGGAACTGATAGAACACCGGGTACTATGTTTGAAGATCACCTGGGGGCGTTCTTCCGATCTTTTCCTTATTTCTTCCAGTTGCGCTTCGCTCTTCAACTCAATCCATTCCATCACTAGCGGGTGTTTTTATACGTTCTTCCCGGCCTTCTGCGTCGACACCGTAGGACAGCCATACTTACTGCGTGAGCTGAAACATGAGCTCAGCATAGTGATGGTAACCGCTACGAGTACCAGGGCCATGATTTTGTTTTTCATAACAATATTGAGTAAACGGTTTAAATTGCCGCTTATTATACAAAAATAAGCACCAATTCCGCTTTTACAAGTTTTCAGTCTAACAATCTGATAATCACGAGCCCTTTTAACAAACTGACCTTCATGAAAATCCATTTTATATCCATTGGCGGCAGCGTGATGCACCAGCTCGCCATAGCTTTAAAGCGAAAAGGATACCAGATCACAGGCAGCGACGACGAGATCTTCGAACCTGCCCGCACAAATCTTGAAAACGAAGGACTTTTGCCTGCTTCCATAGGCTGGGACCCCAGCCATATCCATAACGGCCTTGACGCGGTGATCCTGGGTATGCATGCCCGTGAGGATAACCCGGAGCTGCTGAAAGCCAGGGAGTTGAGTCTAAACATCTATTCCTTTCCCGAGTACATCTATCAAGAAAGCCTGGACAAGACCCGCGTGGTTGTGGGTGGCAGCCATGGCAAGACCACCACTACGGCCATGATCATGCATGTGCTGAAGCATGCCCGGCTTCGTTTTGACTACCTGGTGGGTGCCCGGTTGGCCGGTTTCAGCCAGTCGGTGAACATTACCGATGCGCCTGTGATCGTTTGCGAGGGCGATGAATACCCTGCCAGCGCCATTGAGCGGCGCCCCAAATTTCATTTCCTCTATCCCCATATCGCTGTTCTCACAGGAATAGCCTGGGATCACATCAATATCTTTCCCACGTTTGAGAACTACCTGGAGCAGTTCAGGATCTTCATTACCCGCATACAGCCAGGAGGCCACCTGATCTACAACAGCAAGGACCCGGTGCTGACTGACCTTGTCAATGAAACCAGGCGGGAGGAGATTTTCTACCATCCCTATGACGTGTTCAGCCACCAGGTGGAGGGCGGTGTGACCAGCGTGGAACTGGATGGAGAAAAGGCCACGCTCAAAGTATTCGGAAATCACAACCTGCTGAATATGTCGGCTGCCTGGGAAGTCTGCCGCCAGCTGCAGGTGAATGCCAAGCTTTTCCTGGAAGCCATGGCGGAGTTCACAGGAGCTGCCAACAGGCTGCAACCGGTGAAGCAGTCGGATGGCATCAGCATCTTTCGCGATTTCGCACACGCCCCATCCAAAGTGAAGGCCACCATCGACGCGGTGAAAGAGCAGTTTCCTCAGCGAAAACTGATCGCCGTGCTGGAACTGCACACCTATAGCAGCCTGAATAAGGACTTCCTGAAGGAATACAAAGGCGTGATGGATAAGGCAGACGAATCTGTTGTTTTCTTCAGCGAACACGCACTGGAGATCAAAAAACTTCCACCTCTCGAGAAGAGCTGGATCAGTGAAGGATTCGGCAGCAAAGGACTAGCGGTAATCTCTGACCGTGGCAGCCTGGAAAAATGGTTGCAGGAAAGAGATTACAGGGATTCTGTCGTTTTATTTATGAGCTCAGGCACTTATGAAGGCCTTGATATAGAAAATGTTTCTTCTGCGATCGTAGCCGGGGATAATTAACCCGACCAAAAACCACAATCATTTACCTTTAGCCCCTTAACCCATTTCTGAATGTTACAGCTGAAAAAGCCACTGGCTTTTATTGATATCGAAGCCACAGGATCCAACGTCACCACCGACAGGATCGTAGAGATCGCCATTGTGAAGGTATTGCCGGATGGCAACCGCAGCGTAAAGAGAAAGATCATCAACCCTGGCATTCCCATCAGCCAGCAGATCATAGACATCCATGGCATCACCAATGAAATGGTGAAAGATGCGCCCACCTTCAAACAGGCTGCGCACGACATCAAGCAGTTCCTTGATGGCTGCGACCTGGCATTTTACAACGCCTTCCGCCTCGACATGCCCCTACTGGTGGAAGAATTCATTCGCGCCGAGGTAGAGTTTGATATGAAGAACAGGAAGATCATTGACGTGCAAAAGATCTTTCATATGATGGAGCAGAGAACCCTGTCGGCCGCCTACAAATTCTATTGCAACAAAACGCTCGAAGATGCGCACAGCGCTGAAGTGGACGCTACCGCTACTGCCGAGATACTATCTGCCCAGCTAGAGCGTTATCCACAGTTAGGGAATACCGTTGATTCTGTTTTCAAAGTGATCGGTGACGAGTCGGTGATCGACTTCGCCCGCCGTTTCATTTTCAATGAGAAAGGAGAGGAAGTATTCAACTTCGGCAAGCACAAAGGCCGTGCGGTGATGGATGTGCTGAAGGCCGAGCCGCAGTATTACGACTGGATGATGAAGGGTGAATTCCCTATGAATACCAAGCAAAAACTAACAGAAATTTATACCCGTTACATGCTGAAGAAAAAGTAAATTGTAACTGCTTGGAAAAGATCGTCATCATACCCACTTTCAACGAGAAAGAGAACATAGGCCGCATGCTGCAGACCATCTTCGGCATGGGCCAGGACTTTCACGTGCTGGTGGTGGACGATGGCTCTCCCGATGGCACGGCGGACATAGTAAAAGACCTCCAGCAGATCTACCCGGAGTCGCTTTTCCTGGAGGAAAGAAAGGGCAAGTTGGGCTTGGGCACGGCCTATATCCATGGGTTCAAGTGGTCCATCGATCGCGGCTATGATTATATTTTTGAAATGGACGCCGACTTCTCGCACAGTCCCTTCGATCTTCCCCGTTTGTACGATGCGTGCAAGAAGGGTGGTGCCGATGTGGCTGTGGGTTCCCGTTATGTAAAGGGCGGTGGACTGAAGAACTGGCCCTGGGACAGGATCGCCTTGTCTAAGGGGGCATCCTGGTACACCCGCATGATCCTTTGGATGCCGGTGGCCGATCCCACAGCAGGCTTTATTTGTTATAAGCGTAAAGTGCTAGAGACCATCAACCTCAATGAGATCCATTTTGTAGGATACGCTTTCCAGATCGAAATGAAGTTCGCTGCCTGGAAGCTGGGCTTCCGCATCAAGGAAGTGCCCATAGAATTCTCCGACCGCGCCGAGGGCGCTTCTAAAATGAGCAAGGGCATCGTGAAGGAAGGCATCCTGGGTGTGCTCAAGCTGCGCTGGTACAGCTTCTTCACCAACTACCGCAGGCGCGTCAAGAGTCAGTTGAGCACCGGTACCCCGGTCGTCGATCGTCAATCGTGAGTCGTGAATGGTGAATAGGCAAGGTGCTTCAACATTGCTTGTTCCTTGTTCGATATTCATTTTCTTTGTCTATGCGCAAGGCCCTCATCCAACTGCACGCTGCTGTTTTTCTCTGGGGATTCACTGGTGTGCTCGGGCGGCTCATTACGCTCTCCGAGGCCTGGCTGGTCTGGTGGCGTTTGCTCATCACCGTGATCAGCCTCTGGCTGCTTTATTATTTTTTTAAAAGGATCCGCAGGCTGCCTGCCCGCTCCGTGCTTTATATCGGACTCATTGGCACCGTACAAGCCCTGCACTGGGTTTGCTTCTACGGCAGCATCAAGTACGCAAACGTCACCATAGCCCTCACCACGCTGGCCACTTCGGCGCTGATTGCCGCCTTCATGGAGCCGCTGGTGCTGAAAAAGAAATTCGATCCTTTTGAGATCGTCCTGGGCCTGTTTGCCATTGCCGGCATCATGATCATCTACCGCACCCACCTGCAGTTCTCTGTGGGCATCATCATAGGGCTGCTGAGCGCGCTGCTCACCGTGATCGTGTCGGTAATGAATAAAAAAATGATCGACACCTATGAATCGGAAAGCATCATGCTTTACCAGCTGACCGGCGGATTCCTGGGACTCTCCATTGTACTGCCGCTCTACCAATATTTTTTCCCGGCAGAGCAAACCGTTCCGCTGCAGATGGACTGGCTCTGGCTGATCGTGCTTAGCTGGGTCTGCACCATTTTCACCTTTTTCCTCTACATCAACTCCCTGAAAAAAATAAGCGCCTTCACCATGAACCTGGTGCTCACCCTGGAGCCGGTTTACGGCATCGCCCTGGCCTTCGTGATCTTCCAGGAAAACAAACTTCTGAGCGACTGGTTCTATGTAGGTTTCGCACTGATCTCGCTGGCCGTAGCCGTGCATATGTGGCGGCTGCTGAAGCCTGCGGTAGCACTCCCTAACCCTCCCTGAAACCCACCCTGACCCTCCCTAAAGGGAGGGGAACTAGAATGTAGAACAGTTAACTAGTTGACTAGTTTACTGGTTAACTAGGGAACAGCAATACTTGATTCTGCCAGGTCAACTAATCAACAATTCAACACAAGAAACATCGGCAACAATTGGGTTGTTGGTCGGAGACCAACAACGGCGGGAAAGTGTATATTAACCTGGTGGTCTGAAGACCACTAGATAGCTTAGGCGGTCTTCAGACCGCGGGAGATTTCAGGTCAACCGCCTTTGTCGGTCTCTGACCGACAAACATCCCAGCCGCCCCTAAAAACTTAATAACTCAGTTAACCGTAAACCACGTTGACTAGCTTACAGGATAACAAGGAATAGCCATGGCTGCTATACATAACCGGAAACTGGAAACAGGAAACCGGAAACTCGGTATATTAGAGTTTTCAATACTGTTTATGAAGTCGAAGCTCCTTGCTTTCCTGATCTTTCCGCTGATCGCCACCGCGCAGAAAAAGCCCCTTGACCACACCGTGTACGACGGCTGGCAAAGCGTAGGCGAGCGCCTCATTTCCAATGACGGAAAGTGGATCGTCTATACCGTCAATCCCCAGGAAGGGGATGGCGATCTCTATATCCGCTCATTTGCCGACACGGCAAATAGCATTCGCGTGCACCGTGGCTATGGTGCTGTGATCACCCACGACAACCGCTACGTGGTTTTCAGGATCCGCCCGCCTTACAAAGACACACGGGAGGCAAGGATCAAAAAGAAGAAGCCGGAAGACTTTCCTAAGGACTCGGTAGGGATCGTGGAGCTGGGAAAGACCGGCATCACCAAACTGGCTAAGGTGCGCTCATTCAAAGCCCCGCAAAAAGCAGGCGGATGGGTAGCGATCCATAAAGAAAAAGATCCTTCACCACGCACGGTTACACCCACGCAAAAAACAGTGGACAGCCTGCGCAGGACCATCGACTCCCTGGTATTGCTTGTGACGCAGATCAAGAACCAGAAAGCGGGCAGCGGTGATGGTGAAGATGCCGATGAGGATCCGGCGGCAGCAGCAGCCGCGACAGAAGGCAGCGACCTGGTGGTAAAAAAGCTGGGTGATAAGGACTGGACGTTCAGGAACGTAGTGGACTATTATTTCAACACGTACGGCCAGAAGCTGGTGATGCGCGTGAGCAAGTCGCCCCGCGACTCTATGAGCCGGAACGCCGTGGTGCTGTTTGATCTCGGCAAACAGAAGCTGGATACCATACTTCGCGATGGCAATGACTTCAAAGGTTTTGCTTTTACAGAGGATGGCAGCAAGCTGGCCTTTGTAGCTGAAAGGGATACGGCCAAAAAAGCCACGCATAAGTTTTACCAGCTCTTTCTTCACCCGGAAGGCAGCGATAGCGCTTTTGTGCTGGCCGATAAGAACGCGCCGGGCATGCTGGTGGGATCCACCATCAGCGAATGGAGCAACATCGCTTTTAGCAAATCGGGTAACCGGATCTTTTTTGGAACGGCGGCGATCCCCCCGGCAAAGGATACTTCTCTGGTCGATATCGACCTGGTAAAGCTGGATATCTGGCACTATAAAGACGATTACCTGCAAACGCAGCAGCTATACAACCTGCAAAACGAACTGAAGAGAAATTTCCTGGCAGTTTACGACTTCAGGTGGAATAAGATAGAACAATTGGGCAGTCCTGAATTTCCGAATGTTTTCCAGACCAATGAAGGCGACGGCGATATATTTTATGCGGTTTCTGATACCGGCAGGCGTGTGCAGAGGCAGTGGGGCGATAACAAATACGATGTGTATGCGATCCGCGTGGCAGACGGTAAAAAGACCCTGGTAAAAAGAAACCATGAAGGCAGCATGTTCCCTTCGTCTACCGGCAAATACATCATGCTCTATGATGCCAAAGTCAAGCAATACTTTGCCTGGGATGGAAAGTCGCTGAAGAATGTGAGCGCTAAAGTCAAATATCCCCTATACGATGTGGAGCATGACAGTCCCAGCGATCCTTCGCCTTACGGTGTCATGGGCTGGCAGGAAGGTGATTCAGCCGTCTATGTCTATGATCAGTTTGACGTGTGGAAATTAGATCCGAAAGGCCTGGCTGCCCCGGTGAACATCACCGCGACCGGACGGCGCGACAAGACCGTCTTTCGATATCTGCGCCTGGATCCCGAAGAAAGATTCATACGCCATAGGCAACCGCTTTACTTCCGCACGCAAAACAAAGTCAACAAGGATATCGGACTCTCACACATAGTATTGCCAGGCAAGCCAACGCCTTTGCTTCATGGATCCACGGCTTACGGGGGCATAGTGAAAGCAAAGGAGGCGAACGCTTTTCTCTTTACAAAAGAAACTTACAAGCAGTCGCCTGATCTATATGCAGTGGAGATTGATCCGGGCACTGTGTATCTTGACTGGCCCGCGGCCAGCCGCCGGCTCACTGCTATCAACCCGCAGCAGTCGGAATACAACTGGGGATCGGCTGAATTATTTAAATGGAAAGCATTCAACGGCAAGGAGACAACAGGCATATTGTACAAGCCGGAAGATTTTGATCCGGCGAAGAAATATCCCATGATCATTTACTTCTATGAAAAGCATTCAGATGACCTGAACACCTACATCGCCCCTACACCCACACCCAGCCGTTTGAACATTTCGTTTTATGTGAGCCGCGGCTACCTGGTTTTCAGTCCGGATATCAGCTACACCAAAGGCCATCCGGCCAAAGATGCTTATACCTATGTGGTAAGCGGTGCGCAGGCGCTGGCAAAGAACAAATGGGTGGATGCAAAGAACATCGGCATACAGGGACAAAGCTGGGGCGGTTACCAGGTGGTGGCTTTGATCGCGCAGACCAATATGTTCAGGGCCGCATGGGCAGGAGCGCCCGTGGCCAATATGACCTCGGCCTACGGCGGTATCCGTTGGGAGAGTGGATTGAACAGGCAGTTCCAGTACGAAAAGACACAGAGCCGCATCGGCGCCACTTTATGGCAGCGGCAGGATCTCTATATCGCCAATTCACCCTTGTTCCAGGTGCCTAAGATGCAAACACCGCTGGTGATCATGCACAACGATGCAGACGGAGCTGTTCCCTGGTACCAGGGCATCGAACTCTTCACCGCCATGCGCAGGCTGAACAAACCTGTTTGGATGCTGAACTACAATGGCGAGGCGCACAACCTGGTGGAAAGAAAGAACAGAAAGGATATCCAGATCAGGCAGCAGCAATTCTTCGACTGGCTGCTGAAAGGAGAAAAGCCCGCCGAGTGGATCGTTGAAGGGGTGCCTGCGGTGAAGAAAGGAAAAGACTGGGGCCTCGACTAACCGTGTCTGCGAAGCGACACGGGGTCCCTAAGCGACAAGGCTAGGTGAGATATTTCACCAGGGTCCTCTTTGCAATGGGCAACAAAGTTTCCTCTACAGGGAATGAAAGGGTGGTCTCAATGCTGTACACCGCTGGGTTGGCCAGCTCATTTCTTTTAATAAGGTCGTACTTCAAATTCTCGTAGGTATTCACCATGCTCCTCTGCATCATTTCGATGTAGGAGGTCTTGATGCTCCTGTACTTTTCGTCATGCTTTTCGAAGATGGACAGGCGGTACTGGTAGACCCTTGTTTGTTTGGAGTTGCCGGCGCTCAGGAAGAAATAACCTTCCTGAAGGTCCAGGGGCACCAGGCCAATAGGAGAGATAGTAAGATTCTCCTCTACAAATTCATAGATCTCCGTGCCGCTGCTTAACGTAGATTTCATCGTGGAGGCAGAGAAGTTGATGATCTCTTCCAACTCCTGCATCAGCCCGTCGTCCTCGATCATTTGCTCATAGAGCACCTGTAGCTTTTCGATCTGTATGCCGGTGAGTTTTTTTGGAAACTGCTCCTGCAAATATTTTTTGTTTTCCCGGAAGGCCACGATGTTGTTGTAATGGAACACCAGGTCGGCCAGTTGCGGGTAGAGCTTGTTTTCGTTGAAATATTTATTGATCTCCTGCAGGTAGGCGAGGAGGGTGTACTTCTTCAGCTCGAAGTCGATATAGCCTTCAGCAAACCAGGTTTCGGATAATTTTTTCATAGCCCATCAGGATTTACATTTCCAAATTAACACTGTGACCGCTAATTTCACAGCCTGTTTATCATTTATCTGTTAATTGTGCAAACCATGTTCAAAACGGCTTTCCTGTTATTCCTCGCTATTGTCCTTGCTTCCTGCAGCACCACCTACTACGTGGTACGCCACGCGGAAAAAGAGTCTGCTCCTTCTAATATGACAAGCGACGTGCCATTATCCGCTGCAGGAGCGGAGAGAGCGGAGGCATTAAGGGAAATCCTTAGGGACAGGAAGATCGTACGCATCTATTCTACCGGTTACCAGCGTACGAAGCAGACAGCCCAACCCCTGGCAACAGCTACCGGCCTTCCGGTGCAGCAATACGATCCAAGGGATACTGCCTTCATCCCTTCTATCAAAAACCTCAAAGGCAACACCCTCATCGTAGGACATTCCAACACGGTGGATGACATCATCAATGCATTGATGGGGGAGAAGCAGATGTCTGATCTACCGGATACGCAGTACGGAGACCTTTTTATTCTTACAAGGAAGGGAGGGAAGTGGACATTGGAGAAGTCGCGCTTTGGGAATTAGGAGTTGATAGAGTTGACAAGTTGACAAAGGTATTCTAAAGCTCAGACGCCACTTAGTTATGGCTGTTTAACCGTAAACCGTAAACAGTAAACCGTAAACTCTTAAAAGTCCCTATCCGCTCTGAAGTTTTCCAGCTCGTTGGCTACCGCGGTTAAGAAGGTTGCTCCCAGGCTGCCATCTACCACGCGGTGATCGTAGCTCATGGAGAGGTACATCATATGGCGGATGGCTATACTGTCGCCGTGTGGCGTTTCTACTACCACAGGCTTTTTCTTGATAGCGCCTACAGCCAGGATAGCTACCTGCGGCTGGTTGATGATGGGCGTGCCCATCAGGCTGCCAAAAGTACCCACATTGGTGAGGGTAAAGGTTCCGTCGGCGATATCTTCTGGCTTCAGCTTGTTGTTCCTCGCGCTGTCAGCCAGGGCGTTCACCTGCTTGGCCAGTCCTACCAGGTTCAGCTGGTCGGCGTTGCGGATCACGGGCACGATCAGGTTGCCTGAAGGAAGGGCCGTGGCCATGCCTATATTGATGTCTTTCTTTACAATGATGCGGGTGCCGTCAACAGAGCTGTTGATCAGCGGGAATTTCTTGATGCACCTCACGATAGCCTCGATGAAGAGCGGTGTGAATGTGATCTTGGTGCCTTCGCGTTTTTCGAATTCCTTCTTCACGCGGTTGCGCCACATCACCAGGTTGGTCACGTCGGCTTCGGTGAAAGAGGTCACGTGCGGCGCTGTGTGCTTGCTTCTCACCATGTGGTCGGCGATCAGCTTGCGCATCCTGTCCATTTCAATGATCTCCACATTGCCGGTGTAGGCTACAGGGGTCCTGTCGGGCTCCACCTTGTTCATCGGGATCACCATCTGAGGCTCCCTGGCTTTAGCAGGCTGTTCGGCAGCTTGTGGCGCCTTGTCCGAACGCTTATCGGATACGTATTGGAGAATATCTTTCTTGGTCACCCTTCCCTCGTTGCCCGTACCTGGAATTTTTTCCAGTTCGGTCATGCTCACACCTTCCTGGGCCGCGATGTTCAATACAAGAGGTGAATAAAAACGGTTGCCATTAGAAGAATATTCTACCTCGCTGGTCTCTGTTTCGGTGGGCTGTGCGGATGGAGTAGAAGCAGGGGCTGGTTGCTGGACTGATGGCGCGGGTTGTGCGGTTGCCGCCGGTGCTGCTGATTGCGCTCCTCCTTCTGTCCTGATCCTCGCGATCACGGCGCCGATGGGCACCACGTCGTTCACGTTGAAAAGCACTTCTTCCATCACGCCTTCGGTAGTTGAGGGCACTTCGCTATCCACTTTGTCGGTAGCGATATCCAGTACGGTCTCGTCCATCTTGATGGCGTCACCGGGCTGCTTATGCCATTTCAATATGGTAGCTTCCATTATGCTCTCGCCCATCTTAGGCATTACCAGGTCAACAACAGACATAGTTTTGTTTGCGGTTTACAGTTTACAGTTTACAGTTCGGTAACTTCCGACCTCCGAACCGCGCCAAAAATAAGAAAAGCAGGTTTAATCCTTCATTTCTTCCAAAACCAGCAGCCTGAGCCTGTTCAGGCCGGCATGGGCCGTGAGCTCGATGTTCCTACTGCGGTCGTAGCGAAAGAAGCGCTTTTCCACCAGGATCTGCTTTTTGCTGCCCACAGCAATGAAGACGGTGCCTACCGGTTTTTCAGGCGTTCCGCCGCCCGGACCCATGATGCCCGAAGTGGCGATCACGTAATCGGCTTTCAGGCTATGCAGGGCGCCGCGGGCCATTTCCCGCACTGTGGGCTCGCTCACGGCTCCAAAGGATTCTATTGTGGAGGGCATCACGCCCAGTACATCGCATTTGGCATCGTTTGAATAACCGACGACGCTTCCCTTGTATACTTCCGATGAGCCGGCCACAGAAGTGATCATGTGTGCGATGTAGCCGCCGGTACAGCTTTCAGCTGTGCAGAGCGACTTGCCCGCTGCACGCAACAGCCTCCCCAGCGCGTCGGCGAGGCTGATGTCTTCATCGGCCACCAGCCATTCTTCAACCAGGCTCTTTAATTGGTCGAACTGCTTGTCCAACTCCTTATTCACCTGCTCGGGATCATCCCCTTTGGCTGTGAGTCTTAGTCTTACCATTCCATAAGAAGGCAGATAAGCCAGCTTGATCTTTTCAGGCAGTTGCTTTTCAAATTCACGAAGGTGGTCGGAAATAAAACTCTCTCCCTGCCCGGCTGTGAGCAGGGTGCGATGGGCGATCAGCGGCAGCTTGAATTTTTTCTCTAATTGAGGGACCATGTCCGATAGAAGTCCCTTCATCTCCGCGGGCACACCGGGAAGTGAAATATAGATGGTGCCGTTCTTTTCGAACCACATGCCCGGCGCCGTTCCCCTGGTATTTTGGTAAACGATACAATCAGATGGCACTTCCGCTTGCCGGAGGTTGGTGTCGGTGACCGGCCGTTTCAATTTGGTAAAAATATCCACCACGTTCTGCCTGGCTTCTTCATTCACCACCAGCTCAGATCCAAAATATTCGCAAAGCACTTTCTTGGTAATGTCGTCATTGGTAGGACCCAGTCCGCCGGTAATGATCAGCACCTGGTTGCGCGTGCATTCTTCCTTCAGCGCGCAGAGGATGTCTTCTTTCACATCACCCACCGCTATTCTTGTTTTCACCCAGATGCCGATCCTGTTCAGCTCCTGTGCGATCCAGGCGCTGTTGGTATCGATGGTCTGCCCGATCAGCAGCTCGTCGCCAATGGTAATTATCGTTGCATTCACATCCATCATACCCGACTTCGCTTAATTTTAGTGCAATGTTATAGCATTATGAAAAGATACCTGCTGACCACGGTCTTATTGATTAGTTGTTTTGGCGCAGTTGCGCAGGCTGACAAGGCACTGGCCGCCGCATTTAAAAAATTCGAAGCCGATCCACAGTTGAAAAGCGGTATCGCTTCGTTGTATGTGGCAGAAGTTGCGACTGGAAAGGTCGTTTTCCAAAAAAACGCCACCCTGGGAATGGCGCCTGCCTCCACGCAAAAGATCATTACGGCTGCCACGGCTTATGAGCTGCTGGGGAAGGAGTACCGTTACAAGACCGAGATCGGTTACAGCGGGACAGTGGAAGCTGCCACACTGAAGGGAGACATCATCCTGCGCGGTTCGGGTGATCCCACGCTGGGCAGCTGGAGATGGAAGGCCACGAGCGACTCGGCCTTGCTGAACCAATGGGTGAATGCCATCGGGACACTAGGTGTGAAGAGCCACCAGGGTCATATTTATATTGACAAAAAGGGATGGGAATTTGAAAGCATACCCAATGGCTGGACCTGGGAAGACATTGGTAATTATTATGGCGCAGGGGCCGGAAGTTTCAACTGGCGGGAGAACCAGTACGACATCCTGCTGGCTTCCGGTAATGAAGTAGGTTCCGCGGTTACTGTTGCATCCACAAGGCCAATAGTCAGGTCATTCCAGCTCACCAGCGCCGTGACCGCCGCAGCCAGGGGCACGGGCGACAATGCCTATGTATATTATCCGCTGGGCAACAACACAGGACTGGTGCGTGGTACCATTCCGGTAGGAGAAAAAGCTTTTAGCATTTCAGCCGCTTATCCCGATGCCGTGAAAGAATTCACTGCCCTCTTCAGGCAGGCGCTTTCCTCCGCCGGCATCGGAGCCATGAAGCAGGATGGAAGGATACCTGGCTATCGTGTACTGGATACACATTACTCGCCTGTACTTGACAGCATGATCTACTGGTTCAACCGGCGCAGCATCAATTTGTATGGGGAGGCCCTGGTAAAAACCATCGCCTTTCAATCGAAGGAAAAAGGCTCGACGGAAGAAGGCGTCAAATTATTGAAGGACCATTGGAAGTCGAAGGGAATTGACGTTGTTGAATTGAATATGGTGGATGGCTCTGGTCTCTCCCCACTCAATCGCGTGACCACACGCGCCCAGGTGGCCATTCTTCAATATGCGAAGAAGCAAAGCTGGTATCCCGGTTTCTATTTATCACTGCCGGAGTTTAATGGCATGAAGATGAAGAGCGGCACCATCCGCGGCGTAAAGGGTTTTTGCGGTTACCACCGCTCGAAGAGCGGGAAGGAGTATGTTTTTTCTTTTTTGGTGAATAATTACAATGGGTCTTCTTCTGCTATCGTGCAGAAAATGTATAAGGTTCTTGACGAACTGAAATAGCCTCCGGCGGTTGTTATCTACGAAGCGCCGAGCGCTTCGGTCTTCTTCTTCCACCTTTTGGCATTGCCCCAAAAGGTGGAGCCAAAAGATCAAGGCTGCGCAATACGCTGCGGTCACACTGAGAAATTTAGTGCCACCACCCCGCGAGCCTCACGATATACCCACTGACTTCAACACTCTTCGGTTCGATATTCGAAGTTCATCACGGGTTTATACCCTATAATAATCCGCTCTCCAGTTCCTGATCGCCTGCTTGATATCCTTTACCGACAGCTTCTCATCCAGGGCACGCTGTACAAGCCTGGGGAATTCCTCGTCCGATGCAAAACGCAGCGCCACGATCTGTTGTACTCTCAACTTAGGATCGAGCAATTTGCCGGTGAGTACATAATGCCTGAGATTTTCCTCGGCCCTGATGGCCCTGTCCTGCGCCTTCAGGGCAAACATTCTTGTGAAGTAATATGTAAAGGAGAGCACGATCACCGTCAGCAGGATCAGCGATTCATTGTAGAGATTTGCCTTGTCGGCAATAATCACGTTACGCGTGGCGCCAACGATCAGCGCGAGCAGGAGGAGCAATACGTAACCGTGGTAGGAAGGCATCAGCCTTGCGTGATTTTTATAATTCTGTTGTTTCATATAATGTTTTCAAGTTTCGAACCCCGGAGACACAAAGACACGGGGGGACACGGACAAAGATTCTCATATTACCTATTGGCGATTCATTGCGCCTTTGCCCCGCACGAGCGGGGTCCAAGCCAGAAGAATCACTTCCCAATAAACCTATCCAGGCTCGCCTTGCCGGGGCCGAGTAAGAGTATTGCAATGAATCCCGTCAAATAAACGCCGGCCATTTCTCCGTCGCCAAAGATCTGCCCGTCGTGTGCATAGAACAAGGCGACCAGCATGGCAATGATCAGTGGGATCACAGCTATCCTGGTAAAAAGGCCTACGATGAGGAAGGCCGCGCAAAAGAACTCGGCAAACACTACGAGGGCGAGAGATACTTCCGGTGTCAACCCAAATGGATCGGCGAACTTCGCTGACTTCTCACCGTAGGTCATGAGTTTTCCTAGTCCGTGATTGACAAGCATGAGCGATCCCAGTCCAACCCTGAGCAGCAGGGTAGCCAAAGTGAATGCAGTATCCGATGTGCGCGTATTAAATAGTTTTTTCATAAGTATAAATCTGCGGCAATCTAAACCAAAAATGATGAACGAGAAAAAACAGGCTTGTCAACAATCTTTTGTTAAATAGGAAGTTATCAACCACTGTTTGGAACGAAGTTTGGCTGCTGGCGAAATAATTTCAATATTTACAACGTTATCCTCCAACGGCAAAAGGGTGTATATGAAGAAATTCTGCTTGTTATTTTCTTTCACAGCGATCTCCTTTTTTTCCTTCTCACAGCAAACCATCAATTACCAGGATCCCGACGAGAGGTTTGAAAAGGCAAAAGAATATTATCAAAAAGGCTACTATAACCTGGCTTCTCCCATTTTTGAGGAGTTGCGTTCCTCTCTCAAAGAGACCGACAGGATCAACAATGCGCTGGTTGCCGATGAGATCATTTATTATGCAACGGCCATCTCGCTGAAGCAAAATGAGCAGCGGGGCGAGTCGGATGCCAAGGAATACATTACCATTACCAAGAACAACGCGCGGGTGCAGATGATGAATTTCCACCTGGCTGAATATTATTTCCGCAAGCAGGATTTTTCCACCGCGGCGGATTATTACGAGCAGACCAACATTGCCAACCTGAGCAACGCGGAAATAGCGGAAGCCAAGTTTCACCAGGGCTATTCTTATTTCGTCATCAAAAGGTACCAGTCGGCCAAACCCCTGCTGAACACCATCCGGCAAATGAAGTCGGACCCCAATTACATTGACGCCAATTACTACTATGGCTTCATTGCCTTCATCGACCGCAACTACGCCGATGCCCTGCAATCCTTCACCATTGTGGAGAACCAGGAGCCTTATAATACCATCGTGCCTTATTATATCGCACAGATCTATTATGTGCAGGGCAGGAAGGAAGAGGCCATCCGCTATGCCGAAAGCAAGATGAAGGCCGGGAAGGCCCAGCTCTATGAGCTGGAGCTCAAGCAGCTGCTGGGGCATGCCTATTTCGAAAAGAAACAATATGCAGCAGCCCTTCCTTACCTCGAAGATTACGTGACGAGGTCGACCAAGGTGCGCAGGGAGGATATTTACGAGCTTTCTTACGCCTATTACCAGAACAACAATTTCAATAAAGCCATCGAAGGCTTCAGGCAACTGAGCGGCAAGGAAGATTCCCTGAGCCAGCATGCCATGTACCTGCTGGCCGATTCTTATTTGCGTACAGGTCAGAAGGCTAATGCAAGGAATGCCTTTCTTTTCAGCTCGGTCAACAACAGCAACCAAACCCAGCGCGAGATCTCCCGGTTCAACTATGCCAAGCTTTCTTACGAGCTGGGCTACCAGGACGAATCGCTCAAGAGCCTGCGCAGCTTTTTGAATGATTATCCGAATTCGGAATACAGGGATGAAGCCACCGAGCTGCTGGTAGGAGCGTTGGCCAACACCAACAACTACCGCGACGCGCTGGCCCTGGTGGAAGGCATACAGTATCCCACGATCAACGTGAGAAAACTTTACCCGCGCATCCTCTTCGGACGTGCCACGGAACTGATCAACGACGGCAGGCTGCAGGAAGCCGACGCCCTGCTCGACAAAGCGCTGAAGGACGTGAACAATGCTTCTGTCCTTCCTTTTGTAAATTTCTGGAAGGGAGAGATCGCTTACCGCAACAACAGGATCGACGATGCCATCAAATATTATTATGCTTACCTGAATGCAGGTGCGCCCACCAATGGTGAGGCCAACGACCGCAACGTGCGCTACAACCTGGGCTATGCCTACCACCGCAAGGAGAATTACGAGGTCTCCCGCAGCTTTTTTGAGCCCCTGGCCCGCAATGTATCGCTTAGCTCTGACGGTATTACACAGGATGCCTACATCCGCACGGCCGACGCTTATTTCATGAACAAGAGTTATACGCAGGCCCGCGGCATGTACGACAATGTGATCCGCTACTCCTGGCCCGCCGAGGATTACGCCACCTTCCAGAAGGCCATGATCACCGGCATCAACAGCTATACGGAAAAGATCAACCTGCTCAACACCATGATCAGGAAGTTTCCGAATTCCATGCTGGTGACCGATGCCAACATGGAGATCGCGAATACCTACCTGGCCAATGAGAAATTTGCCGAGGCCATTCCTTATCTCACCGCCATTACCCGTGCGGCCGGCAACAATTCCATGAAGCCCCAGGCCACGCTCAAGCTGGGTATCGCCCAATACAACTTAAACAATACCAAGGACGCCATCGTGTATTTCCGCGAAGTGCTGGACCAGTATCCCAACTCACCGGAGGCCGATGATGCGCTGGTTAATCTTCGTTCTATCTATGTTGAGCAGGGCAATCCCGGCGAATATGCCGAAGTGGCCCGCCGCGCAGGCAAGCCTATTTCTGTGAGCGCTGAAGATTCTCTTACTTACAATGCCGCCATCGCCCAATACGACAATGGCAATACCGTGGGTGCATTGACGAGCTTCGAGAACTATTTACAAAAGTTCCCACAAGGCACTTATGAGATCGCCGCGCATTTTTATGCAGGGGAAATTTATAATGCGCGCAAAGACTGGAACAAGACCATTGAGCATTTCTCTCACGTGGCAGAAAAAGCGCCGAACAGTTTCGCCGAGCGGGCTGTACTGGTGCTGGCAAGACTGCAGTTCTTCGAACTCAAGAATTACGCGGAGGCAGAAAGATATTTCCTCCAGCTGAAGAACCTGAGCTCCAACCAGGAGACCAGGCTGGAAGCTATGCGCGGACTCCTGCGCAGCCAGTACCAGCAGCAGAAATGGCAGGATGCAGTGGACAATGCAAAAGAGCTGGTGGCGCAGAAGGGCAGCAGCGCCGACGACAAGGCCCTGGCCAACATGGCCATCGCCAAATCGGCCCAGAGCAAAGGAGAGTTTGACGCGGCCATCAGTGCGTTCAAGTCAGTAGTAGCCGTGAACAAAGGAGCTTTGGCTGCGGAAGCCCGCTACGAGATCGCCTCCAGTTATTTCTCACTCGACCGCATGAAGGATGCTGAGAAAGCGGCCTTCGAAGTGATCAACAAATCGGGTTCCTACGACTGGTGGGTGACCAAGGCCTATATCCTGCTGGGCGATATTTTCTTCAAGCAAAACGATTATTTCAACGCCAAGGCCACTTTCCAGAGCATCGTGGAGAACACGCTTAACGCCGAGCTCAAGGCCGAAGCGCAAAAAAAGCTCGACCAGGTGATCGCGGCTGAGAAAGAAAACAGTAAAGTATCCAACTAATGACAACACCCATGCGTTATATCCTGTCATGCTTGATCCTATTCTGCGCTGTATCAGCTACCGCGCAGGATTCCGTGAATAAAAGAGTGGTCAATGTCACTTCGGCCTTCAAGCCAGTATTGAAAGAGGCCGCCAAGATCAACTTCGACGCCACACCACCCAGGACCGATACTTCACGTCCGCGGCTGCAATACAATATTCCCAACCAGAACCTGGTCTTTGCCTACCAGCCCGGTAGCCTGCGGCCGCTGGCGCTGGACATTGACACCGGCGGCCGTTTCAACAACTGGAACTACGCCAAGGTGGGATATGGCACGCTCAACACTCCTTATTTCGAAGCAGGCCTTTCACTGGGCAATGGCAAGACGGCCGGGCTGAATATCTATGGTGATCACATTTCACAAAAAGGCAAGCTGGCCCACCAGGAATACAGCAAGACCAAAATTGAGTTGAACGGTTTTGTGCAAACCGGCAACAAGCTGGAATGGACCGGCAGGTTTGGCGGCGGAGAGCAGAAGTACAACAAGTATGGATACCAGCCACGCAACCTGCTGATCATTGAAGATTCGCTGCAGGTGAACTTCCAGAACTTCAGCGCCCGCGTCGGCATGCACAATATCGACAAAGGTGAATTTGGTATTTCCTATTCACCCGAGCTCAGGGTGGATGCTATAAGCGATATCCACGACAACCGTGAGACCAATACTTATTTCAACCTGCCTCTTTACAAGAATATCGGAGAGAAGTTCAATGCGGCCCTCTCGCTGGAAGGGAATTTCACGAAGTTCTCTCCGGATGAGAAAACTGCTATTGACAATAAATATTTCTCTGCCGCTCCATCCTTTGGTTATCGATCCGGCATGGTGAATTTGCAGCTGGGCATCCGTCCATCCTGGGACAATGGCGAGTTCAAGCTTTTCCCGAATATAATGGGTGAGATCAGTTCGCCGGATAAGAAGATCACCTTCCTGGGTGGCTGGACAGGCGCGCTGCATGCCAACACCTACCAGTCGATGGTAGCCGAAAATCCATGGATCTGGGCTCCTCATTTTTCCAATAATTCCCGGGTGGAGCAGATCTACGGAGGTATCCGCGGTTCTGTCACCGATCATTTCAACTACCACATCAAGCTGGGGCTGGACAAGATCACCAACCTGCCCCTCTATCTTAACGATACCATGACGGGCAGGTCATTCCTGGTCACGCAGGAGCCCGATCTGCGCGCCTTCAACTTCAGTGGCGGTATTGGCTACACTACAGGGGAGAAGTTCTCCCTGCGGTCCACCGTGAAGCTCATGAGATATTTCGACCTGGACTCCAACGACAAGGCCTGGGGATTGTTGCCCATGCAATTCCACACCCAGGTGAGACTGCAGGTGTTGAAGGATCTTTTTCTCCGTGCAGACTTCAATGCCTTCGATGGTGTTTGGTACTACTCAAAGATCACCGGCGCCAACCAGGTGCAGGGCAGCATAGACCTCTCTGCCGGACTTGAATTCGCCATCACGAAGAACTGGAAGCTCTGGGCCCAGTTTAATAACCTGGTGAATAAAGAATACGAGCGCTGGAACCAGTATCCTGTCAATGGTTTCCATTTTATAGGTGGGGTGGTATTTGCTTTTGATCAGGGGAGGAAGTAGTTGACAAGTTGATAAAGTTGACAGGGTTGATAAAGGAACAGCCATTGAAAGTTACGGGGTAAGGTGGGATACAGTCTCCGCGTTCCCTGGCGCCATAGCGTCTAAAGTGGAAATTCAATCTGCGGGATCTGCGGGCTGTTCATCTGCGTTTATCTGCGGGAAAATGGAACCTGCGAACTACAGGTTCTCAGCATTTGCAGGCCCCTCGCTTTAAGGATAGTGGAGAATCACCCCGGAATCGTATTTTCGTTCACACAAAACCGCACAACTTGTTCGCCCTGCTTACCGAGTATTTCCTGCAGCATAAAAAAATTTCCATTCCTTCCATTGGCCGGTTTGAGCTCAGGGAGCATCCTGCCCGGCTGGACTTCGGCGAGAAACTCATTCACCCGCCCAGTTACGAAGTGGTGTTCACCCAGGGTTCCGCAAGCGATCCCGCCCTCATCGATTATCTAAGCAACAGGCAGCACCTCGACAGGCAAAGCGCCGGCGACAAGCTCAATGCCATGGGCGAGACCTTACGATCACGCCTCGCCGACCGTCCCTTGACCTGGGCCGGCATAGGCCAGCTCTCCCGCAACCGGCAGGAGCTGGTGTTTACCCCCGCCCTCGAATACTACCAACCCGAACCCGTACACGCCGAAAAGGTAGTCAGGGAACACGAGGCCCACACCGTGCTCGTGGGCGACAGGGAATTTCAAAAGACCACTGAAGAAGTGGTAGCAGAAACCAGCACTAAAACCTTCAAGCCTGTCCTGCTCATAGGCTTCATCCTCCTGCTCCTGGCCCTGGCCTTCATTGGCTGGCAGCTTTACCTGGCCGGCTGGGATATTTCGGCTGCCCGTTCACGGTGGAGGGGATTATAGACCGGTTGATGCCAAGGTAATAATCAAAGATTCTTCTATAACCGGTTTTTAAACGTTTATATCCGGATATAAGTGTTTATAAGCGCTTAAAACGGACAAGGATCTGAAACACTATTTTTAACCTGACATGGCATTCTTCCGTTTAATATTCACACTTCTACTGACCTTATTATTAGGCGTCATTAGTGCGCAAACCGTCACTTGCACGGAAACAGAAGCGGTCACGGAAGACAGCGAGTACCCTACCATCACCAAGACCTGCTTTTACAAGAATATCAAATTCGTAGAGGTGGCTTATCCTGATCACATTGGGCGGTATGCACATCGTGAATATTCAACATTCATCTGCGGCGACAGCCAATGGGTAGAAGCCAGGAATTCCGTGATGTTCAACCGCAGGCTGGCAAAGCTGGAGAAGATCATCAATGAAAGGATACAGGCCGACTTCCGGGAGTTTTCTACCGACAGTCTTACCAGGGATTGCTTTGAAAGAATGGATTCCATTCCTTTTTATTCCATCAATGACCTTGGTATATCATTCCATGAGGAGGAGATCTGGTTTAGTGTTGACTGGGGAATGTCGTGGGCTTGCCTGCCAGTTTCCAGCTCTATCGTGAGCTTTCCGCTCTGCGAAATAAGGAAATATCTCCGGTAGGTTGTCTATGAAGCGCCTCGAGCTTCGCTGAAAAGCCCACGCAGCCAGCAAGCCTGCGGCAACCCAGCATCCTACAATAAAAACACCCTATCAACCCTGTCAACTCCGTCAACTTTATCAACCTTTCCCGTACTTTGCCCAATGCCCATTGTTCACTACGACAAATGCCCGGCTTGCGGCTCGGCAAGAATCAACCCCCTGCTCACAGCCAAAGACCACACGGTGAGCGGCGAGGATTTCGTCATCTGGCAGTGTGCCGACTGCACATTAAGGTTTACGCAGGACGTACCCGATGCGGTACAGATTGGCCTCTACTATCAATCGGAAGACTATATCTCGCATACCGACACGGCTAAAGGTTTGGTAAATGCAACTTACCAAAAGGTAAGGAGGATTACCTTGGCACAGAAAGCAGCGATGATCGTTTCTGCCACCGGAAAAGAGAAAGGGAAACTGCTGGATGTAGGCTGCGGCACGGGCGCCTTCCTGGCTGCCATGAAAGAAAAAGGATGGGAAGTGACCGGCATCGAGCCCGATCCGGGTGCCAGGGAAGTGGCCAGGAAGACCCACCAGTTGGAGCCCCTGGTAGCCGGTGAATTCTATAACCTTCCTGCAGAAAGCTTCGACGCCATCACGCTCTGGCATGTGCTGGAGCATGTGCACGAACTGCACCGCTACATGGAGCAGCTGAAAACCTTATTGAAAAACGACGGCAGGCTTTTCATTGCCGTTCCTAATTATACTTCTACAGACGCCAATATTTACGGAGGCTTCTGGGCAGCCTATGATGTGCCCAGGCACCTTTATCATTTCTCTCCTGTTGCTTTGGAAAAACTCGCCGGCATGCATGGACTGAAACTGCAGGATAAAAAACCCATGTGGTTCGACAGTTTTTACATCAGCCTTTTGAGCAGCAAATACATGAAAGGGAAGACTTCATTTTTCGGATCACTGATCAGCGGATCACGCTCCAATGCAGTTGCGCTTGTGAATAAAGACAGGTGCAGCTCGCTTACTTATGTATTTGAGAAATCTTAGGGTTGGTCTTACCTCTGGATTGATTCCGCGAGCTTAGTGTGCAAAGCTGATCTCATACATCTCCGGCCAGTACTTGCCGGTTACATAGATCTTACCTGTCTCAGGATTATAGGCTATGCCGTTGAGGAACTGCTCGCCAGGGTTCTTAGCCTTGGCTCTTGCGCCCAGCTCACCCAGGTCAAGCTTGCCCACCACCTGCCCGGTAGCAGGGTCGATCTTTAATATATAGTTGTATTGCCACTGGTTGGCATAGATGAAGCCATTGATATATTCCAGCTCGTTCAGGTTCACGGCCGGACTTCCATTTTCCATCACCTGCATGCTGCCCAAAGGCCTGAAAGTGCCGGGCTCATAGAAGTAGAGGTTGTTGCTGCCATCCGATACGATCAGCCGGCTGCTGTCGTGGGTGAGGCCCCAGCCTTCGGTCTTTAAAGGCTGCTGCCCGATCTTTTTAAGGTCGGAGGCGGAATAAAGGTGCACGATACCGTTTTTCCAGGTCAGCTGGTAGATCGTATCATTTAAAACCGTAATACCTTCCCCAAATTGCACTGAATCCAGTTTGACCTGCTTCACCACCTTGCCCGATTTGAAGTCGATCTTCACCAGGCGTGAATGGCCATAATTCCCGGTTCCCTCTATCAAAAAGCCCTTGTAAAACTCGAGTCCCTGTGTAAAATAGGAGGTATCATGAGGCAGCACTGACTTCAGCTCGTAGGACAAGGCCTTTACATTATTTACCACGGGTGGGGTCTCGCCATTCTCCACTTCCTCATCATTACAGCCCGCAAAAAGGATCGAAGACCCCAAAAAAACAGCAATCCAAGCTTTTCTCATGCTTCAAATGTAGGATTTGCGCCTATAGGAACTTATGTACAAATTCTGGCAGATGTTTTGTTTATAAAATGTTAACCTAATAGTTTGTTTTATTAAAACTAAGGGTAACTTTGTAGTCTAAGGGTTTACCCGCACTTACTGACCGTATCCTTTCAAAAGCCCCAAATCCCAAATCCGAACCCCAAGGTTCACATGAAAAGCTAAAGGTCGCTGTACCATTAAGCTTTGAAAACAATGAGATCGTTCGTCATCCTGGCATTTCTCTTTTCCTGCCAATCTTTGCTAGCCCAGCGTGAATGCGCCAGTACGCAGTATGTACAGGAGCAGAAGATCGCGCAGCCTGCATTGGAGCAGCAACTGATCTCTGTAGAAAACTTCATCAAGACCCACACGATAAGCTCTTCAGAAGCAACCCGCATCACCGGTACTACCATTGTGAAGATCCCCGTAGTGATCCACGTTTTATATAACAATGCTTCTCAAAATATTTCCGACGAGCAGGTAAGGAGCCAGATCGATGCACTGAACCGCGACTTTCGCCGCAGGAATACCGATACTTCCAACACGCCTCTTGCTTTCCGCGATGCGGCAGCAGACGTGATGATCGAATTTGTGCTGGCCACGGCAGATCCTTCCGGCCGCAAGACCTCCGGCATCATCCGCAAACAGACTTCAGTAGCTGACTGGAAGATGGACGATAAGATCAAGTTCAGTTCCCAGGGCGGCAACGACGCCTGGGACAGCCGCTATTACCTGAATGTTTGGGTAGGACAAATGCGCAGCCTCCTGGGTTACTCCAGCGCGCCCGGTGCAGCCCCTGAGAAAGACGGCATCGTGATCGCTACCAGCGCTTTTGGTACGATTGGCAAAGCCGCTCCCTATCATTTGGGAAGAACCCTGGTGCATGAAGTGGGTCACTGGCTGGGATTGCGCCATATCTGGGGCGATACTTATTGCGGCAATGACCTCGTCAGCGATACGCCTAAGCAGGGTGGATTCACTACCGGTTGTCCAACCGGCTACCGCTCTACCTGCAGCAACAACGGCGATATGTTCATGAACTACATGGACTTCACCGACGATGCCTGCATGAACCTGTTCACCAACGGGCAGAAAGAAAGAATGCGTTCGCATTTCTATGAAGGCGGGCCAAGAAACGCCATGCTGAATTCAAAAGGACTGCACGCACCCTGGTCAACAGGAGTTGCCGAGGTGAGTGGTGGCAGAAAAAGTTTCTCGGTGTATCCAAATCCCGCGCAGCACCAACTGGTGATCGAACTGGGTGGTGATAACCGCTTCGCCTCTTATGCGGAGATCGTCAGTCTCAATGGGGTAGTGGTGAAGAAAGAAAGGATCACCGGTTCTGCAACTACCGTCAATCTTCAGGGCCTCGCTGCCGGCATGTATTACATACAGGTAAGAAACGGCGAACAACTCCTCAGGCAGAAATTCGTTAGGCTGTAGCCTTTTCCAGTTTCCAGTTTCCAGTTTCCAGTTTCCAGTTGCACACAGACCACGTCAGCCATGCATTTTTACCCTCCTGCCTCTCTAAGGGAGGGAGACATTATTTCTGGCGAAATGAATGATGAATGAAGTCCTGATAGCTATTGGGATTGACAGAGTGAAATTATTCCGAGCGTCGACGACCAAGCAGGACCAGGATTTCCAGGATTCACGGATTATAGGAATATTACTAAAGGATGAGGTACTTACATTCTCAGGGTGACCATAGCGCTTAATTCCGTGTTAGTTAGATGGGGGTTGCACTGAATGAATGCTAAACGGAATTCAGCGCCTCCATGTTCTTACAGCTGCAGGCAGCGGAAGTCTAACACTTAAGCCCTTGGAAGGAACGTGGTGAAGCGCACTTGCGCTTCAAGAAAAACCTACGTCATAAGCCTTGCAACACGCTCAGCCACAACAGGCGCGAGCGCAACGCCCATCCCACTCATGCGCACTGCACAAAAAACACCAGGCTGCACCTGCTTCACAATAGGGAATTTCTCCCCACCCATCCCCATGATGCCACTCCATCGGTGCTCGATCTCGTACGCTCCCTGGAAGTTGGGCAGCACCACCTCGCGGAGGTAGCGTTCCAGTTCTTCCTGTATGAAGGGAGTCGTGCCCAGTTGAGAAGTGGTTTCTTCTTCAAACGCTTTGTTGCGTGCGCCACCCAGCAACACCTTGTTTCCCAGGTTGCGGAAATAATAAAAACCTTCATCTGAATGAAAGGCGCCGCACCAGGGGAGTTTGCGAATAGGGGAGGTCAATAAAATTTGTCCGCGGGCAGGAACTATGTCTTCCGCAGGCAAAAGTTCTTTAGCAAACGCATTGGTGCAGATCAGCAGTTGCGCGCAGTTGAAATTCAGTCCCTGCCTGGTCTTTATTTCTATTTTTTCTCCCGGGATCATTTCTATGATCTCGATGCCGTTCAGCACCTGCACACCGAGGCTATATACTTTTTGCAAAAGCGCTTTCAGCAGCTTGCCTGAATGCAGCACACCCTCGTGCTGGTTTTTTACCATGTGCCTGGTGTGCCCAAAGCCAAATTCTTCGATCTTGTCATCCACCAGCCGGTAGGTTTTCTTGGATCCCGTGATATCTTTCAACAGGGCATTCAGGTAGTTGATATGCTGGTCTAATTCCTTGTAATCAGTTTTCTCATCTATCAATTCATAGCCTCCACAGAGATCGAAGTCAATGGAGGAGCGGCTGAAATATTTCTGTATTCTCTCCAGCCCCTTGAAACGCATTTCCACCAGTTCCAGCATGTCATCCTTTCCCATGACTTCCGCGTTGGATACCAGTTCGGTCAAGCTGCCGAAGCAGGCGAATCCTGCATTGCGCGTACTCGCCCCTGTTGGAATGGGACCGCGTTCGAGGATGGTGATCTTCAGGCCGGGTTTTCTTTTTTTCAAATAGAGGGCCGACCAGAGACCGGTGAAGCCGCTGCCTGCAATGATCACGTCCTGGTCGGCCAGGAAGGTTTCTTTTTCCCAAATGCTCACCATATTGCGAATTTAACGGGGCTTTAAGGTGCTTATAGCTATTTTCGGAAAGCTATAATTTTTATTCTATGAAACGATTGCTCCTCCTCACCTCTGTTTGCTTCCTGGTTCAACTGGCTTCGGCCCAAAGCCTGAAAGACCTCAAAAGATCTGCGGAAAAACTGACAAAACAGGTGCCCGGCGCCAGCTCGCTCACCAATGAGGAGATCATCGGCGGACTGAAAGAAGCCTTGACCGTTGGCTCTGAAAAAAGCACCAATAAACTCTCCGCAGCCGATGGATTTTTCAAAAATGCAGCCATCAAGATCCTGATGCCCGAAGAGGCCAAAAAGGTAGAAAAGACCCTTCGCAGCTTTGGGATGAACAAGCAGGTGGATAATGCCATACTCTCTATGAACCGCGCGGCGGAAGACGCAGCCAAAACGGCCACGCCGATCTTTGTACAGGCCATCCGCGACATCACCATTCAGGACGGATTGTCAATTCTCAGGGGCAGCGACAACGCAGCCACTCAATACCTGCGGGAAAAGACTGTAGCAGCATTGACCGAATCCTTCCGTCCCATTATCGAAGCTTCCCTGGTAAAAACAGACGCTACCAAACACTGGAATACACTGTTTACGAACTACAATAAGTTCAGTTCAGAAAAAGTAAATACCGACCTGGCGGCCTATGTGACAGAAAAAGCGCTGGCGGGCATTTTTTACCAGCTGGCACAGGAAGAAATGCAGATACGTAAAGACCCACTCGCACGCACAACCGATCTGCTGAAAAAAGTTTTTGCGAATTAAAAAGCGATCCCGAAAGAGATACCCGTACGCAGCCCGGGCAATGCACCTTTGAAGTCGGCATTGACCGTTTTATTGGACCTGTCCACCATGATGGTGGTTTTGTTCCTGAGGAAAGGGAACTGGTCGATGAACTCCACTACGGTTTTCCTGGCATCTTCCGCTTCGTAACTGGTCCAGGGCAAAGCATTGCCTATTTCCACGGCCTTCATATTGTTGGAAGCGGCGTTGATCTCCGGACCGAGCAAGAAAATATCCACCACCACGCGTTGCTTGATCAAAAATTGCATGCCCAGTTGCACGCCTACGCCGGCTGCATTGTAGTCGTTGGTGAATTGCATATGCACTTCCCTGGTAAGGATAGAGCCGGTGCCGAAACCTTCGCTGGAATGATGCACATATTTGAAAAATGGTTCCCAGTACCAACCCTTCATGTGTTTTTTCTTCGAGAGGTACATGCGGTAACCCGCCAGGAAAGAGGTGGCCTTCATGTCGAAGTCGGCATCGCTGCCATCATACTCAAAGTCATGGGTAGTATTCTTGGGAAAGCCCAGTTTTACAGTAAGAGATTGCTTCCCCCCAAAATTGTATTCACCCTGCAGGGCCACGTTGCCCAGTATCAGGCCGGTCGGCGCCCATTTTACAGTAAGCTTAGGAATGAAGGTCCTGGCGGTGTCGGTCTGTCCGTAAAGTTGAAGGGAAAGCAGTAAAGCAAGGCAGCACAGTGTTTTTTTCATAGAAGTACGGGAGTATAGATATAGAAGAGCTGAAAAAGCGGCAAAACGCTGCATTTCCAGCCCTCCTGGTACTTGCATATTAGAGGTGGATGGCTTCCCCATAGGCCACTTCAATAGCGTCCTTGATGCTTTCGCTAATAGTAGGATGCGGGTGAATGCTGTTCAATACCTCGTGGTGAGTGGTCTCCAGCTTACGGGCCACTACGGTCTCCGCTATCAGCTCGGTTACATTATAACCGATCATGTGGGTACCCAGCCACTCGCCGTATTTGGCATCGAAGATCACCTTTACAAATCCTTCCTGGTGGCCTGCTGCAGAAGCTTTGCCGGAGGCGCTGAGCGGGAATTTGCCCACCTTGATCTCATAGCCCGCCTCTTTGGCTTTTGCCTCTGTCAGTCCCACAGAAGCGATCTCAGGGGTGCAATAAGTACAGCCCGGTACATTGCCATAATCCAGCGCTTCGGGCTGGTGATTGAATTTCTTTTCGTTGTAAGCGATATTCTCTACGCAGATAATGGCTTCCTTGCTGGCTACGTGCGCCAGGGCCTGGCCGGGAACACAGTCGCCAATGGCATAGAAACCTGCTACATTGGTCTGGTAATAGGGGTCAACCGTGATCAGTCCTTTTTCTGTTTTGATCCCCAGCTCTTCCAGCCCGATGCCTTCGATGTTGGCCTGCACGCCCACTGCGCTGAGCAGGATATCGGCTTCCAGCTGGGTTTCGCCCGTGGCCGTTTTTACTGTCGCTTTTACCCCGTTGCCAGAGGTGTCTACCTTGGTCACTTCAGAGGCGGTCATGATGTTGATGCCCTGCTTTTTGAAATTCTTTTCCAGCTCGCGGGAGATGTCCTCGTCTTCTACCGGCACGATCCTCGGCAGGTATTCCACGATGGTCACCTTGGTGCCCATGCTGTTGTAGAAATAACCGAACTCCACGCCAATGGCGCCGCTGCCCACGATGATCATGGAAGCAGGCTGCTGGGGGAGGTTCATGGCTTCGCGGTAGCCAATGATCTTCTTGCCGTCGATGGGCATAGAAAGCAGCTGGCGGCTCCTGCCACCGGTAGCAATAATGATATGTTTCGCTTCTACTGTTTGCTTTTTGTTGTCGGCGCCGGTCACTTCCACCTTACCCTTGCCCGATACCTTTGCCGTTCCCATCACTACGTCGATCTTGTTCTTGCGCATCAGGAACTGGATCCCCTTGCTCATCTTATCGGCCACACCACGGCTGCGTTTGATCACGGCAGGGAAGTTGTGCTTGCCGCTGGCTTCGATACCAAATTCGGAAGCATGCTTGATGTATTCATATACCTGGGCCGATTTCAGCAGGGCCTTGGTGGGAATACAGCCCCAGTTGAGGCAAATGCCTCCCAGGCTTTCCCTTTCAATGATCGCTGTTTTGAGTCCCAGCTGTGAAGCCCTGATCGCTGCCACATAACCGCCTGGTCCTGATCCGATTACAACTACGTCGTATGCCATTCTGAGTATTTAAGATTGAAGATTTAAGATTGAAGATTTAAGATTGAAGATTTCGTTTTTGTTAAGGTGCGTTTTAAGCACGAATTCGGCAAGCGAAGCTAAACCAAATTGAAATACTGGCAAAAGCGGCCACCCTGCCGGACTGAGCCTTAAGGTTTCACTTTTCACCTTTCACCTTTCACCTAGTTCGGCAGGCTCATTATGACAAAAGATTTGTTATTCAAAGCCCAGTTCGGCAGGCTCACTGTGATAATGTTCTTGTCATTCTGAGCCTGTCGAAGGACACCTTTCACTTTTCACCTAATTTTGCCCTATGGATCTGAAAGACTACCTGGAGGAGCAAATGGACCTCAAGCGCCCGGTGACCATCCGGTTCAGGGACGTCGAAGGGGCTGTTTCCGAGATCCGCGCCCATGTGGTGAAAATGATGGAAACCGCCGGCCGCTACATGTTCGAAACCGACGCCGGCCTGCTGATAGGGGTGGACCAGGTGATAGAGGTAAACGGCAGGAAGGCTGAAAATTATTGCTAATTTTTCCTCAATAGCAAAAAAACTCTCCTTTTTCAGCTTAGAATCTGGCTGATTTCCTTACCTTTGCACTCCAAAAATTTCCAATCATGGCACGTGTATGTCAGGTAACAGGTAAAACGCCGATAGGTGGTAACAAGGTGTCCCACTCGAACATCAAAACCAAGCGCCGTTTTCTGCCGAATTTGCAAACAAAGAAGTTCTTCTTAGCTGAAGAGAACAAATGGATCACCTTAAAGCTGACCGCCGACGCAATCCGTACGATCAACAAGAATGGTTTGTACAACGTGGTAAAAGGACTGAGGGCTAAGGGTCAACACATCTAATCAGAAAATCTCAAATTCAATAAAATGGCAAAGAAAGGAAACCGTGTTCAGGTGATTCTGGAATGCACAGAGCAAAAAACTACCAGCGTACCTGGCACCAGCCGTTACATCAGCACCAAGAACAAGAAAAACAACCCGGAGCGTCTGGAATTGAAGAAGTTCAATCCGAACCTGAAGAAGGTGACTGTTCACAAAGAAATTAAATAACGCAGAGGGCTCGTCGTAGCCCCGAAAATTAAGATACCATGGCAAAAGCAGCAAAAACCGCGATCAAGACCAAAGACCAGAAGGCAGCGGCTGAAGCAAAGAACTGGTCTAAAGTAATTAAGGCTGTACGCAGTCCTAAGACCGGCGCCTATACTTTCAAAGAGGCAATTGTGCACAAGGATAAAGTGAAGGATTTCTTAGCGCAGAAATAAAATGAGGGTTAGTAAATTTCCACGAAGCTGTCAGCCTAAGGTTGACAGCTTTTGTTTTATCTAAACGATCAGCATGGGTTTTTTCAATAAGATCTTCGGGGTTAAAGAAAAGGAGAGCCTTGACGAAGGTCTGCAAAAGACAAAGGATAATTTCTTCTCCAAGGTCACCAAGGCCATTGCCGGCAAGGGTACGGTAGACGAGGAAGTGCTCGATGATCTCGAAGAGGCCCTTGTCACTGCCGACGTGGGTATCGATACCACCGTGCAGATCATCGACCGCATCGAGGCCAGGGTGGCCCGTGATAAATACATCAACACCAGCGAGCTCAACCGCATTTTGCAGGAAGAGATTGAAGCCATGCTGGTTGACGCTCCTTCCGCCAACAGCTATGCCTTTGATTCCGAACTTCCCGCCACACCTTATGTAATCCTGGTGGTGGGTGTGAATGGCGTAGGCAAAACAACCACGATCGGTAAGCTCGCCTATAATTTCAAACAGGCCGGCAAATCGGTACTGCTTGGCGCGGCAGACACTTTCCGCGCCGCGGCGGTTGACCAGCTCACCATCTGGTCGGAAAGAACAGGCGTACCTATTGTGAAGCAGGCCATGGGTTCCGATCCGGCTGCTGTGGCTTTCGACACCGTGCAAAGCGCGCTCTCGAGAAAGTCAGAGGTAGTGCTGATAGATACGGCAGGACGCCTGCACAACAAGGCGCATTTGATGGAGGAACTGAGTAAGATCAAGCGCAGCGTTCAAAAGATGATCCCCGGCGCACCGCATGAAGTGCTGCTGGTGCTCGACGGATCTACAGGGCAGAACGCACTGGAGCAGGCCAAACATTTCACTGCAGCCACTGATGTCACGGCCCTGGCCATCACCAAGCTCGATGGTACAGCAAAGGGTGGCATCGTGCTGGCCATTGCCAGCCAGTTCAAAATACCCGTAAAGTTTATTGGCGTAGGAGAGAAGATGCAGGACCTGCTGGTCTTCGACAAGCACGAATTCGTCGACAGCCTGTTCTCCCTTAAATCTTGATCGGACCTCAGTGGTTCGCCCTCTTTTTGGTCACCAGTCTCAGGATCAACAGACCAATGATCGTAGCTAGTAATGACGCTACCAGCACCGCTATTTTAGAGAATTGAATGAAGCCTGCATCCGTAAAAGCCAGGTTGGCAATGAAGATGGACATGGTAAATCCAATACCCGCCAGGAAGCCCGTTCCGGTGAGCATGCCCCAACTAACTCCCCGTGGGAGGGTCGCCAGCTTAGTTTTGATCACGATCCAGCAGAACAGTACGATCCCCATAGGTTTGCCCAAAAGCAGTCCCAGGATGATACCCAGGCTGTTTGGACTCACGAGATTATAAAACCAGTTATGTCCGAGCACAATGCCCGTATTGGCCAGCGCGAAGATCGGCAGGATCACAAAGGCCACCGGCCTGTGCAGGAAATGCTGCAGCCAGTAGGAAGGGTTGTCCTCATCCCTGTCGGTAAAAGGCAAAGCAAAAGCCAGTAGTACGCCGGTGATCGTCGCGTGAATGCCCGATAGCATCATGAAATACCACATCGCCACGCCGGGCACCAGGTAGAAAACGAGTTTTTTCACCCCCAGCTTGTTCAGCACCATCAGGGCTCCAAAAATTCCCAGGGAGAGCATCAGGTTGGTCCATTCAATGCCCCCGTTATAAAACAGGGCGATCACCAGGATGGCGCCCATATCATCAATGATGGCCAGGGCGGTAAGGAAGATCTTCAGGGCAAAGGGAATGCGGCTGCCCAACAAGGCCAGCATACCCAGGGAAAATGCGATATCCGTGGCCATGGGAATACCAAAACCAGATTGCGTGAGTTCACCCTTATTAAAGAAATAGTGGATCAGCGCCGGCAAGGCCATCCCGCCAACGGCCGCAACGATGGGCAGGAAGGCATTTTTAAAGCTGGAAAGCTCTCCCCGGTACAATTCTCTCTCGATCTCCAGTCCCACCAGCAGGAAAAAAATGGTCATCAGGCCATCATTGATCCATTGCTCTACCGTATGGTCAAGGTGCAGGCCTGCAAATGAGAGATCCAGGGATTGATGCCAGAAGTGAATATACCCGGTTCCTGAGGGGGAATTGGCTATCATGAGCGACAGCAGGGTACAAAAAAGCAGTATCAATCCGCCTGTTTTCTCACTTCGAAAGAAGTCCCTGAAAAGCCTGGTTATTTCCATATCAAAAACGGCTAAGTTATTTATGTATTTCTAAACAGCCGCAGCAACCTTTAGTGCCTACCTTTGCCCACCCTTTATGAAAGTAAAAACGCTACAGAAAGATAAGGTCAACATCATCACTTTGGGCTGCAGCAAGAACATGGTGGACAGCGAAGTGCTGAGCGGCCAGCTGCTGGCCGGCAACATCCCTGTAGTGCACGAAAGCAGGAAGAAGGATCACAACATCGTAATCGTGAATACCTGCGGATTCATTGATAAGGCTAAGGAAGAAAGCATCAACACCATACTGGAGCAGGTGAGCCTGAAACAGAAAGGCAAGCTGGATAAGGTTTATGTCACCGGCTGCCTCAGCCAGCGCTACCGCGACGACCTGGAGCAGAGCATACCCGAAGTGGATGCCTGGTTCGGCACTATGGAGCTTCCACTCATTCTCAAGAAATTTGAAGTCGATTATAAATCGGAGCTGATAGGTGAAAGGCTGCTGGCCACTCCACAGCACTATGCCTACCTGAAGATCTCCGAGGGTTGCAACCGCACCTGCGCATTTTGCGCCATTCCCTTAATGAGAGGGGCTCACGTGAGCCGCTCGATGGACGACCTGGTGACGGAAGCCGAAAAGCTGGCGAAGCAGGGTGTGAAGGAACTGATGCTGATTGGACAGGAGCTTACGTACTACGGACTTGATCTGTACAAGAAAAGAATGCTCTCCGACCTGCTGAAAAGATTGAGTGATGTGAAGGGTATCGAGTGGATCCGGCTTCACTATGCCTACCCCCATAAATTTCCCTTCGAGATCCTCGACGTGATGCGCGAGCGGGAGAATATCTGCAACTACCTTGATATTCCCCTGCAGCATGCGGCTGACAATATGCTTAAGGCCATGAAAAGGCAGATCACGCGTACAGAGATGGAAGAGATGGTGCAAAGGATCCGTGAAACAGTTCCGGGCATCTGCCTGCGCACTACACTCATTGCCGGTTTTCCCGGTGAGACCGTAGACGATGTGGAAGAACTGAAAACATTTTTGCAGAAGCAAAGGTTCGACAGGGTGGGCGTGTTCACTTACTCGCACGAGGAAAATACATCGGCTTACGATACAGCAGACGATGTGCCTGCGGAGGAAAAGCAAAGAAGGGCGGAAGACATCATGGCCGTGCAGCAGCAGATCAGCCTGGAGAAGAATGAAGAAAAGGTGGGAAGGGAATTCAAGGTGATCGTAGATAAGAAAGAAGCAGGCCGTTACATAGGAAGAACCGAATTCGACTCAGTGGAAGTGGATAACGAGGTGATCATCCAGTCTGACAGAAAACTCATTCCCGGCGAATTTGTTCAGGTAAAAATCACCAAGGCCTTCGACTACGACCTGGAGGGTGTGCTTATATCTTAGCCCTTCCCCAGCTTCTTCTCCACCATTTCCCTCCGCTTCATCCAGGAAGCAATAGGCTCCTTCATCACCTGGTCCTTTCCTTTTTTATCCTTCAATCCTAACGATTTTGCCAGGGCATTACTCAGCTGCACTGCTTTTGCATTCTTACCCATGATCTTTTTTGTCCGCTCGTTATAGAATTCTTCATAGGCTTTGATGCCTTTGTTGATCAAGGCCAGTTCCTCTTCATACATCTTTTCCTTCCTGTATACGATCATCAGCCGGTCGTAGGCCTGCTCTGCATGGGGTTCCTGCCTGATGGCTCTCAGGTAGAGCTTGATCGCGGTCTTGGGATCTTCCGCTTCCGCCTGCCTTGCTTCCTTTACCAGCTCTTCATACGTTTTAGCCACCTGCATAAATTGGCGGTCAACAAAACTGTGCCATTGGGCGCGCAAAATCTTCAATCTTCTCCCGATAGATATCGGGACTTCAATCTTCAATCTTAAATCTTCAATCTTCAACGGTCTCCGTCATGGAACAGTTTTTTCAATGGTAGAGCAAACGGTTCACATGAAATGGTTTAGAAACAACGGACTCTCCATTGTCTTCCTGCTTTTTTTCTTCATTTCCATTGTGGGACAGGCTATCACCGGCCTGAAACAGCACAACAGCGAGATGGAGGAATTGGGTGGTGCGCAGATGGCTATGGGTGAATATCTCACTTCCTCGCATTTTATGGAGGCCACTTTTGAGAACTGGGAAAGCGAGTTCTTCCAGATGGCGTTGTTCGTGATACTCACCATGTTCCTTTTCCAGAAAGGTTCTTCCGAATCCAAGGATCCCGACGGTGGGAAGGAAGAAGTGGATCGTGAGCCGGATCCCAGGAAAAAAGATGCGCCCTGGCCGGTGAAGCATGGTGGCGTGGCGCTGCAGATCTACAAGCACTCACTTTGTTATGCCCTGACCTTGTTGTTTCTCGTTTCATTCTGGATCCACTGGATCAGCAGCCTCCGGGATCATAACCAGGAGCAGGAGTTGCTTGGTAAGCCAACAGAAACTGCAATGAACTATTTGAGCAATTCCCGGTTCTGGTTCGAGTCATTCCAGAACTGGCAAAGCGAGTTCCTCTCCATCTTCGCGATCGTGGTACTGAGCATCTTCCTCCGCGAAAAAGGCTCCCCGCAATCCAAACCCGTGGATGCACCGCATTCGGAGACGGGGGAGTAATTAACCCCCTCCCTAACCCTCCCTGAAGGGAGGGGATAATTATTTCCGGCGAATTAAATAGCGGGAGAAAAAAACCTCCCCTCCCTTCAGGGAGGGGCAGGGGGCGGGTTACCTTTGCCGAATGGAATTCAAGGACGCCAGCGCAGCAGATATCAATGATGCCGTAACAAAAAGCTACGAAGCCTTCCTCCTCTATAGAAAACTCTCTTTCGCCGCGCGGGCCGGCCTGATGCAAAAAATAGCTGCCGGCATCGAAAAGCAGGCCGCCGAACTGATTGCTAAGGCCACGGCAGAAACGAACCTGCCGGAAGCAAGACTGAGAACAGAAATAACACGTACCGTATTTCAACTCACCAGTTATGCCGAAGCCTGCGCCCGCGGCAGCTGGATGGACATCCGGATCGATACCGCTATTCCCGGTAAAAATCCTCCGCGTCCCGACCTGCGGAAGACCATGGTGCCGCTGGGTCCGGTGGTGGTTTTCGGTGCATCCAATTTTCCTTTCGCCTATTCCACCGCGGGTGGCGATACCGCTTCTGCTTTGGCCGCAGGCTGCACGGTCATTGTGAAAGCACATCCTGCGCATCCGGCTACCTCCCACCTCATGGCCTCAGTGATCCATCGCGCGGTGCAGGAGAGTGGATTGCATGAGGGCATTTTCCAGCATGTGCACGGGGCTTCATTTGAAACAGGCAAAATGCTGGTGCAGCATCCACTGGTGAAAGCGGTAGGCTTCACCGGTTCTTTCGCGGGAGGAAAGGCTTTACACGATTTGTCCAACGAAAGAAAAATGCCCATCCCCGTGTTCTCGGAAATGGGCAGCACCAATCCAGTTTTTTTACTCCCTTCAGAATTGCAAAAAGAGCCGGACCCGCTCGCAAAAAAACTGGCAGCCTCAATCACCCAGGGAGTGGGACAGTTTTGCACCAAGCCCGGGCTTATGGTGGCAATGGAAGGAGAGGGCCTGCAAAAATTTAAAGCCACGCTTGGAGAAGAGATCAGCAGGGTAGCCCCCGCTAAAATGCTGCATGAAGGCATAGCGAAGGCCTACCAGCAAAAAAGATCAGCGGCCATGCAGCAACCCGGCGTGAACGAAGTATGCCTGGTAGCCGGGGAAGAAGGCAATGCCACCATCGTTTCCGTGAGCGCCGGCGAATTCATCCGGAATCCCTTACTGCACGAAGAAGTCTTTGGCCCTTATAGCCTGATCATCACCTGTGCCTCCCCACAGGAAATGTTATCCGTAGCGCAGCACATGCAGGGCCAGCTCACCGCTACGGTAGCCGGCAATGCGGAGGATCTTTCAGTATATGCAGAACTGATCACCGCGATCGGTGACCTCTGTGGCCGGCTGATCTTCAACGGCGTGCCTACAGGCGTGGAGGTTTGCAGCAGCATGCATCACGGAGGTCCTTTCCCGGCTACGACCGATAGCCGCTTCACCGCGGTAGGACAGGATGCCATGCGGCGGTTCGCGAGGCCTCTCTGTTATCAGAATTGTCCGGAGGAACATTTGCCAGCCGAATTAAGGAATGCGAATCCCCTGGGTTGCTGGCGTATGGTGAATGGCGAGCTAACCCGGGCTGCGATCGAATGAGGCTATATAAAAACAATAACAGTAAACAGTAAACCGCAAACAGTAAACTCACTTAATTTTAGCCCATGGTCGATGCCCAGCATCTTTCTTACGAAGCAACAGCTGCCTTCTCGCCACTGGTGATGGATTACCTGCATGGGCATACTGATTTGCAACCTTTTTATTCTCTTCGTGCCGACATCCAGGGCATCCGCCAGGCCATTGAGAACAAAAAAGGCAAAGTGAAAAGAGAGGTGCTCGTGAAGGTGCTGGAAGAGCAGTACAAGGACATCAAGATCACTCCCCTGGTGGCCAGCCAGATCCAATCACTGGCTGCTGAAAATACCTTCACTGTTTGTACGGCGCACCAACCCAACCTGGCCACCGGTCCGCTTTATGTGATCTATAAGATACTGCATGTGATCCGGCTGGCTGCCGAATTGAAAAAGCAGCTGCCCGAATTTGATTTTGTACCGGTGTATTATATGGGTTCCGAGGATGCCGACAAAGACGAAGTGCATCATTTTCATATTCACGGGCGCAAATACGAATGGCAGACCAACCAGTCAGGCGCTGTGGGCCGTATGAAGGCTGACAAGCAACTGGTAGCGCTGCTGGACGAACTGGAGCGGCAGGTGGGTGTATGGCCTCATGGTAAGGAATGGGCAGGCTTGTTGCGCGATGCCTACCGTGCAGGAGAAACAATAGAAAGATCCATGCTCCGGCTGGTGAACGCCTTGTTTGGCCAATATGGACTGGTGGTACTCATAGCGGATCATCTCCTGCTCAAGGAGCAGATGAGGCATATTTTCGCCCATGATCTTTTCACGCACGGGCCCTCGCAACAGGTGGCCGATACCTGTAACAAGCTCAGTGAGCGTTATCATATACAGGCTCACCCAAGGGAGATCAATTTGTTTTACCTGGACGGGGATGTGCGTGGAAGAATTGAGAAGAAGGGCGACCAGTTCGAAGTACACGATACAGACATCCAATTCACGGAGACCGAGATCCGTAAACTGCTGGAAGAACATCCTGAAAAATTCAGTCCCAACGTGATCCTGCGGGGCATTTTTCAGGAAACCATTCTACCCAACATTGCCTTCGTAGGAGGCGGCGGCGAGATCGCTTACTGGCTGCAGTTGAAAAATATGTTCGTGCATTATGGTGTGGATTTTCCCATCCTGGTGCTGAGGAACTCCTTCCTGCTCATTGAGCCCCACCAGCAGGAGCTGATAGATAAGCTATCCCTGCCGGCCAGCCTGGTTTTCAAAGACGAGATCAGCATCATGAATGGCTGGCTGGAGCAGAACGGGAAAAAGCCGGCACTGAATGGTGAGCTGCAGGAGCTGGAAACTATCTACGAGCAACTGCGCCGGCTGGCAGTGACCGCTGATCAGAGCCTGGGCGAACATGTGCAGGCCCTGAAGAAAAGATCGGTCGATAAGCTGCTGGTGCTGCAGAATAAAATGCTGCGGGCGGAAAGGAAGAAGCACGAGGCTGCTGCGCGACAGATCAGCCGGATCAAAAAAGAATTGTTCCCCAACGGCAATTTGCAGGAGCGGGTAGAAAATTTAGGTAGTTACTATGCAAAATACGGTGCAGGCATTGTAGATGTCCTGCTGCAGCATTCCCTGGCCCTGGAGCAGCAATTTACCGTGCTCAGGATCTCTTCTTAAGATCGCTTTCCATCTTGCCGGCTTTGGTCATCACCTCACTGTTCAAAGACTCTTTGTACTGGGCGATCTTATTGCCAATGGATTCATCGAAGCTGCCGATGATCTGCGCGGCCAGTATGCCTGCATTTTTGGCGGCATTGAGCGCTACGGTAGCCACAGGCACGCCATTGGGCATTTGCAGAATGGAAAGGATGGAATCCCAACCTTCAATGGAGTTGGAAGATTTGATAGGAACACCTATCACCGGTAAACTTGTTATGGAAGCCACCATTCCCGGCAGGTGGGCGGCGCCACCCGCACCGGCGATGATCACCCTGAGTCCGCGCTCTTTTGCTTTTTCAGCGTAGTCGAACATTCTCTTCGGCGTTCTGTGTGCGGAGACGATGGTCATTTCAAAGGGGATATCGAATTGCTTCAGCATGTCGGCGGCGGCCTGCATCACGTGGAGGTCGCTGTCGCTTCCCATGATGATGCCTACCTGCGGTGCTGTTTGGTTTGTGTTCATTTGTGTAAAAATAAAGAGGTTTCCTTAAGAACTGTCTTCTCCGCAGAAACAACGAAGCGCCGGAGGCGCTTCAGCCTCTTCTCCCACCTTTTTTCTTGACAAAAAAGGTGGGGCCAAAAAGTCAAGGCTGCGCAAAGGGGTGCGCAGCCACTGGATCTTGCTGGTGTCGGGTCGTATTGAGTTAGATGCTGCTGCTGGTAAATGTTAGAACATGGAGGCGCTTGTATTCCGCTTCGCATTCGTTTAATGCAAACACTCCGCAGCTACCGCGGAATAAGGCGCTGCGGTTGTCACAATGGTGCGACTACCTCACAGTTATAGTAAGGGTCTGCAATAGCGATGTTTCTCGTGCATGGCTAACGCCGTTTTCCTGAATTACTCATACCTCCCTTTAGGGAGGCACGGGTTCCCTTTAGGGAAGCCGGGAGGGCTAAACTGGAAACGGCTTTAATATTGGAAACTGCCTTTCAAACGCAGCAGATCCGTTTCTGCGATCTTCAGATTGTATCTCGCGGCAATCAAACGGTTGTACGCATCTTCCAGGCTTCTCTGTGCTTCGCGAAGTTCGATGTAGGGTGTAGCCGCCAGCCTGTATCGCTCGCGTACGATGAATAGGTTCTCCCGAACCAGCTTCATGTTTTCCTCCTCCAGTGACAGGATCCTTTTTTGTAATTCGTAATTGGCAAAGGCATTCATCACATCGGTCCTCACCTGGCGCTTGCTGTTTTCATACAACAATTCCTGGTAGCCTACCGCCAGTTCCGCCTGCCTGATCTGCCGCCTGACATTGTAGTTATTGAAGATGGGAATGGAAGCGGTCACTCCATAGTTGAAACCGCGGTTCAGGTTGAACAAGGGAGAAAAGTTGTTGATCACCGCTTCGTTGCTGGTGCGGCTGAAATTATAGGCCGAGATCAGCGACACGGTAGGAAACCTTTCCGCCTTTCTTTCTCTCACCGTCAATTCCGCAATGTCAATGGCCTTATCCAAAGCGCGAATGCTGGGATTGGCCGCCTCAAAATTATTTAGCACCTCGCCCAGCGCGATGTTCATGTCCACCAAAATAGTATCGTGTACTTCGTACACAGTAAATGGATCGACATTCATTAACTCATTCAGCTGCTGTCTTAATTGTATGATCAGCGTTCCCTGTGTCATCTGCGCCGAGCGCTGCGCATTCAGGTCGATCTCTGCCTGCAATACATCGGGCTTCACACCTACGCCGATCTCCAGCCTGTACCTTGCGAGCTTCAGCCTGTCTTCGCTGATCGACATCTGCTCCTCAATGGCCTTGAGCTGTTGCTTCTGGCGTACAATAGAATAATAGGTCTTTATTACGTCTGAAACGGTGAGGTTCACCTGCTCTTTTACATTCAGCTCCCCGAGTGTAAGAAATTCATGGAGCTTGTCGCGGGTAACAAACATTTTGAACCCGTCAAATACGGTCCAGTTCAGTCCCAGTGAAGCATTGACGTTGTTCGACTTGATGCCTGAGCGGTCACGCTTGGTGCCATCCGCCAGGGTCTGCCTTTGCGCATTGTTGTTGAACAGCAAAGTGGAATTGGCATTCAGCCTGGGGTAGAAGGCCGCATCACGATAGGAAAGATCCAGGGCAGCTACCGCCGAATCATTCCTCGACAGCATGATCTCGAAATTGTTTTGCAAGGCCGTAGAGATCGCTTCATCCACCGACAAAGTATCCGGGTACACATAAGCGCTGTCCTGTGCCTTTGCAGTGGCCGTCAGCAGGGTAAGAAGCAGGATGAAAAAAGCCTTAGGCATGCGCTGGCTCCTCCGTTTCTCTAAAGTTTTCAATATTGTCCAGTTCACTTTTTTTCTTTTTGGTCGACAGGTAGGAGTACATCGCGGGTATGACGAACAAAGTAAGTACAAGAGAGAATAAGATACCGCCTACGATCACGATACCTAATGGGATCCTGCTGGTGGCTGCCGCGCCTAAAGACAAGGCGATAGGCAGGGCGCCCAGCGACATGGCCAGGCTGGTCATCAGGATAGGCCTCAGCCTCATGGTAGCGGAGTACACAGCTGCTTGTCTTTTTTCCATGCCCTTCAACCGGTTCTGGTTGGCAAACTCCACGATGAGGATACCGTTCTTGGTCACCAGGCCTATCAGCATGATCATGCCGATCTGGGAAAATATGTTCAGCGTATGACCGAAGATCCACAGGGACAGCAGCGCGCCTGCAAGAGCCAGCGGCACCGTAAGCATGATGATCAGCGGATCGATAAAGCTCTCAAACTGCGCGGCCAGGATCAGGAAGATCAGTCCCAGCGCAAGGAGGAGTGCAAAGCTGGTATTGCTGCTGCTTTCCATATAATCGCGTGAGCTGCCGGTGAGGGAAGTAACAAAAGTGTCGTCCAGCAAGCTTTTCGCTATCCTGTCCATTTCCTCAATGCCATCGCCAATGGTATATCCTTCCGCCAATCCGCCGGAAAGTGTGGCCGATTTAAAACGGTTGAAGTGATAGATGGTGGAAGGGGAGGTCTCCTCAGTAAAGGTGACCAGGTTGTCGAGACTGATCATTTGCCCTTCTGTATTCCTTACATAAATGCTTTTGATATCGGTGGGATCGTCGCGGTTCTCTCTTTCTACTTGTCCGAGCACCTGGTACTGCTTGCCTTCTTTGATAAAATAGCCCAGCCTCCGGTTAGTGAGTGCCAGCTGCAGGCTCTGCGAAATGTCTTCCACGCTCACGCCCAGCTCGCTGGCCTTGAGCCTGTCTACATGCACACGCAGTTCCGGCCGGTTGAATTTCAGGTCGGCATCCACCTGCTGCAGGATGTTGGATTTGTTGGCTTCTTCAATGAAACGCGGCACCATCGCAGCCAGCTTTTCGAAATTGTTGTTCTGGATCACAAACTGGATGGGTTGTCCACCACGGCGGTTCACGGAGATCGTTTGCTCCTGGATGGCTACTGCTCTTCCCTCATTGAACTTGGGAAGATTGCGGGAAACCATATTGACGATCTCTTCCTGTGATCTTTCTCTTTCTTTTGGATCTACCAGCTTAATGCGCATGAAGCCGGTGTTGGCAGAGCCCGAACCGGTGAAGCCCGGGGAAGTAACAGAGAGCAACATATTCTGCTCCGGTACTGAATCGGCAATGAAATTATTCAGCTTGTCGATATACTTGTCCATGGCATCAAAAGATGTCCCCTCAGGTGCATTCACCGAAAGCCTGAACTGGCTGCGGTCTTCCATGGGTGCGAGCTCGGAAGGCAGGGTCCTGCCGATGAAAACGATGGCGAGCAAACAGGCGGCCAGGATCACGAAAGACATCCACCTGATCTTCATGAAACGCATGAGGGCCGACTGGTAACCATTCTCCAGTCCGCGGAAGAAAGGCTCGGTCTTATTATAGAACCAGGAGTGCTTGTGCACGTTCTTCTTGGTCATTTTTACGTTCAGCACCGGGGTGAGCGTCAGGGATACGAAGGCGGAGATCAGCACAGCGCCTGCTACCACGATACCGAACTCGCGGAATAGCCTGCCCACAAATCCTTCCATGAATACCACGGGCAGGAACACCACGGCCAGCGTGATGGAGGTGGCGATCACTGCGAAATAGATCTCCTTAGATCCTTCCTTGGCCGCCTGCCACTTGTTCATGCCCTTTTCCATTTTCTTGTAAATGTTCTCTGTGACCACGATACCATCATCCACCACGAGGCCGGTGGCCAGCACGATGGCCAGCAGGGTGAGCACGTTGATGGTGAAGCCCGAAACATACATGATAAAAAAGGCGCCGAGTAATGAAACGGGGATGTCGATCAGCGGACGAATAGCGATCAGCCACTCGCGGAAGAAGAGGTAGATAATGAGGATCACCAGGGAGATAGCGATGAACAGCGTTTCTTCCACCTCGGAGATCGAGCGCTTGATGAACTGCGTTTGATCCAGGGCCACGTTGAGGGAGATGTCGCTGGGCAGTTCTTTTTTCAGGTCTTCAAATCGCTTATAGAATTCATTGGAAATGGCTACATAATTGGTACCCGGTTGCGGCACGAGGGCCAGCGCTATTTGTGGGATGCCATCTACTTTCAATACAGTCTCTTCATTCTCCGGTCCCAGCACGGCCTCTCCAATGTCTTTGATCTTGATGTCGGTTCCGTTCAGGTTGGAAATGGTGATGTCGTTGAATTCCTCTTCGGTATTCATGCGGCCGAAGGTGCGGATCATGAGCTCGGTGGTATTGCCGGAGATCTTACCACTGGGCAACTCCACGTTCTCTCTTTCCAGTGCTCTCTGTACGTCGGCAGGAGTGAGGTTGAAGGCTGACAGTTTTTCGGGGTCGAACCAGATGCGCATGGCGTATCTTTTTTCTCCCCAGATCTGCAGTCCGCTTACGCCTGGAATGGTCTGCAGCCTTTCCACTAATACGTTGTTGGCAAATTCGCTGATCTCGAGCTGGTTCCTGGTATCGCTCTGCACCGTCATGGAAATGATGGCATCGGAGCTGGCATCCGCCTTAGAAACTACGGGAGGCGCTTCCAGGTCGCGGGGGAGGGAGCGGGTGGCCTGAGATACTTTGTCCCTTACATCATTCGCTGCCGCCTCCAGGTCTTCACCCAAATTGAACTCCACGTTGATGTTGCTGGAACCACCACTGCTGGAGGAAGTGATGTTCTTAATGCCGGCGATGCTGTTCAGGGCTTTTTCCAAAGGCTCGGTGATCTGCGATTCGATCACATCAGGATTAGCGCCTGCATAGGAAGTGCGCACGCTGATGTTGGGAGGATCGATGGCAGGATAGTCGCGCACACCCAGGTATTTGAAGCTGATGACGCCAAATACAACGATCAATATGTTCATCACGATGGCCAGTACCGGCCGCCGCAAACTCAGTTCAGAAATGTTCATTTACCGCTTTTTTTAGCCGTAGTATCTGTTCTCGTTTCGCTCTTGCCGGCATTGACCACCCGTCCTACTATTACATTGCCTTCAGGCTTCAGGCTCAGGAGCCCGGTGATCAGCACGGTATCGCCGGGTTTCAGTCCGCTGAGGATCTGCACATAGGAAGAATCGCGGACGCCTGTTTCCACCTCTACGAATTTGGCTTTGCCATTGCTGGCCACGTATACTTTCTTACCACGTGCCTGCGGTATCACCGCCTGCGTTGGCACCATGATAGCGTTGTGGTCGGGCTCGAAGTTCAGGATCACCTTGGCGAAATTGCCAGGAACAAGGCCGGCCTGTTCGCCAACAACAGAGGCCCTCACCAGCAGGCTTCTTGTTGATTCCGCCACGGCATTCTCTGTAGCGGCTATCCTTGCCGTATAATTTCTTTCATTTCCTTCCACGCGGAAATTAAGATACTGTCCCATCTTCAGCTTTCCCGCATATTTTTCAGGAACGGTGAAGTCGATCTTCATCTGGCTGGTCTGCGTGATGGTAGTGATGGGCGTTTGGGGTGAAACATAAGCGCCGGGACTTACCAGTCTCAGTCCGAGCTTACCGCTGTAAGGTGCGCGCACGCTTGTTTTGGCGAGTTGTGTCTGCACAATGGCCATATCGGCTTGTATAGTATTTACCTGGAGGAGGCTCATTTCATAATCCTGGCGGCTGATGCCTTCGATCTTGAGCAACTGGGCCGACCGGGCTTCATTCTGCCTCGCGATCTTTAATTGAACAGAGAGCTTATTGAGTTGCGCGCGGAGATCCGCATCGTTGAGTTTGGCAAGTAAGGTGCCCCTGCTTACAAAAGCGCCTTCGCGGAAATAAATGCCCGTCACCCTGCCGGCTACTTCAGGATGGATCTCGGTAGACTCGTTGGCTACAATGGTTCCGGGGATCTCGATATTGTTCAGCATGGTTTGCGTTCTCACCACATAGCCATCGGCCCTTACCGGTGGCCTCGGACCCGCTTTTTGCTGCACGCTGACATCGGTCTTGCGCTTGCTGTCGCAACCCGTCAACGCGAGAAAGAAAATCGAGGCGAAAACGATCAAAGGAATTCTTTTCAAAACTGGGGTTTTAGGGGGTTAATTTCCGGGAGCGCAATCTACGTTGCAACATCAAAAAAGGCATCAGGTTTAACATAAATTAACGATGAGCGGTCAGCTCACCACCTTCAACGCCTGCTTGATCTTGTTGGCCTTATGCACCAGGTCTTGCTTTTCCGCACTCAGGATGGTAATATGTCCCATTTTTCTTCCGGGCTTGGTCATGTGTTTTCCATAGATATGCACAAAGGCATTGTCGATCTGCAGCACATCATTGATGCCTTGGTAGGTCGGCGGACCAGAAAAGCCTTCACTGCCGATGATGTTCACCATCACCGAGGGCAGGATGAATCGTGTGTTCCCTAGCGGATGGCCCAGGATGATCCTCCAGAGCATATCGAACTGTGAGCTGAAGTGTGCCTCTATGGTGTGATGGCCACTGTTGTGCACTCTTGGTGCTGTTTCGTTCACATAGACCTCGTCCTTATCGTCGATGAAAAGCTCCACTGCAAAAATGCCGGGTGATTTGAAGTTGCGCACTACCGAAATAGCGATCGCTTCCACCTTCCAGAGCGCGGCCTTGGGTATTTCGGCCGGGCATAGCTGGTAGTCGAGCATGTTGAGGTCCTTATTGAACACCATTTCCACCGGTGGGTAGAGTGCGGTTTTCCCATTGTCATCCACGGCAACGATCTGTGCGATCTCCTTGCGGATATTGACCTTTTTTTCCAGTACGCTATGGGCATCGAAACCGGAACCTGCAGCGCTCACATCATCAAGCAGCTGTACACCCCTGCCGTCGTAACCCCCTACTGCCAGCTTTTGTACGGCCGGAAAAAGATGGGCGTGGTCCTGGATCTCGGTGGTGCCCTTGATGATGGCGTAATCGGCCGTAGGTATGCTGTGTTGGGTGTAGTATTGTTTTTGGTAGACCTTATTCTGTATCAGGCGGAGCACTGAAGGGTGGGGGTAGATCTTCACGCCCTCAGTTTGCAGGAGCTCGAGGGCCTCCACGTTCACATTTTCTATTTCGATGGTGATGGCATCCAGGTTTTTGCCGAAGGCATACACATCATCGAAGTCGCGGATGTTTCCTTTGGTGAAATGGTGGCAGAGGTGGGCTGCCGGGCATTGCTCATCGTCCTCCATCACGTAGGTCTCTACCTGGTAGTTGGCTGCGGCCTGCAGTAACATTCTTCCCAGTTGTCCGCCGCCCAGGATTCCTGCCTTTATCATGCGGCAAAGATAATCGGTTTCGCCTACCCCTGACCTTACCCAGGGAAGAGAGGGGTGAGGCCTAGTCATGGCTTAAGGTTTGTGGGAATTATTTTATGATCGATCTGAGCACTTCCTCCGACCTGGACAGGCTGCTGGACGATATCGGTGACAGGCGGATCGTGATGCTGGGAGAGGCTTCTCACGGCACACATGAATACTACACATGGCGCAGCGCCATCAGCAAGCGGCTGATCCAGGAAAAAGGTTTTCAATTCATAGGCGTGGAGGGCGACTGGCCCGACTGTTACAGGATCAACCGCTTCGTGAAGGGGCACGATGGCGATGATCCGGCCAAAGTGCTGAAGCAGTTCGACCGCTGGCCTACCTGGATGTGGGCCAACTGGGAAGTGGCGGCGCTGGCGGAATGGCTGCGGGAGCACAACCTGGGCAAAAAAGAAAAGGTGGGTTTTTATGGCCTGGATGTGTACAGTCTTTGGGACAGCATGAAGGAGATCATGACCTTCCTGGAGCAGCGGGACCCGGAATCACTCGATGCCGCACGCAACGCCATCAATTGCTTTGCGCCTTATGCGGAAGACGAACAGATGTATGCACGTTTTTCTTTAACAGAGCATTCCTGCCGGGATGAAGTGCTTACGCTGCTCAAAGAGATCCGCAGCAACATGCGCATATACGACCATGATGAAGAAGCGGCCTTCAGCGCCGAGCAGAATGCACTGATCGCCGTGAATGCGGAAAAATATTACAGGAGCATGATGAGTTTCGACAATGGCAGCTGGAATGTGCGCGACCGACACATGATGGAAACGCTCACGAGGCTGCTGGATTTTCATGGTCCTGATTCAAAGGCCATCGTGTGGGAGCACAATACCCATATCGGCGACGCCCGGGCCACGGATATGAGACTGTCGGCCATGATCAACATCGGTCAGCTGGCCAGGGAAGATTATGGAGAGCATGACGTGTATCTTGTCGGGTTCGGGTCTTACAAAGGTTCGGTGATCGCAGGCGATGCCTGGGGAGCCACCATGCAGGAAATGGAAGTGCCGGAAGCAAGGAACGGCAGCATCGAGGACAAGCTGCATAGCGAATTTGAGAAAGATGGCTACCTGCTTTTGCATGAGCCGGCGACAAGGAAAAAATACAGCGGAAAATATCCGCACCGGGCCATCGGCGTGGTCTACGATCCCCGCAGGGAAAAGTATGGCAACTATGTGCCTTCTGTTATGACCGAGCGCTACGATGCTTTTGTATACATAGAAGAAACGCAGGCCTTGCATCCCCTCCATATGCAGCCCCATGCTTCCAAGATGCCAGAGACCTACCCATTTGGCTATTAACCGACATGAATTATGTAAATTTGTGTTGAAACTGAAGCTTCTATGTCTACACTTACCGCTGAAAAGACCACAAAGTCCGCTGATACGGATTTCCTTCCTCTTCATGGAACCGATTACGTGGAGTTTTATGTGGGCAATGCCCTGCAGGCTGCCCATTATTATATCACCGCTTTTGGCTTTCAGCCGGTAGCCTACTCCGGACCGCAGACCGGCAACCGCGAGCGGGCCAGTTATGTGGTAAGGCAGAACAAGCTCACCTTCATGCTCACCACGGCCCTGCGCTCAGAGGGTCCCATTGCTGACCATGTGCACAAGCATGGAGACGGCGTGAAATGCCTGGCGCTGAAAGTGGAGAATGCCAGGTCGGCCTGGGAAGAGACCACGAAGCGCGGCGGCAAGAGCTATATGGAGCCCCAGGTGCTGAAGGACGACAACGGCGAGGTGGTGATGAGCGGCATTCATACTTATGGCGATACCGTGCACCTTTTTATAGAGCGCAGCAATTACAATGGCGTATTCATGCCGGGCTTCCGCAAATGGGAGAACCCGCATTTCAAAACAGAAGAGACCGGGCTGTTATATGTGGATCATTGCGTAGGCAACGTGGGTTGGAATCAGATGAATGTATGGGTGAAGTTCTACGAGGAAGTCATGGGCTTCAGGAACATCCTCACCTTCGACGATGCCGATATCTCCACGGAATATTCCGCGCTCATGAGCAAGGTGATGAGCAATGGCAATGGCTATGTGAAGTTCCCGATCAACGAGCCGGCGGAAGGAAAAAAGAAATCACAGGTAGAGGAATACCTCGAGTTCTATAATGGTGAAGGCGTACAGCACGTGGCCATGGCCACCAATGATATTGTGGAAACAGTGCGGGCGCTGAAAAGCCGCGGCGTAGAGTTTCTCCAGGTGCCTACCAGTTATTATGACGACTTAATTGACAGGGTCGGTAAAATAGATGAAGACCTGGAACCGTTAAAGGAACTGGGCATCCTTGTGGACAGGGATAATGAAGGCTACCTTTTGCAGTTGTTCACCAAGCCGGTGGAGGACAGGCCTACATTGTTCTTCGAGATCATCCAGCGCAAGGGTGCAAAAAGCTTTGGCAAAGGAAATTTCAAGGCGCTGTTCGAGGCCATCGAGCGCGAACAGGCCGAAAGGGGTAATTTGTAGGGTGGTTGAATGGTTGACTGGTTGACTCGTTGACTCGTTGACTGGGCAACTAAAGAAAACTAACAATGCGCGATATGGGGGAAATGCAGGCATTTGAGCTATGCGTTTCACCTTAGCGGGTTAACAAACTATCACCTTAAGGCTCAATTCGCTGCATGTTTTAAAAAATTGGAATTTAATTTGCATTTGATTGACGAATTTGCTCAGGATCCAAACAGTCAGTTGTAACCATGAAGAATCTCATACTTGTCGCTTTACTGGCCGTCTCATTTAGTTCCCAGTCACAAACAGCTGTTTCTTTCCTCGACTTCCAGCGTACGCTGCCCCGTCCTTCGGAGGCCATGCTGCGGAAGGAAGATACCATTGCAAAGCAGTTCAGGGATAAGGGGCTCGACTGGCCGGCCAAGAGCGTGTACTTCCGCTCTTTCAAGTACGACGGGCAGTTTGAAGTTTGGGTAAGGAACGACAGGAAGGAACCCTACAAGCTTTTTAAAACTTATAAGGTCTGCGCACTGGCAGGTACCCTGGGACCTAAAAGAATGGAAGGCGACTACCAGGTACCAGAAGGATTTTATTACATCAATGAATTCAATCCCAGGAGCACCTACCATCTTTCTTTAGGCATCAATTATCCCAATCCTTCGGACAGGCTGTTGAGCGACATCGCCAAGCCGGGCGGAGATATTTATATCCACGGCAGCTGCGTAACCGTAGGCTGCATTCCGGTGCGCGACGAGCAGATCGAGGAGTTGTACATCATTGCCGCGCATGCGAAGAACAACGGGCAGGATTTTATTCCAGTACATATTTTTCCCATCCGCTACGACAACAAGCGGAGCATTGATTATTTGAACCAGCTTACGAAGACCGATCCCAGCCTCAAGCAATTTGCTTCCAACCTGGAAAGCGTGTATGAGCATTTTGAGGCCACCAGGCAATTGCCGGTGATCATGATAGGCAAGAACGGCGAGTACCGCTACAGCGGCCTTTCCAAAAAAGTAACGCCTGCGCCGGTGGTTGTAGAAAAGGCCCCCGTGCAGCACAGGGTCCGCAAGGTGGAGAACGTGGCCGACGTAGTGAATGTATGGCCGGAGTTTCCCGGTGGCGGCGATCATTTTTTGAAATACCTTAAAAAAATGGGTTCAGCTCTGGTTACTTCCCTTCCCAACGGAATGGCCAAAGCCTATGTAACTGTTGAATTCATCATCGATACAGATGGAGTTCCTACCAACTTCAAAGTGATACAAGGCGTGAATGCCCAATTCGACGACGAACTGATCACTGTACTGGAGCAAATGCCACCATGGAAGCCGGCGATTCTTGGAGACAAGAAAGTGGCGAAGAAGATGAAGCAGGGATTTGCGATCGAATAACAGCCGTTTCCTGTTTCCGGTTTCCTGTTTCCTGTTGTAAATAGTGAAGTCATTCCTTCTGGGCTAGGTGCTTATTTTACCACGATACGGTCTCTGAACTTTTGTCCCTTCAGTTCGCAGGAATTCAAATAAGTAATGAGGTTGGCAATCTTCCCTGACACGTAATCGGCGTCTTTATAGAATTCTCTGAATTCTTTTTCAGTGATGTAAGCGTCATCCAAACACCTATATAATTGAGACTTCAACTCACCGGACTCACCCTTGGATACACCCAGAGAGTTTATAAATTCCAATCTTCCTCCTTTGTCAAAGCCTTCGGCAATATTATCCATGATTGAACCACTCGAAGACTTCATTTGCTCAGCGAACCTGAACTCCTTCGCTTCCCTTAGGCGCTTTACAACAACTGAGATCTTTTTATACAATGCGCGGGCTAGTTGCCAGGTCTTAAGATCTTCGAATTTCTCGATCGTAGCCATACAGCAAGCTAGTTCACCAGCGGAAGTGAACAATGTGAAAAAATGCAGGATGGATAGTGCTTTTTCCGGGCAAATAAAGAAGCGAACCAGCTACCAGCTACCAGCTAACAGGAAACAGGAAACAGGAAACAGGAAACTGGAAACAGTAAACGTTAGGCCAGTTTCTCCTCTAACAATACTTGTATTGTTTCCGGCGTCTGCTGACGGAGAATGATCTCACTACCCCCGCATAACTCCGCCAGGATGGCCTCGTTATAATGCCGGATGGTCAGCAGCTTCAATCCTTTTTTCACCGACACGTCGAACCATTGACTGGCATGTGCAGCCAGGGCGTCTACTTTTTCTGCATGATCGTCCACTACGCAAAGCAGGCTGATCGCTGCATTTTGGGTGAGGTTGGGTTTGAACTTGATCTTTTCAAATATCCGGTAGAGTTCCGCGGTGAGTCCTTCACCCACAAAGGAAAAATCTTTTGAGTTCAGCTCCACCAGTACCTGCTGGTGTTTGTGCACGATGATGGGTGGGAGCTGCCTTAGTTTGTTATTGTGAATGATGGTGCCCTCATCCTCGGGATTCAGGAAAGAGCGTACGTAGAGGGGAATACTTTTGTTCTGCAGGGGCTTGATGGTCTTGGGATGGATCACCTGGGCGCCGTAATAAGCCATCTCTATCACCTCCCGGTAGTTGAGTTCCCTGATCCATTCGGCCTTTTCATATTGCTTGGGATCGGCATTCATCACGCCTTTCACGTCTTTCCAGATGGTCTGGCTCTCTGCATCCAGCAGGTTGGCGAAAACTGCCGCTGTGTAGTCGCTTCCTTCACGGCCTAAGGTGGTGCTTTCGTTCTCGTCGGTGGCGCCAATGAAGCCCTGTGTGACCACGATATTTTTTTCCTGGTATGCCGGCCTCACCAACTCGTCAACCCTTGCAGCGGTCACATCCCAGTCAACGCGGGCATCCCGGAAGTTATCATCCGTGCGCATGATGTCACGCACGTCCATCCAGGTGTTGGGGGATCCATCTTTCTCCAGGAAAGCGCTGAGTATGCGGGAAGACAAAAGCTCACCGATACAGACCACCTGGTCGTAATAGTAGTCGAATGGCTTCACCGGCTTGTCGTGCAACAGCCATTCTATTTCCGTAAAAAAATCTGCGAGAGGGGGGAGGGGCTGACCGAGGAGCCCGGTAGCCAGGTCTTCGTGGGAAGACCGGATGTCAGCAAATAAAGAAAGGGCTTCGCTTTGGTTGCCCTTGTAAAACGCCTCCACTACTTTTTCGAGGGCGTTGGTGGTCTTGCCCATAGCGGACACCACGATCAATAGCCTGTCCTGGCGGTAATGCTGAACAATGCGCGATACGTTGCGCATCCTTTCCGCAGAGCCTACCGATGCGCCTCCAAATTTGAAAACCTTCATCCAGTTTTTGACAAAGATGCTATTGTTTCCTTCAATAAAAATGGGAAGATTAAGAGCTGGCCTGGATATAAGAATCGATCACCAGGTAGAAGCCGGCGCCAATAAATACTAAAACCAGGGCGATCACGGTGATCACAGCCGCAATGTTTACGTCTTCATGAGTATCGGTACTTACCGCACTGTTCTTTTTTCCCACTAAGTCCATAACTAAATTTTTCATGCCTCATATAGTAGGAAAACTATGCCGGAATGCTGCAAGACCCAGTATATGATGGTAATGTTGGGAATTCTGGGGTCTTTGTGGAACGATAACCTCAACAACAAAAAAGCCACCCCGAAAGGTGGCTTTTAAAATAAGTGGGATATTATCAGTTAATGGTGGCTTTTACGCTCCAAATGTCTGAATAATCGGCTATCGAAGGCTTATTCTTCGGCGCTCCTGCGTTTGAGCAGAAGTAAATGGTATTGTCAGGTGAAAATGAAGGATACCAGTTGGTGGTATTTCCCTGGGTAACCTGTGTTAAAGTTGAGCCATCGCTCTTCATCACGAAGATGTGGGCGCTCTGGTTGTCACGGGTAGAGCTGAAAGCGATCCACTGGCCATCCTTGGAATAGCTTTGCTGGTAATTGTGGAATTCGCCTGAGGTCAGCTGGGTGCTCTGGCCGGTCTTGAGATCATAAGAGAAGATCTGCTCAAACTTGCCTACCAGCTTCGTGTAGATGAAGCTGGTGCCCTTTGGGTGCCACCAGCCATAATGGCCTTCTGTGAGCACGGTGAAGTTGTTACCTGTCAGGTCCATCATGCACATCTGCCATCCGCTTCCGATCTTGCTTTGAAACAGGATCTTCTTGCCATCAGGAGAGATCATGGGATCGGCATCCCAGTCGCCCATAGCTGAAGGGGAGATGTAGGAGATACCCGCGTTGCCATCGATGGTGCCTTTGCAGATCACCGGCTTGGCTGGACGCATATAGGTGTAAAGAAAGCTTTTGGAATCGTTCATCCAGGAACCATTGCCTGTGAACGCGCCTACAACAGGCGTTCTTCCGGGCTGGCCAATGTTTACATACACCAGGCCCCACTTTTCATTTCCCGATTTATTGTCGTCCCTGGTGTGGAAGATGATCTTCTTACCATCAGGGCTTACCTTAGGATAATACTCAGGGATGGGATCATTGTTCACCCTCATCAGTTCACGGGCATTGCCGGTAACACCGGGCGCATTATCTGGAATAAGTGGCTTTTTCACGAGATTTGAAGAAGCGCATCCATGGATGATGAATGCGGCAATACAAAGCAAAGGGAGGAGTTTCAGTCTCATCATGTTAGTTTGTTTTTGGGTAATTATTGCAGAGTTGTAAATATATTGCGGAGATCTTTAATAAACGTTGAAAAATAAGGAGTTGTGGAAAAATAATTGGCAGTTTTATAACAACCCCTGTTCTTCGGTCAGCCATGAGTGTGGTAAATTTGAAACAGCTATGAAAAAACTGGTTTTCGCCCTTCTTTTATTCCCCGTTTTTGCTTCCGCCCAGGAATGCAAGACCACCAAAGTTGTGGATAAGTTCAGCCAGGAGCCCAAGATCACTACGGGCTTTGTGACCTTTAATGCCGGCATCAATAAGGTAATGCTGACTGTAGATGCCTACAGCAAGGAGATCGATTTCTTTTTCGCGTTGACGCCGGGAGCAGACGGCAAGTGCTTCGATGACGCTTCTACAGCCGTGATCAATTTCGAAGGACAGCGTTTAAAAGCCACTTACCGCAATACAGGGTCCATGAACTGCGAGGGTCTGTTTCATTTCAGTTTCCGCAATGTAGTAAGCACGCCAACACCTTTACAAAAACTGGGTACGCAGCGCATCAGCTCTATCAAATTCACGGGCAGCAATAAGAAGATTTACGAGGTGACCTTCACCGGCTATGAGCAGCAGCAGATCATGGACATGGTGAACTGCATCATCCTGCAATCCAAGACCCTTCTAAAATAAAAAAGATGTGTACTAAGTACACATCTCTCCATGGGGCGTTTTTATAATCAGATATCTGTATCCTTCCGGATGGTTTCTTTATGAACCACGGTGTCCCTGGTCTTGTCGCCACCACTGCGCAGCAAGGCAACCAGCAGGAGAATGAACACGGCAGCACCGGCTACCCAAACCCAGGGCGAAGTGTACCAGTCACCACCTTCTTCGGTGATGCTCACCTTGGTGGATGAGGAAGTGGTTGAGCTGGTGGTATCCTGCGCGAGTACCACAAGCTGGAAGAAGCAAAGAACAAATAGTAGAACTGCTGAACGAAGGTTGAAGACGATCTGTTTCATATGATTCTTTTAGTTAGTAATGAACTAAAGTTAGGCTTAGTAATTGAAGAATGCAAGAAGTAGAGCATTCTCCAGCTGAACCATGGCCCGCAGTTATTGGCAGGGAGCAGCAATATTATTAACCCATTCATACGTTAGCCATGAAATATTGTTTACTCATATTGATCATCCTGGCAACAGCCTGCAATGAAACGGAACCCACGAACAACGTACAGTTGGTGGATCCTAATGTGGCCACGCCGGATACCAATGCGGTGATCGACCGCGACAATCCTTACGACAGCAGCTATTCGGTGGCTTTGGATAGCCAGGCCGCGACGATCACCGCCGCGGATACGGTACGTTAGCGGACAACCTCTTTATTGCTCTGCGCTGCGCGCGCATGTGAGATTCCGATCGGCGCTGGATTTCCGTTTAGCCCTCATTTAGTGCAATCAATTCTTTAACTAACACGGAAATAGGCGCTGCGGTTAACATGATTATGCAAGCGCCTCATATTGTCGTAAGGAATCCTGTAAATCCTAGAGAAAATGCTAGACTTCAACATTCAAAATTCGTCTGTTCGACATTCGTCATTCGGTTCTTTGAAGTAATATCATTTCCCCCTTCAGGGGGATAAAGGGGGTTTACCGTTTGAGCTCTTTTTGCAACTCCTTATTGATGATCACGCCGGCTTTGGCTCCTTCTGCGGCGGCTACCACTACAAACTGCACATCCATATCTGCATCGCCTGCTACATACAAGCCCTTGATACTCGTTTGCTGCTTCCTGTTAGTGATCACCACGCCTTTTTTATTCATTTCGCAGCCAAAGACCTCTGCCAGGTCGCACTGCTGGATAAAGCCGTTTACAAAGAACAGGGCATCTCTTTCCAGTTCGTGGCCGTTCTTAAAGATGATTTTTTCTAATTGTCCGTTCTCGCCCTGCAGCTTTTCGATCTTTTTCTTCAGCACGGGAATGCCGGCCGCTTCCAGTTTTTCCTTTAGCCTCACCCTGTCTCCCCCATCTGTAAGCAGCACTACGTCCTTGCTCCAGGTACGAAGGGCAAGGGCCAGCTCCGAGCCGTCTTTTTCTTTACCATAGACTGCCAGCCTCTTGTCCCTCATTTCCCATCCGTCGCAATAAGGACAATGAAAAACCGAATGCCCATAGAGCTCGATCAGTCCGGGTAACTCTGGGAGCTTGTCCTGCACGCCGGTAGCTATGAGCAGCTTCCGGGAATAATAGGATTGTCCGTCTTCGTCCTTCACATGGAAGATCTGTTTTTCTTCCTGCCGGGCACGCACCACTTTCTTGTACACCAGCTTCACGCCGTATTTATAGAGTTCTTTATGGCAAATGTTGATGAAATCTGCTGGTAGTATATCGTCCTGGGTGAGGTAGTTGTGCACGCCGTGCGACCAGCGGTTGCGGTAGGTCTGGTTATCGAAGACCAGCACGCGACGCCGGCAGCGGCCAAGAACAACGGCGGCATTCAGACCGGCAGGGCCGCCGCCTACGATGATCACGTCAAATAGATCCATGATTGAAGTTAATGAAAGTTGATAGAGTTGATAGAGTTGACGGAGTTGATAAAGTTGATAGAGTTGACAAGGTTGACAGAGTTGACTGAGTTGATGATGGTGTCCTGGTGGTTTAAAGTCCGGAAAAGAAAAAACCCCCTGCCAGGCAGGGGGTTTGGTATTCTAAGATTTAAAAGATCAATACCTGTAGTGCTCGGGCTTGAAAGGACCTTCTTTGCTGATACCGAGGTATTCAGCCTGCTCGGTGGTGAGCTCATCCAGCACAACGCCGATCTTGGCGAGGTGGAGGCGGGCAACCTTCTCATCGAGGTGCTTGGGAAGCACATACACTTTGTTCTCGTAGCTCTTACCATTGGTCCAGAGCTCGATCTGGGCCAGGGTTTGGTTGGTGAAGGAGTTAGACATCACAAAGGAAGGGTGGCCGGTAGCGCAACCCAGGTTCACCAGGCGGCCTTCTGCCAGCAGGATGATATCCTTGCCATCCACATTGTAAATATCCACCTGTGGCTTCACCGTGTCCTTGGTGTTGCCATAGTTATCGTTCAGCCAGGCTACGTCGATCTCGATGTCGAAGTGACCAATGTTACAAACGATAGCCTTGTCCTTCATTTTCTTGAAATGCTCACCCCTGATCAGGTCGCGGCAACCGGAAGCAGTCACGATGATGTCTGCCTCAGAAACTGCGTCGATCATTTTCTTTACTTCAAATCCGTCCATTGCAGCCTGCAGGGCGCAGATAGGATCGATCTCGGTAACGATCACGCGGCAGCCGGCACCAGCCAGGGAAGCAGCAGAACCTTTACCTACATCGCCGTAACCACCCACTACAGCTACTTTACCTGCCAGCATGACGTCGGTGGCGCGGCGGATAGAGTCAACCAGGGATTCTTTACATCCGTATTTGTTGTCAAACTTCGACTTGGTCACAGAGTCGTTCACGTTGATGGCTGGAACAGGCAGGGTGCCTTTGGCCATTCTTTCGTACAACCTGTGTACACCGGTCGTAGTTTCTTCAGAGATACCTTTTACATGCTGGATCAGCTCGGGGTATTTGTCCAGCACCATGTTGGTGAGGTCGCCACCGTCGTCGAGGATCATGTTCAGCGGGCGCTCGGCAGAACCAAAGAACAGGGTCTGCTCAATACACCAGTCAGCTTCTTCCTGTGTTTGTCCCTTCCAGGCAAAAACACCATAACCGGCGGCAGCAATAGCGGCAGCGGCATGGTCCTGCGTAGAGAAGATGTTACAGGAGCTCCACTTTACTTCGGCACCCAGGGCTCCCAGGGTTTCGATCAGTACAGCGGTCTGGATGGTCATGTGAAGGCAGCCTGCAATGCGGGCACCCTTCAGGGGCTGTGATGAGCCATACTCAGTTCTCAGGGCCATCAGTCCTGGCATTTCAGCTTCTGCCAGCCTGATCTCTTTGCGTCCCCATTCTGCGAGGCTCATGTCCTTCACCTTGTTCTTCAAAGTGAAGTCGATGTTTGTGTTTGTTATAGTCGCCATATTCTTTATTTAAGATTTTAGATTGAAGATTGAAGATTTTTCACCATTCACCATTCACCCAGTAAAGTTACCACATCGTAGTAGAATATACTGGCTGAGTATGAATATTTAGAATAAACCTGAATAAAATGTACATTTGGTAGAACAAAACGCTAGTAAACCATGGCCAAAGCGGTTCAAAAAGAAGAAAGCCCTGTGCTGGATGAGAAGGACCTGCATATCCTCCGGCTTTTGCAGGACAATGCAAGGACCACCATCCGCGAGATCTCTGCAGAAGTGCACCTGAGCACTACGCCTGTTCACGAGCGCATCAGGAGGCTGGAGGAGTCGGGCGTGATCAAGCAATACGTGACCATCCTCGACCCGGCCAAGGTGAAAAAAGGACTGATGGTGATTTGCTATGTTTCTCTGCGGCAGCACAGCAAGAACGCCGGCGGCAAATTCATCAAGGCGATCCACGAGCTGCCCGAAGTGATCGAGTGCCTGACCATCTCAGGTGAATTCGATTTCATGCTGAAGGTAGTGGAGGAGAGCATGGACAAGTACTACGACTTCCATGTGAACAAATTAAGCCAGATAGAAAACGTGGGCAATGTGCAGAGCGTCTTCGTCATGGGCATCGTAAAACAGACACATCGTTTGGTATAGGTCTTTCACTTTAGACGCTGAGGCGCGGAGGCGCTAAGGAACGCGGTGAACAGCCACCATCGATAATGCTCTCATTGGCTGTTCCTAGTCAACTAGTCAACCAGTTAACTGATCAACCTGCCTCTCCATGATGTAATCACTCATAAAGTACCCATTGCCGATATCGATGTCCTCTTCCCTGGCCACAGAAAAGCCCAGGCGGTGATAAAAATCTTTGGCTTTGTTATGCCGGTTCACGTTCAGCTGCAGGCGCTCTCCACCTTCTTTTTTCAAATCAGTCAGCACGAAGTCGACCAGCTTCCTCCCGCCTCCCTTGCCCTGTACGACAGGCAGCACATAAAGCTTATGCAGCTTCCACAGCTTGGGCGCGATCTCGCTGTAGGAGGCAAATCCAATCGGTTCGTCTTCATCATACAATAGCAGAAAGCGATGTCCCTGCTCCATTTGTTGCAGGAGCGCCTTTTCGCTGTACATCAGGTCCAGCATATAATCGATCTGGGCTTTGGACAAGACCGGGGCATAGGTTTGCGGCCAAACCTGGAAGCAAAGCCGGCGGATCAGGCCGATATCGGAAGGGGAAGCGTTTCGGATGGAAAGCACGGGGAAATATTCTGCGCTAAAAGTAATAACTTCTCCCCTGAATTTTTCGAACACCAATACCATCGCGATGATCAAAATATTTCCTGCGCTGTTCCTGCTCCTCGTTTGTCAGCTAACAGATGCGCAACAGTTTGGCGCTTTCCCGCCTTCCACGCGCTGGAGGCAGATCAACACCGATACGGTGAGGATCATCTATTCTCCCGAGGCGGCGGCACAGGCTCAACGCATAGCCACTGTTGTGCACAGCATGGCAGCCAACACCAACCCTTTGGGCAACCAGCTCAATAAGATCAACATCGTACTGCACAACCGCACTACGCTGGCCAATGGCTATGTGGGACTCGGTCCCTTCCGCAGCGAATTCTACCTGGTCCCCGGCGGCAATATTTTCGAGTTCGGCAACCTTCCCTGGCCCGAACAACTGGCAGTACACGAATACCGCCATGTGCAGCAGTACAACAATTTCAACAAGGGCATCAGCCGCGGCCTGGGTGTGGTATTTGGTGAAGAGGGACGTGCCCTGGCCAATGCTTTTGCCATTCCCGACTGGTTCTTTGAAGGCGATGCAGTGTACGCCGAGACCGTGCTCACGCCGCAGGGGAGGGGAAGGATGCCCTATTTCCTGAGCGGCTATAACAGCCTTTGGAAAGAAGGAAAGGAGTATAGCTGGATGAAGCTGCGCAACGGCTCTGTGAAACATTTTGTGCCCAGTCATTATCAGCTGGGTTATTTGCTGGTGAATTATGGTTACATGAAATACGGTGATGATTTCTGGGGAAAGGTCACCAATGATGCGGCCCGCTTCAAAGGACTTTTCTATCCCTTCCAGAAAGCAGTGAAGCGGCACTCGGGTGTCAGCTTCAAAACCTTCCGCACGGACGCACTCAAATTCTACAGCCATGAAGTGACCAAAAGGCGTGATGAGCAGCAGCCCGAGAAGATGGTGGTGAATTATTTGTTTCCCACTTCCATTGGCAAAGACTCTATGGTCTATTTAAAAACGGGTTATAAAAAACTTCCTGCATTTTACCTGAGGACCGGTGGAGAGGAATCCAAGATCAAGCTGCGGCATATCAGCTCGGAAGACTGGCTGAGTTACCGCAACGGCCTGATCGCCTACACTTCATTCAACACCAAGAGCCGATGGTCGCTGGTGGATTTTAGCGATATCATTATCCTGGATACCAGGAACGGGCAGGAGCGCCGGATCAGTTCGGAGAAAAAATATTACACGCCCTCCCTTTCCCCTGATGGCTCTTCGCTCGTGGCGGTGGCGGTGAACGACTCCCTGCAAATGGAACTGCACTGGTTGAACCTGCAGGGAGAGATCAAAAAAACTTTCAGCGCGCCTCCCTATTCGATCTTTGTCAATCCTCATTTTATCAATGCAGATAAAGTTGTGGTAGGCCTCCGCCATCCCAATGCCAGCGTTACCCTGCAAAGCCTTGACCTGGCCACCGGACAAAGAGAAGACCTCCTGCCCGCCACCTATGCCAGCGTGGGCATGCCTTATGTGAAGGATGACGTGATCTATTTCGTCTCTTCTTTTTCCGGGAACGACGACATCTATGGCTACAGGCTGAAGACCAAAAAGCTTTTCCAGCTCACCACCGGTCAGACCGGCCATTATTATCCCAGCGTGAACAACGACACACTTTCCTGGTCCATGTATTCGAGCAATGGTTTTGCCCTAAGGCAATCGGCACTGAAAGACCTCACCTGGAGGGAAGTAGACCTGGCCCAGTTTGGAAAACAGGTAACGCCCTATCCTGTGGCCAGCGCGGAAACACAGACCAATGTGCTCAACGTGGCTACCAGGGAAATGCCTACCAGCGTCTACCGCAAGAGCAAGGGCCTGATCAACTTTCACAGCTGGCGGCCTTCTTATGAGGATCCCGAGTTCCAGGTTTCGTTGTATAGCGACAACGTACTGAACACATTCTCCAACGAAGTGTTTTACCGCTACAACGAGAATGAGAATTCTCATACCGCCGGCTTCAACACGGCCTATGCAGGATTCTTTCCCTTGCTTTCCGCCGGCGCGGAGCATACATTTTCACGCCAGGTGCTGGTGCAAAGCCAAAGGTTCACCGTGCGGCAGTCGGAGGCAAGAGTAGGATTTTCTTTTCCGCTGAATTTCACGCAAAAGAAATTCTATCGCTTTTTAAATACCGGTTCCAACTTCGTGGTGAACAGGCTGGCGCCCACCGGCAGCTCCGTGGGAAAACTGATCCCGCAGACCACCAGCTACCTGCATCATTTTCTCAACTGGACGCAGCAGCTGCCACGTGCGCGGCAACATATCTATCCCCACTTCGGCTACTCGCTGCAAAACGCGTATCGTCACCAGCTGAATGGAAAGGGAAAGCAATGGTTAAGCAGCGGCCAGCTCTATCTTCCTTCTTTCTCTGCTTCTCACAGCCTGGTGCTGGGTGGCAGCTTCCAGGTGGTGGACACCAATAACGTGATCTTCAGCAACCGGTTCAACAACTCCCGCGGCTACAACGATTTTTATTTCTACAAGATGTGGAGGGGATCAGCGAACTATCATTTTCCACTGGTCTATCCCGACTGGGGCTTCGCGAACATGGTCTACTTCATGCGCGTGCGGTCGAATGTGTTTTACGATTATACCAAGGTCTTCTTCCGCGACAGGGTGCGTACCCTGCCTTTCCGCAGCGTGGGTTCTGAGCTCTTGTTCGACACCAAATGGTGGAACCAGCTGCCGGTGACCTTTGGCTTCCGCGTGAGTCATTTGCTCGATGATGATTACTCCGGGCGGAGGGCTAAGGGGACGAATTATTTCGAGTTTATTGTGCCTATTGGGTTGATTCCTGATTAAGAGCTTTTTTTGAAGCAGGGCGTACCAGGGCGCGCAGTCGTCAGTGGCTGTTGACATTCCGAAGAAGGAGGAATCTGATGGTTCGCCTGCTGTAGCGATGTTCGACGTTAAGATCTCTCCTGCGTCGAGATGACAATTAGGTCCATCGCTCCTGGAGGAGAATTCGCAGTTTCCTTACGGTTGTCATTCCGACGAAGGAGGAATCTGATGGTATCACCTCAAGAATTTATACCAAAATGCTGGGTGTCTCACCGGAAAAACCCTCAGATTTCTTGAGAGTTTCACCATGGAAAGCGCTTAATGGGTAATTAGTTTCATAAGGTGCGCAACCACCAGTATTATACCTATATACTTACAAATGTTAACCGTACGGTCCTGTACGTTGGTATGACGAATGATCTGTGCTCCCGGTTGGTACAGCATTATGAAAGCAGGGGTTTGAAGGAATGTTTTACAGGCAGGTATAATGTCTATTTCCTACTTTATTTCGAAACGTATGAGCATGTCATTGATTCCATAGCAAGAGAAAAAGAAATTAAAAAATGGAGCAGGAAGAAGAAAATGGAGTTGATCGCTACGACTAATCCATCACTCAGGTTTTTAAATGCTGAAGTATGTCCGCAATGGCCGACAGATATTCCACCAGAGAGTATTGAGTACCCTACAGGATTTTGAGACTCGAATGTTCGACGTTCAGATCCCTCCTTCGTCGGGATGACAGGGAGGAGTATACTTCATAATGAAGGGAGATTCCTGCAAATCCTTGCATCCTGTAAATCCTGGTCGGGGCTACCTTAGCGCCTTCAGGCTTTCCTCTATGGAGCGGATCTTTTCTTCGGCGTCGGCCTTCTTTCTTTTTTCGAGGTCCACCACTTCGGGCTTGGCATTTTGCACAAACCTTTCATTGCTTAGTTTTTTATCTACCGAAAGCAGGAAGCCCCTGTGGTATTCCAGCTCCTTGATCAGTTCCTGCCTTTGCGCGTCGGCGTCGATCTCCACATTGCTGGTGATGTATAGTTTTTCCTTTCCGGTGATGATGGCTATGGCGCCTTCCACCTGCTGGTCAACCAGGGCGATCGATTCGATGTTGAGCTGCCGGCTGAGGATGGATCCAAGGCCTTCCAGTTTGGCAGGATCAGGAGACTGTATGTGCAACCGGATAGGATCCTTGGGCTTGATGTTATTCTTTGTACGCACGTCGCGAACAGCGGTGATCATTTCCTTCAGCAGGTCGGCCTGCGCGAGGACCTCTGTATCGTAAGAGTGCAGTGGCTCAAACTGCTTCACGCAAAGGTCGTCCTGCCTTTCCCTGAGCTGGTGGTAAACTTCCTCGGTAACAAAAGGCATGAAAGGATGCAGCATTTGCATCAGCTGCTCAAAGAACTGCACGGTCTTTTCATATACGGCAGCATCTACCGGCTGTTCAAAGCCAGGCTTCACCCATTCCAGGTACCAGCTGCAGAAGTCGTCCCAGATGAGGGAATAAATAGTTTTCAATGCCTCGCTCAGACGGAAGGTGGCGTACATTTCTTCCAGCTGTCCCTGGGCCTGGCGCAGGCGGTTCTCAAACCATTGCACTGCAAACTGGCTTTTATGGTCGGAGGTCTCACCCTGCCGCGCTTCCCACATCTTCACCAGCTTCAGGGCATTCCAGATCTTATTGTTGAAATTCCTTCCCTGGTCGCAGCTGCTGTCGTCGAAGAGCAGGTCGTTACCGGCGGGAGAGGAGATGAGAATGCCAAAGCGAACCGCATCGGCGCCAAACCTTTCGATCAGGTCAAGCAGGTCGGGTGAGTTGCCCAGGCTCTTGCTCATTTTTCTTCCCTGCTTGTCGCGCACCATGCCCGTGAAGTACACATGCTCAAAAGGCTTTTCCTGCATGTATTCCTCGCCGGCCATGATCATCCTGGCCACCCAGAAGAAAATAATGTCCTGGCCAGTAACAAGAACCGAAGTAGGGTAGTAGTATTGAATGTCTTTATTGCCTGGTTGGGTGATGCCATGGAAAACTTCCATCGGCCAGAGCCAGGAAGAGAACCAGGTGTCCAGCACGTCTTCGTCCTGGGAGAGCTTTGCATCTTTGCCTGCCTGTTGCCTGGCCTGCTCTTCATTTTCTGCTACATAGAAGTTGCCGCTCTCGTCGTACCAGGCAGGTATGCGTTGTCCCCACCAGAGCTGGCGGCTGATGCACCAGTCCTTTACATTTTCCAGCCAGTATTTATAAGTGGCGATGAAGCGTTCTTCGGGATGGATCCTCACATCGCCATTCACCACATCGGCAAGGGCCTTGCCTGCCAGCTCGCTCATCTTCACGAACCACTGCGTGGAAATTCTCGGTTCTACAGGTGCGTTAGTCCGCTGGGAAAAGCCCAGCCTGGTCTGGTAATCCTCTTCCTTCACGATAAGACCTTCGGCTCTCAGTCTCTCCACAGCCAGCTTCCTGGCTTCAAAGCGGTCGATGCCTACAAACACTTCCGCCGCTTCGCTGAGGGTGCCATCGGCATTCAGCGTATCCACGATAGGCAGGTTATGCTTCAGTCCCAGGTTGTAGTCGTTGATATCGTGTGCGGGCGTCACTTTCAGCGCACCTGTACCGAATGTGGGATCCACGTACTCATCAAAGATCACGGGTACGGCACGGTTCACCAGGGGCACCATGAGTTTTTTGCCCGCAAGATGACGGTAGCGCTCGTCGTTGGGATGAACGCAAACCGCAGTATCTCCCATGATGGTCTCCGGCCTTTGCGTGGCGATCACCACGAAGTCATCGGCCTGGCCGGTTTCGTTGATCACCGGGTAGCGAACGTAGTAGAGTTTACCCTGAATATCGCGGTATTCCACTTCCTCATCGCTCAAAGCGGTTTGGGCCTGCGGGTCCCAGTTGATCATGCGGGCGCCGCGGTAGATCATCCCCTTTTTATAGAGATCTACAAACACCTTGATCACGGCCTCGTAGTAGTGGTCGTCCATGGTGAAGGTCACCCTGTCCCAATCCACGCTGCAACCCAGCTTGCGGATCTGGTGATAGATGATGCCTCCGTATTTATCCTTCCACTCAAAAGCATATTTCAGAAAATCTTCTCTCGACAATTCCTGCTTGGAGATCCCTTTTTCCTTTTCCAGCATCTGCACCACCTTAGCTTCGGTGGCAATGGAGGCGTGGTCGCTGCCCGGCACCCAGCAGGCATTAAAGCCGCTCATGCGGGCCTTGCGTACGAGTACGTCCTGCACGGTCTCGTTGAGGGTGTGACCCATGTGCAGCACACCGGTGACGTTGGGGGGAGGGATCACGATGGTGAATGGCTTCCTTTCATCGGGACTGCTGTTGAAATAGCGTTTGTCCATCCAATGGCTATACCATTTTTCCTCTGCCTGCTGCGGGTCGAAATTTTTTGAAAGGGAGCTCATTCTGCGTCAAAATTGGAGTGCAAATGTAACTAATTGCGGTCTATACGCGACCGCATGGGCGCTTGCGAATAACTCATATCGAAGCGCCGGTGGCGCTTCACCATCTTTTTTCCACCTTTTGGCATTGCCCCAAAAGGTGGAGCCAAAAACGCTAGGGCGCGCAAACGGCTTTGCCCTGCGCGCCCTTTTGGTTAAATAGGGCGTCAGTTGCTGACGCCTTTCTTTTAGGAGTTGGGTCCTTATCAATCGCAGTCAGCATAGTTGTGATGATGCTGAAGGCGTAAGAATCTAACCTGCGCTGTTTTCCGCTTTCTCTACTATTAATGCAGCCACTATGCAACTAATGCGGAAAAAGGCGCAGCGGTTTTCACTATGGGATTAGTGCCTCTTGTTATAGCAAGATTCTTGGAAATCCTGTAAATCTTGGTCAACTTTCGTACACCGTCGCAGCTGCCCGAAGAGATCAACATCTACCGACGGCTTCAGCATTCATCTGTTCGAAAATCGACATTCGACATTCAGCTTTTGAAAGATGAGCAAGTCCCTCTTCAGGGGGATCTGGCAGCTCAAAAGGAAAAGCCCCCAAAGGGGGCAAAGATTTTATAACTATCCCTCCCTTCAGGGAGGGCCGGGGTGGGCAGGGAGGGTCGGGGAGGACGCCGGGTCGGCCAACTATTCAAACTCCAGTTGACTGTTATTGATGTAATTGACCAGGGCCGCGGCGTTTTTAAGGTTTAGCTTCTTGAGAATATTGTAACGGTGCACTTCCACGGTCTTCACCGAGATGCTCAGGGCATCGGCGATCTCCTTGGAAGAGAATCCTTTTTTGATGTAGGAAATGGTCTCGATCTCCCTTTGTGAAAGCGAGTTGAGGCCGGTCTGCTGGTCTTCACCAGAGATCACCTGTGCCGACAGGATGTTCTTGATCTCCTCGCAGATATACTTTTTGCCGTCGATGATCTCCAGGATGGCCTTGAACATTTCCTCGCGGCTGGAGTTCTTGGTCACATAACCCATGGCGCCTTTCTGGATCATCTTCCTTGCGTAAGTAGGCTGGGTGTGGAGTGATACACCAAGGATCTTGGTGCCTGGAGAGAATTTCCTGATCAGCTGTGTGGCCTCTATGCCATTCATGCCAGGAAGGTTGATGTCCATGATCACCACGTCGGGTCTAAGCTCTTTGGCTTTTTCAACGGCTTCTTCGCCGCTTCCACATTCGGCAACCACTTTGAAGCGTGAGTCGGTGTTCAGGATAAAGCTCCATGTTTCCCTGACGAGGGTGTGGTCATCTGCAATTAAGATCGTGATCTTGTCCATAAGACTAGGTTTTTTACTCCCGGATATTGGGGTGGTTTATGGGAAGGATGATCTTGAGATTACATCCCTTACCCGCGTTTGATTTAATAGAAAATGAACCGTTAGCAAGATACACCCGGTTTTGAATATTTCGGAGGCCTGCGCCCTTTTTTACTGTTTTTGGGCTAAAGCCCACCCCATTGTCCTTGATCGAAAGTAAAAGATTGTCGTTTTTCAGGGTAAGGGACACGGTGGCGTCGGTTGCCCCGGAGTGCCGGATGGCATTGTTCAGGGCTTCCTGGATGATGCGGAAGATAGTCAGCTTGGCGGCACTGTCCACGTGCTGGTCGATGGGACCGGAGGCCTGGAGCTTTACCTGCAGCTTGCGGGTGGTATTGATGTTTTCCATCAGGTCCTTGATGGAATCCAGCAAGCCCAGGTCGCCCAGGGTAGGATCCATGAGCGAGCGGGAAAGCTGCCGAATCTCGTTGATCACATAAATGATATTCTTGGTGGACTTGCCGATCAGGTCGTCTTTCAGTTCGGGGTTCGACTGGGCCAGGTCCAGGTAAAGCTTGGTGGTGGTAAGCACCTGGTTCACATTGTCGTGCAGCTCTTTACCGATCTCCGTCCTTTCCTGCTCCTGGGTTTCGATAGTGGCCTGGGTGACCATTTTCTGCCGCTCCAGCTCTCTTTGCAGCAGCTCCTGTTCCAGCCTTTTCCTGTCGGTGATGTTCTGCGCCGCGCCGATCATTCGCACAGGCCTTCCGTTGGCGTCCTTGATGATGAAGCCGCGGTCGTACACGTGATTATAGGTTCCGTCGTCGGTGCGGAAGCGATATTCGAGATCAAATGTTTCCTCATTGGTTGCGTTCAGGATCTTGCCGATCACTTCCTGCACATGAATATGATCATCCGGGTGAATATGTTTCATCCAGGAGTAGATATTGCTGATCTCCTCGTCATTCTCCACGCCATAGACCCTTCGCTGGCCTTCCGGATCTCGGTAGAAGACGCCGGTGAGGAGGTCCCAGTCCCAGATCAGGTCGTGCGTAGCTTTCAGTACGGCATTGAAGCGGTCGTTGCTGCTCACCAGCTGCAATTCCTTGGAGCGCTGCTCGGTAACATCCTGGATGGCGCCGATCATTCTTACCGGCTTCCCATTTTCGTCCCTGACAATAAATCCCCGTTCAAGCACATAGCTATAACTACCGTCTGCCTTGCGGAAGCGGTAGTATTCACGAAAATGTCTTCTTTTATCGTTCTCGAGGGCGTAATTCAAACTCTTTACCACGTTTTCCCTGTCTTCCTCATGCACCAGGGCCTCCCACACGTCGATTGGCACTTCATATGAATGATAGCCGAAGAGGGTATACATACCGCCCGCCCATTCGAGCTGGTTATTTTCCAGATCCCAGTCGTAGATCGCATCGGAAGTGGCCTTTGAAGCCAGTAAATATCTTTCATTGCTCAGGCGGAGCGCTTCTTCTTTTTTGTAGCGGTCGGTGATGTCCTGCATGGCGCCGATCATTCTCACGGCTTTGCCTTCTTCGTTACGGAGGATGTAGCCACGGTCCAGGAGGTAGGCATATTCGCCATCCAGTTTCCTGTAGCGCAGTTCCTCTGTCCAGAACTGCTGATCGCCCGACATCACCGCGGAGAGCAGGCTTTTCGCTACACGCTCTGCGTCTTCGGGATGGAAACGTTTGGCACAAACATGCGAACCCTGAATCTGGTTTTCTGGCAGTTCCCAGCCGAGGATGGCAGTGTAGTTCTCAGACCAAAGGATCTCATCTTTTTCTACATCCCAGTCCCAAATGATATCTGAACTTGCTTTTGCTGCCAGGTTGTAGCGTTCGTTGATCCGCTTTAACTCCCTTTCCGCCATCACCTGTTCGGTGACGTCTTTGATAGACACCATCTTTTGCGCAGGGTGAGTGTGCAGCAGGTCATTCACGGTGAGCTCGGCAAAGAAATTCTCGCCATTTTTTTTACGGTGGCGAATGGGTCCCTTGATATAGGTTTCGCCCGGTTTGGCTTCGGCCAGGTATTGATACAATAAATGGATGTCCTCTTTTTCACGGATGTCGGTGAGTTTTAATTGAAGGAACTCTTTCCTGGTATATCCATAAAGTTTCACACTGGCCTCGTTCACTTCGAGTATGCGTAATGACTCCGGATCGAAGGTGAGCATGGGGATCGGGTTGCTTTCGAACAACCGCTGATATCCTTCGGAGATCAAGATCGTTTCAGAAATATCGGCGTGGGTACCTGTCATGCGCAGCGGCTGGCCATCGGCATCCCTGCTGATGATCATACCCCGTCCGGTGACCCACCTGTATTCGCCTGCCTTATTGCGGATGCGAAAGGTGCATTTATAATAGGGTTCCTCGTTATCAAAATGCTTTTGGAGCGCTGCTCTCACCTTCGCTACGTCATCAGGATGCAGCCTGTCTTCTATTTCGTCGCGGTGGTTGCGCAGCTCGTTCTCACCGAATCCATAGAGTTTCTTATAGGAGTCCGAATAGAATACTTCGTTGGTCCTGAGGTTCCAGTCCCATACACCCAGGTTACTTCCTTCCACTGCAAAGCGCCATCTTTCCTCCATCAGCTTCAGCGAGGCTTCCGTGTTTTTTTGCTCTGTCACTTCGCGGCTGTTGATGATGGCGGCGATCACTTTCCTGTCCTTGTCATAGGCAGGACTGATGTTGCTTGCATAGATCCGCTTATATCCCTGCAGGTCGGTGAGCTCGTTTTCGAGGTCAACTGATTCGCCATTGAATACACGGTCGTACAGGGCATGGAGATGGGGCTTGCGGTCGGCAGGAATGAAACTGGCGAGGTTCATTCCCTTTCTCACATCGAGGTTGAAATGGTCTTTCGCCTGCGTAGCGGAAGCCTGGTTGAACAACAAAACATTGAGGTCCCGGTCTACCATCAGGAAATATTCCTTCATGTTAGACAGCAGTAGGTCCTGCATATGTTCGGCGTTCCGGATCTCCTGTTCCGCAAGGAATTTTTCAGTCTCGTCTTCCGATACCACCATCACGGCCATCACCTCACCGCTTTCGTTGCGGGCCGGCAGGAATTTATTGCGGACATGCCTTATTTCGCCCGAAAGCAAATGAAAAGGCGTGAAGGTCTCGCGGACATTGCCTGCGAACACGTCTTTATATATCTCGATCAGTAAGGGTCTGCGGCTTTCATCGGTGAGATCCAGGACAGAACTGCCTATGCTGATCTTCACCCCCTTCAGGATCTTGAGGTGCTGGAAAGTATGTTCATTGTAAAGCCGGATCTTCAGGTCGCGATCGATCAGTAAAAAATATTCGCGGGTATTGGAGAGCAGTAAATTCAGGAGGTTTTTATCACTCGTAAATATCCCATCCGATGTGGAATGCTGAGCCGGCCTGGCGGCAATGGTATTGGCCGACGCGGCGGTTTGGCCAGGGATATTGGAGAAGGGACACATGGGTTATCGTCTGCGCTAAAGATAGAGGTTCTCTTTGCTAATTTATTGCGAAAAGTATAGGTGTTTTCCTTTATGCTTGCCTTTTTACGAAGGCTGCATCGGGCTTTCCACTTAGGCTATTCCCGTGAAAGCTGGCTTTAGGGCCGGATAATTTGAAGGTGATTCTCTCATCCATGCCCACTGGTTTTTTTGTTCATTGGCTTTGCGGGCATGGTTTTGTTTATTTTTCCTCTATGGAAAGGAATATTTCCGGCTGGTATAGTCCTGCTTTGCAGCGGGAGATGCCCATAGCCAGTTATGGATATTATGGTTTTGCCCTTCTGATGGTGCCTACGGCTGCAGCCGATTACCTGGAGTATGAGCGCTTCCAGCTGATGGACAAGCTGGCGCCCTTTATCGACAGCGGCAAGGTGAAGGTGTTCTCTATCAACAGTATCAACAGTGAGAGTTGGCTGAACAATCATGTAGACCCGCGGCACAAGACCTACATGCACAAGCAGTTCAACGAGTATGTGTACCAGGAAGTGATCCCCTTCATTAAGAATTCCACCAGCCCGGAAACGCCCATCATTACCTGCGGCGCTTCGTTTGGCGCGCTCCATTCGCTGAATCTCTTTCTTAAACGACCTGATCTGATCAATGGAGTGATCGCCATGAGCGGCGTGTATGATCTCACAGAATACACCAAAGGATATTTTGATGATGACGTTTACTTCAACAGCCCGCAGCACTACATGCCTAATTTGACGGATCATCAGGTGCTGGAACAGATCAGGCAGAGCCAGCACATTCATTTGTTCAGCGGAAGCGGCGCCTATGAAGATCCGGATGCGAGCAGGAGGTTTGCCAGGATCCTGTACGAAAAAGGGATCCATTACGAACTGGATATCTGGGGAGAGGAGTGGATGCACGATTGGGATACCTGGAGGGCGGTGTTACCGCATTATTTGGGAACGAGGTTTTGAACCCTCCCAGCCTCCCTGAAGGGAGAAGAGGCCTTCCCGGCCTCCCCGCCGTCGCTTCGCCTAGTCGGGCGGGCCTGAAGGGAGGCGTTTCCAGTTTCCGGTTTCCAGTTTCCGGTTGGGATTATAATCTGTCGATACAGCGTGCTGTGAAATGTTCCGCTGTTCGAATACACAAGGTTCCCTGCTTGCAATTGCACCTAAAATAAACCAAGGAAACAGCAAATAGAAAACTGGAAACTGGAAACAGGAAACAGGAAACAGGAAACAGGAAACTAAACCGGAACGGTTTCCACCGTCGCGTTGATGCCTCTTTCCGTGATGGCGTCGCACATGGGTTTCAGTTCCTGGAAGCGGCCTTCTTTTACGGAGTATTTTCCCTGGTAGTGGATGATGTAAGCGCATTGCTCGGCCTGCTCATGGGAATGCTTGCACACCTGCACCAGCGTCTCTATCACCCATTCAAAAGTGTTCACATCATCGTTCCACACTACCAGGTGATAAGGATCCTGTTCGAGCGTGTCGGTAACCACCTCCTGCTTCTTGCTGTGCTCCGTGCCCCCCTCGGAAAAGTATACCGGCTTCATAGAACAAAACTAAAAAAATCCGGTAGTTTTTGGGAAGATGTGGAAATAAAAAAAGGCCGCCTTTGGCGACCTTTTCAATGATGTTGACAATTACTGGCATTGGTAAGCGTAGCCGATAAATGGATCGCCGGATACGTCAAAGCGGGTGATGTTGTCTTTTGAATCCACCTGGTAATTGAACGTAGCCACTGGCATACCCATTACGGTGATCGCAGTAGAGTTATTAGTGCTCACCAGCAGGGGGAGCAGGGTACCGTCGAATTCACCCAGGAAAGGATCGGTGAACATGAACAGAGGGTTCTGCTTGGTGAAATAGTTGGCTTTCGTGTCGTAAGTATAGTTGGCAGTGAAAGTATCATCCACCACACCATTCACATAAGAGTTGGCCACCACCGTGGTGATGTTGTTGCCTGTATAGGTATAAGTATAGTCTTCTACCAGGATAAAATTACCGGTTCCGTCATCTTCAGAAATGCTCACTTTGTTGTATTTGCCGGCTGTGTAAGTCACACTCACCGATCTCCATTTTGAATAGCTGCCGCCCATGTATTCGAAATAATCAATCTTGCTCACGGTGCCGTCGGTATTATAGATATAAGTGGCGTAATCGGTTGCAGTAGTAGGAAGAGTGGGGTCGAAGTAGCTTCTTTTGCTCACCCTGTTGTTGGCATATTCCAGGGCTACGTGTCCTTCGCCGAGCACTTCCATCTTGGTGATCTGGGTGCCGGTGTAAGTGTAGATCACGCTGTCTTCAATAGCGCCGCCCTGGCCGTAGATGTAGGCCTTTACGGTCTTGCATACGGGGTCCGGCTGTGGTTGCTGCTCTTCGTCATCGTCTTTCTTACAGGAGGTGCTTAGAATAGGTAAGGCAAGTAAGGCGAAAAGGTAGAATTTCAAATGTTTCATGCTGTTGTTTTGTTTTTTTTGGAGTCGACAAATTTAATAAAATTTGAATAAGAGGGTTGAAAAAGTTCGGTCCGGCGGCCCGGCTCTTGGAACGGTCATATCCCGGGTGCGAGCGGTGAGGTAACGGCCAAAGGCAGACGCTTTGCGGGAAGCAGGGATAATAGTTGTCACGACAACTATTATGTTCAATGCCATCTGTCATTGAACTTGAAGATTGAAAATTGAGGCCTTTAATCGCCCAGGGGCGCCTTACTGGTTTTGCTGCAGGTCCCCGCCATTATCCGGTTGTCCGGCCTTCATCTGGAACTCTTCCACCATTTGCAGTAGTTCAGGGCCGTTTACCGGCTTTTCGAGCACGGCATCGGCTTCGCAGCTATTGATCTGCATCGCAGTGGGGGAATCTTTGTCTACAAGGAGAATGATTGGAATGTTGAATTTCGTCTTGATCGACTGGCAAAGCAGGGTGCCGTCGAATTTGGGCATTTCGCTTTTAATGATGATGAGCTCAGGGTTAAAGCGCTTCACGCGGCTGAGCACCTGGTCCCATTCTACCGTGACGTCTACTTTGTAGTCTTTCATCAGGAGTTTGGAATAAACGTCCGCCAGCCTTTGCATCTCATTATCCACCAATAGGATCTTAAACTTTGCTTTCATATAATATAGCTCAACATAATAACGAATCCTGCCTCCGACAATTTACGGGAAAAACTTTTAAAAAAAACTGAGGAAAGTTGGTACCGGTAAAATTGTGCAGGTCAGTTTAGACTGGAGTCGCCAACCACCGTTGCCTGGTAAGCCTCGCGGGCCAGTTCTACCTCTGCATCTGTGAGGTTACAAGTAACGATGAGTTCGTGTTTGTCCAGGTCGCAGCAGGCGGTTTCGGTGATCTCGATGAATTCTACCAGGTCGCGTACAGTGTGGAATTTTAGAGTAATGGCTCGCATTGTTCTTAAAAAAGCGGTTTAAGTGTTAGATGGCGCATTAGTTATGCAATAGTAATGCCAGCACCGGGGGCCGCCGGTGCATACGGCTATGGATAAGCGATTTAGCGCTGAACGCTTCAGCTTTTTTTTCCTCCTTTTGTTTGGATGCTTTGGCTGCCGCGTGGGAGCGAAGCGCCTCGGCGCTTCGGGGCTTTCTATTCCACCTTTTGGCATTGCCCCAAAAGGTGGAGCCAAAAAGGCTAGGCTGCGCAATACGCTTTGCTGTGCGCAGCCTTTTTGTTAGATCGGGTCTCGGTGGCTGACGCCTTTCCATGTAGGCTTAAGGTGTTGACGGATTGCAGCCACTCCTTTGTGTGAATGCTGTGTGTGTAAGATTCTGGCCTGCGCTGGTATTCCGCTTAGCTCGCATTAATTGCAATCAGTCTGCAGCTAACGCGGAATAAGGCGCTGCAGTCGACATGAACTTGTAAGCGCCCCATGCCTTTGTAACATCCCTTATTGCTTTAGTCATGTCCCCCCTTTAGGGGGATTAGGGGGCGACGGAATGAGGCGCTGCAGTCGACATGAACTTGTAAGCGCCCCATGCCTTTGTAACATCCCTTATTGCTTTAGTCATGTCCCCCCTTTAGGGGGATTAGGGGGCGACGGAATGAGGCGCTGCAGGCGACATGAACTTGTTAGTGCCCCATGCTTATGTAACATCCCTTAACGCTTTAGTCATGTCCCCCTTCAGGGGGATTAGGGGGCGACAGGGAGGTTTCTCTGATCTTTTCCAGGATCCTCACCATGGCCAGGGTATCCTGCTCGCAGTAGGTGAGGAGCGCTTCGCGGGTTGCTTTTACCTTTTCTTCATCCTTTTCAAAACGGAGGTTATAAAACGCTACCGAGGCGTCGGCTCCGTTGCTGATGGGCAGGCCTTCGTAAGTCATTTCCGGTACCAGCACGGGCAGCACGTTCTTGATGGAGTAGGAACCATTCATCTCCGGCAGGTAGAAGTGCTTTTTACGGAAGGGCACCATGAGATCCACCATGCGCGACTGGATCTTTTCTATGGCCTGCGCAAAGCGGGGATAATCTTTCTTCAGCTCGTTGAGGCGACCATTCTCGAAGGAAATATTCCATACCAGGATGGAACCGCGTGTTCCCATGGCCTCAACGAGTTTTTCTACGAATTCCGGGCAGGGATCACAGTCATTCTTCGCCAGAAAAGCCTGGTGTACCGGCTCGCTGTCGTATTTCTCCTGCCGGTGAACAGAAAACTGGAAAGGCACCTGCCGGTAAGGCCAGTGGCCATCAAACTCCGGTACCGCCAGCATATAGGTCTCAAAGTCCATGTAATAAAGCGGGTAGCGCAACTCATTCAAAAAGATCTTCAGCTCATGGCTGTCGATATTCGGCGGGTAATTGAACTTCATCTCCATCGCATCCTTCCAGCAATGCCCATAAAAATCGCAAGGGTAGGGCTTGTCGCAGTGCTTGCCCGGATCAATGGCAGGCACCTGCTCCAAAACAACTGTTCGCTTGAGCTCCCTGATCTTTTCTTCCACGAAGGGCTCCCAGATCTTCACTTCCTTTTTCAATGACTGCCTGGTGAACAGCTCACCGATGTTGAGCTCACCTTTGCGTACATATTTATTGTTGATGTGTACAAGAAAAATGTCCTGCAGTGGCAGCCCCGAGCGGTTGATGACAAAATGCTGCAGGGCCGCATCCTGCACAAACTGCTCTTTCACCGAGGTGCTGCTCTTCACTTCATAGGCATACCATTTTCCTCTTTTCTTCACCAGGATATCAATGGCAGCCAGCACCCCTTCAAATTGAAAGGCGGCCTCGTAGATCACTTCATGTCCCGAAGCTATGTAGCGGGCCGTGTCGAGCACGGACTGCTGGTAATGAAAGGCATCCACCGGACTGGCATCCACGCCGCCGGGAAATAATTCTCTTGCGATCTCGCCCACGCTGGTGCCCTGGAGGAAGATGTTTTGCTGTGCCAGGTCCATTTCGTCCCTGAGCTCTGGGGCGTGCTTGTGCAGCCAGAGCGATTTGGGACACTGGCAGCCGCGCATGAAGGTGGACTTGGAGAGAATATGTTTTTCTAATGTTTTCATGTTCACTTTTTAGTTACGTTGGTTTAGACGCGAGGGCGGGAAGCCGCGAAGTTTCGCAAGGAAAAACATCATCTTCGCGTTCCTTAGCGCCATAGCGTCTTCGCGTCTAAAGTGGAGGACCTACTCAAGTGAGTACAGCAGCTTTTCCGGCAGCTGCTTGCTGGCATTGGCTCCCATTTTCTTCAGCTCCTCGATCTTGCTCACGATGTTGCCCCTTCCTGTCGACAACTGCTTAAAGGCCGTATCATAACAGTCAGACGCATCCGATATTTTCTTGCCCACGTCCTCCATGTTGCCAATGAAGCCCACGAATTTGTCGTAGAGCAGCCCCGCTTTCTCTGCGATCTCGATGGCATTGCGGTTCTGCCTCTCCACCTTCCAGAGGTCGGCGATGATCTTGAGCACGGCAAAAAGGTTGGTAGGACTCACCAGCAGGATCTTTTTATCATAGGCATACTTCCATAAGTTGGCGTCGGTCTTCACTGCTTCCAGGAAGGCCGGTTCGATGGGGATGAACAGCAGCACATAATCCAGCGCCAGCGCGTACTTGGGATAATTCTTTTTGCAGAGGCCGTCGATGTGCTGGCGGATGCTTTTGATGTGTTCCTGCAAATAGGCTTTTTGCTTTTCCAGGTCGGCCTCACTTACAAAGGCATCCCAGGCGATCAGTGAGACCTTGGAATCAATGATCACCTTGCGCATGTCGGGATAGCAAATGGTCACGTCCGGCTGTAAGGCCTTGCCGTTTTCGTCGCGGACCACGTTGCCCGCGTTGTCGCGAATGAATTCCTGGGTGAAGTACTCCCGGCCTTTGCTTAGTCCGCTATGCTCAAGCAGACTCTCCAGGATCAGCTCACCCCAGTCGCCCTGGAATTTGCTGTTGCCCTTGAGGGCGGTAGTGAGGTTGTTGGCCTCCTGGCTCACGGCCTGGCTCATTTTCACCAGGTTCTCCACCTCGCGGGCCAGGGAGAATCTTTCCTTGGATTCCTTGTCATAGGTCTCTTCCACTTTTTGCTTGAACAAACCGATCTCGGTCTTCAGCGGATCCACGATGGCCTTCATCTTTTCCTCGTTCAGCTGGGAGAATTTCTGCGATTTCTCTTCCATGATGGATTGCGCGAGGTTGCGGAACTCGAACCTGAACTTGTTGCCGATCTCTTCCAGCTCGGTCTTCTGTGTATTCAGCTTTTCTTCGAAATATTCGTTGCGGCTTTCGGCCTTAGAGAGCCTGGCGATCAGGTCCTGCTTTTCCTGTATCAGGGCATTGGCCTGCTTCTGCATCTGCAGGGCGGCGAGGTTCTGCTGCTCAAGGCGGCTTTCCTGTACGGCCAGCTTTTGCTTGAGGAGGCTGCGGAAAATAAGCCAGGAAAAGAGGGCGGCCAGAACTGCGCCGATAATGAGGTAGATGAGTTCAGTTGTCATAGCGTATAAATTAGTGAGTAATCGTCGAAATGTAAAGGTGGGGGGGCGGAATTGTAACCTATTTACATTTAAGTTGACTGGTTAACTGGTTGACTGGTTGACTGGGAAACTCTATCAACTTCACAGCGTCCCAACCATTTCTAAATAATGCCCGCGCAGCTCCTCTTCAAAGATCTCCAGCTGCCTGGCTTCCAGCTCCAGTTTCCTGCACTCCTCCTTCACCCAGCCCTCATCACTCAAATGATGCTCCACGGAAAACGGGAACTCCACGCGGATGTCGATGATCTCCCCCTGCAGGGCGCGGATATTCTTTTTCAGTGAGCGCATGCGGGTGTTCATTTCTTCCAGGTCGAAACGAACCAGCGAAGCCGAGGCCTCGATGATCTCTTTTTCATACACAAGCTGCAGGGCTTTCAGCCGGCCGAGGTCGCCGTTTTCAAAGGCCTGCTGTACCAGGTGCCAGGTGAGCTCCTGCTGCTGGTTGAGGTTCTTGTTCACGGCAGGATGCAGCACGGTCGCCAGCTGGCGGTAGATCCTGCACAGCTCGCTGTTATTGGAAGGGGTCTCTATGTATTTCATATAATGCCTGGCATGGGCGATCCTGGCTTCCAGCTGCATGATCTGCGACTGCGCATCGGCCAGCTCGGTAGCGGCCTTCACCTCGATGGCGGTCAGATCCGGCTTTTGCTGGCGGTTCATGAAGGAACTGGCCATCCTGATCTTTTTCTTCAGCGAATCCACCTGCAGGCGGGTCTTCATCTTTTTCAACAGCGCGCTGCCGATCTTCAGGTCGTACTGCGCCTGCAGCTGGGGCCGGCCCCAGTTCTCGAGCGATTGTTTCTCATTCAAAAGATTGACATACTCGGTGGTGAGGATGTCGAGGTCTGCGAAGCTTTGTTGGGTTACTAATGCCATTGTTCATGTATTTAGAATGTAAATATGGAAAGGGGCATTGCCGCCTATTTACAATGGAAAAAGAAAGTTGACGGAGTTGATAGAGTTGATAGAGTTGATAAAGTTGATAAGATCTATCCTTGGTCAACCAGTCAGCCAGTCAACTGACAGTAGGACCGCTGCACCATTAGAACCCCAACAGGAAACCGGAAACCGGAAACTGGAAACCGGAAACAGGAAACCGTAAACTGTAAACTATTAACTTGCCCTATGCCCGTCAACAAGAACGCACTCCTCCGCTACCGCATCATCGATGGCTGCCTCACCAATAAAAGCCGCCGCTACCCCAACGCCTCTTTTATTATTGATAAGATCGAGGAGCAACTAGGTGAGCCCATCTCGGAATCCTCCTTTAATAAGGACATCGCGCGCATGAAGGAGATCTACAGCGCGCCCATCAAGTTCGACCGCTTGCATGGAGGTTATTACTATGACCAGGACGGGTTTTCCATCAAGGAATTTCCCCTTAGCAACGAGGAGATCGAAGCGCTGGACTATTCTACCGCCCTGCTGCACCAGCTCAAGGGCACGCGCATGTTCCAGCAGTTCGAGAACGCCATCAACAAAGTGATCGAAGGCTACCGCATCAGCAAGGTCATCGGCATGGCCGAGACCCAGATCATCCAGGTGGAAGAACCGGTGAAAATGGAAGGCAGCCAGTGGCTGGAGGTGGTGCTCAAGGCCATCGTGGAAAAGAATGCCTTGTCGGTCACCTACCAGGGTTATGGCCGCGAGGCCGTGGCGCACGGGTTCTCTCCTTATTTATTAAAAGAATACCGCAACCGCTGGTACATGATCGGCTACTCGCAGCGCAAGGAAAACGTGATCGTGCTGGCGCTGGACAGGGTGAAAGAGATCAAGCCCTCCAAAGAAAAATTCAAAAGCCAGGGCAATTTCTCCCCTGCCGATTTCTTCCGCTATTCCTTCGGCATCACCCAGGTGCATGGAGCCCAGCCGGAAACCGTGCGACTGGCCTTCAGTCCCCAGGAAACGCCTTATATCACCAGCCAGCCCCTCCATCATTCCCAAAAGATCATTTCGGAAAAGCCGGAACTGGTGGTGGAACTCAAGGTCTATATCACGGCCGAATTGAAGATGGCCATCCTTTCTTATGGGAAAGAAGTAAAAGTGCTGGAGCCGGCGTCTTTGCGTCAGGAGATCAGCGATGCGATCAGGGAAATGGCGAAGAATTATTAGTAAGCGGTTCCGTGGAATAGCCGCCATGCAGCGCTTTCCTAACTTTGGTTGTCACCCAGAAAAACCCAATCGCATGAAATTTATTGTCGCGCTAACTATTGTTGCTGCAACTATTTTGACCGGTTGTTCCTGCGACCCGATAGATTCAGGTATCTGCACCGAAGAATTCAGGACCATCAGTCTGAAGGTCACACAGGCCGGGCACCAGCCTGCCATGCTTGACTCTTTTCATACCATCCGAGCCGGCAACGGGGAAAGGATCACCTATCCTTCTAATGGCCCTGGTCATTATACCGTGCTCGACGACTCCTATCATCCCAAACTGAAAAGAAGCCGTGACCAGTTTAGTTTCCATGGGTTCAAGGGTGGAGTGAAGGTTGTGGAGGAAGTGTATACTATTTCTGGTGATAATTGTCATATTAAGAAGGAGAGTGGGAGGGACTCGGTCGTGTTGCAGTAGCGGTGCCGAGCACCGCGAATCTTTCTCCCACCTTTTTTCTTGACAAAAAAGGTGGGGCCAAAAAGTCAAGGCTGCGCAAAGGGGTGCGCAGCCATTGGATCCTGAAGGTGTGAGAGCTTTAATGTGAGATGCTGCTGCTTGCTGGTGTCCGAACATGTAGGCGCTGTATTCCGCTTTCCTCTCACTTAACGCAGTCACTCCGGAGCTAATGCGGAATAAGGCGCTGCAGTTATCACTAAGGGGTAAGTGCCTCCTACTTATCTAAGCTTTTGTAATTGCATGGCCTCTCGGCGTATGGCTAACGCCAGCTGCAACAGGAAACGGCTGTTATTTCGACATTCCCCGCCCGAACGACCGTTCGGTCGGGCGGGCTTGTTCCTTGCTTGTCCCGCAGAATTGCGGGGTTCGATTTTCGGCTCCTCCCTTTAGGGAATTGGGGGTGGGTTTTATATAGAAAATACTTTAAATTCGTCCAGGGCTCTTCCTCACCAAAACTTGCACTATGACCCTGGTACTCATTCTTGTCATCGTCCTGCTCATTGTCCTTTACCAAACCTCTAAGATCAGCCAGCAAAGAAGCCTTGACGAGATCAAGGAGGCCGTGAACCGACTGGCCGACGAAACAAGGGCTTTGAAAAAGCAATTGCAGGGCCCCAAGCCCGTGCAGGAGCAGCCGGTCAAACCTGTAGAGCCAGTGCAGCCTGCACCGGTGCCCAAACCGCCCGAGCCGGAACCCCAATTTCATCCCTTATATACCCGTGAGGAAGTGAGGCCCGCTCCGCAACCGCAGCCCATGCCGCGCTACGAGCCGCAGTACATCAGCCACGAGAACTGGTTCACCAAATGGAAGAAGAACAATCCCGACTGGGAGAAATTCGTGGGAGAGAACCTGGTGAACAAGATCGGTATCGCCGTGCTGGTACTGGGTATTGCATTTTTTGTGAAGTATGCCATCGACAAAGACTGGATCAACGAGGTAGGCCGCGTATCCATCGGCATTGCCTGCGGCATGATCCTCACCGGTCTTGCCCATTACCTGCGCAACAGCTACCGCTCCTTCAGCTCCGTGCTGGCCGGCGGCGGCATCGCCGTATTTTATTTTTCTATCGCCTTTGCCTTTCACCAATACGCCCTGCTCACGCAAACTGCCGCCTTCCTGGTGATGGTGGCCATTACCGGCTTTGCCGTGGCCCTCTCGGTGCTGTATGACCGCATTGAGCTGGCCGTGATCGCCGCTGTGGGCGGATTCTTGACACCCTTCCTGGTGAGTACGGGGCAGGGCAACTACATCGTGCTGTTCAGTTATTTGCTCATACTCAATGGCGGACTCCTGGCCCTGGCCTATTTCAAGCGCTGGTTCCTGCTGAATGTCATCGCCCTCGCACTCACATCTTTCATCTTCGCAGGATGGTTGATCATTACCGTTCAGAAGCCGGGCACGGTTTCTTTCCCACTCGCGCTGCTGTTCGCTACCGCATTCTATTTCGTCTTCCTGGCCATGAACACCATTCACCAGGTGAGAAAAAAGGAGGACTTCAAAGTCTTTGATTTCTCCCTGCTGATCTTCCTCAACGCCGCGTATTTCGCGGCAGGCATGGTGATCCTGCAGCAGGTGGAAGGCGGACGCTTCCAGGGATTCTTCACCCTGTTTGCGGGATTTGTCAACCTGGGACTAGCCGCCTACTTCTTCAAAAGACAGGGCGCCTACCGCAACCTGCTTTATTTGCTGATCGGGCTCACTTTGACCTTCCTTTCGCTCTCCGTGCCGGTGCAGCTGGATGGACATGCGATCACCTTATTCTGGAGCGCTGAATTTGTTTTGCTGTTCTGGCTCTGGCAGCGTTCTCGCATCCCGCTTTATTATTTTGCTTCGCTGCTGGTGATGGGCTTCACGGCTATCAGCCTGCTGATGGACTGGGGCGCAGTGAGAACGGATAGCAACTCACTGCTTGGATTGATCTATTCCGATACCAAGGGCCTTGTGACCAATATCGTGGCAGCACTGGCTTTCGCTGTTTTTGCCAGGCTGGTGCACAAAGAGAAAGATGCCCTGCCCGTCATGGACAGCATCGACCTGCGCAGGGGCGCCACACTCGTTTCGATCGTGCTGGCCTACATGACAGCGGTCTATGGGGTGAATCTTTATTTCTCCCACCATGTCGACTACGACATTCCCAACACCTGGCACAGGCTGATCACCCTGGTCTTCCTGGGTGTTTTCCTTGCCTGGCTCTCGAGGGAGAAATACAAACTGGCTTCCTCGGTGCAATTAGGGGCCCTAACGCTTTACCTGGTCTACCATATTTTCAGCCTCGGGCTGATCACCGGCATGCGCGACGAAGTGCTCGAAGGCAAACAGGCCGCGGTACATTTATTCATCCATGCGCTAACAGTAGGAGTGCTTATTGCCATGGTGGTCTACAGCATCCGCAGCATCAGGCTTGCTGAATACATGCTGGTACCCAAATCGAGGATCGCCTGGATCCTGAGCATACTGATGGTGATCTTCTTCAGCGCGGAATTCCAGCATGCATTTGTGGTGGCCGCCTTTGACGGCAGCAATATTTATGCACTCGAAGAAGCCTATGGCCGTGCGGGCGTCACCATCGTGTGGGGCCTTTGTTCCTTTACATTGATGTGGCTGGGTATGCAGTACAAGACCAGGATCCTGCGCATCATTTCGCTCAGCCTGTTTGGCATTGCGCTGGTGAAGCTTTTCTTTTACGACCTGGCCGGTATTTCGGCGGGCGGAAAGATCCTGGCCTTTACCCTGCTGGGCGTATTGTTGCTCACCATCTCTTTCATGTACCAGAAACTCAAAAAGATCATCATTGAAGATGTCAAATAAGATCATTCTTTCGCTCATCGCCTTCCTCTTCTCGCTGCCGGCCTTTGCTCAGCACCGGTGGAAGACGGAACTGCAGCAACCCGCGCAGTCTGGTTTTTACAAGATCCAGATCGATCCTGTACTCGGGGCCCGGCTCAACGCCGATCTCTCCGACCTGAGAATATCTGATGGGAAGAACCAGGTGCCTTACCTGCGCAATGTCTCAGTGCTACCCACCGGCAGTGTTTTTCGCACCCTCCCCATTGTGCGCAGCAGTACGGATACCTCCGGCACCGTTATCGTGCTGGACAGCCGGGCATACAAGGGACTGGAAAACATTTCCCTCATCATGGCCAATACCGCGGTGGAGCGGCAGGCTTCTTTAAGCGGCAGCCAGGATGGAAAGCAGTGGTTCATTATTCACGAGAACCTGCATTTGTCAAACGCCGGCACCAATGAAGAAGGCAAATTCATCCAGTCGCTGCAATTCCCCTTCACGCAATATGCCTATTTCAAGTTGCTGATCAAAAACCGCGGCACCGATCCTTTGAACGTATTGTCGGCCGGTGTATGGGTGTACGATCACGTGGAAGTCACCCAGCCCACTGTGGTGCATGAAGGCACACGTTTCATGTGGAAGGACACGGCGGGCATGACAAGGGTAGTGGTAATGAACAATGAACCCTATGCGGTGGACCGGATCAACCTGGCCATTGATGCGCCCAAGTTTTATAAACGGGAAGTGTCGATCTACCGGTCAGATGCCGGCGGCAAAAAAGGAGACTGGCTGGGAGCAGCCACGCTCACCTCCGAGTCCGAAACCTATATCCCCCTGCCGGGAGTGAAGTCGGAAAATTTCTTACTGGAGATCTACAATGGCGACAATCCGCCGTTGACAATAAAGAAAGTGACCACCGCAGCCGCTCCCCGCGAGGTCATAGCCTGGCTGGAAAAAGGTAAGGGATACATCCTGCTGGCCGGCGATAGTTTAGCTAAGGCGCCCGAATACGATCTCAAGCAATTCCGTGACAGCATCCCGGCCAAAGCCCCCCTGCTGGCTTACGGTCCCCTGCAACCGCATACCATAGTGATGGATGAAGCTGGTCGCAGTGACTGGCTCTGGCCTACGATCATTGCTATGCTGCTGGTGCTGGGGGTTTTGACTTTTAGGTTGGTGGGAGAGGTGAAGCGTAGGGAGGGTTGACAAGTTGATAGAGTTGATAAAGTTGATAAAGGAACAGCCGGGAGAGCTGTACCATTAGAACTCAACTGGAAACTGGAAACAGGAAACTGGAAACCTTTAACTTGCTCACATGCCCACCTACGTCATCGGCGATATTCACGGTTGCTTAAAGACCTTCAACAAACTCCTGGAGCAGATATCGTATTCTAAAGAGGATACCCTCTACCTCCTCGGCGACTACATCGACCGGGGTCCGGACAGCAAGGGCGTGATGGACCGCATCCTGGAGCTGCAGGGGAGTGGCTACACCGTGCACACCCTGCGTGGCAACCATGAGCAGATGATGATGGACGCTGCGCTGGACTATTCTCATTTGAAGATGTGGCTGGTGAACGGGGGCGCCGAAGCCTTAGAAAGTTTTGGCGAGGTCTCTATCGAGGACATGGAACCGAAATACAAGCAGTTTCTTGCGGATACTCAATTCTATTTCGAGGTAGGGAATTACCTGCTGGTGCATGCGGGGCTCAATCTCAGCATCGATGATCCTTTTTCGGACACCGATGCCATGCTCTGGCTCCGCCGGAAGTACACAGTGCGCTTTCGCGATAAGACGGTTGTTCACGGCCATACGCCCACGGCTTTGAAAGAAATTCTTTCCCAGGATCCTGCGGGGGCTTTTGTCAACCTGGACGCGGGATGCGTTTATTCCGGCAGGCCGGGAATGGGGTACCTGGCGGGGCTTTGTCTTGATACGAAAGAATACTTCTATACGGCTTACTCCGAGTAACACACATGTGAAGCGCAGGTGCGCTTCACCACCTTCTTTTCCACCTTTTGGCATTGCCCCAAAAGGTGGAGCCAAAAACGCTAGGCTGCGCAAAGCTAGCGCTGCGCAGCCATTTAGATTCTGCTGGTGTTAGGTCTTAGGTGTGAGATCCTGCTGCTCGCAGGTGTACGAACATGGAGGCGCTGTATTTCGTTTAGCATGCATTTAGTGCAACCGTTCCGGAGTTAACACGAAATAAGGCGCTGTAGGCATCCTTGCCATGTTAGTACCCCATACTTTTTGTGTGGTTTCTGAAAGTGTATGTGCTCCAACTGTCATCTTGAGCTTGCCTGTCCCGCTACATGCGGGGTAAATCTTCAAGCGCATCTGGCATTCAAATATTTCATCATATCTTGCCGGTTCTGAGAACCAAAACGACCGCTACTTTATGAAAAAAATTGTTTGTATTTTCCTATTGGGAACGATCTTCATTGGCTGTGATAAAGGCAGCGAAGTTGACAACACCTCCCTTCCCCAGGTGACCACCGGCACCAGCAGCGACATCACGATGACATCCGCCAGGATCAGCGCCACACTTGTGGCGATTGGAGAGCCCGGACCTGCGGAATACGGTATCGTCTGGTCGGTAAATCCCGCACCTACTACGGCACACTACAAGCTGAAAGTGGGAACAACTTCCACTCCGCTCAGCTACCAGGCAGATCTCATCACCCTTGTGAAGAACCAGGTTTATTATGTGAGAGCCTATGCCATCAATGGCAAGGGCGTTCAATACGGACAGGAGATCAGTTTTACCACGCTGAACCGCACTACTTGTGATATATCTTCCCTGACCGGCAGCCTGGCCAACGGCGTGGTTTTATATCTGCCGTTTTGCGGTGACGCTACGGACAAGTCAGTATCGGCCAACCATGGTACAGTTTCCGGCGCTTCACTCACCGCAGACCGCCTGGGAAATCCCAATTCAGCCTACCAGTTCAACGGCATGGACAACAGGATCGTGGTGCCCGACCATCCTTCACTCAACTCCGGCACCTTAAGCATCAGCCTTTGGTACAAGACCAGCAATTTCACTTCGCCACAGCGGTTGTTGTACAAAGCGAAATTGTCGGACGGCACGGCAGAAGAATATACCCTGGTGCACAACCTGGCTGCTTCGGGAAACATGATGGTGAGATATAAAAATGCTTCTGGCTGCCAGAGAGGAGTGGGCTGGCAGGAGGCAATGTATTCCAACTTCAACGCCGACTGGCACCACCTGGTGTTCACCCACGACGGTATTGTGGGCAGGCTTTACCTGGACGGTCTGCTGGTCTCCACCAATGGAATGTCGACCGGTCCCATTGATATTTGTCCGGGTGGTTCTCTCATCATAGGAGCGGGCTTAACCAGTGAGCCCACCTACTGGAGTGGGGTCATTGACGATGTGATCATTTATAACAGGGGGCTGTCTGCCAGTGAGGTTACTGCTATTGGCATGTAGCTTTCCCCAGTCTCCCTAAGGGTATTCTTCTGCCAACACCCGAGAAGCGGCGCCGAGCGCCGCGGTGTCTTTATTCCACCTTTTGGCATTGCCCCAAAAGGTGGAGCCAAAAGGGCTAGGCAAATCAATGCCTTCGGCTGATTTGCCATTTGCATCCTGACGGTGTGAGGTCTTAGGTGTGAGAGGCTGCTGCTTGATAGTGTAAGAACATGGAGGCGCTGGATTTCCGTTTAGCCTTCACTTAATGCAGTCATCTCTTTAACTAACACGGAAATAGGCGCTATTGGCAACATGATATTGGAAGTGCCCCACACCGCATGTAGAGATCTTACACTCCCAGCTCTTACACAGAGATCTAACTGCAAACAATCAGCATCTCAAGCCTAGCGAGAAAGGCGTCAGCCATACGCCGAGAAGCCATGCAATTACAGAAGCTTAGAATAAGTAGGAGGCACTCACTCTATAGTGAATGCCTCTGCGCCTTATTCCGCGTTAGCTTGATGTTGTCTGTAGGCGGGCGTTAGCCACGTTCATAATGTGTGAGGTACTACCACCTTAGTGAAAACAGCTGCGCCTTATTCCGCATTAGCTGCAGAATGATGGCAATAAATGCGAGCTAGGCGGAATACCCCGCCCGTACCGAACGGTACCCGCCCGGATGACTCCGGTCGGACGGGCGTTCGGGCGGGCAGCGCATGTAGAGATCTTACACTCTCAACTCATACACAGAGATCTAACTGCAAACAATCAGCACCTCAAGCCTAGCGAGAAAGGCGTCAGCTACCGAGACCTGATCTAAGAAAATGCGCGCGCAGAGCACAGCGTCCCGAACGTTCGGGATGCGCGCTTGTCCCGATAGCTATCGGGATTTTGGCTCCACCTCGTCATTGCGAGGAGTTACAAAACGACGAAGCAATCTGGCAAATGCCAAAAGGTGGAATAGAAAGACCCGAAGCGCCTCGGCGCTTCGCTCCCCGGGTGCGGCACCCGTAAAACTGCCAAGCGCAGCAAAGGCACTGTCCAGCAAAAACACCCGCAGGAAAAACGCGTAAAAAGGAGCGCGGTCTCCGAAAACGCTTTAACATTTCCAATGTCACATTGCAAATAGGCTGCAACGCCGATCGCTAAGTTCACCCCTCAACAAAAACAAACCCACATGAACAATCCAACCGTCAAGGCAGTCTACAACCTTATTATCCTGGATGAAAGCGGCTCCATGTCCTCCATCAAGCAGCCTACGATCAACGGCTTCAACGAGATCATCCAGTCCATCCGGCACGACGCGGAAGCCAGTCCGCAGATAGCCCAGTGGATCAACCTCTACGCTTTCAACGGCGGCAGCGGCATCCGCGAGATCCTTCCCCTGGGCAGGGCAGAGGAGCTGCCCCTGTTGTCGGAGCAAAGCTATAACCCCGACTGCAGCACGCCGCTCTACGACGCCATTGGCTATGCCTGCAACAAGCTCCGTTTCATCCTGGAAAAGCAGGAGAGCTACAGCGTGCTCGTCACCATCCTGACCGACGGGGAGGAGAATGCCTCCAGGGAATACAATTTTGAGGGCATTGGCGCCTTGATCAAGGCTCTGAGGGAGAAGGGTTGGGTGTTTACCTATATCGGGGCTAATCATGACGTGGAAAGGGTAGCGGTATCCATCAACATCAGCAACTCCATGCGGTTCGACGCTGACCTGGCCGGCACGGAAAGCATGATGCGCAAAACATCGGAGTCCCGTAAGCGCTACATGACCAAGGTGCAGTCGGGGGCTTCAAAGGTGGAGCTGGATAAGGATTATTTTGATGGTTCGACAAGCTCACCACAAGCGAAGAAATAGGGGTTGTTTGTTTTCAGTGGGAGGGTCCTTCACTGGACCCTTTTTCATGAACATCAATTACATATTATATTTCTTCGATATGTATGGACTGTACGGAGGTGGCTTCGACCCTCTGCTTGTAAGGCAGAAAAAATGCCTTTTAGAATTTTACCAAATCTTGTAGAATATTGATAGTGATAGACCATTTAATGCCTTTATTCCCGATGGCTTTGATTAATGCGAAATTTTATAGTCGGGAAGGGTTGCGGATTTTCTATCTGAACGTTGTTTCCAGAGATATGTTTCCATCAATTTACTGTTACCGAATGGCAAGAGTGGACAACATCAGGTTTGCAATATGGTCGCTGATGAATTAGTGCTGTACGAGTGTGCTACTATTGAACTTTAGTAATAAATTTAAGCTGATGACGTGGAGTCACACAGCACGAAGCCGTGAAACGTTATGCGCAAGCGGGCTACTGTTCCGCGGCAGTCAAGCATTAAAAAGTATTACTGTTTGGAATCGATGAATAAAATTCTTCATAGCAGCGTATCTCAATTTGTAGAGAGGTCAATAAAAATACATGGTAATAAATTTGATTATTCCAAAGTGGAATATATTGGTAGCCACAAAAAGGTTTGTATAATATGTCCAGAACATGGAGAGTTCTATCAGACACCAACAAATCACTTATCTGGAAATGGTTGCCCAAGATGTGCTTGGCAATATAACCATGGGAAGTATAGGCTAACTACTTTAGAAACATTTATTACACAGGCTAAAGAGATACATGGAGATAAGTATGATTATTCTAAGGTAGAATGGAAAAATACTCGCATTGCAATTACTATTATATGCGCAATCCATGGGGAATTTAATCAAGTACCGCAAAATCACATTAGGCTAAAATGTGGGTGTAGAAAATGTGGAAGAGAAATAGCTAATTCTAAGGTAAATAAATATAACACTGATTATTTTATAAAAAATGCTAACAAGGTTCATGGAAATAAGTATGACTATAGTATGAGTAAATGTTTTAATGCTATTGACAAAGTAGAAATTATTTGTTCTGTTCACGGAAAATTCAAACAAAACGCAAACCAACATTTACAAGGTAGTGGTTGTCCTAAATGTAATTTTTACCAAATGGCGAAAAATAGAGCGATGGGCAAAGAGCTTTTTATTAAGAAAGCTAAAGAGTTATTTGGTGAGAAGTATGATTATTCAAAAGCTCAATATATAAATGGACAGACGAATGTTCTTCTTATTTGTCCAACACATGGTGAGTTTAAGGTTACGCCTAACAATCATTTATCTAAAAGAAGTGGCTGTGCTATTTGCAATGAATCGAAATTAGAAAGAGAGCTTGTATCTATTTTGGAAAGGCAAAATGTAAAATATGAAAGATTGAAGCGGTTTAAATGGTTAGAAAGACAATCATTGGACATTTATCTCCCAGAATACAATTTAGCAATTGAATGTCAAGGGGTTCAACATTTTAAAGCAATTGATTTCGCAGGGAAAGGTAAAAAATGGGCAGATCAATTATTAGAAAAGAATAAAAAAAGAGATGATAGAAAACTAAAAAAGTGCTTTGCTAATAACATAAATATGCTCTATGTTATAGATAATGAAGAATATCTTGAAAACAAATATCATTTCGATATTGTTGAACCCTTTTCTGAAAATCTGAATTATGAGATAGTGCACATAAATCGTTTTGAGGAGTACATGAACAGTTTATTTGATAAATCTCGATTTCATTTAGATTAGAAATGATTAAGAACAAAAAGGAGCTAATAAACCTTTTAAAAAATCAACATAAAAACGCCTGCACATAACATATGTGCTTCTATGAAAAAGCTTTCGCTGCACCCAGGCAATAATAGGCAAACACCAGGAAAGCGCACAGGTTTTTGTATCAGAACTGGGGTAGAAATTCCTTTAACGTTGAAAAGCCAATGAGCTATGACGCTTACAAATCGTGGAATAAATATAACGACCCTGAGTACGCTGAAAAGTTTTGTCATTTCTCAGGCGAGCCTTCCAAAGGTGAAACCAGTGTAAGTGGTCCGATTTTGAAAAAGAACTGGCAGAAAGCGAAAAGTGCATTTGACCTATAGGTTACGAGTATTGTTACTGGGCCAGAAAGTCTAATTCTTGAAGCGTTTAAAGTTGTGCTAAACGGGAGATAATTTTCTCTAGATAACTGGTCAATGAAAGTCGTTCAAGATCTAATCAGCCACATAAACCAATTTTCTTTTGTCGAGTTCGCTTTCCCCATTAAATCTGTAAGCAACCAACAAACCTTGTTTTGCAATACTATAATCCAGGCAGGCCACATTCTGCGACTGCAATACAGGTTCCAGGTCGGATAGCCAGTAATGGCCAAAGAATACCGGAAGGGCGTCTTCTGGATAGACTGTAAGTTTCAGATCTGTTCCCGGTATAATGTGAAGCATTTCGGCAGGACAATTAAAAACAAGTTCATGATATCGCGACTTTTCAGGATTGACCCACCATTTTAACCGGTTTTGGGTGCGCAGGTTACCATCTTTGTCATGCCAGGCGTATTCTTCAGGAATAGTGATCTCTTTTCCCTTCAAAGTCTCGTCGATCACTTCATGGGCTTTTGAGGATTTGATATGAGATCCCACAAGTAACGTTTCAGACATTTTATCATGTCCATTTTGCCGGAGCCAACTGATATTTTCTTCATCCCAGCAGGCATGTACAGCCCGAAAACCATTGCCTTCATAAAACAGCGGTAAGGTCCGGAACCAGTCCAGGTAGATTTTCCATTTTGCTGGCGAATCTTCGAATTGCTGCAGGGTATGCTGATGCTGCCTGTAGTGCTTTTCATTGTGCTCGCGCAGATATTGCCCTGATAGGAGCTGGTGGGCATAAGCCAGGGCATTGTATTCATGATTGCCCATCAGGGCGATTGCATGCCCTGCATCGGTCATGCTCTTTACTATGTGCAGGGTTTCCGGAATCTCCGGTCCGCGGTCGATATAATCACCGAGAAATAGCACTTTCCGGTGCTTATGCTGCCAAACGCCATCCCTTTCCTGGTAAGAAAGCTTTTGAAGGAGCGCTTTTAGCGCCTTTGCGTGTCCGTGGGTGTCACCTATGATGTCGTACATATAGATATTCAAGATCTTTATTACAGGTGTAAAATAGCTGTTCCCAATGTATTCTTGTAACAATGCTTAAGTAGACCTTGACGCTCTGAAATTGGAGTCCAGGGTTCTAATGTGTAGTTAATACACAGACTTTTTGAACTTAAAATGCAAACCGGAGGTCACGGATGGGTGTCCCGTCCGATTCAACCGTACCCATGAAAATATGGGCGGTGGTACGGGTTCGAATCGCGTGCGCGCTTACTTTTATCAAACAACCATAGAAATGCGGATTTATTTACATTGATTATCTGTATTTTTCAGCACCAAAACTAACATTCATGAAAAAAATTGTAAATGGACTCTTTGTTTTATTGTTCCTTTTGACAGGGACTAACGCTCGTTCCCAAACTACTTCTGAAATATATAATTACATTACTAAGGGATATATAACCACGATTTCCCAAGGCCTTGACATGAAAAAAGGGTATGCTTATAAAGATTTACTGGAGGGTGCGGAGTTTGAAGGATCATTAAGCACGAGTAAATACCAGTTTGTATATCGTAAGTTTTACGAAGAAAAAAATCCAGAGGAAACAGTTGCTTTTATGATTCTTCTCAAGAAGAATGGCTCTGTAGCTGGAGTATTTTGCATGCCGTCTGCGAAATCAGATGAAAACCTTTGGTCATCGTTTTTCAAGGATATAACAGCGAGGTTATATGCAGATCAGAAGAACCAGCTGTTATCCGAAATTGCCGTGCTCTTTTCGGCCGCATTTTACGCTGCTGAGGAGTGTGAGAAAGAGTGAGGAAAGCTAGCGCTGTTACATGAAATGAAAGAGAAGGCTTATACAGGTCAGCCGAGTGGGCTTTTCTTAGCGGTTCATATTCCAAATATTTTTAAAATAGCCTTAGATTGTGCCGGTCTAATGTTTTTGGAATTGAAGCTTCGCGAATGATAATTGATTCCTAGGTTTTCGACTTCCTTTCGTAGAGTGGAATTTTCCTTCCTACGTTTTGTATTTTTATAAGCTATAAAATATCTTCCATCAGGAGTTTTAATTGCAGAGGAGTTGTCAACACGTTTTGCAAGGGCAAAGTTATATTGATTATTGTACTTTTCTATCACCAGGAAAAAGTTAACTGACCCAAGTGATTCATATTCCCTTTTTGATTCACAGCTAAAGTAATTCCACTTTCGCTTATCCCAATGAGACTTAGTTGTGGAAACAATCTTGGTGGTTTTTGCAGTTAAATATCCGGAAATCAATGTAGCTCTGGTAATTCCGGTTACATCGGGAACGCTTGGGCTTTGATTGTTCGCGAATAATGCCTCGATAGACGGATGAAGGTTGTGCGAAGTAGATATTCTTGGTGCTTGTCTATACTTATTGATTGGGAAATCAACTATCGGGAAGCTATCTTCCCATTCTTTATCAAAAGACTCCTTATATTGAACTGATTTCTGTTGGTCCGCCTGTGATAATTTAATTCGAGTAACCATCTCGCCTGAAGAATTTAATCCATCATTGGTAAAGTTGGAGGAACCGATATAGAGATAGTGGCTCTTTTTAATCTGGAAATGATAATACTTCCAATGAAATCGTTTGTTTTTTGATATATGTATATCTATGTTGCTTGTGCTTTTCGCTAGCTGGATGAGGGACATCAGAATGCTGCGACTATTGAAAGACCCATACAGACTAATTAGTATCCTTCCTATTTTGTCACGCTGCCTATTTCTTTTTATAAACGCCTTTAACGTTTCCAATGCGTGATCAGTTATAAATGCTGAAGCAATATTAAAGGATGAACAATTTCGAAGGTCGTCAGAAATGAAGTTTTCCAGAACTGTATTAGCACGATTGGAGATAATGTCGACTTGCATTCTTTAAGATTTTGAGAATTTAGGAGTTACTTATTTACAAAATACCAGTTTCGGTTTGTCTGATGGCGAATCACTTTGCAATGTCTGAGTAAGTGGAGCTTGTTTTCAGAGTCAAGCAGACGAAGAAGATTTCTAATCGGTAACCCAGGTCTTGAGTAATCCTTGTTAAAGATTTCTTTAGCTACGAATAATGCCATGAGGTCTTTAGCGGGAATTTCTTTTATTGTTGGATGAGCTCTAAAATAGTCCCTTACTATTTGGTCGATTCTTCCAACTTGATGAATCTTCTTTTCCGATATCATAAATAAGATTATTTCATTTAGTTTTCAATTAATGATAGCAATCTTGTGGAGATACGATACCAATCGGTATTTAAATCGATAGTCTTTATCTTGATCGGATGTTGTTTGTACTGATATTCTAAATCATATTCACCCTGCACCGAAGGGTACAACAGTATACCTGTAGCTTGAGCTGATCGAGCTGATCCATCTTCCTGATTAATTAAGTAGCTGAAAAGCTGGTAGAGGTTTCCAGAGTGAATTCTCTCCTTTTCATAATTGAGTAGCATGGTTTGCCGATAATACTTGGCATCCATGATGATTTTGTGTGTATCATTTTCCAGGGTTATGTCTGTGTGCATCTCCGGGACAAACTGCCTGGCTTTGGAATCAAGACTAGAGAATTGCCAATAGATTGTTTCGGTTCTAACTGTGGTATACTTTTGTTGTTCGAGCGTATAAAAATTTCTAATAAATGCTTCGAATAGCTGATTCATTTTATTTTCGTCCTTAGTGAAATCCGTAAATGTTAGTTCGCCGGGCTTTTCGGTCGGCAGAATGCTATGGTAAATTATTTCACAGACGTTAATGATAAAGCCATAAAAGCGGTTGTTCCTGTTCAATCTGACTTGCCTGAAGATTGAATTTGTCAAAGGAATGGTATCGATCTCTGGAAGCATGATAATAAGCGAACGAACTTCGTCTTTCAGGTCTTTATCCAGATTATCGATACGCAGAAGACTTCTGAGTGTTGTAATCAGAATTTGGTTTATTAAGATGTTCGGAGAGTAATCGTCGTAACTACAAATAGTTTTTTGTTTTGAAAGTAAATTCGACTTAATAGTATCACTAATTGAAATTTTGCCTTTTATTCCTGCTAGTTCGGATGAGACTTCTATATAGCTTCTGTCTATTCCCCGCTTTAAAAGAATTTTAGTGGCGTTAGACAATATTTTCGCAAACAGATCTGCTAATTGTTTAAAGTCCTTTGCTGACACGTTAACATTGTCCTTTTCCTCAAGTTTATTCCAGGCATAACAAAGAAGATAGTAGATATTTTCAATTGGGATCTTCATCATTAACCTCCAGCAGCTTTACCATCTCAGTTACTTTCGAATGGTCATCAAACCAAATTTCTTCCAGTAAAGGCTTGATTTCAAAGGATAACACTTGCTCCCACCAATTGTTTTCAAGCAATTTTCCGTCGTAAGTACAGAAATAACTATGGCCTATTTGAAAACCTTCTCCCAGGTTTTTATCGCTTCTGATTTTGTTGTTAACGGAGGTTATACGGGTACATACGTGATTGACGAGTTTTCTTGTCAGTCCTTTTGAAATTAGCAAGTCGGTAAAATTGTCGCCATATTCCGGGTACAAAGTGATAAAGGCAAATCTTCTTCTTAGTGCATAATCAACTATAGCTAGCGACCTGTCGGCGGTATTCATAGTGCCAATAATGTATAAATTTTCAGGTACATAGAACTGGTCATTATCGTCTTCCGCGTAAGTGAGTTTTATTTGATATTTGGCAGACCTTTTATCTGCTTCAATAAGCATTAGCAGTTCGCCGAAAATTTTGCTGAGATTTCCTCTGTTTATTTCATCGATAATAAAAAAGAAAGGCCTTTCGGGATGCGCCATGGCGCGTCGGCAAAAAGTATAAAAAATCCCATCTTTTAGTTCGAAACCGTGTTTCGTGGGCCGAAGACCTTGAATAAAATCCTCATAGCTGTAAGACTGGTGAAACTGAACCATTTGTATATTAAAAGGCTTTTCCTCTCGCATGATCTCATAAGCTATTTTTTTAGCTATAAAGGTTTTGCCAACTCCTGGAGGACCCTGTAGTATGATGTTCTTTTTTCGCCGGAGAAGTTCAACCGTACGTTGAAAGTCGTTTTCATTTACAAAAGGTTTGTCGGGGTCGTTCTTGAATTCATAAACAGCACCCTTTATTTGTTCCTTTTCAGCTATTATGTTCTTGTTATCGATTAACTCTCTAATGACATCGAATTCTTCTTCCTTAAGGTTGAAGAGACTTCCCTGGTTATTGATCAGGACTTCGCAGTCTTTAAGGGCAGGGTTATTTTTCAGGTCATTCCAGTCCACAGGAACTTCGAGTTTCTCAACCATCATAAACTCTATTTCCTCTCTTCCTGAAGTGGTATGGATACTCTTTGTTATTTCATAAATTGCTTTTACCTGCTTCGTGGGCGAAGATTCATATCCTACAACAAGATCACCAGGCTTGACCTCCTCGAAGTATTTATAAATACGTCGTTTGTTGCCTTTTTCATTATGGGTCGTATATTTTTGTTTCTCACCTTCAAGATGGGAAGTTATACTCCAGATTGCTGGATTCGCATTCAACCACCAAAACTTTATGGGCTCCGACGTCTCTTCATCTTCCAAGGGGATATTGTCCTCTTCCACCAGAGGAATTACAGGGTTAGTTTCAGCATAGACCGGAGTCTGGCTTGTGGGCAAATGGTTTTCTGTAAACACCTGAGCAAGGTCAGGGTAGGACCGAACGTACTCATTTAATAAAAATTGCCAGATTTTTGTTGGGCTGAATGTGTCTGGACGGAATAGGGTTTTATATCCTTTCAGATTTCCTTTGTATTGATATACTTTATTAGTTATCCATTTTACTTTTCTCGTGTGTCGGTATTGACCTTCGGGGGAGTAATAGTAGTCGCTCTCAATGATCCCAATACCAATACATGTATTTACGCCTTTATTGGCGAATATAACATCACCGATATTAGCCGTTTTGAAAAGCCAAATGTTCCAGGACTGGTTTGACTGACTTTCAGTTGGGAGTCCAATTGCGTCGTTTATTTGTTCCCTTGACTTGAAGTTTGAAATGTCGCCTAAATCGAAGCCATGATAGCTTAATGCTGCAATTCCCTGATGGTAAAATCTTTCCCATTCTGAAGCTTGCGAACCGGGGGCAAATTTGAAGTAGTTTCTAATTTTCCTGTTCAGCCCACTAACCAGTTCCTTTTTTGAATTTAAAGTTTTGAGTAATTCTTCATATGAATTAATCATCTTCAGGTCTTCGGCTTGTGCATTCTTGACCGCTGCTCCAGCCCTCATACCTGCTCTCGGGGTAGCAGATAACTGCGCGAAGAATTGATAGGCATCCTGGTGAGACTCTTTGTGAGCGGGAAACAAGGCTAGCCATGCCCAATCACTCCCGAAATTTGAAGAACCATAGAAGTCTACCCAGTGGTAGTCGTAATCGTTTAGGCTGAGCTCCTTAAGAAGGTCTATACAGATTTGTTCCAGATATAACCTAGTTGTTTCTAGTACTTGTCCTCGATAAATGAAAGTATGCAGCAGAGGCCAATAACGTTGCCAGTTGGCGAACATATCTCGTTTTGTAACAGGGTATTGGTCAAGTTCGCCCAGTAATGATTCACTTAGATGGTTGAATGCCTGTTTATTTTTTGTACGAATATTATTTTTGATTTCCTCTATCAGGGTTTCGTTTATTTCTATTCCATTCAGAAGCTGTCTGGCTATTTCTGCCCTTAAGACGTTGACAGGACGAAATGTGCTCTCAGGATCACCGTATTCTTTATAGATTTCCTCTACAGTAGTTGTTGGAAGACTATTTATGGCAGTTAACAGTTTATTATTGTCGTCTGAATAGGACTTAAATTGTGTTGCCAGATCCTTTATGTACTGAAATTGAATTTCCATGTAGAATGCGTAAGGTGGTGATTAAGTAGTAAAGACTAATAAACTTTTATTCCAAACTTTAAAAGCTTCTTTGGGAGATGATCGTCTAAGTTCAAAATATCCTCATCAGTTAGTTCTATTAGCTTAAGGTCATACTTTTTATAGATTTCAAGTTTGATCTTTTTTCGCTCCTGGTATTTCGGATCGTTTTCCAAGCCCCAGTACTCAATGTAGACCTTGCCCTTTGGGATATAAAAGTCGGTATAAACATCTTCTTCCACTGGCAGTTTCTTTTCATACGAATGAACCAACTCATATTCATAAAGAGTATCGTCGATTATTACTTCTGCCCTTGACCTTACAAAATGTCCGTCCTTGGTTCTATGTTTGGCTTCAAATTTATCTCTAAAGTTATTTGAGACGGTAGCTGTCATATTTGGTGTCGCCACCGTCGCTGGTTGTGCAACTTCTTTATCCTTGATTTTTGTATCGGTGAACGCTTCACATAGATTCTTGTCAGTTAAAATGCCCTCGGGCCACAAAACATAAGAGCCTCCAGACGTTTCATGTTCAAATTGTTTCCCTCCAACTCTTGTTCCCAATTTTGTAACTTCCCAGCCGGAGATATCCTTTTCTATCCATCCCAACTCTGATAGAATAAGATTTAGTCTTTGAGAGGACACATTAAAATGCTTTCCAATAGCCGTAGCATTAAGTAATTTAGACTTAGATGTGTTTTTCTGGTCTATTTTCAGATTTTCCGGCCATACTATATATTCTCCGAATTTCTGGCTAGATCGACTTTGTCCGCCGCTTTGTTCACCCAGCTTGGTTAAAACCCATTTGTTATTTTTTCTCTCTATCCACCCCTTATTGGTAAAAATGGTGAAGAGTTCGGACGCCGGCATATCCAATTCGTTAGCGAGGCTAGTTGTAGATAAATACTCCATGGTAAGTTTTGGTTGTAAAATTTTAAATATAGCTTATTGGCAGGATTTCTAATCAATACGATTGGCGGGCAAATGCATGATAGATCGTTTAGGTTGGGTAAAAAACCGTAGAAATACGGTTTTTGCGGTGTTTCTCAACTTTATTTAATAATCGATGATCAATGTCAGCGACAGTTGTGAGGTCATTGCCTCCAGCTCGTCGACCAGGCCGAAAATAACAATGCTGGGATATTCGCTTCTGGACACGATAAATACTACCCGGCCAACTTGCTAAGGCTTCCAAAAAATCGAATACGACTGAGGCATGGCTTTCAGGTACTATTAACCAGACTACATCATTTCCGGTCTCGACTGGTTTGACTAGGAGCTCTTTTCCTATAAGGCATCGGCTGAGATCTATTATAGTCAGGATGGGGTGTGAGTGCGATTTGTGAAGAAACCTGAGGATACTTCATGGCTGATTACCCAGGATTTGGTTGCGGCGTTTACGGGACAGACAGAATTAGTGACTATCCAATGTGTACTCCGTACACATTTCATGTGGTTTACCATTTGTTCTTCGATACGGAAACGACCAGACTCGCCCACAGCTGACGTGCGCATGTAAAAACGTCACTAATTGACGGTGGCTGGTGCAACTGGATTATTCTGCAGTACGAACGTGAAGGCAACCGGATAGCAAAATGGAATCACATGAACGTGTCGCAGGAGTTTGCTATTCTGGCTGATTCCGTCAGGATCCACGGGATCAACACTGAGCGTGCAGCCCGCGAGGGGGTAAAGCTATGTTGGCTTGAATTGCATTTGCCTTCCATTTCACGGCAAAAGTCAACGATTACGAAAAAGAGAGGAAAAATATCGCAAAGCGAGTTTTCTAAACTCGCTCCCCAGGATCCCATTATTGTGGGATTCAAGTCTTTCTTACCACCAAACATCGTGCTTTCCCCGACTGCTTTACTCTACCTCTTGACTATACAGTAAATTAAAACGCTTTAGTACCATCATGAGTGTAAAGACGAAGTGTATCATCAAAAAATAAGAAATAAAGTGGGAGAAGATTATAAACATTGGATTTACTATAGATAGAACATGGCTCAAGCCCCATCGTTTTGGCAGTGGGAAGTAAAGCTGTGTCGAGACTGAAAAGACAATGACCAGGATGGCGATCAAAATAGTAAAGCCGATGTTCGTAAACAATTCCTTACTGATTGAAAACTTTATTTCAGACCGCCTAAGTTCTTTTTCAACCAGCTCATCTGGGTTGGTTTTCCTAAGCATCTCCACAGATTTTCGGGCTTCAGATATTAAATTTATTACGAGCGGTAACAGCCCAAATAGAAGGCCCGTAAAAATCGACATAGTAGTGAGAACGGTTTCCAATTGATTTTCCGGTAAATAAATCTGGAAGGATATTAAAGCAACGGAAATAAGGCCAGGGATGACGAAGAATACAACCTTGTCTTCCCGAGGCATTCGTTTTCTACCGTTTATTTTCAGGTACGCATAATCATACAGCGAGTCAAAATGACTTCTGATTAAACTTTTTAAACTTATTCTATCAAAAAGGGGCATTAGATATTTCTTAATATTTCTTCGCTGAGTATTTTTTTGGCTTCGGTATCTAGGTCTGTATAAATTGGCTTCAAACTATTCTCCTCATATCTTACTTGACTTGTAACGTCAAAAACAGCGGTGAATTTGTCCGGGTTCGTGATGTTGATACTTCTTTTTCTATTATTAATGGAAATGTCTGCATACGCGTTTTGATATTCAATATCCAAGTCAAAAACCTCAGTAAATGGTGTTCTTTGAAAGTCATAATTTTTGATCCCTTTAAAGCCCTTTCGACTTTTGGCTCTTACCACAAAGTCAACTTCGTAATCCGTTGGATCCGGAGAATCGCCTTCTCCAATTAAGTTCTCAAAATTCTGCGGTAAGTTATGATTTGTGAATCGGAGGCTTCTAATATCACCCTGGTTTAAGTATTTAGAAAATAGGCTAGGAATTGTTAATGGGGAAATCTCGACTGAATATTCTTCCCCAAGTTTGGATTTGCAATAGTCCTTATACGATGCCGTAAATAAATCCTTAAATCCAAACTGCTTAAAACTTTGCGCCATAAAGATCATGTAATCTGAATCGCTTTTGGGAAGGCATAAAAGGAAATAAAAGTACAAAGAGTTGAATTGGTTGTGTTTTACATTGCCAACTGTTGTTGGTTTATTATCTTCATCTATTTCATCTATATCTGTTTCTTGCCCGCTGTGTCCTTTTTTCAATACTCCGGATGCTAGTGTTTCACTTATACTCAGAATGTCAGTAAGAAACAACATTCGATCTCTTTTATCGTTGGTAAATGACATTGCTCCGTAAGTGTCCATGAATATTTTCATTTCCTCTTTGAATCCTTTATTAAATACATTTAAAATCGTACAAAAATCACCAGAGCTTTTTTCTTTGAATCTGATCGTGTAGCAGTTTAGATTAATCGCGGCCATAATTAAGTGGGTTTAACCCAATTATACGCCATTCGGGTCTAAAGGAAAACCGTATTTCTACGGTAATCGCAAACTACCTGATATAAATGCCACCTATTTACAACAGTTCTTAAAAAAAGGCGAGTGACCAGGGGCACCCCCAATAATCCGTTAGGTCAACCATCCCCTTCCAGTCCTTAGTTATAAGGCGATATAATACTTTTTATTCATAACAATTACTTCGATGCTAAGATAGTCCTAGGAATTGGGCAAGTCAATGTGTAAAACACCACTAAAAGGCGGGAAATTTCTATTCAAAATAGAGGTTAAATGCTAAGTTGAAAAATGGGCAGATATGGGCAAGTACCTAGAATTGAATGAAGCCAAATCTTAATTAACCTACAATCAGAATACGGGAATGAGAGATGGGCCGCTCACTGTAGATGAAATAACTAATAAAATGCCAATGCCTAAGTCTTCCTTCATCTGGGAAATATACTTAGCTTATAAATGCATCGTAGGTGGTTTAGATTTCATACACAACCGTAGAAATACGGTTTTTTTATTCCCGTTTACTTCTTACACTTGCCAGCAACAATTATTGAGGACGGGAAACTTTGGGCAAGTAGTTTTCATTTGGAGTTAATCCCTTGATTCCTAGCCCAATTTGCTTATTTTGCGACAATGGCCAAAACTAAAAAAGCAGCCGGGGAAGAAGCCCTGGAAAAGAAACTGTGGAGAACTGCGGATAAGCTCCGGAAGAATATGGATGCTGCCGAGTACAAGCACGTCGTGCTCGGACTTATCTTTTTGAAATACATCTCAGACGCCTTCGAAGAGCTTTACCACAAGCTGGAAAAGCAGAAAAACGAAGGCGCTGATCCCGAGGATAAGAACGAGTACACCGCGGAGAAAGTCTTTTATGTTCCGCCTTCCGCTCGTTGGAGGTGGCTGCAGGGTAGGGCTACTTTGCCTACCATAGGTAAGGACGTAGATGATGCCATGGATGCCATAGAAAAAGACAATCCTTCCCTGAAAGGCGTACTGCCTAAGGTCTATGCCCAGGAAAAGCTGGATAAGGCCAGTATTGGCGGACTGATCAACGAGATCAGCACGACCGTGTTGGGTACCAAGGAAGCCCAGAGCAAGGATATCTTGGGACGGGTCTTTGAATATTTCCTTGGTGAGTTTGCCCTGGCGGAAGGCAAGAAGGGCGGACAGTTCTATACTCCAGGCAGCGTAGTGAAATTGCTGGTGGAAATGCTGGAACCTTATGAGGGACGTGTCTTCGATCCCTGTTGCGGCAGCGGTGGCATGTTTGTGCAAAGCGAAAAATTCATCCGCCACCACCAGGACCATTATAAAAAATCGAATGGTAAAAAGCTTTCACTGAATCCTGCCGACCATATTTCCATTTATGGACAGGAAAGCAACCAGACTACCTGGAGGCTGGCAAAAATGAACCTGGCGATCCGGGGCATTGACAGCAGCAATGTGAAATGGAACAACGAAGGCAGTTTTTTGAACGATGCTCACAAGGATCTAAAGGCCGATTATATCATTGCCAACCCTCCTTTTAACGACAGCGACTGGAGCGGCGAACTTTTACAGAAAGATGCCCGCTGGGTCTATGGAGTTCCTCCTGCCGGCAATGCCAACTATGCCTGGATACAGCATTTCCTATTTCACCTTGCGCCCAACGGGCATGCAGGCTTCGTGCTTAGTAAAGGCTCGCTCACCAGCAACAGCAGCGGAGAAGGCCAGATCAGAAAAGAGCTGATCGAAGCCGACCTGGTGGAATGCATTGTGAACCTGCCTGCCAAGCTGTTCCTAAACACACAAATCCCCGCCTGTCTTTGGTTCCTGAAAAAGAACAAGAAAAGGGAAAAAGGAAAGACCCTCTTTATAGATGCGCGGAACCTTGGCTTTCTGATCAACAGGCGTACAAAGGAATTGAGCGAGGCCGACGTACAAAAAATTGCTACCACGTATTATAACTGGCGCACGGGTGATGGTGAATATGCCGATGTGCAGGGGTTTTGCAAAGCCGCCACCATCCAAGAAGTAAGAGACCTGAACTATGTACTCACTCCAGGCAGATATGTGGGTTTGCCTGATGATGAAGAGGATTTCAATTTTGCAGAACGGTTTGAAGCATTGAAAAAGGAACTGGAAATGCAGATAGCAGAGGAAGACGAGCTAAATAAGCGGATTCAAAAAAACCTCTCCCAAATAACGATCAATCAGTAGCTATGCCTGAGATAGTGAGAAGAAAAACGATAAGACCATCCACAAGGAATGATACTTCAGTTAATTACAGAGTGCACATAAATGGTATTTCAGCCAGCGATACGCTTGTCGTGAATATTGATCACGAAAGCAAGCCATTAAAGAAGACATATAAGTTTCGTGGCGGTGACGTATTGAAAAAGAAAAGTCTTGGTTTTAAAGTTAGGGAGTTCGGAACTCATACTGAAATTACATGGATCAGTACTCAACCGATAAATGGATAATAATGCGCGAGTTGAAAGATGTTAAATTGAGAGATATTTGTTCTGACATTTCTTACGGTTATACCGCCAGTGCTTCTCTTGTACAGACTGGCCCTAAATTCTTGCGTATAACTGATATAACAAACGGAAGAATTAACTGGGAAACAGTTCCTTTTTGCAAAATATCGGGGAAAGATTTTAGCAAGTATAAGCTTAATGTTGGAGATATTGTTATTGCCCGAACGGGAGCAACAACTGGATATAATGCAATAATAAAAAAAGAGGTTGAGGCGGTATTTGCATCGTATTTAATAAGATTTCAAATTAGCAGAAACATAGCAGACCCTTTTTTTGTCGGTTATGTTTTGCAGTCGAGTAATTTTCAAGAATATGTGAATGCGATTGCCGGCGGTTCAGCACAGCCCGGAGCAAATGCACAACAATTGGCGGATTATGAGTTCTGTCTACCTAGGCTCATAGATCAAATACGCATAGCTGAAATCCTCACTAGCCTCGATGATAAAATAGACCTGCTGCACCGCCAGAACAAAACCCTGGAGCAATTAGCCGAAACGCTTTTCAGGCAGTGGTTTGTGGAGGAGGCCGAGGAGAGTGGAGAAGCAGGAAAATTGGAGGATGTTCTGGATTTGATTTACGGCAAAGCACTAAAGGAAGAGGCAAGGACGGGAGAAGGATTTCCTGTTGTAGGTTCTAGTGGGACAGTTGGTTATCACTCTGAGTTTCTGGTTAAAGGGCCGGGTATTGTTATTGGCAGAAAAGGTACCCTAGGGAAGGTGATTTATCAATTTGACAACTTTTTCCCAATTGACACAACATACTATATTAAATCAAAAAATAATTCTGACGGCTTGTTTTATGAATACTTCCTTCTTAAGGCATTGAATTTTGAAGAATTAAATTCTGATAGCGCAGTTCCTGGATTAAATAGAGACATTGCTCTTTCATCTGAAATTTCTATTCCACCAATAGAAAGGATCCACAGTTTCAGCAGACTATGTGAGCCGTGGTTTAAAAAAATAAAATCCAATGTAGCGCAGATAAAAACCTTAATTCAATTACGAGATACTTTATTACCCAAACTAATGAGCGGTGAAATAGTTTGTAAAAATTAGAGCCTATGGCAATTAAGGTACTAAGTTTCCATGTTAAACGTTTTAGATCGCTTTTAGATGTCAGACTGGATATCAGTGATGCAACTCCTGTCATTATTTGTGGTGAGAATAACATTGGGAAAACAAATTTCCTTCGAGCATTAAATGTTTATTTCAATCATTTAAACGACGATGAAATATTCGATCCGAAACAGGACATACCTCATCATATTTACTATGGTTCTCAAGGTGCCGGATCTAAAACAGAGTTGGAAGGGGTGTTTGATTTAAACGGGGTACGCGAAACTGTAAAAGTAATATTTGGGAACGACGGCACTGCCAGTTATTCTGTGAACGGTTCCGTCTGTGATTCTGAGAGAGCGAACGAGACCTTGTCGCAATTCAAGTACCTGTTTGTCGAATCTCATAATATCGATTTGCCGAAGCTTATATCAACGGCACTTGAAAAAGAAGGCTTACTACCTTTGGATAGAAAGAGAAAAAGTCAAAGTCAGCCATTAAAAAAGCTAGAAGAATTTATTAAGCTTTCTCAGAAGGCAATAGCTAGTATTGAAAAAGATATTAACAAGTATTTCAATAGCCTGACTGACTTTGATGGAATCCTACAGAATAAGAAAATAAAGATCAGTTTTGCTGAATTTGAGAAGCTGAGAGATGCAGTAAAAAATATGACTTCTATAACCCTTTTTGACGGGAATAGTCACGGGATTGCATCGAAGGGAAGTGGAGCGCAGAGAGCGGTTTTTTTGTCTTTAATGCAGTTTATTTCCTCCCATATCGAAACAAAGGCGATAATTTGGGGGATTGATGAGCCAGAAGCTTTTTTACAACCTAGTTTGCAGAAAAGAGTCGCTGAAGTGTTGCGATCTATTGTTAGTGAAAAGAAGCAGCCTATAATTGTAACAACACATTCCCAAAATCTGATTCAGATTAATCATCTAGAACACACCTATTTGTTCAAAGGGGAAATATCGCCCAGAACATATACTCGGAAACCCGGCAAGATATTCTATGAAGTCAATACGAGGCCGTTACTTACTAATTCGGATTATGAAAAAGCTACGCAAATTAGAGAGCATTTGGGCATATCAGCAAATGATAACTGGGAGGTACTTCCAAAGAATTTAGTAGTTGAAGGCGAAGAAGATAAAAGATACTTACAAGTTTTATTTGCTTGTCTCAATTTGCCATGTCCGAATATTATCTATTCAGGAGGTGCTTCTAAAATTGGGGGTTACTTGCAATTTTACAATATGTTCTGCGAAGATTTATCCTTTATACCTGAGTTTATCTGCATTTTCGATAATGATGAAGAAGGAAGAGACCAATCTAAAAAGGTGAAGCCTTCATCGTATCGCTACTTAAAAGCAAAAATTGAAAATTTACCACGTTACGATGGAGCAACAGCGCCGGCAGTTGCCGGCGATTGGGAAATGGAAGATTTCATACCACCGCAAATTCTTATTGCATTCATAAACAAAATATTGCGAAAAGAGCGATATAAACAAATCAGAGCAACTCAGATTGCTGCAAGATCGAAGCCAGCTCATTTGAGCAAACAGATACTTAAATATGCCGAAGAATGTTGTAGTCAAAACAATAATCAAAAGGCCCCCTTAGGGCTAGACAATCAAGGAAGAAAAATTCAACTATGTCAAAAATTTTGTGATGGAGTTGATCTTGCGCAACTGGCGTCTTCTTTGACAACCGCTCAAAAAACATTTTTGGCAGGATTAGTGTAAAGCGTGAAACCCATCACAGAAAACCATATAGAATTATTAGCGATAGAACAGCTACGATCATTAGGCTGGCAGTATCTGTATGGGCTGGTCATTGCTCCTGGTGCAGAAGCAGAGGAAAGAACAGATTTTGAACAAATATTGTTAACAGACCGGCTGGCAAAAGCCATTGTCAGGCTCAATCCTGCCATTCCTCCAGATGCCCAGCAACAGGCAGCTCAAAAAATACTCCGCATCTATTCACCAGACTCACTAAACAATAACGAACAATTTCACGAGTTGCTGGTTGAAAAGGTAAAGATCCCTTACCAGGAAAACGGATATGAACGAAGCTACGAAGTCGCACTCATAGATTTTGAAAATCCTCATACCAATGAGTTCCTGGTAGTCAACCAGTTTACCATTATTGAAAACAATAACAACAAGCGTCCGGATATCCTGCTTTTTATCAATGGTATTCCCCTGGTAGTGATCGAGCTAAAGAATGCGGCAGATGATAAGGCTACCCTACGAAAGGCTTTTGATCAACTGCAAACCTACAAAGCAACGATTCCCTCACTTTTTACCTACAATGCCATCTGTGTTATTTCAGATGGACATGACTGCAAGGCAGGAAGCATTTCAGCTGGCTACAGCCGGTTCATGACCTGGAAGACTGCAGATGGGAAGAAAGAGGCTTCGCGTTTCAAACCTCAACTGGAAACCCTGATCGAAGGCATGTTGAATCCAGCCACTTTGCTCGATCTGATCCGGAACTTCATTGTTTTTGAAAAGACCAGTACTGAAGATCCAACTACCGGTTTAACGCAGGTGCAGACGGTTAAAAAGCTGGCAGCTTACCACCAGTATTATGCCGTGAACAAGGCCGTGCAATCTACCATCCAGGCATCTGGCGTCAAAGGAGATAAGAGAGGGGGCGTGGTCTGGCATACCCAGGGATCTGGCAAAAGCCTGAGCATGGTGTTCTACGCCGGCAAGCTAATTACGGCGCCGGATATGCAGAATCCTACCATCGTCGTGCTCACCGACCGCAACGACCTGGACGACCAGCTATTTGATACTTTTGCTGCAGCCAAGCAATTACTTAGGCAGGAGCCTGTTCAGGCAAAAGACAGGGAGCACCTGAAGGAGTTGCTGAAAGTCGCCAGTGGAGGAATTGTTTTCACCACTATTCAAAAATTCCTCCCAGAACCAGGAAAGGCAGCCTACGACCAGCTTTCAGACCGCGACAATATTGTGGTGATAGCCGACGAGGCCCACCGCACACAATATGGTTTTGAGGCTTCGGTTAAAGACGTAAGGGATAAGGAAACAAACGTAAAAATAGGGGAGCGGATCGCTTATGGCTTTGCCAAATACATGAGGGATGCCCTGCCCAGGGCCACCTATATAGGGTTCACCGGCACACCTATTGAAGGCACAGATGTGAACACGCCTCAGGTATTCGGACAATACATTGACCGCTATGATATCCGAGACGCGGTGGAAGACGGAGCTACCGTGCGGATATATTACGAAAGTCGCCTGGCTAAGGTAACCATGAATGAAGAGGGCAGGCGCCTGATCGAAGAATTTGATAAGGAGCTGGAACAGGATGAAGAAGTTACCGAAAAACAAAAAGCCAAGGCTAAATGGACCCGGCTCGAAGCTATCATTGGTCATCCGTCAAGACTGAAGAACCTGGCCAGGGATATCGTCACCCATTTTGAGGAGAGGCAGAAGGTGTTTGAAGGCAAGGGAATGATCGTGGCCATGAGCCGCCGTATTGCCGTGGAATTATACAGGTACATTATAGAGCTGCGTCCGGACTGGCATAGTGACGAACTTTCCAAAGGAGTGATCAAGGTGATCATGACCGTATCGAGTTCCGATGGTCCGGAAATGGAAAAGCATCATACTTCCAAAGGCGAGCGGAAATACCTGGCGGAAAGATTAAAGGACGAAGCTGATCCTCTGAAACTGGTGATCGTAAGGGATATGTGGCTCACCGGTTTCGATGCGCCGAGTCTGCATACCATGTATGTAGACAAACCGATGCGGGGACACAACCTGATGCAGGCCATTGCCCGGGTGAATCGCGTTTTTAAAGACAAACCTGGCGGATTGGTAGTGGATTTTCTTGGCATAGCCAACGACCTGAAAAAGGCATTGTCGTTTTACTCGGATGCCGGCGGAAAAGGCGATCCTACGGAAAGCATCGAAAAGGCTGTGGGTGTAATGGAAGAAAAGCTGGAAGTGGTGCAGCAGCAGTTTGCGGAAGAAAGTAAAACAAGCGCTGACATACTCGCCGAAGAACCCGAAGCATATTACCAAAACAGTCTGCAATTCAATTACCGGCGCTTTTTCAAGGTGGATGCCAGGGAAAAGCTTTCCATTATTCTACAAGCGCAGGAGCATATCCTAGGCCTGGTCAACGGAAAAGAAAGATTCGTCAGGGAAGTCACTTTGTTAAGCCAGGCATTCGCACTCACCATCCCACATGAAAAGGCTACTGCCATCAAGGAGGAAGTCGCCTTTTTCCAGGCCGTGAAAGCCAGGTTGGTAAAATTCGAGCGGAATGGAAACGAGCGCTCGGATGCTGAAATAGAAAGCACCATCAAGGAGATCGTGGACAGGTCGGTCAGCAGCGAAAAGGTCATAGACATATTTGATGCAGCGGGTATTGCCAAGCCGGATATCTCCATTCTTTCTGAAGAATTTTTACTCGAGGTAAAGGGTATGAAGCACCAAAACCTGGCCCTCGAGCTTTTGAAAAAGATACTGAACGATGAAATCAAGTCGCGTTCAAAGACCAACCTTGTCAAGAGCCGTGCTTTGATGGAAATGTTAGAACGGTCCATCAAGAAATACCAGAACAATTTGTTATCCACTGCGGAGATCATCCAACATTTGATAGACCTGGCTAAGGAGATCAAAGCCGCCGACAAAAGAGGAGAGGAGCTAAATCTTTCCGAGGATGAACTGGCTTTTTATGATGCCCTGGAAGTGAACGACAGCGCAGTGCAGGTACTCGGCGATGAGCAGTTGAGGGATATCGCCCGGGAGATCGCCGAAAAGATCAGGAACAATGCCACCATCGACTGGACGATCAGGGAAAGTGCCAGAGCGAGGCTGATGGTGTTAGTTCGGCGTACGCTTACCAAATACGGCTATCCGCCAGACAAGCAGCAAAAGGCGATTGACACGGTTTTGAAGCAGGCGGAGTTGTTGGCGGATTGGGTGGTAAAAGATAAGGGGCATATAGATTAAATGGAATCAGCCGCCTAAAAAAATAAATAAAATTAGAAAGTTAATGACAAACCTTATTGCTCTTAAGCTTGGTTCAGAATATGGGGTATTGAAGGATCAACTTCTAAGATTTGACCCCAGGTTTAATATAGATGTTTCCCAGGAAAGCAATGGTACGCTAATCGAAATTAGTTTGAATCCGGGATACGTCGAAGGATTTTTCAGTGAACAGGTTTCATATATAACCGGCTTAGTTGGAAAAAACGGCGTCGGTAAATCCACTCTTCTTAGATTTATCAAAGAACTATTTATACAAGAAAGAACTGATTTAAAAGACAGAGAGAAGGACATAATATTTTATACTGAAGGAGCAATAATAAAAATCTACTTGAATGAAGATCAAAAAGGTCACGTGAAGGTAGTAATGAAGCCCTCCCGTTTTCAATACGAATTTGTTTACTATCGAGGCTATCCGAAGCTTTTTGATCGACTGAAGAACTTCACAACAGTATTTTACTCAAATAATTTGGACCTAGAGCAAAAGGAAGTGGAGTCCAAGAATTATTTTAATATTTCTACCAGCTATTTGTTAGAGAATGTAGGAAGGATTAACGCAAAGCAGCTTAGAAACAGACGCATTACGAATAATCACTCTAGGTTTAAATTCTTCGAACTAAGGCGGCAAATAGAGTTTTTGAACGAAGTCGATATAATTCGATCTCACCTTGGAATTCCTTTCAAACGAGTTGACAATCTTGAGATTGAAATCATTGAAGTAGCATCAAAAGATTATGAAAAAATATTTAGGACCGTGAGGATGGAATTGCACAGATTGGAAGCAAATAATGTAGAGGATGAATTAGAGAATTTGAACTTTAATTTACACTATAGGAAGGCGCGTGAGTTTTTAGAAACATTTTATAAGGACTTGAGACGATTTGAGAATTATATGTTTCAAGTTAAAGAGGACTATAAACGAGATCCCCAATATTATATTCAAATTATTTTAATAGAGAATTTGATTTATCAACTTATTCGGGTGATTATCAGCGATAAGGTTATAATTCAACATCTGACTGTTGATAAGGAATTTAGATACGAATTGTTAAACAAGTTATTCACACTTGTAGAAAGCCAGCGTTACAATATTAATGCAGATCTAATTGATGAGTTAGTTGGTTACTCTTTTTCTGTAGTCGAGTCTTATTTTGAATATAAAAGGAAGAGCAAAGAATCGTCGATGCTTTATTTTTCTAATCTTCTGCACCTACGACAAGAATTAGATTCTCTTATGCAATTCAAAAATTTCATATTTAAGTTTACCTCCCAAGCATTGGTGAAACGGTCTTCGATGTTCTTCGATACAAAGGATGTTAGGATTAATAATCTTCTGAAAGAATACTTTGCTGAGAATCTGAATTTTAAGTTTATAAAGTTTTCTTGGCCAAAATTGAGTGCTGGAGAAGAATCGCTGATTGCTTTTTTCTCACGATTAAATAGTATAAGCAAAGAAGTAGCATCTGAAAATCTTTTGTTGTTGATAGATGAAGGTGATTTATATTTTCATCCCGAGTGGCAAAGAAAATATATTCATTATTTGCTTAAATATTTTTCGAATGTTTTCTTAGGATTCAATAACATTCAAGTGATACTAACAACCCATTCTCCTTTCTTGCTTTCTGACCTGCCATCAGATAATATTATTTTGTTGGACCGTAAGGACGAGGGTAGTGAGGTTAAAATTGTAGACACTACGGAATTGTCATTGGAAACTTTTGGTGGAAACATAAATACTCTTTATGCAAAGGCGTTTTTCCTTGGTGAGTCAACAAGTGAGTTTGCTCTTCAGAAAATAAAAAAGGATATTATCGAACCTTTAAAATCGAACTTATTTAATCGAGAAGAGGTAATTCGTTTAATAAGTAAGATTGGAGAGCCAGTAATTAAGAATGCATTATTGAATCGTTTAAATTCTGAGTTGGATGGTACGAATCGAACAAGGTAAAGATGCTATGGCTTTAACGGAGTTGGCTGAATATCATTGGGATACTATCAATCCTAAAACTCTTAGTGGACATTACAAAGTAAAGGAGTCCTTAGTAGGTAGGGTAGTTTCATTTAAAAATTTATATGGCGCATCTCAGACTAAAGGCAAGTTTGATTTCTATGCAGCGTTACTTGATAAGGAATTCGCTTTTCTGAAAAGAATAATTACTTGTCCAGCTGCTGAATTACCTAATGTGATTGAGCAAGTTCGAGAATTACTAGAGCACTGTGATTTATTGCCCGAAGGTGATATGGGGAAAGAGATGTCGGACGAGTTGCTTTATGACGTATTTCAATATCATAATTGGCGAAATAACGGGAAGGCTAAAAACTTATTTGACTTGCAATGCGTTGATGTTTGTCCGTACTGCAACTTAAATTATACGTATGTTGATGATGTCTCATCAAAATTGGTTTTTACTTATGATCATTTTTACGACAAAGGTAGGTTTCCTTACTTGAGTCTTTCTTTTTCAAACCTTATTCCTTCTTGTCAACCTTGTAATTTGACTTACAAATTTATCAGTGATTTTACAGTCGATTCGCACTTGCATCCATATATTGATGATTATAATGAGGTTTGTACTTTCTTCTCAAAATATATTGGTATCAGCGATGATGATCTTCAAGTTGAAATCAGGGGAAATGATGATTCTCGCTGCGAACGTTATAATTTGGATTTAGGTATAGTCCCTAGATATAATATCCCTGATATGTTACGAAATGTTAGGACCTGTTTTCAGATAAGCCGGGATTATGATTCTTTCAGAAAAAATGAACTGCTAAGGATTAATGGCTGGAATAATATTGAAGAGGTAAATAGATGGATTTGTAAAGCGTTTAATATTCCATTTCTGCCAAGCTCTATATTAGAGACGCAATACGGAAAGTTGAGACGTGATTTGGCAATCCAATATAATTTGTTGTGATTATATAGAAAATATTAAAGCTATCGAGAGAATTATTTAAATCGTTGTAGAAAATCTAATTGTTTAATGCGATATTAATTGAAAAAAATGCAAGATTCGGTAGATTTAAGTGAAAAATTAGAACAGCCATCCGGTCCCAAAATGAAAGTGAATCTTGCCATGCAAGAGGAGAATATAGACAGTGGAATTCAGAATGGGAAAGAGTATGAGGTAATGTTGCAGGGATTAAATGACGAGCAGTTAAAATTCCGTTTGGAGAACATTTTAGATATACGAAAATTTGAAATCGAACTTTACTGGAAAAGGGCAACATACTTTTGGGCATTTATTGGCGTAGCATTCACTGTTTATGGCCTTACTATAGATAAGCCCGGCACTTCTAAGGTGCAATTTATAGCTTTATGCGTAGGTTTACTTTTCTCAGTTGCATTTTATATGGTAAATAAAGCTAGCAAGTTCTGGCAAGGAAACTGGGAGCGCCATACGGACTTTAGTGAATCTAGGGTGATGGGTCGTTTATATAAAATAACCCTGCCTGCAAGTCCTTTCAGAGATATTTTCAATCCGAGAAAAGATTACTCAGCATCGGTGTCAAGGATAAATATATATATCAGTTTCTTCCTTGTTATTCTTTGGGCTTTATTATTGCTTTTCTTTTGTATTGAAAAATTAGAATTTCGCTGGGAAATTTCCGGCAGTAGTTTTTTTTATACAGTCATGCTTTTGTTCACATTATTTTCAGTTTGGTTTATTCTCTGTAATACAACTTCTGAAATCGAAGGGGGCGATGCAAAATTCGTAGTAAGACCAGATCAATAAAAATACATGAGAACCTATGTTCAGTGTTATTCATTAATCACAGGCGCAACATGCCTGACTAGAAATTATTTCTAGTAAGGCCAATGATGCGCGCAAAAGCCCCCCAAACCGTATTTCTACGCTTGATTTTCACCTGCGCATTATATAAACTTTAGGGAGACCAAAACCCCTCCCATGGAAGTCTTTGCCTCCAAAAAAGGCGTCAGCCTTTACCTGTATAAGGGCGACGCTATGACCCTCCTGGCCTTTGACCTGGCGCCGGAGCTGACCCCCAACTTCGCCGGCTTCACCATCCGGGTGAAGGCCCAGAACCGGGCTTTTTATATCTACAACAAGATGCGCTTCAGGCCCAAGATCAAGCTGCCCAAACAGCCGGCCAAGCCGGAGGATGTGTTCAGCTCGGAGTTCTCGCCCATACAAAAGTTCCGCTGGGTACATGTGCCTTCCACCCGGGTGTTTGTCGAAAATCCTTTCTTTGGCGACTATACCTATTTCGTCACGCCGCGTTATATCGTGGATGGCGAGCTGCAGCCGCTGGATAAGAGCCTCACGGTAGAAGCTACGATCGATGTGAGTCCCTTTACCGATGGTGACGTGCAGGTGGGCTTTGCCCGGGCCTTTATTTCCTCCCAGGCCTTTGCCAACCGCTTTGGCAACCAGCTCAACCTAAGGCCCAAGGGCAAGGACCTGGTCTTTGACCTCAAACAGGAGGCCGGCTCGGCGCCGCGCTGGAACAACCAAAAAAAGAAATACGTCGACACGCCCTTCACCTACGAAGAGATCCACGAATACCTGGGCTGGCAGGCCCGCGACCGCATCATGGAGTTTCTCGATGAAGTGCTGCAAAACAAGAACCTCAAGCTGGATGTGTTTGCCTATGACCTCAACGAGCCGACCATCATTGACAAGTTGCTGAAGCTGGCCAAACAGGGGAGGGTGAGGATCCTGCTGGATGATTATCCAGGGCATAAAAAGCCCACCAGCTTCGAGATGATCTTCGACAAGGAGTTCAAAAGCATAGCAAAGAACAAGAAACACCTGGCCCGCGGTAATTTTTCCAGCCAGGCCCATTCCAAGGTCTTTATCCAGCGCCGCAAGAGCAACTCTAAAGCTATTAAAGTGCTGACCGGCTCCACGAATTTCACCACCAACGGACTATACATCAACGCCAACCATACCCTCACTTTTACCAACAACGAAGTAGCCCAGCTCTATGCGGATGTCTTCGACGCTACGTTCACGGAAGCAGGCATGAAGGCCTTTAAGAACTCAGACCTTGCTTCAAAAGATTTTCACTTTCCTTTCCCCCCTTCAGGGGGGTCGGGGGGTGGGGGGCTGGGGGGCGGTCTGCCCGACATGTCCATAGGCTTTGCGCCGCATCCTAAAGCCTACGTAGACGAACTCTTCGAAAGGATCAGTCAGCGCATCTTCAACGCCGAAAGCGACGTGCTCTTTGCCGTGATGAAGGACAACAGCGATTCGACTATCCTCAGCGCCCTGCACGAGCAGGTGAAGGACGACCAGGTATTCACCTATGGCATCACCGATGAAAAAGAAGATATCCAGCTCTATAAGCCTAACAGCAAAAGGGGCATCAAGATCTCCGCGCTGAAAATGGCGACCAGGCTGGGCAAGCCTTTCAAGGACATCATCAAAGTGCCGGGCCTGGGACATTCCATCCATCACAAATTCGTGGTCGTGGATTTCAAGGGCGCCGATCCCGTGGTCTATTGCGGCAGCTCCAACCTGGCCTATAGGCCTGAGCAGAATAATGGCGACAATTTATTGGAGATCCGCGACAAGGATGTGGTGACGGCCTTCGCGATCGAAGCGATAAGATTGATAGATCATTTCGCCTGGCTGAATCGTTTGCAGGATGCGGAGGAGGACGCCGATGAAAAGTTTCTCCGCGACGGCAAGGAGAAACCGCACTGGGTTAAGAAATATTATAATCCGAAAGACTTAAGATGTTTGGAGAGAACGCTTCTCATGAAGTGAGGTCTTTCTTGAAGCGCGGGTGCGCTTCACCACCTCTTTTTCCACCTTTTGGGGCGCCAAGATAGTTTCAAGTCGTCTGCAGGCGGGCGTTAGCCACGTTCAAGATGTATGAGGTGCTACCACCTTAGTGATAATTGCGGCGCCTATTTCCGTGTTAGTTAAAGAATTGGCTGCATTAAAAGATGGCTAAACGGAAATCCAGCGCCCCTCAGGAACTTACACCTGCAGCTCTAACAATTAGGACCAGCTGAGACCAGGCAGATCCTCAGGCCTAACGAGAAAGGCGTCAGCCACCGGGACCCGATTTAAGAAAATGCGCGCGCAGAGCACAGCGTTTTGCGCGCGCTTGACTTTTTGGCCCCACCTTTTTTGTCAAGAAAAAAGGTGGGATGAAGAACCTCGAAGCGCCGTGGCGCTTCGCTAAAATCTGCCCCCAGCAGGCTGGTAGGAAAAATAAGAAGTGGTTGACTAAACAACAGGCAAAACGGAGCCCGTGGCGCCGGCTGGGCGCAATTACGTATTTTTACCAAACACCCCCTTACCCCCTTACCCCCATGACCCCGAAACCCGGATTCTGGCAACGCCTTGGCTTCCACGACTGGTTCCTCAACGATCCAGGCGCCGAAGCGCAGCAAAACACCGCCGCCCTCACGCCCGAGAATATCTATAACTATATACTCCAGAAATTTACCCAGTCCATCAGGGAGCTTTCCTTTGCCGACCGGGTGGTCTTTTACCACGAATACATCATCGTCCTCAACCCCGAGGACTATGCCGAATTCATGGAGCATAAAAAAGGACTCTTCGGCGTGATCGTGCAGGAGTCGGTGAACAAATTCCATGAAAAGCTCCAGGAGCTGAAGGAGCAGGGCAAGGCCGTCACGCCCTCCGCTTCCAAATGGGTCTTTCGCTTTGTGTCGCATACCGGCTACGACAGGGGCGACCTGGGCTTTATCGGCAAGTTGTTGCCCGGACAAACCCAACCTTCAGATAACCTGCGCGTGACCTTCATCCCCCGGCAGACCGGGCTGGCGGAAACTTCGGCTTTGAGCGAGGAGACGCTTTCGGGCTTTACTTATTATACCGAAGGCTATTACGAGCTGCCCTTCCAGTCGGGCTCCGTGCGCAGGTCGTCGAGGCCCATGCACCAGCCCCGCGCGAGGTTCGAGGCCATCATTCCCGACAAGGGCTATGCGGGAAAGAAGATCGAATTCATGATGGAGAACGACGAAGTGCTGGTCACCGGGCTGGTGGAGCAGCGGCAGGAGAGCCATATTTTCAAAGTGCCTTCCGAATGGGTGGACACGCCCCACCTGAGGATCCGCTACAAGGACGATAAGTTTTACCTCACCTCATTTGGCGAGAAAACCCTGGTGAACGAAAAAGAGATCCCGCGCAGCAACCCGCAAAACCCGGAGTGGACGGAGATCCCCTTGAATTCACGCATCATGCTGAATGGTATTGTGGGCATCAATATGTTTAAATCATGATCATCTCATCGATATTTTCCATCGGCCTCCTGCTGGTCTGTGTACTGCTGGTGGTGATGCACTTCCGCGATATTAAAAACTCAAACAGCCGCAATGCCTGAAAACTTCGCAGCGCTTACCGATACAGGAAAAATGCGGGAGAACAACGAAGACAGCTTCGTGCTGGAACAGTCCGGCCGTTTCCTGCTGGCTGCCGTGATCGACGGCGTGGGCGGCTATCATGGCGGCGAAGTGGCGACGGCTATGGCCAAGGAAGAACTCGAAGCACTGATCCGCACCATCAACTCCGCTGATCCCTCCCTGCTCTTGAACAGCTTTCTCGCCGCCAATCAAAAAATAGTAGAGGCGAAGAAAGAAGGTCCCTACCAGGAAATGGCCTGCGTGCTCACGGCCGTGATCGTTGACCAGGAAGAGAACCGCCTGGCCTTTGCCCACCTGGGCGATACCCGCCTCTATCTTTACCGCGATGGCAGCCTGGTGAAAATCACGCACGATGATTCCTTCGTGGGCCTTTTGGAAGACTCCGGCAGGATCACCGAAAAGGAGGCGATCAGTCATCCCAAAAGGAACGAGATCAACAAAGCGCTTGGATTCGAGGCCCAGTGGCCACAGGACTACGTGGAGACGGGGGAAAGTCCGTTTTTGCCGGGTGACCTGTTGCTGCTTTGTTCCGACGGACTCACGGATATGGTTGACCGCAAAGGGATCATGGCCATCCTGGAAGGTACCGACAGCCTGGAAGAAAAGGCTGCCGCCCTGGTGGCAGCGGCCAATGAAAATGGAGGCAAGGACAATATCACGGTGGCCCTGGTGAGGAATATGAATACTGCGGTGAAACAGGAGCCGGTAAAAGGACAGAGGACCGAACCGGAAAATATGGAGAGCGCCATGCAAAAGCAGGTCAAGCAAACCAACACTACTGCGCCTAAAAAGAAGCCGTCGAAAATATGGTTGCCGCTTTTATTTTTATTCATCACGGTCATGGTCTGGCTGCTGATCTTTTCGAAGAAAGATAAAGGGTCGGAAACGGAGGTGCAACCTGAACTGGTTTACCTGCCTTTTCATGATTCACTCGCAAGGGCCAGCGATAGCATTTTTCTCAACCCCTCTTTTTTTGGCGATACGGTGCTGCTGGACAGCAGCGTGTGGCTGCAGCAGGATACCTTGCTGATATCCGGTGGGGCGGGCACCGTGCTCAGAAATGCGGATACGGCTTCCCTGCAGATCGCGCCTTCTGTGAATTACCTGCTGTTCTCCAACATGGAACTGAACAACCTGCACATACAGGTAAGCGCATCGAAGAGAGAAGTGATCCATTTTAATAACGTGAGGCTGAAGAATGTGAAGATCGGTGTGGGTGAACCCCTGCTCATTGCAGATTCCATCTTCACCGGCAGCTTTCCCAATGCACTACCAATAAGAAAGGAATGAATCGAAACAGGAGGACAGAAAGATGGCTCATGCTACTATCAGCCCTGGTGCTGGGTGGTTTCTTCTTTTCCATTTACATCAAGCTGGAACAGGAATTCAGGGAAGCCCACGATGGTTTGCAGAAGGGCACCATGATGAACCTGAATACGGAGGGCCCAGCGGCCCAGCTCGAAAAGCTCCTGACCTCGGGTTATTATTACGAAGACCCGAAAGACGTGGCCATGATCACCCGCTCGGTGGCGGCGGGCCTGACCACGGAAATAGAGAACATCGGGGAGCTGAATAAAAAAGCATTCAATATTCCTGCGGAAGAGGCCGCCTCCCGCGGGGGCATCTCATTCAGGCGCAGGGCCGCTGTTTCCTACAGGCTGCTGGGATTTTCGGGAGCCGATTCATCGCTCTACGAAAAAGAAAAGCGCTCGCCGGCACCCTTGCCTGCAGTGAATAACCTGCAGCAGGGGAGTGGCTCTATCTCCGGTAAGATCAGGAATGAAGATGGAGATCCTGTAGCCGCTGTGCTGGTGCGACTGGAGTTTCTTTCGCAGCAGGACAGTCTACCAACATCAGACATATCCATGGCCGATCCTGTTACGGTCACGCGGCCCAACGCAAGATGGACGGAAATAAAGGACGCGGATGGCAAAACAAGATTTGCCTCTTTTGCGGCCTATGCAAGGACGGACGCAACAGGCTCTTACCAATTTACTGGACTCAAAGAAGCCCAGGGCTACGAGATACAGCCCCTGCAGCCCGGTTTCGCATTTGGCTTGTCGAAAGGTACCGGCGAACTGGAAGGATCGGAAGAATTTGACTTCCTGCGCCGCGAGCATACACTCAAACTATTTTCAGGAAAGGACTTCAACACATTGAAAAGAGAAAAGGCCCTCCTGGTTCGCGAGCCCGGTGAGGTGAGGACCTGGTTCTGGATCATCCTGGCCGCTTTCTTTGCAGGCTTCTTGTTGATCCACCTTTTCATGAGCGCGAGGCTGAAAGGCAACGATCCCTTCATCCTGCCCTGCGTGATGCTGCTGACCGGCATTTCCATCATCATTCTTCTCAGCCTGCAGGATCCTTTGCGCGATCGCTTCCTGGCCCAGAGCACCTTGTTTTATTTGCTTGCAGGATTGGGCGGATTCTTTCTCATGCTGCTTTTTAACCTGAAGCAATTCACGCCCGACTCCATTTTCTACCGGCAATTTTTTGTGAAGGGAAGGAAGGGCGAGCGGGGCGTGCAGTGGGCTGTAGCCGCACTGGTCTTACTGGTGGCTACCATCATCCTCGGTACCGGTCCGGAAGGCAGCGGCGTGAAGGTGAACCTCTTTGGCTTCCAGCCCAGCGAGCTGATCAAATACATGCTCGTTGTTTTTCTTGCCGGCTTTTTTACCGCCAACGAAAGATTCATTTCCGAATACGCCACAGCCGGCAAACGCTGGACCTATTTCAAATTCGCACTGGCAGCCGTCATCCTTTCCATCCTGATCTTCCTTATGCTCGGCGACCTGGGTCCTGCTATTGTACTTTGCTTCACCTTCATCATCCTGTTTTCATTTTCACGGGGAGATTTTATGGTGATGGCTGGCTCCGTAGCGCTGTATGTGCTGGCCATCTGGCTGCTGGATAATATCTGGATCGCCACAGGAGTCACCCTCTTGCTATTAGCTATCTACTTCCGCTTCATCTATAAAATGATCAGCGAGTCGGCCCTGATGGCCATCGTAGTCATTGCCGGCTTCCTCCTGCTCGACCAGGTGCCTTTGCTCGACAAGCTGGTGCCAGGCCCTATGGAAAGACTCACCGACCGCAAGGCCATCTGGCAGAACAACTGGGACAACGAGGTCTATGGCGGCGACCAGGTAGCCAACGGTATCTGGGCCATGGCATCGGGAGGACTCACCGGGCAGGGTGTAGGACAGGGATTTCCCAAAACTATTCCCGAAGCACATACGGATATGATCCTTCCGGCCATTGGCGAGGAGTTCGGTTGGACTGGTATCATTTGCCTTTTTGTTTTGTTCCTGGTCTACATGCACCGCTCCCTGCTCATTGGTCGACAAACAGGAAGGCCTTTTCTGTTTTATCTCTGTGCGGGCATAGGCATCAGCAGCTTTGTGCAATTCCTGCTGATCGCCGGGGGATCTACAGGCGCCTTGCCCTTATCGGGCATCTCCCTTCCCTTCATCAGCTATGGCGGATCATCACTTGTGCTGAATTTGATAGCGGCCGGCTTCCTGGTCTCCGCTTCGTTTGTGCGTGGCAGTGAGGTGCAGATGAAATACATCTCTGCGCAGCAGGACCGCAACCTGGTGCCCACCATGCTGGCCGCCTGCTTGGGATTGGTGCTGCTGATGATCAATGTATCGAACTATTTATTCAACCCTTCCAGCTGGGTGGTGCAGCCCGCGCTCGTGGCAGACAGGAGCGGCAACCGCATGTTCAGCTACAACCCGCGCATTGCCATCCTCATGAACAAGCTGGAAGCCGGTGCGCTCTACGACAGGAACCATGTGCTGCTGGCCACCAGCAAGCCGGAAAAAATGCTGGCCCAAAAAGATACCCTGCTGCGCGCAGGCCTGACCCCTGAAGAATTATTGACACTTTCACGCAAAAGGAACAGGCGCTATTATCCTTTTGCAGAGGATATGTTCTTTTGGATAGGCGATGAGAACACTGGTGTCTTCAAAGGAGCACTCAATGGATATTTTGCCGAATATGAACTGGGCGCTGAGCTCCGCGGCTTCTCTACCCCCGAGACCGCATTTCCAGTAAAAGCCACCCGCTTTCAACCCAACCGTTTCCAGGAAGAAAGAGAAAAAGATATGACGGTGGTGAAGCGCGACTATAGCGCGCTCTCTTCTTTGCTGCTTGCCGGTATCAATAGCAGGGAAGTGGAGGAATTCAAAAAACAGAACAGGGATGTACAGCTTTCCATGGATGCGGCCCTGCAGACCGGTCTTCAACGAATGTTATCCCTCGATGATTCCATTCGCAACAGGAGGGTTTCCGTGGTAGTGATGGAAGACAACACCGGCGATGTATTGGCCTCTGCCAGTTACCCCTTGCCACCGGTGAACGACTGGGAACTGCTCACACTCACCAACCGCGAACAATCACAATCGGCCAGTTGGATGACCTTGCAGGACCTGGGCTTTACGCACGCCACGCAGCCAGGCTCCACAGCCAAGCTGGCCACGGCTTTGGCTGCCCTGAACAAGCATGGACTTCCGATCGCCCAAAAAAGATTCCTGATTCGCCCGGAAGATCTCATCAGGCGCCGCGGTCTCGAACCCGATGAAGCCGGGTCGATCAATATGGAAACCGGGCTGGTGAGATCCAACAACTCTTACTTCATCAAGCTCGCCAACGAGTCGCGCATAGAAGAAGAAATGGCAACAGTCTACCTGCAAACCGGCATGTTTCTCCGCGGCCTGGGCGGCTATTTTTATACAAGGCCTTTGTTGAACGAAGACCGGGAGCAAAGGTGGCGGGAAACCTGGAGGAAGACCGAGTTTACCAGCATCAGGCGCTATGATCCCAACAATATTTTCAGAACGAGGGGACTTGGCATTTCGGGAATGTCATGGGGACAAGGGGAATTGGTTGCCACACCGGCCTCCATTGCCCGCCTCGCAGGGGGCATTGCCAACGGCGGCAGGCTGGTGCCGAACAGGTATGTGCTGAAGATCAGCGATTCGCTGTTGCCGGTGCAACCCGCGGTGAAGATAGCCGCTGATCCCGCCATAGCGGCCCTGCTGACCGATTTCATGAAAAAGCAAAGCGCGGGCAAGCTGGGCCAGCTGAAGATCAAAGTGGCAGGAAAGACCGGAACGCCGGAAAGAATTTTCAAAGGCCACCGGATCAATGATGGCTGGTACGTGTTTTTTGCACCTAAGGCCAGCGGCCCCGGCCACATCGTCGTTTGTATCCGCATCGAGGACACCAAGGGATCCAGTCATGCCGTGCAGCTGGCGGGCCAGATCGTGATACCGGAACTGTTAAAGAGAGGCTATATCAAAGGCTTTGAAGGAGGTGGTACAGATTCTGTGAGAAGGAGACCGGTACCGGTAAACAGGAGGACGACCTCAGACACAACAAGAATTGAATGAACATGGAATTTTTTTCAAAAAATAAAGAACAGCAGTCACCGGATGTCAAATCCATCCGCGACGGGCTGCTCTATGCCATCCGGCAGCAACTCTCGCTGGTGGAAGGAGGCGAAGGCGGCAACATCAGGTCTTTGCTGATCTATTTTTACTGTACGCCATCCAGCCGGCCCTTGTATGAAGCCGCTGTGTACGCGGATGAACCCGATCGTTTCAAGAAGACTGAAGTGCAAAAGATCGCCGATGACTATGCGATCAACCTGCCTGCCAACTGGAAGCTGGAGATGGCCTTCGTGGACAACCTGCCCGAAGAAGCGATACCTGTTGAGGGACTGGAAGCCGGCTTGTACATCAGCACGGACAAAAAGGGCAGGGCGCCTTCCGGTGTCGCTTCCCTCGTAGTATTGCAGGGAGAAGCGGAAAAGCAGGAGTACCAACTGAAGCAGCAACCGGGCAGGATCAACATCGGGCGCGACAGCAAGGTGAAGACCAAAGACGGTTTCTTCCGTACCAACGACATTGCCTTTCCGGCAAGCAGCACGAATGAAGGCAACCGCTTTGTGAGCAGCCAGCATGCGCACGTGGAATACGATGCTGCTTCCGGCCGCTTTTTGTTATTTGCTGATGAAGGCGGACTGCCACCGAACAACAAGATCAAAGTAAGAGGGCGCGACGAAACGGTCTCCACCAAGCTGCAAAGCCGGGAGATCCCTCATGTGCTGCAGCATGGCGACATGATCATCCTGGGCGAATCGGCCATGCTGGAATTTAAAATTGAAGAAAGCTGATGGGAAGAGTATTTACGATCACGGAAGGCCTGGAGAACATGGGTGCGGTAAAGACCGGTGGCCAGGGCTCGGTGTACAAGGCCCGCAGGGCCAACGGCACCATATCGGCCGTGAAGATCCTGCCCACGCCCATTCACAGCGAAACGAAGGATGATAAGCACTTTGCCGACTTCCAGAACGAAGTGAACAAGCTGAAGAAGGTGAACCAAGAGCCCAGTCCCCATGTGGTGCCCATCCTCAGTTCAGGTCTGACTGAATCCGGTTCTTTTCCTTTCATCGAAATGGAGTTTGTGGAAGGTCCCGACCTGGAAGAATTGCTGCATCCACCGCACGACCCGGTTTTCACCATCAAAGAAGCCACGCGGGTGACGGAGCAGCTGTCGGAAGCGCTGGCACACTGTCACCGTGTAGGGGTGAAGCATGGCGATGTGAAGAGCAACAACATCAAGTACAATGTGAACACCGGTAAATATGTGCTGCTCGATTTCGGCATGGCCATCATGACCGACGAGCAGCGGCGCACCAGCCTGCGAAGAGCGGGAGCGGTGGAATTCATGGCGCCTGAACAAAATGAAGGACAGATCTTTTTTGAGACCGATGTCTATAGTTTCGGGGTGATCATTTTTGAATTGCTTGCCGGCGTCGTGCCTTTCCCGCTCAGGGAAAAAGGGGAGACGGCCCGTAACAACATCATCCTTGCTCACATGGAAAAACCCGTGCCCGACATCCTGCAGCTTCGCAGGCAGCAGTTGCCTGCTTCCTGGCCGCAGGAAAAAAAGGAGGCCGAGATGCAGGTGCCCGAGTGGCTGCTGACCATTGTTTACCGTTGCCTCCAGAAAAAAAGGGAGGACAGGTTTGAAGATGGAACCGTGCTGAATGCAAGCGTGATGAACCGTACGGTGCAGAAGGTCGGTCCGCCTGTGATCGATCACGGCATCATGCCGGATGAAAGAACTGCCTTGCTGGCTAAAGAGAATGAGGAGCTGAGGCAGCAACTGGCCAGGGAGAGACAAAGAGCACTGGCTGTGGAGCAGGAAAAAGCCTATGTAGAACCACCCCGGCGCAGCAGTGGGGCCATCAATTATTTATGGGCCCTGATCTTTCTCGCTGCATTGGGCGCTGCATTTTATTTCATCGACCGTGACCTCAAGAAAAAATCTGCTGCCAGCGAGCGGATCGAGCCGCCTGTGACCGTGCCGGAACAGAAAGAAGAAAAGAAGAAGCCACCACCGGTGAAAGAAGAAAAGGAAGAGAAGTTGACAGAACAGCAGATCGCCGAGCAGCTCGCGGAGGCCAGGCAACTGATCGCAGATGGACAAGTAGAAGAAGGACTTTTCATTTACAAGTTCCTCGCAGAGCAGGAGGTGCCCGAAGCCATGTTTGAGTATGGCGACCTCGGTCTGAAGAGGGTGAACAGTTCGATCGACTGCGGCAGGTCATGGGAAATGGTGCAGAAGGCCAGTGATAAAAAATATCCGCCTGCCATGCGCACTGTGGGCTTTCTTCATTTTTTCGCCGACAATCCCGATGTGCTGGCGATCAACGATTATGACCAGTGTGCTTATGACCGCGACCTGTTTAAAGGTTCGAAGCTGATGATGGAGGCCGTGCTGGCCGGCGATTCTGTAGCCAGGCGACTGGTAGACGAGCTGAATATTTCCACGCCGCCAAACGAAGAGGAGGCGCCGCAATGAAAACCGTATTTGCTATAGCGCTGATCCTGGGTTTATTGAGCCCTGCCTGCCAGACCACCAAAAGGGAAAAGCAGCAGGGGACGACCTTTCTGTTTTATCCGCTGCGCAACATCTATTTCGACCAGGACAATAAGGAGTACTATTATTTTGATTCTACCCGGTTGGAGTGGCAGGTCACGGCCACGCTGCCGGAATTAGTGGTGGCAGGTCTCGGCAGGTCGGTCCTGCTTGATTCTGTTCCCGTACCGGTGTACCGTGACAATGCCAGTCACAGGTTGATCCACGGCGCCATTTTATACAGCTCTCCCGATTCCGTCCGCCGCCAATACAGGGAAGACTCACTGGCCTCCCTGCCAAAAATTGATACTACCGTAGCCGTCAGGAAAGATTCCGTACAGGTAAAAAGAAAATCCCGTGTTGGCCGCTTCCTCGAAAAGATCTTTGGTAAAAAGAAAAAGGACCAGGATTTACAGGATTAGGGGATTTACAGGATTTGCTTTATTAATGTGTACTGAGTACACATCCTTTATTCGGCCTGACCGAGATAGTGCAGGCTTTACTACAAAGCAGTCTTTTTTCAACCACGAAGACACCAAGCCACCAAGAAACACAAAGGAAATTTCTCAAAGGCGTCAGCCACGTTCAAGATGTAACCCTCCCAGCCTCCCTAAAGGGAGGGGCTTTAAATCTTGCATTGCTTTAGCTCCATACCTTCCCAGCAGCATTGCTATTTGTCGGCAAGCTAGAATGACATGTGATTAAACCATTAAGGGTCTTACAAAAGCATGGGGTGCTAACAAGTTCATGCCGGCTGCAGCGCCTATTTCCGTGTTAGTTAAAGAATTGATTGCATTGAATGAAGGCTAAACGGAAATCCCCGCCCGTACCGAACGGTACGTTCGGGCGGGCAGCGCGGGGGATGTTTTTCTTTGGGATTTGTCATCCCGAGGCACGAGGGATCTCAGGTTTGCTGAGAGTGGTAGGTTGCTATTGTGGTATCCTTACCTTAATGCAGTTCTCAGATTCCTCTCCCGCAGGTGCGGGATCGGAATGACAATACGAAAGAGAAGTTTTGCGTTTGGAAAAGAGCCTCGAAGCGCCCTGGGCGCTTCGCTAAAACACCACCATATCGGAATGGTAAGATAAAAAAGGAAATGGTTGCCCAGCTCCCCTCATGCAGGGGCTCATTATCCAAGCCCCGCCAAAGGGGGCTTGGGGGAAGCCATTCCCTCAATGAAATACGCATTTTACACATTAAAATATAAAATCGCCCATAGGCACCGTACCTTACTCCTCAATCCTATACAATGCTGAAGGCCTTACTGGTGGACGACGAAGAGAACAACCTGGACAACCTCGCTTTCCTGCTCGATCACGACTGTGAAGGCATAGAAGTGGCCGGCAAGGTCACCAGCGGCGAAGCGGCGAGGAAATGGCTTGCTTCCCATCATGCCGACGTGGTCTTTCTCGATATCCAGATGGCAGGGGAGAATGGCTTTGAATTCCTGGCTTCCATCAAGGAGCCGCAATTCAAAGTGGTCTTTGTCACGGCCTTCGACCAGTATGCTCTCCAGGCCATCAAGTCCAGCGCCATCGACTACCTGCTCAAGCCCGTGAATGTGGGCGAGTTGCAGAACACGGTGGGCAAGCTGGTAAAAGAAGAAGCTTCTGCCAAAAACCCAGCCCAGAACCAGGAGCTGCTCCAGCACCTGCTGCAAAAGATCGCTGGCGACCACCACCATACGAAACTGGCCCTTCCCCAGCTGGGGGGCATTATCTTTATAGGGATGGATGACATCGTTTCTCTCCAGGCCGACAGCAACTATACCATCATCCACAAAACGGATATGCAGAAGCTGGTCATCACCAAAACGCTGAAGGATTTCGAAGAGCTGCTCAACCCTGATCAATTCTGCAGGATCCATAAATCATATATCGTCAACCTGAAACATATTACCGAGTACAACAGTGCCGACGGCGGCATGGTGAAAATGTCGGATGGTAATGAATGGAGCATCAGCCGTAGGCAGTTGGACGGGTTTCTCGATAAAATGAAATATTCCAGCCTCATGTTTCCAAAATAACTGCTTGCAAATAACCGCCATAAAAAGCTTCGTTTACCCGGTATGGTTAGTCCTTGCCTTCACCTGCTTTGGCCTTGCAGCCCAGGGCCAGGCGGTGCATTCTTCCTTCACCGCTAAGGACGGCCTGCCCAGCAACCTGGTCTATCGCTGTGTGGAAGACAACAGGGGTTTTCTTTGGGTGGCCACCGATGCGGGCATCGCGCGGTTTGATGGAAAATATTTCCAGGTCTTCACTACAGCCCATGGCCTGCCTGACAACGAGGTGCTTGCGGTACTCAAAGCAAAAGATGGCCGGATCTGGGTGAATTGCTTCAAGCAGAGTCCCGCATATTTCGACGAGCGATCCAACCGCTTTGTGAATGCCTCCACGGACTCCAACCTTGCTAAAGTGACCGGAACAGTGGCGATGCATATGTTTTCACTCGCAGACGGTGGCGTGATGTATCAAAATGAAAGCGGGAGCTTTGTTTTTAAAAACAACCGGCTCACCAGCTTTCCCTCCGGCTTCCTGGTCCATCAAAAAAAAGACGGAAGCTTTATTTACTGGGGAGGCCTGAAAACCAAGACTTCGACCGGGGTCCGTACGGCTGCTATTTATCATGCCAGCAAACAGGGCATTCTCGATAGCCTTGTGCTGAAGAATGTGGTGGCGCTGCCCTTTCTCAACGAAGACGCTTTCTACCTGTTCTCCAGCCCTGCCAGGAAATTCTATGTCTTCAGGGAACTCGACAATGTCTTTTCGAAATTCCGGGTAGACTCTGTAACCGTACCTGAGACCTTTATCACCTACGATTTCACACCGACCACCTTGTACCTGCTGGGGTCTTCGGGAAAGATGTATGTCTATGACAAGAACACCCTCCAAATGATCAAGACGGTGGGTGGCGGGTATCTTTCCAATTCCTATTACAAAGACAGCAAGGGAAACGAATGGGTCTCTACTATCGATAAGGGACTGCTGGTTTACCGGCCCAACCGCTTTGCTTTTGCGCCGATGGGGGAAGGATTCCACAGGACGAATTTCATCAGCGTTGCAAGGAAAAAGGACGGAACCATCCTGGCCGGCAACTATTATGGGGAGGTGGTTGAATCCGCGCCGGGAAAATTCAGGGTGCACAAGGTGATAAAAACGGTCCCCAGCCGTCTAAGAAAGATCGTTGTGGTGGGCGAGCAGGTATTTACCATCTCCGAACAGGGGATTTTCGTCGATTACACCCGGCCGGTGCTCGATCCGAAGAGCGGTATCCCGCAAACCGGCAAGACGGCCACATACATGAACGATACCAGCCTCCTGGTGGGCTTTTCCGCGGGCATGCTCACCCTGAATCCCTACACCAAAAAATTTAGGAGGTTAAGCGTGAAAGGGAAACGGCTAACCGCTATTGCCAGGAAGAACGACAGCCTGGTTTATTTTGGTTCCACCGACGGACTTTATGAATACAACCTGGCTGCCGATGAAGCGATTGCGCTTTCGGGGCATGGTGGTATCGGTCACGACCGGGTAACGGCCCTTGCCAACACAGGCGATGAATTATTGTGGGTGGGCACAGGCGGACAGGGCCTTGCTGTTTGCCTGGAGAATACCAGGCTCCGCACCATCACAGCATCCGATGGCATACTGGACAATTCCATACGTTGCCTGGCCGCAGGCAGGCCCGGAACCATCTGGGTAGGAACCTCGCGCGGCGTCAGCATCATTTCTTACCAGCTAAAAGGTAACCGCTTCACCTGGAATGCCCGGAATGTCAGCGCCAACGACGGTCTTACCAACAACGAGGTCAATGATATGTGGTTTGACAACGATACCATGTACCTGGCTACCGGTAATGGTGTTTCCATCGTGCCGGCAAATTTGTCAATACCCGCTTTGAACATTTCCCTGCAGTTGACCGGCATGACAGCGGGAGGGAAGGAGCTGGACCTGCTGAATACCTACCATCTTGAGCCGGATCAAAAGAACGTAACCATCCGATTTGCAGGTGTGGACCTGGGCGGTTATTTCAGCCGGCTGCAGTACAGGCTGGGAGAAAGCGCTACCTGGATCAATTCCGAAGAAAATACATTGAACCTTCAGCTCAGTCATGGCGACCATGTATTGTATGCCCGCGCGGTAGACATCAACGGGCATCCCAGCGATCGCATCTTCATGGTGGACCTGCGCGTGGCCACGCCTTTTTGGAAAACCATTTGGTTTCTTGTGCTGGCGATCGCCATCCTGCAGATCGTTGTGCTCTATGTGGGCATCCGCTGGGTGAAGAACAGGAGGAGAATAAGGGTGGCACAGAACCTGGCCGGCGTGCAGGTGGCTTCCCTGGAGCAGCAGGCCTTCACCTCGCTGATGAATCCCCACTTTATTTTCAACGCGCTCAATAGTATTCAGCATTATATCAACCTACAGGACAGGCAAAGCGCCAACAGGTACCTGAGCGATTTTGCTTCCCTGATCAGGAAAAATTTCGACGCGGCCCAGCGCTCTTTTGTGACTTTGGAAGAGGAACTCGAAAGTGCCAGGATCTACCTCCGCCTGGAACAGATGCGGTTCAAAAATAAATTCAGCTTTACGGTCAACCTGCACGAAGACGTAGATCCCGACCAGTGGATGGTGCCCACGCTCATGATGCAGCCTCTATTGGAAAACGCCATCCTGCACGGCATCATGCCTTCTTCGCTTCCGGGATCACTGGTGCTTGACATTTGGAGAGAAAAGCAAAACCTGCATGTCACCATTACGGATAACGGCATAGGAATGGAGAACAGCCGCCGCCGGAAATCGGGCAACCACAAAAGTGGCAGCATGGAACTGATCAGGAAAAGAGTATCAGCCCTCAACCGCTTTGTCTCCATGCCCATCTCCATCAATTTTTCCGTGGCCTGCGATGATCCCGACAATCCAGGCAACAAGACCACCATCATCATTCCCTCCGGCCTCTACCGTGCCTGGCAAAAAGCCCAGGAGCCCGCCCGCGCTTCCAGCATTTCATAAGATAGATCCCTCAGCGTTTTCACCACGTCCGAAGCTTCGGACCTCTGCGCCCACCGCGTTTCAGAAGCGCGTCGAAAATTGGAACAGACCGCAATACGTAATCAGCGTGCGGGAAGCCCGGTAGCTTTGAATAGCCCGCAGGGGTTAAAGCCTTGTAGCAAAATGTTCAATTTATTTTTTGGATACCCCGTAGGGGTTACACAAGGGTGGCACACCTAAGGCAAGCTGGATATTAAAACCGATTCCTCTGCGTTTTCACCGCGTCCGAAGCTTCGGACCTCTGCGTCCACCGCGTTTCAGGAGCGCGTCGAACATAGGAACAGACTGCTATTGTAATCAGCGTACGACCACAATGCGTAAGCCCTGCTATTTTTTCCTGATGATAAACATAAAAGGTTCGGCGCGCGCCTCCGCATTCGCATCGGTACCCATCGGTACCCGGTCGCCATTCATGGCCTGGATGGTCCAGATGAATTTCTTCGGAAGCGTATCGGTCTTCAATGCCAATTGCGGCCTCCAATAATACTGCTGCTGGTTCCTGACCTCCACATCCAGCAAGGGCTGGTTGCCCCTCAATGCCTGCAAAGGCTGCTGGAAAGGAAGGATCTCAAAAACCTGGAGCCGGTAGTAAACCTGTTCAGCGGTTCGTGGTGTCACGGGCGTCCAACGGAAGGTGATCACGGTAGAAGCCACCAGTACATCGATGGAATCCTTATCCACCGGCATCAGCAAGTTCGGCAGCTGAATGGCCGTTAAAAAGAAGCTCCTTGTTTGCAGGGCACTGACCGGCGCGAGCGTTGTGGGATTCAGCAATTGCACTTCAAGCAGGTAGGCACCAGCCGGCAACTTGCCCGTTCTTTCCAGCGTGCTTTTATAGCTCCCTGAAAAATTCATCTGGTGCAGGGGCAGCACTTCTTTGGCAGAAAAGATCGTGTTGCCATCGCGAAGCTGAAAAACCTCAGCCTGCGAAAGGTCCTTGGTGGCCACGGTGGCGCCATCCGTCGTTTTCAGTTCGGTCCTGATGATCACCTGCCGGGGCATGGGATCGGGGTTGGTGGCGATATACACGATAGTCGATGTATTGCGTGCCCATTCACTCAGGGTGGCCGAAGGCTTGTTCAGGTTCAACACCGTGGCGATCTGCGCGAACGCGGTAGCCTGGCAAATACAAAGCAATCCGATAAAAAGAATTTTCATGGTCAGAATTTATATTGTAATCCGGTCCTGTAATTAGTTTCCCTATACCTGGTTCCATCGGGGGCCGAAGGCATCAGCTCATCACCGTAACGGAAATGATTGCCTGAAAGAAATACATTCCAGGCCAGTTTTTTTGTGAGCTGGTATTTCATGTGAAGCGAGGCCTGCAGGTTCTTGTTGGCGCTGTAGCCAGATAGTTTTCCTAATGTATACTGCAGATCGGTTTTAAAATTGGCCTTTGATTTAAAAGCATCGAAGCCCAAACCGGTAGTGATGGTGAAGAGCTTGTTGGTAAATCCGGGTAAGGCGTTGTTGAAATATACCAGGCTGATATCTGGTGAAAGGCTGGAAGAAAAAAAGGCGGGCGTGTAGGCCAGCATGGCGGTAAAGGATTTGTTGGTGGTGGTAAGACCCGTGTTCACATCCCTTTCATCATAGAGGCTGTAGTTGAGGGAATTGCTGAACATGTGCATCATCTTTTCCCTGGGCAGGTTATAGGAGCTGCTCAGGCTGATGTCGGTGCTCACGTTCTTGACACCATAAGGATTGGTTCCGCTGGCCGTGGTAAATCCAAAATTATTATACCCCAGGTTCATGGTCAGCCGCTCGTTGAACTGCGTAGTCCAGTTGGCGTTTCCAATGAACTGCTTCGTCTTGAGCGTAGTCTTGCTCAGGTTGTTCACCCTCAGTCCCACGCTGCCCACGATATTCATTTTCTTCTTCCACAAAGCCAGGCGGGTATTCACGGTATTGTCCCACTTGTCCTGCTGCAGGTAGGGGTAACCGGTAGTTTGAAAGCCTGCGCCAGTGTAACGGGTGGTATAAGAGAGGTCAAACTTTTCCGACTTCCTTCCCATGGTGGCCTTGCCTGCCCAATCCTGCATGGTGGAGTTGCGTCCCTCGATAAAGGGCTTGAATGAATTGTCTAAGGTGCTTGTCTTGGGCTGTGAAAGGTCTTTGGTAAAATAGGACCTGGCTATTTCGGAGCGCCAGAACCATTTTCCGCTATATACATCGCCCACCAGGCTGGCTACAAATCCTTCTTCACCGGGCGTCCCGGGCAAAGCAGGACTCACAGATTGGAGCTGGTCTTTTCCCTTGGCCAGATTGAATAGCAGGGCATATTGGCCTTCGCTTTCCCTTCCCAGCTGCACCATCCAGTGATTGCGCTGGTAGGCGCCTGGTACAATAGGCGGACCTGTATAATAGTTGATGCCCTGTTGCGAATAACCGGTAAAGAACTTCATACGGTACGCACCGGGACGCAGGTCTATGCCCGCTCCGAATATGCCGATGTCTCCCGTGGACAGGTCGGAATACTTCAGGTACTGGGTACCCAGCTGGAGTTCCGCCCATTTGTATTTGGGATTGATGCCAAAGCTATTGGCGGGGTTGCTGATCCACTGTACCAGCGACTGGTCCTTCAGCCCGCTGTAAGGTCCCGCAAAGGAGACCGGGTTGGTGAGAAAATTGAAGTTGACAGGCAGTGTAAAGTTCTTGCCCAGGTGGAAGACCGGGTTGATGTTGAACCGGAACTGGTTGGCAGGCCTCCTCGCGTTCATGCCATTCCAGGCAGAGGGCTCCTTCCAGAGATGATAGCCTTCGTAGCTAACACCGATGGTGCCTGTGACAGGCGGATTTTGCTGGCCCATGGCCTGCGTCCAGCAGAGGTAACTACAAATCAAAAAGCAGATCTTTTTCATTTTTTCTTTTTTTAGCCGGGCAATCCACTACTCAGCACCGAGGAGAGGTAGATGGTGGTTTCACAGATCGTGCATGCTTTCTGGTTATCCTTGAATACGATATTGACAGGGAACAGGATGCCGCAACCCGGAGATGGCGGTACCGTGGGAATGGAAACAATAAAACTCACTTCACCGAATGGTGTGGATGGACTTGTATTCGTCAAATGATAATAGCGTTGTCCCAGGGCAACGGGGCCCGATACAAATTGTCCACCTGTGGAACTCACCGTACTTGCTATTGTGAATGGAAGCATTGTTTTGATATAAGGAGGCGTGGACGTGCTGTTCATACAATTCTTATAAGGCTGGCCCAGCACTACGTCCATAAAGTTGATGGTGTGTGAGGAGAGGTTGAGGATGTTGAACAGCGTTACCTTATAATTATTCCCAGTAAGCTTTTCAATTTTCTTATCGAAGAAAATGAGCTGACAACCGCTCACCGATCCACATAGATCCCCCTGGGAAACTGTTAGCGCGAGGTTGGCCTGCTTCACCCGGGGGCAGTTATTGTTATTGGCCGTGTTGCTGGCCAGGGTAACACCCATGGCCGTATTGTACACCGAGCCGAAGTTGTTCACCGGTGCAGAGATCTTGTACCGGATCACTGCCTGGCCGCCCGCCGGCAAGGTGACGATGTAGTAAAGTGCTTTGGAAGTGGCTGAAGTGGCGGGGGAGGGCAGGTTGGTACCCAGCCAATCGTTGGTGAGTCCCGGCACATTCACCTGGTTTCTTCTTACTGTGGCCGGAGTTACATTGCCCAAAATGATAAAATCGGGTCCTGCAGGCTTGGCCGAGCTCATGACAATATTCGTGGGCAGACTGGTATGCGTGCTCAGGTTATCCGCAGGCAATCCATTGGGCAGCTGGATCATGATGCGCATGGTCACAGGATAGTTGTTGTTGTTCTTTACACGGCCACGGTAATAGATGATCCTGCCCGGTACCGCATTGATGTTGTTTGTTGACCATCCTTGTGTGGAATCGCAGGTCGCTTCCAGGGTATAGCTGATGTTCCTGAAAAGGTCGATGTTCACCCTGGCTTCGCTGCTGTCGATGGCTACGTTATTATGAGACAACTTCACCTTGTTGGTATAGTCTGAATTGCAGAATACCTGGGTGGGATTTTTCACCCTGACCAGGTATTTGATCACCAGTTCCGAAGCTCCCAGGCAGGGCGCATCTTCCACGGTAAATGGCCCTGCACTAAAGCCCGTTAGGGAAGCGGAGGCTACGATGGCATTGCGGATAGCGTTTTTTGCTGCCAACGAATACTCAGGTGTGCCCGTAACGGTCACTGAATAGGGAAGAATGATATTGCCCACAGGCAGTTCGCTGATCAGGTCCTGCAATTGCACTCCGAACAATGAATTCATCCCCTCGTTCCGGATCTTGATCCTGAACTGGATCACATCGTTGGGTCCTGCGGCTACCGAACTGCTGAAAGGGGTACCGGTGCTGGCATTCCTCACCTGCTTCTTGATGGTGATCACCGGCTGGTAAGGCTGCATGTCGGATTCCACATTGGCGTGGGCCGACATGAGGATGCCGTTCTTTTTATAATGGATCTGCACCTTGTTGTTGTACTGCGGCGAGCCCAGGCCTGTAGGAAAATCTTTTAACCTGTGCACCACCGTTACCTTCAAAGAGCTGAAGGGTGGGAAGGTAGCTCCCTGCGCGGCGCTGAGCGTCCAGGTGCCTATACCTGTGGGGCTGGGACCAGAGAGCACTTCCGGACTTCCCTGGAATACCACACTGTTGCCCGGCAAGGTTCCTGAGAGGGTAGCCCCTGGGAAAGCGGAAGAAACCCAGGAAAAAACCGGGGGCGGTGAGTTGGGTATCAGGCTGGTCATCGAGAGTTTGATACTGAGGATGCTGATCTCGTTGGGCGTGGTATTGATGCCTGAGAAAAAATCCTTCAGGCTAAAAACAGTGAGGGGGACTGCAGAAACATTCTTGAACTCGATCACATAGGTATGCGGACGACAATTATTGGGTTCCGGAAAATAACGCAGGGGGTAGGGGTACAATACCTTGGACGCCGGTTGGGCTGTACAGTCAGCACAGGTGATGGCGTATTCCGCGGGGATCGTCACGTTGGAGGTGGATCCGCAGGGATGGGTATGGAAGTCTACCTTGATCTTGGGTTGATTGGCACAGGAGAAGGGCTGTGCGAAGGAAACCATAATGTAATGCTCCTGGTAGTCGCCAGTGGTGGCGCTTCTCGCCCAGTTATAAGGGTTGGCACCTGTAAAGCTCACTACATTGCCCGAGGTGTTGTATACATTCGTTAGTGTGACGCCTGGTGGCAGGAGGAGGTCGATATTACTGCTTTCCTTTCCAAAGGTTTTGATCTTGTACATGGCAAATCCGCAGCTGCCGCCTTCCATGAACTCAATAGAAGCCGTGGGCGTATTCTGTTGATTTTGGATCTGGATCTGCGCGGTGCTTATATCGGTTTCCAACACCGTTCCGGTGGCGCTCATGCGCATGGCTTTCAGGGTCACATCCTGTGTAGAGGCAATGCAGTTGGCTGCGACCACATCCAGGACCATGCTGAATTCAACGTCGGTAAAAAAGCCGTTGTCGTTGGCAGTAAAAACCTGTGATTCGAAAGCTTTGGGAGGAGGTAGAACGGTCACATCAGTATAGAGCCCGTTGCTTTGCGTGATCAGCGTGGAATTATTAAAGCTGAAATGACTGGCATTATAACTCAATTCTATCCTGATGTATTCGCCCGCATTGGTAGGGAAGTGATGGGTATAGCTGATAGAAGCGATCGAACCCACAAAGATGGTGGATCCAGGTGCTGTATGAGATAGCGTAGATTGGGCCTTAGCAGCATGGTGCAGTCCGAACAGTGCGAACAGGCAAAAGAGCAAGATATATTTCAATGATTTCATGGTATCCTGTTTAATTGGTGAACGTCACGTCTTTTTCACAGATCGTATTCCCGCAGCTTGGATCGGTGCGGTAAAAAGTGAATCGCAGGGTGAATTTCACCGGTGCCGTTAAGGGAGAGAAATAGGCCAGCTGCCCGGTAAAAGCAAGCACGGCCGGCGGGTCGGTATAGGGTCCTGGTGGCGGATACCAAAAAGCCGTAGCCTGGTTGGTGACAGAGGTGCCTGTGATCGCTACGTTCCTGTTTCCAGCTCCCCAGGCCGGTGCCGTTGCCTTGTTCAATGTTTTGATATTGGCGGCTGGCTTTGCAATACCTGCGCTGGTCAATTCCAGTATCTGCACCTTCACTTTGGAGAAGGTAAGGTTGCCATTGGTGCTGAAGCTTACGCTGTAGGTGCCTGCATTCGGGTTCAGGTTGAATGAATTGACCTTGATATAATCGCAGCAGGAGGGGCTTACGTTCACCAGGATGGTACAGCTGCTGCAGGATATCGTGCCGCATTTCCCTCGAAACACCAGTTTGTATTGGCCGCATTTATCAAAGCGGTAGCCAAATGGATGGTCGCCTTGTAATGAATGCGTGGTGAAGGCCGAACTGTTGGGCAGGTAAACATCCACGAAAGAAGTTTTCTGGCAGTTGGCCGGGCCGCTGCAGGTAAACAGCGCAGCAAAGGAACTGAACACGTCGCCCTGCATGGCATTCAGTACAACTGGCGCAGACGAGCACTGCACAGTGGTATCTGTGGTGGAGCCCTGCTTTTTGAATTTGATAGCCGTGATACCCGTGCAGCCGCAGATCGTGGAAGGACAATCCACTTTCACGCGCATTTCGCATGGTGGGCAGGCCGTATTTCCGCAGCTGCCCCTGAACTTCAGAATATATTCACCACATCTTTCGAATTTGTAGTTCAGGCCCTGGGTAGCATTGAGGGTTTCATTGGGTGTGCCCGAAGTGTTGTTTGGGTGAAAGATCTCTATGGTTCCCATCCTCTCGCATCCTTCACCAATACAGGAAGGAACTGCTATAAAATTCATCTTGTCATACAAATGGATCAATACCGCTTCGCTGGAAGGGCATTTGATGGGCAGATAGTCTTCCGTCGCCTCCGGTAGGGTATAAGCGAGCTTTTCCCAGCCGTTGCAACTGCAGCCGGCCGGAATATTCAACCGGATGGTGGTGGTGCAGGTGGTTCCACCGCAACTGCCCGTAAAAGTTACGAGGTACAAACCTGCGGTAAGGATGCCGGTAGGAGTGCCCGCCGGGCGGTTGGCGGCGCCCACCACTACGCCATTTTTAGTGATGGTGTAAGTAACATTCGTTTGCGCACAAGTGGCGGGGTTGCAGGAATAGCTGGGAGAGAACAGATAATTGGTGCCTGCAGCACCGCTCAATACGCCTCCGGGTTGTACGGCGGTTTGTGGGTTGCCATTGGCTGTATAGGGTATCGCATTCCATCCGGCGCACTGGCAGGGTGCAGCCACCACGAGGGTCACGCTGCAGGTGCATACGGTTCCATTACAGCTTCCTGTAAAGGTTACCTGGTAAGTACCTGGCAGCAGGTTGCCTGTAGCCGTGGTAATGGGCCTGTTGGCTGCGCCCACCACGACGCCGTTGCTGGTGATGGTATAAGTGATCGGCGTTTTCGCACAAGTGGAAGGCGTGCAGGAGTAGGCCGGGAAGAATACCATATTTCCCGGGGTGGTATTGACCGTCTCACCGCAGGCATTGATCTTCGTTTGGCTGACACCGTTATTTGTCCAGGCCACCTGGCTCCAGGTACAGCTGCATACAGGAGGTGGGGGACATGTAATATTGAAATAGATGGTGCAGGAAGGACAGTTGAACGTGCTGCATTTTCCCTTCAGGACCACCTTCAGCAGCCCGCAAATATTTTGTTGAGGAAGGATCCAGTTGGTCAGGGGCAGGGAAACATTCCCGGCGGCCAGGTTGCCATTCGGGTAGAAGATGTCGGCCAGCTGCGTTCCTGTGCAGGAGGCATTGGCCGGGCTGCAGTTGATGGAAGCATGGATGGTGATCGGGTCGGTAACGTTCATGGTTACCGGCGAATTCGAATTGTCGCAGGGCACTGTCACTGTTTGTCCATTGCCCACTTTCACCGTCACCGGGTTCCATACCCCGCATTCGCAGGGATTCGTGCAGGTAACATGGATCTGTATGGTGGCGGTAGCACAGGCAAGGGCTACGGCGCCCAGGCAAGAAGGATAAACCGTGAGCACATAGTCGCCGCAGCCAAACTGCTGTTCTACTACATGACCGTCGTCCGAGAGGTTGGCGCCCCAGGTATGACTGATGATCGGGTTGGGGTTGCCCACCTTGTACAAGTCATACATATAATTTTCATTGCCACAGTTGCCGGTGCAGTTGAAACCTGTTCCCGGAAAGATCCTGGAACCCTGGGCCACCGTGATGGTGCCGGTGTTGCCGGTCAAGGGAATCTGCATCTGCTGCGGTGTGCCCGTGATCACTCCATTGGCATAATAGCCGTATTCGAAATTGCTCCAGGTGCCGCAGGCGCAAAGAGAGGCGGCGCAGTTGGGATACCAGGTCACATTATTCTCGATCTCGCATACCTGGCCATTGGATAAATGGAAGGCATAGATGAGGGTCATGGTCGTGCCGCCATTGGGCTGGAGCACACCAATGCTGTTGCCGCTGACTGTTTGTCCCGCGTTGATGGTGGTCACATTTCCTGGCGTGGACATTTGGATCATGGAAGTTCCGGGAGCAATCTGGGTTCCCGAAGGATCAATGAGGGTGGTATTGGGTGACTGGAGGGTCCAGGAAGTAACGGTGAGCGTGGAGGAAGGATTCGTTACGATGGATTCCACCGCAAATCCCTGGCAATTGAAATTGGATGTCACTGTGAAAGCCGGGCAGGGTGGGGATGGCGGCATCGATCGGACAATGAACTCATTGATCTCGCTCTCCGTGATCTTCACTTCCCCATAAGCCGGATCCCTGCTGGCCGATATATTCCAGGCATATCTTTTTCCTGTCTCCAGTGTTTTCCCGGTCCGGGGATAATGGAAGAATCGTTCTTTCAGCGAATCTTTTTCAAAATGGGGCTTATTGCCTCTCATGGCCTGTTCAGGCGACTGGTCTGCTATGATCTCTACTATTTTTATTTTGTATGTACTGATGGGGCCGGGTTGCTGCCGGGTATGCGTCCAGCTGAACCTGGGATATTCTTTTGAACTCAGCACTGCTTTATTTCCCGGGGTGATCAGTGTGAGAATAGATGGCGGATCGTTGACCGGGTTCACGTGGATGGTAAATGCCTCGCTGGTTCCATTGCTTTGTCCAATGGGTTTTCCATCCCGGTTCAAAGCCTGCACGTTCCAAACCAGGTTTCTGTTGGGAGGCGGTTGCCTGAGCTGCACGACTACTGCTTCCGTTACATCGCTCACATCTTTGGTGATGATCGGTTCTGTATTACGGATAGACTGTGCAGGTGTTTGTCCTTCTGCCAGCTGCCATACACGCAGGCGGTAGGTGATGGTTCCAGCAGGCTTGGGTGCCTGGAACCATCGGAAGGTAACCGGCTTCAGCAGGTCAGCTTCAGTCATGGCCGTTCCGTCGGCAGGAAAGATCAGCACCGGGGCGGGGAAGGATTCCGTCTCAGTTCCCCTGATGGTGAAATTTTTAATTCTTTCTTCGCTCAATGCCATTGAACCCGCCGGGCCATTGCCAAAGAACTGCACCACCAGCTCGTAATCGCCGGGGGGCAGTGTGCAATCCTGCCCGATCAGGGATAGGGCATTGTTGCCGGTCCATATTTTAGTGGGCGTAGAGAAGTTAGCCGAAGGAGCGGAGCTGGCTGTGTAGCTGCCGCAGGCCCTCGAGCCTGATTTCCTAACAGTTACCAATAGACGGCTGTCTCTAACCCTCTCCTCGATCCTGCCGTTGACCAAAGCCGTTTGGGCTGAGATGCTGAACATCGAGCCGGTCTTGCTCCAGTTGGCTATGATGGGATCGGGATTTTGCGGTAAGGTGATGACGATACCAGTTATGGGGTAGGTTTGGGCTAACAGCTGTGTGGCTATCAGCAACAGCAGCAGCGTGAACTGTTTTCTCATCGCAGGTTTTTAGTGGTTGGTCCTTACAAAATACCCATACTCAAAGCCCTTTTAGGCTGAAATGAGTAATGAGGGCCGGTGGGCGTGTGAAAGGCCGCTCCCGCTGAGTGTATGGGAGTTTCACTTTTCCAGGACTGGCGGTGGCGGGAAAGAACATTGCTCATGAAGTGAGGTCTTTCTTGAAGCGCGGGTGCGCTTCACCACCTAGGTGCTAAAAACACTAACTTGCACCATGACCTTCCACTTCTCCATAGGCGGCTATTTCGGTTCCTCTTTCGTGGCCCGCATCAAAGAGGGCGAGCTGGAATGCCGGGAATTCACCCGCGACTCGCCGGATGTGGAGATCGAACCCGCTTTGATCAATATCAGCAACAACAAGGATTGGGACGAGCTGGTTGAATTTTTAAACAACTGTAACTGGAGCGGACACTACGACAACATGGCGGTTGACGGCACGCAATGGAGATTGGTTTTTAGAAAAGATCCGAAGCGGATCGAGGCCAGCGGTTCCAACGAATACCCGGAAGACTTTCAAATTTTCCTGGATCTTCTCAACAAGGTGATCTTTACTTCCGGCCTGGTCATTCACTAAATATTTTTGAATGAGGTCGGTTTTCCTTTTTGCTATCATTCTTCTTTCTTCCTGCCGTTCGAATAACGATGCAAACTTCGCTGTTGAAAATCCAAGCGCCAGCAAGGTCATTCGTGTCGCCGATGGCGATACATTTACTTTTCTGCATGCAGATAATACACAAGAGAAGATCAGGCTCTATGGCATAGATGCACCCGAACAGGGCCAGGACTTCGGCACAGCGGCCAAAAAAGCGCTGAGCGACCTGGTGTTTGGTAAGAAAGTAAGAATAGAGAGCAAGGGGAAAGACAAATACCGCCGCACGCTGGCGATCGTATACACGCCGGACGGAAAATGCGTAAACGAAGAACTTCTAAAGAGGGGCATGGCCTGGCATTTCAAAAGGTTCGATAAAAATCCCGCCTGGGCTGCCATGGAAGCAAAAGCCAGAAGCAGCAGAGTAGGTCTCTGGTCAAAAGAAGGTGCAGTAGCGCCGTCGTTGTACCGCGACTCAAGGTAGTTTCAACCTGAGTATGGCCGACCCGGGTAGAATCACAAAGACTCAAGTCCGAATCTTCGAACCACAAGGAAAACCTGATCATACCACCCTTCAGGGGGGTAGGGGCAACCATCTCCAGGTTACCAAACCTGCCAATCATCCAGGCGTGTCTCCGACCGCGTGGTGGGCACCTGCATTCCTTTGGTGAGATCACGCACGCGCTGATTCACATAGCTGCGCAGCTCACTCACGGTGGCGTGTGGATGCAGTTTCATGTATTCAAGTATAGAATAAGTGAAGACGCCGTTCTCCAGCTCGCCTTTCTCCTGGGCGAACTGGGTGCCCGCCGCCGCGGAGATCACGGTGGCGCCTGTGCTGCGGCCTACATTCATGAACAGTTCCTGCATCAGCTCAAAGCTGTTGCGCATGCCCATTTGCGTTTCCATGGGCACGGGCCGGCGCGATGACTTTGCGCCGGTATCGTTCTTGTTCTTTTCGTACCACTCATACTTCTGCATTTCCTCCTTGTCCACTTCACCCGAATGGCAGGCATCCACCAGCATCAGCTTTTTCCTGGGCGCAATGCCATCGAGCAGGGATTCCAGCTCCTGGTAGGGCAGGCCGCCGTCTTCTGGGGTTTTGAAGTTCACACCATAGGTTGACAAATAATAATCATAGTTATCGCTAAGGAGTCCGTGGCCGGAATAGGAGATGATGACCTTGTCATTCACACCGGCTGTTTGCAACCGCTTTTTCAATGCCTTCACCCTGGCAACGGTTACATCCTTATCGAAGAGCGTATCGATGACGATATCCTTACCATGTTTTTCCTTGAGGCTGACCGCGAGATTCCTGATGTCTTTTACACTCCAGTTGAGCTCATGTCCTTTTTCACGGAAGCGGTTGATGCCTATGCCGATGAAATACAATTTGCTGGGCTGCACGCTGCTATCACCATTGTTGATGAACAAGGGGTTTCGATAACTTTCCAGCCCGCTGCTATTGGTCACCGAGGTCTCTATCCAGTTGTTGCCTCTAGTCAGCTCCACCTGGATGGTGGTATCCAGCACACCACGATGGCCCGGGAATGCCAGACCTTTAACTCCATAAAGCGGCACCTCATTGATCCAGATATTGAAAGACTTTATGCTATTGTTCGGATCGGAGGCCTTGATGTGCAGGTTTACCAGCGGACCGTATTGCTGGTAGTGGAGATCATCCCTGTTTATGATCTCAGCCTGTGGGAGTTTAACGGGATCAAAGACTGCCTCCGGGGAAATGTTGAGCCTTTGCATTCTTTTCAGGTGTGCTTTCCGCAGGGAGCTGACCAGGGCTGTGTCGGTCTGCCCAATGTATTCCAGCACCTTGTCGGGGCGATTGAAAATATGGTCGAACTGTTCCGCGGAATAGATCTTGTCATCCATCCCGAAAGCCATGCCTTTGAAAGAAGAGCGGCTCGACATGTAATAATTGCCAGGGATGCGAACGATGTAATTGCCATCGGCAAAGAAATAGGCTGTTTGTGCCGGCCTGCCATCTTCATTCCAATAGGTAACATATCCTTTTTCATGCGAGGTGATGAAACGTTGACTGGAATCGGGGAACTGAATAGAAGTGACGGGCGAGAGCACCGTGTCCAGCAGCGGAAGAAATTCATTTCCCTTCCGGCTATAGATCCGAAACCTGTTGTCGTTAAAGGCAGCCAGGAGACGGTTGGCATCAGCGCTGAATTTCACTGAACGTACAGGCCGGTTACTGCCGGGAAGGGTTTGCATTTTTTTTGTTTTCCCATCTTTAGTATAGCTCCAGATGTCGATTGAATTTTTTCCTCCCAATGCGATCAGTCCTGCTTCATGGTTGGCGGTGCCAGCTAAAACATTGGGATATTCTTTTTCACCCTTATGGTTGAAGATGTGCGGGAAGGGGAGGGTCAATACTTGTCTTTCCTTGTACAAAATGGCCATGCAACTGTCTCTTTCCAGTTTCGACAACCAGACATTGTTGTCTTCAAATTCAAAAAATCCTTCCTTGATGGAATTCTGAGAATAGGCGTTCGTTTGAAAATTCCAGATGATCACTTTGTTGTACAGGGTGATGAATAAGGCCTTTACATCACCTGATTCCAGGAAATCCACGTTCCTCACTACATAATATTCAGGTCCGCTTACCATGATGTCGTCGCCTGTAGCTTTTACCCTCCGGGGATCGAGGCTTTTGAGCTTCTCCAGTTTATTGTAATCCCAAACAATGGCTGCAGGATCAACACTTCCTGTTGCCAGGAAATTTCCATCGGAGGAGAACTGCATGTCGGTTACCTGGCTGCGGTGGCGACCGATGGTTTCCAGGGAGCCCGGCAATCCAATGTTCATTCTTCTTACCAGGCTATCCTGTGAAAAAACGATCATGTTCCTGTTCTTTGGTTCCGTGGTCATGCTGCCTACCGGGCTGAGCAGGCCTTTGTATTCTAAAACAGTAGCTCCGTCCCGGATGTTTACCAGCTGGATCTTGTTACCGCTCGTAACGAACAGGAACTCCCCGTCGTTGCTGAAATTCACGCGGCCGACGTCTTTCAGCTGTATCGACTGCAGCAAAGCGCCGGTCTTCAGGTCGTTCACGTAAAGGCGGTCGCAATAATCCACCAGTACCATCCTGTTCATGGAGGGAGAGATGGCGTGATCCATGTAGTAAGAGGAAAAGGCAGGCCTCTCATCATGCTCGCAGGAATCGCCTCCATGTTGCAGTGCCCTCCTGGAAAGGGCATCCTTGACAAATACCGTTCTGCCTTCTATAGCGAGTTCGAAACCCGGATCCGGTTCTTTGTATCCCAGTTTGGCAAGTGTGAGCCGGAAGCCGTTGCTGTCGAGGGTCCTTAACTGACGATAATCCTGCAGGCTGTACACGGCCACTGAGTCGGTATGAGGATCGTCCTGGGCGCCGCCGGTATAGACAATAAAAAGGCGGTCGCTGAAACTGAAAACATCTGGCTTGTGCTGGATGGAATCGATGATCAGTTTTGTTTGCCAGCTGCCCACTTCGGTCACGATCAGCCGGCTCACCTGGTTGCCCAGGATGTCGTACCCGCCGTCGAGGGTGATCACATGCCTGGCAGAATCATCAAATCGCACGCGGAGGATGGCATTGGTATGGTCCTCGATCTTGCGCAGCTGCCTGCCCGACCGCACGTCCCAAATGATGGCTACCTGGTCGTCGCTTCCTGTTACCAGGTATTTGTCATCATAACTGATCCGCATGGTAGTGATGTCGTTGGCATGGCCGTCCTGCAAAAGCAGTTGGATCTTTTCCTGTGCCCGTGCAGAAAAGCAAGTAAGCATCATAGTTAGGAGTAGGGCAGTTAGTTTCATCATCCTAAAGGTAAACCAGGATTTACAGGATTAAACCCCCTTAATCCCCCTAAGGGGGAAACCCTCCCGGCCTCCCTAAAAACCCTCCCGACCTCCATGAAGGGAGGGGAGATGATCTTGAATCACACAGGTGGCGAAACATGCAGAGGAATTTTGTTTTCCTAACATCGACGAGCGGAATTTGAACCACCAAGGCACGAAGTCACCAAGAAACACAAAGGGACCAGGATTTAGGAATAACGGATTTACAGGAATCTCACTAAAGCATGAGGTACTAGCTTTCTCAGCCTAGCAGCTGCGCCTTATTCCGCGTTAGCTGCAGAATGATGGCAATAAATTCGGGCTAAGCGGAATACTAGCGCATATCGGAATTTCACGCGGTCACCACTATCATTGAAAGTATGGGTGCATTCAAAGGGAATCTCAGACCTAACGAGAAAGGCGTAAGCCACTGGGACCCTATCTAACCAAAAGGCTGCGCACAGCAAAGCGTATTGCGCAGCCTAGCCTTTTTGGCTCCACCTTTTGGGGCAATGCCAAAAGGTGGAATAGAAAAACCCGAAGCGCCTTGGGCGCTTCGCTTATAGGTACAACCTATGTAAGAAAACAAAGAATTAAAAAGTAACTGGCAGCACAGCAACCTGAGCCGGGATGGTTGCGGCAAAGTGTACTAACTACACATTATAATGCTCTCAAGGAATCTTATATCCCCTTCAGGGGGCAGGGGGGTTAATTTCCCACAATAATAATGCAGGGCGGCCGGGGCTTAAATATCGAAATGTTATCTGGCAGGTCATTGTCGTAAGGCCCGGTGGTGATCGGAATTGCGGGCTGTTCCACGCCCAGTACCTGTGCCTGGTGGGCACGCATCACCTCGGTGATGTTGTGCGGGATGGATTGCACATTGTTGTAATAGTAAAGCGCTATGTCAAGATAGTTCGTAGCCTGGTTGCTCTTGTCGGCGCTTTTGTAAGTGATCCTCACTTCCTCCCATTCACCATGTTCCAGGGGCGTGTCGAACATGCCCTTTTCAATCAGCTTATTGATATTGATCTCGCCAGTGACTGGGTTGATGTCGAGCCTCGAATCGGGGTTGATGCCATAGGTGCCGCCCGGAAGCGCATTGCTGAGCCGCGCATTATAAACGGGTCTGATGAGGGTATCGTGTTCTGATAAATTATAGATCCGGTCGAGATAGTTGAGGCCGGCAATGACAATAAAAGTAGAATCTATACGGTTGCTGCCCTCGGGCTGGAAAGTGATCTTGTAGCGAAGTCCCGTCTGGCTTTCATAACCCTTGCCCATAACTGCCACCGTGATGGCGCCTGTGAGCGAATCTATGAGGAGATTATCGGGATAAGCCCGGTAAATGCCCTGGCGCTGGTAGACAGGCATTCTCTGGTAGGGATCGGCATGCACATAAAATATGGAATCACCGTAACCGAGCAGGTTGACCGGTGTAATGGGGCCATTGTCAATGTTCAGGCCCTTGCTGCAGGCGGTCATCAGCACCAGTGCTGCCATGAATATGTTCACATAGGATCTGCGCAGTTTCATGCTGTTGGTATTACGGGTATAAAATTAATTCCTTTTTTCTGCTCTTTCCTACCTATTAACATTTGTCAAACGGCTGTTTTTCAATGGAAAAGGATGGTGGTCTTGTAAGGGGCATAGTTTCCCAAAGGACCAGGTCCCCATACGGTAGGTTAGTAACCACGGAAAAGGGAAATGTAACCCGACCAGGATTAACGGATTTACAGGATTCGCCCTCATCACTGGAAAAGCCGGGGAGTGCGGGGGGGAACCCCTCCTGCAAGCTCTGACGAACATCATAACCACCCCTAATCACCATCACTATCAAACACTTAACCCGGCGGTAGCTTTGTACCATCATTGAAAGGCCATGAAAAAGTTCATTGCTGCATTTGACGGTCTGAAGTTTTCGGAAAGCACGCTGAGCTATTCCATTTACCTGGCGAAAACCTGCCATGCCCATTTAGTGGGAGTCTTCCTTGAAGATGTAACAAGGCATGGCTATTCCATGGCTGATATCACACGCTATGAAGGATCGGATTTCGATGAGCACGTTCACGCATTGGATATACGGGACAACGAAGAGAAAAAGCAGAGCATCGAAGGTTTTGAGCGCGCCTGCCAACTCGAAGGCATTCATTACTCGGTGCACCGCGACCGCAACGTGGCCCTGCAGGAGATACTGCACGAATCGATCTATGCCGATATGCTGATCATCGGGGCGGAGGAAAGTATGAGCCGTTACGAGGAGCCCGCGCCCACCACCTTCGTGAGGAACCTGCTGTCCGACGCTCAATGCCCCGTAGTGCTGGTGCCACCGGGCTATAAACCGGTGGAAAAAGTTGTGATGCTTTATGATGGCGAGCCTTCCTCCGTGTTTGCACTGCGGGCTTATGCCTATCTGTTTAACAATAGCGGCAAAGCAGATATCGAGGTGCTTACAGTAAAACCCATAGAGGAGTCGCTTCACCTGCCTGATAACAAGCTGATGAAGGAGTTCGCGAAAAAGCACTATCCCCATGCGCTGTTCACTGTGCTCAAGGGAAGCGCCGAAGACCAGATCGTAAACTACCTGCGCTTTCAAAAAAAAGAACTGATGGTGGTACTGGGCGCCTACAGGCGAAGCAAGCTATCACGGCTCTTCAGGCAAAGCATGGCCGATGTGCTGCTGATGCATTTGAAATGCCCGCTTTTTATCGCACACAACAAAGCCTGATATGTACCATCTGTCGATCTGTCCATCTGCCGATCTCCCGATCTCAAAAATCAACGACACTATCCCCAATAACCCAATCTTAAATCTTCAATCTTAAATCTTCAATCTTAAATCTTCAATCTTAAATCTTGAATCATGTTGCTTGTAGTTGATGATAGCATGACAGTGGGTGAACTGGAAGACCGCTTTAGCGAGTGCTTCCCCTATTTAAAGATCCATTTCTACTCCAAAGCCCACAAAAGATTCGAACCGACAGATACCAGGTTCCAGTACCAGGCCACCATGCGCGTGGGAGATATCCGCAAGGATTTCTACAACAAGGTGCTGGAGATCAAATCCTGGTTCACTGTATCCAAAGTGGAACACGACTTAAAAGAGCTCTGCGGCCTGAATGCCCAGGTGTTCCGCCAGTTGCACACGGGAGAAACAGTGCAGACCACGCTGAGCGACAACCTCACACTCCAGGAACAAAGTTCCTTTGCCTTTGATCCAGGGATGAACATAACTGCGTAGAAAACCCTCCCAACCTCCCTAAAGGGAGGTGCATTTCTTTACCCTCCCTTCAGGGAGGGTAGGGTGGGGCAATGAGCATCACTACTTCCTTTGATGAACGTCATTTTTTACCCCATCCTTATTTCTGAACCTTGTCCCTACAAACACTTATTATGTCAGGCTTCATCAAACCATTCAAAGAGATCGGCCTGGCCCAGGTGGCCGAAGTAGGCGGTAAGAATGCATCACTGGGAGAAATGTTCAGCCACCTTTCACAAAAAGGCATTGCCGTGCCCGATGGCTTTGCCACCACGGCATTTGCATTCTGGAATTTTCTCGATCACAACAAGCTTTGGGAACACCTGCTGCAGCTGATGAACGGGCTGGACAGGAAAAATTTTTCCAACCTGCAGGAGACCGGCGAAAAAGCAAGGGCCCTGATCATGGCCGGGGAAATGCCCGAAGAGTTCAAACAGGAGATCATCGCGGCTTATCGTGAGCTGGTGAAAAATGAAGATCCTGCGGTAGCCGTACGCAGCAGCGCCACCGCGGAAGACCTGCCCAAAGCAAGCTTTGCCGGCCAGCACGAATCCTACCTGAATGTGAAGGGTGAAAATGATGTGGTGATGGCTGTGCAGAAATGCTATGCCTCGCTTTATACAGCCCGCGCGATCAAGTATAGGGAAGACAATGGATTCGCGCATGAAAAAGTGGCCCTTTCTGCAGGCATTCAAAAAATGGTGCGGTCAGACAAAGGTTCTTCCGGCGTGGCCTTCACCCTCGAGCCGGAATCTGGCTTCCGCGATGTGATCCATATCAGCGGTGTATGGGGACTGGGAGAGAACCTGGTACAGGGTACGGTTACCCCCGACGAGTTCCTGGTATTCAAGCCCACGCTGGAGCGCGGCAAGAAAGCCATCATTCAAAAAAAACTGGGCGACAAGGCACTGACCATGGTCTACGCCAATGATGGAGAAACTGCAAGCACCATCAACATCGATACCCCTCTTGAAAAACAGGAGCAATATGTTTTGGACGATGCCGAGGTCATGCAGCTGGCCAAGTGGTGCCTGCGGATTGAAAAGCATTATGGAAGGCCCATGGACATCGAATGGGCAAAGGATGGACTGACCAGGAAGATCTTCATCATCCAGGCCCGGCCCGAGACCGTTCAATCCGCCCTCTCTCCTAAAATGTCGGTGGAGTACACCCTGCTGCAAAAGGGCAGGTCACTTGCCAGCGGGCAGGCGGTGGGAACAAAAGTGGCACTCGGCCGGGCGCGCATCCTGCATTCACCCAAAGATGGCGAGCAGCTGCTGCCAGGTGAGGTCGTAGTGACAGATCTTACATCGCCCGATTGGGATCCTGTGCTAAAAAATGCAGGTGGCATTGTGACCAACAAGGGTGGCAGGACCAGTCATGCATCGATCGTGGCGCGCGAACTGGGTGTGCCGGCCATCGTAGGCTGCGGGAATGCTACAGAAGTGATCAGGGATGGCGATATGGTCACCCTTTCCTGCTGCGAAGGAAAGACCGGCTTTGTGTACGAAGGGGAGATCCCGTTCCAAGTGACAGAGACCAACCTGGCCGCCATCCGTCGTCCTGTAGAAACTGAAGTGATGCTGATCGTTGGCGACCCCGATAAAGCCTTCAAATATTCTTTCTATCCTAACGATGGAGTAGGACTGATGCGCATAGAATTTATCATCAATCATTTCATCCAGGTGCACCCCATGGCTTTGGTGAATTTCAATGAGCTGAAGGACGAGGAAGTAAAAAGAAAGATCGGCGAGCTCACCCACCATTATCCCGACAAGAAGCAATACTTCGTGGAAAAACTGGCGCAGGGCGTGGCCACCATTGCTGCTGCTTTCTATCCCAAGGAGGTGATCGTGCGCATGAGCGATTTCAAGACCAACGAGTACGTCAACCTGTTGGGTGGCGCCGACTTTGAGCCTAAGGAAGAAAATCCCATGATCGGTTTCCGTGGCGCATCGCGGTACTATCACGATCTCTATAAGCAGGGCTTTGCTCTGGAATGCGCGGCCATCAAAATGGTGAGGGAGGAAATGGGCTTTAGCAATGTGAAGGTGATGATCCCCTTCTGCCGCACTGTGGACGAGGCGAAAAAAGTGCTGCAGGTAATGGAAAGCAATGGGCTGGACAGGAATGCCGACTATTCGCTGCAGATCTACATGATGGCCGAGATCCCTTCCAACGTGTTGCTGGCGGAAGATTTTGCTGCCTTGTTCGACGGGTTCTCCATTGGTTCCAACGACCTTACACAGCTTACTTTGGGCATTGACAGGGATTCTGCCATTGTCAGTCCTTTGTTTAGCGAACAGGACAAAGCGGCGAAAACCATGATCGGGATGATGATCGAGCGGGGCATCAGTGCCGGAGTGAAAGTGGGACTTTGCGGGCAGGCGCCCAGCGACGATCCCAGTTTTGCCCGCTTCCTGGTGCAAAAGGGAATATCGAGTATTTCTTTCAACCCGGATGCCCTGCTCAAGGGGATGCAGAACATCAAGGAAGCAGAAGAACATGTAGAGAAGTTGCAGCAGCAGCAGATCATACTTTTTTAAGGGTCGTCGATCGTGTTCACTACGCGCCCGTGTCCCAACTCAGGCTGTTCCTGACCATAAACAGTGAATTCAATGACCACCATCGTTGCCCACCATGGGCACCCGGTTTAGTTTTGAATTGTTATTCACCCTAAAGCATTCGTTATGGCAACTAAAGCAGTAACCAGGTCTATGATGACTCCTTCTTTATTAGACGATTTTTTCAAGCCATGGAGCGAGTGGTTCGACAATGGAGACCTTCCCGCCAGGACGCTAACCATGCCCGCAGTGAATGTAACTGAGGATCCAAAAAATTACATGGTGTCGCTCGCAGCACCTGGGCTTAAGAAAACGGATTTCAACATCTCCACTGATGGAAACATGCTGACCATCAGTTCTGAAAAAGAAGAAAAGAGCGAGGAGAAAGATGAGAAATACACCCGCAAAGAGTACAGCTACTCTTCTTTTTCACGGAGTTTCACCCTGCCGGAAGACGTGAAGCAGGAAGGCATAGAAGCTCAATACGAGGATGGTGTGTTAAATATCAGGCTGCCACGCAAGGAAGAAAATGGCAAAGCTGCAGTGTCGAAAAGGATCACTGTGAAGTAAGAGTTGCCTGATTATTGACTGCCCCAGCTTGTGATTGTGTTGGGGCAGTTTTTTTTGAAGGAAAAACCTGTATATGAAAACCACATTTAAGCTATTATCTCTGAAAGGCATTGGGGTTTATCTCCACATTACCTTGCTTGCTTTCATTGCCTGGATCGTGCTCTTGTTTTTTGCCTCTGGCATGGGCTGGACCGATTTGGCCTGGTCGGCATTCTTCCTCGTAGCCATTTTTGCCAGTGTGATACTGCATGAATACGGCCACGCCCTGGTGGCTGCCGGTTTTGGAATTACTGCTACTAAGATCACGCTTTATCCCATTGGCGGCATTGCAACTATAGGGAAGCAACCTGAGAACGCGGAGCAGGAGCTGCTGATCAGCGCTGCGGGTCCTGTGGTGAGTTTTTCACTCGCGGGTATCCTCATGCTTTTTGCACCCCGGGAGCTTTCTCTTGCCAGCTTCGAAGACTACAGCGGGGCTATCAGGGGCAGCAGTTTTGTGTACGCCCTCGGGCTCTTCAATATCGTATTGGCTGTTTTCAACCTCATACCGGCATTTCCAATGGATGGTGGCCGGATACTGCGCGGCCTGCTGGCGTTGCGGTATAATTATGTAAAAGCCACCACCATTGCGGCAACGGTTGGCAAAGTGATAGCAGTATTCATTGTGATCTCAGGCCTGCTGCTGGTGAATCTGTTGCTTTCGTTGATTGGCATCTTCATCATCCTGTTTGCGCAGGAAGAGGAATCTTACGTGCGGCTGCGGTCAGTGATGAAGCGGGTGCACCTCAGGGACCTGCTCATGTACGATTACGACAGCATTGGTGCCACCATGACCATCAGCCAGGCAGTGTCTATTATGGAGGCCAACCCCAGTCATTATTTCATTGTCTTTCATAAGGGACATCCGATGGGTACCCTGAACAGGGAAGACGTGATCCGCGCTTACAATGCAGGAAAATACGATATGCGCCTGGGCGACCTGGCTAAGGATACGGAACTGCATCTCGAGGGCGACGCGGAAGTGGAAGAGGTGGTTGGTAAGCTTCACGGGGGCGAGGAGAGGATCTACCCGGTGTATGACAAGGAGAAATTCCTGGGCGTGATCAGTTTGCGCAAGATTCTAGAGCATCTTTCCTTGCATGAGACATCATTTAGAAATACATGATCCAAAAAATTCAATGGTATGCAGGATGTATGGAGCGTGGTTATGCAACAGTATCTGTCGGAGCTCGCCTGCTTAAAAAAGATACAGTCAGCCCTGAAGAATGAGAACAGTATGCTAAAGTCGCGCCTGACTAGGCTGGGCGAACGCTTCATGGCTGAAGATATGGTGGCCTGGGAAGAGATCCTCATGGAGAAATACAGGGGCGACGGCCAGCATATATACTTCATGGATGAGTTGAATACCTAACTATACGCGTCCTCCGCCTTCTTATGCTGCTTGCTGATGGTCCTGGCCAGGAAGTCGCTGCAGTCGTATTTGATCTCCAGGTAATCCTTCTCCAGCTTGTGCATTTTTTTCCTGAGTTTTTTTAAATGGTGCTCCATTTCCCAGGAAACCATTTCATTTCCAATAGGCATATGGTCCTTATACATTTCGCCTTCCAGCTGGTTCACCGCAGCTCTCTGTGCCAGCAATTCCTGCCGGATCAGGTGCAGGGCGTTGAGCCTGTGTTCTACCTTGGCGGCGAGTTTGGGGATGGTATTATACTGGAGCACCTCGTTGAGAAACTCTTCGGTTTCCTGCGCTTCCTCGAGGTAAACGTCAATGATGGTTTTCCAGTTATCCATTTCCGAGACGTAGTGGTAGGCAATTGAGACAACCATAAAACATAGTTTAAGATATAGGGATCAGCCGGGTATTGCCGGTGATTGATCATGGTATTCAAACGTGCCGGTTTTCCGCTTCGCCACAATACGGAACACGATTCCGTCGATCTCATCCGGGTCGTCCGGCTCAAAAGGCCATTCATTACTCATATGGTGAGTGGCACTGGTTCCTACCGGCACATTCCTTTGCATCAATAAATGAAGTGCATGTGCCCTTTCCGTCTTATCCTGCAATTCTTCATAATCCCCCTGTATGAGCACGCTTCTCCAGTTGGCCATATCTGTCATTTCATATACCTCGAAGCAAACCCTGGGATTTTGCCGCATCATCTTCAGCTTCTTTCCATCCTGTGAGTGGCAGTAGATAGAATTGTTCTCATACACGTAGCTCATCGGTATAATATAGGTTTCGCCATCTGCATGGCAGCCGATCCTTCCTACCACTTGGGAAGAAAGGAACCCATCAATTTCCGCCTGGTTCATTTCCCCTAGCATAACATGCATTTTCGACTACAAAGGTATTTTTTCACAGCTTTTCATAGGCTGATACCCGGAAGGGTTTCTGCTGATTGGCGTCAGGGCTTGCAAGCCAACAAGGTGAGCCTTCATTTTGAACTCTGAACTTTGAACTCTGAACTTGAGCCGGTTCTCCCATCTTGATAACAATCATTCTCCCGCCTATCAGCCATCAGCGGAAACCCATATACAGCCAGGTAATTTCGTTGGGTAAATAAAAGGCCATGAAAAAGATCCTGCTTGTATTCGACGGAACCAATTTTTCCCACGGATGCTTTGAATTTGTAAAGCGCCTCAACGAACTGGCGCCCGTGCTGGTGACCGGCGTTTTTACCCCGCAGGTAGATTATGCCAATCTCTGGAGCTATGCTTCAGCAGCTGCTCCTGCTTATGGCGCAGGGGCCTCTTTCATTCCCCTTGTGGAGGATGAGGAGAGTGAAGTGGTGTCCGAGAATATCCGCTTGTTTGAATCACTTTGCCAGCGAAACGGCATCCGCTACCGGGTACATACCGACTTCACGGATTTTGTGCTGCCGGAAATTAAAAAAGAATCCAGGTTTGCCGACGTGGTTCTGATCGGCGGCGAGCTTTTCTACAAAGGCATCGCATCCGCTAACCAGTTTGAGTACCTGAAGGACGCGCTGCATGTAACCGAGTCGCCTGTACTGATCATTCCTGAGCACTACGACTTCCCTGACACCAACATACTGGCTTACGACGGTACTGACGATTCCGTATATGCCATCAAGCAATTCGCTTATATCTTCCCGGAGCTTACGGCTAACAATACGCTGCTGGTTTTTGCGGAAGACGAGGCCGCTAAGGATTTTCCTTCCAAGGACCAGGTGGTAGAACTCGTAACCCAGCATTATCCCAACCTGGAGCTGTACAAACTGGAAGTAGACCCTAAGAAGTATTTCAGTACCTGGATCAATGAGCGAAAAGGAGCAATGCTCGTCAGTGGCTCGTTCAACCGTTCAGCTCTTTCCCAGGTATTCAAAAAAAGCTTCGTGGCCGACGTGATCATTGACCACAAACTCCCCGTATTCATTGCGCATAAATAGGGAGAGGCGTTTCCATTCTCCGCTTTGCGTACCAGCTAACGAAAAACATTACCGCCGCTGATTCCGGTCATTGACGAATCAACTATTCCTGCTTAGTTTTACACCAGTTCAATTCACTCCTCCGTCAGGCAAAGAAATGGAGGCGACTGCAAAGGCATTGCAGCACTCCGTCACCTGCAGTAGTTTGTGCTGTCAACCTTCCCGGCAGGATTGGAATTGAATGAGACGATGGCGGCGAGACCTGGAAAGTTCAAGCTTCCATTAGCCGTAAGGCAGGTTGTAGGGCATCCTGCCTTATTTTTTGAAAACTGGTTTTATCGACTCTATAACCCATATCGTCCTTGGCGCCTGTATTGGCGAAGCCGCGCTTGGCAGGCAGCTTGGCAAAAAGGCTATGTTGTTTGGCGCAGTGGCCCAAAGCATTCCCGATCTGGATTTTGTTGTTGCACTCTGGACCGACGAGGCGGGCACTTTAATGGCTCATCGGGGCTTTACCCATTCCATCTTGTTTGCTCTGCTTTTGTCGGCGTTATTGGCGCTTGTTTTCTGGCGCGTTCAAAGAGGCATAGGCCTGTTCAAATGGCTTTTCTTTTTTTCTGCCCAGCTGGCCGCCCATTTGCTGCTCGACATGTTCAACAACTACGGTACAGGCTTGCTGATCCCTTTTGACGCCACCAGGTATTCTTTTAACGCCTTGTACGTGGCCGATCCCCTGTTTTCCCTCTGGCCTCTGCTGGCCTGCATGGCCCTGCTTATCCTGCCCTACGGATCCCGGAAGCGACTGGCCTGGGTGCGCTTTGGCATTACGGGAAGCATTATCTATCTCTGCCTGAGTGCCTATAATAAGATCAATATCGTTTCCGATGTAAAATATGCACTCAAAGAACAACGCATTCATTACAACGACTTCCTGACCACGCCCTCACCCTTCAATACCTGGCTTTGGTTCGTGGCAGTAAAAACCGACTCGGGCTTTCACGTCGGTTACAGGTCGGCTTTTGATACGGCCCCGGGGATGGACCTGCGATATTTTCCAAGGAACGACTCGCTGTTGTCTCTTGTGCGCGACCAGGAAGAGGTGGAGGAGCTCAAGCGATTTTCACAGGGGTATTATACGGTAGAACGATGGCACGATACCCTGGTCTTTAATGACCTGCGTTTCGGGCAGGTGGTCGGCTGGCACGATCCTGCGCAAAAATTTGCCTTTCACTTCTACCTCGATCACCCCGAAAAGTCCAACAGGGCCGTGGTGCAGCGGGGGCGGTTCATGAAATGGGACCGCGAAGCAAGGCGGTCGCTATGGAAAAGGATCAGCGGAAATTAACTCGTAAAACTACATATATGAAGATCAGGATCAGGAACAGCATGCGTATCGGAGAGATACAGGAAAGGTTCCACGAAGTTTATCCCTATTTGAAAATGGAATTCTGCCGTCGGCCCCACTCACCGGGGGGGATGGTGGGAAAGCAACACCTGTATGGTCCGGGCACCAGGGTCGGAGACCTGAACAAACTCGCCGAACCCGCCGAGATCATGATGGATCCCTGGCGCACTACCGGTCAGCTGGAGGAACAGTTTCAAAACCAATTGGGTCTTTGTCCGCAGATCTGGAGGTTGCAGGGCGATCACTGGTACCAGACAGCGGGTACCGATGTGCTCACGCTGTTTGAGCAAAATGATATAGGAAGGCAATATGCGCTCAAGCCTGTGGGTGAATCGCGTACAGAAATGGAAAGCCTGTTGTAAGAATATCAATACCCCAAACCCAATACCCGGTGAAGCTTGCTTCGCTTCGCTCGCAATGACCTTCTTTAACTGAGCACCAATCCAATCCAATACCTAATACCCCAGTAACCTTTTGTGGCTGATCTCAATCAGCCAGGATCGCGCCCACCGTCATTTGCAGCAATAGGAACGCGTTCTACCTTGCCAGTGTAAACATCGCAATTGGATCATCAAAAGGACTCATCTGCAGGTAAGCAGGTATGTCCCTGATGTGAAGTTTTTTGAAAAATATTTGAAAGAGAACGTAAAGAGAGTGTACGTGTAGTTTGCTTTTTTCATGTTTTATGAAGGCTCGGAATGAAAGGGCAGGCAGAGGTCCTGTTCTCCTGGTAGTTGCATCCCCTCCGGTTATTGTGGTCAGACAATGACTGGAAGCCTGCCGGGTGACTGGGGTCAGAAAAGGGACTTGTTTTACAGGTTAACGGTTCTTTCCCGCGACCCAGGGTCAAAGCCTCCCTTGATTTCCGTAATGTATCATGCTGTGATGAGTTTCTCCAGCCAATCCCCTACAAAATAGGCCACCGAAGCGGCAATGATGCCGAGTAAAAGGGTTTCAATGATACCCCTGGTGATGCTTGTTTGTGTGATGTAGGACTTCAACACGCCGATGATGATGAATCCAGCCGCTGTGAGAATAGAGGAGGAGAGAAAGAGGTTCATGGAAAGAGGAGAGAAGTAATCCCAAACGTAAACCAGGAGTGGTATCAGCCCAATAAGCAGGAAAGAGATATAAGTGACAGAACCGATCTTCAATGGCGATTTTTCTTCCAGGCTCATCCCCAGTTCTTCCTTCATCATCACATTCACCCAGCGGTCCCTGTCAGCGGTGATCACATCCACGATCTTTTCCAGCGTCTCGCCCTCAAAGCCTTTCTCACGATAGATATCCCGGATCTCCTCCCTTTCTTTTTCGGGCAGGTTATCTACTTCCCAGTATTCGATCGACCTCTGCTTAAAATAGTAGTTGCGTTCCGATTTAGAGGAGAGGTAGGCGCCAACGGACATGGAAAAGCCGTCTGCCAGCAGGTTGGCAAATCCAAGGATGATGATCACAGCGCTGTCGAGTCCGGCGCCCACGGCGCCTGCCACTACAGCAAAGGTGGTTACGCAGCCGTCAATCCCACCGTACACAAAGGGACCTAGGTACTTCTCGTAGCGGTGGAGCCAGGTAAGTCGGTGCAGTTTATTTTCCAGTTGCATGTTGCTTCACTTTGCTCGCCATGACGAGACTTGTTGTTGATGTTCTCGGATCGTGAAAAATATGGAACAAGTTAAGGATTCGGGAGTAGGGATTTTTATGATTCTACACAGGAGAGAGCCAGCATAAACATAATAAATTAATATAATATGTCTTTTAAATAAGGCAGGCCATGTTCTGTGGTTTGGAGAAATGTTCCAGCTAAATGATCCTTCCTGCCGAAAACGTTAAGAATGGTCAGAAGGAATGAAAAAAATTTTGCTGAAAAAAACGAGCCCCTATCTTTGCATCCCGATTAACCGAAGGGAGTTTAGCTCAGCTGGTTCAGAGCATCTGCCTTACAAGCAGAGGGTCGGCGGTTCGAACCCGTCAACTCCCACAACAAAGCCTGGTGATTTCACCGGGCTTTTTCATTTGCAGGATTTTGCTTTGGGTGCGGTTTTCTAAAAATGACCGCCTTAAAAAAATATAAAAAAGAGGCGTCTTCTCTGAGACGCCTCCTTTCTTGGTTTACTCGATCACTACCCTCGAATACTGAACACTGTTCTTATCTACTACTTTGATGAAGTAGATACCCTGTGCGTTATTCAGCACCACGGGGATCTGATGCATAGGAGCTGCAACGGAAACGGATCTCCTATAAACTTCCCTGCCAGTTGCGTCGGTGATCACCAGGGTTTTATTGCCTGGAATGGCATTGCTCAAAACAATGGTGAACCTGCCCCGGGCTGGGTTGGGGTGAACGGAGATACCTGCCTGGCCTGTTTCTGCCTGGTCCTGCTTGTTAAGATTTCCTTTCAGGGAAATGGTAGGAACAGAAGAACTGTATGGCTGGCATCTTGGAACATTGAAGCCAATGAATGCACGGCAACCATCGAAGGCTTTGTTGATATTATCTACTGCCTCTGCGATTGCGGAGAGACCAGCGCCATCTTCATAGCCAATAATACCATCTGCATTACCCAGTGCACGGTTGGCCAGTGCAAACAATCCATCTACGTCAGGATCTGCTCCAATAGCGGCTATCACACTGGCGTCGATGTTGTAATAATGGTACTCGTTGGTTACGCTTATCAGGTCGTAAGGATCTGTTGACCTGTAATTGCAGGTTCTGATCTTGGCTTCGGTTGCACCGCATTTGCCATCGAGATCGGCTGTTACAAGCCATCCTGCCTGGAGTTCAAATGAGCCGAGTTCTGACCGGTTGCCCAGGTTGAGACCGAGGGTTATGTTCTGGGCCAGGAGCGTATTGTTGATCTTGCCCTTTTTCAGATAAGCGCTCATATTACCACTGATACTTACATTGCCTGCAAAGAGTTCTCTGCTGCCGCCACCGCCTGGCAGGTATTGAATGATCTTTGCCACATCAGCCGCTGTATTGTTCATATACACGGAACGACCCAATTTGCCGATCAGCATCACATGATCGCCACTGCCTGGGATGGCAGGAAGACTGGGATAAGTGCCGATGGCATTGGTGATGGTCCAGGTGGTTGTTCTTCTTGGAGCCCCTGGAACCGGCGCTTGCAGGTTGCAGGATATACCGCCCATATTTCCATAAAAGCCCTGTGTGAAAGTACAGGTGTTGTTTGGCAGGATGATTTCTTCTCGCTCCCTTACGATTATTGTACGGCTGCCGCTGATGAGGCGTCCGCATTCATCTGTAAAGCTCCAGCTATCTATGATCGTTCCGCCACATAATGGATCGGGTAGTGTGCGTATCGCCAGTACTGATCCCGCTATCAGGCAATCACCACTTGCTCCATTGGTATAGTTCACTGTTGGCACTGGAGGAATGCTGTCACAATTGACAATTAAATTACCCGGTACACCTGTGAAGGCTGGTGCTGGTGCAGGATTTACGGTGATCGTACGGCTACCTGTGATGAGGCGTCCGCAATTATCCGTAAAGCTCCATGTGTCGGTAAGCGTTCCGCCACATAATGGTGCGGAGCCTGTGCGTATAGCCAGCACTGATCCGGAGATCAGGCAATCGCCGCTTGCGCCATTGGTATAGCTTACTGTAGGAACTGCCGGAATATCGCCACAATCTACCGTGGTATCCTGCGGAGGAGTAACAAAAGCAGCTGCATCAGCAGTATCAACCGTAATGGTACGGCTGCCACTGATGGTTGTGCCACAATTGTCTGTGAAGCTCCAGCTGTCGGTTAATGTGCCGCCACATGAATTATAAGTACCTGTACGTACGGCCAGCACTGATCCGGAGATCAGGCAATCGCCCCTGGCGCCATTGGAATAATTGACCGTTGGAACCGGTGGAATGCTACCACAATCAACAGTTGCATTTTGCGGAGGTGTTACAAATGAAGGTGGAGGTGCTCCGCTGACCGTGATGGTCCTGCTTCCTGTTATTTGCCTTCCGCAATTATCTGTATAGCTCCAGCTATCGGTTACTTCTCCACCGCATAGCGATGCGGAACCTGTACGGATAGCCAGCACGGATCCTGCGATCAGGCAATCACCACTCGCTCCATTGGTATAGCTAACTGTTGGAACAGGCGGAACACTGCCACAATCGACTGTAATATTACCAGGTTCATTCGTAAAGGCAGCTGCATCCGCGGTGTCAACCGTAATAGTGCGGCTGCCACTGATGGTTCTGCCACAATTGTCTGTAAAGCTCCAGCTGTCGGTAATGGTGCCGCCACAGATCGTTGCGGATCCGGTTCGCACGGCCAGCACTGATCCGGAGATCAGGCAATCGCCACTTGCTCCATTGGTATAGCTCACTGTAGGTACCGCCGGGATATCACCACAATTTACCGTTGTATCCTGCGGAGGAGTAACAAAAGCAGCTGCATCCGCGGTGTCAACCGTAATGGTACGGCTGCCACTGATGGTTCTGCCACAATTGTCTGTAAAGCTCCAGGTATCGGTAATGGTGCCGCCACAGATCGTTGTTGATCCGGTTCGCACGGCCAGCACTGATCCGGAGATCAGGCAATCGCCACTTGCTCCATTGGTATAGCTCACAGTGGGTACAGCCGGAATATCGCCACAATTTACCGTGGTATCCTGCGGAGGAGTAACAAATGCAGCTACATCCGCGGTATCAACCGTAATGGTACGGCTGCCACTGATGATTCTGCCACAATTGTCTGTAAAGCTCCAGGTATCGGTAACTGTGCCGCCACAGATCGTTGCGGATCCGGTTCGCACGGCCAGCACTGATCCGGAGATCAGGCAATCGCCACTTGCGCCATTGGAATAGCTCACAGTGGGTACTGCCGGGATATCGCCACAATTTACCGTGGTATCCTGCGGAGGTCTAACAAAAGCAGCTACATCCGCGGTATCAACCGTAATGGTACGGCTGCCACTGATGATTCTGCCACAATTGTCTGTAAAGCTCCAGGTATCGGTAATTGTGCCGCCACAGATCGTTGCGGATCCGGTTCGCACGGCCAGCACTGATCCGGAGATCAGGCAATCGCCACTTGCGCCATTGGTATAGCTCACAGTGGGTACCGCCGGAATATCGCCACAATTTACCGTGGTATCCTGTGGAGGAGTAACAAAACTCGCCGCATCCGCGGTGTCAACCGTAATGATACGGCTGCCACTGATGGTTCTGCCACAACTGTCTGTAAAACTCCAGGTATCCGTTAGCGTGCCGCCGCATAATCCGGCACTGCCTGTGCGCACAGCTTGCACGGAACCGGCGATCAAACAAACACCTGTTCCACTGTTTGTGTAACTCACGGTGGGCACTGCTGGAATGTTGCTACAGCTAACAGTTACATTTCCCGGTGCGCCGGTAAATACAGGCGGACCGCATACAACAACATCTGTAGAACATAAGGCGCTGCCTCCATCTGTAGTGACGGTAAGCCTTACCCTGAAACTACCTCCTGTTGCGCCGGAATTGATAACGAATGAATCGGCTGTTCCGCTTAACGGTGTGGGATTGGCACCGGAAACGTTGGTGATCGTCCAGCTATATGTAGCACCGGTTTGTATGGGGGCATTGAAAGTAGCCGATGTACTGGTGCATAATTCTGTGGGTCCGCTGATACCGCAGACAGGAAGTGCAGGTGTAGCATTGGCCTGGACCTGGTTATCCACACTTCCAAAAGGATCGCCATCAAGCATATCGATCTTGAAGTGGTAAGGTCCGCCGCTTACACTACCCGCACCAAAGCCTGCTCCATAACCACCGCCGCCGCCTAAACCAATCGCAGGGTGTCCGGCAAAACGGATCAGTATGTCCGATGATGTAGAAGTCCAGGTAATTGTATAGGTCGCAAAATATTCTCCTGACCCTGCAACATAGCCATCGAAACTGATATTAGCCGCTGTAATGGCTGCGTTACCCCTGATCTCTATGTCCCTCGGGCCATTCAGCGATTCAAAATGGGTGATCGCATCGGCAACACTATGCGTGGGGAAATTTGGCACATTGGGGAGCGATCCCAATGAAGGCCGCATGATCTGGTTTGCCGGCAATGCGCCAGCAAGTGCCGTACAGGCTGCCCCCCCGGTGGCACTCACCGTTTCTCCGCACCGGGCCGAAGCATCGAATAAATGGGTGAGCTCATTGTCGGCCCCGCCAATATAACTGGCGGTTTGTACGGCTTGCTCCCATGACATGATGAAGTCATACGCATGCGACCCGCCCTTGGTTGCCAGGTGGCGGAAGGACAGCGAATGCGAACTGCCTGTGAGTCCCGTGAGAACGATCCTTTGAGGGATTCCCACACCTTCAAAATAAGTGGAGTTACTTCCATTGAGAATACCGTTCAAAAAACTGATGTCGTAACCCGGGGCTCCAGCATTGGCCGCCTGCTGAAAATCCCTTGTTTGCCCGTAAGCAATGGAAGAAGTAAATAAAAAAACCATGGTCAGCCACAGGACGGTTCGCCTCTTAATGAAAGCTTCTAGTGACCATAAAAAGAATGGAAAAAATTGCCCTGATCTGTCGAATTCTTTTTTCATACACACATTTTAGTTAGTTAAGAATGTGGTCTGCAAAGGATACCGGTGAATCGAACCGGACAGATTAGGAAGACCCAAAATTAGGTTAACATATAAAATATTTTTAATGATTACTATCAGGCACATGAATGTCTGTAATTGTGACTGGCGTCAGAGGTTTCTGATCGAAAGGATACTCCACTGCTGATCAGCAGAAGTTGTAGTGGGAAATGATGATTGGTGACATTCCGGATGCTTAGTCAAAAGTAGGACAACGTCCAGCTTCTCCTTTGCCCAGGCAATAGTTGAGGCCAAGCGAATAGGTGATGTAGTGATCATTCATATCGGGCTCGGCGGAAAGGCTGAAGCCATCGAGATGATCGGTAAACATGATCCGGTATTTCACTTCCATGTTCATAGCCCAATTGGGATTGAGTTGATATTTTAGTCCCAGGCCGGAAGGCAATACAGGCAGCAGTCTTGGTGCTTGTTTTTGGAGGTCGTTTTGCAATCCTTCAATAACAGAAGCAGAAAAATAGGTGTCGGTGAATCTGCTGTGGTCGCGCTGAATATTCAGAAGCGCAAGGCCCGCGCCCGCCAGCATGTAGGGCGTAAAGCTATCGTCATTGCCAAAAGGAGAGATCACCAGGAACAACGCTCCCTCCTGTATGGGTGTCTCAAACCGGAAAGCCCTGTACTTCCTCCATTGAGGTATTGCATATTCCGCATCATCTCCACGCAGCTTGCCGGTATGCAAGTCGGCTCTTAATGCTACTGTACCGTTAAACCTCCTCGCGAAGCTCAGGCCAAATGCATAGGAAGCTGTTCGGTAAGATCCAAATGGTGATGGCGTGAGGTCGCCCTGGTAAATGAATGTGCCGGCAATGATGCCTATTTCAATTCCAGCTCCATCCTGTGCCTGCACTGGAACGGAACAAATGCTGAACAGCAAACCTGCTGAGATTAAAAGACGGGTATGCCCTCTCATGACGGTGTTGTTTAGGATAGTTTTTCACTGGAGACGGGCGTCCTTTTAGTAGGGAGTTGGATCAGGTTAGGGCATAATATCACACATGAAAATATTATACCGAAGAGCCGATTTTTACACAGGTCATGACGACAATCAGTAAAATGCAGATGAGTTATTTCTTAGATTGTATGTTGTATAAAAACTGATCGCATGAATTACCATTTCAGCAAAATGCTGCACACCGGCTTCAGTGAAGCAGTGACTAAGGCTACAGAGGAATTGAAAAAAGAAGGTTTCGGTATCATCAGTGAGATCGACCCGAAAGAGAAGTTCAGGGAAAAGCTCGGGGTGGATTTCAGGCCGTACAAGATCCTGGGCGCCTGCAATCCCAAACTGGCCTTCCAGGCCATTGGCAAGGAACCCAATATCGGTGTGATGCTTCCCTGCAATGTGGTTGTGCAGGAAAAGGCAAAAAACGAAGTGGAAGTGTCTGCCATCAACCCACTGGCTTCCATAGGTGGGGTTGACAACCCGGAACTTGAAACCATTGCATCTGAAGTAAGCGCCAGCCTGAAAAGAGCCGTAGACGCCATGTAGTGAGTAGTGAATGGTGTCCCGATAGCTATCGGGAGGTGAATGGTGAATGGTTCATCCACCCGCTTAGTGGGTTGGGGGTCACACAACCCAGTCAATAACCTGGTTCGCCCATTCTTGGCGGTAAGGCGTTACGATGCGGATATAATTGTCTGTGTATCCTTCCATCATCCCCTCTTTGTTGAATCCTTCAAACAGTACCTTCCTGTTCTGTCCGCGGTGCTGCTCCGTGAAATACTGCATTTTCATGTAGCTAAGGTTGCGGAGCGCCTTGTTTCTTTCATGCCTCACAGGCAGGGGAACGACCGGTTTTATTTCAAGGGCCTTTGTTTCATCTCTCTCAGAATAGGTGAACACGTGCAGGTAAGAAATGTCCAGTGCATGCAGGAAGTCATAGGTTTCTTTGAACTCCTCATCCGTTTCTGCAGGAAAACCCACGATCACATCCACGCCAATGGCGCAGTGCGGAAGAAGAGAGCGGATCATCTCTACTCTCTCCTGGTAAAGTTCTTTCTTATACCGCCTGCGCATGCGGGCCAGCACGCTGTTGCTGCCGCTCTGGAGGGGAATATGAAAATGAGGCATGAATTTCCCGCTGCCTGCTACCAGGCGAATGATGTCTTCCGATAATAGGTTGGGTTCGATAGACGAGATACGATAGCGTTCGATGCCTTTCACGTTTTCAAGTGCCTGCACCAGTCCGTAAAAATCCTCAGTACGATGATCTCCGTCGGGGCCCTTACCGAAGTCACCAAGATTCACACCAGTAAGCACGATCTCCTTCACACCTTTTTCCGCAAGTTCATGGGCATGCCTTACCACATTGTCAATAGAGTCGCTCCTGCTCTTACCCCGGGCCATGGGAATGGTACAGAAAGAACAGTTGTAATCGCAGCCGTCCTGCACCTTCAAAAATGTACGCGTGCGGTCGTTCACGCTCCAGGAGGCATTGAAGCCGCTTACGTCCTCTATATCGCAGGAAGAGATCTTTGTAGGATCTCCCTTGGTGAGTTCTTTTAAATGGCTGGCGATGTTGAATTTTTCCGCCGCGCCCAGCACCAGGTCCACGCCAGGGATCTCCGAGATCTGCTTTGGCTTCAATTGGGCATAGCAGCCGGTGATCACCACCAGGCTTTCGGGCGACCTGCGCTGGATCCGCCGCACGATCTGCCTGCATTCCTTATCCGCGTTGTCGGTGACCGAACAGGTATTGATCACGTACACGTCGGCCTTGTCTTCAAACTCTTTTTTCAAGAAACCTTCTGCTTCCAGGGTCCTGGAAAGCGTGGAGGTCTCAGAAAAATTGAGCTTGCAGCCGAGGGTGTGAAAGGCAACGGTGCGCGTCGTGGTCATCGCGCAAAGGTAGGATGCAGGGTTGTTTCAGAGTTGATAAAATTAGGATAGCCTATGGCCCCGGGATGTCTTACCTGATCAGGGTCACAGAACCGGTTTCCTGGTGCTGGACGTTCCTGTAGCTGTCCGTAGCATTCAATATCCAGTAATAAACGCCTGTAGGCAGGGTGACCTCACCCATTTTGCCATTCCATTCAGCTACGGTCTTGTTGGAGAAAAACACCAAATGTCCCCAACGGTTATAGATCCTGAATTCGATCTTGCGTAAATGGCCGTCCATTTTTACGGTGAATACGTCATTCACGCCATCTCCATTGGGAGAGAAAGCATTGGGCACCTCGAATTTCGCGGGATCAGGCAACTTGATCCGCACCACCACTGGCTTCACCACCGCACAGCCATCTGCAGTCATGGCTTTGATGTAATAAGTGCCGCTTTCTGTGATGTTGGTGGGGTTGTCCAGCTTTTTGGTCGCCGCGGAATCTTTCCAGTAAGTGTAGGTTAGGTTCCCCGGATCAAAGAAAGTTTTAGTGAGGTCGATATTGCCCGGATATTTTACTTCTGCAGGATCGGTGATCACAAAATTGTTAGGGGAAATGATCTTTACTTCCAGGCCACGTGTGAGTATGCAGCCGCTGTTGTGCGCGCCACGAATAAAATACCTGCCGTCCGTATTCACGTTTTTGGGATCTGTGACCGGCACCGTGCCTGCTGAATCCATCCAATAAGTGAAATCAAAACCGGGACTGCTGCCAGCCGTATTCATATTGAGTGTGAGATCGGCCGTATTGCAGGAGAGAATATCGCGGGTCACCAGTTTGGCCATATCCACCGAAAGGGGTTTGATCACCGAGCAGCCTCCGCCGTCGATGGCTTTCACAAAATAACTGCCTTTACCCACCGCAGCCGGATTGCTCAGGGAGGCGGTGGCCAGGGAATTGGTCCAGTAACTCAGTGCCAGCCCGGGATCCGATCCCGCATAAAGCATAGGATTGGTAATGTCCACTAAATTGGGCTCGCAGCCCCATACGGGATTGCTGTAAACCACATTCGGTGCGGGCGATACTTTTACATAGACTTTTTTCGTGACGTTGCATCCAAGCGCATTCACTGCGTTGATATAATAATCACCCGACTCTGTGATATAATTCGGGTTTTGAACATAAGTGGTTAGGGTGGGATCCGAAAAATAGGAGAGGGTGAGGTCTGGCGAACTTCCTGCCGTCACCGTGGGCGCCCCCAGGTTCACACCGGGGTCTGCACAGCCCTTGACCGTATCGGGCGCATTTAGCACAAGAATGTCTGCCACCCGGCTGATGTTGGTATAGATGGTGTCCAGGCAACCCAGGCCGGGGTAAGGTATCAGTACCACTGCATAAGTAGTGTTGGGCGGAGGCACTGGTGAGATCGTGAGATTGCTGGAGGTGCCGAGCAGAGTCGTAACAGAGGCATCATACCATTTATACTCCTGGAATCCAAACGGTGCACGCAGCGTGACCGAATTGGAATTGCCGCAAGCTACGTTTCCCTTGATGGGCGAATTGCAATTCTCATTGATATCTAGATAGGCATATCCAAAATGGCCGCTTTGGGTGCAATCGTTGTTGGTGAATTCAATGCGCAGGGTTCGTCCGGCCATGCCATTGAGGTCGATGGTCACCGCGGCCCAGGGCTTATAAAATACGTTAGGAAAATTGGGCGAAGGCAAAAATCCAGGCAGGTTGGCCGAAGCTACGAATTCGAAGGATGCGCAGTCGATATACTCACCTGCGGTGACATCGAAAACTTCCGTCATGAACTTGGGCTGCTGGTAAGGCTGGTGGGCCGGATTCTCAATCACCACCGCATAATTATAAATAATGCTGTACTTGTCCTGGCCCATGGGAATATGAAAGGTATAGCTGATCCTTTCTGCTCCTCTTCCAGTTTCGTCATTTCCAAGCTGGATGGAATAATTGCTTCCATTAGGACAACTGATGGGAAAGCCTCCGTAAGGATCGAGGACAGGGATAGGTGATTTGGGAATGATCGTATGAACATTCATGATGGGGGGAGAGGGCTGGAGGTCCAGGGTGCCGTCTGTCCTGATAAAGCCATCATAACAATCCCAGTTATTGAAATTACCCTGCTCGAAGCCGATATTGGGGGGGCAGGTCACAGCTGCCTGTGCGAAAACTTTGTGGGTAGCGAAAAAGAATAGAAAGCCAAGCAGGATCTTGTTCATAAAAATTGCGAACCGGACGCACGTAAATTTACGAGGGTTTTCGGGAATTTACATATTTGTTAATATGTGTTAACTTTTGTAATGATGGGCGGTAGAAATGCGCAGATTAAGGTTTATGGTTTAAGGTTGACCGGGGGTATGCAGTTTTTTCCTACTTTCCGCAGATGCTGAGGCTTTTTCGGATCCTTTACTTTGTTTACGCCGCCTTTGTATTTGTAGCCCTGATGATCCCGGTATTTATCTGGGCAGTGGTTGCCCTGCCTTTTGGGCGGGTGAGGGGAGGCAATATGATCTACGCCGCCTGCCGGGCCTGGGCCGGCGCCTGGTTCTTCCTTATATTGATCAGGCACCGGAATATCTACGAATCGCCGCATAGAGAGGAGGCCTCTTACATCTATGTATCCAATCACATTTCCTACCTCGATGCTGCTTTGATCCCCAAGGTATGGCGGAAGCCTTTGCGGCCGCTGGGCAAGATTGAATTGTCAAAGGTGCCTTTGTTCGGATTCATTTATAAGCGGCTGATCGTAACCGTTGACCGCAGCAGCGCGGCCCACAGGGCCAACAGCGTCAGGCTGCTGAAGTCCATCCTGCAAAAAGGAATTTCCGTTCTCGTATTCCCGGAAGGAACCTTTAATCTTTCAGGCAAGCCATTGAAGCATTTTTATGACGGCGCTTTCAGGATCGCTATCGAAACCAATACGCCGGTGAAGCCGGTGCTGCTCCTGGATGCCTACGACAGGCTTCATTATCGTTCCGTATGGTCGCTGAATCCTGGCAGGAGCCGGGCCGTGTTTCTCAGGGAATTTCCCACGGAACAATATGAGTTGAATGATCTTGCTTTGCTGAAAAAGGAAGTGTTTGAAGAAATGGAGAAAAAGCTCCTGGAATACGGAGCGAGCTGGGTGGAGGGGAAGGAAGTTGATAAGGTTGACAGAGTTGATAAAGTTGACAGAGGAAACAGCCAACCAAAACCCAACAGTAAACAGTAAACCGTAAACTCTCTTGTACGCCGAGATCATCATACCACTGGCCCTGCCAAAGAACTACACCTGGCGCATTCCCGGCGACAAGCGGGAAGGACTCGCTGTGGGCTGCCGCGTGGAGGTGAACCTGGGCAAGCATAAGAAATACGCGGGCATCATCAAGCGCCTTCATTTTGATAAGCCCCATGGCTTTGAGCCCAAGGAGATCATCAACGTGCTCGATACCACACCCGTGGTGCAACCCTACCAGCTTGATTTCTGGGAATGGCTTTCCGAATATTACATGTGCACCCAGGGAGAGGTGATGGCAGCGGCCCTGCCGGCGCACTTCAAGCTATCCAGCGAAACCATCCTGGTGCTGAATGAAGAATATGGCGACGATTTCACCGACCTGGAAAATGATGAATACCTGGTGGCGGAGGCCCTTCTCCTGAAACACGAGCTGCGCCTCACCGAAGTGCAGCAATTGCTCGACGCCATCCATGTATATCCCGTAGTGAACAGGCTGATTGCGAAAAAAGTTTGTTTCGTCTGGGAATCGCTGAAGCAGACCTTCCACGCAAAAAAAGAAAGTTACGTCCTTCTCGCGCCAGAGTATGACAATGAGGATGCCCTTTCGGAGCTGCTGAATAACTGGGGCCGCGCACCCAAGCAAATGGAACTCCTGCTTAGTTATCTCCACCTCGTAAAAACCGAAGGAGAAGTGACCAAGGCAGGCCTGCTGAAAAAATCCTCCGCCTCAGATGCGCAACTCAAAGGCCTCGTGGACAAAGGCATCCTCAGGATCGAGAAGAGAACCGTGGACAGGATGCACTATGCGGCTAAGGATGTAACCATTGATTTTGAACTCACGGCCGCGCAGCAGCAGGCCCACGACCTGGTGCTACATGAATTTGCTGACAAGCAGGTCTGTCTTCTTCACGGTGTTACTTCCAGCGGCAAGACCCACGTGTACATCAAGCTGATGGAAGAGCAGGTGAAGCAGGGTAAGCAGGTGCTCTACATGCTGCCTGAAATTGCACTGACCTCCCAGGTGATCCGCAGGCTCCAAAAGCATTTCGGCGGCTACATCGGCATCTACCATTCAAAATTCAGTCAGAACGAGAGGGTGGAGATATGGAACAAGGTAAAGACAGGCGAGCTGAAGATCGTGCTGGGCGCGCGCAGCTCTCTCTTCCTGCCCTTTAGCAGCCTGGGCCTGGTGATCTGCGACGAGGAGCACGACAGCTCCTTCAAGCAGCAGGATCCGGCGCCACGCTATCATGGAAGGGATGCCGCCATCTTCCTGGCCTCACTCAACCAGGCAAAAGTGCTTTTGGGAAGCGCTACGCCTTCCCTGGAAAGCTATTTCAATGCGAAGGCCAATAAATACGGGCTGGTGCACCTGCCTGAGAGGTTCATGGATGTAAAGCTGCCTGCCATGCACCTGGTGGACAACAGGATGGTGCCCAAAAAAGCAAAGGAAAAGGTGATGCTTTCACCGCAGCTGCTGGAAGAGATCAGGGAAGTGACGGCAAGAGGTAAGCAGGTGATCCTGTTCCAGAACCGGCGGGGCTATTCACCCTACCAGATCTGCAGCGTTTGCGGCTGGATAGCCCAATGCACGCACTGCGATGTATCGCTCACCTACCATAAATTTTCCAACAAGCTCAAATGCCACTACTGCGGTAATAGTTATCCCGTATCGGCCAGCTGCCAGGCCTGCGGCAGTGACAAGATGATGCAAAAGAATTTTGGTACGGAAAAAATAGAGGAGATGCTGGTGGAAGAGCTGGAAGACGTGAAGATCGGCCGCATGGACATGGATACGGCCCGCAGCAAGCATGCGCATGATGTGCTGATCCAGCAGTTCGAGCAAAAAAAGATCGACGTGCTGGTGGGTACGCAGATGGTGGTGAAGGGACTGGATTTCGATAATGTAGACCTCGTGGGCATACTGGATGCCGACGGCATCTTGGGCTTCACTGATTTCCGGGTGAACGAAAGGGCCTTTCAGTTAATGGAACAGGTGAGTGGAAGGGCAGGAAGAAAAGACGGCAAGGGAAGGGTGCTGATACAAACCCTGAATCCAACCCACCCGGTGCTGGTGCATGTGGCGCGCCACGATTACGAGGGCATGTACCAGGAAGAGATCGTCAAGCGAAAACAATTCTTTTATCCGCCTTTCTCGCGGATCATACAGGTACACTTCCGGCACAAGCAAAAAGAAGTGGTGGAGGAAGCCGCTTATTTCTTTGCCAGGCTGCTGCAGGATAAATACGGACAATTCATGGTGGGACCGGCGGAGCCGGTGGTGAACCGGGTGAGGAATATGTACCTGATGGAACTGATGCTCAAGCTGCCCCGGGATTCAAAGACCATTTTAATGTGTAAGAAGTACACATTAGCTGCGGTCACCAAACTGCACGCGGAGCCCCGTTTCAAATCCGTTGTAGTCGTACCGGACGTAGATCCTGTGTAAAATACCATTCACCTCCCGATAGCTATCGGGACACGACTCACTACTCACTTCTTCTGCAGCACCAGAGCCACCTTGTTGAAATCCGCCGCGGCATTGATCACCTTTTTAAAATCGGCATATTGCGAAAGCGGGTAATGCACGCGCACGTAATCTTCTTTGATCAGGATCTTCAGCAGGTTGCCGGAAAGGGTATAGGATGAAACAAAGCCCATGGTCAGTTCGCCGTTCTCTTTGTACACATGGCCCATGTCAAGGTCTTTGAGGTTCTTGATCTCGTAGCTCTCCGGGATCTGGAATTCGATCGTTCTAACCAGCGCATGCGGGTAATCCAGGTCCATGTCAGCCACCCTCTCGCCGGTTTCATACATTTCCACCTGCTGCCCGATCAGTTCACCTACTTTGAAAATAATCTTGTCTCCCGCATGCTCGATCAGCTGCGTAGACTTTACCGTAGCGCTGATGACAAAGGGGCTGTAAGGATCTTTTTGGTCGAGTTCTTTATTCTCAAAACCGCTGGTCAGGATATTCTCCGAGTTGGTGCCGAACTTGATCAGCTCTTTCAGGAAATTCTTTTGTTCATCGGGAGGGTAAAACACAAACGGCGCTTTGTAATTGGGGGCGGAGTAACCACCATAAAGCTGCTTTACGTCGATCACCAGGGCTTCCTGCTTTTCATCCATCTTCACCTTCATGTTCATATTTAGAAAGGAATGTTCATAAGCCTCAAAGGGAATAGGCTTCACTTCCGCAATGGCGGTCGTTAATGTACCGATCGTGGTCGTTACACAAAACACGCCGTTCCCGCCTGCCCAGGTGGGAGGGATCCAGGGATATCGGAATATAGAAGCGGTAGGCGCCAGGTATTTGTTGGTCTGCGGAAAATACAAAAGCACATTGTCTGCATTGTTCCAGTTCTCGAACTTGGGATCGATGGAAAAGTCTTCCCTGTCGCCGGTGAGCACAATGTGGTGATCGATGCCAGCCACCGTCATGGAGGTGGAAAAGAGCTTGTTGATGGCTCTTTCGCTGCATAGCTTGCTCTTGATCACTCCTACCAGGTCGTCCGCGTCGTCGTCGGAAATATCATCGCGGTACATGAAATTTTTCTTGATATAGCTTTCTATGCGTATGATCTTTTCCTCGGTATTCATTTTATCCGACACGCCTGCGTCCTCCAGCAGCTCTTTGAGCTTCTTTTTTTCCTTATCGTTGAAGCTGCCGAAAGATTCAAATACTTTCTTTGACAGTTCATTCCAGGTAAACAAGCGCTGGCGCTCGTTGTTGCTTGTATTATAACTGAGCTTATACTCCACCCGCTTGCTGTTGGCATCGGGCTTCGAATATTTCTCTTCTTCCCCGCTTTTCATTTTTCCGGAACTCACGCTGATGACCCTTTTCTCACCTACCAGCTTTTCTGTGGCATTCGGCAGGCCATTGAAACTTTTGACCTCGAACCGCAGATGCGGAGGTGCGATCAGCTGGAATTCTCCATTCATTACGGAAAAGCGGCCCAGCATGACCTCCCGTCCGAACAGCGAAGCGTATTTTTTTACGGTATAATAATATTCTATCTGGCAGCCCCTGGTAAGGCCGTCCAGCGCGAAGATCTTGTACACGTTATCATCTTCCGTGATCTCCTTGATGTTCTTTTCATCAAATACCATCACTTTACCGTCTGGCAGCAAGGTGCGCGCTTTTACATCCACTACGTCCAGTCCCCTGGTATAGGGCAGGTAAACCTTGTTGAAATACTCGATCCCCTTGTCGTTGTTGATATGCACAATGCGGTGTACGGTGTTGTATACAAAGAATCCTTCTTTTTCAATCACGAACTCCACGGTCTTTTTTTCTGCCACCATCACGGCAGCGTCGCCGGCAAATTCTTCGTCAACGGGAATCATCACAGGCTTGGCTGTCCATTCAAGACGGGTAAAGCTTTGTCCATGGGAAAGACTGGCAGAAAGGAGCAGAAAAAATGCAAACAGGATACGCATATGCGGTTATTTAGAAAGTAAAACGGTTTGTTTGTATTGGGGAAATAACTGTTCAAGTACTTTGTTCCAGTCTTCGAAATCCTTAGGCTGGAGCAGGAGCGTGTTCGTGTCAAATTCCTGCGTCATGCTGATGGTTTGCTTGTCGGCATGATACCGCATGGAGAAGCCCCAGACGTCGTTCTTGTATTCTTTGGCTTTCGGTACATAGGAGGGTTTGAAACCTTCAGGGATCTTCAGCACCATGGTGTAGCTGCTGGTGCTCAGGTAGTCGAAGCTGATAGGGACCTTTCTTTTTGGAAAATCGATCTCCTCACCTTCATACCATTTGAAAAGATTCATGTTGATCATCCATTCCTCATTGATCTTCCTGGCGTAATCCGGAAGCACGAGGTCGGCGGTGACCACCATGGTATGCTCATTGATACTTTCGGCCTTCCAGTTGGAAAACTTTACCTTGTTGTTCCCCCTGCCAAACCGGTTGTTGAAGTAGTCTTCTCTTTCCTTACCCGTTCTATAGTTCAAGGTCGAGCGAAGGCCGGAAGCGAAGTAGCCAGAGAGGGAGACTCGGAGTGTGCCTTTCAAACCGTTCTCGGAAAATTCAAGGATAGTGGAGTCCGTATAGCGGTTGGTTTCTTTTGGCGGTATGGGTACCGTGATGATCTTGAAATCGTTTTCACCAATGGCCACCATGGCCTCTTTCCCTTGAATGTGAGAGGAAGGGATTCCAAAAATGCAGGCGTCGTCGGTGCCGTCCAGGAAAATATACTCACCATCCAGCAGGATGGTGCAGATCATGTGATTGTCTACCAGTGGGAGAGGGGTCTCCGCATAAGTATAATTCAGGCTCCTGGTGCCGATCCAGGTAAAATAGGCCGGGACGTCTGCTCTTTTCAACATGGCAGTGAGGATGCTGGCCATGTCCTTACAATCGCCATAACGACGGCTGCACACAAGCGCAGCTTCCCTGGGAATGAAGCCTTCCATGCCATCCTCGAAAGCCACATACTTGATATGGCCCTGCACCCATTTGTAGATCCGCCTGGCCTTCTCCCGGTCTGAGCCTGCGCCCGCCGTTAAGGAGTCCGTGATCGATTCGAGGTGCGGGTCGCGCTGGCTGTTCAGGTGGCGGATGTGCTCATAGTTGTATTTGTACAGGTCTGCCGGCGTAGAAAGGAAGGGTGTTACAGTTCCGTTTTCTTCTACCGACTCTACATAAAATACCACGTGGGTGGCGTACCAGGAGCTGCTGGGCGCGTCGGGATAATTTTGGCTGGCAGGTACATTGGCTGCTTTGAAAGTATAGGTGACCTTATCTCTTTTCCTGCTCTCGGAGAACTGGATCTTATCGGTATTGGTCCCCTTGTACACGTATCTCAACCTGAGGCTCGAGGGAAAGGTGATGCGCAGCTCGCTGTTCAGGATAGGGAAGTACCTGTCGAAGTAAAACGGGCTCATCAGGTGGGCGTCCGGGTGGTCCACTACATATTCGATGTGCCTTGTGCTTCCATTGCTGATCCCCGGGAAATCAAAGCTCGTTTCCTTGGAATCGTCGAAAAATATATAGTCGTCGCGGTTACTGTTGGTCTTGGTGTTGGCGATCTTGAGCTTGCGTTTTTCTGGAGAAAGGCCATAGGCCTCCCAGCTATTCAATGCACTGAAGCTGCTGTGATAAACCTGTCCCCGGCTCATCATCTTTGCGGCATTGTCCGACAGCAGCTGAAGGTCCTCGCTGTACTTGCTGCGGGCCGTTACTTTGCCCTTTTCGGAGAAGAACTCCACTTCTTTCACTACGCTGGTGTATACGGCCTGCGCGTCCGGAAATTCTTTTTTTACGTCCTGCGCTGCCGATCCGGTAGCCAGGCAAAGGGCTGCGAAAAAGACAGGTCTAAGTTTTTTCATTTGCTGATGCTCAAAATGATCCCGTAATAAACGTTTTCTTTCCACATTACCTTGCCTTCAGGGCTGTAGCGGGTAGAGATCCCATGGCTTCTGCCATTCTGATAGATGGTCTCATCCTTCAGCTGCCCATTCTCATAATAATCTTTGAATGTGCCGTCCGGGCTATCGTAATAGTAATTGTGGTCCTCTTTCATTTTTCCGTTGCTGTAATAGTAGAGCTGCTTGCCGTGGCTGAGGCCATAAGAGTCGTTGCCCTTATACATGGTCTTACCATCCGGGAAATAAAATTCACTGGCTCCATGCACCAGCCCTTCTACGTAAGAGAGGCTCATAGACTTTTGGCCGTTCTGATAATAGGTGGTCACCTGCCCGTTGCCGCCTGGCATCGCTGTTATGGGTAACAGGTTGCCGTTCTTGTCGGGGTAGGTGTAGCCTGTGATCGTTCCTTCGTGGTAGTAAAACACAGCCATCAGCTCGCCGCCTTCCGCAAATCTTTTCATCATACCATGGCGCTCGCCATTGCGGTGCTCTATCTCGCGCTCTACTTTTCCATTATCATGATAAAGGATCACCTTGCCATTGATCTCGCCTGCTGCATAAGGCTCTTCCTTCCACAGGCTGCCGTCTTCATTGAAATACTTCCAGGTACCAATGCGGTCACCCAAATGGTAAGAACCTTGCTGCAAAGGCTTCCCTGAATGGTAAAACTCCTGGTAAAGGCCATCGAGCAGGCCCATGTTGTAGTTCTTCCTGGTCCTCACCTTGCCATCGTAGAAATACAGGTTGTATTCACCGTGAAATTCGCCCTTCACATAGGGCACGTGAAAGCGCGTTTTGCCACTGAGGTATTTTCCTTTATAGTCGCCGTTGCCGTTCTGAATGAGTTCTTCATGGAAAACATTGCCCAGCGTGTCGAGGGTGCGAACACCGATGATCCATCCCTTCTGGTAGATCTCTTCATAATCGGGCTTCCCGTTCATATGCCGGGTCTCATAATAGCCATCCAGCTCGCCATCTACATAGTTATAGGTGCTGGTATGGATGCCTCTTTCATTATAATCTTTCCACTCGCCTGCGGGAGAGTCTCCTGCATAGTAGCCAATGGAGCGCAGCAGTTTGTTGGGGTGATAATATTTGGCCAGGCCCTGTTTTTCGTCATTCACGTAGGGCACTTCATATTCTACTGTACCGTCGTGATAATAGCCTACGGTCATGCCGTTCGTGAGCCCGTCTTCGTACTGGTTGGTCTGTCTTACCTTTCCTGAGTTGTAAAAATAGGTTTGCGTGCCCTGTTGCCTTCCCTTGTCGTCGTAGGTGGTTACAGAAGACTTGAAACCATCGGAGTTGATCACGGTCAGCTCTATTTGCTTGTTCTTTCTTACGGAGCTGCTGATCTCTTTGCCGGATTTGTCGAAATAGCGGGCGGTACGCAGGATGTCTTTCTCAAATTCAAAGGTGGAGAACAGCTTTCCATCCCTGCCATAGTATTCTGCAATGCCTTCGGATTTCCCATTCTTGTAAGGGATCTTTGTAACAAGTACGCCGTCCTCATTGTATTCCAGGTTATCTCCTTCTAAGGTGCCGTCGCGATAGCTGAATTTTTCCTTCACCTTGCCATTGCTGTAATAATAGAAAACGTCGCCCTGGGCTTTACCTTCCTTGAAGGTCGCCTCATAGCTTTTTTCGCCGGTCTTATAATAGTTGATCCACTTCCCGTCTACTTCGCCGTTCTTATAGCTGATCTCCTGGGCCAGTGCATTGTTATTGTGGTAGCTTCTATAAATGCCATCGATCTTGTTTTCCTTCATTTGAGCTTCCGACGACTTCCTGCCAGTGCTGAAATATTCTATATGCATGCCCGTTTCCATGCCGTCTACAAAAGTGGTGACTGACTTCAGGTGGCCCAGTGCATAATAATTTTTCTTTTCCCCATGAAGTTTGTTGTTCTTATAGTTTTCACGAACCACTACCAGGCCCTTGTTATTATATGTAAGGTCCTCGCCCTCCTGCAGGTCGTTCTGCCAGGTGCTGGAGCCCGACATATAACCCAGCTCATGGTAATAGGTCCACTTTCCGTTTTTCTTGGAGTCATTCGACAACATACCGCTGGCCTTCAGGTGTCCATTGGGGTAATAGAATTCCCAGGCACCCACTGCATCGCCCTTATCGTTGATCGTACCTTTCCCAAACAACACGCCGTCGCTGAAATGATAGATCGAGGGGGCTGAGCCGCGTTTGGCCAGGTCCAGCACCCTGGTTTCCCTGATGCCGTTCATGTACTTGAAAACACCCGTCATCGCCTCATCCAGGTTCTTCCTGTTCTTTTTCACGTACTTCTGAATGGGGTCCAGGTCTACGGATGAAAATGCATAATAGGAGGCAGGCTCAAAACTTTCGTTGTACATCTCCTTCAGCATGGGCACATAGTACTGCATCCAGAAATCCTTGTTATTCGGATCCAGCTTCACCACTTCCATCATGGCCTGGAGCTGGCGGATGATGGGATCATCCAGCGAGGACTTGATCTTGTAATCCTTGTCCAGGGCGATCTTGGAAAGTATGATCTGTTCTGCCTGTGCAAATGTGGGTTCAGGACTGGTCCTGTCTTCTGTAAGGGCCACAATGTCTTCCTGTCCCTCGCTGGCACTGCTCAGCATGGTGATGGCATTTCGGTAAAACTCTCCGTCGGGATTCACCAGCAGCGAGGTATAGGCCGACATCATTGCAGGTATCAGCCTGCCCTGTTGCATGACGCAATAAGCCAGCCTGAAATGGGAGGAGGAACTATAAGGCTGCTTCACCAGCACTTCCTGCAGGAGCTTCTCCGCGTTTTTCCAGTCCTTCTGGCGTATATATACCACAGCCTTATCAACCAGGAAGTCGTGGGCATTCGGGAATTTTTGAATGGTCTGGTCATAGAAGGCCAATGCCTCCTGCCATTTTCCATCTTTATCCAAAGCAATGCCCTTGGCCTTGAGGAATTGCAGCTGGTAGGTCCGGTCATCAGACTGCAGGTTGCGCTCGATCAGTTTTAACGCCGCGGTGTAGTTGCTGTCGTTGATATAGGCGTTGGCTAATTCAAATTGCGCCAGCCGGTAGTTGGTATCGTTGCGAGGTACCTGGAGGTAGAGTGCGATGGCCTTTTTATATTCGTCTTTTTGACTGTGTTCAACAGCCTGCTGGATGATCTCACCTGAATTGATCAATTGACTAAAGGAGCACAATCCGGCAAGGGAGAGTACGAGGGTTAGCAATAAATGGCGCATGCAGTTTTGGTTTAATTTTTGAAAATAGTAAATATTGATAATATATGTCTTTCTGGCCCCATGAATTTTTTCAGGCTTAGTTTTATCCCTTATGACCATCCAGCAAAACGTCTCACTTTTCCCCTATAATACCTTCCAGATAGATGTAAAAGCCAGGCTTTTTGCACAATTTGACAGCGTTGACGGGCTGTTGCAGCTCCTGGAAGAGGACAATCCGGCGTTTAAAGGCCCCCTGGTACTCGGTGGGGGCAGCAATGTATTACTAACGGGGAATGTGAACCGCCTTGTGCTCAAGAACAGCATCCGGGGCATTGAGGTGGTAGACGAAGACGAACATCACGTATTTGTGCGTGCGGGGGCAGGGGAGAACTGGCACCAGTTCGTGCTTTATTGTCTCAGCCATAACTATGCGGGCGTAGAAAACCTTTCACTGATCCCGGGCAACGTGGGCGCTTCACCCATGCAAAATATTGGTGCTTACGGCGTGGAGATCAAGGATGTTTTTCACGAGCTGGAAGTTATCAGTATAACGGAAGCCAGTAGGCGGAAATTTTCGCTGGCCGACTGCCGATTTGGATACAGGGAAAGCGTGTTCAAGAAAGAATTCAAAGACCAGTTCATCATCACTTCTGTTACCTACCGGCTGAATAAGCATCCCATTTACAATACCAGCTATGGCGCCATCCAGCAGGAGCTGGAAAAAATGGGCGTGCAGGATTTGTCCATTCATGCGATCTCGCAGGCCGTGATCAATATCCGCTCATCCAAGCTGCCCGATCCCGCTGTGCTCGGTAATGCCGGCAGCTTTTTTAAGAACCCGGAAGTGCCGCTGGAGACATTTGAATCCCTAAAAGACAAATATCCTGCGATAGCCGGCTTTCCGTTACCAGAAGAAAAAGTGAAGCTGGCAGCGGGCTGGCTGATAGAGCAATGCGGGTGGAAGGGCTATAGAAAAGGTGATGCGGGATGCTACTCCAAGCAGGCCCTGGTATTAGTGAATTACGGAAAAGCCAAAGGAGAGGAGATCCTGCAATTATCAGAAGAGATCATCCGTTCAGTACAAGAAAAGTTTGGGATCACACTGGAGCGTGAAGTGAACATAATTTAGATCACCTGTAATCCTCCTCATCCTCATCAAAACTGGATGATTGTATATTCAGCATGCTTCCCATGAGGTCTTTGAACTCAATGGAAGTTTCCAGGATCTTTTTGCTGATCAGGGAGTAGGACGACAATCCATGCAACACGAATTCCATGAGCAGCGCCGCTTCTTTTTCATTGGCGTGCGCAAAGGTTTTCTTCACCAGCGCGTGCAATCCGTCCACCCTGTATAATTCATTGATCTTGTCCCTGTCCTTCATGCCAAACACCAGGCTGAGCTGGTTGCCTTGATCAAACCAGTCGAGGATGGACCGGTAAGGATTATTTACCGGCTCCGGCGTTTCTCCTTTTCTCGGCGCTCTTCGCTTCAGGGTCTCGGGGTTGGGAAAGAATTGAATGAACTGGGTACGGATAGCCCGGTCAACCAGGTTCATCGCCACCTGGTAAGGACCTTCCTGCTCGCCTTCGTACACCAGCTCGATCTTGCCGGTAATGGAGGGAATGATGCCCACCAGGTCGGAGATCCATACCTGGGTTTCTTTTTCCTTGTTGATGATGGCCCTGCGCTCCGCTGAGCTCATGGCATTTTCGTAGGCCGAGATCGTCAGCCTTGCGCTCACTCCACTTTTCTTGTCCACGAACTCGCTGCCCCTGGCTTCGAATGCCACCTGCTCGATCAGTCTCTTAACGAGGTCGGCCGGCTTTACTTTTTCTTTTTGCTTTTCTTCGATATCGGCTTCCTGTTCTGTAATGGCCAGCGCGTCTTCGAGTGATTTTGGGTAGTGTGTGAGTATCTGGCTTTCTATCCTGTCCTTTAGCGGCGTCACAATGGATCCGCGGTTGGTATAATCTTCCGGGTTGGCGGTAAATACGAAGAGTATATCCAGGGGCAGCCTGAGTTTGAATCCCCGGATCTGCACATCGCCTTCTTCTAAAATATTGAACAGGGCCACCTGTATCCTGGCCTGCAGGTCGGGCAGCTCGTTGATGACAAAGATGCTGCGGTTGCTTTTGGGAATGATGCCGTAGTGGATCACTCTTTCATCGGCAAAACTCAGGCGGAGGTTGGCCGCTTTAATAGGATCTACATCGCCGATCAGGTCGGCTACGCTCACATCGGGCGTTGCGAGCTTTTCTCCATAGCGCTGGCTGCGGTGCATCCACTCAATGGGCGTATCATCCCCTTTTTCATGGATCAGGTCCTTTGCATACTTGGAAATGGGCCGCAATGGATCGTCATTGATATCGCTGCCGGCGATCACGGGAATGTATTCATCCAGCAGGTTGATCATTTGCCTGGCCATCCTGGTCTTGGCCTGTCCTCTCAAACCCAGGAACAAAATATTGTGCTTGCTCAGCAGCGCCCTTTCCACGTCGGGTATCACGGTCTCATCATAACCCACAATGCCGCTAAAGGTTTCTTCCCTGCTCTTTAATTTCTCAATGAGATTAGCCCGCAATTCTTCCTTGATGCTCTTGGCCACATAGCCAGCCTCTTTGAGTTCTCGTATCGTATTTATTCTTTTATAATCCATTCTCTACTTGTGGTGTTTGATTGATTCACTATTTCATTGAAGTTACAAACTGCATGTTCTCCTTGCGTTCTTTATCGCCCTCGCGTCCTGGCGTCAAAGCAAAGACGATCTAATAGACAGTTTTCCTTTTACCACTCTCAAAGTCCTTGAAAATAAACGCACCCAGCTTATCCAATGACGCGAAGAATGCCTTTCCATGATTGGTCTCGGTGAACTCCTGCACAAACCTTTGCAGGTAGGGATCGGTGGCGATCATGAAGGTAGTGATCGGTATCCTCAGCTTACGGCATTGCGCGGCCAGGTTGATGCAGCGGTTGGTGATCTTCCTGTCGAGGCCAAAACTGTTTTTATAATATCGCTTACCCTGCTTCAAACAAGTAGGCTTTCCGTCGGTGATCATGAAGATCTGCTTGTTGGGATTCTTTCTCCTCCGCAGGATGTCCATGGCCAGTTCCAGGCCGGCTACTGTGTTGGTATGATAGGGTCCTACCTGCAGGTAGGGCAGATCCTTGATCTCCACCGGCCAGGCGTCGTTGCCAAAGACCACGATGTCGAGGGTATCTTTCGGGTACTTTGTCGTGATCAGCTCACTGAGGGCCATGGCTACTTTTTTGGCCGGCGTGATCCTGTCCTCGCCATACAACACCATAGAGTGGGAAATGTCGATCATCAGCACGGTAGAGGTCTGCGCCTTGAAATCTGTTTCCCTGATCTGCAGGTCGTCTTCCTGTATGCTGAAGTTCTCCAGCCCATGATTGATCTGGGCATTGCGGATCGATTCCGTGAAATCTATTTGCTCCAGCATGTCGCCAAACTGGAAGGGTCTTGAATCGGGAGAGATCTCATCGCCCTGCCCCGGCTTGAAGCTGTTGTGGTCGCCCGACCTGGTCTTTTTCAGCTTGCCGAAAATATCTTCCAGGCTTTTCTTACGGATGCCCTGCTCTGTTCTTGGCGTGATGCGGATCTCACCATTCTGATTGTCTTCGGTGATGTATCCTTTGTCTTTCAGGTCTTCAACAAAATCTCCCATACCATATTCATCATCGGTGAGCTGATATTTCTTATCCAGCTCGTTCATCCAGGCCATGGCCTCTGCCAAGTCACCGCTGGTATAGGTGAGCACTTCCAGGAAAAGCTGCAGGAGCTTGTCGAAGGCAGACTTGCCTTCCTCATGGGGATCGAACCTGGAAAAATGATAGCCACGCATGGAATAAATCTACGATTTTATACCCTTGTGTACTCGTGCAGTATTGTTAAAGAAAAACCCCTGCCGAAGCAGGGGTCTTTATTATCTCTGGCGCGTTGTGTCGCCGGGATTTTCCGGTTTTTCCTGCACAGCGGCAGGAACGGCCGCATATTGTTTTTCAACCGCATCCAGCACCTGGAGAAGGATCTCATTGATCTCCGCTTCCCTGCTGAGCGTGTTGTAAAAGTTTTCTTTTTCAGCCTTGAGGTAGTCGTAATATTTCTTTTGATCGTTCAGGTCCTTGCGCAGGCTGGTCCTCACTTTATCCGCCAGCTGGTTATGTCCGGCCTTGTATGCCGCCTCGAGATAGATCAGCGCCACCTGGTTGTGGTAATTGTAGCGGGCTGTCATAGCATAAGGAAGATTCTGCGTATGGATCAATGCCTCTGCCTTTGTGAGCAGCTCTATCGCCTCCGGCTTCCGGCCCAGGTCGGCAGTGTTTCCTGCCGCTTCGGCAAAGGCCGAGCGGATGGAGAGCAGATGACGCCTGTTCTCTTCGTCGAAATAAATACCGGGGATGTCGGCATTGCCCGAAGTGAACTTGGTGAGCAGCACCTTGTTCATCACTTCCGTATTGGTGTTGCCCACGTTGCCGGTACGCAGCGCCTGGTCCACCACCCAGTTCTGTTCTGGTTGTGTGGAGCGCACGGGTACCAGTCGCACGGCAAGGCCATCTTTTCTTAGATACTGTGCAATGCCCAGCCTGCTGGCTCCACCTTCCGAAGTGAAGTAGATAGGCCTTTTCCAATTGTTGGCGGCAATGATATTGAGCACGGTCAGTTCATCCAGCGACAGGTATGATTTAAACTCAGGGATGTCTATCTGCATGAAAGGAAGAACAGTATCGGCAGCATTCACCACGCCGTTGGCGCGCACGGCCTCCGCATCCACTGGTACATAAAAATGCCTGACGGGGATGGTGGCCTGCAACTCTGCCTTGTTCTCGTCATTCAGCTGCTGGCCTACTGCATCGCGCATCACTTCGTAGAGTGGATAGACCTTGGCCTGGTCACCCTGGGGGCGGAACATGGCGTAAGAAAGTCCACGCACCTGGTCGGCCGACCAGATCACGTCAATGGGTGCGCTTTGGTTGACTTTATAGCGAAGCTGGTTCACGTACCAGTCGATACCCAGCAGGCTTGTATTCACGATGCGGATGTCGGGACGCACATTCTCAACTTCCTGTGCGTACCAGAGCGGGTAGGTATCGTTATCGCCATAAGTAAAGATGATGGCGTTGGGCGCGCAGCTCTCGAGGTAGTTTCTTGCCAGTGCCGGCGCCAGTTTTTTCTGGCTGCGGTCATGGTCGTTCCATTCTTCCGTGGCCATGATCACAGGAGCGATCATGCAAAGTGCAAAAGCTGTTGCCGTACTGATAGCCAGGCTGCGTCCAGCGGATGCCAGCCTGGTGATCCAGAAGATCAGTCCTGCTACTATGACAAACATGACAGGAAGGGCCAGCGTGCTGATCACCGATCCACCATGTACGTTAATGAAGAAGCTAAGGCCTAAGGTGGCCACGCCGCCATAGAGCAGCATTTTCTGCCAGGCATTTTTTTCTTCATTCTCCCTGGCCATTCTCACAAAGGCGATCACAGAAAGCCCGATCCAAATGGCAAAGGCATAGAAGGAGCCTACGAAGGCATAGTCACGCTCCCTGGGCTGGTTGCCCGGCTGGTTCAGGTACAGTACAATGGCGATACCTGTAAAGAAGAAGAGCAGGAAGGTGATGATCCAGTCGCGCCTGTCGCGCATGAACTGGTACACGCATCCCACCATACCCAGTATGAAGGGAAGAAGGAAAAGCTGGTTGTTGGCTTTATTATGTTTCAGGCTGTCGGGCATCTTGTCCTGGTCGCCCAGCCTTGAATTATCAATGAATGGTATGCCGGTGATCCAGTTGCCATCGCGCTTGCTGCCGAAGCCCTGGATATCGTTTTGCTTGCCGGAGAAATTCCACATGAAATAACGCCAGTACATATGCGCCATCTGGTAAGTAAAGAACCAGCTGATGTTGTCGGCATAGTTCGGCGCCTCGTAAGTGGCTTCGCCCGTTTGTGGGTTTTGTGATTTCTCAAGGCCCAGCCAGTCGGCATAAAAATCTGCGTGCCCCTGGTCGTTCGACCTGTCCCATATCCTCGGGAAAAGCATTTTATCGCCTGCTTCGTATTTGGGATCTTCCTGCCTGCCGATCTCGATATAGCGGTTTGGTCCTTTGATATACTTCATCGGGCCTTTTTCGGTATCGATCCTGCCGTCGCCGTTCTCATCGGCGTATTGGGCCTGGAAATGTGGTCCCCACACCAATGGCGCCTCGCCATACTGCTCGCGGCCGAGGTAGTAAACAAGGCTCATCGGGTTGTCCACGTTGTTCATGTCGATGGCCGGGTTGGCGTTGGAGCGGATCATGGTAGTGACGTAGGCAGAGTAGCCGAACATCATGAACACAAAACACCAGAGACCGAGGCGAAGAAAGCCCCAGCCGCGCTGGTTAGCATAACGCAATCCAAACCAAACCAGCACAGCCACCAGGAGGAAGAAAAAGATAAAGCCGGAAAAGAAGGGAAGGCTGAATCCGTTCACGAACCAGAGGTCGAATTTGCCCGCAGCCTTGATGGTCCACTGGATCACGGCCACCTGCACGATGCCGGTGATCAAACATCCAATGAGGAAGGCCCAGATAGCGCCTTTCCTGGAATACGTGTAGCGCTTGTAATAGTAGATCATTACAATCGCCGGAATGGTCAGGAGGTTCAAAAGGTGGACGCCGATGGAGAGTCCCATCATGAAAAAGATAAACACGATCCAGCGGTCGGCTCTTGCCCTTAAGGCAGCGTTGTTGCCTGCCAGGTCATCTGCTCTTTCCCATTTCAGCATGGCCCAGAATACCAGGGCGGTGAAGAAGGAGGAAAGTGCATATACCTCGCCTTCCACGGCGCTGAACCAGAAAGAATCGGAAAAAGTATAAGCCAGGGCGCCTACAATACCGGCCGCCATGATGGTAAAGGATTGAGGAAGCGTGGGCTCCTGGAGGTTGCCCACCATCAGCTTGCGGCCGAAATGGGTGATGGTCCAGAAGAGGAAAAGAATGGTAAACCCGCTGGCTACCGCGCTCATCACGTTCACCGCATAAGCCGGGTTATCTCCACCAAAAAGAATGATGAAGAACCTGCCCAGCAGGGTAAAAAGCGGTGCGCCCGGGGGGTGAGGGAGTTGGAGCTTGTGAGCGCTGGCAATGAATTCGCCCGTATCCCAAAAGCTGCCCGTGGCTTCCGCTGTGAGAATATAAACAGCGCAGGCGATCACGCAAACCACCCAGCCGGTAATGTTGTTAAGCTTCCTGAAATTCATAATAGTAGCTTGGTTTTTTTCAAACAGGGCAAAAATAGGGGGAAAAGAGGGAGAATACAGAACAGAAGAACAGATGAACCGAGGAATGATGAAGTGAACTGCCAGCTGAATACTCAATTTCAAAAATCAATGCTCTAGTGTACCGGCTGTTAATCTGCGCTCCCGAAGGTTCGGGACTGCGGGCTGCCGCCCCGATCTTAACAGTAAACTCTAAACCGTAAACAGTAAACCGAACTATCTTTGTATCGCAGGTCGTGCTATCGTGTTTTCCCCTGAAAATGGGGAAGGCAAGGAAAGTCCGGACAGCATAGAGCAGCGTATCCCGCTAACGGCGGGACCTCCTGCTTAAGGCGGGGGCGAGACAGTGCCACAGAAAATAACTGCCCGATGTCATCCTGAGCTTGTCGAAGGATGTCGGAGGGTAAGGGTGAAAACGTGGGGTAAGAGCCCACGGCCCCGGACGGGTAACTGCCGGGGCGGGCAAACCTTGCGTGCTGAAATGCCATGTATAGGACCGATGGGGCTGCTCGTCCCGATCCCGATAGCTATCGGGACGGTCCAGGGTAGGCAGATTCAGGTAGCCAGCAATGGCTATCGCAGATAAATGATAGCAACTGGAGCAAAGGAAGGATGCTTGTCATCCTGAGCTTGCCGAAGGACAGAATCCGGCTTACAGACCTGCAATATTTAACGCTCCGAAAGGAGCGTTTTTTATTATCCCTCCCTTCAGGGAGGGTAGGGAGGGTTCCAGTGTCCTGCCAGCTCCATCATCCAGGCAATACCCAGATGCACCATCAGTCCTCCCCAGATGGAGCGCGTGTGGTAGGTGATGATGCCCAGCAGCAATCCACCGAAGAACGAACTGATGCACTCGCCCAGCGGCTTGCCAAAATGGATGGTGCAGTAAAACATCGCCATCGGAAGGATCACACCCTGGCCTCCCCAGCGCACAAAGGCCAGCACCAGGAAGCCACGGAAGAAAAGCTCGATGGTGAAAAAATCCGAGCCATAGGAAAGTTCAAACAGCATTTTGTAGAGTGAGGTGCCTTCCTCCTGCAGCAGCCAGATGTTTTGGTAGCGGGGATACATTTCAAGGAAATCGGGGCGGGTGGAAGCCAGGGCAATGAGGGGCGCCATGATCAGCAGCATGAGCAGGTAGGGTGCAGGCTGAAAGCTTTTCCTTGCAGTTCCATAAAAGGGTATGGGCGCGGCTGAGTATTTCCAGGCAGCAAACAGCAACGCTGTCACGGCAAGCAGTTTCACCGGCCAGTAAACCACCGCATTCAGGTAATCGTTCATTTGCACATCGGTTGTCCAGTGGAATTTTACCGGCGCACACATTTTCCAGGCAAAGAGCAGGCAGGCGAAGGTGAAAAGCAGGAGGAAGTCTTTTTGCCTGAACAGCTTCCATCCTCCCTGGAGCAGGTAGCCTATGCCGAAGGCGGTGCCAAAGATGGCTGTCCAGCATGCCAGGGCTGCCCATAGGTCCATGTGCGAGATCGCCACATTCCAGCGGAAATGATAGTTCAGGAAAACCAGGATAGCGGTGAAGAGCAGGGAGGCCAGGAACAGCTTTTTGTCCAGCCACCCAATGTATCCTTTGATGTAATGAATTATCTTGCCCATCTTCAAACCCTTGTTGAAAGTAAAGGGATTTTGGTAAAAAAATCCTCTCCGTGCAACGCTACCAAACAATCTGCTGACAATATGAAAAAACATCCCATGCGGTTTATTTTATTACTGCTGATCGTTGCAGCCGCCTCCTGTAACTCCTTCACCAACGGCGAGATGACGCCTTCACAGATCCAGGGCTATGCGCCCGTGTATGCCAGTGCCAGCCTGTATGACAGCATTGCTGTACAGCCGGCGAAGACCACGGTCAGTGCAGGCAAGATCTATGCTTTCGGCAGTTATATCTTCCAGGTGGACCAGCAAAGAGGCATCCATATCGTGGCCAATGGCCAATCCGCGGCTGCACAGAAGATCGCCTTTCTCAAGATCCCTTTTTGTACAGAAGTAGCAGTGAAGGGCAATCATCTTTATGCCAACAACCTCAACGACCTGGTGGTGTTTGACATTACCAATCCCGCCAGCCCGCAGCTGGTGAACAGGCTGGAGGATGCATTTCCGGCCGTTACCCAACTCTATCCCAATGTCTCGGATACTTATTTCGAATGCGTGGATCCCGATAAAGGCATCGTAGTGGGATGGGAGAGAAAAACGATCATCAACCCTAAATGCCGCCGTTAAAACCTACCAGCATGAAAAAGATCTTATTCATTATAGCGATCACCTTTATTGCCTACAGCTGCGAAAAAAGCGCTGACAGCCTCAGCAATCCAACCTCCGGTAATCCCACCGGCGCTGGGGGCTCCATGGCCAGGTTTGCCATCGTAGGTAACTACCTGTATACGGTTGATAAGTCTGACCTCAAAGTTTTCGACCTTTCCAATCCAGCGGTCCCCGTGTTCAAGCGGACGGTGCCTGTGGGTTTTGAGATCGAGACCATCTATCCATTCAAAGACAAATTGTTCATAGGCTCTACCGGCATGGTGCACATCTTCAGCATACAGGATCCTTCTTATCCCACCAAGCTCAGTGAAGCCATCTCTCCCGACGTGATCAGGCGCTGCGACCCGGTGGTAGCAAAAGATACCGTGGCTTATGCCACCCTGCGCACCAATGGCGAGTGCGGTGGACTGCAAAGTATCCTGGCCGTATTTGATATCCGCGATATCACAAAGCCGGTACAGAAGAACGCAATACCCGTATCCGAGCCACATGGATTGGGATACTCGGGAAATACTTTGTATGTATGCGATAAATTAGCAGGACTGATGGTCTTCGATATATCGCAGCCTTACAGTCCGCAACTGGTGAAGACCATCAAGGACGGGGATTATATCGACGTGATCCCTTATGGTAATGTGCTGATCTGCTGGGTCACTACCGGCATGATCCTGTATGATATTTCCACTCCTGCCAACCCTGTACATTTAACGACGATCAATTGATGAAGAATTATTTCGCCGCCATTCTCCTGTTGGGATGCGTTGCCGCGGGCGCGCAGGAAAAGAAAACCAAACTGAGTTACAGCAAGGCCGTCAACATCAGTCCCTTTGCTTTGGCCGATATCGATCATGGCGTGATGGTGGGAGGTGAGTACAGGTTTGCGCCGCGCATGTCGGCCTCGCTGGACCTTGCTTATATATTTTCTACCAACTATTACCAGGAAGCGGAGAAGACCCGCGGCTTTAATATCCGTCCTGCCTTCCGTTATTATTTCGGCAAGCGGCAGCACGAGTTCCTGCAGCTGCAGGGATTTTATAAATATGTCGACTATGGTATGCACGGTTGGGTGGGGAAGGACTGCGTGAACGGCGTGCCTTCTTACAATGAGTTGCAGGATTATCATTTTCGAAAATCTGTACTCGGCGTGAATATCATGGTAGGCGACCTTCTTCCTTTATCTGAAAGAGCCTTTGTAGATATTGGCGTAGGCCTGGGTGTAAGATTCAAAGAGCAGCGCATCACCGACCCGCGCGTTTGCATTCCCCGCCAGGAAGATAATTTCATCAACCGCTATACAGAGAAAGTAACAGCGATCAGCCTGCCCTTCAGTGTGAAGTTTGCTTATATGCTGGATTAGTTTCCTGTTTCCTGTTTCCTGTTACCTGTTATCTTTTTTGATTGCTGTGTTAAATGTTAGCACCGCGAACCATAACCGGAAACCGGAAACCGGAAACTGTAAACTGGAAACTCCTAATTTCGCCATCCATATGGCAGAAGACCTATCCATTGCACAAGGCACAAAAGAAGAACAATACACCTCATTGATCCCGCAGATAAAGGGCTTGCTGGAAGGCGAGACCGACCTGGTAGCCAACCTCGCCAATATTTCAGCTGCGCTGAAGGAGCAGTTCGGCTGGTTCTGGGTGGGATTTTACCTCGTGAAAGATGGCGAACTGGTACTGGGACCTTTCCAGGGGCCCGTGGCATGCACGCGCATCAGGAAAGGCCGTGGGGTTTGCGGTACCAGCTGGGCCGAAGGGCGCACCCTCATTGTACCCGACGTGGAAAAATTCCCGGGCCACATCGCCTGCAGCAGCTTGTCGCGCTCAGAGATCGTGGTGCCTTTGTTTGAGGGCGCTACGATCAAAGGAGTGCTGGATGTAGACAGTTCGGAGCTGGACCAGTTCGACGGAACCGATCAGCATTTCCTGGAGGAGATCGTGGGACTGATCCCCTGGTAAATAAAAAAAGGAAGGACGAATCCTTCCTTTCCTTTTTCATTTTTTATTCCGTTAAGAAGCTGACGATGGTGAACCCAGTACAACGATCAATGAATAGATCAGTCCTGGTACATAGAACAGCAGCGTAAGCAAAAGGGAGATCCAGAATTTGCTGTTGATCTCGCCCTGGTGCAGGTAAACGCCCAGTGGTGGGATCAGGATGGTGATCAGCACCAGCAGCAAAGTATTGATCTCAGCTGCATCGGAGGTACCACTGCTTTTTTTCGCCTTGAATTCCTTGATGGCAGACTTCGCTTCTTTGATCCTTAGTGTCCTTTCTTTTTTCGACAGGTTCCTGAAAGATTCTACGGCCTGCTTTACTGTAGCGGGATCTGGCTCGTTGCTGTTAGATCTTAAAGGAGAAACGCCGGAAGCGGTCTGGAACATGCCCACGGCAAGTGCCATGAACATAAGTCTGGTAAAAAATCTTTTCATGTTATGGTTTTTAGAGTAAGATGAAGTTACTATAAAAATCACACCATGGGTGATATCATATTATTCGCAGGGCCCGGCGATTGGTGATCACGGCACATTTTTTTCATCATGATTTGGAAAAGATGTCTATGTCCGTTGATAAAGATCCTAAAGGAAAACACGAGCATCCGCTGGAGATCAGCAAGGAAGAAAAAGAAAAGGCCGGCTCAGCCCGCGAGGAGGCTATGGACGATATCGACGCCGATCCTGACCTGAGCATCCATAGTCCGAACGACGACCTGGATGAAGGCGAGACCGCAAGACTGGGAGAAGATACCTCAGATATCATTTGATAGGGATTGCCAAATGCCGCATTTTCTTTACCGCCAGGTCCTGCCGTGCGTACCGGGGTGTTGGCGACAGGTGAAAGGTGAAAAGATTTGGCCAGCACTTTTAAGGTCCCAACGATCTATGTAAATGGTTCGATTGACGATTTACGATTGACGGCCCGGTAGCTATCGGGACAGCCCCGAAGCTCAACCCAGCAGCTGCTCCAGCAGTTCTTCCCTTTCCTGCTCTCTTTCGCTTCGCTTATACTCAATGAGGAACAACCCGCTCACCAGCAGGCCCAGGAAAAAAGATATTTCTTCAACCAGTTCCATGAAGTATATTTATTATACAAGGGCAAAACCTTTGCCAGAACATTTGTATGATAAGGACAATACTTTCTTTCGCCTTCCTTGTTTTTTTCTGCAGCCAGGCTATCGCACAGGACTGCCAGGTGATGCCCGATTCCTTAAAAGGAACCTACAGTGGCGACTGCAGGAAGGGCAAGGCCTCCGGCCAGGGTGTGGCTACCGGCGCAGACCATTACGAAGGCAGTTTCAAGGACGGCTGGCCGGAAGGCATGGGCCTTTACACCTGGAGAAAGGGCGATCAGTATAAGGGACAGTTTCGTAAGGGACTCAGGTCGGGACAGGGCGAAATGATCTATAAAACAGCCTCAGGTGACAGCCTTGTCAGGGGCTTTTGGAAGAACGACCTTTATACCGGTGAATTCGAGCATCCCTGGCATATCTGGTTCCGCAGCCGCAAGATCATTGAAGTGGAGGTGGAGCATAAAGATGACAGGCTCAACCAGGTAACAGTCTTTGTCACCAACACATCTACCATTATCAACGACCCTACAGCAGATGAGAACCCGCGGCTTTCTGTGACGGATATTGAAATGATCAAGGGCACGCACGGCCGGGTGCAGCTGAATAACAACCACGCCAAAAAATCAGAGACCATCATCAGCGACATCACGCATCCATGCAGGATGAAGCTCACCATGGGCACCGAGGAGATCGATATAGAATTCCGGGAAGCAGGCAGCTATGTCATTCATATCCGCGTGCACAGCTGATCAGTGTACCACCGTCAGCATGCTGCTGCGCGCGGCAGCTGTTTTTCTCAGCACAATAGAGGCGACCAGGGATACCACGAGGCCTGCCGTGACCATGAAAATAAACAACATGACATAAGAAGTGATGCTTCCGCCGGAGGTCATCTCCAGTTCTTTCATTTTGCTGGTGATCTCTTCAGCCGAGGCGCCTGATGCTTCCAGCCTGGACCTTTCATAAGCGAGGAGACTGGGCTTATATTCGGGATTGATCAGTTCCGCGTAGACCTGGAACCAAAGCGTGGCCAGCAAACTATACAGCAGCGTCACCGCCAGTCCCGTCCTGAAGCCCTCAGCAAAACCCATCAGGCCCCGCTGTCTTCTTTTTTGCAAAATGGCTACGCCAATGGCCGCATAGAAAACGATGGCGGTAAAAAGTCGGGTGTAACGGCCAATTTCGTGGCGGGTAGTATTGAAGCCCAGGAAATGCTCCAGCAGGGTCCAGAGAATGGTAAAAACAATCAGGGCGATCACCGTGCGGACGGGGATGGAACTAAGCAGCAGTTTCATTGAATCGATATAAAAAGCAAAAGCACCGGAGCGTTTTTGATACTTGGTTTGACCCTTGTACTTACTTACTAACCCGATGCTTTCTAAAATTGATCGGCAGTTATTGTTTGACCAACACTTGCGTCTTCAATTCTGGATACAAGATACATTTCCCAAACAGCCGGTTCCAAATTTTTACCATCCTGGTTTTGCACCCGTTTTGCACCGGGTTATGCACATGGAGAAAATTTTAGATTTAAGATTGCAGATTGAAGAATGAATAAGGACCCAACTATAAAACGCCTGAACCCGGGAGAACCTGCCAAATCTTCAATCTTAGATCTTCAATCTTAAATCCTAATTTCGCGGCCTATGACACAGGAATATTTGAAAGATATGAGGGACCGTGTGCTTGTCCTGAGGAGGTTTCTTTGACGTCGGGAACCGCCTAGAAAAGATAGAACAGGATAAACAGCTTTCACTGGCGCCTGGCTTCTGGGATGACAATGCCCGGGCCACCGCTGTTCTGAAGGAGACCAAGGTAAACGAATACTGGGTGAACCTATTCGATGAGGTGAATACAGCCGTAGAGGACTTCGCCATCCTTTTTGAATTCTGGAAGGAAGGAGAGGGATCTGAAGAAGAAGTGAAAGCCGCCTACGAAAAAGCCCAGCAGCTCATAGAAGAGGCTGAGTTCAAGAGCACTCTCAACCAGCCTGAAGACGAATTACCCGCCGTATTACAGATCAACTCCGGCGCCGGAGGTACCGAAAGCCAGGACTGGGCAGAAATGCTTTCCCGCATGTACCGCATGTATGGAGAAAGGCAGGGCTGGACAGTGACCATACTGGACTGGACGGAAGGCGACGGCGCAGGCATCAAAACCGCTACCATTCAATTTGACGGGCCTTTTGCCTATGGCTTTCTCAAAGCGGAAAGCGGGGTACACCGTCTTGTCAGGATCTCGCCATTCGACAGCAACGCACGCCGTCACACCTCCTTTGTCTCTGTATTTGTGTATCCTCTTGTTGATGATTCGATAGAGATCGACATCAAGCCAGCGGACATAAAGATGGAAACTTCACGAAGCGGCGGCGCTGGCGGACAGAATGTGAACAAGGTGGAAACAAAGGTGCAGCTTACCCATATTCCAACAGGGATCGTGGTGGTTTGCCAGCAGGACAGGTCGCAGCTCGGAAACAGGGAGCGCGCCATGGAAATGCTGCGGAGCCGTTTGTACGAGCTGGAGCTACGGAAGCGGAATGAAGCCAAGGACGCGGTGAACTCCACCAAGAAAAAGATCGAGTGGGGCAGCCAGATCCGCAGCTATGTTTTCCATCCGTATAAAATGATCAAGGACCATAGAACAGATTATGAAGTAGGCAACGTAGGCCCCGTGATGGATGGCGAGCTGGATGGGTTTATCAAGGCATACCTCATGAGCGAGAAAGAGGAGGCGTCGTCGTGAATCCTCAATCGTCAATCGTCAATGGTTGGCTGTTCCCCCGCGTACCATTGCGCCTTCGCGCCTTCGCGTCAAAGCCAGCGGCATCTGCGAGATGGAACCGCACTTTTTGAGGCGGTTGGCTAAAAGGAGGGTCTTTACAAGTAAGGAAAAAAATAAACATTTCGAGATATGAACTTAGGATATTTTAACTACCCGTTACCGACAAACGAACCAATATACACTTACGCCCCTGGCACTCCGGAACGTAAGGCACTGCAGCAGGCTTTGAAAGATCTGAAATCAGAAAAAGCCGAGATCCCCATGTTCATTGGTGGCAAGGAAGTGACCACCGGGAAGCTGCAGCCTATTCACCCGCCGCACGAGATCTCGCATACGCTGGCGAATTTCCATGCGGGCGATGCCTCGCATGTAACGCAGGCCATTGAAGCGGCACTGGCGGCCAAAGAAGCCTGGGCGGAAATGAGCTGGGAGAACCGCGCCAATATTTTCATTCGCGCTGCCGACCTGATCTCTACCAAATACCGTTACCTCATGAACGGTACCACCATGCTGGGACAGAGCAAGAATGCCTTCCAGGCGGAGATCGACGCCGCCTGCGAGCTGATCGACTTCCTTAGGTTCAACGTGCACTTCCTGAGCGAGATCTACAGGCAGCAGCCGATCAGCGCCCCGGGCATGCACAACCGCATGGAGTATCGTCCGCTGGAAGGATTTGTACTGGCCGTAACACCTTTTAATTTCACTGCTATAGGTGGCAACCTGCCTACCTCTGCTGCCATGTGCGGCAACGTGGTGGTGTGGAAGCCCGCTAATACGCAGATCTATTCTGCCCAAATGTTCATGCGCGTGCTCAGGGAGGCCGGACTGCCCGATGGAGTGATCAACCTGATCTACGTGGATGGTCCCACTATCGGCAAGGTTTGCTTCGCGCACAGGGAGTTCGCGGGTGTGCATTTTACCGGATCCACGGGCGTATTCAACCAGATGTGGAAGACCATTGGAGAGAACGTAGCCAACTACAAAAGTTATCCGCGCATCGTGGGAGAGACCGGGGGAAAGGACTTCGTGATCGCGCATCGCTCGGCCGATCCGCATGTGGTGGCCACCGCATTGTTGCGTGGCGCATTTGAGTACCAGGGACAGAAATGTTCCGCCGCTTCAAGGGCTTATATTCCATCTAACATGGCGGAGGAAGTAAAGAAGCTGCTGGTGGAAGGTGTGAAGAGTTTCAAAATGGGCAGTGTAGAAGATTTTGGAAATTTCGTCAATGCCGTGATCGATGAGAAGAGCTTCGATCGCATAGCGAAATATATTGACGACGTAAAAGACAACAGCAACGCAAAGATCCTGGTTGGAGGAAAATATGACAAGTCGAAGGGATATTTCATCCACCCGACCATCATAGAAGCTACTGATCCGAAATACGTGACCATGTGCGAGGAGATCTTCGGGCCGGTGCTCACTATTTATGTGTACGATGCCGACCAGTATGAAGCAGCACTTCACCTGGTGGATGAGACTTCGCCTTATGCCCTCACCGGCGCGGTGATCGCGCAGGACAGATATGCGGTGGAGCTGGCCACAAGAATACTCAGGCATGCAGCCGGAAATTTTTATATCAATGACAAGCCTACCGGTGCGGTAGTAGGGCAGCAGCCCTTCGGAGGCGCCAGGGCCAGCGGTACCAACGACAAGGCCGGCTCACAGCTGAACCTTTACAGGTGGCTCAGCGCCCGTACCATCAAAGAGACCTTTGTTCCGCCTACCGATTACAGGTATGCGTTTTTAAGGGGGGAGAGCGACGGAATCTGATATAAATATTATAATAAAAAATAATATATCGGTGATTATCAACCGATTTAGCTAAATCTGGCCTATCGGCCATGATAGTCAATAAATTATTTATTAACACCATTTCTTATTATGGTGGCGGCTATTATATTTGTCCCTAATAATTTTTTAAACCAAAACTTTAATTGTTTATGAAACTCATCAAAGGTCTCCCTTTGCTGGTAGTAGCCGTAGCATCTATGATCATGTTCACTGCTGCTTTCCCCTCCACAAAAGTTGTTGAACCAAAACCAACTGCTACAACCGTGGCTACAGGTTCTTCTTACAAAGAGCTGGTTAAGATCGCTACTGAAGTAAAAGGATCCAAGCTGACGCTGAAAGAGAAGATCGCGCTGAAGGTTTTCGGTAAAAAGATCGATTCTAAAGCCCCTACAGCAGGTGGTAAGTCACAGGTGATCGCCCTGATCCTTGTTTGCCTGGTTGGTGGTTTAGGTATCCACCGCTTTTACCTCGGTTACACATGGCAGGGTGTTGTTCAGCTGCTGACTGGTGGCGGTTGCGGTGTTTGGGCTCTGATCGACCTGATCAGGATCATCACTGGTAGCCTGCAGCCAAAAGATTCTGAGTACGAAAAAACTTTGTAATCTGAGCTGAAGCTAAAAAATTAAAAGGCCCTGCATGCAGGGCTTTTTTCTCCCGCTTACTATGAAATTCAAATACTACTTTACGATAGCAAAACTCCTTTTCATTGTTTTGCTGCCGCTGACCCTGCTGATCCTCCCCGGCAATTTTTTCGACGATGGGCAGTCGATCTGCCTCTCTAAGGTGTTCTTCGATTTTGAGTGTTATGCCTGCGGAATGACCCGGGCTTGCCAGCACCTGATCCATTTTGAGTTCGAAGAGGCATTTATGTACAACATGGGAAGCTTCATTGTATTACCTCTTCTTGGTGTGGTGTGGATCCAGTGGTTGATCAAGGAATGGAAGACACTGAACCGCCTCAGGCCATCGCCGACGCCGATCGACCCGATCCTGTGATTGGAACAGCGAAACAACTGCTTATCGTTCAGATTATTGAGGCTGCAATTTAATTGCGGCCTTTTTTTTGCTTACTAAGGGAAAAATGTAATTATGAAGAAGATCAGTTTGTTCTTTGCTGCTTTTGTATTGACCCTGGCAGTTGCTGCCCAGGACAGGACAAAGCTTGGATTTAAAGCCGGATTGAATATTGCTAACCTGAACATCGAAAATGGCGAGTCTACAGACTCAAGAATGGGGTTTCATGCCGGCGCCCTGGCCCATATTCACCTGACGCCCGGCCTTTCGTTGCAGCCGGAGATCGTTTACTCTCAACAGGGAATGGAACATGAAATAGGAGGCAGTACCAATACATGGAAGCTGAACTATATCAACGTTCCTGTGCAGCTCCAGTATAATTTCAACAACGGCTTCAGGCTGCAAACCGGCCCCCAGCTGGGTTTCCTGCTTGATCCGGTGATCGAGAACGAAAATGGCACCAGGCTGGACATTACAGATGACCTGAAAAAGACCGATGTATCATGGACATTTGGAGGAGGCTACCTCTCCCATTCTGGTTTTGGAGTAGATGCCCGGTACAACTACGGATTGTCTAACATCAATGAAGGCGCTAACAACGTGAGTAACCGCGTTTTCCAGGTGGGGGTCTTCTATATGCTGGACAACAGGCACAAGGCCAAGTCCCAGTAAGGAAGTCTTAATCTTCAATCTTCAATCTTCTCCCGATAGCTATCGGGATAAAGGCCACCTCCGGGTGGCCTTTGTTTTGCATTCCATCAATTAACCTACGTTCCCGACAGCCCCTCACTGCCCAGTTAACGCTAAGCGCCGTTCAAAAAGCGGGCGTGGCCTTCTTTTTGCATAACTTGGTACAACGTAAAATTATGTTTATGAAAAAGATCAGTTTTTTATCCCTGGCATTAGTTACTTGCTTTGGAGTTCTTGCGCAAGATGATCAGGCCCACAAGCCCGTGCGCACCGCCATGAGTGTGCAGCCCCGTTTTGGTATTAAAGGAGGAGTGAACATAGCTAACCTGGAAATGGACGACGAGGTGACCACCACGGAGTTCAAGACCAATACCAAGACAACCTTCCAGTTCGGACTGTTTGCCAACATTCCTTTAGGAGGTAACCTGCGCCTGCAACCAGAGCTGGTTTATGCCGGCGAAGGTGCAAAGGTCACTGAAACACCCACATCTCCAGCTTTGTCTGGCTATGAGATCGACCTTGGTTATGTGAACGTTCCCATTATGTTCCAGTTACAGACCCCAGGTGGTTTCAATGCAGAGCTTGGGCCGCAGGTAGGCTTTTTAGTGAATGCAGAGCAGGACTATGATTCTCCCCAGACAAATCCCGACCTGAAAGACTGGATGAAGAAGGTCAACTTCAGCGTAGGCGTTGGTGCTGGCTATCTCACCAGGATCGGACTCGGTTTTGGTGTAAGGTACAATCATGGTTTGTCCAACGTGTTCAATGGTGACGATGCTCCAGCAGAAAGAAAAAGCTGGGAATTCTCCACCCGTACCATCCAGGCCGGCCTGGTGTACCATTTTGGCGCCGCGAAGTAATTCCTATTGAAAACATAAGGCCCTTCCCTTGTAAAAGGGAAGGGTTTTTTTATTCCCATCATTGAATGCCTATTTTTATGCAAAATTGATCGTTGAAGACCATTCTAAAAGGGGAGCAGATCGCACTCACCATACGAAGGCTGGCCCACCAGCTGATGGAGAATCATCCGGACAGGGAGGAAACAGTGTTGATAGGCATCCAGCCCAGGGGCATCGCGCTTTCCGACCGGCTGGTGGCCGAGATCGCCCGTGAGCAGGAAGGCTATGCTTATGGAAAACTGGACATTACCTTTTACCGCGATGACCTCCGCCGCGAGCTGCACGTACCCAACCATACCGACATCCCTTTCTCCATCGAAGGCAAGAAAGTAGTGCTGATAGACGATGTGCTCTATACAGGCCGCACCACCCGGGCCGCCCTCGATGCCCTGATGGATTTCGGCAGGCCCGAGAAAGTAGAGCTCCTGGTGCTGATAGACCGCCGCTATAGCCGCGAACTGCCCATACAGCCCGATTATACCGGCAAGACCATCGATTCCATCATATCGCAGAAAGTAAAAGTGCGCTGGAAGGAAAAGGATGGCCTCGACGAGATCGTACTCGTTTAAGTGTTACCAACCCAAAACCGGAAACTGGAAACCGGAAACAGTAAACCGTAAACAGTAAACCCTCTATCTTTGACCTTTAATGACCCTTTCTTCCAAACACCTGCTTGGCATTAAAGAGCTTACTGCAAACGACATTTCCCTCATTTTACAAACGGCAGAACAATTCAAGGAGGTACTCCAAAGGCCTATCAAGAAAGTGCCCTCGCTGCGGGATGTGACCATCGTGAATCTTTTTTACGAAAATTCCACCCGTACAAGGATATCCTTTGAGCTGGCGGAAAAGCGCTTGTCGGCAGACGTGGTCAACTTCAGCGCTTCAGGATCATCGGTGTCCAAGGGAGAGACCCTGCTGGATACGGTGAACAACATCCTGTCAATGAAGGTAGACATGGTGGTGATGCGACATAGCGCCAGCGGTGCCGCCCATTTTCTTTCCCAGCATATTCCTGCGGCTATCATCAATGCGGGGGATGGCATCAACGAGCATCCTACCCAGGCCCTCCTGGATGCCTACTCCATCCGCGAAAAGACCGGCAAGCTGGAAGGAGTGAAGGTGGCTTTGATCGGTGATATCATGCACAGCAGGGTAGCCCTGAGCAATATCTACCTGCTAAAGAAGATGGGAGCGGAGGTCACGGTCTGCGGTCCGCCCACGCTGATCCCGGTCCATATTGCCAAGGCCTTCGACATACGCGTGGAATACGATCTGAAAAAAGCCCTGGAATGGTGCGATGTGGCTAATGTGCTGCGCATCCAGCTGGAAAGGCAGAACCAGGTGCTGTTTTCCTCGCTAAGGGAATACAGCCTGATGTATGGGATCAATAAAAGACTGCTTGACAGCCTCTCCAAAAAGATCACCATCATGCACCCGGGACCAGTGAACAGGGGTGTGGAGCTGGACAGCGACGTGGCCGACAGTGAGCAGTCCATCATCCTGCAGCAGGTGGAGAACGGAGTGGCAGTGCGCATGGCGGTGCTTTATTTGTTGTCACAGAAATCGTGAATCGTGAATCGTGAATCGTGAATCGTGAATAGTGAATTTAAAATCTTCTCCCGATAGCTATCGGGACTAAAATCTTCAATCCTCCATGTCCAGAGTTTGTCTATTTCCAGGCACCTTCGATCCAGTCACCCTTGGCCACGTGGACATCGTGAACAGGGCGCTGAATCTTTTTGACAAGTTTTATATCGCCATCGGTATCAACGCCAATAAAGAGCCCATGTTCCCCGCAGAGTTGCGTAAGAACTGGTTCGAAGAGATCTTCGCCGGCGAACCCAAGGTGGAAGTGGTGGTCTACGACGGACTCACGGTAGACTGCTGCCGCAAGGTGGGAGCAAATTTTATTTTGCGTGGCATCCGCTACGTAAGCGATTTTGAATACGAAAAGGCGATCGCCGATATGAACCGCAGCCTGGATGCAGACATAGAAACTGTTTTTCTTACCTGTCTGCCCCAGTTCACCTCTGTAGCATCCACCCTGGTGCGTGATGTGATCCGCAACGGCGGCGATGTATCGCAGTTCCTGCCCGGGCCCGTACTCCGGAGCGTAAGAGGTTAAATATTCAGTGAACTCATGCCTTTATCGATCACATCGATCACCGAGGGATGGGTGTTTTTCAGGTATTGGTCGATCCCGTCGGGCAATACCCACACGCACTCTTCAATGTCCTCATTCACCTGCGGATGCAATTCGCCCGTAACCCTGGTTTCTATGAGGAACCAATGCGTTTCCTTGAGGATGTCGGCATTCCCTTCCATGTAGTTGTGGTAGGTGGTCAGCAGGGCTTGCTTCAACTGCAGGCCTTTGGCGCCGGTTTCCTCTTCCACTTCACGCAGGGCGCATTCTCCCAGTTCTTCTCCCTCGTCCAGTTTCCCTTTTGGCAGGTCCCATTTTCCCCGGCGGAAGATGAACAGGAAGCCCGATAAGGGATTATAAACAAGCCCGCCTGCAGCTTTCACCTCTGTGAATTGCTGTTTTACCAGGGAGAGTACATGCTCTACATCGGGGTAACAAATAATGGCTGCCAGCAGGTCCTGGTGACGGAGGGCATTCACAATTTCACGGACTGAATCCGCATCACCTTTGTCGGAATAAGCGGTTCCATCCTTGCCGTAATAGAGGTCCAGGTCACGGTCAATGGTGCTGGTGATGAAGAGAGGCTTTTGATTGAAGTAGATCTTGATCATTTATTGGTTGACTAGTTGACTGGTTAACTTGTTAACTGGGAAACAGCCGGGTTGTACCACTTAGACGCTATGTCGCTAAGGCGCTAAGTTTCGCTAAGACATTCCTCGGCCATTCACCATTCACTACTCACTTGCTTCACCCCGCATTTGCGGGGCTCGCAATGACCTCGCTTCGGAATATTGCTCAAACTCACGATTCACGATTAACGTTTAACGATGTGTCGTGGGCCTACAGCTTACGATGAAAATACGTTTTCAAACTTAATGAATCTTGAACTTCAATCTTCAATCCTCAATCTTCAATCCTCAATCTTCAATCCTCAATCCTTTACCTTCGCGGCATGCGAGATGCCACAGTAACTGCAGAAAAACTATTGCAGGTGAATGCCGTAAAGCTCAGGCCGGAGCAGCCCTTTACCTGGGCCAGCGGCTGGAAGAGTCCTATCTACTGCGACAACCGAAAGGTGCTTTCCCATCCTTATGTAAGGGATTATGTCAAGAGTGAGCTCGCCAGTGTGATCTTCGAGAAATTCCCCGAAGCCGCGCTGATCGCGGGCGTGGCCACGGCAGGCATTGCCTGGGGCGCTATGGTAGCCGACCAGCTCAAGCTTCCCCTGGTTTACGTACGTCCCAAGCCCAAAGAGCATGGCCTGGGCAACCAGGTGGAGGGCGAATTGCAGGCAGGCCAGAAGGTGGTGATTGTAGAGGACCTGGTCTCCACGGGCAAAAGCAGCCTGCAGGTGGCGGAAGTATTGAAGAAGGAAGGAGTGGAAGTACTGGGCATGGTCTCCATCTTTAATTATGGATTCCCCGAGGCGAAAGCGGCCTTTGAAACTGCAGGGATCGAACTCATTTCTCTGACCGATTATCCTACGCTGATCGACCTGGCCCTGCACAAGGGCAAGATCGCTTCCGGGCAACAGGAAATTTTGTTAAAGTGGAGCCAGGACCCGGCCAACTGGACAGGAGTTGAGTAAATTAGCTCCATGAAAAAGATCATCCTCTCCCTGCTGGTGGGTAGTTTTATCAGTTTGGGCGCCTCGGCCCAGACCAAGGCCGTTCAGACCGTTAAGATCAGCACACCTACCGTACAATGCGAAATGTGCAAGAACAAGATCGAGACCTACCTGAAGCGCTTCGATGGAGTAGGCATGGTCAACGTGCACGTCAAAAAGAAAGAAACCACGGTCAAATTCATTTCAGACCGGACCAATATCGAAGAAATTAAGGCGGCGATTTCCAATGCCGGCTATGATGCGGACGAGGTAACCGCTAACGAAGAATCATACAAAAGGCTGCCCAAGTGCTGCAAAAAGCCTGAAGACAAGGGCGAGAAGCCCAAAGGCTGACAAGCCTCCCGTCTTAAACTGATTAGAATCCCGCTGATGCGGGATTTTTTAATAGATCTGCGTCTATCCGGTGCGTTCCCGAGTATTTGATGTCCTTAGTGACGAAAACGCCGGCCTTACCCACCCGGGTCTCGCCGACGGCCCTTACCAGCACGTCCCTACCCACCATGGCCGGCAGGTTCAGCTGTATAGCCTTTTGAAGGCTCACTGATCCCTCCAGGGGAATACTGAACTCCTTGTTATCCGTTACATCCACCACATTGAGCTGGTGAAACTTGCCGATCAGGGCTGAGTCCAGGTACACGTCCAGGACCGTCTCCTTCACCTGTACGCCAAAATTGTTCGGGTTGTGGTAAACCACGTCGAACCCGATCACGGTCTCCGCGATCCCCAGCTTCTTCACGCCGAAATTATCGATCCGCCTGAATTCCGGCTCCGCCACCTTGCCGCAAGAGAGTAGGAGGAGGGAGGCTGCTATGGCTAAAATTCTCATGCAGCAAACTACGCAAAAATTGTACTGGGAAATTTCATGGCTTTTATATTAGATAAAAAACTAAGCTAAACAAACTAGCAAAATGCCTGTGGAACATTGAAAAAACTGAAACTAAATATAAAGGGGATGTATATTTATCATAAAACATTGATTAATAAGTATTAATGGCTGCTACATAAACTTAACATTCATATATTTATGACGATAAATAATGGAAAAATGCAGGATATTCATTAGGTTCTGGCCCTACCCTTGAAAATGACAAGTACTGCGGTGAAAACCCGTTTATTAGATAGAGTTGATAAACAATTGCTTTAACCTAAGATATATATATAATAATCCAATAATACGAATATCGTTCGGAACTGTGAAATTTTGGTGAAGGCTTTGGCGCAAAGTGCCGCCTGGAATCCTCTCCAGGACTTTCCTTGCTACCTACCGTTCCATTATCAACTCTATCAACTTTATCACCCCGTCAACTTTATCAACTTTATCAACTCCGTCAACTCTATCAACTCCGTCAACTATTTCTCCCCACCCCATTAAACCCGGGCCTTAGAACCAAATCTTAAGGAAAATCTAAAATGGATCCTTATAACCAACCAACCCTTCCGCCTGTCGAAACTCATTGAAATTGAAGGGTGTTTTTGGTTATATTGCTAGCCGTTTGACCTCCTAAACTTGCTGATGAAAAATTTACTGTTCACCTGGGCGCTGGCTCTCTTATGTGCATGTCCTGTTGCTGCCCAGGACTTTTCCAATAAAGGGAAGGATTTCTGGCTGGCCTATACCGGCCATATCGACGGAAATATCTCCCGGATGGCTCTTTATATTTCTTCTGATGTTTCCACTTCGGGAACGGTGAACCTCAACGGGAGCACCATCCCCTTTAATGTCACTGCCAACCAGGCCACGGTGGTCCAGATCTTCCCGAATACTTACCCCGTGATCAACCAGCAAAGTGATGGGATCGGTGTGGGTAAAGGGATCCATATCGTATCCAACGATCCGGTGGTGGTTTATGCCCATATCCTCAACTCAGCCCGGTCCGGCTCCAGCCTGATCCTGCCTACCAATACCCTGGGAAGGGATTATATCGCTGCTTCCTTCAAAAGTTCTGTGAACTCGCCTGCCGGGGGTAACGGAGGCGTATCTCCAGGCTCCCAGGTAGCTGTGGTGGCCGTGGAAAACAATACTACGGTGGAGATCACTCCTTCTGCCACCGATGTAAGCGGCATGCATCCAGCCAATGTACCTTTTACAGTTACGCTTAATTCGGGTGACGTTTACCAGTTCAGAACTGCTTACGGTGCCGATGTCACCGGCACCCGGGTCAGGTCCCTGGCTTCCGGATCCAATACCTGCAAGCCCATAGCCGTATTTTCCGGTTCTACCTGGACCTCCATGGAATGCAATACCGGCACCGGCGGCGATAACCTTTACCAGCAGCTGATGCCCCGCAGCACCTGGGGCAAGAACTATATCACCGCCCCTTTTGCCGACAGGCAATACGATATCTTCCGGGTGATCGTAAGCGACCCCAACACCGTGGTCATGAAGGATGGAACTGCTTTAACGGGCCTTATTAATAATACATATTACCAGTTCAACTCATCAACCCCGCATTCCATAACGGCCAACTTGCCCGTTATGGTGGTACAATACATGATCTCCCAGGCCTGCGATACCAGGAACAATGGTTTCAATGCCAACGATGCGCCTTACAAAGGCGACCCTGAGATGATCATCCTCAACCCGGTGGAACAAACCATCAACGACGTGACCGTGGTCTCGGCCCGCCGTGACCTCACGCCTCCCCAAACCAATATCGATAAGCATTTCTTCACCATTATCATGAAGACCAATGCGATCTCCTCCCTGAGGATCGATAACAACCCGCCGGCAGGCAGCTTTATCAGCATCGGAACTACGGGCTATTCTTACCTGCACGAGAATGTGACGAATTCAACCCTCACCAATCCTTCTCACCGCATCCGGGCCGACAGCGGCTTCATTGCGCTGGCTTATGGCCTGGGCGCTGTAGAATCATACGGCTATAATGCAGGCACCAATGTGCGCGATCTCTACCAGTTCGTATCGGTGGAGAACCAGTATGCTACCGTGGATTTTCCCGCGGTTTGCCGCAACGCCCCTTTTTCTTTTTCTATGACCTTCCCTTACCAGCCCACGGAGATCAAATGGCAGTTCAACGGACTTTTCCCGGATGTGACGATAACAGCGCCAGTACCTGATGCTACCTGGTTCGTCAACGGAAGGCAATTATGGAAGTATAAGCTGCCAGCAGGTTATACAACTTCAGTGGCAGCCGGCACCTATCCCATCAAAGTGACTGCGCAAAACCCTACGCCCGACGGCTGTGGCAACGAGCAGGTGATCAATTATAGCCTGCAGGTTTACGAGAAGCCTACCGCCGCATTCACATTCACAACCAACGGTTGCGTCACCGACCCGGTGCAATTCACCGATGCCGGCAATACCAACGGCCGCACCGCTACGCAATGGAACTGGAACTTCGGCGACCCGGCTTCGGGCGCTGCCAACACCTCCGGTGTAAAAAATCCTTCGCACCTGTTTTCTGCAGCGGGCAGCTTCCCGGTGAAATATTCTTTCCTCACCGATGTAGGCTGCGTGTCCGACACGGCCGAGCAGATCATCAACCTGAGTAATTCCCCGGTGGCTAAATTCGGCGCCTCCGCCATTTTATGTATAGGCACACCTATCACTTTCTCCGACTCCTCTACCACACCATCTTCCACGCTGGTGAAATGGACCTGGAATTTTGGAGATGGACAGACCGTGGTGGCTACCACCAATGCCAACCAGACCCATACTTATACAACAGCTGGTACTTATAATGTGACCTTGCAGGTGGAAACGGCCTCAGGCTGCAGGAGCGTGGTCTATTCAATGACCCTGGCGGTAACAGGCCCACCGGTTCCCGGTTTCAATTTCGGCAATGCATGTCTCCCCGCTGGGACCATGCAGTTCACCAACACCAGCACCAATGCCGACGGAAGCGCCACCGGCCTCAGCTATATCTGGAACTTCGACGACGGTAATACATCCACTGCCGCCAATCCCTCACATAATTTTACCGGTACAGGGCCATTCAATGTGAAGCTGACAGTAACCACTGCCAATGGCTGTACTGCCAATATCATTCGCACGGTGAATACCGTGTACGCGCAGCCCCAGGCCTTGTTCACCGCGCCTGCTGAAGTTTGCTTTGGCGATGCAGTAGCATTCACCGATCAAAGCACGGCCGCCGGCAGTTCCGTCGCACAATGGCTTTGGAGCTTCGATGATGGCACGACATCTACATTGCAAAATCCTTCCAAAACATTTTCTACCGCCGGCCCGCACGAAGTGAAGCTCACCATCACATCGGCTGTGGGTTGTGTGTCCACCGAATACAAACAAACCGTCACAGTCAACCAGCTACCGACAGCCGATTTCGAAGTGTCGGCTCCCAAATGCGTAACAAAGAACATCACCTTCACCGACAAGTCGGTAGCCAACACAGGCAGCCTGCTGGAGTGGAGCTGGGACATGGGCGATGGCTCTAACAGCATCAAATCGAGCAACGCTCCATTTACACATAATTACACCAACACGGGTACTAAGAATGTGGTGTTGGTGGTAAAAACAAACAAGGGATGCTACAGTGCACCCTTCCAGCTGCCGGTGATGGTGAACCCGCTTCCCGTGCCTGGATTTATGATGCCTGAGAACTGTATCAATGATCCTTTCTCGCAATTCACCGACACCAGCAAGATCGCGGATGGCACCGAGGGCAGCTTTACCTATCTCTGGAATTTCGGCGATCCCAATGCTACGCCCTCCAATCCTAATACGGCCACCGACAAGAACCCCAGGCATAAGTTCACCCAGTCAAGATCTTACGACGTGGTGCTCACCGTTACCTCTGGTAATGGCTGCGTATCCACCATCACCCAGCAGTTCGTAGTGAATGGCGACGTGCCACAGGCTGGCTTCACTCCACAGGGTGGCAGCGAGCATTGCAGCAACAACACCGTAAATATTTCCAACACTTCTTCGGTAGACTTCGGTACGGTGGGCAAGGTGGAGATCTATTGGGATTATCTGAACGATCCCACCAATAAGGTAGTAGACCAGGATCCATTGGCAGGGAAAGTGTACACCAATACCTATCCCGAATTCTTTACGCCGGCCACCAAAACCTATACGGTAAGGATGGTGGCTTATTCCGGCGACAATTGTACTGACGATTATTCCACCACCATCACCATGAAGGCTACGCCGGAGATCTCTTTCTCAGCGCTGCCTTCCATGTGCATAGATACCGCTGCTTTCCAGCTCACGCAGGCCACGGTACTCAATGGCATGACCGGTGGCGTGTTCTCCGGTGCAGGTGTTTCTGCTGGAGGCATCTTCACGCCAGCGGCTGCAGGTCCGGGTACGCATACTATAAGATATACCGTGAATGCCGCGAATGGCTGCTCCAATTACAAAGAGCAACCCATTACTGTCTTTGCGCTTCCCACCGCCAACGCGGGTCCCGATAAGGTGATACTCGAAGGCGGCAACGGCACCCTCGACGGCAGCGGAACGGGCAATAATGTTTCCTTCCTCTGGACACCCAACCAGTGGCTGTTCACCAACACCGATACGGTGCCCAAAGTGGTGCCCCTGGATGATATCACTTACACCCTGACCGTTACCAGCGCGGACGGCTGCGTGGCCACCGACCAGGTGAATGTGAAAGTGCTGAAGGCGCCCACCGTGCCCAATGTTTTCACCCCGAACGGCGATGGTGTGAACGACACCTGGGAGATCCGCTACCTGGAAACCTACCAGGGCGCAACGGTGGACGTGTATAACAGTTATGGACAGATCGTTTTCCAGTCGACCAATTATCCAAGGCCATGGGACGGAAGCTATAAAGGCAAGCCTGTGCCAGTGGGTACTTATTATTATATCATTAATCCAAAGAATGGCCGCAAGCAGATCGCAGGCTATGTGGACGTTGTAAGATAAAAATGAAAAAAACATTCTTCATCCTGGGCATCACAGTGATGGCCATATCCGGCCAGGCGCAGCAGCTGCCACAGTACACGCAGTATGTGCTGAACAATTATATACTCAATCCTGCCCTCAGCGGGGTGGAGAACTATGCCGACCTCAAGATCAGTGGGAGGGACCAGTGGGTAGGACTGAGCGGCGCGCCGCGCACTGCCTATCTCACCATCCATGCGCCTATTGGCAAAAAAGATTACAAGACCACCACTTCATCTTATTCTGTACCGGGTGAAAATCCACGGGGTAGTTCTTATTGGGAGAACTATACTGCCTCTGAGCCTCACCACGGCGTGGGCATGAGCATCGTGAATTACCGCACCGGGTCTTTCAACAGGCTCACAGCCAACCTTTCTTATGCCTATCACCTGGGCTTGTCGCCGGTTACCAATCTCTCGGCTGGTTTTGCCGCGGGCGTGAGTTCTATCAGCTTCGACAAGAGCAAGGCCACACCGGTGAATCCATCGGATCCTGCGCTGGGCACCGGCGTCAACTCCCGCTGGAAGCCCGACCTCTCTGCAGGACTCTGGCTTTATTCATCCAGTTATTACCTGGGTCTGTCGGCCCAGCAGATACTGCCACAGAAGCTTGCTTTTTCCGACAATACCAGTGATTCCGGCAGCCTCGTGCCGCACATCTTTGCCTCGGGAGGATATAGATTTCTTTTGAGTGAGGACATCAACGCGCTTCCTTCGGTCATGTTCAAGTACGTGCCCAATTCTCCTACCAGGCCACAGTTCGACCTGAATGTAAAGCTGCAATACAGGGAATTGTTATGGGGAGGGGCGAGCTACCGTTTCCAGAACGGCTTCTCGGGCATGCTGGGAGTGAACGTCAATAATGTATTCAACGTGGGCTATGCCTACGACTTCACGCACACCGGTTTAAATTCTGCCAGCAACGGCACCCACGAACTGATCATTGGATTCTTATTGGGCAATCGTTACAGCGATGCTTGTCCCCGCAATATCTGGTGAGTTTAGTTGACAAGTTGACTGGTTGACTAGTTGACTGGTCCAGGCGAGTTAGGTGTAACAGTTCATAGTTATTGTTACAATCTTTCTGTGTTAGCGCTCCTGAAACGCAAAGGTCCGAAAGTTCGGACGCTGAGGACGCAGAGTAACCGCAGTGATGGCTGTTTCTCTGCGTTTTTCATTGCGCCCCGAATATTCGGGGTTTGCGCTCTCCGCGGTTCAGCCGGTCGTCGAAAATTGAAAAGTTTGCTAGATAAAAGAACACTGCATTTAGCAGGACTTCTGCGATCCCGAATGTTCGGGACTGCGGGCTGCCTGCCCCGCGCTTGATGCGGGGTTTATCTGCGCGATCAGCGGAAAAAGATGCCTGCACCTAAAGAAACTGCGAGGCCTGTAGGAACGCTCTTTTCACCTTTCACGTTTCACCTTTCACTCTAGAGGCTAACGATCGGACGGGCACGTTTGCTTTTCAGCTCCTCAACTTTCTGTGCTACCTGCGCGCGGGCTTTTTTCACCTCCTTCACAGAGGCATCGGGTATCACGCTCACGCAAAGATTGTTGAGCTTGATCTGTATCTTATTCAATTCCAGCAGCCTGGCCGACTCGGCACGCAGCATGCTATCAGCTGTTACGTAGGCCATCGCTTCTTTGAGTTCTCCGTTCACTTTTTCCCAGTTCACCTGGTCGTAGCCGGTCTTGAGGTTTTGCTCCAGTTGCTTCCAATTCAGCTTATTCACTTCCATCATGTATTCCTGCCTGGCCATAGCTTTTTCCTGCTCCGTCATGGCGTCGGCGATCTGCTTTTCCACCTCTTTCCACTGTACCGTCTCCAGCAGTTTTTTGGTGTTGGCCAGGGTGGTGCTGATCTGCTCTTTCTGTTGCTGGCTCAGCGCCTCGGCTTCGTTATATGAGGCAAACACGAAAGGAGAGGAGGGCGCAGGTTCCGGGAAGGGTGGTGGAGGTAGCACTTCTTCAGCCTGCACCGGGACTTCGGTTGTCGGAACCGTTTGTTCTATAAAGGTTACGCTGGCGATCAATGTTTTTTCTTCGGCAGCCACCGGTTTCACTTCTTCCCTGGAGAAATGATCCTCATTGGTAAAGAAGGTAAAATGGTGGGTCAGGGGATCGAGAGAGATCGAATCGAATTTCTTGTTGCCCGATAGCATCATGGTATTGGCTGCCAGGAAGATCAGCAGGAAAACAAAGGCCCCGGCAAATCTCACTCTTTCAAAAGAAGGCTTCTTTGCAATGCCCACGATCTTTTCTATACGGCCCAGCAGATGGTTTTTCTGTGCGGCGCCTATGGCCAGCAAGGATACATGCCTTGCCGACTTTTCCAGCTGCAGCAGGGCAGAGGCATAGGAGACCTTGTCGTACTGGAATTGAAGCACCAGTTCATCGCAGGCGTTCTCTCTTTCCTGTTCGGCCTTGTCGATGAGGAATTTTACAAAAGGATTAAAATAGAGTATGCCCTGCACCAGGGTGAGCAGCAGGTTCACCAGGTAGTCACTGCGGCGGATATGCGAAAGTTCGTGCAGCAGGATGGCTTCTGTTTGCTCCAGGCTCAATTGATTGAAGGATGCCAGCGGCAGCAGGATGATGGGTTTCAGGTAGCCCACGGTCACGGGTGACTTCACCAAAGAAGAAACATAGACCATCACCTTCCGGGCTATGCCCAGTTGGGAGGAGATGCGGTTGACAAACAGGCGTTGCTCCAGCGGTGCCTTGCTCAGTCCCTGTCTCCTGATCTTCTGGATGAAATTCCAGTTGCGCAACAGGCGATAGGCCGGGAACATCAATAAACTCAGGTAAGCCACGGAGGCAGCCGACAATATTTGCGGCAGGATGGTTCCTGTTTCGATCGCGCTCATTTCAAACAGGGGTGCCTTGCCGCCCTGGTAGAAATCGACAAAGGTGTAAACGAACCAGGCAAAGCCTGTGAGTATGCTGAAGACGGCCAGCGAATATTTATGCGGGCTGGTGAGGCGGAAATAATGGTTGGCTACCAGGTAAAAGCACCAGAGAAGCGCAAATTGCCAGAAGCTGTTCAATGTGGCCCATCCAAGGGACTGCAGCAAGAGAGAACTACTCCATTCTGCCATACGATCATTTTTTCAGGTTATCCAAAAGCGCCTGGATCTGCGCCAGTTCCTCGGGATTGGCCTTATGCTCACCCAGTGCCTGCAGCACCATTTGCGTGGAAGAGCCGCCAAACAGCGTATCGATCATTTTAGACAATAAATGCTTTTGTGTTTTCTCCTTGTTCACCGCAGGCTGGTACACGTGGGTGCGCATGGACTCATCCCGCTTCACCAGTCCTTTTTCATGCATGATCTGCATCAGCTTCAGGGTGGTGGTATAGCCTACGTCCTTGGTCTTCGCCAGCTCCTCGTGCACCTCGCGCACGGTAGCAAGACCCTTATCCCATAGCAGCTGCAGGATCTCCAGTTCGCTTTCTGTGGGCTTGATATATTTCTGGGTAGCCATAGATAAAATTTCAAGGCTAATATACGACTGATTTCGTAAGACAGTAAAAATTTTCAATTTTCCTCCTAAAAATTGGATGAGCGGTGTTAACGTATGTTAACATGATCTGTCGAGCTGTCCATCTGTCGATCTGCCGAGCTGGGGGGCTAACGCTTCTGCGGGATCTGCGGGGCTGTTTAATCTGCGGGGATCCGCGGGAAATGGAACCGTCGCTAAGCTTAGGCGGACAGGTGTGGTTCAAAAGTGGAGTTCCGATTTCCAAACCAGATAAATAACTTATAAGTTTAGTCTCCATGAAACAAAACATTCATTGATGACTGATGACCTACCTAAAAGAAAACTGGTTAAAGCACAAGAAATAGATCGAAAGTATACCTTGAATAATGCTGTTGAAAAGCTATTATTAGCTCAGCAATATTTCAAAACTTCCGATTTATGCAGTTCATCCAGCTACAGGTTTAGTCCACGTGGTTTCAGCGTGCGTCCTTCCAGATTTAAATCGGTACTGAATATTGTAATCATTGTTTCAGTACAAGCACTTGTATTTTTTTTAGGTTCAAATGAATTCAGACAATCCTGGATCCATGTGATATTTCAATGTGTATTTTCATTAGGGTTGATTTCGTGGATTATAACTCTTTGGCAAGGCGAAGTTTTGCGAATCGATCCTTCAATGATCCGAAGTAAGGTCGAAGATTTCGAAGTCAAAATGAGCGACGTTATTCATACCCACATAAGGCAACATTACTCCGGTGTCTCTACCTCCAATTATCTAGTGATCAATTACTACGATGTATTCAATGATAGTTTCAAAGAAAAGGAAATAGACCTGACTTCTTTAAACACTACTTCCCAGGAAGTAGCCTGCGCTATTGAATACTATAAAAGTAAAGAGCCTAAAATAGAAGTATGAAACACCATTTAATCATCATGTGGAGCAGCTAAGAAGTTAGGCTCGTGCGTATGACCTGCTATAGGAGAAATCTCCGGTAGTCCGAACGTTCGGACCGTAGATTTACATTCACCCCCGAAGCTTCGGGGCGAGAAAGACGTAACTAAATGATTATGAATGAGTATATTGAAAAATCAGTCTCCGGGATCCCGAAGCTTCGGGACGAATCCCTCTCTCTCCGCGGGAAATGAAGATTGATGCAAAGAAAAAAACTGTGTCATTTACTGCATTTGACATGAATGAAGGTGAAGTAACAAAGACTTTTACAATTGAAGAATTCAAGGAGATCGTAAATCATGTATTGCTAATTTCCAAACCCCAAAATGACTCTTCGAAAAAAAATAACTAAGAGACTATTATTGGTCGTGGGTGCAATTATTGCATTATTTATCTTTTGCATTATCATATTTGATGATTCTGAAGGCTTTGAGCTGAGCGGTGTGGAATTCCAATTATTTTCAATAGCTGGAGCTGATTCGACGACTGGTTGCACTAAGTTAATTGCTGAAACAGATTCCGGCATGCATTCAATTATTGGATTGCGATTTAAAACAAGACGAGTTAGCCGAACTCTTCGGGCCTTTACTTCAATATTGTCAGAGAAAACGGAAGAAATAAGATATGATTCAATAAAAAGCCTAACCGTAATTAATGAAGAACAAGTAATTGAAAATGTTACCGGAATCAAGTTAAATGAATTTACAGTTCCGAATTCCACAAATATGAATAACCACTCCATCAATTTGATGACATCTTGTTACCAAAGTAATTACTTCCGGAACATTCGAGAACTGCAAGGCTGGTACAACGGCCTAAAATGGCATGATCCAGCAATACGGAATTTTTCATTTTATGATTTTGAAACCCTACGAAGGGTGAAAGGTAAATTGAAAGTTCGAATTAGATTAGAGATGTATAATGGGAAAGTTTATTTATCACAATAGAGACTAATAATTATTTTCTTATGAGCTTGGATATTCATAGCTCAAGGGTAAGTAAAATTTTAAGAACTGAAGCAAATAAATAGGGTGATAACCGGGGAGGGGGAAGAAAATCACCGTTCATTATAATGCCCAATTAGACGAAAACGGACGCATTATAGCAGTAGATGATTTTAAATTTAAAGAACCGAAAAAAAATCCTTAATGACTATTAAATGTGTTTGTAATACTGGTTCCGCGTTCCTGCATTATCAGATGCCACTGGGTTATTTTGAATCTTCTGAATTCGATGTAGTAGTTGGGAAAGAGTACGCGGTAATGGGTCTAGTTTTAAGTGAAAATTTGCTTTTTTATTTGATTGACGATAATTCAAAAGTTGGCTTGTATCCGTTCCAGCTATTTGACTTATGTGAAGGTAGCTTAAAAGCAGATTGGTATGCGGTGGTATTCAATGTATCTGATGACGTATATCCGTATAGACAAATGGTCGCAGGCTATTTTGAACTGTGTTTTAATAAACAACATTATCCCGATTTGATTGATGGAAACGAGATCGCATTGAAAACGTATTTCAGTCATAAACATAAATGGTATGGACAATAATTCTCAGATCAATACTCTTGCTAAAGTGCTAATTATCTTATTTTCTATTAGTATTGCTAGCAGTTATTTTCTTTCGGAATTTGCATCTTCTAATTTTTCTCTGTGGAAATAATCTAAGAAAGTCGGACTTTTTCAATTTTCCGCTGTACCGAGAAGGAGACTTGAACCAAAATACTATTTTTTACTAAGTTATAATATTCAGGCACTTACGTCATTCCTGTTCCCGAAAGCTTTCGGGACGAGCAGGCGGACCTCCGGTCCGAACGTTCGGACTACCGGAGGTTTCAGCGGAAAGCAGGGTTATGGATGAGCCAGGATGAAAGATCTATCGATCTGCCGATCTGTGGGCTTGTCCTGAGCTCGTACGCCGTAGCCGGGCTATGGCGTAGAGCTCGAAGGATCGGAGGCCAGAGACTGCATTATAGGAAGCTTACATCGCGTAGGGATGCTCTTTTCACCCCGGATCAAGCCCGGGGCAAGCCTTTCACGTCCCGAATATTCGGGACACCTTTCACCGCGGCAGGGTGGGGTAAAAAGACCGGACCTGTCCTCTTTCAAAGAGACAGGTCCTGGACAAGAGAAACCCCGCCTTGGTAAGCGGGGCTATTCTCACAGTAAAGCAGAAAGATCATTTATATACCGCGGTGTTACCGCCAGTGGTAGTAGTAGGTTCTGTAATAGACTTTACTTTCGGGGCTTTCGCTGCATCGGCTGCATCATTTTCGGCCCTTTCGGCGAAAATACCGGCCAACGTAGGGGCTATCACCAGGGAAACGATGGACATCAGCTTGATGAGGATGTTCATAGAAGGACCGGAAGTGTCTTTGAATGGATCACCTACAGTGTCACCGGTTACAGAAGCCTTGTGCGGGTCGGAACCTTTGAAATATTTCTGGCCGTTGATATCCGCACCTTTTTCAAAGCTCTTCTTTGCATTGTCCCAGGCGCCGCCGGCGTTGTTCTGGAACATACCCATCAATACACCTGAAACAGTAGCACCGGCCAGGAATCCGCCGAGGGCCTCTGGTCCGAGCAGGAATCCAATGATCAAAGGAGAAACGATGGCAATCGCGCCCGGCAGCATCATTTTCTTGATAGAAGCTTCGGTAGAAATAGCTACGCACTTGTCGTACTCCGGCTTGCCCTTGCCTTCCATGATGCCCGGGATCTCGCGGAACTGCCTGCGCACTTCCTCCACCATAGCCATGGCCGCTTCACCCACCGCCCTGATGGCCAGTGAAGAGAAGATGAAGGGGATCATACCACCCACAAAAAGAGAGGCCAGCACATCGGCATTATAGATATTGATACCGTCCATCTCAAAGCCGTTCTGGTTGATCACGCCTACATAAGCAGCAAACAACGCAAGCGCCGTCAGGGCTGCAGAAGCGATGGCAAAACCTTTACCTGTCGCAGCTGTTGTATTACCCACCGCATCGAGGGTGTCGGTCTTTTCACGTACTTCTTTAGGCAGCTCGCTCATTTCAGCAATACCACCTGCGTTGTCGGCAATAGGACCGAAGGCGTCGATCGCCAGCTGCATGGCCGTAGTGGCCATCATACCAGCGGCAGCGATCGCTACACCATAAAGACCGGCCAGCTCATAAGAACCCCAGATACCAGCCGCTAACACCAGAATAGGGAGGAAGGTCGATTCCATACCCACAGCCAGTCCGCCGATCACGTTGGTCGCGTGACCAGTGCCCGACTGCCTGACGATAGAATCCACGGGACGCTTGCCCATGGCCGTATAATATTCTGTGATAATGCTCATTAATGTACCTACCACCAGGCCCACGAGGATGGCGCCGAATACGTCCATTTTGGTGAACTCAAAGCCACGGAGATAAAGCTCGCCGTCGGGCAGGATGAATTCGCAAAGGAAGTAAGAAGCAATGGCAGTAAGGATGATGCTGCCCCAGTTGCCCATGTTCAAAGCGGCCTGTACCACGGAGGTCTTGATGCCGGCCTTGTCGCTGATGCGTACGAACCAGGTACCTACAATAGAGAAAAGAATACCCACACCGGCGATCAGCATCGGCAGGAGGATAGGAGAAAAACCATCATATCCATCATTCAATGCACCGAGCGCCTCGTTGGTCACCTCATGGCCCAACACAATGGTTGCCAGTACAGTAGCTACGTAAGAACCGAAAAGGTCGGCGCCCATACCTGCTACGTCACCCACGTTATCACCCACGTTGTCGGCGATAGTGGCCGGGTTGCGGGGATCATCTTCAGGGATGCCTGCTTCTACCTTACCTACCAGGTCGGCGCCTACGTCGGCCGCCTTGGTATAGATACCTCCACCCACACGGGCAAACAAGGCTATACTTTCTGCACCCAGAGAAAAGCCGGTCAGCACCTCGATGGCGAGGGTCACTGAACTGTCGTTGGCCAATACGCCCGGAGCGAAATATTTGATCAGTACTATGAAAAGACCGCCCAGGCCAAGTACGGCCAGTCCTGCTACGCCCATGCCCATGACGGCACCGCCGGTGAAGGACACGTTGAGGGCCTTGGAAAGCGAGGTACGGGCAGCATGCGCGGTACGCACGTTGGCCTTGGTAGCGGCACGCATACCAATATAACCTGCCAATGCGCTGAAAAATGCACCCAGCACAAAGGCCAGGGCTATCGTCCAGTGGGAATGCTCGCTCTGGCTTCCCATATATCCCAGTAACAGGCCTACGATGATCACGAAATAGGTGAGGATCCGCCATTCTGCTCTCAAAAAGGCCATGGCGCCCTCGGCGATGTAGTTGCTGATCTCCTTCATCCTGTCGGTTCCGGCGTCCTGCCTGGAAACCCAGTTGAATTTGATTAAGGTGTAAAGCAATCCGATCAAGCCCATGACGGGAACTAGGTACACGTAGGAATTCATGAAGTTTTTTGTTTTTAAACAGTTTCCTGAATACAGTAAAAAATTGGTGGGCAAAGATAGGGGTTGAGGCGGATTTATGGCCGGAAGGCTAAAAGAGAGGCAGAATGACGAATGTCGAGTGTTGAATGCTGATTTTTGAAGGCTATAATGTGTTCCTTGCGCTCCCTTGCGGCCTCGCGGCCTTGCGTCTAAACCGGGTATAACCCCGTAAACTGGTCCCGGGTCATTCTCCACAATTTCACCGGTTGCTCGAAGTTGAGCGGTCCCGGCGTGGTGGTATATTCTTTCATGAGTTCAAATCCAGCCTTTTCCAGGGTCTTGTTGGGTGCGGGGTTGAGGGCATAGGGCTCGCAGTATAGTTTCCGCAGCTTCAGCTTTTCGAAAAAATGGGGCAGGGTGAGCTTCACCAGCTCCAGGCCCATGCCTTTTTTCCTAGCATGGGGCTTCCAGAGATGCAGGTGCATGTAGCCGTAGTCGCCATACCAGGTGGGATTGGTATTGCAATGGCCCACCGGCTCGCCATCCAACAGCCAGATCATGCAGAACGACTTTTTCTTTTCCAGGGGCAGGGCCAGCTGTTGTTCCATCATGGAGGTGAACTGCTCGCGGCTGGGCAGCTTGGCGAGGTCAACGCCCATGGCCTGCATATGCGCAGGATCGCTCTCCAGCCAGTAGCTGGCAATGAGCCGGATGTCGTCGGCGCGCATTTCTCTTACGGCGAGGTTGTTCATTTGGTCGTTTTTTTTAGACGCTAGGGCGGAAGGACGCGAGGTTTCGCCAGGAATATTTCTTCGCGTTTCTCCCGAAGCTTCGGGAGCGCCATCGCGTCCTCGCGTCTAAGTGGACGGAGAACCCGTTGGCACTATCGCATTGGTCTCTACCATCAATATCACCGTTTTCTTCGGCGCGCGGGGCCTGTGCATCACACCTTTCGGTATCGTCACGCCCTGGTGGGGCTCCAGCACAATGGTGCGGTCCTCCAGGTCGATCTCGAGGTGGCCTTCCAGCACCAGGAAGAATTCATCATCGTCATCGTGCTTGTGCCAGTGATACTCGCCCTCAATGATGCCCAGCCTCACCACGCTTTCGTTCACGTTTGTAAGGGTCTGGTTAAACCATTTGTGTTTGTTTTCTTTCACCATCTGGGGGATATCGATCTTTTCCAGTTGGTCGTATTTCACGTCCATGATGGTGACGTAGGGGTATTGTTGTTCCATTGTTTAATAGTTGACAAGTTGACTGGTTGACAAGTTGACTTGGGAACAGCCGGCTCATACCACTTAGACGCTAGGGCGCAAGGTCGCTAAGTTTCGCTAGGAATTATCTTGGCGTTCCCTTGCGTCTTTCCGTCCTCGCGCCCGCCCGAACGTACCGTTCGGTACGGGCGGGTCTAAGCCAACGTCATCTGCGATGTCATATGACATCAGTTTCAAAAAACTGGATGTTGTGCTGCCTCAGGTATTTCTTGATCTCCTCTGCATGCACACATAAACCTACATTCAGAAAAGGATAATTGGAAACCTTCATTTTCTTTCCTCCATCGATGATCTCCCTGTCGCGGATGTCGAAGCCCAGGTGCAGGTGGTTGGTGGCAAACTGCATCCCATAAATAATTCCATTCTTATCGAAAAGCGGGCCGCCGCTCTGGCCTTTCAGTCCCGGCGTGCTCAGCTCAATGCCCATGATCTGCCCTGAAGGATCACCTAAGAATCGGGTCACGATGCCATCAATAGGAAAGAGGGGAGAAGCCTGTTGTCCTTCCTGCGTCCACTCGATGTCGTCCCTTTCCTCATGGTGGCGGAAGTTGTTGAACTCAGGAAAGGGATAACCAATACGACAGAGATAATTGCCCTGGCGGATGGCCTTGCTGTCGCGGATGAATTGCGCATGTCCCTGGTAGAGGGTTTTAGTAAAGCCCTTGAATTCCAGGATGGCCAGGTCGAGCGTAGGATGAATATGGTAGACCACCTGGTCGATCTTGTCGAAGCAGTTGATGAAATTGTTCTTGAGCTGAACGGTGGTTTCTTCCCGGTACTTGTATTTGAGTTCGAGTCCTTTTAATGATGCTTTGTACTTGCCGTCTTTGGGCAGCCTTTCTCTTTCTTCCTTGAATTTTTGAAAGCTGTTATTGATCTCGTCCGCTGCAGGCATGAGAGAGGCCACGTGCTTGCAGGTGATGGCCACGCCCTGGTCATTCACGAAAAAAAGCGTGGCGCTGCCGGGCAGGATCTTGCCGTCGTAGGTGCGTGAAATGGTGTGTAAAGGCCGGGTAAAGGAGGCGACTTTTTCTATAGCGGTCTCGAACATGGTGGAAAGCTAGTTATTTTAGGTTGACAAGTTAACTAGTTGACATGTTGACTGGTTGAAGGCGGTCTTAGCCGGGTCAAACCATTTAGACGCTAAGGCGCTATGGCGCAAAGTACCGCGAGGAGAATTCTTCGCGATCCCCTTGCGTCCTGGCGTCCTTGCGTCAAAGTGCCCGGGATCCGCGATATGCTTGCCTTTATCAACTCTGTCAACCCTATCAACTTTGTCAACTCTATCAACTCTATCAACTTACCTGATCTGGCTAAAAGCATTCGGCCCCAGCAGGGTAGGACCCGCATGATCGCCTTCCTCGAGATCCACTTTTACATAACGCACACCCGGAACCGCTGTAAGATTGAAATAGAGATTCGCGAAATAGGCTTCAGCGCCCGCGGAACCCATGCGCTGCGTGAGATGCTCGGCATTATCTATTTTGGTGTAGAGGGTGTCGTTGCTCTGCTTTATTTTTTCTAAAATGATATCCGGGTAGCGCGCATTCAATCCTTTGATCATGGAGTCTACCTGCACGTATTCCGGTGGCAACTCATTGGCTACCCTCCGCATGCTGTCCAAATCTACCGAATAAGCATAGATCTCTTCGGGCTGCAGGACGATCTTTTCTACAGCCACGGTATCGTTGTCTTCGTTTTCTACATCCGCGGAATTACAGGCGGCGAGGAAAAGAAAAATGGAGAGGAGATATTTCATAGAATGCTTTTCCTAAAGTTCGGTGTTTTTAGCCCTCTAGCCACAAGCTTCAATTTCCACCACGGAAACAGGCGGCACTTAGGGCCGACCTGTTTTGCCCCTTCAGGGCAATGATTAAAATATTTACTCGTGTTTCTACCAGGCTTTTACCCCTTCGGGGTAAAATAGTTTGCAGTCATCTGCATTACCTGAGAATTGAATAATGAACATTGAGCATTGAATTTTCTGAGTGTTCCCTTCAGCATTCAACATTCAGTTCCCGATAGCTATCGGGACATCTGTTCATCATTCAAATCCTTCGAAGGAGTATCTAAAACGTTTTCATCGTATCCGCCTTGATCTCCACCTCCGTCACCTTGCCATACTTGGCCGCGATCTTACGGATGTCCTCCGCCTTGCCCACCATGATGAACTGCAGGTTGTTCTTCGGGAAATATTTAGCCACGATCTCCCTTGCTTTTTCTACAGTGAGCTCGTCCACGTTCTTCTGGAAGTTGTTGATATAAGATTCATCGAAACCATACCAGAACATCTGGGTCAGCAGACCAGCCAGCTGTCCCGCTGTTTCATAGTTGGGAGGGAACTGTCCTTTTACATAGTTCTTGGCCGAGGTCAGTGTTTTTTCATCGATGCCCGTGCTGTGCAGCTTGTTGTAGACTTCCAGCGCTTTATCTATCGCGGGCTCCGTGGTTTTGGTAGCAGTGAATGTAGAAATGCGGAAGCTGCCTGCATTCTTCAACGGTGAAAATCCGCTGTTGGCGCCGTAGGTAAGACCTGTGTTCACGCGCAGCTCGTCGTTCAGCCAGGAAGTAAAGCGTCCGCCCAATACGGTGTTCACTACTTCTACCGCTACATAGTCGGGATTGCTGCGGCTGATGCCGGGACCGCCGATATAAAAAGTGGTCTCGCGGGCATCGTCTTTATTCACCAGCAACACGGTGGCAGCCGAAGGCTTGGCTATCGGACGCCCTGCGATATTGGCCAGGGTGGTACCCTTGGGCCAGCTGTTGAAAAGGGTCATCAGCTTCATCTTCATTTCCTTGGCGTTGAAATCGCCTACTACCGCTATAGCGCCGCCGTTGGGCATGTAATGCGACTGGTAGAAGCTCTTCACGTCTTCCGGTGTGATAGTAGTAACAGTAGGAATGCGTCCGCTCACGGGGTTCGCATAAGGGTGACCGGGATAGATCACCTGGTTGAAATAATCACCGATCACGGCGCGCGGGCTTTCCTTGGCCTGCTCGAGATTGACCACCAGCCTCGACCTTTCCTTGTCAAATTCTGCCTTGTCGAAAGAAGGATTCATCAGCACATCGCGGATGATGGCCAGCACTTTGTCGCGGTCCTTGGTAGCGAACTTGGCGCTGAGGCCTGCGGATTCTTTCGACGCGTAAGTATTGAGCGTGGCGCCGATGAAATCCAGCTCGGCTTCCATCTTGGCCTTGCTCATGGTCTTGGTACCATGGCGAAGGGCCAGGGCGGTGAGATTGGCGAGTCCGGACTTGGTACCATCATAAATGGCGCCGGCAGGGAAGATGGCGCTCACATTGATCATGGGCACTTCTTTCTGCTCCATGAGATAGACCGTCAATCCGTTCTTCAACGTAAACTTTTCGTAGGGCGGCACCTTGAACGCATCCTGCGCCAGCACAGGAAGTGAGAGGACAAGGGCAGCTATGATGGAGAAAAACTTTTTCATGCTTTTATATTATGCTTTGAATAGGATGGTTTGTATTAGTCCACGTTGGTTTGCAGTACGCCCACCGTGCGGTTGGATCTTTTGAAATAAGTATTGGCCACGCGGCGGATGTCTTCCAGCGTTACTTTCTCATAGGCCGCCGGTGCTTCAAACATCTTACGGTAGTCGCCAAAGAAGACCTCATAGGTGCCTATATTATTCGACTTGCCATTGATGGTCTCCACCTGGTTGTAGAAGTTGATCAGCTTTTGGTTCTTCACCTTGTGCAGCTCGTCGAGGGTGATGCCGTCACGCTTGATCTTTTCGATCTCCTCGTAAATGGCGGCTTCCAGGTCCTCGATGGACTTGCCTTTGTTCGCCACGGCATTCACGGTGAACAGGGTAGGGTCGAAGGCTTCGCTGAAATTCACGAAGGTCATGGTGGCGAGTTGCTTTTTATCTACCAATGCAGAATAAAGCCTGGATGATTTGCCGGTGGAAAGAATGGAGGCTAGCATGTCCAGTGCGTAGTAGTCAGAATGTTTGGCTTCCGGTACATGGTAGGCAATGGAGAAATAAGGAGTGGCCACTTCTTTTTGCACCATGATCCTGCGCTCGCCTTTTTGTTCAGGCTCTACCAGGTGCACCGGTCTTGGTGCGGGTTGCGCGGGAATGGGCTCGAAATATTTTTCAGCCAGCGCCTTGATCTCGTTGAATTTGACCGCGCCCGACATCACCACCACCGCATTGTTCGGCGCATAGTAGGTGCGGAAATAATTTTCCAGGTCGGTCTTCGTCCAGTTCTTGATATCCGGCTCATAACCGATCACCGGCCAGTGGTAAGCGCTTTCCTGGAAGGCAGTTGCCTGCACGTTCTCAAAAAGCATTCTCCAGGGAGAATTCTCCAGGCCGGTGCTTCTTTCGGAGATCACCACGCCTCTTTCACTTTCCACCATCTTGGGATCGATGCTCAGGCTGGAGATGCGGTCGGCTTCCAGGTCGAAGATCACCTCGGTGGCAGAGGCCGGGAACCAGTTGGTATAGACCGTTACATCCTCGGTAGTGTAAGCATTGTTGGCGCCGCCATTGTATTCCATGGTCTGGTCGAACATCTTGGGACCATATTTCTTTGCCCCGTTGAACATCATGTGCTCAAAGAAGTGGGAGAGGCCGGTCACGCCCGGGTGCTCGTTGCGGGAGCCTACTTTATAAAATATATACATGTTGGCGTTGGGGATGGAAGGATCTTCCAGCACCAGGAACTTCATGCCGTTCTTGAGGGTGAAGGTCTTTACATCGTCGGCCTTCATCTGGGCAAAGGATGCCAGTGAAGCCATCATGGATAGGAAAAGCAAGGCTTTTTTCATAATCGATTATTAGTGGCGGGAAGTTACGGGTTTCGGGGTTTTGGTGGGTAGGGATTTGATGGATGGCGTACGATGGTTTAGACGCGGGGGCGCGAAGCCGCGGAGGGGCGCGGGGAATAGAGAATTTTTGCCTTGCCCTCCATTCACTACTTGTAGGTGAAAAGCCTGACAATCCGGGGGTGCCATTTCCCGCAGATAGCGCAGAAAAACAGCCCGCAGATTACGCTGAACACATGATGCTGAATAATTGAATCCAAGGCAATTGACTACAAACCTTCAGCACTGATCTTTAAAAATGCCTTACCCAGGTAGTTGACAAGATCACCCGCTATCATGGCTTCCTGTGATAATTCGGTTGCAGCCAGATCTCCGGCGAGGCCGTGGAGATACACACCAAGCATGGCGGCTTGTTGCGAGGAATAACCTTGTGCCATGAGGCCTGTGATGAGACCGGTGAGTACGTCGCCGCTGCCGCCTTTGGCCATGCCGGCGTTGCCGGTGCTGTTGAACCAGGCCTTGCCCGAAGGCAGGGCAATGAGTGTGTGATGGCCTTTCAGCACGATCACGAAATGATCCTTTTTTGCTCTTTCCACGGCCTTATGGATCCTTTCGAATTCATTGTCATGCGCCCCGTAGATGCGATCGAACTCCTTGGGATGGGGCGTCAATACAGAGCCCGGAAAGATGTTGGAATAAGAAAGCGGATCAGCCGCCAGCAGGTTGAGCGCGTCTGCATCGAGCACTACGGGACCGGTGGATGATTGCAAGAGATCCTGGAAAACATCCGGCTTTATATGTAGTCCGAGCCCGGGACCTATGCCCACGGCTTCGTGTACCAGCATTTCTTCATGACCTGTGATCCATTCTTCACCACTGATCTTTACCATGGCTTCGGGAACCGACTGCTGCATGATGTTGTAACCGATCCTGGGGATATAGCAGGTGAGCTTACCCACACCGCTGCGCAGGCAGCCCCGGGCAGCCAAAATAGCGGCGCCCATCATGCCTTCGCTGCCTGCCACCAGTGCTGCATGTCCATGATCACCTTTGTGTGCAAAGGGATTGCGCGGCTGATGAATACTACGCACTGTGTCCATGGAAAGCAACTCAAAGGGGGACTCTTTATCGCGCAGGAAGCCGGGATGCAATCCGATGTCCAGCACATGTACTTCGCCAAAGCTTTCGGCATTCTCCGCCAGCAGCAGGCCGAGTTTCATGGTTTGAAAGGTGAGCGTATGGCTTGCCCTGATGGTGACGTTATGGCATGAGGACTGATCGGAAAATAAACCGGAGGGAAGGTCAATGGAAATGATCTCCGCGCCGCTGTTGTTCAAGTAGGTTGCTACTTCAGCGTCCATCCCGCAAAGCGGCTTACTTAAACCCATTCCATAAAGCGCGTCGATGATGATATTTTCCTGGGTGAGTTCGGGGAGTTCAGAGAGTTGGTGGATGATGTGAATGGAAAGTCCGGCAGCTTTAAGTCTTTCCTGGTTGGCCAGGTTATCGGCCGATGGTTGTTTTTCTCCATCCAGTTGGTATACGTTCACATCGCTGCCCTGCCCAAGCAGCAGCCTGGCAAGTGCATAGCCATCGCCTCCATTATTTCCCGGCCCGCAAAAGATCAGGAATGACCGGCCCAGGTAATTGTTTCCCTTCAGCCAGTCAAAGCATTTCGATGCCGCCCTTTCCATCAGGTCGATGGAAGCAATGGGCTCCTGCTGCATGGTGTAGTCGTCCCAGGCACGCATTTCCTTGGCATCCAGGATGTGCATGATGCAAAGCTAGTAAATCGTGAGTCGTGAATCGTCAATCGTGTCCCGATAGCTATCGGGAGGTGAATGGTGAATCGTGAAAAGTGAATTTGTTGATTCGTCCTCCCTCCCTTCAGGGAGGGCAGGGAGGGCAGGGAGGGTTTCATTCTTCTCCGGTCTCATCGTTGTTGCTGTAATGACCAAAAAGGTCATACATATCTCTTGCGATCTTGTAGATGGAGTGATTGAAGCGGTTGGTAAGGATGATGATGGTGACCTTTTCTTCGGTGAGCCTGGCAAAAGAAGAATTGAATCCGTGCCAGCGGCCGTTGTGGTAGATCACTTTCTTATTGTTCGGCAGCATCAGCAGCCTCCATCCCAATCCATAATGATGCGTGCCCGGCCTTTCGTGGCTATAAGCTGTGAACGCCGAGTCCTTCATTTCCTGGGAGAGGATATTGTTGGTGTACCAGGACTGGTCCCACTTGAGCAGGTCGCGCGGTGTGGAGTAGATGTTTTTGTCGCCATAGGGGCCGTCGCTGAAATCATGCTGCCAGTAGCTGCCGTAGCCATCGAATGAAGGCGTCACCTTAGCCGAATCGGCCAGCGTGAGCACAAAGGTGTTGCTCATGCCCAGCGGGTCGAAGAAATGATTCTTCATGTAATCGGCAAAGGATTGTCCGGATACTTTCTCCACGATCAGCGCCAGGAGTACATAGTTGGTATTGCAATAATTGAAATGTGTATTCGGCTTGTAAGCGCGCGGTGGCTGCCAGGTCATGAGCGTGTTCAGCACGTCCATATTGGTGGCGGGTGTGGTGCGGTTCCAGCCATTGGCTTCAAAATAATTCAGGTAGTTGGGCAGACCGCTGCGGTGGTTGAGCAGCATCTGCACGGTCACTTCAGCATAAGGGAAGCCGGGAAAGAATTTATAAAGCGGGTCGTTCAGGCTCAGTTTTCCTTCCTGGGCCAGCTTTAACACGGCTGCCGCAGTAAAGGGTTTGCTGGTGGACGCGATCTGGAAGCGTGTTTCGGCGGTAATGGAGTCTTTTGTACGCAAGTCGCGGAATCCCTTATACAGTTCGTACACGGGTACTCCATCCTTAGCGATGAGCACAGCGCCATTAAAGCTGGAGGGTAATCGCCTGTCGAGGAAGTTCTTGGCGAGCTGGTGATATCTCTCTTTTACGGCAGGGTCCAGTGTGGGTGGAGGCGGCGCAGGTTTGGCTGCCATAGGCCCGTCATACCGCTTGTAGCCGAAATCACACGAGTTCGAGAACGTAAAAAAAGACAAGGCTATCAGAAAGATCCTTTTCAAATTCCTGGTTTTTTATGGATGGCTTTTACTTTTTCTGCAAAAAAGAAACCAATTTAAGTGCAGTTTACTAAAACTAATCTTTTCAATCGACGCATATTTGTGTTATGGACGCAAAAACCAGCTATCCAAAAGACCAAATAAGAGTATTACTCCTGGAGAATGTAAGTGATATTGCTGTCCATAACTTTAAGAAGATGGGCTATCCGCTCGTGGAAAAGCTCTCCAGGGCGCTTCCGGAAGAAGAACTCATAGCGGCCATCAAGCGGGTGCACATACTCGGTATCCGTTCCAAAACGCAGGTGACGAAAAAAGTGCTGGAGGCCGGGGAAAGACTGCAGGCCATTGGTTGTTTTTGCATCGGCGTGAACCAGGTGAACCTGGATGTGGCCACAGAAAAAGGCGTTGCGGTTTTCAATGCGCCTTACAGCAACACGCGTTCGGTGGCGGAACTGGTGATCGGCGCCGCTATCATGCTCATACGCCGCATACCGGATAAGAATGCGGCCGCCCATCGGGGCATCTGGCTCAAGGAAGCCAGCGGCAGCTATGAACTGCGGGGAAAAACTTTGGGCATCATTGGCTATGGCAATATCGGCTCGCAGGTAAGTGTGCTGGCCGAATCGCTGGGCATGAAGGTGATCTTCTATGATGTAGAGACCAAGCTGCCCCTGGGCAATGCAACGGATGCGCGCAACCTAAAAGATCTTTTATCCAAATCGGATGTGATCACCCTGCATGTACCGGAAACACTGCAGACAAAAAATCTGATCAGCAAGACCAATATCAAATATTGCAAGAGGGGAGCGGTGATCATCAATTACGCGAGGGGAGAGGTGATAGACCTTTCCGCGCTGCGCAAGGCCATTGAAGAAGGACAGATCGGCGGCGCCGCGGTAGACGTATTTCCCGTGGAGCCGGAGAAGAATGGCGATGCTTTTCACACGCCGCTGCAAAATGTTTCGAATGTGATCCTTACGCCTCATGTGGGTGGTTCTACCGAGGAGGCACAACAGAATATTGGCGAGGACGTGAGCAGCAAGCTGCTGAACTATCTGGAAAAAGGCATCTCCCTGGGTTCGCACACCGTGCCGCCGCTCTCGCTGCCGGCGCAGGAGCGCTCGCACAGGATCCTGCACATACACCAGAACGTGCCGGGTGTCCTCTCAAAGATCAATGGAGAATTATCGAAACACAGGATCAATATCGTAGGACAGTACCTCAAGACCAACGACCAGATCGGTTACGTGGTGGTGGATGTAGACAAGCAGTTGTCGAGGAAGGCCTTAGAGCTGCTGCGCGAGGTGCCGAATACTATCAAGGTTCGATTATTGTATTGATGAAGCGTTCAAAACAAGCACATGTCCACACTAAAAGTAGTGATCGTTGGCGCCGGTTTTGCCGGCCTGCGTCTGGCACGCAAGCTGAATAACAGGCCTGGCTTTGATGTATTGCTGATAGATAAATACAACTATCACCAGTTCCAGCCCCTGCTTTACCAGGTGGCCACTGCCGCACTGGATGCAAGCAATATATCGTTCCCTTTAAGAAAGGCATTTCACAACAGCCGCAACGTGCGGATCCGCGTACAGAACCTGGAGCAAGTGCTGCCGGAACAGAAATGTATTCAAACAAATTGCGAAAAAATTGAATATGATGTATTGGTGCTGGCCATGGGGGCTGACACGAATTTCTTCGGCAACCCAACGCTGGCGGAGCATGCTTTTCCCATGAAGGCCACGGTGGAAGCCTTGCAGCTCAGGCACCGGCTGATCCAGAATTTCGAGGACGCCATTATTGCGAAGGATCCCGAGACCAGGCAAAGGCTGATGAACATCGTGATCGCCGGCGGCGGACCCACCGGTGTGGAGCTGGCCGGCGCTATTTCTGAAATGAAGCGCTATGTGCTGCCCAAGGATTATCCTGAGCTGGATTTTGCACAGATGAATATCACGCTGCTTGAGGGCGGTGACAAGCTGCTTGGAGGCATGAGCCAGCAGTCGGCCGACGATGCGCTGAGGTATCTGACCCGACTAGGCGTGGACGTGCGTCTGAAATCGCTGGTGAAGGATTACGATGGTGACAATGTGTTCCTGGCCGATGGCAGCAGCCTTCCTTCGAATATGATGATCTGGGCGGCCGGAATTAAAGGAAATGTGCCGGCAGGTATAGATAAAGAACTGATCGTGAGGGGAAACCGAATCAAGGTGGACCGCCAGAACCGGGTGCTGGGCACCGAGCATATTTACGTGCTGGGCGACCTGGCCTATATGGAAACGCCCCAGTATCCCAAGGGCCACCCGCAGGTGGCTTCGGTAGCCATCCAGCAGGCCGACCTGCTGGGCGAGAACCTGATCAGGCGGGAAAGGAAGTCGACCAGCTTCTGGGATTACGAGTACCACGACAAGGGCTCCATGGCCACCGTGGGCCGCAACCTGGCCGTGGTGGATGTGCCCAAACCCAAGCTGCATTTCCGCGGCGCCTTTGCCTGGCTGATCTGGATGGGTTTGCACCTGTTCCTGATCCTGGGCGTGAAGAACCGGCTCTTTGTTTTTATGAACTGGGTCTATAATTACCTCACGTACGACCAGAATTTACGACTGGTATTCAAGGAGTTCTACAAGCCAAGGACCCACAAACAGCCTACAGAGGCCAGGCCACCGGTACCAGCCGGCACGCCTTAGTTTAGATTGTATATCTTCGCCTATAATTAATATTATGTTAAGCACGCTCGCGCGCTAGCCTGTTCCAGTCCTTTTTTGGATCTGCTATTTTTCAGAAAGGATTATCTTCAAATAGACTTTTGCAATACATTTACAACGAAACGTACAACTTTTGGTACAATATTCCGTCCTATTTATAGTACAAAAACTTTTTTATGCGCCCCGTTTCAATTTCTGACCTGCGTAGCAATATCAAGAAGTATTTCGACTCCGTAGTAAAGTCGTTAGACGTTTTAATTGTACCGACAAAATCAAAACATCAGGAAGATGGCGGAGTAGTTATTATGTCAGTTCAGCAATATAATTCGCTTTGTGAAACCAGCTATCTTCTTTCTACCCCAGCAAATCGAGAAGCTCTCCGTAAATCGTTAGCCGAACTGGAAAATGGTCAGGTGCAAACATTTGAATTAAAGAATTTATCAGCTTTGCAGCCCGTCAAATGATTTTCGAGTTTACGAACCAAGCTTTAAATGAGTTCAGATATTGGGAACAAACGGACCCAGACGTAGCCCAACGTATTAGGGATTTGTTGGCTGATATAGCAGAACGCCCCTTTAAAGGTCTCGGTAAACCAGAACCGCTCAAACATAACCTGCAGGGATTTTGGTCACGGCGGATAACTGATGGAGATCGACTTGTGTATAAAATTCAAGGTTCCGGTGCCGAGCAAAAATGTTCAATAATCCAGTGTAGGTTTCACTATTAATCGAAATCCATAAGGTGCCTAAAATCGATTTGCTGGTATTGGTGGCTACTAGCGCGATTAAGATAATCAGCCACAACTGCCCAGGCAACCACAGCGAGCGCAGCAGGAATTAGTTGTTGGTCGGAGACCAACAACGGCAAACAACCGGGCGTTAGCCCGAAGTCCCCGCTCTTCCTCTATCAACTTTATCAACTCCGTGAACTCTATCAACTAAAAAACCCCCGCCAACGGCGGGGGGGTTCCTATCTCTTATCCAAATCAAAGCGCCTTGCGCTTCGCCTGGTACATCGTCACCTTATCCGGCATTTTTTTGAACTGGTAGTAATCCACCAGGTTATCCAGCGTCTTACCCAGGTTCACTTTTTCTTCCGGCCTCAGCTCCTTCATGGCTGAATAGAGCTCGTAGGTCTTGAGCGCGAAAGGCAGCATGGCCTCGAACTTCGCAGCCCTCTCCTCTGTCAATGCTTTTTTCTTCTGCACGTCCTCGGGCTTGGTGCCTTTGATCGCGGCCATGGTCGTTTCAATATCATAGATCTCGTTGGAGATATGCTGCGTCATGATGTAGTTGGCCACCGGCGTGGAATTGATGCGGATCACATTCTCTATCGCTCCGGTGAGCTTGGCCTTCAGCTCTTTGGAGCCATGGCTGCCTGCATAGATATAATTGAACAGGTCGCTCACATATGTAAGGCTGATCGCATAATCATCCGGGTATTTCTTCATCAGGTCTTCCAGCTGCTTCAGCCTCTCCTCGTCGTTGTCGCTGAGTTCGGCGAGCTCGAATTTCATCCAGCTGTCCGACTTGGGGAATAAGGCCTTGGCCATATCCAGGTATTTATCCCTGTTCGCCTGGTCCTTCTTTGTCTGGTAGTAGTTGATCAGGAATTCATACACGGCCACGTTGTTCGGATCCGGGATCTTCAGGTCGGCGATGATTGAATAATATTTTACAGCTTCAGCATCCATCCTGCCGGCCTGCGCCGCTGCTCCTGTGTACAGGATCAGGTTGGTGTCCAGGGCCGTGTTGGTGAGCTTGGCCTTGGCCAGGTAGTCGAAAGCATCCAGGGATTTTTCGAAGTTGTAGAAGGCTCTTTTCCAGTTCTCTTCCTGGTAAGCCTTCACGCCTGCGTTCACAAAATTCGCGCGGATGTCGAATGCCGTATTGTGGTTATCAATGGTGGAATGCAGGTACCTCACCTTCTCATCTTTAGTAGTGCCTTCGATGGAGAAATACTTCTGCATGGCGTTGAGCGCCTCTACCAGCATGGCTGAATCTGAGTTCTGCTTGGCCAGGGCATTATAGACCTTGGCTTTGTAAAACCAGCCTTCTGATTTCGACTGGTTCTTGGTATCCGACATGATCTTGTCGATCTTCACTTTGGCGTCATCGTACTTGCCGTCCGCAATGTTCTTGGTCACATCATTGAAATTCTGTGCGAACAAGGCCGTGGCGGCTGCCAGCATGAATGCGGTTAAGAGTAGTTTACGCATCTTGTTGTTTTTTGAATTTAGTTTTAAGGAACAATCGTTTCCTGTTCAGATGAATTTGTATCCGGTTCGGTTGTATCCGCTCCTGTTATTGTTTCAGTTTCCAGTACGGGCTCTTCCTGCAGCTCGATCCTTGTGATGGCGGCGATCTCGTCCGTTTCGTCGATCCGGATCAGTTTCACGCCCTGCGTGGCCCTGCCCAGCTCGCTGATGTCTTCGATCTTCATCCTGATAGTGATACCGCTCTTACAGGTAATGATCAGGTCCTCGCTGTGGGAAACGTCCAGGATACCCACCAGGGCACCGGTCTTTTCGGTGACGTTGATGGTCTTTACACCCTTTCCTCCCCTGTTGGTGATGCGGTACTCCTCTACGGAAGTACGTTTGCCATAGCCTTTCTCACTCACCACCAGTACAGTTCTGTCCGGCGTGGTTGGACTCACACAAATGAGACCTACTACCTCGTCTTTCTCGTCATCCACTTCTATACCTCCTACTCCTATCGCACCGCGGCCTGTAGGACGAACCTTGGATTCTGGGAACCGGATGGCCCTTCCGCTTTTCACCGCCATCATGATCTCGCATTGGCCATCTGTGAGCTTGGCTTCCAGCAGCTGGTCGCCTTCCACGATAGTAATAGCGTTCACACCTGTCTGGCGTGGACGGCTGAAATCGGCCAGCGCGGTCTTTTTGATCACGCCCTGCTTGGTGCAAAGCACGATATAATGAGAGTTCACGTAATCTACATCCTGCAGGTCCTTGATATCGATGATGGCCCTGATCTTGTCGTCAGGCGAGATCTGCAGCAGGTTCTGGATGGCCCTTCCCTTGCTGTTCTTCTCCCCGTCCGGTATCTGGTACACGTTGAGCCAGTAGCACCTTCCTTTTTCTGTAAAGAAAAGCATGGTATGGTGGGTGGAGGCCACGAACAGGTGTTCGATGAAATCCTCTTCCCGGGTACGTCCACCTATAGCGCCCCTTCCACCCCGCTTCTGCGCGCGGTATTCGGTGGCCGATGTTCTTTTGATATATCCCAGGTGTGAAATGGTGATCACCACATCTTCTTCCTTGATCAGGTCTTTGATGCTCACCTCGTCGTCGAGGTAGGTGATCTCGGTGCGGCGTGCATCGCCAAACCTTTCTTTCACTTCCAGTAATTCGGTTTTGATGATCTCGTAGCGCATGCCTTCATTTTCCAGAATCTCTTTCAACCTGGTGATCAAAGCCATCAGCTCGTCGTATTCCTGGCGGATCTTGTCGCGCTCCATGCCTGTGAGCCTCTGAAGGCGCAGTTCCAGGATGGCCTTGGCCTGGATCTCATCGAGACCCCAGCCGGCATTCACCAGGTTCTCCTTGGCTACATCCGGCGTTGCGGAGGCGCGGATGAGGGCGATCACTTCGTCGAGGTGATCGAGAGCGATGAGGTAACCCTGTAAAAGGTGGGCTTTCTTTTCTGCTTCGCGGAGCTCGAAACGGGTACGGCGGATCACTACCTCGTGGCGGAACTCTACGAACTCGCTGATCAGTTCTTTCAGGTTGAGGATCTTGGGGCGACCCTTCACCAGCGCTACGTTGTTGATACCATAGCTGGTTTGCAGCTCGGTGTATTTGTACAGCTGGTTGATGATCACATTCGCCACGCCATCCCTCTTCAGGTCGATGACGATGCGGGTGCCTTCCTTATTGTTGGATTCGTTGTTGACGTGCGTGATGCCTTCGATGGCTTTTTCATTCACCAGCTGGCCAATGCGGTCGCAAAGTGCGTCGCGGTTCACCTGGTAAGGCACTTCAGTGATGATGATCTGCTCACGGCCACTGGCCTTTGTATCCACATGCAGCTTGCCACGCAATACTACCCTGCCCCTTCCAAAATGGAAGGCAGCCTTCACGCCTTCCATACCGAAGATGATACCGCCGGTGGGGAAGTCGGGAGCTTTCACATACTGCATCAGCTCGTCGATGGTGATCTCGCGGTTATCGATATAAGCGATACAGCCTTCAATAGCTTCTCCCAGGTTGTGGGGCATCATGTTGGTGGCCATACCTACGGCGATACCGCTGGAGCCATTCACCAGCAACTGGGGAATGCGTGTAGGCAGCACGGTCGGCTCTTTCAACGAGTCGTCGAAGTTGAGCTGGAATTCTACCGTGTCCTTGTCGAGGTCGTCGAGAATGCTTTCCGCGATGCGGTGCATGCGGGCCTCGGTATATCGCATCGCAGCCGGACCTTCACCGTCCTGGCTACCGAAGTTTCCTTGTTTGTCGATGAGGGTGTAGCGGATGTTCCACTCCTGCGCCATTCTCACCAGGGCGTCGTATACAGCGGTGTCGCCGTGGGGGTGGTACTTACCCAGCACCTCTCCCACGATACGGGCGCATTTCTTAAAAGGGCGGTTCCAGCCCATACCCAGGTCGTTCATCGCATAAAGAATGCGGCGATGCACGGGTTTCAGGCCATCCCTCACATCGGGCAGAGCGCGTCCAACGATCACCGACATAGAGTAATCTATGTAGGCTGTTTTCATTTGCTCCTCGATGTTGACGGGTATGATCCGGTTATTGTCCTGGGTCTCTTGCGGGGTGATATTCTCTGCCATTCAGTATCAGCTTATTAAGTGCGAATTTCTAGTTGGCAAATTTACCCATTTTAAGGCGGAAATCCACAGAAAAGCGGGGCCATTCGCGTCGAATGACCGGGAAAACTACCAACAGGATGTTAATAAATAAATGGAGATGATTTTGGCCTCAGGATCTCCTCTGAAAATGCGCTTATTTATCCTCTGTCCTGCATCGTTTTTTTTGCAGCAGCGCGCGTCCGCAAGCGGGCTGATAAGCCGGAAAATGCGAAGCCGGCCCGGGTTGGGGAACATAAAAAAATATAGGCATGGTTTTTCTTTTACAGGGGGTAGCTAACCTGAAAGAATATGAAGCGATATCTGATCTTACGTGTGAACCAGGAGTTCGGTCCCTACTCGGTAGAAGACCTGAATAAAAAGGGTTTAATGAGTTACGACCTGATATGGGTGGAAGGTAAAAGCGTGCGTTGGATGTATCCTTCCGAGATACCCGAACTGGCTGACGTACCCGTGAATGCCATCCAGAAAAAAGAACCTGCTAAAGAAAAGCCCAGGCAGATCATACTGGAAACTTATGAGCCGGCCTTTCTTTCCGATCCCGTGCTGGAAGCAGACGAAAGGCCAGCCAGCCCCGCGCATCATAAGTTTTCCTTCGTCAATGAAACCAGGAACAATGGACTTTGGATCATTGGCCTGGTAATCGCCCTGGTGAGCAGCGCCTTTGTGGTGAAGAGCATCGTTGAGAATTTTGATGAGAATCCATATAAGCAGGAGATCGCAGTAGCAGCCCTCCCGGTAGAAGAGCCGCTCCCGCATAGTTATGTAGACGATCCTGCTTTTACCAACGCGCTGAGCACGGAGATCGTTGCTGTCGATACCACCGTCTCGAAGCCTGTAGCTAAGAAAAAGCCGGCTATGAAGGACCTGAAAAAGCAGGTTTCTATCAAAGCCAGCGAATTCAAGCCTGGAGTGCTTGGAGGCATCAATGATCTCGAACTCACCATCAAAAACGGATCAACACACAAGCTCGACAGGGTGACAGTGGAAGTAAAATTCCTGAAGCCCAATGGCGACGTGGTGAAGACCGAGCATTTTGATGTGAATTCTCTACCCGCTGGCGGCAGAAAGGTGCTCCCCGTACCTGCCAGCCAACGTGGCGTGAAAGTGAAATACCGCGTGGTGGCCGTTGAATCGGTACAACAAAAGGCCTCTTACCGCAATGCCTAGATAGTTTCCCCGGTGAATGCGGTTAAAATTTTATTTTCACCGTAAGATTCATTGGGATGAGAAAGATCTTGTTGTTTGGTGCAGGCAAATCGGCTACAGTACTCATAGATTATCTTCTGCAGCATGCGCTCGCGGAAAACTGGACGCTCACCGTAGTGGATGCTGATCTTTCCCTCGCGGAAAACAAGATCGGCAATGCCCTTGGCGGAGTAGCGGCTTCCTTTGATATCACCGATGACGGCAAGCGGTCAGAATACATCAGCCAGGCCGATATCGTCATTTCCCTCCTCCCACCCCAGCTTCATTACATTGTTGCCAGCGAATGCCTTCGTCAGCAGAAGGACCTGCTCACCGCTTCTTACGTGGACGAAAGGCTGAAAGCCATGGATGAGGAGATCCGCGAAAAAGGCCTCCTCTTTCTTTGTGAGATGGGCCTCGATCCCGGCATTGACCACATGAGTGCCCGGCAGCTGATCGATTCCATTGAGGCCGAAGGTTGCGTGATCACTTCCTTCCTCTCCCACTGCGGAGGGCTGGTAGCGCCCGAAAGCGACGACAATCCCTGGAGATACAAGGTGAGCTGGAATCCCCGGAACATTGTGAACGCAGGAAAGGCAGGCGCGGTCTTCAAGCAGGACGGTGTGACCAAAGAACTATCCTACCGCGAGCTTTTCGAAGGAAGGCGGCTGGTAGCCGTCCCCGGCGAAGAGCCGCTCAGCTGGTACCCCAACCGCGATTCCATTCCCTACCTCGACCTCTATTCACTGCATCATTGCCAAACTTTTATACGCACCACGCTGCGCCATCCTGATTTCATGTATGGCTGGAAAAACGTGATCGACCTCAAGCTCACGGATGAAGAAGTGGTGTACGAGACCGATGGGAAATCGCTCATGCAATTTTTCCGTGAGCACATGGACAAGCATGGCTTCAGCAACTGGCTGCAGCAAAAAATGCAGGAGCAGTTTGAAAGCAGCAAGCGGATACTGGAAGACCTGGTGACGCTGGTGGAACTGGAAGGTAAGGCGGAAGTTTCGGGCGATGATCCCATGGAAGAATTCATGATGGTGACAGAAAGCGGCGACCTGCAGCAGGTGGGACTGGAAGACCTCAAGACCAATGCGGCCGCTACGGTGGCGAATAAAATGCACGAGGCCAAGCTCACACTCAAGCAGTTGTTTTACCTGGGCATGGACGATGGCCTGACGATGATCAATAAAGGAAAATGTTCAGCGGCCGATGTGCTGCAGTTTGCCCTGGAAAAAAAGCTGGCCCTGCAGCCCGGCGATAAGGACCTGGTGCTGATGATCCACGAGGTGGAATATGAAAAGCAGGGCCGCCGCTATAAAAGAACCAGCTCTCTCTCCGTAAAAGGCCTCGACCACATTCGTACCGCCATGGCCACTACCGTAGGACTTCCTCTGGCCATTGCAGCGCGCCTGATCCTCAATGGACAGGTGGCGAGCAAGGGACTCCGCATTCCTGTGGACCAGGAGATCTATGAGCCTGTGCTGGCTGAGCTAAGGAGGAATGGGATCGTGTTTGAGGAGAGTGAGGTAATCCTCCCCTGACCCTCCATGCAACACCTGACAATTTCTTACATTCAATTCATGAAAAAGCTCGTGGTGCTCACAGGCGCGGGGATCAGTGCGGAAAGCGGCTTAAAGACCTTCCGGGATTCGGACGGCCTTTGGGAAGGTTATGATATTCACGAAGTAGCCACGGCCACGGCCTGGAGAAAGGATCCTGCACTCGTACAGGAATTTTACAACATGCGCCGCAGGAACGTTCTGGAAGCAGCGCCCAACGAAGCCCATTTTATCCTCGCGGAACTGCAGCATCATTTCGACGTGCAGATCGTTACGCAAAACATCGATGACCTGCATGAAAGAGCGGGTTCGCGAAACATTCTTCACTTGCACGGAGAGATCTTTAAAATGCGCAGCGAAAAAAATGATGCGCTCATTTACCCGGTGACCGGTGACATTCAAATGGGTCAGCTGGCGGAAGACGGTGGCCAATTGCGTCCGCACATTGTTTGGTTCGAAGAACCCGTGACCATGATCGAAGAAGCCATGCGCATCATGCGGCATGCGGATATTTTCCTGATCGTTGGCACTTCATTGGTTGTTTATCCCGCTGCGGGACTGGTGAACTATGTGCCCTGGAAAATACCGAAATATATAGTGGACAAGAGCATACCCTACGGCAGCTCGCTGTATAATCTGACTTCCATTGAAATGCCGGCCACAGAGGGAATGAAGAAGATCAGGGAGATGCTTTTAGGGTGAATGGTCAATGGTGAATGGTCAATGGTCAATAGCGAATAGCCCATCCTGCCATTGGGACTACCTGGATGTGAGAAACTTTTCTTGTTGCCGTATTCTCTGTATTTAGTCACCCGCTGAAACGCAGTGGGCGCAAAGTTCGCAGAGATTACGCAGAGAATGCAGTTTCTCTGCGTTTTCATTGCGCTCTCCGCGTTCTTTGCGTTTCAGTGGTATTGTCGAATTTCCCGATGACAACAAAAAAGGAAGAAATTGAGAACAAGGCAACAAGTTTTTTTCCTAGTCAACCAGTCAACCCGGGATGAAAATATTCTTTCTACATTCGGAATAGAAAAACCTTCGCCATGAAAAGTCGTGCAAGCATCCGCTCCCACCCCCTCCACCCTATTCTCGTCAGCTTTCCCATAGCCTTTTTCTTTGGCTCCTTTGTGTTCGACCTGCTCAGTAAATTGTTGCACAAGCCGGCACTCTGGGAGACTGGATTTTTGTTGAATATCGCCGGGTTGATTGGTGGCCTTCTTGCCGCTGTGCCGGGTGTTATCGATTATTTCAATACCATCCCACCGAATAGTTCTGCCAAGAAGCGCGGTACAAAGCACGCTATAGTGAACGTGGTGAACCTGGTATTGTTTGCAGGCATTGCCCATTACAGGTTTTATTATACAGAGAATGAGACCCTTGTTCTTGCTGGTGAAGCCCTGGGCCTGGTGTTATTATCCATGGCAGGCTGGTTGGGTGGTACACTGGTCTATCGCAACCAGATCGGCGTAGACCCCCGGTATGCCGATGCAGGAAAGTGGAAGGAGGAACATATCAGCTCAGGCGAAGCCCGGGTGCCCGTGGCCGATATCCACGAATTAAAGGTCAATCAAATGAAGCTGGTTCATTTGAACGGCGAGCGGATCGTGATCGCGAGGTCAGAGAAAGGCTATGCCGCGTTCAGCGATCATTGCACGCACCGCGGCGGCTCCCTGGCCGGTGGCAGCATGATCTGTGGCACCGTGCATTGCCCCTGGCATGGCTCGCAGTTCGATGTGCATGATGGATCCATCAAGGCCGGACCTGCAAAAGAAAGCATCCGCACTTTCACTGTAGAGATCGTTGAAGGCAAGGTCTACCTGTTCAACCCAGGGCCTGGGAGCTGAGCAGGCAAAACTGGAATTCATTTTGTTGTAACCAAAGAAAAAATATGCAGGAAAGTTCATTTCAGATCGTGGTGAATGGGGTGCCTTACATGGTTAAGGCCGAGCCCTTCAGTTTTAATGCAGAAACGCGGTATAAGGTGAGTTATAATGGCGGAGACGAGCACATTTTCACCTTCGATTCCAGCCTCGGAAGGCTCACACCCATTGATGATGATTCGGCTACCATGCCGGATGACCTGGAGAGGGCTATTGCTGGCAGGCTGCAGGGAGGAAGATATTCTTAGTTGACTAAGTTGACAGAGTTGATAGAGGTGACAAAGTCGATAAAGGATAAATGAGAAATGAACCAGCCCGAGGGCTGGTTCTCTTTTTGTATCAGGCAATTTTTTTGGTCAGCAGTTTCCTGCGGATAAATAGTCCGCCGACAATAAAGATGAGCAGCAGGGGCCAGATGGAGCTTAGGCCAATGAGTACCTCTCCCAGCCATTTCCAGCCACCGGTGAAAGCATCGAGCAGGCGGCTGAAGAATCCTGCCTGAGAAGGCTCTTCCACTGCACCGTTCAGCACCTGGAAATAAGTGAGATGAATGGTACTCATAGCCGCGGTGAGATTGATCTGGTTGATCCTTCCCGAAACCACTTCGATCTCCTCCTGTATGCTGTTGATCTCCTGCTGTACTTCTATGATCTCCGACATGTTCTTAGCCTGCTTCAATAATTCCAGGTAGCGCAGCCTCACCTGCTTTTTGGCTTCCAGTCTTGATTTGGAATCGATGTACTCGCGCGTCTGGTCTTCTGCGTTGATGGTCTTTACATTCACTGTAGCAGCATCTTTCAGGATCTCGTCCATAGCCGCATCGAATTTGTCTACCGGCACGCGCAGTGTAACTACAGATTCCATTTTGTAGGAAGAAGTATTTTGCTGCTCGCTGCTTACATAGCCGCCATAGCGCTGGATCTTTTCGGTGAGCTGCCTGGAAAATGTTTTGAAATCTTTCACCTCCAGGTTCAGGTTGGCCGACTTGACGATCTTCTTATCCCACTCTGTTTTCATAGTGGTGGGTGTACCTGGAGGTGGCGTGAATTTGTTATCGATCAGAGGTCCGCCCGTTGCCACACTGTCGGTGGCATAATCCACTTCTTTTTCCAATTGGGTCAGGGCTACATCCTGTGTAGCGGAGAGGTCGGCATTTTTCCCGCAGCTGAAAAACAGCAGGCAGGCGGAAAGTACGAGCATGGGTATCTGTCGCATAAAGCTGGTTTTTTAATTGAGATGCATTTGTGGATGAATTGCATACTCACATGGCAGGAAAAGTCAGATGTGAAGGGAAGGCCTCTTGCAATGAATACCGAAAATGGAAATAGGTAACCCGGTTGCTTCGGATCCTGTGGATCCTCGCAATGACGGTTTCCCTAACGGAGTTCGGATAAATGAGGCTAGTGTTCTGTCGTTCTGGGCGGCTCAAGCCGCCGGACGCCACCTCTTACTTCCCGCGCTATCTTTCGAAGCCCTCATCATTGCGAGGGAGCCGAAGGCGACCGAAGCAATCACCCAGCTAGCTCAAGAATAACCTTCCTTTCCTCTTCCGTCACAGGTTGTACGGAGAGGCGGCTGATGCGGAGGAGGGCCATGTCTTTGAGACGGGGTTCTTTTTTGATCTCGGCCATGGTGACCGGCTTCTTTAGTTTTTTAACCGCTTTGAGGTCTACGGCCGACCAATCGCCTTCCTTGGCCGTGGGATCCGGATAGGCTTCTTTTACTACTTTGGCCAGGCCCACGATCTCCAGGCCTTCGTTGCTGTGGTAGAAAAACACTTCATCACCTTTCTTCATCGCGCGCAGGTGCAGGCGGGCCGCATAGTTGCGTACGCCGTCCCAACGGGTTTCTTTGTCTTTCACAAACTGGTCCCAACTGTAGACGGAAGGCTCGGATTTCACTAACCAGTAAGGCATATTAAAGATTGAAGATTTAAGTCCCGATAGCTATCGGGAGAAGATTTAAGATTTAAGATTGGATGTTATCAACCGTAAACTGTAAACAGTAAACTGTAAACGGTTACCACCCACTCGCCAGCACATCCGCTATATGCATGGTCTTTAACTTATAGTTCTTGCCATCGATATATCCCTGCAGGTGCATGAGGCAGGAAAGATCGGTGGAGATCAGGTAATCTGCCCCTGTGGCCATAGCATGCTCCACTTTTTGTTCGGCCATGGCTACGGAGATCGGCTCGAACTTCACCGCAAAAGTGCCACCAAAGCCGCAGCAGGTCTCCACGTCTTGCAGTTCGGTGATGGACAAGCCCTTCACCTTGCTCAGCAGCTCACGGGGCTCGTGCTTGATCCTGCATTCGCGGAGTCCCGCGCAGGAATCGTGGTAGGTGGCATGGGCCTCCAGGCTGGCGCCCACATCATTTACCTTCAGTACGTTCACCATGAAATCGGAGAACTCAAAGATCCTGGTAGAGATGGCCATGACCTGGTGATGCAGCGAAGAGTCGGCAAAAAGCTGCGCGTAATAATTCTTCACAAATCCCACGCAGCTGGCGCTGGGTGCCACGATGTAATCGTTGGCATTGAAATCTTTTAAAAATTTGGTGCACACGGCCCTGGCCTCGTCTACGAAGCCCGCATTGAAAGCGGGCTGGCCGCAGCAGGTCTGGGAGGCATTATAGGTAACCGTGCAGCCGCATTTCTCCAGCACCTTCACCATGTTGAAGGCGGTTTGGGGATAGAGCTGGTCTACAAAACAGGGAACAAATAATTGAACGGTCATGTCAGGATGATTTGAACCGCCGGTTGAAACTGATCATTTTAATGGCGGTGTGGGCTGCTTCCTCGCCCTTATGGCCATGCTCGCCCCCGGTACGCTCTTTTGCCTGCTCTTCATTATCAACAGTGAGCACGCCAAAAATAACGGGTACGGGCAGGGTCAGGTTCAGCTGGGTGACGCCGGTAGTGACCGACTGGCATACATATTCAAAATGTGGAGTGCCGCCGCGGATCACGCAGCCCAGGGTGATGAAGGCATCGGGTTGTTTCTTTTTCTTACAGCTTCTCCAGTAAGCAGCAACAGCAAAAGGGATCTCAACGGCGCCGGGCACCACCAGCGTGATGGTCTTCACCCCTGCGGTGTGCAGCACTTTAAGGCAACCCGCTTCGAGCTTGCCCACAATAGAGCTGTTCCAGTCTGTCTTTACCAAAACAACAAGGGCATCCTTCGTTTGATGGATGCCCTCTTTGTGATGTAATAATCCTGATTTGCTGACGTCTGCCATGGTTTAATCTTCAATGTTGTATACGCCGAGCTGTGCAAGGTATTTATCCACTTCAAATCCTTTTTCGGTCTTGGAGTATTTCTTCTTCAGTTCCTTGAACAGTTCAATAGCTTCTTCTTTGTCGTTCATCACGCGCTGAGCAAAATAAGCGGCAGTGAAAAGATAATCAGAGGCGGCTACTTCATCTTTTTCAAAATGATGCGCTGCTTTTTTATAATAATCAAGCGCCTCCTTGTTCTTGCCCTGCTCCGCAAAAGCGTCGCCGGTCAGTTTGTAAGCCCTGGCCTGGATCTGCTTGGCATCGGTCTCAAACTCCGACAAATGCTTGGCGGCGCGGGAAAACTGTCCCTGCTGCAGCAGGATGGAGCCTGCATAAAAGCGAGCCAGGTTACCGGAAGAAGTACCGCCATATTTGTCGACGATCTTCAGGAAGCCGGCATTCAGCCCGTCGCCATTCAGCGCCTTCTCCAATGAATCCATGCGGTAATATTCTTCTGCCTTGAACATGGCTTCTGCAGCCTTTCTTTCATTAGGTTCCTGGATGAAATATTTGTAGCCCAGGTAACCGCCGGCCAGCAAAAGGATCACCAGGCCGATGATGGAAATGGTTTTGTTGTTGCGGTCCCAGTAATTCCGGGCCTTGTCGAAAGTGTCGTTCGTTTCAGTTTTGCGTGTAGCAGTAGTTGTTGCAGCCATTAGCTATTTTTTATAAAGAATTTCAGTCTGTGATATAGGGATAATCCTTGTCTACGTAAATGTCTTTCAATACTTCGTCGTCATTGGGCCATGGAGACTCCTCGGCGAACTTCACGCTTTCCGCCACGGCTTCTTCTACCCTGTGGTTGATGGCATTCAGCTCGTCTTCCGTGATGAGCTTGTTCTCCTTGATGGTGTTCAGCAGCATGCTGATCGGGTCCTTCGACTTGTATTCTTCCACTTCTTCCTTGGTGCGGTATTTCTGCGGGTCAGAGATCGAGTGTCCCTTGTAACGGTAGGTCTTGATCTCCAGCAAAGTGGGTCCGCCGCCTTCCCTGGCTCTTTTCACCGCCCTTGCCACGCCCTCATGCACGGCTTCGGCACTCATGCCGTCGATCACATCGCTGGGCATTTCATAGCCGTCGGCCAGCTTATAGATGTCCACGATGTTGGAAGTGCGCTTCACTGAGGTGCCCATCGCGTAGTTGTTGTTCTCGCAGATGAAGATCACCGGCAGCTCCCAAAGCATGGCCATGTTGAAGATCTCGTGCAGCATTCCCTGGCGGGCAGCGCCGTCACCGAAAAAAGTAAGGCAAACGTTGTCGGTGCCCCTGTATTTCTCTGCGAAAGCCAGTCCGGCGCCGGTGCCTATCTGAGCGCCCACGATGCCATGGCCTCCGTAAAAGTTCACGTCCTTGCCAAAAAAGTGCATGCTGCCTCCCTTGCCCTTGGCGTTGCCCGTAGACTTACCATAGAGTTCGGCCATGCAGGAGTTCACCGACACGCCCTTGGCTATGGCCAGTCCATGATCGCGGTAGGCCGTAATGAACAGATCCTCAGGCTTAGTAGCTGTCATGCAGCCAGCGGCAATGGCTTCCTGGCCTACGTAGGCATGGAAAAAGCCCCGGATCTTGCCTTCCATTTTGTATTTCTCTTCAGCAGCAAGCTCGAACTGGCGGATCAGCTGCATGAGCTCAAACCAGTACAAATAGGTCTCTTTTGTGAATTTCGTTCCCAAATCCCGGATTTTGAGCGGCAAAAATAAGGAAACCAAGGTAGTTTATGGTTACTGGTTTCCTGTTTCCGGTTTCCAGTTTCCAGTTTCCGGTTGGTGGGGGCCCCGTCTGGATGGAGTAAGGACCGGATCAGGTATCCAAAGTAGTAACAGGAAACAGGGAACAGTAAACTGGAAACAACTCAATTCTCGGCATCTTTGCGCTGGTTTGAGCCTTTCAATAGCTTCCATATCGTTGGTCCAGTTCAAAAATTACGACAGTGCCCGTTTTCAATTCAGCGAACGGGTGGTGGGCATCTGTGGGCGCAATGGCCGGGGCAAGACCAACCTCCTTGATGCCATTCATTATCTCTGTTTTACCAAGAGTTATTTCACCCGCAACGACCAGCTGGTGGTGCAGCATGGCCAGAAGGGCTTCCGGTTGGAGGGAGAACTGGACCTGAACGGGCAGACCGAAAAGCCCGTGTGCATCCTCAGGGAAACAGGGAAAAAAGAGTTCATGGTGAATGGCGAGGCCTATGCCCGCTTCTCCCAGCATATAGGCCGTTATCCCCTGGTGGTGGTGGCGCCCGACGATGTGCAGCTGATCATCGGGGCCAGCGAGGACAGGCGCCGCTTTGTGGATATGATCCTGTCCCAGCTCGACCAGGACTATATCAGGAGCCTGATCCGCTACAACAAGATCCTTCAGCAGCGGAATTCCTTTCTGCGGCATTATTCGGATGGTTTTGGGCAAAAAGATCTTTCCGTGCTCGACGTGCTCGATGAGCAGCTGGCTACGGAAGGCGACCTGGTCTACCAGAAGCGCCGCGATTTCCTCGCTACATTTTTACCGGCGGCCTGCGCGCTTTACCAGGAGATCGCGCGGCAAAAGGAAGCCGTGCGCATGGTTTACGAAAGCGATCTCGAGACGAATTCCATGGCGGAACTGCTGCGGTTCAACCGGCAGCGCGACCTTTCCATTGAAAGGACCACGGCGGGCATTCATAAAGACGACCTGTTGTTTCATATTGGAGAAGAATCCTTCCGGAACATCGCTTCGCAGGGACAGCGGAAAAGCCTGCTGTTCGCGCTCAAGCTTTCCGAGGTGGATGTGATCCGCAGGATAAGGGGCCTCTCTCCCCTGCTCCTGCTGGATGATGTATTTGAAAAGCTGGATGAAGAAAGGATCAGCAACCTGCTTATGCGGGTAGTGGCCGATGCCGATGCCCAGGTCTTTATCACCGATACCAATTGTGAAAGGTTGAAAATACAGTTGGAAAAACTGGGACAGCCTTTTCAACTCATCCCTTTGTGAGGTCTCTTTCCTGGTTATCTTTACGTCATGGGACAGTATTCTCTGGGCAATGCCATTCAGCAGTTCCTGCGCTCCAGCAGGTTGAAGGGAGAGATCCAGGCCTTGCAGATCGAGGAGCTTTGGGGCAAATTGATGGGGAAGACCATTGCAAACTACACCGATAAGATCTATATCATCGACCGCACGCTGTTCATTGTGACCAAGGTGGGCCCGTTAAAACAGGAGCTCAATTTCCAGAGAAATAAGATCAAGGCGAGGGTAAATGAAGCCCTGGGGAGTAACGACATCGACGAAGTAGTTATCCAGTAGTGTCATCCACTTTAGACGCGGGGGCGCGAAGGCGCGATGGGACGCGGGAACAGCCGGAACCACCTAGACATGCGGCACAGTCCCGATAGCTATTGGGATGCATGGTTAAATGCTTACCTGGTAATCCAGTAATCTTTCAAATCCCCCCAAATCCCGGTCTCAGATACTGTACGGCGAGTATTCCTCCACATCTTCCGCGAAAGTTGCGCGGCGCTTCAAGAGAATGTGTTTCATGAGGTCGTGTGAAGAGACCACACCCTTGAAGTTGAAATGCTCATAGACCACTACATGCCTAACATTGTACCTGTCCATCAGCTGCATGCAGTATTCCAGTGAATTATTGGTAGTGGCAATAGGTAAATAAGTGCTCATGAATTCACGCACACGGGCGGTTTCAAGCTGACCAGCGCGGTACACTACTTTGTCGGCTACGTTGTGCTCGGTGAGCACGCCTAAGAAACGCTCATCATCATCCAGCACGATGAGGTAGTCAACATTTTCACAATGCATCTGGTGCAGCGCATCGGTCATTAACCTGTCCGGACCAATGGTGTTGAACTGTGGATATTTGTAGCGTAGTACGTCAGCAACTCTTTCCATAATGCGTGGTTTTAGGAGGTGAGTAATCGCCTGTGGTGTTCTTTGAAATTACGAAAATTGCATCTTTATATTTCGTAATGTGTACCCAGTACATAATAGCTAGCTCAGCAGTATTCAATCTAAGCTGGCCTTACCCTTCCGACTTAGTTTTAAGAGAGAAAACTTGCTTACCTCACCACCACTCTTGGGTCGATCACGCCGTAGAGGATGTCGGCGATGATATTCACGATGATGAAAAAGGTAGCGGTGATGAGCACCGATCCCATGACCACGGGGAAGTCGAGCTTTTCCAGCGCATCTACGGTGACCTTGCCAATGCCCCTCCATCCGAAGATGTACTCAATGAAAAACGCACCGGCCAGGAGTTCAGCGAACCAGCCGGTAATAGCGGTGATCACCGGGTTGAGCGCGTTGCGAAGCGCATGCTTCCAGATCACTTTGCTTTTGCTCAAACCTTTTGCATAAGCAGTGCGGATATAATCCTGGTCGAGCACATCTAGCATGGCGCTCCGGGTGAGCTGTGTGATGATAGCCAGCGGCCTTATTCCCAGCGTGATCGCCGGGAGCACCAGGTTTTGCAGGGAGAGTTTTTTTTCGCCGGTCACCGTATCTATTTCAAACCAGCTTCCTGTGAGATGCAGGCCGGTCCAGTCGCTGAGTACAAATCCAAACAGGTAGGCTATGATGATGGCCATGAAAAATGAAGGCGCGGAGATACCGATGATGCTGGTGAATACGGCGCCCGTATCCATCCATGTATTTTGTTTTACCGCTGCCAGCACGCCGAGCGGAACGCCAATGCAGATGGCAATGAACATGGCCGCTACGGCCAGGATCAGCGTCCCGGGCAGGGCTTCCATCAGGATGGCGCCCACCGGTTTTTTTGTCTGGTAAGATTTTCTCAGGTAGGGCAGCTTCAGCATCAGTTTTGTATCGCCGCCGATGGTAAAGCCTTTGAGTTCTTTTTTATCGATCTCTTCCTGCTTGTAAAAACTCAGGGGAGACACATCGTTCAAGTAGAAAAGGAACTGCTTCCATTTGGGATGATCGAGATAGAGTTCCTTCCGTATGTTTTCCTGCGTAGCTGCATTGCCTGTCTGGCCCATCACCAGCCTCGAAGGATCACCGAAACCCTGGAAGAGCACAAAGACCAGCACGATCACGCCCAGTAGTACCAGCAGTCCGTATCCCAGCTTCCTGATGATAAAGGTGAGCATGCTATTTTAATTTAACGGTGAGCTCGTCAAAATCACGATAGCCTACCTTGTCCACGATGGTTCCCTGGTTGATGCGGATCACCGTGGGGTTGGTCCTTGCTACGGTCTTGATCACGGTGAAGTCCATTGCAAACACGGGGATGTGCGTAAGGTTTTGTTTTTCCAGCAGCGCTTTCACCTTGTCTACCTGGTTCGTTACTGCATACAAGGGTACCTCTACCCTGTCGGCCGCCCGCTTCATGGAGCGAAGATCGTGTATCCATTCTGCCGCGTTGTTGAAGTCCTTGATAAACACGAGCACCGCGTCGGGTAACTGGAGGATGGCTTCGGTGGAGTCGGTGCCCGAGGCGCCGATGAGCGCAAAGCCTTTGATGGGTGCGTCGGCGTTGCCTTTCCTAATGAGTTTGTCTATCCTGTCAATGTATTTGTAGCTGGCAAGATCGTTGGGTAATTCTTCCGGTGCAAACTCATAGCGCTTTCCATCTTTTTCATAGATAAAACGCATGGCTATGCTGTCGGGCACCGATCCCTTCGGCGGCTTCATCTGCTCGGGAATATGGTTGTCTACTTTGAAAGGCAGACAGTCGGCCACGGGAAGGAAGTTCAGCACATACCACTGAAGGGCCAGTGTGACTACCAGCGTAACCAGCATGATGAAGTTCTGCATCCTCACCGATCTCCAGGGCTGTATAAAGCGATGGGTGAAAAGCAGGAAGAGGATCATGGCCAGCAGGATGATGTCTTTCACCAGGGAGGTCAGCGGGGAAATGGGAAGGCAGTCGCCAAAACAGCCGCAGTTCTTGAATTTTCCGGAGCCATAGGCATAGGCTGTCAGGAAAGTAAAAAACAGGATGAGGATAAGCAGGAGGGAAAGAACGAACTTCTTCCTCCATCCTATCAGCAGGGCCACGCCCGCCAGGATCTCCAGGGTGATCATGATCACCGCGAGCGCCAGCGCATAGCCGTTCAGATAATGAAACATGGACATCAGGGCATCCTTGGCAAAGAACGATGAAGTGGAAAGTGAGTTATGCCAGACATCGAAGAACTCCTGCATCTTGTATCCCAGTCCCAGCGGATCATTTGCTTTCAGGAGCCCGGAGAGCACGAAAAGCCATCCTACAATGATGCGTATGACCTGCGTGGCTGTTCTCATGGATGTTGATTTTCGTGGCGGAGGATCATGGCGAAGACCGCGTAATTGATGATGTCGAGATAATTGGCGTCGATGCCTTCACTCACCAGGGTCTTTCCTTCATTCAAAAGGATCTGGCGGATGCGCTGGAGTTTCATCAGGATCAGGTCGACGAAGCTTTCCTGCGACATATTGCGCCAGGCTTCTCCATAGTCATGGTTCTTGTCTTCCATCAGCTGCCTGGCAGCAAGAATATATTTGTCATAGAGGCCGATGGCAGTAGCCGGGTCCAGCTCCTCCGGTTCTTCTTCCGGCAGTTCCAGCTGTACCAGTCCTATCACGGCGTAGTTGATGATACCGATGAATTCGCCGCCGATATCGTCGCTGATCTTTTGAGAGCGCTTTTCCTGGATGGTGCGGATGCGCAACGCCTTGATGTAGATCTGGTCCACAATGGAAATGGTACGCAGCACTCTCCAGGCGGTGCCGTAGTCGGTGGTCTTTTTTGCGAACAACGACCTGCACTGCCCTACTACCGCATCATACTGCTTGCCTGTATCTTTTTCCAAAATCTCCTGCATGACAATCCATTAACTTAGTATGGTCAAAAATAACAAACTATAAGCATGCGCTCAGTGAATTGCAAGGGGAGGCTTTTGTTGCTGCAGGAGCCGGTTGTGATGGGTATCATCAATGTAACGCCGGATTCTTTTTATACAGGAAGCCGGCAGCAGGATGAGGACAGCTTGCTGCAAGTTGCAGGCAGGATGCTGGAAGAAGGCGCCACCTTTCTCGATCTTGGCGGACAAAGTACCAGGCCGGGCAGCGAAAGGATCAGTGCAGAAGAAGAGATCAACCGGGTGCTGCCGGCCATTGAGGCCATCCTGCGGCATTTTCCTGAGGCGCTGGTGTCGGTGGACACCTATTATGCGCGGGTAGCCAAAGCAGCCGTACTCACAGGCGCCTACATGGTGAATGATATCAGCGCGGGCACGCTGGACGAAGACCTGCTGCCCACCGTGGCGGCGCTGGGCGTGCCCTACGTGCTCATGCACATGCAGGGAAACCCGGCCGATATGCAGGCCGCTCCGCATTACCGCGATCCTGTTCTCGACATCTTTGATGAATTGAACACCCGGTTGAGCAGGGTGAAAGAAATGGGCATCAACGACGTGATCATCGATCCCGGCTTTGGTTTTGGCAAGACCGCTGCGCATAACTTTCAGTTGATCGACAGGCTGAACTGGTTCAGCCAGCTGGGCCACCCCATCATGGTGGGACTTTCACGCAAAGCCACCGTGTATAAGACACTGGGCACTACGGCCGAACAAGCCCTGAATGGCAGCACGGTGCTGCATACGGTCGCGCTCATGAACGGGGCTCACATACTCCGCGTGCACGATGTGCGGGAGGCAATGGAAGCGGTGAAGCTGGTAAACGCTATTAAAAATGAAAGAGCAGCCTTTCAGCTGCTCTAAGATCTTTTACCACTAAGAACATAAGGGTAGGGCTAGCTCCAGTTCCCGTGGACGTCTCCCGGAAAGGTGGATGTTTTAGGATAGAGGATAAAAACGAGGCCTTTGGTTCAGGGAGGTACATAATGATGCCCATCTGTTAAGACGGGCACCGGATGAAGTAAAAATAGGAAAAAAACCTATTAATTAACTTTTGAAGATATTTTTCTTCCCCTTATATTAATGGGGGTCCATGGGTTGAGCAGGATTGAAATTGGGCTGCGCAGGCGCCTTGTCTGCCACATCCAGCACTTCCACGTCGAACACCAGGTGCTCGTAAGGCTTGATGTCCGGAGAAGGCGGCTGAGGACCGTAGGCCAGCATGGAAGGCATAAAGATCCTGGCTTTTGCACCGGCTTTCAGCAACTTCACGCCATCATCGAATCCTTTGATCATTTGTCCTGTACCTACCACGAAAGGCAGTGGCTCCGTGTGCTTGAAGCTGGTATCCACGTTGGAGTCGAAGACCTTGCCAGCCAGTGTGCGGCCGGTGTACATCACTCTTACATATTTACCGGAATCCACCTGTGCGCCTGTGCCCTGTGAAATGATCTGAACGTAAGCTCCGTTCTCTGTTCTCTGCGCCGTGATATTATTTTTTTTCAGGTAGGCTTTGATATCCTCTTCTTCTCTTACGACGACCAGCTTCTTTTCTTTCTCTTCATCCTGCAGGTAGTCATCGGCCCTGTCGAATACTTTCAGGATCTTAAAGGTGGTGATCACCTTATCGCCTTTTTTGAATTTGGTGCGCTGTACAATAGTGGGATCACGCTTGATGAAAGTATCCATCATCTGGATGGCCATCACGCTGTCACCTTCTTTCAGTGTATGAAGGATCTCGGTGATGTCGTATTTCTCATTGCTTTGCTGCACTTGGAAATAAGCAGGGATGCCGGTGTGGGTAGTGAAAAGCGTGCTGTCGTTCATCTTCTGTGTTACGTGCACTTTGATGAACTTGCCTACCTCTACTTTCTTGCCTGATTTACTGGCATAATGCTTATAAGGCATGCCGCCTTTGGTCTTTTTAAAATCAACATTGTCGCAGCTGCTGGCAGCCAGGGCGAAGAGGAATACATAGAAAAGATGCTTAGTCATTCGGAGTTGTTTATTTTAATAATGATTCGTTTTCGCTGATGGCCGCTTTAAATTTTTTTACCGTCTCATCGAGGCTGGCCTGGTCTCTACCTCCCGATGCGTTGAAATGTCCTCCCCCGCTGAAGTACTTCCTGGCAAAGGCATTGCAATCGAAATTGCCCTTGCTGCGGAAAGACCATTTCCTTTCCTCGTCGCGGTCGATCACAAAACCCACCAGCTTCACGCCCTGGATGGAAAGGGGATAATTCACCAGTCCTTCCGTGTCTCCCGTCTTGATCTGGTATTTCAGCAGATCCAGCCTGGGTATGGAGATGAGTGCGGTGTTTAGCTCGTAAAAGACCTGCATGCGGTTCGAAAGCACGTGGCCCAGGAAGCGCAAACGGTTCTCAAGATAGTTATCAAACAGCGATTCGTGCACTTTTGTGTGGTCGAGGCCCTGTTCTTTCAGGTGGGCCACCATGTGGTGAACCCCCGCGTGGGTAGACGAGAACCTAAATGAGCCGGTATCCGCTACCACACCCGCGTAAAGGCATTCGCCTGCAAACAGGTTGATCTTATCGCGATGGCCGGTTTGGACAATGAAATCGTAGACCATCTCGCAGGTAGAGCTTTTGTTGGTATCCGAAGCGCCATAATCGAAGGCGGCAGCATCCGGCTCCCGGTGGTGGTCGATCAGCAGCTTCACGCAGCTGATCTCGCGCAGCTTGGGCGATAAGGATTTGGCCCGGTCGAAATGGTTGAAGTCGAGACAGATCAGCCAGTCGGCACTGTCCAGGAATTCATCGCATTTGTGTTTGTGCAGCTCGTAGTCCCACACTTCCTTCACTCCTTCCATCCAATTGAGCCAATGGGCCCAGTTGGTAGGCGAGATCACCTGTACGGTATGTCCAAACTGAGTAAGAAAATGGTACATGCCCAATGCGGAACCCATAGCGTCGGCATCCGGTTTCTGGTGCATGGTAACGGCGATCTTCTTAGGGCTGTGCAGCTCGGCTGCGATCTGGTTGAGCGGTTGCATAAAACAGGCGCAAACCTAAGGAATATCGAACAGATGAACAGAGGAATGTGGAATCCCGCACGGGGCGGGACAAGTTGTGGAAGGAAACGGTGGGCAGGGAGGCTTGGGGTGGGTGTAAAAAAAAGTCTCCCGCCAGAGGCGGGAGAACTTATCTCACGAAAAAGCAAATGGATTAATATCTGTTTTTGCTGAATTCGCCACCACCGCCATTGCCGCGGAAGCCACCACCGTTGCTGCGGGGTTTGTCTTCCCTGGGCTTAGCTTCCATCACACGGATGGTTCTGCCTTCAACTGTACCATTGTCCAGTTCTGCGATAGCTTTCTGTGCAGACTCATCATCGGGCATCTCTACGAAACCGAAACCACGGCTCTTGCCAGTGAATTTGTCTGTGATCACTTTAGCGGAGGAAACTTCACCATACTCGGTGAAAAATTCTCTTAAGTCTTCATCTTGTACATTGAAGCTTAAGTTTGAAACATAAATGTTCATACTTTCTTTTTTGAAAATTAAAAATTGAGATGAGGCAAGAAAGTAAAGGGGCAAACTAATAGCAGAAAAAACAGCAGAATAATTTGTTCTTTAACTTAAAAGCAAATGCTCAAATAACGGTGCAAAGATAATGGAAATCACCTCTCAAAAAGCAGCGCAAGTGAATGGAATTTGTTAACATGATCAGTTTCGGAAATTCTGTGTGACCATGAGTCCGTAAGCGCCCCCGTCGAGCACGCCTATCCCTACCCTTCCGTAAGATTTATGCAGGATGTTGGCCTTGTGTCCCGGTGAGTTCATCAGGCCTTTATGCGCCAGTGATAAGGTGGGTGCTAGCGCGAGATTTTCTCCCGCCGAGTAAAATCTCACTTTCGCTTTGCGTATGCGGTCCGATGGTGAATGGCCTTCAGGCGTTTGATGAGAGAAATAACTGCGGGCGAACATATCCCTGGAATGCGCGCGGGCAACAAGGGTGAGCTCGGGATCCGCTTTTAATGGCGGCAGGCCTGCACGCATTCTTTCTTCATTGACCAACACCAGCATTTTGGCTTCCAGGTCTTCCCTCGTCCTGGGGTTGGTGACCCTGAAACTGAGCGGCACAGAATGGCCGGGCTCGTGGATCACCCGCTTATTGAGGGTGGCATTCAATGCATCGTCGAAGATGGGCGCCAGCTTTTCATCTATCCAGGCCGCTTCCAGCACGAGGTTGTTGGCGATCCTGCTCCCATGCGCAGCCTTGTTGAAAGTTTCTGAAAATGGCATGGTCAGCAGCACGGCCGCCACGATCATGGCCAGCACCACACCGTTCAATGCACCCGGGAATAGACCGGCGATCCTGTTTACCTGACTGCGGTGGGCTGTTTCCGCGGTTTTTTGAATAACCAGGGAAGAGATCAAAAAGAAGAGAAAGCGGATAAGAATCAGCAAAGAGATAAAGGCAAGAGGAAGCGCCCATTCATCGAGGGCTGGAAAGGCTTGCAGCAATTCCTGCCCGAACCATGCATGGCCAGCATAGGCTGCCAGCAGGGCCGTTATCCAGCCGGCCACATGCAAACCTTCTACAATGAAGCCCCGCTTGTAGCCGTTGAAGACCCCCAGCAATACCAGGAAGATGAGTAATATATCGATGCCATTCATAGGTCAGTTCCGAATGACTAATCCTTACCAGGTTCAGTCGCCGCTTCCTCCTTGGAGATCTCGTCTTCTTTTTTCACTTCATAGTCCTCATTGAAAGCTTCCTTCGTGTCATTCCCTTTCGCATTGCGGAAACTGCCTTCCTGCTGGGAGGGTTTCTCTGCGTTGGGTTGTTGAGGAATGTTGCGGGGACTGCCGCCTTCACGACCACCTGCTCCGGGCCTTTGTTGAGCGTCTTTCATGGTAAAATGTTTGAGGAAATAATGAAAGATTGGTGCCAAACCCACCCTGCCCTCCCTGAAGGGAGGGTTCGGTATTGATAAAGTTCAATGAGGTGAAACTGATAAGGAAACAGTTCTGTCGACACTACCGTGGGGCTTCAAGGGTTCGCTACTGCGGGAGAGGCTGTTTCGGGTGGTTGAACATCGGAATGACAGCAAGGCTAATCATCGACCATTGACCATTCACCATTGACGATTCACGACCGGGGTGAGGTTTAGCCGTTGAACCAGGCGTCCGTCTTTTTATTGACGTCCACTTCCTTGATGAACTCGCTGATCTCATCATCGGAGTAAGTGCCGTAGGCATCAATGAGGGTACCCTTGCGCCCGTCGCAGGTTTCTACAGCGTAGAGGATAGACATATCATCCGGGTTGGAGATCCCTTCGAAGCGATAGAAATTCACCGCCTTCACATCGGAAGGTTTGTATTTTTTGTCATTGGTGATGCAGAGAAGCTTTTTCTTTTCTACTTTGAACTGGTCAGTAAATCCATTCTCTTCGAGCATGTCGATACATTTCTCCATGTCTGTCATGTAGGTCGCCTTGTCATTCGGCTCTGTATATTCTCCTGTCCTGTTATCTTGTTCCTTTTCCATGATGATTAGGTTTTAGGTTACTCAGCTATACTATTCCAATAATCTTACCAAGCACGGCTTACCCAAGATCAAAGCTTTCTGGTCCACCGGGCGCCGACCGGCCAGAGCGGGGCGTACGCCTGATATTTCCGAGTTGTTTATCACAAGTGGGACAATGCGCTTCCATCACCTTGGTGATCCCATAAAAATCCACAATATGGGTCTCGGGTCCCTTCCCATTCCATCCACACCTTGGGCATTGGAAAGAAATTTCCTCAAATTCGTTTTCACTGAATACTCTCATCCTAACCAGTTTAATAATTCATTGATTTTAAGTACAATCTTTGTACCTAAAGCGCCTTTGAAATGAGAAAAAGTGCAGGCCTCCTGCTTTTCAGGATAACTGGTGGAAAACCCGAGTTTTTCCTGGTGCATCCAGGCGGGCCATTCTGGAAAGGCAAAGAAAAAGGGGCCTGGTCCATACCCAAGGGTGAGTTCAGTTCCGAGGATCCGCTCCAGGCTGCCCGAAGGGAGTTCCTGGAAGAGACAGGTGTAGAGATCGATGGAGATTTCCAGGAGCTCAGCCCGGTGAAATTAAAAAGCGGCAAGATGGTTTATGCCTGGGCCGTGGAGGGTGAAGCAGACGCCGGCGCCATCCGGTCGAATAGCTTTCCCATGGAGTGGCCACCCAAAAGCGGGCGGACCATCATGGTGCCCGAGGTTGACAAGGCAGGATGGTTCGACACAGAAGAGGCCAGGGAGATGCTCAATCCCGCACAGGTGGCGCTGGTAAATGAATTGATAGATAAACTTGGCAGTTGACCGTTATTTTTGCATTCCATGAAATACACCTTGCTCCTTATTGCTGCAGCCACCCTCGTTGCCTGTACTCCTTCTTCTGAACATGAGCCTGTCAAAAAAGATACGGCCACAGCTACAACTCCTGCAAAAACCGACACGACCGTGGCCATCGCCGACGCAGCTACCATACTGGCCAGAAAGCAAGTGCCTATACTTTGTTACCACGATATCCGCAATACGGCTCCCGGTGCTTATTCGGTACCCATCGCGACGTTCCAGGGCCAAATGAAGGCGCTGGCCGACAGCGGCTATACATCGGTATCGCCCGACCAGTACTACGACTACCTCACAAGAGGAGCCGCGTTACCGGAGAAGCCAGTCATGATCACCTTCGACGACAATGACGAAGAGCACTATAAGATCGCAGCGCCGGAGATGGAGAAATATGGATTCAAAGGTGTATTCTTTATCATGCGCATCACCATCGGCAAGCCGAAGTATATGACGAAGGAGCAGATCAGGGAACTGTCCGACCGGGGTCACGTGATCGGCTCACATACCTGGGACCACCACAAGGTGACCGAATACACAGAAGCCGACTGGGAAAAGCAGGTGACGGAAACCACCCAAAAGCTGGAAGAGATCACGGGTAAAAAAGTGGAATATTTTGCCTACCCCTTCGGGCTTTGGAAACCTTTTGTGATACCCGAGCTCCAAAAGAGGAATATGAAGGCGGCCTTTCAGCTGGCTGCCAAAAGAGATAGCCTGCAGCCCCTGTATAGCATCCGGAGGATGATCGTTCCTGGTGACTGGGATGGAAAGCGCATGCTGAAATGGATGAAGGCCAACTTCTAGGGATGGCACAATTATGTTAGCATTCATGGTATGAAAGAGAGAAGGCCATTCGACAATGATGAGCCTGTGAAGCGGGACGTGAGCAGCGAGGACATACCCAATGCGCATGCCGCCGGCGATGGCGCTATGGGCCGGAATGACGAAAAGCTGCCCAACGACAATGGTGAGGAAAAAACAGGAGAAGAGCAACCCCGCCCGGGGACCGATGTCTATTGATCATGGATGCGTTATTCAATACCAGTTTATTTTTTAAAGGCCAGGAAGTGGACTATGCAGTTTATTTCCAGGACGAAGCCTATCATTTCGTGCCGGCCTCCGGTGCAAAGGCCGAGATCGTGCTGCAAAGAAAGGACGACGAGTGGCATACCATCCGGGGGAATGACTCCGAGCTGGTGCAAAATGCAACGGAAGCTTTGGACCGCTACCTCCTCTCCCAGCACTAATGTGTTGCGGTTTTTCTATATGTTTCCCGCTCCTTCCCCATTATTCCCTAAAATATTCTTAAAAGGCAGGTGTTTTCACGCATGAATGCATGCAAAATGCTCCTGAGAGCTGTCTAACTATTGGAACAGTCTTTGGTTTATTAATAGAAAGAAGTGAATTATGTTTCCGTTGTGGTTTTTTATTATCCTGTTGATCCTGATCTGTTACCTGCTGATCATCACAAGGCCTAGCGATGAAAGTATCATTGTTACCGGCCGTACCCATTTTCGCAGGATCCAATTGTGGATCAGGAGCCGCCGCGCCTAGGCGAAGGCCAGCTCAATACCAGTGGCTGGCGAATACTCCCTCCTGCACTTTAGTTTGACCATTTGTCCTTTGAGAAAACAGGAAGGCTTGAATCCTTTGTAAATTCAGGAAAGCATTGTTATGCCATTCCTGCTCAACCTGTTCTTGTTGGCCACGCTCCTCGCTTGCAGCGACGAAGCGCCGGCTCCGCTGGCCATTACTTCCCAGGGCTGCGAAGGCTGTGAAGCGGTTTATGAATCCCCTGTGCCCTTAGAAAAATTAAGCAGCGTAGATACCCTGCCGGGATTTGCGGGCAGCCAACGTCCGCTTTATATCTCCGGGACGGTATATACCAAAGACAGGGGATCAACTGTTCCTGGTGTGGTGCTGTATTTCTATCATACCAACCAGGCCGGTATCTATCCAACCCGGGGCGACGAGAAAGGCTGGGGCAAAAGACATGGCTACCTGCGTGGCTGGGTGAGGACCGATCCACAGGGCCGGTATGGATTCTACACCAGCCGTCCTGCCTCCTATCCTAACAGCACTGCTCCGGCGCACATTCACATGATCGTAAAGCAGCCGGGTGCCGGTGAATACTGGATCGATGATATCCTTTTTGATGATGATCCTAATCTCACAGAAAGAGAAAGAGCCAGGCAAAGAGGCCTGGGTGGCAGCGGCATCGTGAAAACGGAAAAAAAGAATGGAATGGAAGTGGGTCTAAGGGATGTGTATTTGGAAAAGTAATGTCGAACTATTCTTTGTGTCTCGATGTTCAATTCAGGTGCGATTAAGACGGAAATTCTGCTACAGAAAAACCGTAAACCGCAAACTATCTTGTTCCAAATAACAAACTCCCGATCCTTACCATGTTACTGCCATTTTTGATGGCCACCGCGTAGTCGCTGCTCATGCCCATGCTGAGGGTGTCGAAACTACTCTCCCCTATTTCCGACCTTGTGCTGTCAAATATCATTTTCAGGCCCGAAAATTCCTTTTCCACCTGTTGCATGTCTTCAGTGAATGAAGCCATGCCCATGAGACCACGAATGCGAACATGGGGAAACCGGCTGTCTTTTACCTGGCTGATGATCTCTTTCAGTTCCGCCTCATCCAGCCCGTATTTGGTTTCTTCCATGGCTATGTGTACCTGCAGCAGCACATCGATCACGCGTCCGATCTTAGCTCCTTGTTTGTCGATCTCTTTTAAAAGACGGGCGCTGTCAACACTGTGTACTAAGTACACAATAGCTGCTATCTGCTTTACTTTGTTGGATTGAAGATGCCCGATGAAGTGCCAGCGGATGTCTTTTGGAAGGATGGCTTGTTTTTCCACCAGCTCCTGCACATAATTTTCGCCAAAATCCCGGTGACCGAGCTGATAGAGTTCCGAGATCGCTTCAGCCGGCTTGGTCTTGGAAACAGCCACCAGCTTCACATCCTTACCGAGGGATGCAATGAGTTCCTGGTATGCCCTGCTGTTCACCGGCATGATGGTTATTTCAGTAAAGAACGGCTGATCACAATGCGCTGCACCTCGCTGGTGCCCTCATAGATCTGCGTGATCTTGGCGTCGCGCATGAGTCGCTCTACGTGGTATTCTTTTACAAAGCCATAACCGCCGTGGATCTGCACGGCTTCTACCGCTGTCCACATAGCTGTTTCGGAAGCAAAAACTTTGGCCATGGCAGCACTGACCGTGTAGTCCTTACCCTGGTCCTTGTCGAAGGCGGCGCGCATGCAAAGCAAACGGCTCGCTTCTATTCTTGTCGCCATGTCGGCCAGCTTGAATCCAATAGCCTGGTGGTTGGCTATGGCGGTACCGAATGCTTTTCTTTCTTTGGAATATTTCAGGGAGAGCTCGTAAGCGCCGCTGGCAATCCCCAGGGCCTGGGATGCAATGCCAATGCGACCTCCTGAAAGGGTCATCATGGCGAACTTGAAACCAAAACCTTCTTCGCCGATGCGGTTCTCTTTTGGAACCTTTACATCGTTGAACATGATGGAATGCGTATCAGAGGCGCGGATGCCTAATTTATTTTCCTTGGCGGCCACTACAACACCGGGCGTATTTTTTTCAACGATCAGAACGCTGATGCCCTTGTGTCCCTTAGCAGGATCTGTTTGCGCGATCACCAGGTACACAGAAGCAGTGCCTCCGTTGGTGATCCAGTTCTTGGTGCCGTTCAGCAGGTAGTGATCACCTTTGTCTTCCGCGGTAGTTTTCTGCGAAGTGGCGTCGCTTCCGGCTTCCGGCTCACTGAGCAAAAATGCGCCGGTGAACAATTCGCCGTCTTTTTTCCCCTGCGCCAGCGGCGTCAGATATTTTTGTTTTTGCTCCTCGGTACCAAAGGCTTCCAGGCCGTAGCAAACCAGGCTGTTGTTCACACTCATGATCACACTCACGCTGGCATCTACCTTGCTGATCTCTTCCATGGCCAGCACGTAACTTACCGTATCCAGTCCCGAGCCACCGTATTTAGGATCCACCATCATGCCCAGGAAACCCAGGTCGGCCAGCTTCATCACCTGCTCCCGGGGGAACTGCTGTTTTTCGTCTCTTTCGATCACTCCAGGCAGGCATTCCGTCTTTGCAAAATCACGTGCGGCCTGCTGTATCATTAAATGTTCCTCGCTCAGCTGAAAATCCATGTATCTGATTTGTGGCGCAAAAATAGAGGAAAACGAGGCTGTTTGGTAATGATTTTGTACTGCCCGTTGATTCTGAGCAGTAAAGGGGGTAATAACCTTCAATCTTCAATCTTCTCCCGATAGCTATCGGAACTTCAATCTTAAATCTTCAATCTAAAATCTTCAATCCTTAAGACGCTCTTCCTAGCTGCTTCAGAAAAGCTACGTGTGAAGCAACAGCCTGACGCATTTTTGGATACTCGATGTATTCCACGCCGAATTCCTCGCAGGCCTGCTTAATGATCTTGCTGATGGCCGGATAGTGTACGTGGGAGATCTTGGGAAAAAGGTGGTGCTCGATCTGGAAGTTGAGTCCGCCTACGAACCAGCTGATGGCCTTATTACGCGGGGCAAAATTCGCCGTGGTCTTGATCTGGTGAATCGCCCACTCGTCTTCCAGCTTGCCGGTAGCTACGTCGGGCATGGGAAAATGCGTGTGCTCCACGGTATGCGCCAGCTGGAAAACAATGCTGATGATGAAGCCGGCAAACAGGGTGGTCACGAGGAAGCCAACGAGCCAGCCGATCACGCCGATGGTATAGATGGGCAATGCGATGAAAAGGAAAATATAAAGGATCTTGAATCCCCAGAAAACCAGGTGATCCGTCAGGCTCATTTTTTTGATGGGCATGGAGCCTACTTTCCTGCTGAAATATTTTTGAAAATCCAGCACGAAGATCCAGAGGATGTAGAGCATGGCATAGAGCACCCAGAAATAACGGTGCTGGTATTTATGCATCTTGTACCTGGGCTGTGTTTCGCTCATGCGAAGCCAGGGCTGGATGTCGATGTCATCATCCACACCGTCAATATTGGTATAGGCATGGTGGATCACATTGTGCTTCATGTTCCACATAAATGAGGAGCCGCCCAGCACGTTCAGTGAAAAGGCCGCTACTCCATTCACCCATTTGTGCCGGCTAAAGCTGCCGTGTCCGCCATCGTGCATGATATTAAATCCAATGGCTGCGATCACGCTGCCCATCAGCAGGCACTCGACGATTGCCCAGAAAGCGCCGGGTGTGAAAAATACCAAATGAACATAGAGGCCTATGAATGCAACAAGAAGAATGATGGCCTTGGTGTACAGTACTGCGTCACCTGTTGCCTTCTTACCTGTTTGTGCAAAATAATTGTTGATGCGCTTCTTCAGTTCTGTATGAAATGATTTTGTTGAAGAAGGAAATTTGGGTGCTGCCATAATAAATCTCTGCTTAAACTCCGGTGCTTCTATGTTTCATTCAACACGAATGCATCGAAATTGTGAATGCCAATTGTCTTTTTTGAAATAAAACCCTCTGCAAATTGCACACCAATACGTTTACCCAGCAGTCTTGCCCGGGCTACCAGTGCTTCCATGAACTGGGGACTTGAAATATAGGTATCGGACTCGTTACTGTCCGGATTATAAAACTGTGTGCGGTAAGCCTTCACCGCCTCCATTCTTTGTTCCCACACATCGCTCACATCTATCACGAAATCGGGTTCCTGGAACCTGTCCTGCAAATATTCGAAAACGTACTTAGGCCTCCATTTTTCCTGCTCCTTGCCGCTCTCATCTTTTGTGCTCACCTGTTTCAAACCCGCGAGGAAACAGGAATCGTAGATCAGCTGGCCTGCCCTTCCGTGGTCCGGGTGCCTGTCCTGCATGATATTGCCGATGACTATTTCGGGTTGATATTGGCGGATGGCCCTGATGAGAGAAAGTTGATTGGCTTCGTCGTTCTGGAAAAAGCCATCGCGCATCCTGAGATTTTCCCTGGCGGAAACACCCATGATGGAGGCGGCGGCCGCTGCTTCTGCATAGCGGGTCTCTACCGTACCCCGCGTGCCCAGCTCGCCCTGCGTAAGGTCGATAATGCCTGCCTTTTTTCCCCGTCTGATCTCCTTGATAAGGGTTCCGGAACATCCCAGCTCAACATCGTCGGGATGGGCCCCTATCGCTAATATGTCCAGTTTCATGTTAAACAGGCTGCAAGATAAGTCCTTCGGCTGAGGAATGAGAAACAGGGGGTGAATGTTAGGGAAAGATGCTGTTAAAACGGTTTACGGTTTACGGTTTAGGGTTCAAGGGAATGACTCATCGGCCGGGCTTCGCTTGTGGCGGGGTGTTAACGGACTACTTGTCTTACTGTATTGTTATACCAGGTGCCGTCGATCTCTCTCACGATGGTCTCGATCTGCCTGTCGTAGGCTTCGGTTATGTCGTAGGGCTGGCGCAGGCTGCTTCCGAAAAAGAAGGCCACCGTTTGGTACATGCGGGCATTGAGGCCGCCCTTGTATTCCTTGATGAGGTCGTAACAGTTGTTGCCTGTCTGCCGGTTAATGAGCTTCATCAGCACCTTACCCTGGTAGACGGAAAGATTGGTCAGGGGTTCGGAGAACTGCTTGTGCAATTCTTTTTCCCTGGTCTTGATGTAGTCTTTTCTTGCCGACTTGCCGCTGATCTTTCCGAGGTGTGCATTTACATCGTTGATGGTGGCGCCGGCGGTGCGGGCATAAGGATAGGTGACATAGACCGCATTGCGTAACCTGTTGTATTTTTCTATGGCTTTGGCCAGCTTGTCAGGAGAAAGTGTGGAAACATACACCATCTCCAGTTCGCCGTAGGGGATCATTTCCCCCTCATAATTAATGACTGAAACAATGAGCGTATCATTGGGACCCCAGTTAGGGTTGGCCTGCTCTGAGGCTTTCAACAAGTGCTGACCCCAGGATTTAGCATGGGGCTGTGCGTTTGCCGAGTTCACGAGCAAAAAACTAAGTAGGAAAATGGCGGTCAGGCGCATATCATCTTTATTGCTTCACTTTCAGATGCTGAAACTAATAAAAATGATGTTTAAGAAAGGCTAAATTTTTCTAAAACTCCGGTTCATCCGCACCCTTCTCACCGTACTCATTAAGAGTCCAACCACCATAATGATGGTACCGAGCCAGAGCAGGTTGATCATAGGGAACTTGTATGCCTTCAAAGTGACATACTGCATGATAGCCCCCGATTCCTTGATCCCGATGTCTACCTGGTTGCCGTTCACCGTTTGCAGCTGCAGGATCAGGCCTTCGGCGGTAACTGTATCGGGATAAGGCATGCGTACGCCCTCCTGGCTGATCATCAGCACTTCGGAAGTGTACACAGAACCTGTTTTTGCCAGCACTTTCAGCTTGGCTATGCTGGCCGTGTCATTAGGGTCGAATCCTGGTTGAGGAATATTGCTTCTGGAATTCAACTCTTCCAGCACGATCATGCCCTTGGAGTAAAAAGTAGTGTCACCCAGCTTCACGGTCTCCTTGCGGAAGGTGGAAGTGTCTTCTTTGGATTTTTCCGGATCCGGAAGCGAAGTGATATAAGTGAAGATGTCGTGGTCCCAATAGTGCTTGGCATCCGGGTTGGCCATCAGTCCCATATTGCCCTTGTAGTTCACAAAAGCATTGGGTGTTAGCGTGAAGTCCTCCCCCGTTTTTTTATTCTCGAATTTGAGATGATAATACCAAAGCTGCTTTTCCGGGTGCGCAGAATCTTTTTCATAGGTCACCCAGTACTTGCCCATATCGGTGCGGATGCCTTTGATGAGGGTGAGGTTCTCTCCCGGTTTTTCCTTGCTTTCTTCGCCGAAGTTCACAAAAATGCCGCTGGTGTTGTGGGAGATGATCTCTTTCTTGGAAGAAGATACCAGGATGCCAAGTAGCATCAGTCCAAAGCCCAGGTGGGCAATGGAGCCGCCGGAAAGCCTGAGCTTGCCGTTAATGCCCAGCCAGATGTAAGCCGCGTTGGCCACGATGGCGTAAACACTGCAGGCAACGGCCAGGTAGATCGCCACCAAGTAGCCATAACCATTTTCATAATAATTCACGTCGCCAAAGCCCAGGATCAGGGCCGAGATCACCAGGGCCGCGATAGTGGGATACATGATCTTGCGGAAGAATGTTCCTTTTGGCGTTTGCTTGTATTTAAGGTATTGCGTAGTGGCTGTGAGCAGCGCGATGATGATGCCCACGAAGATCTGAATGCGATTATAGGCCAAAGCCGAATCCTCTCCCATGGCCAGGGGCTTGAACAACTGGTCGTCGCCAAAAAGCCCGGCGATCTTGTTGATCACAGGAATGGAGGTCATAAGAATAATGGTGAGGGCGGAAAGAAAGAAGACCAGGGAGCCAATGAACATCCAGAACTCACGGCTGGAGGTTTCTTCTTCTTTCACGATATGTGGTACATGCTTGTACCTCTTAAAGAAAAGGAAGAGCGAGCCCGTCACAAATGTGAGCAGGAAGGCGCGCAGCTGCCAGGTCATGCCCAGGTCGGTGAAGGCATGCACAGAAGTTTCCTGCAGGTCGCCGCTGCGGGTGAGGTAAGTAGAATACAGCACCAGCAGGAAGGAAACTATAAAGAAGAAAAATGTGGCCCGCAGCGAGTTGCCGGTATGCCGGAAGATCAGCAGGGTGTGTATCCCTCCTATCAGCACCAGCCAGGGTACCAGCGAGGCATTTTCCACCGGGTCCCAGGCCCAATAACCACCAAAATTCAGGGATTCATAAGCCCAGGCAGCGCCCATCATGATGCCGAGTCCCAGCGCCGCCGCCGCAAACAGGGCCCAGGGCAGGGCCGGTCTTGTCCAGCCTTTATAATCTTTGGTCCACAGACCTGCTATAGCGAAAGCAAATGGAAACAAGGTAGCAGCAAAACCCAGGAAGAGTACCGGAGGATGGATCACCATCCAATAGTTCTGCAGCAGGGGATTCAGGTCGTTGCCGTCTGTAACCAGGGAGAGATAGTCGGGCCTGGAAAAAATGGGTGCTTCCAGCTCATTCCTCAGCAGCACAAAAGGGTTGGAACCGATCTTGGTGCCAAATATGGATAGTCCTACCACCATGGTGGCCAGGCAGAACTGCATGAAGCTCACTACGGTCATTACCGGGGCCTCCCAGGCCTTTTCCTTTTTGATCACTACCAGTCCTAGTACGCAGTGCCAGAAACTCCAGAGCAGGAAACTTCCCTCCTGTCCTTCCCAAAACGAAGCGAACAGGTATTTCATTTCAAGGGAGCGACTGCTGTGCTGCCATACATATTTGTATTCGAAAAGGTGTTGGCTGATGCTGATGAGCAGGATGGAAAAAATGGTAATGACAGAAACTGCTTCCGCCACAAAAAATATCCTCGCCAGCTTCCTCCACCTTGCTCTCTCTTCAAGGTCGCGTTTTTGGGTGCTGAGGAAATAAGAAATAGTGGCGGCTCCGGAGGCGATCAGTGACAGTAGAATCAGGAAATGTCCGAATTGCCCGGGGAAGAGGTTCTCTCCAAAATACTCCATGCTTCAGTTAGTATTTGTATTCTGTTTTATCAGCGGATGGGTCAGCAGGCAGGTTCTTTTTTGCCTGGTTCATGTCGTCCTTGTACTTGGAAGGACATTTCATTTGCAGCTTGGTACACTCGAAATAACCGTCGCGCATGTAACCGTTCAGGTCAATGCCCTCGCTTCTTTCGATATCGGTGGGCTTGGAATTGTTGTAAACCACCTTGCTTTTCTTGCCGTCCTGGTCAATGGCATAGAATACGGTCTTGTTGGGATCTTTGATCTCGTCGTATTCAATGGGGGTTTCCTTGTCCAGCTTCACCTTCACCACCACGAATTTATCGGGGCGTTTGGCGGAGGAGGCAAAGGTTTCGTAGGTGGTGAGATCCTGGATAAAGAAAGACATGCCCACAATTCCGGCAATTACCAGGACCAGCAGTATGATGTGGATCTTTTTCACGAGGCAAAGGTAGTCGAATTCGGGGTATGCAGGGTCTGGTGGCGGATGATTCAGATCATAATATCCATTTTTCACAAAATCATAAGGCGGGACTGTTTTATGAATTTTGTCAGCCAGCACAAGGGGCCTAACTTGCACACCCTTTAAAGCAGATATATGGCTGATCTTTCCAATTTTGACCCGGACGGCGCCGGGAACCCGAACAACAACATTTTCGGGATGCCTTTTACTGAAGAAGAAGCCCGCCTGGTGATCATGCCCATCCCCTGGGAAGTGACGGTGAGCTTTGGCTCCGGCACCGCCCGTTCGGCCGAGCAGATCATGAAGGCCAGCCTGCAGGTTGACCTCTTCGATCCCGATTTTCCCGATCTGTGGAAACAGGGGTTTTACATGAGGGAGACCGACAGGAAGATCCTCCTTCGCAGCGACTATCTGAGAAAGGAAGCGGAATTATATATCGATTACATCTCCCGCGGCGACCTGGTGGAGAACAACCAGTTCATGACCAAGACGCTGAAAGAGGTGAACGAAGGAAGCAACTTCCTTAATACCTGGGTGTACCAGCAAGCCAAAGAATTGCTGGATGCAGGTAAGCTGGTGGCCGTGCTGGGCGGCGATCACAGCGCGCCCCTGGGCTATATGAAGGCCATTGGCGAGAAGCATGGCGACTTCGGCATCCTGCAGATCGACGCCCATTGCGACCTGCGCATCAAATACGAAGGCTTTGTGTATTCACATGCCAGCATCATGCACAATGCCCTGCAGGAAGTGCCGGGACTGAAAAAGCTGGTGCAGGTGGGCATCCGCGATTTTTCCGAGGGGGAATATGAATACATCCGCACCAACGATCGTATCAAAACCTATTTTGACCGCGACATCAGGGTGCGCCAGTTCGAGGGCGAGACCTTTAAGCAGATCACGGAAGACATCATCAGCCAGCTGCCGCAGAAAGTATATATCAGCTTTGACATTGATGGACTCGATCCCAAGCTGGCTCCCAATACGGGTACGCCGGTACAGGGTGGTTTTGAAACCGAACAGGTGTATTATCTTTTCAATAAGCTGAGGGAATCGGGCAAGCAGCTGATCGGCTTCGACCTCAGCGAGGTGAGCACCAGCGAAAATGGATGGGATGCCAACGTGGGCGCCCGTGTGCTTTTCAAATTATGTAACTTATTGTTGGCCGCCAATCCGCAATCGTGAATAGTGAATAGTGAATGGTGAATAGTGAATGGTGAATGGTGAATGGTGTCCCGATAGCTATCGGGAGGTGAATGGCTGACGGATGACAAAATTCTTTATTGTAAACTGAAATTATCTTGTATAAGATCCCGGTTAAGATAGAAAGCATGCAAAAGCGTAAGCGCAGTGTAGGACTGCTGCATATGCTTGCCGGCTTTTTTCTTTTGGTCACGGGTTCATTTGTTGACAATAGCTTCCAGGTAGGCTGGCTTTCGCTGATCGTAGGACTCGCCAGCTTTATCTACGGAGCGTTCAGGAAAAGGATCGACCCGGCTGCTCAATATAACCAGTGGATGCGCATCATTCAGTCCCTGGCATTTGCCGCCAAGGCCATCCTGCTTTTCAACGTGGTGAGCATGATCACCGTGGCTTCGCTTTTTGTATGGTCGGCGGTGACGCTGTTGCTGATGTTCACGGAAAAGAAAATATTCAAGCCTACTGTGCTGGGCTTGTCAAACAGCGGCGTATCCATCCCCGATTATTTTGGTGATCACCTGATCCCCTGGGAGCTGGTGCGGTCACTGGTGGTGAGGCCCGATTATGTGACCATTACCCGGGAGAACCACAGCTATGTGCAACTGGAGATCACGGCCGATTTGGATCCAAAGGACATGAACAGGATGAATGAATTTGCGGCGGCGGAGATCGCGGCCCATCCCGTAACAGAAACTGCAGAAACCCATGATTGATACTTCACCCTACCTGCTTTATTCAGATGGCAAAGGAAACATCTTTGAAGATGTGTCGCTGTACGCAGTAGGGCGTACGGGCTGGGATGCCGTGCCCATTCCTACCGACGAATGGATAGAGTTGCCTCATGGGGGTCAGCTCTACGAACTGCCTGGCAGAAAGGGCATTGGCATTGACGTAAAGACAGGCGAAATGCGGCTTTGCGACAAGGGCTGGGCCGTAGCGGCCTTTATTCCGCCTGCACACACAGGATTCTATCTCGCAGCATACGAAACAGGTCCCGATGCGCCCACTCTTCCTTTATTCTGTTATACTGCAGCAGGCTGGCTGGATGAAAAATTCTACGTGCCCGCCGTACGTATTGAAAAAGATATCAGGCAGGAATGCGCAGGTTTCGATGACAACCAGGTGAAGCTGGGCGTTGAGAAATTCACCCATGCATTTCCGGGCAACAGGCTGGTGCAGCACCTGGCCCATACTTGTGCATTGACCTATCATTGTCCTGCCGCCAGGAATTATTTCATGGGCCGCTGGGAATGTCCCGTGCCCTCCTCTCCTGCCTGCAACGCCAATTGCGTGGGCTGCATTTCTTTTCAACCGGAAGAAGAAGCCATCGTATCCACGCAGGACAGGCTCACATTCAAGCCCACGGTGGAAGAGATCGTGGAATTCACCGTGCCTCACCTTGAAACAGCACCTTTTCCTATCATCAGCTTCGGCCAGGGATGCGAGGGAGAGCCCCTGCTCATGTGGGAAACGCTGCGCGAGGCCATCATCGAGATCCGCAAGCATACGAACAAGGGCAGCATCAACATCAATACCAATGGCTCCAAGCCTGCGGCCGTGCATGCGCTTTGCGAAGCAGGCCTGAACAGCATTCGCGTGAGCACCAACTCAGCAAGATCGGAGATCTACACGCCATATTATCGTCCCAATAATTACCAGTTCGAAGACATCGTGGAAAGCCTGAAGGTGGTGCGGAGTTTCGGCGGCTGGACCTCCATCAATTATTTTGTATTTCCCGGCATGACCGATTCGGTAGCGGAGTATGAGGCCCTGCGAAAACTCATTATTGATACGGATCTGAACATGATCCAGTGGAGGAATTTTAACATCGACCCGGACTGGTACATGGGCAAGATCAATGTGGCCGACACCGGCGAGATACTGGGGATGAAACAGCTGCTGCAATTGCTCAGGGATGAATTCCCGCAACTGAAGTTTGGATACTTCAATCCGCCGATGGAAAGGATCAAGGGAGACTACGAGCGGGATTTTGCCTTGTAGCGGCGCGGTATGGTGGCTGTTCCCTCTATCAACTCAGTCACCTTTATCAATTTGTCAAGCTAAGCATTCAAAACCCGCCTTTTGATCAGCCCGCCTTTTAGATCCTTGAGGCTGCTCATCGCTACAAAGGCATTGGGATCTATTTTTTCAATCTCGGTAGTCAATTTTCTTACTTCCAGCCGGGTAATCACCGTATACACGATCTTAAAATCTCCGTCGTGGTAGCCGGTCTTGCCATAACCTTTTTCACCCTTGACCGTGGTGACACCATGGTGCATCACATCCACGATCATTTTCCTGATCTCCGCCGCTTTTACTGAGATGATGGCCACACTGGTGTATTCTTCAATGCCTTCGACAACAAAATCGACCGTCTTTGAAGCGGCGAGATAAGTGAGGATAGAATACATAGCGGTTTCGATGGAGAAAATATTAGCGGCTGCTGTAAATATCAGGGTATTAATGATCAGTATGGTGTCGCCCACCGTTAGGTTGAACTTGCGTGTAAGACTGATGGCGAGCACTTCCGTGCCATCGATCACGCCACCTCCTCTTACGGCAAGTCCAATGCCCAATCCAAGAAAGAATCCACCAAAAATTGCTATGAGCAGCTTGTCCTCTGTGATCTGGGGATAAGGAACAAAAGCAACCACCAGTGAAAGGGTAATGATAGCAAGGGCTGTCTTCAAAGCGAAACCCCTGCTCACCAGGGTATAACCAATGATCACAAAAGGAATATTCACAAAAATAAGCAGCAGCGGTACAGAGATCCCCGTCATTTCTTCTATCAATAAAGAGATCCCCACCGCGCCGCCATCTACAAACTCATTAGGCAAGATAAAACCACGGAGTCCGAAGCCGGCAGAGAGCACACCCATGCCCAGCAGGATCGCATCCACAAAATACCTCTTCAGAAGGAGGTGCCTGTTCCTGATCTCCTTACCCCGACGATACGGAGAAACATACATCCGTTTCCCATGGGTCTTCAGCCGATATCTCACCTGTTCAATAGCAGGATTCATCAGGTTGGTGTTTTTCTCAAAAATTGGGATTGCTTCAACAGACAAATGTAGAAAATGAGACGCCCGAATCCACTGACTGCGAAAGGTTGGAACCTTGATTGTCGACAGTGAAAAATTTCACAACTGTGCTGCGACTACTAAGGTGTGCAATTGATTTTCATTATGTGCAAAGACGAGTTTCAATTCATTCAATATTAAGCTGCAGGCTCTTCTACGTGACAAATTTTCTCAATAGAAATGCATAGGAATTTAGGGTGTTTGAAAGGTCCACGATCGCTTTACTGACCCCAGTCAGGCCAGGCGTTGCGCAACTTAGTTTTTGAGCGCTCTCCTCTTGATCATGCCGCCTCTTGTATCCTTCACGCTGCTCATCACTACGAATGCATTGGGGTCTATTTTTTCAATTTCAGTGGTGAGCTTTCTTACTTCCAGGCGGGTGATGACGGTATAAATAATTTTAAGGTCGCCTTCATGGTAACCTGATTTTCCGTAACCTTTCTCGCCCCTGATGGTGGTGACTCCATGCCGCATCTCATCAACGATCATCTTCCTGATGTCAGTGGCTTTCACCGAAATGATGGTGACGCCGGTGTATTCTTCAATGCCCTCGATCACAAAATCAACAGTTTTCGAAGCGGCCAGGTAAGTAAGGATAGAATACATGGCCGTTTCAATAGAAAGAATATAGGCCGCCACCGAGAAAATGCAGATGTTGATGATGAGGATGATGTCGCCGACAGTCAGACTGAACTTTCGCGTGAGGCTGATGGCCAGGACTTCTGTGCCGTCGATCACACCGCCTCCTCTTACGGCAAGCCCGATGCCGAGCCCCAGGAAGAATCCGCCAAAAATGGCGATGAGCAATTTGTCCTGGGTGATCTCGGGATATGGCAGAAATGCCACTACCAGGGAAAGGGCAATAATGGCCAGGGCGGTTTTCAGGGCGAATCCCCTGCTGATGATGGTAAAACCGAGGATGATAAAAGGCGCGTTCACTATAAGGAGCAGAAGCGGAATGGAAACACCCGTTACTGATGCTATCAATAGGGATATGCCCACAGCGCCTCCGTCTATAAAATTGTTGGGTAAGAGAAATCCGCGAAGTCCGAAGCCGGCAGAAAGCACACCCAGGGCGAGCAGGAAAACGTCAACGCTATAGCGCTTGATGGTGAGATTCCTGTGCCAGATCTTTTTCGCGCGCCTGTAGGGAGAGTTGTATTCCCTGTTTGTTTCGGTGACCGCAGGTGAGATATTGTGCTGTTCAATGACCGGCTTCATCAATTGGGTGTTTTTCTCCCGGGTCTAAATGTAAACAAATGATGCATGCGAAAGCCTGACCCTGCCGTGCCAGGACGTTGACCTTCGACAGATAAGTTCATCACAACTTCCGAGGCTATCCTCTGCTTCTTCTGGCCCGGATCAATTCGGGGATCACCATGGCCAGGAAAGCCGCGCCGGTCACGATCAGCGCTTTCTTTTGTTCAAATCCCAGTAAATAATAGAGCACCAGGTAGGTGATGATGGTGAAGGCAGCCACGATGGCTACGAGGATGCTTTTGTTCATGTTGGTGGGGGTTTCTAGAATTAAATTTAGTAAAAACCGATATTTCTCCCGCTCCGGAACGTCAGTCGTCTCCCGATAGCAATCGGGACGTGAATCGTGAATCCGAACTAGTGAGTTGTGAATGGGCGGGGAGAACAAGGTGGTTTCGAAACTGGAAACAGGAAATGCCGACGCTACGGTCGGCATCCCGACCCCTTCGGGCGTCGGGACAGTAAACCGGAAACGGCTGTTCCCTTGTCAACGAGTCAACTATTATCTTAACCTTAACGTAAACCCGCAGGCAATTTCCTAACTTTTGCTACGTTTCTTAGTCAAAGCCCCAAGGAGTATATTTGTATGAATAACTATTACCTGATGACTGCTGAATTTGAAAGACAGAAGAACCTCAAGGCTTCGGCCTACACTTTTGGCATTGCGGGTGTGCTGATCTTACTGATGATCTTCTATAAATGGCCCCTGCCCACCATCCCACCGATGCCCACGCAGGAATTCATAGAAGTTGACCTCGGCAACGGCGATCCTGGTTCAGGCACAGATCATCCACTCCTGCCGGGCGATCCCGCTCCTGCCCAGCAAACAGCATATACACCCCCACAGGCGGTTCAGTCCGATGTGAGTGACGCTAAGGACATTGAGACCGATGATCGTGAAGACAATGTGGCGCCCGCTATCAGGCGTCCCACTGTTTCCAATCCCAACGCAACCAAGATCGATAACAATAATAAAGTAGTACGAAGCACACCCACTACCAGCCCGGTAGTGACACAGGCTCCTCCCCGCCCCCGCGCGGTGCTGGGCAGAACTACCGGAGGCACGGGTAACGGTGGCAATGGCGCCGATACGTATAGTCCGGGTACCGGCGGTCCCGGCGGCGATGGCAATGGCAATGGAGGTTCCGGTGGTGGAACGGGCACTGGCACAGGCCCGAGGCGCATGGGCGCCCGCGTGGTGAGCATGCCCAGCCAAAGCTTTGAAGACGATTTCAAGGAAGGCGGCACCGTGGTGCTGGAGATCACTGTGGATGAGAACGGCGTGCTGAAGTCGGCATCCTATTCTCCCAAAGGTTCCAGCCTCCCCCGGTCGAGCAGGCAGACCAGCATTGCCCTGCAGCGAGTAAGGCAAATGTCCTTTCCAAAATACCCGGGCGGATTCACGCAACCGCTGTCATTCAGCTTTACAGTGAAATAAGATTCTACATTTGCGGCGTGACCTACGCCGAGACCATTACATATCTTTTCAACAGGCTGCCTATGTTCACACGCATAGGCAGCGCTGCATATAAGGGCGACCTCTCCAACATCATTGCTCTCGCCAGTCAGCTCGGCGACCCCCATCTTCAGTTCAAGTCGGTGCACGTAGGCGGTACCAATGGCAAGGGCTCGGTGAGCCATATGCTGGCAGCCGTGTACCAAACGGCAGGCTACAAGACCGCCCTGTTCACTTCACCGCATCTCTACGATTTTCGCGAAAGGATCAGGATCAACGGAGAAATGATCAGCGAGGAAGCGGTGATCGAATTTGTGAAACAGATCCGGCCCATGATCGAGGAGATCAGTCCTTCCTTCTTCGAGATCACGGCTGCCATGGCTTTTCATTTTTTCGCAAAAGAACAGGTGGATATTGCCATCATTGAAGTGGGGCTCGGTGGCAGGCTGGACAGCACCAATATCATCAGGCCTGAGCTTTCGGTGATCACCAATATCGGCTGGGACCATATGAACATCCTCGGCGATTCGCTGCAGGCTATCGCGGGAGAGAAGGCAGGCATTATCAAGGAAGGCGTACCTGTTGTGGTAGGCGAAAGGCAGTTGGAAACGGATGCAGTATTTGTGCAGGCGGCAGCAGAAAAAGGATCCGAGCTGGTGTTTGCCGCAGACATCTACCAGCCCCAGTCAACCCAATGGAGAAATGATCATTTAGAAGTAGATGTTTTACACGTACCTGAAAAACGAGTGCTGGGATTTTCGCTGGACCTGGCAGGCATCTACCAGCAAAAAAATCTCTGCACTGTACTCGCAGCGATCGACCAGCTCACCAAGCAGGGATACTATTTCGTGGACCTGGATGTGCACTATGCCCTGACGCAGGTGAAAGGATTGACAGGTCTCACCGGCCGCTGGGAAGTGAAAAGTCGTGAGCCCCTGGTGGTGCTGGATGTGGCGCATAATGAGAGCGGCATCCGCCAGGTGATGCACCACCTGGATAACATTGAATACGACCAGCTGCATATCGTGATCGGCATGGTCAAGGACAAGGAAGTGTCAACCGTACTTTCCTTACTTCCAAAGACAGCCCGGTACTATTTCACGGAAGCGCATATTCCGCGGGCTTTGCCGGCAAAGGAGCTGCAGCAGGCAGCGGCTGTTCATCATCTCAAAGGAGAAGTATATGAGAATGTGGATGCGGCCATCGAAGCGGCTACGGAAGCGGCCGATCCTGCAGATCTAGTGCTTGTCTGTGGCAGCGTTTTCCTGGTAGCGGAAGTGCAGAGGTAGGCATGGTGAATGGTGTCCCGATAGCTATCGGGAGGTGAATGGTGAATGGTGAATGGTGAATGGTGAATGGTGAATGGTGAAAAAGAGCATACTAAGGAAGGCGATCCTTTATCAACTCTATCAACTCTATCAACTCTATCAACTCTATCAACTTGGTCAACTTTATCAACTCATCATCGCCTGACACTATAGACCTTCCCCCAATTCCAGCAAAGCATACATGATGCAGTTCACGTGCAGGCTTTGCATGATCTTGTTTTCCCTGACCAGATTCTTTACTTCGCGGATGTCCATGAAGTGTACTTCCAGGTCTTCCGCTTCATCCAGGTTGGGTTCGGTAGTTTTTTCCCCTTCCCTGGCCAGGAACATGTGCATGAAATTATTGGTGGTGGAAGGATTGGCGCAGATCTTTCCCAGGTATTTCCATTCCCTGAATTCATAGCCCGTCTCTTCCTTCATCTCGCGCTTTACCGCTTCTTCCATGCTCTCCCCTTCTTCTACCACGCCTCCCGGAAGTTCAAAACCCACTTCGTGTATGCCATGGCGGTACTGTTTCACCATCACCACCTTTCCTTCCCTGGTGAGGGCAAAGGCATTCACCCACTCAGGATATTCATTTACATAAAATGCAGGGATGATGTGTCCATTGGGCATCCGGCATTTGTCTTTCCGGATGGTGAGCCAGGGTTCTTTGAAGAGGTATTCGGATTCCAGGGTGGTCCATTTCATGGATTGAAGATTTAAGATTGAAGATTTAAGATTGAAGATTTAAGATTGAAGATTGTGTGATTTGCAACATTTGCAACAACCATTCCTCGACTGCGGTCAAGATCAACCACCTTTCTTGCTTTGTATGCTTTGCTTCTGTGTTAGCGCTTCTAAAACGCAAAGGGCGCAGAGGGCGCCAGGGAACCGCAGAGATAGCTGTTCTCTGCGTCTCTCATTGCGTGCTTTGCGTCCGAAGTTTCGGACCTCCGCGGTTCAGATGGTCGTCGAAAATCTTGAACTCCGCCAAATGGATAGGTCGAGCAGCAGCAACAACCGGAAACCGGAAACAGGAAACCGGAAACGGCTGTTACCATCCATGTCTTTCCCGCAATGCGCTGATATGTGCCGTATGATGTCTTCCATGCCAGGCATACATGCCCAGCAGGTCCCAGAGACTGATGGTCTTTTGGTGTTCGGGATGATAGATGGTCTTTTGCCAATCCTGCTCTTTGAATCCTTTCAACAGGGCTTCCCAGCGCTTATGCAATGCGTGCAGGATGGTAAGGGAAATATTGATAGGGATGCCAGACACATCTTCTGTGCGCACCCAAAGATCTTCTTCGTAAGGTTTAATCGTAGGATTCTCCTCGGTGAGTCCCAATTTGAAACGGCAAAAAGCATTCATATGGCTGTCTGCCAGGTGATGAACAAGCTGGTGCACGGTCCAGCCCCCTTCCCTATATGGAGTGTGGAGCTGGGTCTCGTCAAGGTTATGTACCGCCTGCTCCAGGATGCGCGGGAGAAAGGCAATGTCCCCGATCCATTCATCCCTGCGGTCTTCTGAAAATGGTTTGGCTTCAAACTTACCAATAGGATAGCGGATGTCCGCTTCATGAACCTGCGTATTCATTTTATTCCTGTTTTAATTGGTGACCCGTCATCTTAATAAAAACGTCTTCCAGGTTAGCCTTTTTCACTTCCCTGGGCCGCTCGAAACCGGTAGCGATCAGGTCGTCTATCAGTTTGTCCGGCGAAGCCAAAGCTACAATCCGTCCCGAATCGATGATAGCCACCCTGTCGCAAAGATATTCGGCCTCGTCCATGTAATGCGTGGTGATGATCACGGTGGTGCCTTTTGCCTGTATGTTTTTCACCAGGTCCCAGAGGTTGCGCCTGGCCTGGGGATCCAGCCCGGTCGTAGGCTCGTCGAGGAACACGATGCGGGGATCGTTGATCAGCGTGGTAGCGATGGAGAATCTTTGCTTTTGTCCGCCGCTCAATTCTTTCACCTTAGCCTTGGCCTTATCACGAAGATTCACCAGGTCCAGGAGTTCCATGGCATCAGCCTTGCGGTTATATAAACCCGAGAACAGGTTGATCAGCTGCACCAGGTTGAGGTTGGGATAAAAGCCGCTGCTTTGCAACTGCACGCCGATGATCTTTTTAATGGCATCCGGATCCTTATCCAGGTCAATGCCATCCACGATCACCTTGCCGCTGGTCTTGGGTCTCAGGGTTTCAATGATCTCCAGCGTGGTGGACTTGCCCGCTCCGTTGGGTCCCAGGAGCCCGAAGATCTCGCCTTCCATCACCTCGAATGAAATGCCCTTGACCGCCTGGAAGCTGCCATAGTTCTTTACCAGATCCTGGATGGAGATGATCACCTTGCTCATGCCTCGGCCTTTTGTCTGGCCAGGCAGGCCTCGAGGTCGGCCATCATGGAGCTGCTGCCAATGAATAAGGGGGTGCGCTGGTGCAGTTCGGTGGGCACCACGTCGAGGATGCAATCCACCCCGTTGGTGGCACGGCCGCCCGCTACTTCCACGATGAAGGCAAAGGGATTGCACTCATAGAGCAGCCTGAGCTTTCCATTGGGCTTGTCGGTGGTGCCCGGGTACATGAATATGCCGCCCTTGATCAGGTTGCGGTGCACGTCGGCCACCATGCTGCCTATGTAGCGCTGCGTATAGGGACCGCCATCCGCCTTGGTCTTGTGCTGGCAGATGTTGATGTATTTTTTGACGTCATCTGTATATTGGAAGAAATTGCCATGGTTCACCGAGTAGATCTTTCCTACCGGCGGACATTTGATATCCGGGTGGCTGAGGCAGAACTCGCCGATAGAGGGATCCAGCGTAAAGCCGTTCACGCCGCGGCGGGTGGCATAGACCAGCATGGTGGATGATCCATACACAATGTAACCTGCCGCTACCTGGTTCCTGCCTTTTTGCAGAAAGTCGGCTTCTGTCACCGGTTGGCCTTTTTCGGTTACGCGGCGGTAGATGCTGAAAATAGTACCAATGGAAACGTTCACGTCGATGTTGCCGCTGCCGTCGAGGGGATCGAAGAGGCAGACGTATTTCGACTTCATACTCACTTCATCGTCAAAGGCCACGAAGTCATCCAGTTCTTCACTGGCGATGCCGGCGCAGCTGATGCCGCGCTTGAGAACGCCCAGGAACTGGTTGTTGGCGTATTCATCCAGCTTCTTTACTTCCTCACCCTGCACGTTGATCTCGCCGGTGTCGCCCAGGATGTCTACCAGACCCGCCTTGTTCACTTCCACGTTCACTCTCTTCGCGGCCAGCCCGATATCGCGCAAAAGGGAGCTGAGCTCCCCGGTGGCCTTGGGAAAATTGCGCATCGATTCAATGGTGAATTCGTCAAGCGTGAGGATGGTTCTGTTGGTCATGCCGCAAAAATAAGATAAACATCTGTCGATCTGCCCATCTGCCGATCTGGGGTTGACTGGCCTGTCCCGTCCGAAACTTCGGACCGAAGCGTCGGGATTAACTAGTTGACTGGTTGACTAGGGTCCGCGGGAAAACTGACTGCATCAAGGAAGCATCGAGAACTGTAAAAACGCAGTTTTCACGTTCCACCTTTCACCTTTCACTTGCTTCACCCCGCATTTGCGGGGCTCGCAATGACGTCGCTTCGGAATATTGCTCAAACTCATGATTCACGTCCCGATTGCTATCGGGAGACGATTGACGATGCGTATCTTCAACCATGACCTCGATGGAGCAATTGAAACTCTTGCACAGGGCTTATAAGTACCGGTATGTTGATGACCGGGAGGAGATCCGCTTTTTGCTCTCAGTGCTTCAGGACGGCGATACCGCCATCGATATTGGCGCGCACAAGGGCGGCTATACTTACTGGATGGACAAAGCTGTGGGCCATTTAGGCAAGGTGATCGCCTTCGAGCCCCAGCCGGCAGGCGCCCGGCTGCTCCGCCAGCTATTCCCGCATGTAACGGTCGAGCAAGCAGCACTGTCCGATCATAGCGGCGAAAAAGTATTGTACATCAAGCCCCGGTCATACGAAGTTTCTTTCGAAGCTTCGCTCTCCGCCGACTATCCCGACGCGCTTACGCAATCTGTACAGACCATCACACTGGACGACTACTGCTCCCGTCGGCGGCTTCGGCCAAGGTTCATCAAAATAGATGTAGAAGGTCATGAACTGGAGGTGATCCGAGGCGCTGTGGAAACACTTAAGCTGGCCAGGCCTTACATGCTGATCGAGATCGAGAAAAGACATATAGGCGCCTTTAAGATGCAGGAACTCCTGGATCATCTGGAAGGGTTGGGATATTGGGGTTATTTTGTTTGGAGAGGCAATAGGCAGTCGGTAAAGAATTTTGATTTCCGCGTCCACCAGGCGTTGAAGAATATCGGAAAAGCGGGTGAGTACATCAACAATTTTATGTTCGAGCCCAAATAGTTGACAAGTTGACTAGTTAACTGGTTGACTAGGGAACAGCCACGATACATTTCTTCGCGTTACCCCGCGTCCTGGCGCCTTTGCGTCTAAGAATGAATAACCATTTCGGAGATTAACTTTAAGTTTGAACCCTTATGACCAGGCTCTCCGTCAATATCAACAAATTCGCCACCCTCCGCAACAGCCGCGGGGGCAACAATCCCGATGTAGTCAAAGCGGCCATGGACGTACAGCGCTTCGGCGCCGACGGCGTCACCGTGCATCCCCGTCCCGATGAAAGGCATATCCGCTACGAGGACGTGCGGCAGATCAAAAAAGTCATCACCACCGAATACAATATTGAAGGCAACTGCAGGGAAGAAAAATTTGTGAAGCTGGTACTTGAAGTAAAGCCCGAGCAGGTCACCCTGGTGCCCGACGAACAGGGCCAGGTCACCTCCGACCATGGATGGGACACGGTGAAGCACCGGGACTATTTGCAGGAGATCATTGCGGTCTTTAAAAAAGCAGGCATCCGCGTTTCCATTTTCGTGGACCCCGTGGTGGCCATGGTGGAAGGCGCGGCAAAGACCGGCACGGACAGGATAGAATTATATACAGAGTCATACGCGAAAAAATATGCAGCCGGCCAGCGCGAGGAGGCGATCCACGATTATGTGTTGGCTGCAAAGCGCGCTAAAGAACTTGGCCTCGGTCTCAATGCCGGCCACGACCTTGACTTACATAATCTCAAATACTTCAGCGAAAACATTCCAGGTCTTGATGAAGTAAGCATTGGTCATGCGCTCGTCTGCGACGCGATCTACCTCGGGTTGGAGAATACCATACAGATGTACAAGAGGCAGTTGGGGAACGTGATGGTGCCGCCGGGGTTTTGATGGGAGATTGGTTTATTCTTCTGCCGTCATTGCGAGTCCAGGCCGTGGGCGGGATGAAGCAGTCAGGTATTGGGTATGCGTGTTGTGGATAGGAAATTAGGCAGTCAGGGGTTGTTTCATTGTTCTCTTTGTGCCTGTTTTCCTGGGTCGTTGGAAAACCTGGCTCTTCAGTTTATATGGTCGATTAAAGGCTTCCTGGGAAATTTTAAAATGCGAGGCTAATTTTCTGATCACTTCCTTTGATAATCCTTTTTTATAGTTGAGAATGTCGGAGACATAGCCCTTGCTGATAACCAGCACATCCACCAGATCTTTATGTTTGATGTTGTGATCGGCCATGAGTGAATGTAATAGTTCTATAGGATCCCGGTCAGAAAAACTATTATGTTCCTCATCCCATTTATGGATCAGAAGGGTGAGCAATTCTGTCTCTGCCTTTACATCTTTAGACCTGTTGCCGGAAAAAACCAGTTCTTCTTACTTGATACAGTAGTTTTTATACTGGGAGTTTGTTTTTATTATAGTGTATTTCAACATGGTCTGATAATCGAATGCGGTAAATTTACTATCTAAAGTTCTCTTTTTGTGAACTTCCTATTTTATTTCCGCTGCGGAGATGATCTGATAGACCGACATCTATCGTCAAAAGGACCCGGGTCTGCAGCGTGATGAGATAAATGTGTACTAAATACACATTTTCGCAGGCCGAACCGGCTCAGCCATACCAGGACCTACATCCTTGATCTACGTTACAACGAAGTTTCGCCTGCTCGTCCCGAAGCTTCGGGAACGAGAGAGAAGTAAGTTGCTGATTTTGAATTAGATTTGAAAAGGGTTCAAGTCTGCTTCTCGGTACAGGGAAACCTGTGGCGGCGCAAAACCAATGTATACATCATAAAGAATGTTATTGACTATTTAGCAGTCAGCAATTACTTATTCACCTAAATAGAAATTTATGAAACCAATTGAAAACTATTGACTAATCGATTTTGATCGAAATTCCCAACAACTATTTTGAAGAATGTCTCAGTTGCTCTGCAAGCATTCGGTGAACAGCAGCATGATTGATTACTATACCGCTTTAAATTGAGCTAGTACCCTGGCAAATGAAAATACATCTTGATGAATTTAGCTAATGAATCCAAATTATTCTCTGTGTACTCATGATAATTTGCTTTTTGTCGGTGATAACCATCAAATTTCAATCTACCAAGTTTTCTGCGCAGAGTGTCATATGGTAGCCTACTCATATCATATAGACTGAGAACGGAAATAGAGTTAATTGATGGTTTAAACCCGTGACAACTAATGCAGTTATCCATATATAAAGCTTTTCCATCTAATTCCCTTTCGACTTCTTTGACGTTATTTACACATCCCCAACAGCTAAATACAAGGAACAATATTAGCCCTTTGGTGACGGGGACGTTTTTACAATTTTGTTGCACTTCCATTTTTTTCAATAAATGATTTAAGTTGTGTTTTTGTGTCCTCTTTACCTGCAGGATTCGACGGTTGTTTATAGTTTTTGTTTAACAAGCCGCGAAAAACTTCGAGAACGGTCCCAATTGTGGACGCCCAAGCTTCGTTAACAATTTGCTTGTCAGTTAGCTTCCCGTTATTTTTGTCTAAAGTATTCATCAAGTTTGGAACTTCCTTAGTAGCAGCATCTTCATAAGTATCATCGATGCCAAGTAGGTGCGCAACCTCGTGAAATATTAAATCCCGACCTTTCATTCTATCTCTTCCGGAGAAATACTTTGCTTCTCCAATTGCTACTTTCCCGCTGAAAGTAGAGCTGCAATAAAAAGGGGTAACATATATATTTTTACTGAATAAACCATATACTCAATTTTTTTTCTGCAGATGAGTTTAACAATCAATCTACTTACTCACTTTTCACTCCATAAGTTGGCATTTAAAAGTTCAGATCTTACAACTCTGCTTATCAAATCAATGTTTCGGATTTCTTTTTTCGTACTCGATGTCAGCTATTGCAAAATCAATCATATCCTCAACCGCCCTGCGGAACCAATCCCAAAATGATGAAAAATGCTCTTTAGTTTCCCATCCTGTATTCGAGTAGTCATGAACGATGTAAATAGATTTTCTAGACTCCAAATCAAGACATGCGACATCATCACAATCGGTTTTAACTGCAAACACATACACTCTTGATTCAGGAAATCGTTTTTTAAACCCCTCGTTTGACAGAACCCGTCTTTCACCTGTGACGAATTGCCATGGTTTCATAATTTTAATGTCAGACTCAAGTAAATATTCCAATTCTGGAAGCAAATTGCTATTGCTAAAGCTGTCAGTAGTTGTCATATTAGTTGTTTGATACATTTGGTTTTATAAAGCTGCCTGAAGGGGAGTCTCTGCTTATGTATTTGTTTTGGTTTTTCGTCCTTGCTCGAATTGCCTCTCCCCAAGTATTTGCTTCTACTCCATGTTTTTCAAATATTCTAGCTTTCGTAGCATCATCAAGAACATCATCATAATTATGAGCGACGGCCTTAATCTCTATTCCAAGTTCTTGTGCAGCTAATAATCTTTTATTGTCCAATGACGTATAAATATTGTCTTCCATTTTAACTATATCTATTGGGCCTAAGTCTTTTCCTTCATTCATTAGTTTTTTTACCGCGGAGAGAGAGGGATTCGAATCCCCGGACCTAAACCTTTTCGTATTAGCATTAGTAATCAATTACTTACATTTTTCTCCTAATAGTGAAGCTAAATCTACGATCTAACGTAGTTTTCTGAGCTTTTGTTATTTACGCATGAGCCTGGGATCTTACTAACCTGGCACTTTGTACAGCCGGAATTCCGGTTTTTCTTCAACCTTTCTCGGCTTGCTTTCATGATTCTCGAGTGCGGGTCGAATCCAAGGCTAGTTCCAAAATAGACCTCTTTCGGCGTACGCGGGAACAAACAGTCAACCCGGTTCGGCAGGTACAACCTAGGAAGGCAGAGTGCGCTTAAACTGGGGAAGGTCCAGGTGCAAAAAAACATATAAACTAAGCTCATCATATATTTGGGAAATAACTATATTGCACGACCGAAAAGAAACAAGGTGTTTCTTTCACAAAAACCAAATGCTAACGCTATGAAAACAGTATCAACTGTTCTTGTCTCCCTGTTCTTATTATGCCTTTTCTGTTCTAACGCTTCTGCGCAAACGCCGCCTAAATTATGGGACAAGGCTATCGGTGGTAACGACTTCGATATCCTGAGTGTGGTTTATCCCCTTGCCGATGGTAATTACCTTTTGGGTGGCAGCTCGCATTCTCCTGTTTCAGGGGATAAGTCAGAACCCGCCTATGAATCCACCTATGGGGATTCCTGGCTGGTGAAAATGGACCCTTCGGGTAATAAGATCTGGGATAAAAGATTTGGTGGCAGCGGGGGCGAATACATTGCCGCTATCACGGCCACATCCGATGGCGGTTTCCTGCTGCTGGGATCTTCCTGGTCCCCCGTATCAGGCGATAAGACACAGGGTAGCCGGGGCGGAAATGATTTCTGGTTGATAAAGATCGATGCATTGGGCAATAAGGTTTGGGATAAAACCTATGGCGGCAGCAGCGATGATGAAGGATATACGGTGGTGCCTACTGCCGATGGTAATTTTCTGCTGGGCGGTATTTCGCGTTCAGGCATTTCAGGCGAAAAGACCAAAGCCGATTTTGGAAGTATTGATTATTGGATCATCAAGATAGACCCTGCAGGCAACAAACTATGGGACAACGCCTATGGTGGCATTTGGGAAGACGATCTCCGCCACGTGATTCCTGTAGCGGATGGCTATTTGCTCGCCGGCTATTCCAATTCTCCTGTCACCGGCAATAAAACACTGCCAAGTAACGGGGGAAGAGATTACTGGATGGTGAAGGTTGACCTTTCCGGTGCCAAGCAATGGGAAAAGGTTTATGGAGGCAATACAGAAGATATTTTCACGTCTTACGTGGCCACCACAGACGGCTACCTGCTGGGTGGTTATTCGCTTTCCCCGGTTTCAGGAGATAAAAGCGAATCAAACAAAGGCGCGGAAGACTACTGGATCGTTAAGATCAACTCCACCGGCGTAAAGTCCTGGGACAAGACGCTGGGTGGTACTGGTGTAGACGAATTGAGGTCGATACAACTGCACCCGGCAGGTGGCTTTATGATCGGTGGAAGTTCCCGTTCGGGGATCACCGGCGATAAAACTCAAGCCAACCGGGGTTGGGAAGATTACTGGATGATCCGGACAGACGACAATGGAAGTAAAATATGGGACCTCACCGTAGGTGGTACTGACGAAGATGAATTGCGCTCCATGCATGCCACCCCCGACGGAGGTTGGATGGTAGCAGGATTTAGCTGGAGTGGCGCGGGAGGAGATAAATCAGCACCCAGTAAAGGTTCCAGGGACTACTGGATGGTCCGTTTGGGAGCGCCTGCTTCTGTAAACATTACTGCTGTGAGCTCCATGAATTTATGTGCAGGTGCTAATGCCAGTGTAACTTATGCTGCCGCAGGCACCTTTAATGCCGGAAACGTTTTCACTGCCCAGTTGAGCGACAATACAGGAAGCTTTAGCTCTGCGATCAACATAGGTTCTGTGACTTCCACGGCTTCGGGCAGCATTCCTGTAACCATACCATCCGGCGTATTCCAGGGAAGCAATTACCGCATCAGGGTGGTGGCCAGCAGTCCCGTCATTACCAGTGCCGACAATGGAACGAACATCACTATTAACAGACCACCGGTGATGAATTCGATCGCCAATGAAACGGCATGTAATAATGCAACAGTCACGCTCCCTGCATTTCAAAGTTCAACCGCGGGCACTACTTATAACTGGACCAGTTCAAATTCTTCAGTTGGCTTGCCTGCATCAGGCACCGGCGACCTGCCTTCATTTACAGCTGTCAACGCAGGCAACACGCCGGCTTCTGCTACCATCACTGTCACACCTGATTTGAATGGATGTGCGGGGAGCCCTGTCAGTTTTACTTTGACCGTCAATCCTACTCCAGTAGTATCTGCCATCTCAGATCAAATCCTTTGTAATAATGCTACAACGGCCGCCATTTCATTCGCGGCCAATGTCAGTGGAACCGTTTACACCTGGACCAACACACAAACTTCTATCGGCCTGGGTGCTACGGGTAGCAGCAACATTCCTTCTTTCACAGCCACCAATACTGGAAACACAGCGGTGGCAGCTACCATCTCTGTTACACCTTCAGCCAATGGCTGCACAGGTGCGGCGAAGAATTTTACCATTACAGTAAAGCCTACGCCTTCGGTCAGTGCAGTAGGGAATGTAATTGCCTGCCACGGGGAATCCCTGGCCGCGATCAATTTCAATGGGTCAGTAAGCGGAACGGTTTATAACTGGACAAACAACAACAACACCATTGGATTGGCAAGCTCAGGATCTGGAAATATCGGGGCTTTCACGGCTACCAACAATGGCACCTCTCCCCTCGTGTCTACAGTTTCTGTCACCCCGGTTGCTGACGGTTGTACGGGAACTGTGGGAAGTTTCACCATCACTGTGAATCCTGCTACAAAGATCACTACCCAGCCCACCGGACAAACGGTATGCGCCAACACACCGGCTACCTTCACAGTTGTTGCCACCGGTACGGGCACTTTGAGCTACCAGTGGAAAAAAGGCGGCACCAATATCGCAGGCGCCAATTCTTCCTCTTATACCATTGCTTCGGCTACTGCGGCAGATGCAGGTGCTTACACGGTAGATGTAACCGGCAGCTGCGGAACGGTTGCTTCGAACACTGCAACCCTCGTAGTGAATACAGCCACAGGTTGTACTACCTCCTTGCCGGTGATCGATGCCAGTGTTGCTTCCTCATCATTAATGCCTAACCTGGTAACCGGTGAAACCCTGCTCCGGGTGCAGGTGAAAAGAACAATGAAGATCGAATGGACCCTGACGGACATGACCGGACGTGTTCTGCGAAGGTTTACACAACAAGCCAATGCGGGGCATGCCAATGAAATGCGATTGAATGTTGCGGCGCTGGGTAAAGGCATGTACCAGCTCACCGGCCACACGGGCAATGGGGTGATCAGGTTGAAGTTTGTAAGGATGTAAGAGACTATAAATTATAAGACTGAGGCCTGGACTTGCTCCAGGCCTTTTTCTTTTTAATGTGTATTTAAGACACATTAGCTTGCCGAAGAAACGCAGACAAAACCCCGCATAGAACGCGGAGCAGGCAGCCCACAGATGACGCAAGCTGTTTCCCAGTCAACACCGACGCTTCGGTCCGAAGTTTCGGTCCGAAGTTTCGGACGGGGCAGGCCAGTTAACCAGTTAACCAGTCAACCAGTTAACCAGTAAACTAGTTAACTAAATAGCCGGTATCAACGGAATACTCGGTATCGCAGGCGAAGCCGGCGCAGAGGCTCCTAGTGCTCCCAAAGAACCTGTCATCAGGCTTTTGCCCAGCATGCCGGAGACCTGCTTCTGCCAGCCAGTTTCTGTTTTTCTGCGGCTGTAGATCATGTAGCCGAGCACGGCCATGCCGGCAAAGATGGCCAGGCGCTTGAGCATGAGTCCTCTCGCTTTGGGAATATGTGTAGGTACACCATCGGCATTGAAGGTGGCGGCCTCCTTCACATAGCGGCCGCTGGCGGGTATGCCCCATTTCCAGAACTCCCGGGCCAGCTTGTGTAGTTCCTTCCTGGCTTCGTCGCCATACATCGCTTGTCCATGGCCGGTAGCCACCACGTTGGGCTCCAGGGCTGCGAGTTCCTTCACAGATCGTGCGGCGGCTCCCCAGTCGGGCGTAAAATATTTAGGCGGACCCGCTACCCATTTTTTCTGCGCGATCACGGCCAGCATGGATTCCTGCATAGTGGTGACAATGGCATCGCCGGCGATGAGCACACCGTCCTTCTCGCGGAATAAGCTGATATGTCCTGGTGTGTGGCCGGGCGTGTGGATCCATTTCCAGTCGGAGAGCTCGGGCACCATACCGCCCTCAGGCAGTTCTACCAGGTGATCCTGGACATCGATGGGATAACTGGGATAGATAAACGATAAAGTAGCCATCATGCCCCCTCCTACTGAAGGATCCGGCGGCGGATAGGATGCCTTGCCGGTGAGGAAGGGCTTTTCCATGTGGTGACAGTAAACCGGTACGCCCCACTCCTCTGCCAGGTCGGCGAGAGAGCCCCTGTGGTCGAAGTGTCCATGTGTGAGTACAATGGCCTTTGGCCGGCTGCCCCTGCTGCCGAAAATATCTTCTACAAGAGTTTTGATCTTGTGTGCCGTGGTCTTGAGGCCGCTGTCGACCAGCACCCACTCGGTGCCTTCGGTATTTTGAATGATGAATACGTTGACGAAAAGATCCTTGAGCCTCCATACGCCAGGGGCTACTACCCAGGCGTTGGATGAGAGTTTTCTTTCTTCCGTAGCGCTGAGCTCCCTCCTGTCCACCAGTGTCCTGTTCATACGTTTCGTTTCCATATGAGAGGCAAAACTTATACCGGGCGAAATAGTGGCTTAGACGCGGGGGCGCGGAGGCGCAGAGATGCGCGGGTAATGGCTGTTCATAGTTAATCCCGGATCGGGCCCGGGGCAGGCCAGTCAACTTGTCAACCAGTCAACTCGCAGGCGGGCGGCCTAATTACACCCCAGCAGCTCGCAGAGCTTGGCCTCCAGGTCGGCGCCACGAAGATTCTTGGCTACGATCTTGCCGTTGGGGTCGATCAAAAAGTTTTGAGGGATACCCTGCACACGGTAGAGTTGTGCAGTTTCGTTGCTCCAGCCCTTGAGGTCGCTCACCTGGGTCCAGGTGAGGCCGTCCTTATCAATGGCTTTCAGCCAGGCTTCTTTTTCCTGGTCGAGGGAAACGCCAAGGATGGTGAAGTTCTTATTGTTGAATTTCTGGAAGGCCTTTACCACGTGCGGGTTCTCCACCCTGCAGGGCTTGCACCAGCTGGCCCAGAAATCAATGAGTACATATTTGCCGCGGAAGGATGACAAGGCCACCATGTTGCCGGCCGGGTCGGCCTGGGTGAATTCCAGGGCATCAGAGCCGATAGCGCCTACTTTGTTGTAGGCAATGTATTCACCCAGCAGCTTGCCGATATTGCTGTTCCTGATCTCCTCTGTGAGCTGCAGGTATTGCCTGTCGAGGAACATGGGATCGTCGTAAAGCTGCGCGGAAATATATAACAGGAAGGGAGAAACGTAGGAGCTTTTGCGGGTGGAAACAAAGCTTTCCACTTGCTGCTTGATCTTTTCGGTAGTGGCTTCGTATTTCTTGATCAGCTCTGGCTTCTTGCTCTCATCCGGCTCGCGGTTGATGTCGCCCACCGCAGCGTTCAATTCGGCCACCAGGGGATTGAAAATATCGCGGAACTGTATAAAGTCTTTATGCGAAGCAGAACCCGCCACACTGAGATTCTTCAGGTCGGCCTTGGTGCCCTTGACCATCATGGGAACATTCTCCAGGTAGATATGCACTTTCTCGCCGCCTACATCCAGCCAGTAGAGGCCGGGCTCGGAGATCTGTCCTTTGAGGGTAAAAATGCTGCCTTTGGTAAGTCCAGTGGCCAGTACTGTCGACTCCTGGGTAGTGGAGATCAGCTTTACTTCAGTGCTGTCGGGAAGTCCGGCAATGGTTCCTGTAACAGAAAAGCCCCTGTTGGTCTGGGCAAAAGCAAGAACGGGCAGGATAAAAAGTAGCAGGAAAAATTTCTTCATAGTCATCGGGTTATGAATTGCCTGGCAATTTGTGATGCAAAATAAGAAATTAAGGAAACTGCCCTCTCCCGGCACAGGTTAAAATAGGCCCTTCTTCTGTTAAAATTCAGGTTGATCCTGGAGCACGGACCTGAGGAAACTCCTTGTTTCTGCCTGGATATCCTGGCCTTTTAATGCTTTGATATAGGCAGAGCCTATGATGGCGCCGTTGGCCGCCGAACAGGCATTCAGAAACGACTCCCTGTCATGAATGCCAAAGCCTGCCAGGACAGGGTTGCGCAGTTTCATGGCCTGCAAACTTTGCAGGAAGGTCTTCACCTTCGCTGGATCGTTAGCCGAACCCGTGACAGCGGAAGAGGAAACGGCGTACAGGAAGCCGGAACTCAGCTCGTCGAACCGGAGGACCCTTTCTCCTGAAGTTTCCGGGGTGACCAGGAAAATGAAGTCGAGGCCGTATTGCTTTATGATATTTTGATATTGTTTTTCGTATTCAAAGGGAGGAATGTCGGGGACGATCATTCCGTCTACTCCGCATTCGCGGCATTTTCTGCAGAAAGCTTCGAATCCGTACCGCAGGATGGGATTGAGGTAACCCATGAGGACAACCGGGATCCTGATCGTCTCTCGCATCCTGGCGAGCTGTGTAAACAATACTGGAATAGACATGCCATTCTGCAACGCCTTCATGCTGCTTTGCTGGATGACGGGCCCGTCTGCCAGGGGATCGCTGTAAGGAATGCCCAGCTCAATGATATCAGCGCCATTGTCCTGCAAGGCGCGCATGACTTCCAGCGTATCATCCAGTTTTGGATAGCCGGCGGTGCAGTATACGTTGAGTATACCCGAGCTTTTTCTTGTAAATAATTCTTTCAGCCTCAACATCATCTAAATTTTGAACCATCATAACAGCCATTCCCGCAGATAACGCAGATGAACAGCCCGCAGATCTCGCAGAATTTGAACATTGAGCATTGAATATTGGCTGTTCACTTCAACATTCAACATTCAACATTCAACATTCATCTGTTCATCATTCTCATATACGTCTCCATATCCTTATCTCCTCTCCCGCTCAGGCATACCACTACGTTTTTCGAAGGCTCTGTGAAATCCCGGCTGAAGATCTTGTGGAGACCCGCCAGTGCATGCCCGGTCTCGAGCGCGGGAATGATGCCTTCCATCCTGGCCAGCATAAAGGCTGCTTCTACAGCTTCTTCGTCGGTAGCGCTGATGAACCGGGCGCGGCCGCTGGTGAAAAGATGCGCATGCAGGGGACCGATCCCCGGATAATCCAGGCCCGCGGAGATGCTGTGCGGCTCTGTTACCTGGCCATCCTCCGTTTGCATGAGCAGGCTAAGGCTTCCGTGCAAAACGCCTTCTGAACCCAATTGCGTAGTGGCAGCAGAGCGGCCACTGGTCAAACCCTCACCCGCCGCTTCTACGGCAACCAGTTCAACCGTCGGTTCGTCAAGGAATTCAAAAAAAGCACCCGCTGCATTCGATCCCCCACCCACGCAGGCGATCACTGAATCGGGCAACTCATGGCCCGTTTTTTCTGCCAGCTGTTTCCTGATCTCTTTGGAGATCACGCTCTGGAACCTTGCCACCATGTCTGGATAAGGGTGCGGGCCCACTACGCTGCCGATGATGTAATAGGTATCGAGCGGATGGTTGATCCAGTCGCGGATGGCTTCGTTGGTCGCATCCTTCAGGGTTTTGCTCCCGCTGCTCACAGGCACTACTTCAGCCCCAAGCATTTTCATGCGGGCTACGTTGGGCGCCTGCCTTTGCATATCCTTTTCACCCATGTAGATCACGCAGGCCAGGCCCTTTAGCGCACAAACCGTGGCAGTGGCCACGCCATGCTGCCCTGCACCGGTCTCTGCAATGATCCTCTTCTTTCCCAAGCGTTCAGCCAAAAGGATCTGCCCCACTGTATTGTTGATCTTATGTGCACCCGTGTGACAAAGGTCTTCCCGCTTCAGGAAAATATTGCAGGAGAAATACCTGCTTAGATTTTCAGCAAAATATAAAGGGGTTGGCCGGCCCACATAATCTTTCAATAGCTGATCGTATTCATCCATGAAGCCCGCTGAATGCATGATTTCATGGTAAGCCGTTCTCAACGCCTCTACGTTGCTGTGCAGCATTTCCGGAATAAAGGCACCGCCAAAGCGGCCATAATATCCCTGTTCATCAGGTGAAGTATATTGATTCCTTTCCATTTTTACTTGCTCTGATCTTTAACCTGACTTATAAATTCTGCGACTGCTCTGAGATCCTTGATGCCAGGGCTGGATTCAAACCTGCTGTTGATATCTACGCCAAACAAAGGATTTCGGTTGTTAAGATCTTTCAACGCTGCTGCGTCCGTTGGCGCGATGCCGCCGGAGAGAAAACATGGTTGGTCCCCGGTAAGCCCGTGGATTGAAGCCCAGTCGAACTTTTCTCCGTTGCCCCCCAAATCCTTTCCGCGGGTATCAAAAAGAAAATAACTGCAGGCATCTCTGTGTTCTTCCATTTGCTCCTTTAGTCCAGGAGATGGAAGCCGGAAGACTTTGATCACCGGTAGTATCCTGTTGATCCTTTGCGTTAAGCTGACATCCTCATCTCCATGGAGCTGTATCATGGAAAGTCCGAAGTCCTCTGCCGTTTGGAGGATCTCCTCTTCGCTGCTGTTGACGAACACCCCTACTTTCTCTATGGGCAATTTGCGCAACTGCTGCCGGAAAGGACGGAGCTTTTCCCTGGCATAACGCTTCGATCTCTGCACGAAAATGAGTCCTGCGAGATCAGATCCTGCGGCCGGGAGGGCCTCCAGCTGCTCTACCGTGGTGATGCCACAGACCTTGACCTTCATATGCTTTCCTCATTCAGTGCTGCGGCGAATTTCATATAGGCCAGGCCGGGGTCTTCCTGTTTCATGAATGTCTCTCCCATTAAAAATCCATTGTATCCTAACTGGCGGAGCAAGAGGATGTCTTTCGTAGTGCTGATGCCGCTTTCTGAGATCTTGAGTTTGGCCGGAGGGATCAGGTGGGCCAGGTGAATCGAGGGCTCCAGGCTGGTTTCGAAAGTGGCGAGGTCGCGGTTGTTCACACCAATGATATCCGTGCGCTCCCCAATATGTCCCAGCTCCTCTTCATTGTGCACCTCCAGGATTACTTCCAGGCCCAGCTCGTGCGCCAGGGAGGAAAATTCCTTTACCTGCTCAGTACTGAGTATGGCGGCGATCAACAGGATCACATCCGCTCCATAAGCCTTGGTTTCGATCACCTGGTAAGGATCGATGATGAAATCCTTGCGCAGGATCGGTACTTCATTTACGCGGGCGGAAACAAGGTCATCTATGCTGCCTCCAAAGAATTGTGAATCGGTGAGTATGGATATTCCGGCTGCCTGGTTGGAAGCATAGGCTTCCGTCACCCGCGTTACCAGTGCCTGTTCATTGATCGCGCCCTTCGAAGGCGATCGTCTTTTGAATTCAGCGATGATCCCATTTTTTCTGGCATCCACCAGTGCCCGCTTCAGCGAGTAGGAAACTGAATGATACAAGGGAAGCTTCTCGAGTTTGGCAACCGGCATGCTCTGTTTGCGGTTCTCTACTTCCGTTTTTTTAAAGGCAACAATGTCTGATAGGATGCTCATTGTATAGAAATTAATTTCTTGAATGTTCTGTATGCACTGCCGCTCTCGAGGCTGTCTACAGCAGCATAGTAAGCGTCATCGTACTGCACATAATCACCCGTTCCATAAAGGGCTGTCGCTGCATTGGCAAACACCACCGCATTCTGCGCCCAGGTTCCCTGGCCCTGGAGGATGGTAGTAAAGATAGTGGCCGCTTCCTCCGCATCGGCACCGCCGTAAAGGTCCTGGGGGCTCACCATCCTTTTTCCCAGCGCTTCCGGCGTAAATACGCGGTCGCCATTTTGGGTGATCACACGGGTATCGCTGGTCAGTGAGATCTCATCGTATCCGTCCAGGCTATGCACAATGGTGAAGTGGCTGCTCTGCTGCTGCAGGAGATAATTATACACTCGCGCCATTTCCATATTGTACACACCCACCACCTGGTAGCGGGGCCTGGCCGGGTTGACCATCGGACCCAGCATGTTGAAGAAGCTACGGAAACCCAGGTCTTTTCTTACCTGTGCAACCGATTTCAGGGCAGGATGGAACTGCGGCGCATGCAGGAAGGTGAAGTTGGTTTCGTCCAACTCCCTTTTCAGTTTACCTGTGTCATTCGAAAATCTATATCCCAGGTTTTCCATGAGGTTAGAAGCGCCGCTGACCGAAGTAGCCCCATAATTACCATGCTTGGCCACTTTCTTTCCTGCGCCTGCAACCAAAAAGCAGGAAAGCGTGGAAATGTTGAATGTATTCTTGCCATCTCCGCCCGTACCCACAATGTCTATCGCCTCGTAGGAATCAAGATCGGTTGTAACGGCCATTTCCAGCAAGCCCTCCCTGAATCCTTCCAGTTCCGGGATGGTGATACTGCGCATCAGGTATACGGTCATGAATGCAGCAAGCTCGGTATCGTTGAACTGGCGGTTGCCAATACTCACCATAGCTTGCCTGGCTTCTTCCCTGGAAAGCACCTTGTACTCAAATAATTTTTTTAAAATGTTTTTCATGTGGTCAACCAGTTTTTCATGATCGTCTCTCCATCCGGCGTAAGCACGCTTTCAGGGTGGAATTGAACTCCCTGCACATCAAACTGCCGGTGTCGCAGGCCCATGATCATCCCGTGCTCATCCCGGGCAGTGATCTCCAGTTCGGCAGGAAACTGCTCTTCACTCACTATCCAGCTGTGATACCTTCCTACATCGAATTCTTTTGGAAGGTTTTTATACAGATCATCCTCCCTGGTTGCCACGCACCTTGTAGACACACCGTGATAAACGGTGGAAAGATTCACCAGTTTTCCCCCAAAGGCCTCGCCGATCCCCTGGTGCCCAAGACAAACACCCAGGATGGACTTCGAAGAAGCATATTCTTTGATGAGGGGCAAAAGCAAGCCCGCTTCAGAGGGAATGCCCGGACCCGGCGATAAAATGATCTTGTCGTATGCAGCTATCTTCTCCAGCGGGATCTCGTCGTTCCGGAATACATCGGTGCAGCCCGGCATGATCTTGTTCACCAGGTGAACCAGGTTGTAGGTAAAGGAATCGTAATTATCGAACACCAGGATCTTCATATTTCTAGTTTTGATGCGAGCCCGATCGCCTTTTTTAATGCTCCTAATTTATTCTTTATCTCGGCCAGTTCATCTTCCGGCCTGCTGCCAGCTACCACGCCTGCCCCTGCCTGGTAGATCAGCGTGTTTTGGCGGCTGAGAAAACTGCGAATGATAATAGCATGGTTGCAGTGGCCGTTGAATCCCGCAAACCCAATGGCGCCTCCATAAAATGACCGGTTGGTTTTTTCCAGTTTACGGATGATCTGCATGGCGCTGAATTTGGGCGCCCCGCTTAAGGTACCTGCCGGAAATGTTTGATATAGCGCAAGGAAGGGATTGCTGCCGGGCGGCAGCTGGCCCTTCACCTGGCTCACCATATGGATCACATGTGAATAGTACTGGATCTGCCGGAAGCTGGTAAGGGTAACGTCTTTACTTACCTTGCTGAGGTCATTTCTCGCCAGGTCTACCAGCATTACATGTTCGGCGTTCTCTTTGGGATCCTGCAAAAGTTCTTCTGCCTTCAGCTGATCGGTCTCATCGTCGCCAGAGCGCCTATAGGTGCCTGCTATGGGGTTCAGGGTCACTTCCTCTTTGTGCACCCTCAGTTGGGATTCGGGAGAGGAACCCATCAGCCTATAGTCGCCATAGTCGAAATAAAACAAATAAGGCGAAGGATTGACATGGCGCAATGCCCTGTACACATTGAAATCATCGCCTGTGTAAGCCTGTTGATACCGGCGGCTGAGCACCACCTGGAAAACATCTCCGCGGTGACAATGGGCGATCCCTTTCTTCACGATCTCCATATACGCTTCATCAGTCATGTTACTGTCTTCTTCTCCCTGCGGATGGAAGGGATAGACCGGTACATCCTTACCCTGTATCCAGGAACGCAGCTGGCCGATCTCAGATGAGACGCCCTCTACCTTGTTCTCCAGGATCAGCAGTTCATCTGAATAGTGGTTGATGGCGATCACGTACTGGTAAAAGCGATAGCGGGCTATGGGAATTTCGTTTTGCAGGGATGCGCCTTCCAGCTTTTCGATCAATGGCACTATGTCGTAGCTGGTATAGCCATAAAGACCTTGTGCTGCTTCAACCTTACCGTGCTCTCCGGAATTCACCTGGAAACAGTTCATGAAATCCCAGATCAGATCGCCTGGCTGCATACCTTTTTGCAGGGGGAATTTTTCTGTCTTCTGTCCGGGGAGCTTGTATTCTACCACCAGGTCAGCCCCGATCTCAATACCTGCGATGGCATTCACTCCTATATAGGAGTAGCTGTTTTCTGCAGCGTGGCTGTCGGTACTTTCCAGCAAAACAGTATCCCGGAACCTGTCGCGCAGGCGCAGGTAAATGCCCACCGGCGTGTACACGTCTGCAAGGGAACGGTAAACCAGGGTCTCCACCTGCACCTTTCTCCATTCCTTTAATTGGCCCGCCTTTGTTGCCTGGTCTTTTTCTGCCAGCATATCATTCAGTTTGATCAAAAAAAAACTCCGCCTGGGGCGGAGCTCATGATATCATACAATAGCAATGGCTTATCCCCCCGAGACCGAGTTGAAATTCCACCACCATATCATATTCATGTTTGTCATTCCACACAAATATCAGCCGGGGTATTGACCTGGCAAAATATTTTTTTAAATCGTCATGTGAGCGGATGGCATGGTTACTGAAGGAAATAAAGGAAAAAGGACTATGCATATTCAACACGAAGAATCTGATATCAGGGGCAGGCATTATATCAATGACGAAAGCGGAAATATGCTGGCAGAGATCACTTATGCGGTGAGGCACCCGGACACCATGGTGGTTGACCATACCGAGGTTTCCGAGACGCTGAAAGGAAAGAACATCGGCAAAGAACTGGTAAGCGCCGTGGTGGAACATGCAAAACTGAAAGGCAGGCACATCATTGCGGCTTGTCCTTTTACCAGGGCCGTCATGCAAAAGACAGAGGGCTACCGGGAATTGCTGATCGATGAGCCCGTGGAAGAAAAGGAAGAAGAAAAGGATAAGATCTACGACCCCGCCGGGTTGAATACATCCGCTCCTGCACCGGGCATGGCAGCGGTGAACACTTTTAATTCGGAGGAAGTGGAAGAGCCAAAAGAGTCAAATAAACCTAAATAGTCAAATATGTCAAAGGAGTCAAATTTATCAAAGGAGTCAAATGAGTCTGTTCGACAAGTGCAGGAGGACAACCTTCGGCGAGCTCAGAATGACAAAGGGCCAGATGAGGCACATGGTGCGGAGTTGCATATTACGGAGAAGCCTGTCACTGGTACTTCGGGCGATGCAAATGCGGCGGTGGAGCCGGATGTAACGCCGCGTAACCTGGAGGCGGATAGCGATGGGGCCTGATCAGTTGACTGGTTGACTGGTTGACTAGTTGACTGGGGAACAGCCGTTGTCACCGTGTGGCCTCTGTGTTTCACTATTCAATTATCCGAAGCGTTCCTCTACCTTCTGTTTCCTCAAAAAGAACTTGCCCTTGGAATCGGGTCCCACCCAAACGCCGTTCACGTAGGTCTTTTTGGGTCCAAGCTGGCCTTTGAAGTTGATCATCTTCCCTTCCGGGGTTCTGTACGTGAAGATGAGTGCGGTGTCGCCCTGGAGCACATAAGTGCCTTCGAGCTTGTTGTCTTCATTCACCGCGCCTTTATAGCAATGGAATTTGCTTTCGTCTTCGAAGCGGATCACCATGTTGGTGACTGCATTTTCGGATTCATAGATGCCAGACCATACTCCATCCACGGATTCACCCGACTTGAAAGTAAAGGACATCAGCACCAGGCCAAGGAGTAGTGTTTTCATGTTCACAGGTTTTTAGCAACTGGTGTAAAACTACAATTGTGCCAATGCTCGTCTTGCTTAGACGCTAAGCCGCTCCCGAAGCTTCGGGAGGCGCTAAGTAACGCGGGGAGTGTTCACCTTTCACCTTTCACTTTTCACGGGAGACGAGGAATGTATAGATGTCTTCCCATTTCGTGGTGACGAGGGCCGTATATTCTTCAAGCCCTTCCGTGGAGCCGATCTCCTCCAAACCCAGTCCCGGGTTGTTTTTCAGCCAAATGGCCTTGCAGCCCAGGTTCTTTGCCATCTGCACATCGGTGATGCGGTCGCCGATGACAAAAGAGTTCGCCAGGTCGTATCGTTCCTTGTCGAAATACTGCTGCAGCATGCCTGTACCGGGCTTCCTGGTATCGAGCCCGTCCTCCGGCATGCTCCTGTCGATATGGATCTCGCGAAAGTGAACGCCTTCATTTTCAAAGCTTCGGATGATATGATCGTGGATGCCCTGGAAGTGGTGCTCAGGAAACTTATCGGTTCCCAGCCCGTCCTGGTTGCTCACCATCACCAGTTCATAATCCAGCTCGGTGGCTATGCGGTTCATGTAGGTGAATACGTAGGGATAAAATTCCAGCTTCTCCCAGCTGTCGATCTGGTAAGTGGGTGGGTGTTCTTTGATCAGCGTTCCATCCCTGTCGATGAACAGTACTCTTTTTCCTTTCTTCCCTGCTTTTACTTCCTGCTCCATGTTCTCATTATTTTTTGCGCGAAAACTTTATAAATTACAGCTTTCATACCACATCAACCAAAGGATCTCAAATCTCCCATTTATGAAACGTTTCCTATACCTGTTAGTCTTTGCTTTTGTTGTATCCACTGCCGGTGCGCAGGATGATTTCAAATACCAAACGCCGCCCAAAGATATCCTCGACCTTGCCATGGCCAAGCCAACCCCTGGTGTTTCTGTGGATGATAAGGCAACATGGATGATCCTGATGGACCGCAGCGACTATCCCACCATCGAAGAGCTTTCGCAGCCAGAGCTGCGCATAGGCGGTCTGCGCATAAATCCCAACAACTTCTCTCCCAGCCGCTCGGGCTCCTCTAATACGCTCTCACTGAAGAACGTCAAAAGCGGGCAAGTGTATAAGATCGAAGGCCTGCCCGCCAACCTGCGGGCTTCGTCCCTGCAGTGGTCGCCGGACCAGCAACAGTTTGCCTTCGTGCATGCCACCAACACGGCTCTCCATCTTTATGTGGTGGATATCAAGACCAGGAAGGCAAGGAAAGTAAACACGCAGCCTTTGAATACCGTGATGGGTGGCAGCTTTCAGTGGGCAGGCAATCAGCAGCTGCTGTACAAGACCATTGTGCCGGGTAAAAAATTGAAGGCCACAGCCGGCGCGCCTGCAGGACCCATCGTACAGGAGAATATCGGCAAGGCAGCGGCCTCGCGCACCTACCAGGACCTGATCAGGAATGCTTATGACGAGGCCCTGTTTGATTACTATGCTACGGCCCAACTGGTAAAGAACGACCTGAAGAAAGAAATGCCGATAGGCAAGCCTGCCATCTACAGAAGCTTCAGTGTGTCACCAGATAAGAATTTTATCCTCGTCACTACCATCAATCGTCCCTTTTCCTACCTGGTGCCTGCCAGTGGTTTTCCGCATACGGTGGCCGTGATGGACATGCAGGGAAAACTGGTAAAGACCATAGCAGTGAATCCAAGTGCCGAAGGCCAGCCCATTGGCTTTGATGATGTGGCGGTCTATCCGAGGAGCATTGATTGGAGAGACGACCAGCCTGCCACCGTGGTCTTTGTGCAGGCGCTTGACAAAGGCCTGGGAAGGTCGAAGTCAGAATACAGGGATGCAGTGTATGAGGCCAACATCAAAGAAAACTCGGAGCCGAAAGAACTTTTTAAAACCAGGCGCCGCTTTGGTGGTGTGATCTGGGGCAACAAGGATGTGGCCGTTTTCTATGAGAGAAGCTTTGCCGACAGGAGACTGCGCATGAACAGGTATGATCCTTCAACAGGAAGAGTGGATTCTTTGTATGAAAGAAGCAGCAATGATTCCTATGGCGACATTGGTTCGCCAATGACGGCAAAGAACAGTTTCGGCCGCCAGACCCTGATCATACTCAATGGGAAAGAATTGCTGCTGCGTGCGCCCGGCGCTTCCAAAGAAGGCGATTTTCCGCTGGTGCAGACCTTCGACATTACCAATGGGAACAAAGAAGTGCTCTGGAGAGCAGAAGCGCCTTACTATGAGTCCGTGGTGGATATGATCGATCCTGTGGCCGGCGTTATGCTGACCATGAAGGAAGGTCCAACTGAAGCGCCCAACTATTACATCCGAAATATCAAAAAGAAGATCGCTCCTGTGGCCATCACTGACTTTAGAAACCCTTACGCATTACTCGAAGGCATATCCAAAGAAAAGATCAGCTACCAGCGTGCAGATGGGATCAATCTTACCGGTGATCTCTACCTGCCCAAAGGTTACGATCCGAAAAAAGACGGACCGCTTCCCGTGCTGATATGGGCCTATCCCATCGAATACAAATCTGCCGGCGACGCTGCGCAGGTGCGCGGGTCGAAATACAGGTTCACCCGCATCAACTATGGCTCTCCCATTTTTTGGGTGACGCAAGGATATGCTGTACTTGACAATGCCGAGATGCCCATTGTGGGCGAAGGCGGCAAGGAACCCAATGATAATTTCATTCCCCAGCTGCACCTGAATGCCCATGCTGCAATTAAGAAACTTTCCGACCTGGGTGTGGGTGACAGCAACCGGGTAGCGGTGGGCGGCCATAGCTATGGAGCTTTCATGACAGCGAATTTGCTCGCACATACCAAATTGTTCAAAGCCGGTATTGCAAGAAGCGGTGCTTATAACCGCACGCTCACACCGTTTGGCTTCCAGGCGGAGGAAAGAACTTATTGGGAAGCGCCGGAGATCTATCACCAGATGAGCCCCTTCACATACGCCAACCAGATCAAGACCCCTATTCTTTTGATCCATGGCGAGTTGGATAACAATTCGGGCACCTTCCCTATCCAGAGTGAGCGCCTGTACAATGCCATCAAAGGACACGGAGGTACAGTGCGGTATGTAGTGTTGCCTTACGAAAGCCATGGCTATGCGGCTAAAGAAAACATCCTTCACCTTTTATGGGAGCAGCATCAGTGGCTGGAGAAATGGGTGAAAAATGCTGACAAAAATCAGCCTGCTGCAGATAGCAAGAGCAGGACTTTTTGATAAGAACTCATCTATGTTTGAAAGACCGGCCCTGCCGGTCTTTTTTCATGGACACCACTAAAACTGATTTATGAAGAGATTCTTACTAATCAGCTGCATCCTGCTGGGAATGACAGCATCAGCACAAAAGATCATACACACAGAAAGGCCGGGGGAAACCCAATCTCCCAAAACCATGCACCAGGGTACCTTCCAGGCAGAGGCGGGTTTCCTCAGGGAAAAGGAAGAACATGAAGACAAGCTGACAAGGCTTCCGGAAATGTTATTCCGGTATGGCGCCACCGACCGGTTTGAATTTCGTTTGGGCCTTACCGTGGAGCAGCAGGACCTCCCCTCCCATCATATCTACCGCGACGGTTTCCGTCCCATTGAGCCCGGCTTCCAGTGGATGGTACACCAGTCGAAAGATCATCATTTTGCCGCTGCCATCCAGGCACACGTGGGCCTTCCATTTGCCAGTTCCGGTAAGCACGATCCCGGCGGGGCCTATCACCGCATCAGGCTTCTACTGGAGCAGAGAATAGGAAGCCATACTGATCTCAGTTTTAATTTCGGTTCCGACTGGGATCACGTGGAGCATGAGCAGAACTGGATGTATGGATTTTCGCCACAGGTAGAGATCAGTGAAAGGATGAAGGTCATGGCAGAGCTTTTTGGCTATTTCAGGGAGGGTTCAAGGCCTAAGGCCCTGTTGAATACCGGCATAGCCTGGGCCGTGCATCCGGATATACAACTCGATCTTCAGGGCGGCCTGGGGCTGAATGGGAAGTCACCGCGCTACATCTTTGGTTTCGGCCTGGCGTTTAGGTTGGAATAATGTTAAATGCATGGGTGGTTCTCTTTTACAGGGAATGGTTCATGGCGGTTGAAGCAAAATCCATCAGATTTAACACCGTCCTTACTTCTGTTTTTAGAACTTTACGGAAACGCCAAGTCTTGAGAAAGATCCTTCCCTGCCTGCTGCTTTTCATTGTCCTTGCTTCCTCCGCTTCTGCCCAAAAGGTGGAGAGTATTCATTTCAACCTTTATACCGACAGCCTGAAAAAGGGATTTTTCAATTACATCAACATTGATGGGAAAATGAGCGACGGCAACTGGATGCCGCTCGACAGCACAGAGATCAGCTTCAGTTCCAATGCCGGCTTTTTCAAAGGCAACGACCTGTTCATAGACAGCGCTTTCCGTGGTGAAAAAGTAAAAGTGAGGGCAGCTTTAAAAAGCGATCCGAAAGTCTACAAAGAGATCACGATCTACATCCGTAAGAGAGGCTTCGATGAGCCTTTGCAAACCAGCCAGGAGATCATCAACGACATGATGGAGCATAACCGCAAGCGGAAGAAGGAAAGGCAGGCGTAAAAGGTTTCCAGTTTCCTGTTTCCAGTTTCCTGTTTCCAGTCCCGACGCCTAAAAGGTTGTTGCACCTAATTTGCTCCGGCTGTTCCCTAGTCAACTAGTCAACCAGTTAACTAGTTGACTACATTTTCTTCGCATCCTCCAGGAACTTAGCCAAGCCAATATCCGTCAAAGGATGCTTCAGCAGTCCGAGGATGGAGTCGAGCGGACAAGTACAAACGTCTGCGCCCAGTTCGGCGGCTCTGACAATATGATTGGCGCTCCGGATAGAAGCTGCGAGGATCTCAGTTTTGAAGCCCTGGATAGAATAGATCTGGCTGATCTGTCCGATCAGTTCCATACCATCCCAGCCGCTGTCGTCTATGCGACCGATAAAAGGCGATACATAGGCAGCGCCCGCCTTGGCTGCGAGAATGGCTTGTCCTGCAGAGAACACCAGTGTACAGTTCGTACGGATGCCGTTATCGGTGAACCATTTGATCGCCTTCACTCCGTCCTTGATCATCGGCACCTTTACCACGATGTTCGGGTGCAGGGCGGCCAGCTTTTTTCCTTCCTCGATGATGGTCTTCACGTCGGTTGACAACACTTCGGCGCTGATATCACCGTCCACCATTTCGCAGATGGCCTTGTAGTGGTTGTTGATCGCCTCTTCGCCGCGGATGCCTTCCTTGGCCATGAGAGAGGGATTGGTGGTCACGCCATCGAGAATGCCGAGTTCATGCGCTTCACGGATCTGGTCGAGATTGGCGGTGTCGATAAAGAACTTCATGGTAGATTTAAGATTGAAGATTTAAGATTGAAGATTTAAGATTTAAGATTTAAGATTGAAGAATGACGATGGTGCAAAAGTAGATGAAATTGAGAGCAGGCAAATGCAGGAAACCGGCACCTTGGAAATTTGGGGAAAAGATGGCTTTGTATTCAGGCCTTAGGGGTCAGGCTTTCCGGAGGGCATAAAAAAAGTGCAGGCTACTCACATCGCACCGCTACAACCGCCTACCCTTGCTACCTTCCGGTCCTGGGGGAGTTCAGCAGGAGCTGGTCGTATGAGACCTGCACGGTGCAAAGTTAAGAGATTTTCGATTTAAGATGTAAGATTTAAGATTTTCGATCTTAATGACTGAATCAAGCCTTTTAAACTTCGCGGGCCTTCGCGGATCTTCGTGAAACTTCGTGTAATTCTGTTCGTCAGAATATCAGAATGCTGCCCTCAGTTAGTATGTTTGACTAACTCTGCGGACTTTCCTGGTGTCACCCGAACGTTCATGGTTCAAAAGCTAAGCGCGCTCCATAGAAGCTCTTTTCCCCTACTTTTGCCGCAAGATGGACGTAAAAAACAACATACTCGAGACGATCGGAAACACGCCTTTGGTGAAACTGAACAAGCTCACTAAGTCATTCCCCTGCGACGTGCTGGCCAAAGTGGAATATTTCAATCCCGGCAACTCTATCAAGGACCGCATGGCCCTGAAAATGGTGGAAGTAGCGGAAGCGGAAGGCAAGCTCAAGCCAGGCGGCACCATCATCGAGTGCACCTCCGGCAATACGGGCATGGGCCTGGCCATGGCAGGCGTAGTGAGGGGCTATAAATGCATTTTTACCACCACCGATAAGCAGTCCCAATCTAAAATGGACATCCTCAAGGCCCTGGGTGCCGAGGTGATCGTTTGTCCCACCAACGTGGAGCCGGAAGATCCGAGGAGCTATTACTCCGTAGCGGCCAGGCTGGAAAAAGAGATCCCGAACTCTTTTCTCATGAACCAGTACGACAATCCCGCCAACAGGCTGGCGCACTATGAAACCACCGGTCCTGAGATCTGGGAACAGACCGACGGCAAGGTGACTCACCTGGTAGTCACTGCAGGTACTGGCGGTACGGTCACCGGTACGGCCATGTACCTCAAAGAAAAGAATCCAAACATACAGATCTGGGCCATCGACGTATATGGCTCTTTGCTCACCAAATATTTCCGCACCGGCGAGATCGACATGAACGAGGTGCATCCTTATATCTCTGAAGGTTTTGGAGAGGATTTCGTTCCCGAGAATTACGACATGAGCGTCATTGATCATTTCGAGCAGGTGACCGATAAGGACGGAGCCATCATGACCCGCCGCCTGGCCCGCGAGGAAGCGCTTTTCTGCGGCTATAGTGCCGGCAGCTGCCTGCAGGGACTGTTCCAGCTCAAACACAAACTCAAAAAAGACGACCTCGTGGTCTGCATACTCCACGACCATGGCAGCCGCTATGTTGCCAAAGTATATAACGACCAGTGGATGGCCGAGCGCGGTTTCTTTGAAGTGAAATCATTCAAGGACATCATCAGCGGCCGGGGCCGCCAGAAGCTCATTACCATCGAGCCCACACAATCGGTAGCCGACGCGGTGGGTTTGATGAAGAAGTACGACATTGAGCATATCCCCGTCGTGGATCCTTCCGGCGAGCTGATCGGATCGATCAGCGAGAACAGCCTCTTTCAGCTGGTATTCAGTAATCCCGAGATCAAAACAGAAAAGGTGGGCAAGGTCATGGAAAAGGTATTTCCTATGGTGACCATGGACACGCCGGTGGAAAGGCTGAGAACACTGATCAACAAAGAGAATGGCGCTGTGCTGGCGAAGGACGAGACGGGAGACTATCACATCGTGACCAAATACGACGTCATACAGGCGTTGGCTTAGTAGTTTCCGGTGGCTTTGACGCTAAGGCGCGATGGCGCATAGGAGCGCGAGGAAATGCAAAAGTTTCTCCTAATTAACTAGTCAACCAGTCAACTGTAATCCTTCGTGTTTCTACGAACTCTTCAGTAATTACACTCACCAAAAAATAGGGCATAATCGCGATTGTACGGATGAGCAAACCTCTCTATGTTTGTATTGTTCAAGGCTTCACTGCCCAACCTGCGAAATACACTATCCTATTAAAAGCCACCAGCCGAACCTGAACAAGGTCCGTTTTTGATCCATATCCCTGAAAACTTTCCACCTAAACTCGATGGCGACCTCCTGCTAACTAAGCCTTAGCAGGAGGTTTTGCTTCGGGAGCGTTCCGCTCCCTCGCAATGACGTTCGCTCCGAAAGATGAAGCTTCATTCGAAGGGGATCAGCTTTTTATTTGCGTTCCGCTCCCTCGCAATGACGTTCGCTCCGAAAGATGCCACTTCATATGAAGGGGTTCATCTTTGTATTTGCGTTCCGCTCCTTAAGCAATCCCCCAGGGGTTACTTTTTATACACCAAAAACTCCCAGGGCTGCATTTGGAAAGATCTTTCAGTTGTAAAATCGTTCTCCGCATGGGAGAAAGCATTGCTAAATCTACCAGTGACCTTACTGTCCAGCAGTTCGAAACGCTGGGGCTGACCGGAGAGGTTCAGCACCACCAGTACTTCACTGTTGCCGCTTTTCCTGAGAAAGGCAAATACAGCGCTATCCGCCGTTGTGGTAATGCGCTTTGCATCGGCAGCAGCAGACAGGGCGGGTTCTGCAGATCTTAGCTCAAACAGCGTTTTATAAAAACCTTCGAGTTCGTTCTTGCCCGTCCAGGCTATGAGATCTTTTTTGAAAAACTCCAATCGTTTCTTGTTGGGTAGTTCCTGCCCGCTATACACCAGGGGTATTCCCTTCCAGGTGATGCTGAACACAGCCAGGGCCTTAGCAGCATCGCCATATTTTTCGTACTCGGTGCCGTTCCAGCTGTTCTCATCGTGATTGGTGGTGAACCAGGTCTTGATGCCGGGTGCTCTTTCATAGTCCTCCAGCAATGGCAGCAGGCTGTCGACCTTCCATTTCTGTTGGTACCAGTCTTTGGCCCTGTGCATCCATTTCCAGGTATAAGCCGCATGAAAGACCTTCATGTACTCTGGGTTTTCCAAAGGGTCGAGTTCTCCCAGCCAGAACAAAGGCTTTATGGGGTCGAGCCTGGCTTTTGCTTCTTCCCAGAAATCCAGTTCCACCCAAAAGGCCAGGTCGCAACGGAAGCCATCGATGCCGGTTTTTTCTACCCAGAACTGCATGGCATCGATCATGGCCTTGCGCATTGGCTTATTGGTAAAATCCAGCTCGATAATATCATCCATGCCGGAAGCGATCTGGAAATCATTTGTCGCCGAGTCTTTCAGGTACCATTCAGGATGTTCTTTTGTCCAGGTATGGTCCCAGCCGGTATGGTTGGCCACCCAGTCGATGATCACCTTCATGTCCATCGAGTGCGCTTCATCTACCAGCGCCTTGAAATCTTCCACGGTACCAAACTCCGGGCTGACAGATACATAATCTCCCGCCGCATAATAGCTACCCAGCTCGCCCTTCATATTCTTCTTCGCTATAGGGGTGATGGGCATGAACCAAAGGGTCTTCACCCCCATGTCGCGCAGCCTGGGCATCTCGCGGCGAAAAGCATTGATAGTGCCTTCCTTTGTGTACTGGCGCAGGTTCACTTCATAAATATTCGTTTGCTGGATCCAGCCCGGTTCGTTTTTCTCCATTTCCTTTGTTTCTGTGGCGCCTTTATCTGTGCCGCAGGCAATGAATGCAGCGGAAACAGCCAGGGCAAATGTGATCTTCCTCATGATGGGAAGCAAAATAATACATTAAAAGAGTATTCACAGTTTACAGGCTAAATTTGCACAGTGAAGAGTTTCGACGTTCCCATCATATACCGGAGCCCCCTTATTTCCGCCATCAAGAGGAAGAGAAAGGAAGAGGACAGGATGAAAAAAGACTTCCTTCCTACCCGGCTGGACTTTGGTCCGCTGAAAGTTTACCTGGCCCGCCATTTTGGTTTTTGTTACGGTGTAGAGAATGCCATCGACATCGCATTCAGAACCATAGAAGAGAACAAAGGCAAGAGGATCTTCCTCCTGAGCGAAATGATCCATAACCCCCAGGTGAATGCCGACCTCAGGGCCAGCGGCGTAGAGTTCCTGCAGGATACGCGCGGAAAGCAGGTGATAGCTTTTGAAGAACTTACACCGGAAGACATTGTGCTCATTCCAGCCTTCGGCACCACGCTCGAGATCGAAGCAAAACTGCGTGCTATAGGCATTGCCATAGAAAAATACGATACTACCTGTCCCTTCGTGGAGAAAGTATGGAACCGCAGCGAGGTGATCGCCAAAAGTGAATACACCATCATCATTCATGGCAAGCCTACGCATGAAGAAACACGCGCGACATTTTCCCATGCGGCGGCCAATGCTCCTTCTGTGGTAGTGCGCGATATGGAAAAGGCGATCCAGCTCGGAAAATTCATTTCCGGCGAACTGCCCGAAGACCAGTTTTACGAAACATTCAAAGGCCAGTTCTCAGCCGGCTTTGATGCCGGTAAACATTTGCAGCGCATAGGCGTGGTGAACCAAACAACCATGCTGGCCTCGGATACACAGGCTATCGCCGACCATCTGAAACAGGTGATGATGGACCGCTACGGGCTGACCGATGAAAATGTAAGAGAGAGATTTGCCGATACCCGTGATACGCTTTGCTATGCCACCAATGATAACCAGAGCGCTGTGATGGGTATGCTTTCACAGCCTGCAGATCTGGCCGTAGTAGTGGGCGGCTATAATTCATCCAATACTTCCCACCTGGTGGAGCTCTGTGAAGAAAAGCTGCCAACTTATTTTATCAACAGCGAGGAAAAGATCGTTTCAGCCGAAACCATCATGCATTATGATTTCCACACGGGAACCGAACTGGTTTCCCATCAATACCTGCCAGCCACTTCCCCGGCAAAGATCCTCATTACCAGCGGCGCTTCCTGTCCGGACGCACTGGTGGAAGGGGTCATAGAAAAGCTGGCCGGCTTTTTCCCCGGCGCCCGCAGCATGGAAGATGTGGCGCGGGACTTTGCTTAATAGTGATCCTCTATGTGGTAATGCTCCGTATACAAAAGCCGGTAGTATTCGTCTGCCATCCTGTTGCTGTCGAATGTGAGCTGCACATCGCGCATGCCATTCTTCATGATCTGCCTCCACGTACTGTAGTTGTCGTAGTATAGAGGCAGGAGCTCGTTGTTCAGCAGGTCATAGAGCTGGTCCATGTCGTATTCATCCTGCTCATGTACGGTGATGTTGTGATAATCTGCAGGTGGTACCACAAAGCCATTGTTACCATGGTTCATGTATTCCGGGATCCAGCCGTCGTTGGTGGATAAATTCACGGCACCGTTCATGGCTGCGGTCATTCCGCTGGTTCCTGAAGCTTCCCTGGGTACCCTTGGGTTGTTGAGCCAGCAATCTGCCGCCTGCTTCAGGCGCTTGGAAAGGCCAAGCTCATACCCGATCATCACGGCGACGTTCTTATAATTCTTACTCAGGTGCACCAGCTCGTTGAATTCAGAAATGGCAGGATAATCCACAGGATAGGGCTTGCCGGCCCAGATGATTTGCACAGGGTATTTCTTATTGCTCATGAGCTCGTTGAAGCGGTCGATATCCCTTGTGAGCAGGTTGGCCCTTTTATAACCGGCGAAGCGCCTGGCCCATACGATGGTGAACACGTTGGGATCCAGCAGCTTTCCTGTCTGGTCGGCCACGATCTCAAAAGCCCTTTTTTTCATCCATTTCTTGCGGTCGTCAAATCCTATGTCATTGCCTTCTTCGCGGAAGCGGTAAAGGGCTTTGTCGGCCCAGTATCTCCAGTTCTGTGCATTGGTGATAGAAACGATCTCGCTGATATCGTCGTGGCGGCTCCACATATGCCTGGAGACCTCGCCGTGCAGCCTGGAAACGCCATTGGCAATGCGCGCCATTCTTAATGCGGCGAGTGAGTGGCTGAACATGTCGTCATGCATATTCAGCAGCTTCTTGGTTTTTTCTACGGAAAGCCCGCAGAAATAACTCATTTTATGGCAAAGGTGGATGTCGTGTTTTTCGTTGCCGGCTTCTTCCGGCGTATGCGTGGTGAAGACCAGTCTTTTTTTGACCTCGTCCAGGTTGTTGTTGAATTTGTGATAGAGATAAAATGCAGCCGACACGCCGTGCGCTTCGTTGAGGTGATAAACCTCCGGGTTGAAGCCGATCTCGTCGAGCAGCCTGGCACCGCCCACGCCCAGCAAAATGAACTGGGCTACTTTGGTAGCCACGTTCGCGTCATAGAGGCGATGGGTGATGGTTTGCGACACGTAATCGTTCTCCGGAATGTCGGTGGTCATGAGAAAAAGCGGCGCCGAATGGAAGGTTTGCGGGGGCAGGTACATCACCTTCACCCAAACCGGGTGCTCGTGAACGGTGATCTCGAATTTGATGCCTGTATCTTCCAGGAAGCTATAATGCTTTTCCATCCAGGTCACCTGCAGGGTCTGGTCCTGGTTCCTGGCCTGGTCGTAATAGCCGTATTTCCATAAAATGCCTATACCCACGAGGTTTTGCCTCAGTTCGTAGGCACTTCTCAGGTGCGAGCCTGCAAGGAATCCAAGTCCGCCGCTGTAGATCTTCAGCGGCTGGTGGATGGCAAACTCCATAGAAAAATAAGCGACTCTTTTGCTGTAACGTTCATCAATAGGATAAGGAACCTGGTAGGATCTGAAATTCATTTTGAGTGGTATAATAATGAGGTGGGCAAGATAAAGAATTAATAGTAATGTGTATTAAATACACAATGATCACCTGGCTGAGTTTTTCTTCACAGCACTGGCTGCCGGCTTAGCCGGTTTTTTGCGGGTGAAGCTGCCATCGAAAGTACATTTCAATCCCCTGCGGGATCCGCAGCCCTCTACTTCCTTGAGCGTGACCGTGTTGCCGGCAAAATGAAATTCAAGCACACAAGGATCTCCACCCTGGCGGTAAACGGCAGTTTTACTGGAAGTAAGAATGGCATTCCCCTTCAATTCGCCTGTGCAGTCGCCTGCTTCATTTTCAAAATGGACGAAAAAGTTCACAACAGAATTGCTGCTGCCGTCGCGGATGGAAACGATATTTCTTTTGCCCCGGAGGTAATCACCTGAAAGTTTATGCGTACGAGCCAGGGTGTCTATGGGATTGATCACTTCCAGGTTGCGGTCGTCCAGGATATCGGTCATGACCAGGCTGAAGGTCTTTGTTTCGGGACTCCAGGCGTACACGTCCTTTCCTTCCTTATTCACGTCATCAGGCATTCTCCTGGAAACACTCCTGGTGATGGAAAATGACTTATCGATCGAACTGATCTGCGTGGTGTTAGCGTCATGATCGGGATGCAGGAAGGGGAAGGCGCCGCCATAGTTGCCCTCTTTATCAAATACGACCAGGAGGGCGGACTTTTTCGATCCAGAGATCGCTTTGAGAATGAAGAAGGTCTCGGCCTCTTCCCTCTCCAGCTTAGCAATGGGTACATATTTCACCTTGCCTTCGCCGAACAGTCGTTTTTTGAGGCTGTCGGGTATGTAAGCTGCAAAAGTCTGGCTGCGGATGGAAGCCGTGTCCTTATTGTTCAGAAATGCGGTGTCAGACAACTGGTAAGGGACGGAGGCTGTAGTGAACCTTCCGCCAAAGGTCTCGTAGTTGAAGCTGTTCTCATCCTCAACCGGCTTATCATCACCATTACATGCCAGCAGTAACAACACCAGGGCGATTCTGTACATAGGATTCAATTGATCGGCAATATTACCCAAAATACCTGTTTGGATTTGGAACAAATACCAGAATGATTTAGGTTTGTCTAAATAAATTATTAGATGAGCTTGAAATTTTCCAGCAGCGAGGAAAATTACCTGAAAACGATCTACCATCTCCAGTCGGGGCAGGAAGCCGTGACCACCAACGCTTTAGCGGAAAAACTCAATGCCAGGCCCGCTTCTATCACCGACATGATGAAAAAGCTGAGCGCCAAAAAACTGATCCACTACAAGCCCTATTATGGATTTACTCTTACGGCCGAGGGTAAAAAAGCCGCGGTAACCATCGTCAGGCGCCACCGGCTCTGGGAATATTTTCTTTCGGTGAAATTAAAATTCGACTGGAACGAGGTACACGAGATCGCCGAGGAGCTGGAACATGTAAGCAATAAAAAACTGATCGACAAGCTGGATGCTTATTTGGAATTCCCTGCTTTCGACCCGCATGGCGATCCCATCCCCGACCAAAAAGGCAAGATCAGGCCGGTGAAAGAGCTGCCCCTCTCCCAGCTGCCGGCCAACCAGCTGGCCCGGGTCTGCCGGGTGAGCAACCAGTCGGAAGACCTGCTGGAAATGCTGCAATTCAAGCACATTCGCATTGGTACGAGAATAGAAGTAAAGAAACAATTTGAATACGATCATTCACTGCAGGTAAAGATCGCCGACAAGCTGGAAACCCTCAGTGAACCCTTAGCTAAAAATATCTTTGTTACGTATGAATCGACTCCAAGATGATCAGTCCCTGAGCGAGGTACATGGCTCGGTGGATACCACTTCCACCACCAAGCCGGTGTGGAGGCGTACCCTCGCGTTTTTTGGACCTGCCTACCTGGTGAGTGTAGGGTATATGGACCCGGGCAACTGGGCAACGGACCTCGCCGGCGGTAGCCAATTTGGGTATAAGCTTATTTGGGTGCTCCTCATGAGCAACCTGATGGCCCTGTTGCTGCAAAGCCTTTCGGCACGCCTGGGCATTGTACGTGGGCGCGACCTGGCGCAGGCTAACAGGGAGACCTATCCGAAATATGTCAACTTTTTTCTCTACATCCTGGCAGAGATCGCTATTGCCGCTACCGACCTCGCGGAGGTGCTCGGCATGGCCATCGGTATCCAGCTCCTCACCGGCATGCCCCTGCTTTGGGCCGTGTCGATCACGGTGTTCGATACTTTCCTGCTGCTCCTTCTGCAGCGGCTGGGCATGCGCATGATGGAGGCATTCATTATTTCCCTGGTAGCAATCATTGGTATTTCCTTCCTCGTAGAGATCCTGCTGGCGAGTCCTAACCTGGCCGAAGTGGCCACAGGCTTTGTTCCTGCCATTCCAAACGACACGGCTTTATACATAGCCATTGGTATCATTGGCGCCACCGTGATGCCGCACAATCTTTATTTGCATTCGGCCCTGGTGCAAACCCGCAAGATCAAAAGGGACAAGGCTGGTATCAAAAGAGCCTTAAAACTGAATTTCATCGACAGCACCATAGCGCTGAACCTTGCCTTTTTTGTGAACGCCGCCATCCTTGTGCTGGCAGCCACTGTATTTTTTAAGACCGGCCGCACCGACGTGGCCGAGATCAAGGAGGCCCACCTCCTGCTCGACCAGTTGCTTGGGTCCAGCCTGGCCCCCACTTTGTTCGCCGTTGCGCTGATCGCCGCAGGACAAAGTTCCACTGTTACAGGAACCCTGGCGGGTCAGATCGTGATGGAAGGTTATTTGAGACTGCGCCTCAATCCCTGGCTCAGGCGCCTGCTCACCAGGCTGGTGGCCATCATACCCGCCGTGATCGTGATCTGGATCAATGGAGAAGACAATATCGACAGCCTGCTGATCCTCAGCCAGGTGATCCTCAGTCTTCAGCTTGGGTTTGCCATTATTCCACTGATCCACTTCGTAAGCGACAAGCAAACTATGGGCGATTTTGCCATCAAGCCCTGGGTGAAGGTCCTGGCCTGGCTCATCACCACAGTGCTGGTTTACCTCAACCTGCGCATGCTATTTGGAGAAGCGGGCGGATTTTTTGCAGCGCCCGGCAACCTGGGCTGGAAGATAGTGATCATAGCAGGCGGTATTGCAACCGGCTTACTTTTGCTTACCACTTTGTTGTATCCCATTTTCAGACCTAAACCCAAGAACGTGGCTGTTCATGTGCACAAGACCATACCAGAGCCCTTGCATAAGGAAGCGCCTGCCTACAACCGTATCGCCACGGCACTGGACTTCAGCAAATTTGATGTGAAAGTGCTGAATCATGCCATCGGGCAGGCGCACGATCAATCTGAATTTATATTGATCCACATCGTGGAGAGCGCCTCCGCCAAAGTGCTGGGCAAGGATTCCGATGACCTGGAGACCAGGAAGGACGCGGAAAAGCTGGAGGAATACGCGGAACAACTCAGGGCTATGGGATACAAAGCGGAGACCCACCTGGGCTTCCGCAACCGCAGCAAGGAGATCGCCAAGCTGGTGAAGGAAAGTAAGGCAGACATCCTGGTGATCGGCGCACACGGGCATAGCGGCATGAAGGACTGGCTCTATGGCGAGACCATCGACGCCGTGCGCCACCAATTGAAAATCCCTGTGCTGATCGTAAGCCTCTGACATGGCCACCTTCGCCGACCAAATTGGGAACCACATTACACTGCCGTCTCTTCCAAAGAGAATTGTTTCTCTTGTGCCCTCGCAAACGGAACTCCTGTATGATCTGGGTCTGGAAGATGAGATCGTGGGGATCACCAAATTCTGCGTGCATCCCGAAAAATGGTTTCGCGAAAAGCCGCGCGTAGGCGGCACGAAAAGCGTTGACATCAACAAGCTGCGCTCACTGCAACCCGACCTGGTGATCGCCAACCGGGAAGAGAATGTGAAGGAACAGGTAGAAGAGATCGCAAAGTTTTGCCCGGTGTGGACCAGCGATATTTCTACTGTTGAGGAAGCGTTGACGATGATCCATCATGTAGCCCACATTACAGGGAAAGAGGCCCAGGGCAGGGAGATCATCCATGGCATCAAAGAATCGATGGACCAGATGGAGCGTTTTTCCACAATAAGAACTGTATACCTGGTCTGGAAGGATCCTTACATGACCGTTGGCGGCGACACCTTCATCAGCGATATGATGGCGAAGGCAGGCTTCGTCAATGTATTTCAAGGTTCAACAAGATACCCGGAGCTAAGCCCCGAAGACCTGGTGCATGCGGATGCGGAATTGATTCTACTCTCCTCTGAGCCCTACCCTTTTAAGGACAAGCATGTACAGGAACTCAGCACCTGGCTGCCCGGGAAAAAGATCATGCTTGCCGATGGAGAGATGTTCAGCTGGTACGGAAGCAGGATGCTGAAGGCCGCTGAGTATTTGACCGGATTGAGAGGAAACTGGAACACATGATTTAGTTTTATTCTATGCAGGAGGAATCAGACAAGCCATCGAAGAAAAAGCCTTTCTATCTCGTGAACAAGGAGCTGAAGGCCTACCTGAAACTACATGCAAGGGAGGTGAAGCTTCCTGTTTCTTATAACGATCTGTTGCGGATGTCGTCTTCCGTGCCGCTGCTGGACAAGCAGGGCAAGGACACGCTTTGGGAAAAGGCCATTTACGACCTCAAAGAATGGGAGCACCTGCGCACGGCGCTGATCAACACCTATGCGATCCTGAAAACCGAAGGGGATTTCAGTTACACTCCCCACCTGGATGTGGCAAGGGTAGACTATTGCAGTTTTGGAAATTCCAATCCCTTCCGTATCCGCATCGTCAACCGTTTCAACGACAACTACGATCATTATTATATTAAGAAAGAAGATGCCTCCAGGATCTATGGGCTTGAGCTAGAGCACCTGCTTTCGCCCAACCGGATCACTTTTCTCACCGGCCACGATACGCTGGTAGAGGAACATATTCCGGGCTTACCCGGCGATGTGTTCATTGCTGAACACCTGGAGCGAAAAGAGACCAACAAGATCAGGCTGGCCAAGGAGTTCGTGAAATTCAACGAGCGCTCCTTCATCCGGCTGCTTGGCGATATGCGCAGCTATAATTTCGTGGTGAACGTAACGCCCGACATCGAAGACTACCAGTACCGTATCCGCTCGATCGACTTTGACCAGCAATCCTATGAAGGCCGGAAGAATCTTTATCTGCCCCAGTTCTTCAAGGAAAATCTGCCCTTCGTGAACATTACGCTGAAATATCTCAATGCCAACAGCATTGCGCAGTACCAGGCCGAGGAAAGGACGCTGATCGCGATCCGCATGGCAGCCGAGCGCTACCGGGTGATGGAGCTATTGAACATCATGGCCCGCGACACCATTTCCCCGGATGAAAAAGTGAAACAGCTCCGGCATGAGCTCGCCGAGCATTTCGGCATCAAGCAGTTCACCCGTTGCAAGACCATGGGCGAGATCGTGAAGCAGACACTGAGGCATTCCCTCAAGCCGCATTTGTCGAGGATACAGCGCAATTTGGGTAAGATCGGTTGATAGTTGACAGAGTTGATAAAGTTGACGAAGTTGACAGGGGAAGCCCACCGCTCTCAAAACGGGCCAAACCGGCAACCCCAACCAGACCCAAAACCTTAAACTGGAAACTGGAAACTGGAAACCGGAAACCGGAAACCGGAAACCGGAAACCGTTTATCTTTGCCGCACCTTAAAAATCACGTATGGCCGGTAACATAGCAAAGATCCTGGGCGACCAGGCTGAATATCTCCTCAACCACACTTGTAAGACCATTGATAAGAACGACATCCATCTTCCTTCTCCCAATCATGTGGAGAACAGCTGGATCAGCAGCAATCGCAACAACCAGGTGCTGCGCAGCTTCCAGTCGCTTCTCGACCACGGGCGCCTCGGTGGTACGGGCTACTGCAGCATCTTCCCTGTAGACCAGGGCATTGAGCATAGTGGCGGCGCTTCCTTTGCGCCCAACCCCATTTATTTTGATCCTGAAAATATCATCAAGCTGGCCATGGAAGGCGGCTGCAATGGTGTGGCTTCCACCTATGGTGTACTGGGCATCATGAGCCGCAAATATGCTCACCGCATTCCCTTCATTGTGAAGATCAACCACAATGAATTCCTGAGTATGCCTAATAAGTTTGACCAGACCCTTTTCGGTACGGTGAAGGCCGCATGGGATATGGGGGCAGTAGGCGTGGGCGCTACCATCTACTGGGGCAGCAACGAAAGCACCAGGCAGCTCAAAGAGATTGCAGAAGCTTTCCAATATGCACACGAGCTGGGTATGACCACCATTCTCTGGTGCTACCTGCGCAATAATTCCTTTAAAGTAGAGGGTGTGGATTATCACACGGCCGCGGACCTCACCGGCCAGGCCAATCACCTCGGCGTGACCCTGCAGGCGGATATCATCAAGCAAAAGCTTCCCACCAACAACAGCGGTTACCTGGCTACCAAGCATGGTAAGACCCATAAGCTGGTTTATGAAAAACTGACCACGGATCATCCGATCGACCTTTGCCGCTACCAGGTGCTGAATTGTTACAGCGGACGCGTGGGACTGATCAACAGCGGGGGCGAAAGCAAGGGTGAGAGCGATATGGTGGAAGCAGTCACCACGGCCGTCATCAACAAGCGCGCTGGTGGTATGGGACTGATCCTGGGTCGCAAGGCCTTCCAGCGCCCGTTTGCCGATGGTGTGAAAATGCTCAACGCCATCCAGGACGTTTACCTGGATGAGTCGGTGACCATTGCCTAAGCGCTGCCGTAGGCCCTGGTGGCATATCCGGTACGGTTTTTCGGGCTATATTCAAAAATATAGCTATGAAAGGATCAAGATCAAGTCATACAAGACAAAGCAAGTCTGAGCCAGGACATAGGCCACGTCCACAGAACAAGGACGATATAGATAGCAGAGAAGGCCTGGAGCAATCATCCAAAGGAGATGACGTAACGCATAACCGGAAGGAAATGCAAAGCGACCGGAAGCATGTGAAGAACGACAACGAGCACAGACAGCTTTAATGAAATATCCAGCCCCGCCTCAGGCGGGGCTTTTTTTAGTCGCCATTTTAGAGTAAACATGCTATGGCGCGATTCACCTCCCGATAGCTATCGGGACACCATTGACCATTCACTCCGGAATTAAAAAAAGGGATAACATAAGTTATCCCCCGGACTCAATTATTGGTAGTGTTACCAGTAATTGAAATGGTGCTTGTAAAAGAAAATGAACATACTACAAGCACACCCTAATAGTTCAATTTATATGCCAGTTCAGTCCTCCCATACGCCACCACGCTCCACATTTTTTTGTAGCTGATGGGTAAAAAATGCACCGCTTAGTTGACCAGCGATTGCACGGAGTCGAAAAGTTGCTGCTTGGTAAATGGCTTTTCCAGGAAAAGGTCGGCTCCATTTTCCAGGGCCACGTCACGGGCTGAGCCGTCAAAACCGGAGATCATGATGATCTTGATGCCCGGGTAGTTCTTTTTGATCACGCTGATGTAATCGATCCCGAATCCATCAGGGAGCTTGTTATCCATGATGACCACGGAAGGCTGTTCGCCCTTTAAATACTCCGCTGCAGCCGAGAGGTTCTTTACGTGCTCCACCTCCATTTCGTTGCCGGTGAGCATAATGTTCATCAGAAGGCACATATCGCCTTCATCCTCGATAATGAGCAATTTTTTGGGTTGAGTGGCGGTCTTAGTCATTTTTGGGTTTTTTACGTATGATTTTGAAATTTTCCGGACGATCCGGGGGCTTGACGGGTTTACTAAGAAAAAATTGTTCCGTTAATTTACCAAATCCTGTAATGACGGAAAATTTTTTCATCAACGTCTATTTTTCCATAGGGAATTGGTCCGTCCAAAACTGGGTGGTGAAAAAGCCCGTCTAATTGCCTAATGCCTATATTTGTGGGGAACCAAATTTAGGAGAATGGGTAAACCAGTTGAAGACTTCGATGCGAACCTGGCGGGTGAGGAAGGAAAAAGCGAGGAAGCGAAAGCCAGTTGGTTCAAGAGGTTAAAAAAAGGCATCACAACACCATCATCCGAAAAGAAAGAGACCCCGGAAGGCCTCTGGGCCAAATGCCCTGAATGCAATTATATCTGCACGGTGAACGACCTGCGCGAGCAGCTTTTTGTTTGCCAGAAATGCAATTTCCATCACCGCATCGGAAGTACTGAGTATTATGACATCCTGTTCGACAACAGGGAGTTTACGGAATTGTTTGGCAATATCCGTTCGAAGGACTTCCTGGGTTTTACCGACCTGAAGCCCTATCACAAAAGGCTGCAGGAGATCTGGGCCAAAACCGACATGAAGGATTCCATGCGGGTGGCCCGCGGATCCGTGGGGGGTAATGAACTGGTGATCGCCTGCATGGACTTTGAGTTCATCGGCGGATCCCTGGGAAGCGTGATGGGTGAAAAATTCAGCCGCGCCGTCGACCACTGCCTGGAACACCGGCTGCCTTACATGGTGATTAGTAAAAGCGGAGGAGCACGCATGATGGAAAGCGCTTTCTCCCTGATGCAGCTGGCCAAGACCAGCGGAAAACTTTCCCAGTTGTCGGACGCCGGCCTTCCCTTTATCTCCCTCCTCACCGATCCAACCTTTGGTGGAATATCCGCGTCATTCGGTATGCTGGGAGACCTGAATATCGCCGAACCAGGTGCGTTGATCGGCTTTGCCGGCCCCCGGGTGATCAAGGAAACCATTAAAAAGGACCTCCCGGAAGGTTTCCAGCGAAGCGAGTTCATTCTGGAGCATGGTTTTCTCGATTTCATCGTCCCCCGCAAAGAGCTGAAGGAAAAATTATCCACGGTACTCACCCTGTTCAAAAATTAACAGCAACCGCTCATGGCGAATAGTTAGTTTTGAAACCGTCCATGGATATAAAAAACAGGTCAGCCTATTACGAATATTTTTTCGATGACAAGTTCATTGCAGGCATGGTGCTCACAGGCACCGAAGTAAAATCCCTGCGCGCAGGCAAGGCCAGTTTCAACGATGCCTACTGCATGTTCATGGACGACGAACTTTGGGTACGCTCCTTACATATAGCGGAGTACACCCATGGTACTGCCAGCAACCACGACCCGGTGCGCGACAGGAAACTGCTTCTCACCAAAAGGGAGCTGAAAAAACTGCAGGCCAAGATCAAAGAAAAGGGGTATACCATTATCCCGCTCAGGATCTTCATGAACGAGAAAAGCTTTGTAAAGATGGAGATCGGCCTCGGAAAGGGTAAAAAACTGTATGACAAAAGAGAATCTATCAAGCAGAGAGATACCGACCGCGATATGAAGCGATATATCAAATAAAAAAACGTATTTCACGTTAGAACCACAATGAAGAAATCGATCCTTGTTTTATTTACCCTCATCACCATGGCAGCACAAAGCCAGGGTGTTACAGGCTATTGGTATGGAACAGCTAACCTGGGCAGCGGCACAGCAGATAACTACCTGGTAGAAATGGTGGTTACGCAGAACGGTAGTTCGGTGGATGCGGTATTGAATTATTATTTCCGCAACACATTCAGGAGCTTCAAGGTAAAGGGGAACTATAATGCTAACACAAGGCAGTTCATTTTATACAATGTGCCCCTCACCTATTTTGGATCTACTTCCCGGATGGAGGTCGATTGTCCTATGGACCTGCTGGCGCAGGTGCGTGTTTCCCAGGTTTCTTCCAATATGATCGGCAGCTTCGAAAGCAAGGAAAGCTACAAGTATACCTGTCCTCCCGTGTATTTCGACCTGAGGTTTAACAAGGAAGCAAGTAACAAAGATTCTGTGCTGACAGCACTTAGTGAATTCAAGGAAACCTACCAGGTATGGTCGCCTTCCGGCACGGATACACTGGTAGCAGCCGTGATCCAGCAGCGCGAGGTGGTGAACTATGTAGTGGTTGACCAGTATAAGAAGCGTACGAATGAAGTGGTGCAGGAGCTGTTGGTAGACTCTGATTCGCTCCAGATCGACTTTTACGATAATGGGGAAGTGGATGGAGATTCCATTTCCATTTTCTTCAATGATAAGCTGATGGCCTCAGCACAAAAGCTGAGCGTGAATGCCATTCACCTCAAAGTGGGGCTGGATCCCAATAAGGAGATCAATACACTCAGCATGTTCGCAGATAACCTCGGGGGCATTCCACCCAATACCGCCCTGATGCTTGTATACGATGGAAAAAAGCGTTACGAGGTGAGATTGACGAGCAACCTCCAAAAGAATGGCATGGTAAATATCCGGCGGAAGAAATAATTCTCTTTTCCTTCATCGCTATCCGGAAATGTCATCCCGAGGCACGAGGGGTCTGAGGGTTGCATAGAAGGCATGGGTACTACCGAAACCGAGTTTCACTCAATGCAGTCCATGAGATTCCTCCTTCGTCGGAATGACAACTGACCATTATCATGCGCGACAGATGATGCTTCTTTTCGACTCAAGTATTTATATTTGGCTGGTTATAACTTACTCCCTGCATGCACGAATGGAACCTGACGGAAACCGAGATGTTTCCCTTTTTTGATATGACACCCGACCTGGTATGTATAGCCGGCAGGGATGGTTATTTCAAAAAAGTAAATGAAGCGGTGGTGCATAAACTCCAATACAGCTTCGAGGAGCTTTACGCAAGGCCTATTCATAGTTTCATGCACCCGGAAGACCGCGATCTGACGTTGGGTGAAAGAACAAAGTTATTTGAAGGCAACAAGCTGGTGAATTTCGAGAACCGGTACCTGACTGCAGGCCAGGAGGTAATTTGGCTGAACTGGACATCCGTTTATCTTCCGGAAAAAGAAGTCGTCTTTGCCATCGCGAAGGATATCACTGAAAGAAAAAGACTGGAACAGGAGCATGCTGACAACCACAGGAAATTCAAGCACCTGGCCTCCCACTTTAAAAGTAAAATAGAAAAAGACCGGACTACCCTCGCTTACGAGTTGCACGAACTACTGGCCCAGCTGGCTTCAGTGATCAGGATGGACCTGGGCTGGCTGTCGGAGCAGCTGGCCAATGCGCCGGCTCCTGTGAAAGCGCGACTTGGGCATGCATCGGATACCAGCAAAGACCTGATCAACACCATCAGGAGGATGGCTTTCTCCCTGAGCCCTCAGATGCTGGAAGAGTTTGGTTTAAATGAAACGCTGGACTGGCTTTGCAAGGAATTCACTTTGCTCAACGAAATACCCTGCTATTTTGAAACTGCTTTCGAAGAAGCCGACCTGAGTAAGGAGATCAAGGTCGATTTTTTCCGCATCTGCCAGGAAGCGCTTCAGAATGTTCACCAGCATGCGCAGGCCACCATGGCCAGGATCAGCGTAGAGACCCAGGGTGACATTGTGCTATTGGAGGTCTTTGATGACGGAGTTGGCTTCGACATCGATACGGTAGACAAGCACAAGGGTCTGGCCAACATGTTCAGCAGGGCTTCTTCCTTTAACGGAGATTTTTCTGTTTTAAGTTCAGCCGAAGAAGGCACTACCATCCGCGTGACCGCGTCAAGAAGCCATTAGCCTAAGGCTTGTTGAAATAAAAAAAGGCCGGAAAACCCGGCCTTTTCAAATAGAGATCCATAGTGAATTAATCAGCTAGTTTGTTGGCAACAAGACTGGCCGTTACGCCGATCAGGTTTTGCAACAGGCTGGTATTTTCTTCCAGTTCTACTACCAGTAATCTTTTTCTTTCGATGTCGGCTGCAGGCGCATTGCTGTTTTGCAGCGTCACCAGTTGCGTACGCGCGCCAGTGAGGCGATTGAGTGCGTAATCGAGGATCGACTGGCTGTAAACCACCTGCTCATTGGTTGCAACTACGTTGTTGTAATAGTCAGAACGCTGGCGCAGGAAGCGGTCGCTCCAGCGATCATTCTCTACTGCAGGACACTCGCCACGCACATCTCCATGACCCAGGTGGGCCTGCAGGGCGTTAGCGGAAATATTGATGGTCACAGCGGGCTCGTCCTCGCGGTTGAATTTGTGGCATACGGTCACTTTTTCTCCCTTGCGGAATTTCTCGCGCTCCTTAAAGGTCTCGCGGTCCCACTTGAATCCTTTTTTCATAAAATTGCCACGGTCGTCAACAACCCCGTCGTTCTTATCGTTGTTGCCCTTGCCCTGGTTGTCCTTGTCGTCCTTGTCGTCCTTGTTGCCTTGGTTACCTTTGTTATCGTTCTTGCCCTGGTTACCCTTTTCATCGTTCTTTCCCTGGTTACCCTTGTCGTCATTCTTGCCCTGGTTGCCTTTCACCTGGTCATCGGGTTTTCCCTTGTCCTGCTTGTCTTTTTGTTTACCGGGTTGTTCCTGCTTGTCTTTTTTCGGATTCTTATCCTGCTGCGTTCCCGCGGCAGTAACGGCAACAGCTGTGACGATCAGCAGGCTGAAGCCTAAAATTGGTAAGTACTTTTTCATGTTGTTTTTTTTAGTTCGTGCTGTCAAATTCTTCATCGAGCTTCTCGAGTGATTTCTCTACTTTTTCTGTCTGGTCTTCCAGTTTCTCGCGGTTCTCTTCGATCACCTTTGAAGTAGAGTCCATGGTTTTGATCTCAATCTCTTCCTTGGAGCTTGTAGTCTTATCCTCGCAGGAAGTGAAGATAAAGGCGGTCGCAATGGCGAAGGCCGCCACTCGTTTAAAATAATGGAACATAATTTTTGTTTTGCGGTTTAGTGTAGAGGTATATGCAATAATCCGACCAGATGAGCTTAATATTAGTAAAAATACTAATATAATACCTTTCTGGGTACAGAGTCTGGGTGGCTTGAGGTTCAGGTGCCGTGCAAATGTCCTAGAACAATTCGGTCTGTCCAGCCCCCTGCTTCACTTCCCACTCCATCAGCAGGTTTTTTTTGAAGTCGGTGAGCTTGGCTCCTACGGCCTTCCAGCCCATCACTTCCACCATCTTGGCCAGCTTGTACTTCACCTTGCTCACCTGTGAGCCCTTGCCCTGATGAACGATCAGCACCGGCTCTTCTTCCGTGGACACGGCTTCCAGCAGATTGCCCTTCCCTTCCTTGATGAAAAGGAAACGCGAACGCAGCGTGGTTGTTTCAATGCGGAAGCGCTTGACGTTGTATTGCAGCTTTTCATTATCGAGATAGACGGCGGTGAGGATCCTTTCCGGGTCGAATTTTTCCACCTGCATGATCTCCTCGGGATTGAAGCGCTGGGTGAGTTCCTGGTCGGTGAGCTCGTAGGTACCATCCGTATAGATAAACAATACCTTATCCTCGGCTTCGAAATCGCCCAAAGCAATGCCCTTGCCTTCATGATTGAGGCGGCCGAATTTATCGTCGAACCAAAGCTGTATGCTCCCTAAAGTGGCCACGCCGGCTTCTTTGAATTTCACCAGGCGTACAGGGTATTTGGTCACCTGGTTGCCTATGCTGCCGCGGCTTTTGATCTCCTGTTCCTCGAAGAAGAAATCGAATTCCTTGATACGGGCGGAGCAATTGGGGCTGAGTAGCACGCGAACTACTTCTGCTTCCCCATTGGGATTGATAGTGAGGTACTGAACCTTTGATTTGTCGGCTCCCTTGGTCAGGTCATATTCCTTATCGCGTGTTACCCCTGTCACGTTGAAGCGCTTGGCATAAGAGATACCCGATGCACCATCGGTATAGATCATGTTATAGGTGGTGCGCTCATCATTCTTTCGGAACACGCCGGCATAGAGAATGTCTTTTCCTATAAAGACCTTGTCCTGCACCTTCACCACCTTCATGATACCCCGCTTGGTGAATGCAATGATGTCGTCCAGGTCGGAACACTCCAACAGGAATTCATCTTTCTTCAGGGAAGTGCCAATGAAACCTTCGCTGGCGTTAATGTAAAGCCTGGTGTTAGCGATCGCTACCTGCTTGGCTTCGATCACTTCGAACACCTTGATCTCGGTCTTTCTTTCCCTGCCCTTGCCGTATTTTTTCTGCAGGTTCTCAAAATAAGCGATAGCAAAATCATTGAGGTTGGCCAGGTCATGCTTCACCTGCTTGATCTGCGCTTCCAGGTCCTTGATCTGCGCATTCAGTTCGTCGATATCCAGCTTGTAGATCCTGCGCACCGGCTTTTCGGTAAGCTTCAGAATGTCCTCACGCGTTACATCCCTTCTCAATTGTTTGCGGAATGGCTGGAAGGCCTTATGGATGCCTTCGATCACCTTTTCCCAGGTGTCGTGTTTTTTCTCCAGCTCCTTATAGATCTTTTCTTCAAAGAAGATCTTCTCCAAAGAAGTATAGTGCCATTTGTCCTGCAGCTCGCTCAACCTGATCTCCAGCTCCTGTTGCAGCAGGTTCTTTGTATTGTCGGTTGAAACCTTCAGCAGTTCGGTCACTGTGACGAAGTGCGGCTTCTGGTCGATGATGACGCAGGTATTGGGCGCTATCGATACTTCGCAGTCGGTGAACTTATATAAGGCGTCGATGGTGATGTCGGGTGAAATGCCCGGCGCCAGGTCTACCTGTATCTCCACTTCCGCTGCCGTGTTGTCGGTTACTTTCTTGATCTTGATCTTTCCCTGGTCGTTGGCCTTCACGATGCTGTCGATGAGCCCGTTGGTAGTAACGCCGTAGGGCACGCTCCTGATGGCCAGGGTCTTCTTGTCCACTTCTTCAATATGCGCCCTCACCTTTACCCTTCCGCCGCGGAGACCCTGGTTATAGTCCGTTACATCCACCATGGCGCCGGTGAGGAAATCGGGATAGAGCTCGAATTTCTTTCCTTTCAGGTATTTAATGGAAGCATCGCAAAGCTCATTGAAGTTGTGCGGGAGGATCTTGGTAGCAAGACCCACCGCAATGCCTTCTGCGCCCTGGGCCAACAGCAAGGGGAACTTGATGGGCAGGGTCACTGGCTCGTTCTTGCGGCCATCGTAACTGAGCTGCCACTTCGTGGTCTTGGGATTGAACACCACTTCCAAAGCGAACTTACTCAGGCGGCCCTCGATATAACGCGCGGCAGCGGCGTCATCGCCGGTGCGCACATCGCCCCAGTTGCCCTGGGTTTCGATGAGGAGGTCCTTCTGCCCCATGTTCACCAGCGCATCGCCAATAGAGGCATCGCCATGCGGGTGGTACTGCATGGTCTGGCCGATCACGTTGGCCACTTTGTTGAAGCGGCCGTCGTCCATCTCCTTCATGGCATGGAGGATCCGGCGCTGCACGGGCTTGAGTCCGTCTTCTACGGCAGGCACGGCCCTTTCCAGTATCACATAGGAGGCATAGTCCAGGAACCAGGTCTTATACTGACCGTTGATCCCGTGGTCCGTCTGCACATGCTCGAAATTCTTATTCTTACTCATGATGGTGGTTCCATGTGAACCACTAAGACACGAAGGCACTAAGTTTCACAAAGAAATTACTTCGTGTGTCTTTGTGTTTTTGTGTCTTGGTGGTTCCTTTTTTAGTCGCTGCTCAGTTGCGTGTCGACTGCTTCAGCGGGTACTGAAGATTTCAGTTTCACTTCAAAATCCTTCCAGCTTTTGGTCGCATCGCCCTGCATCTCGACCCTTCCTTCCTCTGCCAGCTTTTGCATTCTCCAAAGCAGGAAAACGTCTCCGGTCTTTTCCTTCATCTTACCCAGGATATGGTGCATGGCCCTGTGTCCCTTTTGCCATTCACCCGTTAAGCCGGTGATCACATCCTTGTCATAATAGTCTTCTTCCTTGCCCACGATCTTCTTCCCTCCTTCCAGCACGCGCACCACAGCATTCTCATTGGCCAGGCGCTTCCATTCATCTGGATCTACTTCAAATTCACTGAGGGTGACCTTGCGGTTGAGTTTTTTTGCCTTGAGGAATTCCCTGGGCTGGATCTCGTGCAGGTTCAGGGGATAAAAGATCTGTCCCTTGTCGTTGATGAAGGGGAGATTGTTGAAGTAAAGTACCACCACCCTGCCCTGGTATTCTTTGAGCTGGGGGATGAGCCAGAAATATCCGCAGACATCATGCTGGTTCTGCGCCATCCAGATCCATGCTTCGAGCGATTCCTGCTCATCCAGCATTTCCCTGATGCGCGCTACGGTTTGCCTGTCGTCGAACTGGCCTGTTTCTTCCCTGGAATAAGGTGAGGCGGCCACCTTCTCCATCCACCAGTTGCGGCGTAGCTCCCATCCTTCTTCCGTGTCGAGGTCGGCGATGGGGCCCACTGCAAAATCGTCCCTGATCAGGAATATCTCGCCGGCAAGACTTTCATCCAAAGCTATCGCCTGCTTCAGGGTCTCTACGTCGGCTTCCTGGAAAACTATATGTATCATAAATTAAGGTGTCTCTAATTCTGATTCTGTGTTCAGTTCTACTTTGAGGTTGTTGATGATGAACTCCTGCCTTTCCTGGGTGTTCTTGCCCATGTAGTATTCCAGCAGGTGCTGGATGTGGTCGCCATGCTCCAGGATCACGGGTTGCAGGCGCATCTCGTCGCCAATAAAACGACCGAACTCATCGGGCGAGATCTCGCCGAGTCCCTTGAAGCGCGTGATCTCCGGCTTGCTTCCCAGTTTTTTCACGGCCGCCTGTTTTTCCGCTTCAGAATAACAATAGATGGTCTCCTGTTTGTTGCGTACACGGAATAAAGGCGTCTCCAAAATATAAACATGGTTGTTCTTCACCAGGTCGGGGAAGAACTGCAGGAAGAAGGTCATGATGAGCAGGCGGATGTGCATGCCATCCACATCGGCATCGGTAGCGATCACAATGCGGTTGTACCGGAGCCCGTCGAGTCCTTCCTCGATATTCAATGCATGCTGGAGCAGGTTGAGCTCTTCGTTCTCATACACTACTTTTTTGCTAAGGCCAAAACAATTCAGCGGTTTGCCCCGCAGGCTGAAGACAGCCTGGGTCTCCACTCTTCTTGCCTTGGTGATGGATCCGCTGGCGGAGTCTCCTTCCGTTATGAAAATGGTGGTCTCTTTCTGCAGGGCGAAGAACTCTTCCCGGTTCTTTGCCGGCGGTTCCTCATTAAGGTGGGCGCGGCAGTCACGCAGCTTTTTATTGTGCAGGTTGGCCTTCTTGGCTCTTTCATTCGCCAGTTTCTTGATGCCCGCCAGGTCCTTCCTTTCTCTTTCGCTTTGCTCTATCCTCTTCTTCAGCGCATCGGCTGTAGCCGGATTCTTATGCAGGAAGTTGTCCAGTTCCCTGGCCAGGAAGTCGTTGATGAACTGCCTCATGCTGGGTCCGCCTTCGTAGATGTTCTGTGAGCCCAACTTGGTCTTGGTCTGTGATTCAAAAACCGGCTCCACCACCCTCACGGAGATGGCTGCCACGATGCTCTGGCGGATATCGGAAGCGTCGTAATCTTTTTTGAAAAATTCACGGAGCACTTTTACATAGGCTTCCCTGAAAGCAGCCTGGTGGGTGCCTCCTTGTGTGGTATGCTGTCCATTCACAAAGCTGTAATACTCTTCGCCATAATCATTGTTATGGGTGATGGCCAGCTCTATGTCCTCCCCCTTGAGATGGATGATGGGATAGCGGAGTTCATCCTTGTTGGTCTTTCTCTCCAGCAGGTCGAGCAGGCCGTTGCGGCTGATGAAGCTTTTGTTATTATAGTAGATACGCAATCCTGCATTCAGAAAGCAATAGTTCCAGATCTGGTTCTCCAGGTACTCGGGAATGAAATGGAAATTCTTAAAGATGGTATCATCAGGCACGAAGCTCACCAGGGTACCATTGTCTTCCGTGGACTTGGCTTCCTTGTGTTCTTTCAGCAATACGCCTCTTTCAAATTCGGCTTCTTTCACCTTGCCTTCGCGGAAGGAAGAGACCTTAAAATATTTGCTCAGCGCATTCACCGCCTTGGTACCCACGCCGTTCAACCCCACGCTTTTCTGAAAGACCTTGCTGTCGTACTTCGCGCCAGTGTTGATCTTGCTTACAACATCCACCACCTTTCCCAGCGGTATGCCCCTTCCATGGTCGCGGATGGTCACCGTATTGTTTTCGATGGAGATCTCTATGGATTTGCCATAACCCATGGCGAATTCATCAATGCAGTTGTCGAGCACCTCCTTCACCAGCACATAGATGCCATCATCGGGCGATGAGCCGTCTCCCAGCTTGCCTATATACATGCCCGGACGAAGGCGGATGTGCTCCTTCCAGTCCAGGCTTTTGATGCTTTCCTCGGTGTATTCAAATAATGGAGCTTTTGCCTCAGCCATGATCCTTTCTCCGTTTCGGTAAAAATAAATGTTTGACTATCAACTGTTCAGGGATATTATGCACAGCCCTGGGGAAGTTCTGCGGTTTTAGGCCTGCAGAGGTCCAAAAATACCGAATTCAAAAAATCCTGCTAATATATTTAGTTTATTTTTCCACAATTATGAGCTAACACGTTGATTAATAGCAATTTGAAAAATTCATGCTTTCAATGGATGAGCTGGTTTTATGATTTTCTGTCCGGTATTTGGAGTAATTTTGAAGCGAAAGGCACCCTTACTACCCAAACCGCCCTTCCCCAGCCCATTAAGTTCTATAAGATTTGATTGACCAAGAAAAAAAGGAGAAGTATGTATTCTTATGGACTTTTGGAAAGAGGCTGCTATTACCTGATCCAGGAAAAAGCTGACCTTCCCATTTCGCTCATAAAAGTGACGACGGAGACAGACCATTGCATGTATGTGTTCACTTATGCCGACCAGCTGGAAACAGGCTGGCGCAGGAAAACGGATCACATTCATGATATCATAGAGTGCCTGACCGATGAAGCTGTTGAAGAGTGGGAAAAGCAGTACAATAGCAATGAAGGCGCGTTTCACGAAGAAGACGGAGACGATTAACGAACAGAAGAACAGAAGAACAGAAGAACAGATGAACTGATGAACAGATGAACTGCACTCAGCATTCTGCATTCTTCTGATCCATAGCCGTTACTTCGGTAGCTTCTTGACCGTTCTGAGTTCTAAAAGATTCAGGGCATTGGGCCTGAAGTCACGCACCTCCGGCTGGATCAACCTCACCACCACATCATACCATAGCGGCACCACCGGTGCGTCGTTGATCACGATCTGGTCGGCCTCCCTGTACAATTGATAGCGCAAAGAATCATTAGTCTCTGCCATGGCTCTCTCCAGGGCCCGGTCAAATGCCGGATTGTTGTAGCGCGTATAATTCGGCGGGGCGGGATTCTTTGAATAAAACACCGAGAGATAGTTCTCCGCATCTGGATAGTCGGCGATCCAGCTGCCACGGAAGAACAGGGCCTTTGAGTTGGAGGTCATGTCCAGCAATAGCGATTTCTGAATGGCCTCCACCTGTACGCTGAAGCCGATCTCCTCCAGCTGCCGGGCTATATAGCTCGCGATATCCGCGTAAATTGGAATGGTATAGAGCGTGAGCTTAGGAAGGTTCTGGCGGCTGAAGCCTGCTTCCTGCAGCAATTGCCTCGAGCGCTGTGGATCATAATGATAGCCCCTCACTTTAGCGCTGTCGAAGGAAGGAAGTCCCGATGGCACAAAGCCGCTCTCCGCTGGAATCCCCAAAGAGTTTCTCAGGTAGAGCACCATCTTCCTCCGGTCGAAGCCGTAGTTAATGGCCTGTCGCACTTTTTTCATGCGCGTTGGCGACCCCTTCACCAGGGCATTGGCAGAATCCACGAGGATGCCCAGGTATTCGATGTTGAGATAGGGATGGGTCTGCAACTGGATATTACCCTGCCACTCAGAGCGCAGCTCTCCTTTCTTATTTAGTACTTCATCTTTGAAAGAGGCGTCTATGTCGTTGATGAAATCCAGCTTGCCCTGCCTGAACAAAAGGAACTCCGTGGCCTTGCTGTCGAAAAAGCTGATCTTGATGCCATCCAGGTAAGGCAGCCTGTTTCCAGCTCTATCTTTTTCGAAATAGTTGGTATGCCTGCGCAGGATCAGGGCCTGTCCTTCTTCCCAGGCCACATACCGGAATGGGCCCGTGCCCACCGCGTGCCGGCGGAAATCGCCCTTATATTTTTCAACCGCCTCCCTGGGCACTACGGAACAGTATTGCATGGAAAGGATCCCAAGGATGGGATGATAGGGCCTGGCCAGCCTGAGCTGAAATGCCGAATCGTTCAGCGCTTTAAATCCCTGAACGCTGTCCACCCTGTCGTTGAAGATCCAGGAACCTGGGCTGGCCGTAGCTTCATCCACGATCCTGCGGAAGCTGTATTCCACATCATGGGCCGTCATGCGCCTGCCCTTGCCTCCCGGAAAACAGGGATCATCGTGGAAATAGACGTCAGGCCTCAGGTAGAATGTGTATTGCTTTTTGTCGGCCGAGACCTCCCAGCGATGCGCAAGAGAAGGCACGATACGCAGCTGGCTGTCCACCTCCACCAGCGTATTGTACAACTGGTGCACGGCCCACATCACGGACTGGCTTTTGGCAAAGGCCGGATCCAGCGAAGCAATGCCTGAGTCGGCATTATAATAAAATACATTCTCCTCTTTCTCGGTGCTGTAGCAGCCCAGGCAAAGCGAAAACAGTAAAATGGTTAAATATTGACTTCCGCGCATCATAATCCTTCCGAACCTTCTAAATTAGCTAGATATTTTCAGCCTTCAATTCAAACCATGAAGTATCGCATCTTGTTTTTCCTTGTCATCAGCTCTCTTTTCACCCAGTGCACCTTGGCGCAGGAGCCGGCTCCCACACGGCAGGATAGTTTGCGTGGCAGCATAGGCAGGGAAAGAGCCTGGTGGGATGTTCTGCACTATCAGATAGACATCACGCCTGATTATGCCACCAAGACCATCCGCGGCTCCAACACCATCCGCTTCTTCGACAAAGGCGGCTATACCATGCAGATCGACCTGCAGGAACCCATGGTGCTGGACAGCGCCAGGTTTGAGAACGAGACGGTGAAGATGAAGCGCGATGGAAATGTGTACTGGCTCTACCTCCGAGACTCCGCACTGCGTTATAAGATCACCGAAGGGGAAAGAGACCTGGTACTGTATTTCCATGGCCAGCCCCGCGAAGGGAAGAACCCACCCTGGGACGGTGGATGGATATGGAAAAAAGATGAGAAAGGAAGGCCCTGGATGAGCGTGGCCGTACAGGGACTGGGCGCTTCGGCCTGGTATCCATGCAAGGACCATCAAAGCGATGAACCCGATAAGGGCGCAAGATTTACCATCAACGTGCCCGATACCCTGGTGGCAGTAGCCAATGGCAGGATGAAGGGCAGGCAGGTGAAGAACGGCATGGCTTCCTATACCTGGGAAGTGAAGAACCCGATCAACAATTACAATATTGTGCCCTATATAGGCAAATACGTGAGCTGGAAAGACCAGTACAAAGGGGAGAAAGGCATGCTCGACTGCACCTATTGGGTGCTGGATTACAACCTGGAAAAAGGAAAGAAACAATTCGTGCAGGTGCACCAGACACTGAAAGCCCTGGAGACCTGGTTTGGCCCCTATCCTTTTTACGAGGACGGCTTCCAGCTGGTAGAAGCGCCGCATTTAGGCATGGAGCATCAGAGCGCGGTGGCTTATGGTAATAAATTCAGGAACGGCTATGGAGGCACCGATCTTTCCGGCACGGGCTGGGGACTAAAATGGGATTTCATCATCGTGCATGAAATGGGCCACGAATGGTTCGGCAATAACGTGACCTCAAAGGACATCGCCGATATGTGGATCCACGAAGGCTTTACCAATTACAGCGAGACGCTCTTCACCGACTATTACTACGGTAAGGAAGCCGGCAACGAATATGTACAGGGGCTTCGCAAGCGCATTGCGAATGACCGGCCCATCATCGGCCAGTACGGCATCAACCGGGAAGGCAGCGGCGACATGTATTACAAGGGATCCAACTTGGTACATACCATCCGCCAGCTGGTGGATGATGACAAGAAATTCCGCACCATGCTGAGAGAGATCAACTCCACCTGGTATCATAAAACGCTGACCTCCGCGGAGCTGGAAAAATTCATTTCGAAGAGGTCGGGTAAGAATTTAACCAAGGTCTTCGACCAGTACCTTCGCACGAGCCAGGTGCCTGTGCTGGAACTCAAGGTGGATAAGAGCAAGATCAAGTTCCAGTGGACCAACTGCATTGAAGGTTTCAACATGCCGGTGAAACTCACCAACGGTGAGTGGATCTATCCTACCACAGACGAACAAAAAATAGAGCTGGAAGGCGCGAACTTCAAGGGACTGACCGTGGATCCCAATTTTTATATCACGGTGAAGCTGGAGGATTAACAGCCTCAAATTTTGGTGGTCGCCTTTTTGAATATTGGGGATTGAGCATTTCGAACCAGCGATTACCTTTACGGCCATGAGTTCCATCCGGAGGCAAAGCATCATTTCTTCCCTGATCGTTTACTTTGGCTTTGCCCTCGGCTTTTTCAACACCTATCTATTCATCCGCGAAGGCGGTTTCACCAAGGAGCAATTCGGTCTCACCGGCATTTTCGTGGCCTTTGCCAACATCATGTTCTCGGTGGCCTCCCTGGGCATGCCCGCCTACATCGGTAAGTTCTTTCCTTATTATAAGTCCAACCTGCCCGATAAAAAGAACGACCAGCTGGCCATTGCCCTCATCATTCCTACCATTGGTTTTTTGTTGGTGCTGGCCGCGGGACTGGCCTTTAAGAATATCGTGGTAGACAAGGTCTTCAACAACTCGCCACAGCTGCTGCAGTATTATTACTGGACCTTTCCTTTCGGTTATGGGTACACGATCTTCCTGGTACTCGAGGCCTGGGCCTGGCAGTACCGGAGGGCGGTGATCGCGAATTTTCTGAAAGAGGTGGCCTTCCGCCTGATGGTGACCATCCTTGTCGTTCTTACTACCATCCACTTCATTAAGAGCTTTGATGTTTTTATAGGTTTGTACGCCTTTACTTATCTCCTGCTGGTGGCCATCCTGCTTTATTACCTGCACAAAAAAGGTAACCTGCATTTTAGCTTTTCCCTGAGCAAGGTCACAACAAGACTAAGGCCCAAGATCGTAGCCATGATCTCCTATATCTGGGGAGGCAGCCTGGTCTATCATATTTCCAATGTATTCGATACCATCATCATCGTGGCCATCCTGCCGAACGGACTGGCGCCTGCGGGTATCTATACGCTGGCGCAAAACATTTCCAGCCTGGTGTACGCGCCACAGCGCGCGGTGGTGTCGGCGGCATTAGGACCACTGTCGCAGGCCTGGAGGGATAAGGACCTGCCCAAGATCAACCGGATCTATCACAGGAGCGCCATCAACCAGCTGGTTTTTTCTGCAGCCATGTTCAGCCTGATCTGGTTGAACTTCGATGACGGCATCACTACGTTTAATTTGCAGGAGGACTACCGGTATGCGAAGTATATTTTCCTGTTCATTGGACTCACCAAGGTGATCGACATGGGCACAGGACTGAATAGCCAGATCCTGAGCACTTCCAACTACTGGAAGTTTGAGTTGATGACTGGGCTGATCCTGCTGGCGCTTACCTTGCCCATCAACTTCCTGCTGACACAGCGGCTGGGCATGTATGGGCCGGCGATAGCGAACATCATTGCCTTCACTATCTATAACGCGATCCGTTATGTTTTCATCTGGAAGAAATTCCACATGCAGCCGTTTACGATCCACACGGTCTATGCACTGCTGGTGGCGCTGATCTCGTTCTCCGTTTGCCTGGTGTTCTTTGATGATCAAAGGGGCATCGAATGGATCCTGATCCGGAGTACGGTGTTCTGCGTATTGTTCCTCACTGGCGTCATCCTGCTCAAGGTCTCCCCTGACCTCCAGCCGGTGCTGGGCACAGTGCGGAAGAAGCTGCGGCTTTAGGTTACGACCCTGCATGGCACAGTTCCTCTGCACCCGATCTTTTTCAAATTCGGGTCTATGTATAGCCAGCATGTTAGTGCTTGTATGAAAAGTGGCTTATGCCGCGGTTTAAAGGTGCTTGGGTCTAAAGAAATCTCCCAAAGCAAAAGGGTTGCTTGCAAAAAAATGCAAAAGCCGAAATGATTAGTTTGAAATTTTACTTTACTGCGAGCTCCGGGTTGAGGCGCCCGGCTCCGATGATGCGGCGGGACCAGTAAGAGTCGCTGAGATCGGTGATGGTGACCCCTTCTGAAGAGGATGCATGCACAAACTTGTTGTTCTGCAGGTAAAGGCCCACGTGCGATACACCACCTGTGGTATTAAAGAAAACCAGGTCGCCTTCTTTGATGTCTTCCATTGAAATGCGTTTCACCTGGCTGAACTGCTGCCGGCAGGTACGGGGAATGGAAAGTCCAAACAAACTGCTATACATCACCTGCACAAAGGCCGAACAATCAATGCCCCTGCTGGTAGTACCACCCAGGCGGTAGGGGGTGCCCATCCACTGGTCGATGAGACGGAACAAAGAAAGATTGGTGGCCATTTCCACTTCAATATCCAGCAGGATAGCATATTTGAACTGCAGCTTGCTCGCAGATTCTATTGCATAAGCGATCAGGGAAGACTTGGGATCGGAGGTAGTGACAGCAGTATTCGGGCCCGCTGTTTTTTTTGCATCGTCAGAAAATGTGAACTCGATGTCGCTGATAAAACGGGGTTGCTGGCGGCTGCCTTGTGCTTGAACTGACAAGCTGGCAAGAAATAACAGAATAGTGGTGAGTATTTGAACTCTTTTTGTCATTCAGGCGGTTTACGGTGGTTCTTCAAAACGAATATACGAAAATTGTGCACAAATGTGCATAACAGAACGAGTTTTGTGCCGTTCTTATTGCATGGGGATTGGGTAAATTGCACGCCAGCGAAGCTGGCAGTAAATAAGAAATTCCCGAAACCATCTTATTTAGAACATCTTAAATTTCGAAGCCCTCGTCATTGCGAGGGAGCGAAGCGACCGAAGCAATGAAGTTTTCTCACTTACACGTACATACGCAATATTCCTTACTGGATGGAGCCGCTTCCATTCAATCCTTGTATAAAAAGGCAGTGGCCGATAACATGCCTGCTATGGCCATCTCCGATCATGGAAACATGTTCGGCGTGTTTGAATTTGTGGCCCAGGCCTATAAACACACAGACGATAAAGGCAATCCCAAGGTGAAGCCCATAGTGGGCTGTGAATTTTACATCACCGCCGACCGGCACCGGAGAACCTTTACCAAGGACGAAAAAGATCCCAGGCATCACCAGATCTTGCTTGCCAAGAACGAAGTGGGCTACCGCAACCTGATCAAGCTGACCTCGCTGGGTTACATGGAAGGCCTTTATGGCAAGTACCCGCGTATCGACAAGCAGCTGGTGGAGCAGTACCACGAGGGACTGATCGCCACTACCTGTTGCCTCGGAGCCATGGTGCCCCAGGCCATCATGAAGAAATCGGAAGAAGAAGCGGAGAAAGAATTCAAATGGTGGCTTGACCTGTTTGGCGAAGACTATTATGTGGAGTTCCAGCGCCATGGCATGGACGAGCAGGAGAAAGTAAACCAGGTGCTGATCAAGTTCGCCAAAAAATACAACGTCAAGATCATCGCTTCGAACGACTCCCATTATACCGACCGTGAGGATTTCAACGCCCACGATATTTTGCTTTGCATCAACACCGGCGAAAAGGTGGCCACTCCTGCCCTGCGTGAGTTTTCCGACGACGACCTGGCCATGAAGGACAAGCGCTTTGCTTTTCCCAACGACGAATTCTTTTTCAAGACCACGGAGGAAATGTCGGCCAAGTTCACCGACCTCCCCGAGGCACTCGATAATACCAATGAGATCGTTGACAAGGTAGAACTGCTCAACCTGAAACGCGATATCCTCCTCCCCGCCTTCCCTATTCCCAAAGAATTCCAGATCCACAGCGATGCCAATCTGAACCAGTGGGAATATCTCAAACACATAACTTACGAGGGCGCGAAGAACAGGTACAGCGAGATCCAGAGTGAGCTGCAGGAGCGGATCGACTTCGAGCTGTTCACCATCAAGACCATGGGATTTGCGGGCTACTTTCTCATCGTGTCCGACTTCATCAAGGCCGGCCGCGACCTGGGCGTATTCGTAGGACCCGGACGTGGATCAGCAGCAGGCAGCGTCGTGGCCTATTGCATCGGCATCACCAATATCGACCCGATCAAATACAATTTACTGTTTGAGCGATTCCTCAATCCGGACAGAAAGTCGATGCCCGATATCGATACCGACTTCGACGACGAAGGCCGGCAGAAGGTGATCGATTACGTGGTAAAGAAATACGGCAAGAACCAGGTGGCGCAGATCGTGACCTATGGTACCATGGCCGCCAAAATGAGCATCAAGGACGTAGCCCGTGTGATGGACCTTCCCTTGCCCGAATCGAACGCGCTGGCCAAGCTGGTCTCCGACCGGCCCGGCACCAAGCTGCAGCGCATGCTGCACGCGCCGCTCACGGCCAAGGAAGGCGAAAATCCTCTGAACGAGGATTACAGCAGCGAAGACGTAGAGAATGCAAAAAAGCTGCGCGAGATCTATAACAGCAAGGGCATGCAGTCCGACGTGCTGCACATTGCCGAAAGACTGGAAGGCTCGGTGCGCAACACCGGCATTCACGCGGCCGGCATCATCATCGCGCCGAAGGATCTAACTGAACTGATACCGGTCTTTACTTCCAAGGAGACCGAACTCTGCATCACGCAGATCGAGGGGAATATCATTGAAGATTCGGGTGTGATCAAGATGGACTTTTTGGGTTTGAAGACCCTTTCCATTTTGAAAGATGCGCTGCTGCTTATAAAAGAAAATCATGGTGTCACCATCGACATTGACAACATACCGCTGGATGATGTAAAGACCTACGAGCTGTACCAAAAAGGGGATACGATCGGCACCTTCCAGTTTGAGAGTCCGGGTATGCAGAAATACCTGAAGGAGCTCAAGCCCGACCAGTTTGCCGACCTGATCGCCATGAACGCTCTTTATCGTCCGGGTCCAATGGCTTACATCCCGCAATATGTAGACCGCAAGCATGGACGCGAGCAGGTGCAGTACGACTTGCCTGCGATGGAAGAATACCTGAAAGAGACCTATGGTATCACGGTCTACCAGGAGCAGGTGATGCTGCTGGCGCAAAAGATCGCCGGCTTCAGCAAGGGCGATGCCGACGTGCTGCGCAAGGCCATGGGTAAGAAGGACAGGAAGACGCTGGACAAGATGAAGGATAAGTTCGTGAGCGGGGCTACCGCCAACGCGCATCCGAAAGACAAGCTGCTCAAAGTATGGACCGACTGGGAAGCCTTTGCGCAGTATGCCTTCAATAAATCGCACTCCACTTGTTATGCCTTTGTAGCATATCAAACTGCTTATTTAAAAGCCAACTACCCTGCTGAATACATGTCGGCCGTGCTCAATCATTCCAACGCCATTGAAAAGCTCACTTTTTACATGGAGGAATGCAAGCGCATGGGCATAAAGGTGCTGGGTCCGGATATCAATGAATCGCACAAGGGCTTTGCGGTGAACGCCGCCGGTGAGATCAGGTTCGGGCTTGGTGGACTGAAAGGTGTAGGTGAAGCCGCTATCGAAAGCATCATCACCGAAAGAAAAAGTGCTGGTCCTTTCAAGGATCCCTATGATTTCATGAAGCGGATCAACCAGCGCAGCGTCAATAAAAAAACGCTAGAAAGCCTGGTGAGCGCCGGTGCCTTCGATGCCTTCCCCCAACTGCATCGCGCGCAATACCTCTGTGTGCCGGAAGGAGAAACGCAGACAGGACTGGAAAAGCTCATTAAATACGGCAACATTGTGCAGTCGGAAGCCACTTCCAATACCAACACCTTGTTTGGCGCGTTACCTGCTGTCCTGGATATCAAGCCGCCGCAGATCAGTTCCTGTCCTCCCTGGTCGCTCACCGAGCAGCTCGACAAGGAAAAGGACGTGACCGGCATTTACCTCAGCGGGCATCCGCTGGATCATTATAAATTTGAAATCAGGCATTACGGTATCACTTCTGTCGTGGACTTCAACGAAGTGAAGGATTCGCAGATCCTGGCCAGCTCGGGCAAGACCTATAAGCTGATCTCCCTTGTGACGGCGGCTAACCATCGCATCTCGAGGCAGGGCAACAAGTTTGGCTCCTTTGTGCTGGAAGACTATACAGGCAAGACCGAGATCGTGCTTTTTGGGGATGACTATGTGCGCTTCAATGCCTACCTGCAGCAGGGACAGGCTGTGATGATCGTCGGTTCTTTCAAGCAGAGATTCAATAAATCGGAGTACGAGTTCAAGGTACAGACCGTGGCGCTGGCTGAGAACGTGAAGCGGCAACTGACAAAGCAGCTGCAGCTGGAAGTGGACGTACGCAACCTGCAAAAGGACACCATTGACTTCCTATCGGACAACCTGAAGAGGTTTCCCGGCAAGTCGGCCGTGAGGATCATTGTTTCGGAGCCCAAGAACCACCTGGTCGCCAACCTGGTGACCATGGAGGCTGGCGTGGAGATGAACAACGACCTCATCGGTTTCCTGGACGAAAGGCCGGAGATCGATGTGCAGGTGACGACGGTTCCTTAACTGACAGGACGACATGAAAGGAGAAATGGAGGTATTTTTGCGTAATGGTTGATAAGTTGACTAGTTAACAAGTTGACTAGGGAACAGCCGGAGTTTTCTCTATCAACTGCGGGAAAAAGTAGTAAAAGAATAAATAAAACATACAACATGGCACAGGCATTCACAGATTCGAATTTTCAGACAGAAGTATTGAGTTCAGATAAATTAACGGTCGTAGACTTTTGGGCGGAGTGGTGTGGTCCTTGCCGCGCTATCGGCCCGGTGATCGAGGAACTCGCGAAGGAATACAATGGTAAGGTGAATATTGGCAAGCTCAACGTGGACGAGAACCCACAGGTGAGCATGAACTACGGCATCACTTCCATTCCCGCCATTCTCTTCATTAAGAACGGCCAGGTGGTTGACAAACTCGTAGGCGCACAGCCAAAAGGCAACTTCGTAAAGAAGATCGAGAGTCACATATAATGTCACGTTAGGCCCTCCTGCCTCCCTAAAGGGAGGTATGCTATACGTCGGATGTTCAAAAATTAAGACTGCCCTTCGGGGCAGTTTTACCCTCCTACCTCCCTAAAGGGAGGTATTTTTTATCGCTATGGATTTTCGTGCTTTCCGAATGTTCGGATGTGGGTCTAAGTCTTTGGGAAGAAAGATTGAGAATGTGATAAGGGGTAGCTATCCATTTCGGATGTCAATTATATTTACCAAAAAGCAGACATGAAAACATTTCTCTTCCTACTCTCTCTATTTTTATTCGGTTGCCAGGCATCAAAGCAAATGCAGTCCGATCCTACACCTGAGATCGTCAGATTGATGAATGTATCAGCCGAAGACTGGAACCGGTCCGACCTGGACAGGTTCATGTCGATCTATGATACTGCCGCCACATTCATGACAGGCAAGGGGCCGGTTGGCATTACAGCCACCAGGGAGAATTACGAGAAAGCTTTTTTCAAGGATGGTAAGGTGGTGCAGCAGCTGCGTTTTGAAGAATTGGTCGTGCGGCCCCTGGGAAATGAGCACGCACTGGTCACGGGTAAGTTTGTTTTATATGGGAATGGCATGGCGGATAGGTCTGGCAGGTATACTTTGATCTTCGTGAAAAGAGCAGATGGATGGAAGATGCTGCATGATCATTCTTCGTAACATTTGGGTATCTGTCGATCTGCCGATCTGTCGATCTATGTTCTTTGATTTCCGCATAGTTCGACAGGCTCACTATGACAACTCTATAACTATTCCAGAATTTCGAAGCTTCAGACAGCCACACCGATAGATGGACAGATCGACAGATGGATAGATCGACAGATGGATAGATCTTACTTTTTAGTACCTGTCCCTTCTCCTGATCTTCTTCTTTTCGCCATTGACAATGATCTCGTCATTAAAAAAGCCCCAGGGTAACTCCTGAGGTAGTTTGGACTGGTAGATATGCGCCTGATTGACAAAGAGTGCTGGATTGACGATCGCCTGGTCATTTCCCTGTTTTGATAAAAGTGTATCATTGGCGAAATAGTATCGTGTTTCGCAGTTCCTGCATTCGGATCTGGGGGGAATAACCGTGACCGCTGACAATTTATTGGCACCGAAAGAATAGATCACCTGCGTTCCTTTTTCCGGCTTTTTAGGATTGAAGTATTCCCGGACCGAACTGATCTTTCTGCTCCGCTCATCAAAATAATAGGAGCGGCTGAGAGTGACCTTGTTGCCAGGGACATCCACGGTGTCTACCAGCTCAAACATTAAGAAGATGTGGTTTCTCGGAGTAAACTTTTTAGCCTTACTGACCAGGACCACGGTGTCCATTGTTTGTGCGCCGGCGTAAGTTCCCGCAGCAAGGAAGAGCAACAGGATGGTAATCTTTTTCATGATTTCTTTTTAAACGAGATATAGATGAACCTGACTCATGCAATAGAAATATTTCGGGCATCGTAGTCAAATCCAAAATGATTCGGTGGTGGAGTTCCCCAAAGGTACTCACTAAAACCTACAAGCTCCAGTTACTTATAACAAGCACTGCTCAAGGCTTCAGTTCTGATCTCCTTAATGTGTATCGGGTACACAATAAATCTAACTCACCTTTCACGATTCACGATTCACGACAATCGCCTAACTTGGCAGCCAATTAAAACTGCTTCATGAATTCTGCGATCGCCATGAACCTTGGGCGTGGGGCCATTGGGATGGTCTTCCTCCTTCTCGTTTGCTATTTATTGAGTACCAACAGGCGGGCGATCAACTGGAAACTGGTGATCCTCGGCATCATGGCCCAGATCATGTTCGCCATGGGCGTGCTGCACACTACCGCCTTCGGACAGCCGGTTTTCTGGGTGCTTTTTGGCCTGGTGCTGGTCTATACCATGGTGCGCAAATTCATGCGGATCCGCAACTATGAGCCATCTTTTTCACAGCCGGTAACCACCGATGTGCCCCTGCCCGGACCCACGGTGCAGGACCCCAGGATCACTTCCGACGGGCTACACATCGCCCTTTCCATTCTCTGGCAGGGATTGCTGCTGGGCGCCGTGATCCTCGGAGGCCGGTTTTTTGGCGAATGGTCAGCCCTGGCCATGGTCATCAGCATCATTGCCATCCTGGTCGTTGCTTTCAAGATGGGAGCCCGCCATCCCGAGCTGATGAAATGGAACATCCTGCTCTCCTCCCTCATCCTCACCGTTTGCGTCTATACTAAAATTTGTCCGCCCGATATTTTCCGTGTGATCATGCAGTCGGTTTCCAGCGTGTTCGTAAGCCTGATCAACCTGAGTCATGCCGGTACCCGCTTTCTCTTCGGCAACCTGGCCGATGCCTCCCAGAGCTGGGCCTACGTGTTTGCCATCCAGGTGCTGCCCAATATCATCTTTTTTGCGGCCCTCTCCGCTATCCTGTTTTACCTGGGCATCCTGCAGAAGATCGTTTACGTATTTGCCTACCTGCTGAATAAACTCTTTATCTCCGGTGCGGAAAGCATGTCTACCGCGGCCAATATGTTCCTGGGACAGACCGAAGCGCCTTTGATGATCCGCCCCTACCTGGAAAAAATGACCCGCTCCGAGATCTTATGTATCATGGTGGGCGGCATGGCCAATACGGCCGGCAGCGTGCTGGCAGCCTATGTGGGCATGCTGGGCGGGACCGACGAAGTGGCCAAGCAGTACTTTGCCCTGCACATGCTGAGCCAATCCATAATGAGTGCGCCGGCAGCTATTGTTTGCGCGAAAATGCTTTTCCCCCAAACCCAGGGTGAGCTCATTTCTAAAGACCTCCATGTGCCCAGGGAGAAGCTGGGCGATAATTTCCTGGATGCCCTTTCTATGGGAACCACAGACGGATTGAAGCTGGCGGCCAACGTGGGCGCCATGCTCATAGTGTTCACAGCCATGATGTGGGTGGCCAATGGCCTCATGGGCTGGGTGGGCGGCATCACAAACATCAACGACGACATTGCAGCCGCCACCAATGGCCGCTACCAAACCCTTTCTCTCGACCTCATACTGGGCTATGTATTTGCCCCCGTGGCCTGGCTGATAGGGGTAGACAACAAGGACATGCTCAGTATAGGACAGTTACTGGGCGTCAAGACCATCATCAATGAATTCCAGGCCTATATCGTCATGGGAGAAATGAAGGCGGAAAACCTGATCCGGGAGCCCAAATCCCTGCTCATAGCCACCTATGCCTTATGCGGATTTGCCAATTTTGCCTCCATCGGCATCCAGATCGGGGGGATCAGCCAGCTAGCCCCGGGTCAAAGGCGAAATCTTACCGAACTGGGGGTAAAAGCGCTGATCGGCGGAACCATTGCATGCCTGATGTGTGGCTGCATTGCGGGCGCTTTGTACGGCTAATTTATTTTATTCCAAGCCCCACTTATCTTAATATTGTAAGCCCATAAATTACCGGGCCCCACATTACCAAAAAACTAAACTCAGCTGCTTTGAAAAAATCTACTTTCCTGGCAATTGCCGCCTTGTTATTTGCCTTCCAGGGCGTGATTGCGCAAAAATCCGCACCCCTGGAGCAGCTCCCTGCCAAACACCAGAACCATCGTTTGCGATGCAATACCATGGAAGCTTATGAGGAGTTGTTCCGTTCCAACCCTGGTTTCAAAGCCCAGTTCGAAGCCAATCAGAGCCGTTTGAACGAAAAAATGAGTGCCCAGGGCGCCCAGAGGACAACGGCGCTCAACGATACGGTTCCCGTGGTGATCCACCTGATCGGGGACGCCAGCATCCAGTCCATGGTAACGGATGCTCTCCTTCAATCCCAGATAGACGTGCTGAACGAAGATTTCCAGGGTAAGAACGCGGACAGTACCCGCATTCCTGCCGCTTTCAAGTCTTTATATGGCAAGATGGGGCTCACCTTCATTCTCGCACAAACCGATCCCAACGGCCAGCCTACCAATGGTATAGACAGGAGAACCAATTCCATCACTTTCAGCAGCGGTACAGCCGATAATGCCAAGAAGACCTCTATGGGCGGACTCGATGCCTGGGATCCGCAGCAGTATATGAATCTCTGGGTTGTGAGTTTCGGTTCTACGGGACTGTTAGGCATTTCCGTATTTCCCGGCGATCCCCGTCCCCTCAACCTGCATGGCTTTGTTTGCGATTACCGTGCTTTTGGCCGCGGCGGCTCCTATATGTATCCCGAGTTCAATAAGGGAAGGACCACCACCCATGAACTGGGACACTTCTGGAACCTGAGGCATATCTGGGCCGATGACGGTGGCTCCTGCGCAGGCTCCGACTTCCCTTCCACTCCATGGGGTTCTGCTACTGACGACACCCCCAACCAGGGCGATATGAATTTTGGTAATCCGGACGGACCCGGCACCGGTACGGTGGTCACTGATAATTGCTCCATTTCAGCTCCCGGGGTGATGTACCAGAATTACATGGATTATACCGATGACATTGCTATGGTGATGTTCACCAAAGGCCAGGGTTCAAGAATGGAAGGCGCGATCACACTCTCTTCGGACCGTTCGCCTGTGTTGAATTCCAATACTTACAAGCCACCCGTGGCTTATCCCAACGACGCCTCCCTGAACAGCATCACCAATCCACTGAACGGTGGGCTGGTTTGCGGCGCTACAGTGGCACCCAAAATAGTTGTACAGAACAGGGGAACCAACACGCTTTCTACCGTTACAGTGACCATGACCCTGAACGGCACAGCGCAGGCGCCGCAGACATTTACGGTGAACCTGGCTTCGGGCGCCCAAACAACACTGACACTGAATAACATCACTGCTGCTGCGGGATCCAATACTTTGCTGATATCGACTTCCCAGCCGAGCGGTGTTGCCGACGACAATGTGGCCAATGATGCCAAATCGGTGAGCTTCAATTTGACCACGCCCATGGCACTTCCGCTGACACAGAATTTTGAAGGCAGCTTCCCGCCGGTACCCTGGACAGTGGTGAACGCGGATGGTGCGCGCACCTGGGTGAGAATGAGCCCCGGAAAGAGCAGCAGCTTTTCCATGTTCATTGACAATTACAATTACCAGGCGCCTGGCCAGATCGACGATTTCCGCAGTCCTGTGCTTTCTTCCGGCGCTTCCGATGTCATCAACATCAGCTTCGATGTAGCACACAAGCATTATAGCAGCAGTGCCACATTTATGGATACGCTTACCGTGCTGGTTTCTGCCGATTGCGGCGCCAGTTTCACTTCGGTTTACAAAAAATGGGGAGCCCAGCTGAATTCAACCGCAGGTGCAGCTCCGTCAGGCGATGTAAATTTCGTCCCCACTTCTTCCGAGTGGAGAACGGAGACCATCACGCTTCCTTCCGCACTGACTACCGGCGGGCAATTCATGGTGATCTTCCGCAATACCACCCGCTGGGGAAATAATACGTATGTAGACAATATCGCTATACAGAAAAGAGCTGACCGTGACATTCGCCTCGGTTCCATCTCCCGTCCTTCTGCCACTGAGTGCTCCGGCGTAGTAACACCCAGGGTAACTGTCTTTAATGATGGCAATGAAACCGTCACGCAGTTCAAGGTGGGTTATCGTCTCGATAATGGTGCTGTATCAGGACCAACCGTGTTTACACAGTCGATCGCACCGGGCGGTTCCGTTGTGGTAACGCTGCCGGCCCTGACCACATTATCCGGCGCTCATAGCTTTACAGCTTTTGTTTCGGATCCCACCACTGCTTCGGGCACCGGTGATGTACTGGCCACGAACGACACGCTGAGAACGAATTTCACTGTGCTGAATCTCGTGCACCAGCCCTTGTTTGAAGGATTCGAATCGGGCTTCCCTCCTTCCGGATGGAGCATCATCAACCCGAATGCGAACGCTTCCTGGCAGGCGAAGAGCCCTGGCAGGAACAGCAACACATCGGCCTTCATCAACAACTACGACAACCAGAACCTGGTAAACCAGATCGACGAACTGAGAATGCCGGCTATGAATGTAGCAGGACTGGATTCCTTTATTCTCACTTTCGACCTGGCCCACAAGAATTATACTGACCCGGCGAACAGCGATACCCTCAGTGTGCTGGTATCCACTGATTGCGGCGCCACCTTCACTTCGGTGTATAAAAAATGGGGAGCCCTTCTTGCTACTGCAGGCGCTTCAGCCAACGGATATGAGCAGCCCGCCGCCGGCGACTGGAGAACAGAAAGGATCGCTGTAGGCGGAGCCACACTGGCGCCAGGCAGCGTGATCATTGCCATCCGAAACACCAACCGATATGGCAACAACATTTTTGTAGATAATGTGAACTATGATCCGCTGTACAAGCGCAACCTGAGGCTCACTGCTGTACTGCAGCCTTCTTCCGTGATCTGTAATGCTTCTGTGCAGCCTTCCGTGCGCGTGAAGAATGTGGGTGCGGAGACGATCAACAGCTTCACGGTTTCCTATTCTATCAATAATGGTCCTGTGCAATCCACTGCTGTCAATACAGCCCTTCCCAGGGATGCGGAAACCACGGTGACCCTACCCGTTTCCACGGTAGCGCTCGGCGCTTCCAGCATTACGGTATATTCGGTACAACCCGTCAGCGCCAGCGGAACGGGCGACCTGTATACATTGAATGATACGCTCAGGAAAGTATTTTCACTGACCGGCAGCGTGCAGGGCACCCTCACCGAAGGATTTGAAAGCCTCGCCTTCCCTCCCGCCAACTGGGCGGTGGCCAACTACGATGCCGGTATCACCTGGACCAGGGCCAGCATAGGCCGCCTGAGCACGGGATCCGCTACGGTGAACAATTACAATTATACTTCCCTGAAGCAGGTGGATGAACTTTACACGCCATTGATCAATTACGGCACGGTGGACTCCGCCGAGGTCAAATTTGATATTGCAGCCGCCTCCTTCCATTACCCGGGTTCTGCGGGCGCTCCCCAGGATACACTGGAGATCCTGCTGACACGCGACTGCGGCGCCACCTTTACCTCAGTGTATAAGAAATGGGGTGCCGAACTGCAAACCCTGGGCAACGTGAACAACCCGCAGACAGGCGAGTTCTTCCCCACTACAGACAAGCAGTGGAGAACGGATTCGGTAGACCTGAGCGCCTTCGCCAACGACCCGGCCTACATGATCGTGTTTCGCAATACCACCAATTTTGGCAACAACATCTTCATTGATAATGTGCGATTCAACACCAGGATCCTGCCTGACCAATTGAAAGCTGACGGCTACATGCTGCTGCCTACGGTCACCCGCGGACAGTTTGGCATCTGGCACCACCAGACGCCAACCACATTAAAATATGTAAATGTCTTTAATTCGGCCGGCCAGTTGCTCTTCACCCGGTCGTTCAACGGCAACGCGGAAAAGTTAATTACAGTAGATTTGCTGGGTAAACCGGCGGGTATCTACATGGTCCACATCGGCTATGAAGATGCATCCCGCAACATTACCGAACGAATCATCAAACAATAATGAATACAGAGTCGATCACCAGGCTGGTCAGTGAACAGGAAGAAGACATAAGAAGTATCGGTGAAAAAGTGATCGGCAAAAAAAGACTCACGCCAGAAGAAGGACTGCTCCTGTTTGAAAGGGGCAGTCTTTCTTTTTTAGGCGCACTCGCCAACTACGTGCGCGAATCCCTGCACGGCGACAAGGTTTATTTCAACCGCAACTTCCATATCGAACCCACCAATGTTTGCGTGTTCTCCTGCCATTTCTGTTCTTACTCACGTTTATATGCACACAAGGAAGAAGGCTGGGAACTCAGCATGGACGACATGCTCAACATCGTAAAGAAATACGACGGCAAGCCAGAGACGGAAGTGCATATAGTCGGTGGCGTGCATCCAAAAATGAATCTGCATTTTTTTGCCGACCTGCTCAGGCAGATCAAGGCGCACCGTCCCGACTTGCACATCAAAGGGTTTACGGCAGTAGAACTGGATTATATGTTCCGCAAGGCTAAGCTGAGCACCGAAGAAGGATTGAAATTGTTGCAGGAAGCTGGCCTGGATTCCATCCCTGGCGGGGGCGCCGAGATCTTCGACGAGGAGATCAGGGAAAAGATCTGTGCAGACAAGGTGGATGCAAAGGGATGGCTGTCCATCCATGAAACAGCGCACCAGCTGGGCATGCACAGCAATGCTACCATGCTCTATGGACATATTGAAAACTACAGCCACCGCATCGATCACATGGAGCAGTTGCGTCAGCTGCAGGACAGAACAGGCGGCTTCAATACTTTCATTCCCCTGAAGTTCCGCAACCAGGACAACGACATGAGCCACATCCCGGAAGTGAGCGTGGTGGAAGACCTGAAGGTCTATGCCATCGCCCGCCTCTACCTCGATAATTTCCCGCATATCAAGGCCTACTGGCCTATGCTGGGCCGCAAGAACGCACAGCTTTCCACGGCCTTTGGCGTGGATGACATTGATGGCACCATCGACGATACCACGAAGATCTACTCCATGGCGGGCTCAGAGGAGCAATCACCGGCCATGACCACCGAAGAGATCGTAACCCTCATCCGCCAGGTGAAAAGGCAGCCTGTGGAGCGGGATACGCTCTACAACGAGATCGCGGTTTACTGAACCGTGGATAACGCCTATCTTTGCGACCGAAAAAACAAACTATGGCGACGAACAGGACATTTACCATGATCAAGCCCGATGCCATGAAGAATGGTCATGCAGGGGCTATACTCGACAAGATAATCAAAGCGGGATTCCGTGTGGTGGCGCTGAAGCAAACGCTTCTTTCCAATGCCAAGGCGGGTGAGTTCTATGCTGTGCACAAGGAAAGGCCTTTCTACGGCGAGCTGGTGGAATTCATGAGCAGTGGCGTGATCATCGCGGCTATTTTGGAGAAAGAGAATGCAGTGGCTGATTTCAGAAAGCTGATCGGCGCTACAGATCCTTCCAAGGCCGACGAAGGCACGATCCGTAAATTATTTGCTACTTCAGTGGGCGAAAATGCCGTACACGGCAGCGACAGCGACGAGAACGCGAAGATCGAAGGCGACTTCTTCTTCTCGGGCCTGGAGCAGTTTTAGTGAGTAGTGAGTAGTGAGTTTCTGTTTCTTTTTGCAAGCTACTTCATGGCGCACGACTCATGAACCACAAAGACCGCGGAGTACGCAGAGGGGATATAACTTCTCTGCGTTTTTCTTTGCGTTCTCTGCGCTCACTGCGTTTCAGTCGTTCGTCGAAAATCGTGATAGTTGGCAGTGCTAAAAGGAAGGCAAGAAATTCGGGAAACCGGAAACCGGAAACTGTAAACAGGAAACTGTTATATCTCTTTTGTTTTGGTCTTGATCATATTATTCTGTACCGGCTCTACTTTGTAGCCTGCCTTGCGGAGGAGATTGATCAATCCACGCTCCCCGGGTAAATGTCCTGCTCCCACCGCTATCACCAGGCGTTGGTTGGAGAGCAGTCCCTTTAATTTTTCTACCCAGTTGCGGTTGCGGTTGTATAGGAGCACATCGGCATATTGTTCCATGCCGCTGCTGTCTTTGCTGATGAGGGTTTCCAGTTTTTCCAGCTCCTGTGCTCTGTATGCTTTGGAAAGCTGTTCAAATTCCTGTGCTTTTTCCTTGTCATTGAAGCTTTCAATGTATTGCACCAGTTGCCTGGCCTGCACGCCATAGGGTATGCTGTCGAAGATGCTCATCTGGTAGGCCATGGTCTCCAGTCCCATGATGGAAATGTCGTTAAGCTTGGCCTCCTGCATGATCAGCTGCTCCATGGCTACGGCGTTCTCGCAGTTCAGCGCCGATTGCATGAGCGTAGAGGCAGTGAGTAAAGGCTTGTATTTTTCCATCATTGAAAACGGCAGCATGCTGCCCTGGGTTTCAAAGAAGGTCTTTACTTTTTGATAGTCGGCTTCCGATAAGAGTTGTGAAAGGGTGGTGTCGTCCCGCATCTTCATCTTGTTCATCACGCTCATCATCTCGAGCATGTTGTCCATGTCCAGTTCCAGGTACACGTGGTCGGCCTTGCTGATGGCCTTGCGGAGGCTGTCGCTCACCTTGATGTCATCACCGCAAATAATGTGGATGGTGCCGAAAAGATAAGAGGGCGCTGCCAGCTGGTTGCCGGTGATCCTCCAGAGAAGGGTGTTCTCGTTCCTGCCCTGCGCAGAGCCCGTGAGCGTCAGCAATCCAAGCAGCGACAAGAGGAAGGCTCCTTTCATTTTTTAGTTTTCAGCAAATTACGATTTCCCGCACTGGAAGCGGGTTTCGGGGGTGTTAATATTTATTGTGTACAAAGTACATGACAGTAGGGCTTTTGCGGCTAAGGTCTGATCTGTAGCAAGCATTGCCTAATGCAGTCATCCACCTGAACCGCAGGTCACTACTCACTACTCACTACTCACTATTCCACCACCGCTCCTTCTCCATACATCTGCCCCTTGAACTTCAGGGAAGGTGATGCAACAAATGGTCCCAGTCCCAGGCTGGTCCATTTTTCATCTACGCTCCTGATGGTCTCTTCATCGGCTACAATGATGTTCGGCCAGTCGCGCTTGAAATCATCATGTTCCCTGGTCTTTCTTGTACCATCCAGGCCCATACAGGCAAACATTTTATCCTCCTGCTTCAGCGAAGGCCTCTGCACCAGTGAGTAATCTCTTTTGGGATCGAGGTTGTTGCAAAACCTCCAGAGCGCCACGCCCAGGTCGTTGGCATCCACGTTGTGCTCCACGTAAAGGATCAGCTTCACTCCTTCTATTTCTTTCAGCGCGCAAAGCTCCTGGTGCAGCTGCCTTACGTGGTCTTTTTTTGTTTTCTCTACAGACACCAGCATCACAGGGATGCCGTCTTCAATGAGGCTCGTGTTCACATGCTTAATGTCGGGGTACATGGATCCCAGGTCAGGTACCTGGATATGGTTGGCCACGATCTGGTACTGGTCGTTCTTTTCTTCATCGAACTTATTCGTTCCGTCGATACACATTTTACCGCCGAAACCCATCTTACTGCAGCTGTGATCGAGCACGTCCATTGGCCCTTGCGTGAAATAAATATCAGTAGCGGGATCTAAATTGTTGAATACATATTTCGCAAGTGCGCGGTAGTCCTGTATGCGCACGCCCTGGTCGGCTATCACCAGTATTTTATTGAACATCATTTGTCCTGCACCCCACATGGCATTCATTACTTTTTGTCCCTGCCCTGCATATTCCTTGTTGATCTGCGCGATCACCAGGTTATGAAACACACCTTCCACAGGCATGTCCATGTCCATGATCTCCGGTACAAGTGTCATCTTCATCGGTGCCAGGAAGATCCTTTCCGTGGCCTTGCCCAGCCAGGCGTCTTCCTGCGGGGGAATGCCCACGATGGTGGCAGGATAGACAGCATCTTTTTTATGCGTGATGCAGGTGATGTGAAAACGCGGATACCAGTCGGGCAAAGAATAATAACCCGTATGATCACCGAAAGGACCTTCCCAGATCAGGTCGTCGTTGGGATCTACAAAACCTTCGATCACAAAGTCGGCATCGGCCGGCACTTCCACATCGGGCTGGGTGATGCAGCGCACCAGCTCCACTTTTCTTTTGCGCAGGAATCCGGCGAGCATGTATTCGTCTACGTTCTCGGGCAGCGGTGCCGTCGCAGAATAAGCATAGACAGGATCACCACCGAGGGCAACAGCCACCGGCATTTTCTTTCCCGATTTCTTGTATTCGTTGAAATGCTTGGCTGAAACCTTATGCTTGTGCCAGTGCATGCCCGTGAGCTGCGGTCCGAACACCTGCATGCGGTACATGCCCACATTTCTTGCGCCTGTATTAGGATCCTTGGTATGAATGATGGGCAGCGTTACGAAAGGTCCGCCGTCCTTAGGCCAGCAGGTGATGACCGGCAGTTTGGTGATGTCGGCAGCCTCACCGCGGTAGATCACTTCCTGGCATTCTCCTCTCCCGCTTCTTACCTTAGGCATCCAGCCGGCGAACTGGTTGAGGCGGGGAAGCATTTTGAGTTTGTCGATGATATTTTCCTTGGGAGAAGCGAGCATCTTGAACAGTCCCTCGATCTCATGCGCTACATCATCCAATTTGCTCACTCCCAATGCCAGGCACATCCTTTTCTCACTGCCATAGGCATTCATCAAAACCGGGAAATCATAACCGGTGTTTTCGAACAAAAGGGCTTTGCCGCCTCCGGGCATCTTGCTCACGCGGTCGGTGATCTCGGCGATCTCGAGGTGGGGATCTACATAGGTCTTTATGCGAACAAGCTCGCCCTCTTTTTCCAGCAGGTCGATGAATTGTTGTTGATTTCTAAATGCCATTTGGCAAAGGTAGGGAGGGAATGGGTTGACTACTCCTTTATAACCGGGCAACCGACGTTACGCTTGCTGTTGCCAGTAGATGCGGAATAGCCTCCACCCAGGCGGAAGGTGACACGGACGCCGGTGAAGTAGTACCAGTCGTTTTGCTTGGCACCGCCGCGGATGTCGCCTTTCTGCGGGTAAGCTGGGTTTCCACCGGGTAACTCATCTCCCCGGTAGGCCATTTCCACGGCCTTGGGTCCGCGGGCTGCCAGGAGGTCGGCCTCGTCGGCATAGAAAGAGCTCACATCATCGATGTAATCCGTGAAAAGCTTGCGGAGTCCCATTTCAAAGGCCACGCGGACATCATCGTTGATGGCGTATTTAAATCCTGCACCCAAGGGAATGGCAAATTGCGTAGTAGCGTAAGGCTTTCTTTCGGGGTATTGCGGTAGCCCCTGCCCTTCTGTGCTCAGCGGCTGCAAGAATACCTTGTTGCCTGCTGCATCCTTTGTATAGGGGTCGAAGTTGTAGAAAGCCATCCCGGTGAAGAAATAAGGTGTCCATCCAATGTCGCTGATGTTGAGCACGCGGTATTCACCCAGGAGCGAAAACTCATAAAGATTCGTTGTAAAATTCAGGTTCCTTGGTCTCAGGTCGACATTATTCTTTTTATCGTCTCCCGCCAGCTTACCATAAGTAAGTCCACTGCGCAGGGAAAACCTGTCGGAGAATTCATATTCCAGTCCAAGGCCTGCGGCTGGCTTCATCATGGTGGAGCCATAGACCTTATTGGTCAGGTCGCCCTGGTAGTTGCTGATCCCGGTAAAGACGCCCACGTGAAACGACTGCGCGTTCACTACATGGCATAACACTAAGGTGAGGAGGGTGAGGGTGGTTCTCATGTAAATAAGATTTTAACCCCGCCAATGGCGGGTAGACGGTTCCTGGTTCCAATTGCAATTTCGCAATTATTTTTTATACAGTGTAGTGAATTCTATGCCAAGTCCTGCGCCGGGACTGGTTTCTACGGTACCGTTGAGGTTATATTTCAGGCCAGTGGCCACATCTTCCTCCAGCAGCAGGGGACCATCCAGGTCTGCAAAATCTACCAGTGGCATCAAATGAGCAATCGCTGCAGAACCGATCGTGGATTCATTCATGCTGCCGATCATGACCTTGAGTCCTTTTTCGCGGGCGTTGCGGATCATGCGCAGGGCTGGCGTGATGCCGCTGCATTTGGTGAGCTTGATATTGATGCCATGAAAATGATCCACGCATTTATCCACGTCACCTTCGCCTACGCAGCTTTCATCGGCGATGAGTGGCAAAGGTGAAAGCTCATATAATTTTTTCATGCCTTCCCAATCATCTTTAGCCAGCGGCTGTTCAACAAATTCAATGTCCAGGCAGCGCAGCTGATTGATCTTTTCAATAGCCTCTTCGGCTGTCCAGGCAGCATTGGCGTCTACACGGATCGTTGCCTTTGTATGCTGGCGCAATGCCTTGATGATGCCCAGGTCGTTGTCGGTCCCCAGCTTCACCTTGTACACCGGCCAGGGATTGGCCTCTAATTTCTCTACCATTTTTTCTATGGTATCGATACCGATGGTATAGTCAGTGATGGGATGCAGCGGCTCTTCCGGTTCCCATAGGTCTTTGAGCGGTTTGTTCCGCAGCTTGCCATAGAGGTCCCAGCCCGCCATGTCGAGCGCACAAACGAGAAAGGGATTGGCTGGATATAAATGATGCAGGTAATGCCAGTAGCGGTCTGGTTCGGTAAAGGCGAATTTCTCCACGAACATCTTCTTGCGTTCGAGGTCCCTCACCATTTGGTCTACCGTGATGTTGTAATAGCTGATCGCCGGTGCTTCACCGTAACCGATATGTCCCAAATGTTCCAGCGCTACAATCAATGTAGGCTGGTGGGTCTTGGTGCCGCGGGAAATTCCGAAGGGGTAGCGGAATTTCAATTCGTATAGGTAGTAAGTTAATTTCAAAGCTTATCTGCCGCTGTGGGTGATATATTCTTTCAGTTCGTTGTTGAATGCTTTTTCCTTCTGTAATTGTTCAAGTGAGATATGCATGCGATAGCGCCAGTAATGTTTGGGATCAGCCGGCTGGTTGATCCTCTCTTCTCTTGGATCTTCTCTGCGCAGCTCGTCGTTCATGCCCAGCAGGTCCTGCAGCTGGAAGATGCTCCACATGGCAGGGGAATAAAGATGCTGGAGGATGATGGCCCGGTTGATCCATGACTCGCAGAAATAAGGCGCCGTACCGGAAGTTTCCAGTACCTGGTTGTAAAATCGCTGCGTACGCTCACGGCTCTCTTCCCACCAGCCCCTGATGGTGCTCATGTCGTGCGTGGAGGGCGTGATCACTGAGAGATAGGGTGCAGTCGCAGGCAGAAAGAATTCGGTCTTTGGATTTTTCGGCATGCGCTGGATCTCCAGGCTCAGGATGCCCAGGTTCTGCATCACTTCAGGCACGCAGTGCGGTACCATGCCCAGGTCCTCACCACAAATGAGCATCCTGGTCGCGCGCTTCAGAGATGGCAGTTTCTTCAGGGCTTCTTCCTTCCAGAATTCGTCCTGCCTGTGATAGAAATAATCTATGTAGAGTTCTTTCAGCTTTTGTTGGGTTGCTTCGTCGAAATGCTGGAAGCTGCTGGTATGCTCCATGGAGATGCGGAAATGAAGTGCTTCCGCATTACCGGGAACAGGAAGAAAGATCACATTCGACACCAGGTCGAATAAGCCATCGCGGATAGCACTGCCTTCGGGGTGGTGCTCGAAAGCCTCGCTGATCTTTTGCTGTGTGTTGAATGCTTCCTTCAGGTCGTAGCGGCCTTCGCGGTTCGCTTCCAGGAAATTGGTGCGTACAAAACCGGCATGCTCGCCAAAGCGCTCTGTGATGATGGCATCGGTGATAAAGGGCTTGCAGAACCTGTCGTGCTCAAACCAGATGCCCCGCTCCCCCAGCTCACTAACATTCACCGGGATCGCTGGAACAAATCGTCCGAGTATGCCTTCCACCGCGTCCAGCGGAATGCTCCAGATGCGGAAGAAGCCAAGTATATGATCAATGCGGAATGCGTCGAAATAGCTGCTCATCTGCCTGAACCTGCGTTTCCACCATTCAAAATGGTCTTCCTGCATCTTCTCCCAGTTATAGGTGGGGAAGCCCCAGTTCTGACCCTTCACTGCAAAATCATCCGGCGGTGCACCCGCCTGCCAGTCCATGTGGTAGAGTTCAGGTTCCGTCCAGGCGTCCACGCTATGGCGATAGATGCCAATAGGAAGATCGCCCTTGAGCGCAATGCCTTTTTTGTGCGCGTATTCAACGGCTCCTTTGAGCTGCAGGTGCAGATGGTATTGAACGAAATAATAAAATCGGATCTCGGCGCCGGTCTTGGTCTTGCCGGAAGCCATTCGCTCAGCTTCCACCGCATCATAGACCTGCATGCTTTTCCATTTGCCAAATTCAGCCGTGCCGTTTTTGTCGCGCTGGTAGCTGAATACGGCGTAAGGTGTGAGCCAGTGTGCGTTTTCTTTGAAAAAAGAATTGAATTCATCTTCCTTCATGAACTCGCCCTGCACTTCGGCATAGATCTCCCGCAGCATCTGCATCTTGAACTGCATCACTTTTTCGTAGTCCAGCTCCGGCAAGGCATTCAGCTGCTTTTTCTTTTTATTGAGGGCCTTCACCAGGTGGTGGTATTTCTTTCCCGCTACTTTGTCAAGATTGATATAGATGGGATGGAGGGCAAATGCAGAGATGGCGGCATAGGGATAAGAATCTTCCCAGGTGAGCCGTGCGGAAGTATCGTTTACAGGTAATAGTTGGATGAGACGGATGCCAGTTCCTGCGGCCCAGTCGGCCAGCGCTTCTATATCGGAGAATTCTCCCACGCCGAAACCGTCGTCGGTGCGCAGGCTGAATACAGGAATGGCCACGCCCGCTGCCTTCCAGGTGTTGTTGGGCAGGCGTACAAAGCCGTCATGTAGGATGGTGGCACTGTTGTCATGGCTTCCAAATTCAATGAGACGGTTGTCGCCTTCCTCGAAACGAAGGATGGTATTGGTTTTCTGGTCGGTGACCGCATACTTGTAAGCGACAGGAAAAGTGGCTTCAGAAAGGTCCAGCGAAACCACCCACCATTCACCCTGCCTCTCCATGGTTACCACATCCGACTTCTCCCAATTTCCGAGACCGGGCGTGTTGCCGGAAATGCAGAGTCCTTCTCCATCCTGGAGCAGGGGTGCTTTTACCCGGAAGCTATATGTCCTGTGCTTATGCTTTTTTGGCCTGGACCTTTTTTGCCGGAAATAAACCTCGTTAAAAGGCGCGGTATAGAAAGCGTTCTCATACTGGCCGGCGTGGTTCCAGGTATCGATCACGGTCAGCAGCTCCTTGCCCGTATCCAGCTGGATCTGCCTGTCCCGCTCCCCTTCATGGATCCTTTCCCCTTGTTCGGTGAGCAGGATATAATGGTAATTGAGCTCAGGGATGAGTTTGGGGTCGACCTCTATACTGGCATGCCAGAACTCGTGGTTCAGGAATTCCATCTTTAGTGCCGTCTCGTCTTCGCCAGCTCCCAGCAAGTGGCTGTTACCGGAAAGAAAGATCTGCTCGCCAAACCTTGTCCCGTACCTTACGTAAAACTCAATTTTCATCAATTTGTATTAATCAGCCAGAAATGTGTAATAAACACACATTAATCAGGCGAAAATACAAAAGCAGCCCGATGCAGGAAATTTCAAATAAGCGGGGTCAAAAAATACGGGAACCCATCTTTCCCCTATTTTTGCGAAAATTTCTTCAATGGAAGTGAAGCGTAAATCAAAAGGACTGTACTGGATTTTGTTTTTGATCTCTACTGTTGCGCTTGGAGCGGCGATTTTCCTGCACTGGCCCTGGCTCACGCTGATCATTCCTTTCGTGTGCACCTTCTTCGTACTGGCAATGGACATTATTTAAGTTTCCAGTTTCCGGTTTCCGGTTTCCAGTTATCCTCAGTGTGAGGGTTCTTATGCTTAGCGGTTATCCTGATTTTCGAGGGTGCCGTTGAACCACGAAGACACCAAGGCACCAAGGGTCACGAAGCAGATCTCTTTGTGTTTCTTAGTGCCTTTGAGCCTTAGTGGTTTAAATTCTGCCACCTTCAGAGTGTCCGCGTAAAAGAGGCAACTAACAAAAAAGCCCCTGATTTCTCAGAGGCTTTCTTGTTTTATAGGCTCTTGTCATCCTGAGCCTGCCGAAGGATTATTTCACTTCTTCAAACTCCGCGTCGGTTACGTTCTCGGAGCCGGTTCCACCCGCATTCTGCTGGCCGTTGCCACCATCCTGCTGCGGTCCTGCATTCTCCGTGGCCTTGTACATGTCCTCGCTGGCTGCCGTCCAGGCTGCATTCAGCTCGGTCATGGCGCCGTCGATCTGCGTAAGGTCCTGTGTCTTATGCGCTTCACGCAATTTATTTAAAGCGGTTTCGATGTTGCCTTTTTTATCGGCAGGGATCTTATCGCCATATTCCTTCAACTGCTTTTCGGTTTGGAAGATCAGGCTGTCGGCCTGGTTGATCTTCTCCACCTTTTCTTTTTCCTGCCTGTCGGTATCCGCGTTGGCAGCTGCCTCGGCCTTCATTTTTTCAATTTCGTCCTTGGTCAGTCCGCTACCGGCCTCGATCCTGATCTTTTGCTCCTTGCCGGTGCCTTTGTCCCTGGCCGTTACATGCAGGATACCATTGGCGTCGATGTCGAAGGTCACTTCCACCTGCGGTACGCCCCTTGGTGCCGGCGGGATGCCGTCGAGGTTGAACATACCCAGACTCTTGTTGTCCTTGGCCATGGGACGCTCACCCTGGAGTACATGGATCTGCACGCCGGGCTGGTTGTCCGAAGCTGTAGAGAAGGTCTCTGATTTCTTGGTTGGAATGGTGGTGTTGGCATCGATCAGCCTGGTCATCACGCCGCCCATGGTTTCGATACCCAGGGAAAGCGGGGTCACGTCGAGCAACAGTACATCCTTCACCTCGCCAGTAAGAACTGCACCCTGGATAGCAGCGCCAATGGCCACCACCTCATCGGGGTTCACTCCTTTATTCGGCTTCCTGCCAAAGAATTTTTCTACGATTTCCTGAACCTTGGGGATACGGGTAGAGCCACCCACCAGGATCACTTCATCGATCTGGGAAGTGCTGAGTCCCGCATCTTTCAGGGCCTGCTCGCAGGGACGGAGACAGCGCTCGAAGAGCTTGTCTGCCAGCTGCTCAAACTTGGCCCTGGTGAGCTTTTTCACCAGGTGCTTGGGCACACCGTCAATGGCGGTGACGTATGGAAGGTTGATCTCAGTCTCCGAAGAAGAAGACAATTCGATCTTGGCCTTCTCTGAAGCTTCTTTCAGGCGCTGGAGGGCCATAGGGTCCTTGCGCAGGTCTACGTTCTCCTCTTTTTTGAACTCTTCTGCCAGCCAGTCCATGATCACCTTGTCGAAGTCATCACCACCGAGGTGGGTGTCACCATTGGTGGATTTTACTTCAAAAACGCCATCACCCAGCTCCAATACGGAGATATCGAAAGTACCGCCACCGAGGTCAAATACAGCCACGTGGTGGTCCTTGCCGCCTTTGTCGAGGCCATAGGCCAGCGCTGCCGCTGTAGGCTCGTTCACGATCCGGCGCACGTTCAATCCTGCGATCTCGCCGGCTTCCTTGGTTGCCTGACGCTGTGCGTCGTTGAAGTAGGCCGGTACGGTGATCACCGCGTCGGTGACCTCCTGGCCCAGGTAATCTTCCGCTGTTTTCTTCATTTTCTGAAGCACCATTGCAGAAATCTCCTGCGGCGTATAATGTCTGCCATCTATGTCGATGCGAACGGTATTATTGTCACCTTTTACCACCTTATAGCTCCAGTGACTGATCTCTTCTGTCACTTCATCGTGCCTGCGGCCCATGAAACGCTTCACACTGGTGATGGTGTTCTGCGGGTTGGTAATGGCCTGGCGCTTGGCAGGATCGCCCACCTTCCGCTCTCCATTCTTCAAAAATGCCACTACGGAGGGCGTGGTACGCCTTCCTTCGTCGTTCGCGATCACCACTGGCTCATTTCCTTCCATCACAGCAACACAGCTGTTGGTGGTTCCCAGGTCGATCCCTATGATTTTTCCCATGATTATGATTTATTAGGTTCACTGTTGGTTATCAATAGTTATGCCGTCAGGAGAAAGGTGAAATTTTGTCATGTTTCTTCGGTTGCCTTCGGCTCCCTCGCAATGACGGACGCTTCGGAAGAAGAATTTGCCTCGCGATGAAGGTGCGACGGTGGCCCGTTTTGGCGCCCTTGCGGCTAAGTGGGTTGACTAGCTTACCGAAATTTTCGCTTGTCACTCACCACTCACTACTCACTATTCACTATCATTGTAGAGATGAAATCACCAATCCTGCTGCTGTTAGTCCTGTTTTCATCAACTCTTTATGCCCAGGTTTCGCCTGATGAATTCAAATTTCTGACCGAGGCATACAACAAGGAATATAAAAAGCTGATCGACGCGAGGGGAATTGATACCAACAGCTATTTTCAGTCGGCCTACCTGGCACAGAACGATCCTTCCAAAATAACCTCTGTGCTGGCTAAGTATTTCGGAGAGAAGGATTCATCCATTGCAGCGCTGATCTATTTTTATTACGACAGCTCCCTGATCATTTACCTGGCCGATCCCAGGCAAACCACCCGGATCGGATCGCAAAAAATATCCTTCAGTGAGCTCAGCCGGCTCAATGACAATTTCATCGCCAGTATGAACATTGGTTCCGAAATGGAGGACAGGTCCCCTGTGCTGAGAAGTTCGCGAAGTCCGGCAAAGAACGAAAGCAGGCTCAACCACGATTCCCTGGTGAAGGCAGCCACCGAACTGCTATTGCCGAAACCTGAACTGATCCTTGGTTACCAGCACCTGGTGATCGTTCCCTGCCTTAACCTGGGCGCCTTCCCATTTTATATGTTGCGCCCCCAGGGCAGCTACCTTGTGGAAAAACTCAGTTACAGCATAGCGCCCAGCCTGATCGAAGTGGAAGCCAGCTGCCGGAAGAATGTGGATCGGCTGGATACAAAAACCCTGGGAAGAAAAAACAAAATGGAGATCAGTCATCCCTTGCTGGTCTCTAATCCCGACTATCCCAAAAAGAACGCTTACCTGTTCCCCGACCTGCCAGGAGCCGATGAAGAGATCCAGCATTCGCTGAAATTTTTCGAGGGCAACTATACCTATCTGAAAGGCCGGACGGCAACCAAGAAGAATATCCTGGAAAAATTTACGGAGTTCGACCTGCTATATTTTGCCACCCATGGTATTTCAAGCAGCACCAACCCATTAGACAGCTGTTACCTGGTTTTTGCGGGAGAAGAGGATCCCTTTTTCACCAACCGCGAAATACTGGCCTACAGGGACAGTCAAACGAAAATGAATCTGGTGATCCTGAGCGCCTGCCAGACCGGCCTTGGCCGGTCCATGGATGCCGGTATTATTGGACTGGGAAGGGCTTTCCAGATCGCGGGCGCCGGTCATGTGGTCATGAGCCTTTGGAACGTGGATGACCAGGCAACTGCCTACCTCATGAGCCGCTTCCTGATCTATCTCCAGTTCTCTACGAAATTCTATCCTTCCGAGCCACTCAGAAAAGCGATCCTGGATACTAAGAAGAAATTTAAAGACCCTTCCAGGTGGGCATCTTTTGCCTTGTTCGGCGTTCCTTACTAGGCTCCCGGAACGAGCAGCATTTCTTTGCGAAAACTTAGCGTCCCCTCGTTGAGGCCAGGTAAAGCAAATCATAATTTTACCCCTAAAATTCCCCCGGCATTCGCTGGTAAAAGTTGAAAATGCTATCATTGTAGAGATGAAATCGCCGTCCCTGATTACCCTGCTTTTGCTGACCAGCTTTTTTTCCTTTTCGCAGTCCATGAAGCTGGATTCCCTGCCCGAGTCGCAGATCGACATTCCCATTAAGGTCAACCTTAAGCCCATTTATGCTTTGGCAGAGAAAAACGTCGATACGGTCTTTACTTCGCCCAACTATCCCATGGGCTGGGTCGAGTCGGATTGCATGACCCGCTACAAATACCGCTTCCGCCGCTCGCCTTTGAGGATGTCCATGACCGGTACTACGCTGAGCCTGGCCTTTACAGGCTTCTACCGCATCACCGGCTCCACGAGGGCCTGTGTGAATGGCGTGGTGATCTCTCCCTGGACGCCCGACTGCAACTGCGGTTTTGCTGAGGGGGAAAGAAGGGTGAATATTGGTTTTACCACCACATTCAGCTTATTAAAGAACTACACGCTCCTGTCTAAGATCGTCAGGACAGAACCACAGGCGCTGGACAAGTGTACGGTTTGTTTTTGGGGACAAGACATTACTTCAGTGGTCATGGATGGGATGAAGGCCGAGCTCGACATTTCGAAAAATACCATGGAACAGACCTTTGGCTCAGTAGATCTGCGGCCCTATATCCAGCAGGCCTGGAATAAGCTGAATGAGCCTTATGCTATTCCCGGTATCGGTTACCTTACACTCCATCCCAAAAAGCTGCGTATGGACAATTTATCTGCGAAGAACGACATGCTGGATATCCAGATCGGCATCACTGCCACACCGGTGGTGACCTTTGACCACCCCGGCGAGTTTGGCTCCCGCGTGCCCGACCTGACCACTTCCGGCACTAAGGGCGGATTCAATATTCACCTGGAAGCGGCATTACAATACGATTCTCTCAGCCAGGTACTCACCGGTTTTATGAAAGACAAACGGATCGAGATCTCGGAAGGGCTGATCAACAAGCATATTGTGATAGACAAGGCCACGGTTTCGGGAGACACGATCGGAAACCTCCGCATCAAATTGGATTTTTCGGGCTCCTTCGACGGCACGGCCTACTTTTTTGGCAAGCCTCACTACAACAAGGATTCCAACTCCATTGAAGTGAAGGACCTGCAATACGACCTGGACACCAAAAACCTTTTTCTCAAAGGAGCCAAATGGTTGTTCAACAAAAAGATCATTGCCGAACTGAATAAATACACCCAGTTCCCCCTCACCTCTTATTTCGATACCGCGAAGCTCACCATGAACGACTGGCTGAATAAGGAATGGACAAAAGGCATCCGCGGCAGCGGCAGCATTTCCGATCTCAAGCTGACTGCGCTCTATGCCATGCCGCAGCATTTATTGTTGCGGAGCAATTGCGTGGGCAGGCTGGAGGTTTTGGTGACGGAGATCCCGATGAGTTTCTAGTCGTGAAAGGTGAAACGTGAAAGGTGAAATAAGGGTCTGATGATGCGAACTTCACTGCCTTCTGGTGAGAGGTCGAATGTCGTTGGTTGGAGGTTAGATCCCAATAATCAATATATTCCGCGAGATCTGCGCGGCTGTTTCTGCGGGAAAGTCACCGCGTTTCACGTTTCACCTTCACCTTTCACGCTTCACCTTTCACGCTTCACCTTTCACTTGACGCTCCAAGCTTCCTAAAAGAAAAATGCCTTTGCGAGAGATAACTGAACAAGGTCACGATACCAATGGTGATCATCAGCGAAGGCGTGGGATACCAGCCAAACTTCTCCACGAATAGCTTCAGCAGGAAATAATTCAAAATGATGCAGGCAATGGCCACCAGGAAATAGCGAAGGAGTTGGATCCTGCGGCGCAGGTATGAGCCATGAAAGACCACGTACATGCTCAGATAAAAGCCGATGGGGAAGGTGATCATGAAGGCAATGAAGAAGGCGGCTATGTGGGGCTTGAAGGCAATGAAGCCCAGGTCGAGAATGTCTTCGTTGACGATGTAGTGAAAGGAAACGTAGTAAATGAAGATGTTCAACATCAGGTTGGAGCCCCCGCAGGCGGCATAACGGTACATCTGCAGGGTCATGAATCTCCGGAAAGGGGGATAGAACAGATCCACTATTTTCAGTATCGCCGCACGCACCCGGTGATGAATTCTCCGCATAGAGCGAAAATAACGGTTTCCAGTTTCCAGTTTCCGGTTTCCTGTTGTCCTATAGGGCCCGCTCCCAAAAACCCAATAGACCAATAACCCAATTACCTAGTCAACCAGTCAACCAGTTAACTAGTCAACTATCCGTAAATTGCGCCCCATGAGCCTTTCTGACGAAATAAAGCAATACGCCGCGGCGGCGCTGGAGAATATCTATAAAGAATCGTTCTATGCCGATGACGTGCTGGTGAACCAGACCAAGCCGGAATTCGAGGGCGACTATACCATCGTGCTCTTTGCCTTTGTAAAAAGGCTGAAACAGTCGCCCGACAAGCTGGGACAGGAACTGGGCGATGCCCTGCTGAAGGCTCACCCGGATGTCTTCCTGGCTTACAACATCATTAAAGGCTTTCTTAACCTGACCGTCTCCGACCAGCATTTTACCGGCTTCCTTTCCTCGTCGGCCTCATCAAAGGCTTTTGACATCCAATCAACCGGCAGGAAGGTGATGGTGGAATACTCTTCTCCCAATACCAACAAGCCCCTGCACCTGGGCCACCTGCGCAACAACTTCCTGGGCTGGAGCATTGCCGAGATCCTTAAGGCCACGGGCAACGAGGTGATGAAGACCTGCATCGTGAACGACCGCGGTATTCATATCTGCAAAAGCATGATCGCCTGGGAACTCTTTGGTAACGGGGAGACCCCGACATCCGTCGGGGTGAAGGGCGACCATTTCGTGGGTGATTATTACGTGCGCTTCTCCAACGAGCTGAAAAAAGAAATAGAAGAAGGTGTGGCCCGCGGCTTATCGAAAGACGACGCGGAGAAGCAGGCGCCCATCATGCAAAAGACCCAGCAGATGCTGGTAGACTGGGAAAATGGCAAGCCCGAGGTGATGAAGATCTGGAAGATGATGAACGGCTGGGTATATGAAGGTTTCGACAAAACCTATGCAAGGATAGGCACCGACTTCGACAAGGTCTATTATGAAAGTGAAACCTATTTACTGGGCCGCGACTTTGTAGAAAAAGGTATTGAGACGGGCGTTTTCTATAGGAAGGAAGATGGCAGCGTCTGGATCGACCTCACCGATGAAGGCCTGGATGAAAAGCTGGTGCTGAGAAAGGATGGCACTTCTGTTTACATCACCCAGGACCTGGGACTGGCGCATAAAAAATACGAGGAGTTCCCTTACGACCAGAGCATATATGTGATCGCCGACGAGCAGAACTACCACATGAAGGTGCTGAAGCTGATTTTGAAAAAGCTGGGCATGCCATATGCCGACGGCATCGTACACCTGAGCTATGGCATGGTGGAATTGCCCAGCGGCAGGATGAAGAGCCGCGAAGGCACGGTGGTAGACGCCGACGACCTGGTAGAGGAAATGGTGCAGGTAGCAGCGGCCATCATCAAAGAAAAAGGCAAGGTGGATGATTTCTCAGAGACCGAACTGAAAGAGCTCTATGATACCATTGCACTGGGCGCGCTGAAATTCTACCTGCTGCGGGTAGATCCCAAAAAGAAAATGATCTTCAACCCGGAGGAGTCCATCGACCTGCATGGCTTCACGGGCTCCTTTGTACAATACACCCATGCAAGGATCAAGTCGATCTTAAGGAATGAAGCGCCCGCTGGTAATTTTTCGGCCACTTCCCCCCTGCTGAAGCTGGAGAAGGAATTGCTTTTGCTGCTGGAGCAGGCAAACAATGTACTGCTGCAGGCGGCGAATGAATTCAATCCGTCAGTGCTGGCCAACTATGCATATACCATTGCCAAGACCTACAATAGTTTTTACACTGAGCACTCTGTGTTGAAGGCAGAAACAGAGGAGAAGAAGCAATTAAGGCTGCGCATCTGCGAGCAAACGGCCAAGGTGCTGAAGGAGGCCATGGGCTTGTTGGGTATCCGGGTTCCGGAGAAGATGTAGTGGTTGGTTGACAGGTTAACTGGTTGACTAGTTGACTGGGCTCTTTATGGCCGAGACACTTTGCTTTGCTACCATTTACTTTTTGCTACCACTCGCTGAACCGCGGAGGGCGCAGAGGTCGCGGAGCACACGCAGAGAGGGCTGTTTCTCTGCGTCTTTCATTGCGCTCACTGCGTTCTTTGCGTTTCAGTGGTACCGCCGAATTCTTTGATGACTGCAAAAAATGTAATCTATTACACCTTACGGCTGCGAAACAAAATTCCTCGCGTTACCTGGCGCCTTTCCGCCATCGCGTCTAAAGTGAAAAAAGCAAAAAATGCTCCCAGAGGGAGCATTAAATATTTTCAGCAGGAAACTGGAAACTTCTCAGAATCCGCTTGGCATTTTCATTTCCTTCTTGTTCTTCGCCAGGCTAGGATCCATTTCAATGGCCTTGTCGCAGAGCGCCTGTCCTTTGGCCTTATCTCCCTTTTTCTGATAGCTCATGCCTATCATGTAGAGAGCAGATGCATTCTCCTTATCCAGGGCCAGTATCCTGTCCCAATGATCGATGGCCATGTCGTATTTTTTGGCATCGTAGGCCGCTTCCGCCACCATGTTGAGAAGGTTCATATCGGAAGGACGCCTTTTCAATGACTCCTGCAGCAGCTCCATGCCCTTTTCAAAATCCTGGTTATCCAGGTAGGCGATCGCCAGGTTCTCCAGGTATTCGTTATCCTTTTTGTAACCCTTCTCCCCTGCCATCAGCAGATATTTCAGCGTGTTCTTGTGGTCGTAGATGGCATAATACATCAGACCCGTCTCGTACATCAGCCTGGTGTTCTCCGGCTGCAGTGCCAGGGCTTTTTCGAAAAATGGGATGGCCTGCTTATAATTCTGCATGTCCGCATAAGCGCGTCCGAGCAGGTAAGGAACTTCGCCGTTCTGCGGGTCTTCCTGCGTAGCGATATTGAGGAACTTGATGGCCTCACCATAATTCTCCTGGTCGTAATGGGCCTTGCCGATAAAATAAGCGGTCTTGGCACTGGGATCCGTCTTCTTCACCAGCAATGCATATTTGATGGCATCGTCCTGCTGGCGGAGGTTGAAGGAAAGATTCATCAGTTGCTTGTAGGTTTCCGGGGAAGCATCACCCAGTTTCTCCAGCTCCAGGAACTTTTCCCTGGCTTGTGGATAGCGGCGGAGGTCAACCAGCGTAGAAGCCAGCATGCTCACGATCTGCTTATCGGTTTTACTGTAGCCATAAGCCTTGTCAAGATGCTTATAGGATTCCATTAACCGGCCCTTGGCTTTTTCGTCCTGGGCTTTTTTGAGGTAAACAGCGGCGCTGTCGGACTGGCCAAACACAGTGGCCGAAGCAGTCAGCAGGATGGTTGCAATAATGAAATGACGCATTGGATCTTAAATTTTTGTGGTTTTTCTAGGCGTCAATAAAATTAGGATATTAAAATACAAGAAATCTCTAAAATTAGACCCGGAGGTCCCTTATTTCAGGATGATTGCCCCCAATGGCGGCAGGTTGAGTTTTAACTGGTAGAACTCCTTTTCTTCACTGGTTTCCTCCTGCCTGATATCGGGGTTGAAGATGGTGCCGGAGCCTCCATAGCGCTCAGAATCGCTGTTGAAGATCTCCTTGGTGTACTCCCTGCCTTCCACCTCCACCAGCCAGTCCCAACGTGGTACCGGGGTAAGATTCAATACGACCAGCAGTTCGTCGTCAGGCCGCTTGCCCATTCTTTTATACACCACCACCGATTCCTCGCGGTGGCTAAGGTCTACCCACTGAAAGCCTTCCTCGTTGAACTGGCTGCAGAACAAGGCCGGCGAAGCCTTCAGTATCCGGTTCAGGTCACGCACGCATTGCTGAAGGCCCTTGTGGAAACGGTAGTTCAGCAGATGCCAGTCTAGCTCTGTATGGTAGTTCCATTCCGTGGTCTGGCCGAACTCATTGCCCATGAACAGCAGCCTTCCACCTGGGTGTGTCCACATATAAGTATAGAGGCAGCGGAGGTTGGCGAATTTCTGCCATTCGTCGCCCGGCATTTTATAGAGCATGGGCGACTTGCCATGCACGACTTCATCGTGACTTAAAGGAAGCATGAAGTTCTCGTCGTGGAAATACATCATGCTAAAGCTGAATTTGTCCTGGTGGTCTTTGCGGAAGACTGGATCCATCTTGAAATAATCCAGGGTATCGTGCATCCAGCCCATCATCCATTTCATGCCGAAGCCCAAACCGCCTTCAAAAGTGGGTTTGGAGATGCCCGGCCAGTCGGTAGATTCTTCCGCGATGGTCTGCACGTCGGGGAAATCGCGATAAATAGTTTCGTTGAGGTCACGGATGAATGCAATGGCTTCAATGTTCCCATTGCTTCCAAATTCATTGGGCTCCCATTCACCTTCGTTCCTTGAGTAATCGAGCTTGAGCATGGAGGACACGGCATCCACGCGCACGCCGTCGATATGAAACAGGTCGAACCAGAAGCGGGCTGAACTGATAAGAAAAGATTTCACCTCTCCCCTCTTGTAATTAAAAATATAGCTGCTCCAGTCGGGATGGTAACCCTTACGCATATCCGCATATTCATAAGTGTGCGTGCCGTCGAACATAAATAGTCCATGTGCGTCGCTGGGAAAATGCGAAGGCACCCAGTCCAGTATCACGCCAATGCCCGCCTGGTGCAGCTGGTCAATGAGGTACATCAGCCCTTCCGGCTCACCGAAGCGTGAAGTGGGCGCAAAGAAACCGGTCACCTGGTAGCCCCAGCTGCCATCATAGGGATGTTCCATCACCGGCATGAACTCCACGTGGGTGAAGCCCATTTCTTTTACGTAAGGCACCAGCAGCTCGGCGATCTGGTGGTAGCTGTTGTAAGAACCTTCATCATTTCGGTCGGGGCGCATCCAACTGGCAAGGTGAAGCTCATATACCGACCAGGGAGCATCGAGAGAATTGGATTGATGCCTGTTCTTCATCCATTCCGCATCCTTCCATGTATAATTCAATTCCCAGGTGATGGTAGCCGTGGCTGGGCGCTTCTCCCAGTAATTAGCGAAAGGATCGCCCTTGATGCTGATGCGGCCTTCGTAACCGATGATATGATATTTGTATAGTGTTCCTTTTGCGATGCCGGGAATAAAGCCTTCCCATATGCCGCTCTTGTCCAGCCGGGGAAAGAGCACATGCACGCCTTCCTTCCATTCATTGAATTCGCCGATGATGGAAACGCTGGTGGCGTTGGGTGCCCAGACGGCGAAATAAAATCCCTCCTTGCCCATCACTTCCATTCGTTTTGATCCCAGCTTGTCGTACAAACGGTAGTGTGTACCCGCAGCGAATGTTTGTACATCGTCGTCGTACAGAATGGAGTAATTCCACACCGCTTTGCCTGTATCTACAAAATTCTGGTCCTCGTACCGGACACGCGGCGGCTCTTCCACAGGCGCTGAAGGCAATTTTGTGTTTTTATTAGTATGAGCGGTTTTGGGGTCTTTCTCTTTCATTCTATTATTGTATGCGAATATTTTCGTAAGTGTGCTACCATGAAGGTAAAACACAAAGCCAAACCCAACTGATGAAAAGAATCATATTCCTGCTGCTGACCTTCTCCAGCTTGCATGTGCTCGCCCAGGATGGGCAACTCTCCGGAAGGATCATGGACACGACAGAAAAAAAGCCCTTGCAGTACGCTGTTGTTTCTCTGCTACATAAAAAAGACAGTACCCTGGCGGGCTTTAAAAGAACAGATAAAGAAGGCCAATTTTCTTTCAACGAACTCACCAATGGCCGGTACATCGTACTGGTGAGCTATCCAAAGTTCGCTGACCTCTCCGACGAGTATGAGGTCAATGGCTCTACTAATTTGGGTCTGATAGCACTGACACCCAAATCGGCTCTGCTGGAAGAAGTGATCGTGCGCAGCGGCCAGGCCATCCGCATCAAGGGAGATACCACTGAATTCACAGCTGATAGCTTTATGGTGAAGGAAGGCGCTACGGTGGAAGACCTTATGAAAAAGTTACCGGGCTTCCAGGTGAACAGCAAGGGCGAGATCACGGCCCAGGGCAAGCGGGTGGATAAGGTGCTGGTGGATGGCGAGGAATTCTTCGGAGACGATCCTACCATGGCCACCCAAAACATTTCCTCCAAGGCAGTAGACAAGGTGCAGGTATACGATACCAAGACCGAACAGCAGAACCTCACCGGCATCAGCTCGGGCAATGAAGGCAAGACGATCAACATCAAGCTGAAAGAAAACGCGAAAAAAGGTGCTTTCGGCAAAGCGCATGCGGGCTCTGATTTTTCCGACTATTACGACGCGAAGGCCCTGTACAACCAGTTCCTGGGTAAGAAGAAGATTTCGCTCTATGGTACAAAAAGCAACCTTAATACCGGGAGCCTCAACTGGGAAGAAAGGGAAAAGCTGGGTATGGAGCAGGATATGGAGTACGATGAGATCGGGGGCTATTATTTCAGCTTTGGTACCGACGATGGATTCAACGACTGGAGCCTGCGCGGGCTGCCGGACTCCTACACGGCAGGCGGCCTGTACAGCAACAAATTCAATGAAGATAAACAGGGCCTGAATCTCTCCTATCGCTTCAACCGCCTCGGCACGGAGAATGTGGGCTCTAACAAGGCGCAATATTCAAGAACCACGGGAACAGACTACAGGAATGTATTCACCAACAGCAATGGATGGAATGAACAGCATGCGGTCAACGGCAAATTTGAGTGGAAGCTGGACTCGCTTACAACGTTGAAGCTCACTACAAGCGGTATCCGCAAGACCACAGACCTGATCTCAAAAACACTGACCGAATTCCTGGATGCGAACCGGGTGATGAAGAACAATAGCGATCAATCCAGGATATCGGCTTCTACCAAGCTCCAGTCCGACAACCTGTTCACCTACCGCCAGATGTTCAACAAGAAGAACAGGCTGCTCATAGCCACCATGCGGTTTGGCTACATAGAGGACGACCAGGAAGGCACGCTGACGACGGTGGCTAATTTTTATAAGGGCGGGAATCTGGACTCAACCGGAATTACCGACCAGCTCAAGACTTTTGATGGGAATTCGCAGACCATCGGTGGTAAAGTAACATTCAGTGAGCCCCTGACCGACAAACTCAGCCTGGTGCTCGACTACGCCTATAATACCAATCATTCCACTTCCTACAGGAACAGCTTCAATAAATCAACCGGTGGAAAATATGATGTGCTGGACTCTCTTTACAGCAACAATTTCGAACTGGAGGCAGCTTCCCACAGTACACTGGCCATTCTGAAATATGCAGGAAAAAAATTGAAGTTTGCCTTCGGTTCCGGCTTGTCCTCAGTACGCCTGGATCTCGCTGATCTCGACAGCAGCAAATCGAACCAATATGACTTCCTGAAGGTCACGCCGCAGGCTCAGATCGGCTACACCATCAAGCCCCAGACCAACATTTCCTTCACCTACAGGGGTACCACGAGGCAGCCCACCATCAACCAGCTGCAGCCCCTGAAAGACAATACCGACCCTTTAAATGTATTCAGCGGCAATCCCGACCTGAAGCTCGGATTCAATCACAGCTTCAGTACATTCTTTAATCAATATAAGGTGCTTTCACGTAGAGGCATGTGGGTGAGTATGTCTTATAGCGTTACCAATCATGCGATCGTCAACTCCACTGTGCTGGATACGGCCACTGGAAAACAAACCTATTCGCCGGTGAATGTGAACGGCGTTTCCAACTGGTACATGTACGCCAGCTGGAACAAAGGCGGAGGTGACAGGAAGCTGGGCTATGGGTTTAATATAAATGCCAATGGAGGTAAGAATATCAATTTCATGGACCGTGTAAGAAACGAAACGGAGTACGCCATGCTGAACGCGGGCTTCTCCCTGTCTTATGAACGCAGTGAGAAGTACAGCATCGAGATGAGACCCCAGCTGGGATACAATGTTTCAAAGTCTTCTATCCAGCTTGCTGCTAAGAACAACTATTTTTCTTATGGAGGCTGGCTGACGGGCTACCTGAAGCTGCCCGCTAAAATGGAGTTGAGGAGCGAAGTGAACTTCGACCTCCGCGAAAAAACAGAACGGTTCAATACTTCTACGAACATCATCAACTGGAACGCGCACATTTCGAAGCAGGTATTTAAGGATAAATCCGGTAAGATCTACCTCGTAGCCAACGACCTGCTCAATCAGAATAAAGGATTTAGCAGATCCATCAATTCCAGCGTGATCACTGAGGACAGGTACTCCAGGATCGGACAATACTTCCTTTTGAAATTTGAATGGACCTTCAATAAAATGCCGGGGACTAAATAATATGAAACGATCAGCCATCTGCCTGCTATTCCTGGTGTGCATGTACACCGCGGGCGCCCAAACCAGATTTTTCGGCACCATTAAGGTGGAATTTGAAAAGACCTTTAATGCCCATGCCACCTACAAGGAAATGGACGCCAACTTTTACGAAATGATCAAGGACAGGCTTCCGAAAAACGTGATCACCTACCATGATTTCATTGGCGACACAACACGCTCTATTTATCGGCCCGGCCGGGAAGTGCCTGTGGATCCCCGTTCGTTCAACCGGAATGTGGCGGACAAAAACATCGTGTACACCGATTTCAAAACATCCAGGGTGGTCGCACAGAAACCTGTATTCGAAGAAACCTTCCTGGTTCAGGACAGTGTGACAAAGATCAAATGGAAGCTCACTGCCGATACAAGAATGATCGCCGGTTATGAGTGCCGCAAAGCCGTAGGGATCCTCGATGATACAGTGGCCGTATTTGCATTTTACACCGATGAACTCATGGTTACCGGCGGACCGGAAGGCATACAGGGATTGCCAGGAATGATCTTAGGTGTCGGTATCCCCCGGATACATACCACCTGGTTTGCTACGAAGGTGGATGTATTTGATGTGAATATGAAGGAAGTAAAGCCGGCTACCAAGGGAAAGAAGGTAACCAGGGCCGCGATGCTGAACCAGCTGGGCGAAGTGCTCCGCGAGTGGGGAAGCTATGGCAGCAGGATGGTGGTGCATTTTACTATTTAGTTGACTGGGAACATCTTTCCATCTGATCGACCCTTAGATCCCTCGTCCCTCGGGATGACATTCGCGGTTAAGCCTGAAAACTACTTCGCTTCCAGAATCCAAACTGAATGGCCTGGAATGGTCCATTTTTCATTGACTGTCCTCGCTTCTCCTGAGAAGATGTCTTTAAAATTATTGGGATCTTTCAATCCACTAAACCTTTCCCTGAACCGCTGCGGGTCGATGGTCTTGGGATCCTTCGAGGTATTCATTACCACCATCACTGTCTGGTTCTTGTCGTAGCGGAAATACGTATAGACCCAATCCTCTGGAACAAACTGCATCAGCTTACCAGTTTTCAGGGCGCTGGAGTTCTTGCGGAAGTTGGCCAGTTTCTTTACATACTGGAACACATCTTCTTCCTCCGCCGTTCGTCCTGCAGGCTGGAATTTGTTCACGCTGTCACCGGGCCATCCGCCGGGGAAATCCCAGCGCACATTTCCATCAGGGTTAGCCCTTCCCTTCATCAGGATCTCGGCGCCGTAATACCATTGCGGGATGCCACGGGTAGTGAGCAGCCATCCGATGGACATTTTGTATTTCGGAATATGGTCTTCCAGCACAGAATAGAACCGGCTCAGGTCGTGGTTGTCGAGGAAGACCACGTTGGTCATGGGATCCTGGTACACGAAGTCCTGCGCGATGGTAGTGTACAGTTTGTTCACGCCGTCTGTCCAGCCAAAATCTTTTTGCATGGCTTCCTGAATGCCCCAAAGGGTTTGAAAGTCGGTCACACCCGGCTGGTTGTTCTTGTAAGGAATATTATACCGGTTCTTGGTAAAGAAACTCTGGTTGATCACCCCATGTACCCAGGTCTCGCCAAAGATGCTCAGCTGCGGGTATTCATCGAGCAGGGCTTTGTTGCAGCGGTTCATGAAGTCGAGATCGTTGTAAGCATAGGTATCTATCCTCCATCCGTCGATACCATATTCTTCTACCGTCCACAAAGCATGCTGAATAAGAAACCTGGCGACAAAAGGATTGCGGTGATTGAGATCGGGCATGGAAGGAACGAACCAACCGTCGCTCATTCTTTTTTTATCCGCTTCGCTGGCATGGGGGTCAAAAAGCACCTGGTCTTTGTAAGTCGTGTTTGTATAACTGGGCCATTGGTTGAGCCAGTCCTTCATAGGCTGGTCTTTTACAAACCAATGGTTGGTGCCTACGTGGTTGTACACCGCGTCCTGCACCATCTTCATGCCCTTGCTGTGCATCAGGTTGATCAGTCTTTTATAAGCTGTGTCACCACCGAATCGTGGATCGATCTTATAATGGTTGGTAAATGCATAGCCATGGTAGGATGTCCTTTCCATATCGTTCTCGATCACGGGATTGAGCCAGAGAGCCGTAACGCCCAGGTCTTTCAGGTAATCAAGATGATTCACAATACCCTGGAGGTCGCCGCCATGCCGGTAATACATGGAGTCGCGGCTGAAGGTCTTGTCGGCCATGCCGGCCACCTGGTCGTTAGAAGGGTCGCCATTGGAGAACCTGTCGGGCATGATGAGATACATGAAATCAGAAGAAGTAACGCCTTGCGCGAATTCTGTTCCCTTTCCTTTTCTTCTTGCTTTTAGCTCATATTTCCATTCCGTTCTTCCATCGGGGTTGGTGAGATGGATCTTCATGGTACCGGGTTTTGTACCGGGTGCAATGAGCAGGTCAACAAAGAGGTAGTTCCCGTTCTCCGGCTGGTGCACTTTCACCAGCTTCACGCCCGGGTGATGTACAAACACCTTGTTCTCCTGCACGTTGGTGCCGTGAATGATCAGTTGCAGCTTGGGGTCCTTCATGCCCACCCACCAGTTGGTGGGATAGATGCCATGGACTTTGTATTCCTGCGCCAGGCAGGTGAAGAGCACCAGTAAGGATGCAAATAAGAGGCTGAGCTTTTTCATGATAAATGGGCAGGTCTTTTTTCGGTTGACATGATCTCCTCCACGATCTCGATCGCGGTTTCATCTTTATCGGTATCCACAATGAAGTTCAGTATGCCGGCCAGGATCATAGCGAATCCACCGATCACCAATGCATATACGGCTTCGCTGGCAAATACCTCTTTCAGGATGAATCCAAGAATGGCAGCGGCCACTATTTGTGGGATCACGATAAAGAAGTTGAATACGCCCATATAGAAGCCCATCTTGCTGGCAGGGATGGATCCTGCGAGGATGGAATAAGGCATGGTGAGGGTGGAAGCCCAGGCAATGCCTACCGCTATCATGGGAAGCAGGAGCAATTGATTATCGTGGATGAAGAAGATAGAGATCAATCCTATACCGCCTACGATGAGGGCGAGCATGTGCGTGTATTTCTTACCGATACGGATAGCCAGTATGGGCAACAGAAAGGCAGCCAGGGCAGCCACACCATTGTAAACTGTGAACATGATCCCTACCCAGTCCCCAGCGTCCTGGAAGGCTTTTGAGTTCTGGTCGGTACTGCCGTAAGCATTGGCTGCAATGGCAGGTGTGGTATAGATCCACATGGCAAACAGGGCCAGCCAGGTAAAGAACTGCACAATGGCCAGCTGCAGCATGGTCCTGGGCATCTTGCCGATACCACGCATGATCTCGCCAAATCCCCTGAACACGCCCCTGGTCTGCAGTTTTTCTTCTTCCCATTTTTTGATATCAGCCGGAGGAAATTCTTTGGTGGTGAACACCGTCCACATCACCGAAGCAAAGAAAACCAGTCCGCCTACATAGAAAGAATATTTAACTGAATCGGAGATCTCACCGTCGGGAGCTGTATTGCTTACGCCAAGTATGTTAGTAAAAATATAGGGAAGCATGGAGGCGATCACGGCGCCTACGCCAATGAAAAACGTTTGAAAGGCAAAACCATGCGTGCGCTGCGAGGCAGGCAGCTTATCGCCCACGAAGGCACGGAAAGGCTCCATGGAAATGTTGATGGAAGCATCCAGCACCCAAAGCATCACTGCGGCAAACCAGAGCGCCGAGGAGTTAGGCATGATGAACAATGCGAGCGATGCCAGGATGGCACCGATAAAAAAGAAAGGCCTTCTTCTGCCCCACCTGGGATGCCAGGTGCGGTCGCTTAAATATCCAATAATGGGTTGAACGAGGAATCCTGTAGCAGGCGCGGCCACCCAGAGGTAGCCCAGCTTGTCAATGTCGGCGTCGAGGGTTTGAAAGATGCGGCTCATGTTGGCATTCTGCAGGGCAAAGCCAAACTGGATGCCGAAGAAACCAAAGCTCATATTCCAGAGCTGCGCGAAATTCAATCGTGGGCGGTGGTGAGTAGCGGCCATTGCAATGTTTTGATCGACCTAAGTTAAGAGATTTAAGATTGAAGTCCCGATAGCTATCGGGAGAAGATTGAAGATTTGATTCTCACTATTCACTACTCACCATTCACCATCACACCCCCAACGTGAAGCCGGGGGGAACTATGGCTCCCTTTTTCACTACTACTACACCATCTTTAATAGTGAGCAGCGGGTAGTCGCCGTCTTCGAGGTGGGTGCCTCCGATGATCTTCACGTCATCTCCAATGCGGCAGTCCTTATCAATAATGGCGTTCTGGATCAGGCAGCGGCTGCCAATTCCCAGTAACGGCACTCCCCTTTCCCGGTTGTTCGCGATCTCGTCCAGGGTCTCAAAAAAATCATTACCCATCAGGTAGACATTGGTGAGCACGCTCTCTTGTCCTACCCGGGAACGGATGCCGATCACCGAATGGTCGATATGCGAAGCGTTGATGATGGATCCTTCAGCGATCACGGTCTTGTCTAACCGCGTTCCGCCTACCTTGGCCGGCGGCAGCATGCGGGCGCGGGTATAAATGGCGCGGCTGTTATCAAACAGGTTAAAAGCGGGCAGGTCTTCCGTAAGCGCCAGATTGGCCTCAAAGAAGGCGCGGATATTACCGATGTCCTCCCAGTAGCCATCATATTGATAAGAGGCCACACGATATTTATGAATGGATTCAGGAATGATCTCCTTACCAAAATCAGTAGCTTCTTTCTTTTCATTCAGCAGCAGGTCGAACAGGAGCTGGCGGTTAAAAATATAGATGCCCATGGAAGCCAGGTAAACCCTTCCTGCTTTCTGCATCTGGTCGCCGGTATCGCTCACCCATTCTTCCAGGCCGCTCTTAGGTTTTTCGATAAATGAAGTGATGAGACCTTCTTCTGTTTTGAGGATGCCAAACTCGGAGGCCTCCCTTGCCGTCACCGGGATGGTGGCCACCGTAATGTCGGCATGTGCCGCCTTGTGTGCAGCCAGCATTTCCTGGAAGTCCAGTTGGTATAGCTGGTCGCCGGAAAGAATGAGCACATACTCACTGGTGAAGGGCGCAATGTGCCGGAGGCCCTGCCTCACCGCGTCGGCGGTGCCCAGGAACCAGGTGGGATTGTCCGGTGTTTGTTCGGCAGCAAGAATGTCTACAAAGGCAGAGCTGAAGGCGCTGAAATGGTAGGTGTTCTTGATATGCCGGTTGAGAGAAGCAGAATTGTACATGGTGAGCACGAACATGCGGCTCACTCCCGAATTCAGACAGTTGGAGATGGGAATGTCCACCAGCCTGTATTTGCCTGCAATAGGCACTGCGGGCTTCGACCTGTTGGCTGTGAGCGGATACAGCCTCGTGCCTGCGCCTCCTCCTAAAATAACGGACATCATTTCCTTCATGATCCTGGAATTATTCTTTTACAAATCTAGATAATAAGTTTTCGCTTAGCCTCTACCTATATAAACCAAATGCCAGCCTAGTCCTGCAGTGACTGGTAAAGGTCGATATAAGCCTGTGCAGAGGTGTCCCATGAGTGATCGATGCCCATCATGTAGGTACGCATCCAGTTGTACAGGTCTTTTTTATTGTTGTACAGATCAATGGCCCTGCCCACCGAATGGGTAACATCATGCACATCGGCATGGTTGAAGCGGATGCCATAGCCCTGCCACTCGCCAAAATCGCGCACCGTGTCCTTAAGCCCGCCGGTACTGCGCACCATAGGTATGGTACCATAGCGTAAAGCATACATCTGGTTGAGGCCACAAGGCTCTACCCTGCTGGGCATGAGGAGGAAGTCGGCGCCGGCGTACATGAGGTGACTGAGCGATTCATTGTAGCCGATATACGTATTCACATAGCCATTGAGCTGCTGCTGCACTTCCTGCAGGCGGTTTTCCACATCGCTTTCGCCCGAGCCCAGCACCAGGAAGTTGGCGTTGCCATGGTAGCGATAGACCGATTGACGGATGGCATCGGGCAAAATGTCCGCAGCCTTCTCTCCTACCAGCCGGCCTATAAAAGCAAACAGGGGTTTTTCGGGATCGAGTCCAAAAATGCCGGCCAACTCTTTTTTGTTTTTTCTCTTTCCTTCTTTCACCAGGTGGTCGTCGTAGTTCTTCACGATCAGGCTGTCCTTTGAAGGGTCCCAGATATCCGAGTCGATGCCATTCAGGATCCCCGTGCTTTTTTTCCATTCTGAAGCCAGCAGGTTTTCAATACCATTGGCTGCATATTTCAATTCTTCCATGTAGCTCGGACTCACCGTGGTCACCCTCCAGGCGCATTTGATGGCCGATGCCAGCGGGTTGATGGCATGGTTCCAGTCGAGCAGCCCCCATTTCCAGGGATCGTAAGCGGGCAGCATGTGGTGCCTGTCCCAGCCAAACTGTCCCTGGTACTGCGCGTTATGGATGGTAAATACGGTCGGGATATCAGAGAGGTGTTGAAATGCATAACAGTGCTTCATCATGAAAGGAACAAGCCCGGTATGGTGGTCGTGACAGTGAACCACATCGGGTTTGTGCAGCCACTTGCTGATCCAGTCGGTGACGGCTGACTGGAAAGCAAGAAATCTTTGCATATCGTCGTCGTACCCGTAGATCTTTTCCCTGTCCAGCAGTCCGTTGATGTCAACCAGGTAAAGATCGAAGCCCAGTTTGTTGGTTTTTTCTTTGATCACTGCATAATTGAATGCATGATCGCCCATTTGCTGTCCGCCCTCGTGCACGAGGTCCCATTGATTCTCGTAGAGAAATTTGGTGCGGTACATGGGCAGCACCACTTTTACTGTATGGCCCAGGGCTGCCTGGTATTTGGGCAGGGCACCCACCACATCGCCGAGGCCACCGGCCTTTGCAACAGGATAACATTCCGCGGCAATATGTATGATCTCCATCTGTTCTTAGTCTTGCATGATCGTACTGCTAATTTCCGTGTATTTATCAACAGTTCAATGAAACCGGGAAAGTATTGATGAATTCTGTTTATTTTGAGCCACCTTAAATAAACCAAAGCTTATGGCTACTTCCATGACACCAGGTGCAAGAACAACCGTAAAACAGGGACATATCCCAACCAACTATGGCGCCCTGGGCACGCTGGTGACGGTCTTCTTTTTCTGGGGATTCATTGCAGCGGGTAACAGCATTTTCATTCCTTTCTGCAAACACTATTTCAGCCTCGACCAGTTCCAGAGCCAGCTGATCGACTTTGCCTTTTACACTGCCTACTATATTGGAGCCCTGGGCTTGTTTGCCTATGGCGCTTTTGGGGGACAGGACCTTGTGGCCAAGTGGGGTTATAAGCGCAGTATAGTTTTTGGATTATTATTCTCCGCGCTGGGTGCTGTAGCGATGATCGTGGCCGTGAATGCCAACACCTTTGGCGGCATGCTCTTCGGACTGTTTGTAGTGGCCCTGGGCTTTTCCCTCCAGCAAACTGCCGCGCAGCCCTTTGCCATTTCACTCGGTGATCCCGCTACCGGTACCAGCCGCGTGAACCTCGGCGGTGGCATTAATTCTTTTGGAACATCCATTGGACCGCTGATCGTTGCCCTGGCTCTCTTTGGCACCACGGCGGCGGTGACCGACGAGCAGATACAGGGACTGAGCCTGAGCAAGGTCATTATATTGTATTCATTTGTAGGCGGTCTATTCTTAGCGGCCGCAGCCCTTTTCTATTTTTCGAAAAAAGTGCCTTCGGGCATTTCACTGGAGAAAACGGAGAAGGCGAACAAAGCGCTCTATATGCTTTTGATCATTACAGGACTCCTCATTTTCATGTTTGTTCCTGTGTTCAACAGTTATCGCCAGGACATGAGCGCAGCTACAGAAGCTGAATTGCACGACCTGGAAACCTACAGGATGCAATGGCTATTGGGCGCTTTGGCAATAGTGGTGATCGGACTTTTGGTGGCCAATATGAGCGCAAAGAAGAAGCCTGAAGGATGGGGAGCCATGCGTTATCCGCAGCTGGTATTGGGTATGCTCGCCATTTTCGTGTATGTGGGTGTGGAAGTAGCTATCGGAAGTAATCTTGGTGAATTGTTGCGTCATCCGGATTTTGGAAGCCATGCTGCTTCTGAGGCCACTCCATATATTATGATGTACTGGGGCGGACTGATGATCGGCCGCTGGACGGGTGCTATCAGCGTGTTCAACCTTTCTTATACGACCAAACAAATATTGCGCTTCGTTGTGCCCCTGCTGGCATTTGGTATCATCATAGGTATTGGTTCCATGGCACAATACAACATGGAGCCTTTGTACTACTATGTGATCTGCGTGCTTGTGCAAATCGCCGCCTTCTATCTCTGTAAGGACAAGCCGGTAAGAACGTTGCTGATCTTTAGTTTATTGGGTTTGATCGCTATGGTCATTGGTATCCTGTCTACCGGCACCTTTGCCATTTATGCTTTCCTGAGTGGTGGATTGTTCTGTTCCATCATGTGGCCCGCGATCTTTAATCTTTCTATTGCCGGACTGGGCAAATACACCACGCAGGGATCTGCCTTCCTCATCATGATGATCCTGGGTGGCGGTATCATTCCTCCTATCCAGGGCAAGATCGCCGATTATCTGCAAAGCGGATCGGACCTGGCAGGCTATGGTATACATAATTCATACTGGATCGCGGTAGTTTGCTTCGCCTATCTCGCCTTCTTTGCCTTTGCAGTAAAGGGAATATTAAGTAAGCAGGGAATTGACTACGATAAGCAGGTGGATGACATGGATACGCTGGCAGCCGAACCAGAAGGTGGACTGACCGATCCGGATACCCGAAAAATATAAACGAGCAACATGGACTTGTCGCACGAATTAGCTGTTGGAATTGATATTGGAGGAACGAACACGAAGTGGGGGATCGTGAACCACAGGGGGCAGATCCTGCAGCAGGGTGAAATGAAGACCGACCACTTTCCCACCATTGAAGAATACATCGATGGTCTTTATGAAACCCTGAATCCGCTGATCGAAAAATATGGCCGGTCATCTTTGAAGGGCATAGGCATCGGCGCGCCCAACGGCAATTTCTACAAGGGCACGATAGAATACGCACCCAACCTCCATTGGAAGGGCGTGATCCCGCTGACCAAGTTGGTTACTGAAAAATTTGGTATGCCCTCTTCGCTCACCAACGACGCCAATGCGGCGGCTGTGGGCGAGATGATGTATGGCGCCGCCAGGGGCATGCGTGATTTTATCATGATCACCCTGGGCACGGGCGTGGGTAGCGGCATCGTGGCCAATGGTCAACTGATCTACGGACATGATGGATTTGCGGGCGAGCTGGGACACGTCACCGTTCGTCCGGGCGGAAGGAAGCACTGGGGCACGGGACTGCATGGGTCGCTTGAAGCTTATTGCTCGGCAACGGGCATCGGCATCACGGCCCGCGAAATGCTGGCGGAAAGCAAGGAAGAAAGTTTGTTGCGCAACTATCCTCCCGAGGAGATCAATGCGAAAAAAGTACACGACTGCGCCATACAGGGCGATAAGATAGCGGCGGAAGTATTTCGCTTCACCGGGCAGATCCTGGGCGAAGCCCTGGCCAATTTCGTGATGTTCTCTTCTCCGGAGGCCATCATTCTGTTTGGTGGCGTTATCAAGGCCGGCGGACTGATCATGGATCCTACGAGGGAGCACATGGAGAAAAACCTGTTGCCGATCTTTCAAAACAAGGTCAAACTGATCTTCAGCGAACTGCACGAAGCCGATGCGGCCATCCTGGGAGCGAGTGCGCTTGTCTGGGAATTAAAAGAGGCCGGATAGTCAGTTTCATCTTAGACGCGAGGGCGCGAGGCAACGCTAAGAATTCAATCCATTAATGTGTATTAAGTACACATTAATAAGTTTCCTCGCGTAACATTGCGTCTTGCCTCCTCCCGAACGTTCGGAAGCATCTAAATTTATTGGATCATGAAAACAGCGGGGACGGCTCTTTGCTTTTTATCGGACGGGGCTATGGTTTCTTTTCCATTCACCAGCAGGCAGCTGCTTCCTCCCCCATCCAGGTTGAGCGCTTCTATGCAGCCGATGTCTTTCATGATGGTGGCGAGTTGAGTCAATGAAGCGCCTTCCGCGATTCCCGGGAATCTTCCCTGCACCACCAGGATCACCAATTTTCCATCCTCCGTATAACCCATAGCTGTGCGCGGATGCTTGTCGTTGATGGCCTTGCCGCCAAACTTGAGTTCTTCGTTGTTCGTCACCCGCACTTCTCCGCACTGAACGAGCACAGGTCCGCCGCCAATGGCAGTTTCCATCTTCCATTTTTTGAATTCGTTCTTTACCGAATGCTGTACACCACCTAAAGCATGGTGTGCGAATGAGTCACGGAACGGAAGCACGGGCTGCTGGCTGGCATAGGCGTGTTGCGAGGAGGAGTCGGTAAAAAGCCAGGCCACATCGGCCTTGCGGCTTTTGGAAATACCGATGGCGCTATGGAAGCTATGACGATAAGTGAAGGTGTCCTTGCCCCTGCCTGGTGTTGAGTGAATATTGTAGCCCACCATTTTATTATCCTTCACCACCACGTTGAGATTCTGGTTGGTGGCAAATGAAAAGAAAGTCCCGTTCACAACCACGTATGGTTTCCCGTTCTTGTTGTAAAATTCAGAAGGCGTGAGCCTGCGGTTGAGCGTGGTATCGGTGGCGAAGGAAAGTTTCCTGTCTTTGATATCGGCGATAACGTAGTAGGCGAGATTCGGTTTACCGTCTAACGTGTCGATTGATCTGAATACCTGGATGGAGTTCGGAAGCGCTCCAAAATCGGATGAAACGTTTTGCCAGGCCAATTGGGCACGGGCCTGCCCTGCCAGGCAAACCATCACTACAGTGCAGAGGGTGTGAACCACGAATGCACGAAGACACGAACTGTCACAAAGAGATCTTTTAAAACGCTTTAATAGCTGTTTCTTTATCAACTTGTCAACTTTATCAACTTGTGAACTTCTTAGTGCCCCTTTGTGGTTTAAATCGTGGCAGCCTTCTTCTCCAATAACCATTTTTCCTTGCCATAACCAGGTATCACATGTCTTTCGCTATGATAAGAGGATCTGACCAAAGGACCGCTTTCCACGTAATCGAGTCCCATCTGGTAGCCTGCTTCACGGTATTCCGCGAATTCATCGGGGTGCACAAAACGCTGCACAGGAAGGTGCTTACGGGTAGGCTGGAGATACTGGCCAATGGTGATCACATCGCAACCCGCGTTTTTGAGGTCTTCCATGGTTTGCAGTACTTCTTCCTTCTGTTCACCCAGTCCCAGCATGATGCCGCTTTTGGTGCGCATGCCGCCCTGCTTGAGGGTGCGGATCACTTCCATGCTTCTCCAGTAACGGGCTTGTATACGCACTTGCCTTGTGAGTCTTTCTACCGTTTCTATATTGTGTGATACCACTTCCGGCGCCGCTTCAATGATGCGCTGGATATTGTCTTTTTCTCCTTTAAAATCGGGGATCAGGGTTTCCAGTGTAGTATCGGGATTCAGCTGCTTTACTGCGTTAATTGTATTGTACCAGATGATGGAGCCACCATCCTTGAGCTCGTCGCGGTCCACCGAGGTGATCACCGCATGCTTCACCTTCATCAGGTAAATGGCCTCGGCCACCCTTTGCGGCTCGTCCCAGTCCACTGCCTCGGGCCGGCCGGTAGCCACGGCGCAAAAGCCGCAGCTGCGCGTGCAGATATTGCCCAGGATCATGAAGGTGGCTGTGCCTTCACCCCAGCACTCACCCATGTTGGGACAATTGCCGCTTTCACAAATCGTATGGAGCTTATGGGTATCCACGAGGCTGCGTACGTGCTTATAGCTTTCGCCAATAGGCAGTTTCACGCGTAGCCAGTCGGGCTTTGTTTTCTTCTCAGGTGTGGCAACAGGTATACAGGACATGCAAATCAATAATAGCCGCAAAGGTCGGATATTTTGGCGAAAGGCCCAGACGGGGGAATCGTACTAGCTGTCGATCTGTCCATCTGTCGATCTGTTGATGTGAAAGTCTGGGGTGAGGAATCCTTTTAATCCGGAAATCATTCAAATCCCCCCAAATCACCGTCTCACTTGCGCCGGCCGAAGAGGATGGCCACATGGCCCTGGAAGAACAGTCTTTTTTTCTCTACGCGGGCCAATTGGAGGATCTCTTTGCTGTAGGCTTCGAGGCTCATGCCGATCTCCACCGCTTTCACGGTTTCATTGAAGCGGCCGAAGTCGAATCGAAGCGAGGTTTTTACAAAAGCGCCTGGATTCACTTCCAGTTCATCCCATCCCTTACTAAGGCCGCTGGCGCCCAGGATCTGCCCTGTGAGGAAGTCTATGCTGTCGGCCGACTCGTACTTGATGTCTTTTTCTTTATTGCCTACAACACCCAGCACATAATAAGGGCGCAGGAGGCCCAGGGAGAGTCCGCCCTGGTACACAGCCATCACGGCCACGCCATTCTTATTCCCTTTTTGTCCCAGGATATATTGTTGACCGAAACCCAGTTTGGCCTGGTAAAAATTATTCGCCTTGCCATAGACAAAGGTGCTGCTCAGGAATCCATCGCCGCTGGGCTCTTTTTCTTCTTTTGGGTGCTTGGTCTCCGAAAGTTCCACCAGGTAAAGGTTGGTGAGCCTGGGCGACTTGGAGCGGCCATGCTCGAAATACATGCCATAGCCATTGGTCCTTAGCTGGAAAGCAAAGATGTTCTGCCTTCGGTAAGTGAGTATACCCTCTTCTTCCTGCTTTGCCTGCGCATTGATCCTTTGTTTTTTCTCGCTGGGTTCATTGCGGGTGCTATCCTGTGCAAAGGAAAAAAGGGAGGACAGGACGCAAGCCAGGAGAAGAAATGGTTTTTTCACTGTCATAAAATCTTGTAACCGTAAATTTAGGCAAAAAAGGATAATGACATCAACCGTTGAATATATCGGAGAATTAAGGACCACCTGTACCCACCTCCGTTCAGGATCTTCCTTTGAAACCGATGCGCCGGTAGACAATAACGGCAAAGGAGAGCGGTTCTCCCCTACTGATCTCACGGCCACCTCCCTGGGCACCTGCATGGCTACGGTAATGGGCATTAAGGCCAGGCAAATGGGCTTTGACCTCAATGGGCTCAAGGTGGAGGTGGAAAAGATCATGGCTTCAGAGCCGCGAAGGATCAGTGGCATCAACCTGGTATTCCATATTCCGGAGGCTTTGCAGGAAGTGGATGAAAAGACCAAAACGATACTGAAGCGCACAGGCGATACTTGTCCTGTTATGTATAGCCTGCACCCGGATATTATTGTGAATATCGACTGGGGAGAGTGGAAGTAAGTTTACTAGTTGACTGGTTTACTAGTTGATTAGTTGACTGGGAAAGGCAACAGTGGTGATACAATCAATTGACTTTTCGGCTGTTACCTAGTTAACAAGTTAACAGCTTTCAACACCGCATTCCCTATGGCGCACTGCAGGCATTTTTTCTGTGAACAATAATGTTTCTTCAATTCTGCAAAGGCCTGTGAATCGAAGGCTGTGCGGTGCTCCAGCCCCAGGTCGCTGAATTCTTTTGTCACCACATTGGTTTCCTTTTCTGTCTGCTCCAGCCATTGCAAGGCCCGCATCTGCAGGGCGGTTTCTTTTTTATATAGTCCATAGGCAAACAATACAGGCACAACGGTGTTGATAATGATATGATCGATGGCCATGCTGCCCAGTTTCTTCGGGCAGTACTTGCTTTCTTCGTTGAAGCGGTAGTGGTAGTGCCAGTAGTCGTTAACAGTTACCGAGAGCATGCGGCGGAGCGCGCCACTCTCTTTTTCATTGATCACTGCGGCGAACAATTGCTCGCAGCTATGCAGCAGCATAGCCAGTTGCGCCAGGCGGATGGTGGGGAAATTTCCCGGCCGCATACGCAGGAATTGCATGGATGCATGTACGGGTTTCAGCTTGTATTTTTTGTTCAGGAAAACATATTCCCTTTTCAGCATGGCGGCATAGCCGTCAGGGTTTTCTTCTTCCAGCAGTCCTGCCTGTCCAAACAACAGGGCTTCCAGCTGGTGGATCTGTTGCCTGTGTTTCAGTAGGATCACCAGCGGCAGCGATCTTGCTACCATTTCAAAAGCGGCGGCATTCACTTGTCCGCCCATGTTCTTTGCCAGCAACCACCAGAGCGCTTCTTCCCAGTGATACTGGTTGGCTTCCAGCATGGCGAAGACCTCCGCCGATCTTCTTTCCAGCCTTTCCATCAGCAGCCTTTCCTTCCACGAAGAGATGGTCAGTGGCTTGACGCCGGCGATGGAAGAAGCACAGGGAAGCATGGACTGCGCAGCCATCATGCTTTCGTAATGTTCGCAGAGCTGCCGGGGGATGCGGCCTTTGAGTTCCAGTTCCGGCAGGCCGGTTTCCTGGTCATGTTCGTAAACCACGTGCAGGATCACATTGTTGTAGTTGGCATCAGAGCCATGACCATGCTTGTGCCAGTCGGAGCTGCGCACATGGATCTCTACCGAGCCAATAAATACGGTATGGCCAATGCGGATCCTTGCTTCGAGAAAATCGGGGCCCTGGTTGCTGTTGTACCTGCCGGCCTGGATCACCTGCACGGGTTCTCCTTCGATGGTGGAAAGACTGCCCTGGCTGTAGAAATGTTGTTGCCAGATAAAGTGTAGCAGTCTTTCGTTCATTTTAAAAATGTTGAAGCGACCGGATCACCCGGCTTACGGGCAGTCCCATCACGTTATAAAAATCACCCTGGATCCGGCGGATACCCACTACGCCTATCCATTCCTGGATGGCATAGGCGCCCGCTTTGTCGTAGGGTTTGTATTTGTCCACATAGAACCCGATCTCCTCGGCCGTTAGCGGGTGGAACTGCACCGCCGTTACATCGTGGAAAATATCGGTTTTTCCTTTCCCGATGATGGCTACGCCCGTGATCACATGGTGCTCCCTTCCACTCAAAAGTCCCAGTATCCTCAGGGCATCCTCCCTGTTCACCGGCTTGCCTATGATATCGCCATCCAATACCACGATGGTGTCGGCGGCGATCACCACTCTTTCGCTGCCGGCTATATTCGCCACGGCCTTTGCCTTTTCCAAGGCAATATGCTCAGCCGCTTCCGCCGGCCGCAGGCCTGCAGGAAAACTCTCGTCGGTTTCATGCACGAGGATCTCAAAATCCAGCTCAGCCCATTCGAGCAGCTGCTTTCTTCTTGGCGACTGGGAAGCGAGTATGTATCTGGCCATCAGGAATAAATTCTGAAGAAGACCATAGAAATAATGCCGCCCAGCATGATCCATTTCGTGAGGCTGCTCAGGCTTGCAAATTCGCCATTGGTATTGGCATTTCTATGTTGAAAAAACAGGTAAATAAGGGGAATAATCACAAATAAAGTGGAGTAAGCGATCGCCCACCACCAGCCGAACTGCATCACATAAAGCTGCAGCACGCAAAGGGCTGCGATCAGCACAACGATCCATACATCGGTGTAGATCTTGGTGGCTGCCACGCCTGCCACAATCGGCAGGGTCTTGCAACCTCCCCTCCTGTCGCCCTCGATGTCTTCCACATCTTTGATGGCTTCTCTCACCAGGGAGATGATGAAGGCAAAACCTGCATAGAGAAAACTGATCCTGAAAAAGCGGACCATACGCAGGTCCTCCGTGCCGAAGGCCGCATCAAAGGGGACGATGGCGAAAAATAAAACCAGGATGGTCCAGGCGGTAAGGACCGAGATCACCACGTTGCCAATTACGGCCTGCCGCTTGAAGGTGGTGGAATACAACCAGAGCAGCATCACGCAAATGATATTGGCCAGTACCAGGTGCCATTTGGCGAAACCAACGGCAAGAATGGTAGCTACAATGCCGGCGGTGCTCAGGAAAAAATGCCAGAGGATGGCCCATCTCCTGTTGATGGCCTTGTTCAGTACGTTGCGGTCAGGCTTATTGATCTGGTCGATGTCGAGATCGAAATAGTCGTTGATGATATACCCTGCAGCGGCGATCATTACGGAAGCCAGCACCAGCCAGGCCAGCTGGGGCCTGTGGGGTTCTCCTTCAAACAGGGGCCGGTAGATACAGAAATAAAAAAGTACCTGGGTAAGTACAATGAAGACCAGGTTCTGCCAGCGGATCAACCTGAAAAATGCAGTGACTGATCTCATGGCTACAATTTACCGGGAACTGATTGAAGTGTCAAATTGCCAATGGCCGTTCAGTCTCAGCACTTTTTCAATTACTTCCCTTACACAGCCTCTTCCCCCCGGAACCGAGGAGATGAAATGAGAGACCTGCTGTGCCTCTATGGCCGCATCGGCGGGACAACAGGCCAGGCCAGCAGCCTGCAGCAGGGCGATATCAGGCAGGTCGTCACCCATGAAGAGTACTTCCTTCCACTGCAGTCCGTTTTCTGACAAATATTTTTCGAGGAAGGCTTTCTTATCCTTGATGGCAGTGAATACATCCTGGAGGCCCAGGTAATGCATTCTTTTCACCACAGGCTCCGAGTAGGCGCCGGAGATGATCAGCACGCGGTAACCTTGCTTCAGTGCCAGCTGAAGGGCCAGCCCGTCTTTCACATGCATGGTACGGGCCTGCAGTCCATCGTTCAGAAGGATCACTTCTCCATTGGTGAGTACGCCGTCCACGTCGAAAACAAAGGTGGTGACCGCTTTGAATGAAGCCAGGAGGTTTCCCGGTTCACCATGGCTGTTAGTTGCCTGCATGAAAAAAGTTATTTCTGGTTATCTCTCCACTCGTAGACCCAGGAGCTCTGGATCATTTCCAGGTGTCCTTCGTTGGATTCTTCCGGCTTTCCTACAAAGTTGGGTGTTTCCAATACCCATTTCAGCAGATCGGTAAAGCGCACGCGGTAGATCTTGCTCTCACCGAATTCGTCACCAAAGCGCTCATAGAGCTTTTGCGCAATGTCCTCGTAATCGTTCCAATGTATCGGGGGCTCAAACTGTTCCATATATTTTCTGCTTCTTCTTTTGTACGTAATTTTTTTGAACCACTGGGGCACAAGGGAAATTACTCTCCCAGGAATTGGGTTTGATCGGGCAGCAGCACTTCCACCTCGCCGCCGCCGTCGAGCAGCAGGCACTGGCATCCCAGCCTGGAATTCAGCCTGGGATTCACTGCACGGTCGATGAAGTCTTCTTCCTTATCGCTCAGCTCTTCCAGCTTCTCCTCGCCTTTATTCACATATAAATGACAGGTACTGCAGGCACATACGCCACCGCAATTATGGTGCAGCTCAATATCATGTGTCAGCGCCACTTCCAGCAGGCTCTGTCCTGCTTCGATGTTTTCCAGTACCACGGGCTCCAGCCCTTTTTGCTCAAAATTGAAAGTTATCTTATACGTCCCCGCCATATCGGGTGCAAAAGTATGGAATCGGGCGAAAAGCGGGGGAATTAGTGAGAAAGCTGGATGCTTTCCGTCATCACTTCATAGATCTTTAACAAGTGAGGATGGTTTTTCAGCAGTTCCCTGTGTTTATCGAGGGTAAGTTGGTCGCCCCGGAGCGCCGGACCGGTTTGGGCCTGGGCTGCAGGAAGCTGTTTCAGCCTCTGCGCTGTTTCTTCAATGAGTGGAAGCAGCAGGTTAAAATCCAGCTTTTCTTTTTTGCAGTATTCCTGCATAAGCTCGTAGAGATGATTCACAAAATTGTTGCAGAACACGGCGGCCAGGTGCATCTTCAGGCGGGTCTCATCATCTCCTCTCACCACGGTTTCGGAAATGCTGCCGGCCACAGCGGCGATCTGCTCCAGCGTTCGCTCATCGCTGGCATCAATGATGATGGGGACCGATGGCAGGCGGTCGGTGCCCTTCTTGAGTGTTTGCAGCGGATACATCACGCCATAGTGCTGAGCACTGTTTTTAAAGATGTCCTTGGAAACGGAAGCAGCGGTATGCACTACCGTCTTTTCTGCCAGGTGCAGCTCCCTGAGGATGTCAGGAATGGCTATGTCGGAAACCGCTATGATATAAAGGTGCGCATTCCTGTTCACCACCGCCCAGTAATTGGTGGATTCGCAATCAAGCTCGTAAGCCAGGGCCGATGCAGCCGCAGCATCCCTGCCGTATACCTGCAGGATCACGTGTCCTGCCGCTTTCAGCATGCGCCCGAGCACGGCGGCAGTATTGCCAGTTCCAATGATTACGATTTCCATATTTATCTTTATTCGATGCGAAACAGCCAGCGGCTGGTGTTGAGTTACATCAGGACGAAATTTAAACTACTTTCTCTCGTATCCAAAAGAAAAGCTGCGGAAAAGGCATTTTTGCTGTTCTGCACGCCCCAGCACCGGAACCGCAAGCCTCTTCCAAGGATCTTTGAATCAGCGGAAAAGCTTCGTCTTCCCTTCCAGGGTTATACCCTCGCGGGTTACCGATGGAATAAGGACGGCGCAGTAAAATGCCTCATCCTGCACGGTTTTGAGTCCAGCGTGATCAATTTCGACCGCTATGTAAAGCCCCTCTTGTCGAAGGGTTATTGCGTGGTGGCATTCGACGCGCCGGCTCATGGACGCAGCTCGGGAAAGACCGTGAACGTGATCATTTACAAAGATCTCATACATCAATTACAAAAGGAGTATGGTCCGTTTACGAGGTTCATCGCCCACTCCCTTGGTGGACTGGCGCTGAGCCTGGCCATGGAAGAAATGAAGCACGATGAGCGCTACAGGATCGCGATGATCGCGCCTGCCGCGGAAACGGTCACCGCGATCGATTCGTTTTTTTCCTTCCTGCAGCTCCCCGAAGACATCCGGCCGGAATTTGACCAACTCATAGAAAAGAACAGCGGCCACACCCCCGCCTGGTTCTCGATACCAAGAGCGCTTGGCCATATCAAAGCAAAGCTGCTTATCTGCCAGGACAAGGATGATGACATGACGCCATTGCGGGATGTACAGCCCATCATAGATCGCGGATATCCCCACGTAGAGGTGCTGGTAACGGAAGGTCTCGGCCACCGGCGTATTTACCGCGACAATAAAGTTTCGAAAGCGATCATCGATTTTTTATAGAAGTTTGTTGTAGAACTCCCATCCATGGAAAAATTGCATACCTACCTGGCCCTAGGCGATTCCTATACTATCGGAGAAGGCGTACCCTTTCACCAGAACTTTCCTAACCAGTTGGTGCAGCTCCTGCGTGGCAAGGGCGTGCACATGGCGGCGCCTGAGATCATTGCCCGCACCGGATGGACTACCGACGAGCTGGCAGCCGGCATGCAGGACTACCATTTTTTAGGCCAGTACGATCTTGTGACCTTGCTGGTGGGTGTGAACAACCAATACCGTGGCCGTACGGTGCTTGAATACAAGATCGAACTCGAGAACCTGTTGATCCAGGCACTGAAGCTGGCCGGCGATAAAAAAGAGCATGTGGTGTTGATATCGATACCCGACTATGGTGTGACGCCCTTTGGCGCCAAGCTGGGTCCGGATGTGTCGAAAGAAGTGGAGTTGTTCAATTCTGTAAAGAAGGCTTTGTCTATACAATATAAGGTACAGTACTTCGACATCACGCCCGGATCAAGGGAGGCCAGGGAGCATCCTGAGCTGCTTGCAGACGATCAGTTGCACCCTTCAGCAGCCGAATATAGCAAATGGTCACAGGGCCTGTTTGACAAGGTAAGACCCCTTTTCAAATAGCCGTCTTACCCCCCTCCTGCCGGGGGCTTGATAAAAAAATCTTATTCTTGCCTAAACTTGCAGATCGTTATGATCTGAAAAACAGACTTGCAAATGCCGAAGAATTTGTTGATCGTAGAGTCACCCGCGAAGGCTAAGACCATTGAAAAAATACTGGGCAGCGATTTCGAGGTCAGGAGCTGCTATGGCCATATCAGGGATCTCCAGAAAGACGACATGGGGATCGACGTGAATAACCATTTCAAGCCCACCTATATAGTTCCCGATGAGAAGCAAAAGGTGGTGAGGGACCTGAAAGCGCAGGCCAAGAAAGCAGACGAAGTGTGGCTGGCGACGGATGAGGACCGTGAAGGAGAAGCTATCAGCTGGCACCTCTGCGAGGTGCTGGGACTGGATCCTGAAAAGACCAAGCGGATCGTTTTCCACGAGATCACCAAGCCAGCGATCCAGGCAGCCGTAAAGAACCCACGTACCGTGAATATGAACCTGGTGAATGCGCAACAGGCCCGGCGTATCCTTGACCGCATTGTAGGATTCGAGCTCAGTCCTGTGCTTTGGCGCAAGATCAGCATGAAGAACAACCTGAGTGCAGGCCGTGTGCAAAGCGTAGCCGTACGCCTGGTGGCAGAAAGGGAAAGAGAGATCAACGCCTTTGTTCCTCAAAGCAGCTTTAAGGTGGAAGCGCTGTTCACAGCCGCTGATGCCAGTGGCAGGAATGTGAGTTTCAAAGCGGAAGGAAATAAATTCAACAACCCTGAGGGCGCGGAAAAATTCCTGAAGGAATGTGTAGGCGCCGATTATACGGTAACAGACATCCAGGTCAAACCCGGAAAAAGAAGTCCTGCAGCACCCTTTACTACCTCTACCCTGCAGCAGGAAGCCAGCCGCAAGCTGGGATATAGTGTGAGTCGCACCATGATCCTCGCACAGAAACTTTACGAGAACGGACACATTACGTATATGCGTACCGACAGCGTGAACCTGAGTGAAACTGCTATGGGGGACATCTCAAAACAGATCCATTCAGCTTACGGAGAGCGGTATGCGCAACCGAGAAAATACAAGACCAAAAGCAGTTCGGCCCAGGAGGCGCACGAGGCCATCCGGCCTACTTATATGGCCAATACCACGCTGGGCGATGCAGAAACCAGGAAGCTGTACGAGCTGATATGGAAAAGGACCATGGCCTCGCAGATGGCCGACGCGGAGCTGGAAAAAACAACCGCCAGGATCAATGTTTCTACCAACAAGGCCGAACTGGTGGCCCAGGGTGAGGTGCTGAAATTCGAGGGATTCATCAAGGTATACCGCGAAGATGTGGACGATGAAGACAGGGAAGTGGAAGACGAAGCCACACAGGAAGGCATGCTGCCACCCCTGCGTACCGGTCAGAAGTTGCCTTTAAAGGAAATGCTTGCTTCGGAAAAATTCACCAGGGCACTACCACGCTATACAGAGGCTTCCCTGGTAAAGAAAATGGAGGAACTGGGCATTGGCCGTCCTTCTACTTACGCACCAACGATCTCTACCATCCTGAAAAGAGGCTATGTAGAAAAAAGAGACAAGGACGGAGTGAAGCGTGAGCACAGGATCTTCATCCTGGCCAACGATAAGATCGCATCGAGGATCGAAACGGAAAATACCGGCGCTGAAAAAAGCAAGTTGTTCCCTACCGACCTTGGTTTGGTGGTCACCGACTTTTTAAAGCAGTATTTCGACGATATCATGGACTACAGCTTCACGGCGCGCATCGAGGAAGAATTCGATGAAGTGGCGAACGGGAACACAAAGTGGAACAAGATGATCGACACTTTCTACAGTCCATTTAAAAAGGATGTGGAGAAGACACTGGAAACGGCAGAAAGAGCGAAAGGAGAACGAGAGTTGGGTAAGGACCCGGAAACAGGCAAGCCCGTGATCGCAAGAATGGGCCGCTATGGTCCTATGGTGCAGATCGGCGCGGCCGAGGAAGAAGAAAAGCCAAGGTTTGCGCGTCTGAAACAAAATCAAAGCATCGAGACCATCTCTTTGGATGAGGCCATGCAGCTTTTCAGGCTGCCGCTTGCACTGGGAGAATACGAGGGACTGGAAGTGGCTGTGAATTCAGGCAGGTTCGGCCCTTATATAAAATTTGGCGAGCAATTCATTTCACTGCCCAAAGGCACGGAACCCACCGATGTGGACCTGGAGAAAGCCATTGAGCTGATCAAAGAAAAGCAGGTGGCTGATGCGCCGATCGCTACTTACGATGGTTTACCCGTTACAAAAGGCAAGGGAAGATTTGGTCCTTTTATCAAATGGAAAGAGTTGTTCATCAACGTACCCAAGGCTTATAATTTCGATGCACTCACGAAAGATGATATCAATGCGCTGATCGAAAAAAAGATCGCGAAAGAAGCCAACCGCTTCATCAGGGAATGGCCGGAAGAAAAGATATTCATCGAGAACGGCCGCTGGGGTCCTTTCATCCGCTACAACAAAAAAATGCTGAAGCTGGGAAGAAAGACCGATGGCGAAAAATACAGTCCTGAAGAATTAGCAGCGATCCCCCTGGAAGATGTGAAGAAAATGATCGAGACGCAGGTGCCTGGTGCATTTACCAAAAAAGCAAGCAAGAAAGCAGCGCCTAAGAAAGCAGTGAAGAAAGATGGTGGAAAAAAAGCAGTTCCCAAAAAAGCCGCTAAGAAGAAAAAGCCATAATTTTCACGGAAGTTATGGACGAATCCAACGAAATATCCGCCCTGCTGACCCTGATCGACGACCCTGACGAAGAGGTCTTTGGTGCGGTATCCGACCGTATTGTTGGACTGGGTAAGACCATCATTCCCCGACTCGAGTATCTTTGGGAAAATACCGAAAGCGAATACACGCAGGAAAGGATCGAAATGCTGATCCACCGCCTGCATTATACCGATCTCACCGAAGACTTCCGCCAATGGAGCATCACCGGTCATCACGACCTGCTAGTTGGCGCTTTGCTGGCGGCCAAGTTCCATTACCCCGACCTGGCAACGGCCCTGGTGCTGCAGGAGATGGAAAAGCTGCGGAGGAATATTTGGCTGGAGCTCAATAATTATCTCACACCGCTGGAGCAGATCCGGATCGTTACCGGCATTCTTTACGGTTATTACGGATTGAAGGGCCAGGAGAACAGCTACGATAACGTGAACGATTTCCTGGTGCACAAAGTACTGGAGAGCAAAAAAGGCAACCAGGTGAGCAATGGACTGATCTATCTCACCCTTTGCGAATTGCTGGATATTCCTGTGAAGGCCATCGGCATTCCCAGGCAGTTCGTACTGGCATATTTAAAGCCTGGCTATTCCAACGAAGCCAATCTTCAGCACCAGAACAAGATCGAGTTCTTCATAGACCCCACGACGGGGCAGATCTTCACGCATAAAGACATTGAAAGTTATTTCAAGCGCATTGCAGTGCCTCCCGTACATGCTTACTTCAAGCCTTTTTCCAACAAGCGGGTGATTCAATACCTGCTGGAAGAAATGGCCAAGTGTTTCGAGGACGAAAAAAACTATTATAAAAAGGAAGAACTGCTTCAGCTGGCTAAACTCCTGGACTAGTCATGTCTACCATACAATGGCAGGATTTCGAAAAAATTGATATACGCACGGGCACCATCGTGTCGGCCGCTGAATTTCCAGGTGCGCGTAAGCCAGCTTACCAGTTGCAGATCGATTTCGGCAGCGAGCTGGGTATCAAGCGCTCTTCCGCGCAGTTAACCTCGCTTTACCAGCTCCACGAGCTCGAAGGAAGGCAGGTGATCGCCATTGTGAATTTTCCTCCGAAACAAATCGGTAATTTTTTCAGTGAATGCCTGGTGCTCGGCATTTATAACGGCAGTGGCGATGTGGTGCTGCTGCAACCTGAGCGCCACGTACCCAACGGAAGTAAGATCGGCTGATGGAAAACTATGTGGCATACTACTCCTCTCCTGTCGGCTGGCTGCAGATCCGCTGCTCGGAAAGTCACCTCCGGGAAGTTCTGTTCATGGGCCATGTGCCGGATGAAGGCGGCGAAGACCATCCCATTTTAGTTGAAACCATCCGGCAGCTGGACGAATATTTCAGTGGAAAAAGAAAAGTATTTGAACTGCCGCTGGGACAGGAAGGGACAGTGTTTCAGTCGAAAGTTTGGGATTTGTTATGTACGATCCCATTCGGAAAGACGATCTCTTATAATGAGCTTGCAAAAAAGTACGGCGACCTGAAAGCCATCAGGGCTGTGGCTTCCGCCAATGGAAAGAACAACCTGGCCATCATTGTGCCCTGTCACCGCGTGATCGGCAGCAATCAAACCCTCGTGGGTTATGCGGGCGGACTGCACAGGAAAAGGTGGCTGCTGGAACATGAAGCCAAGCATAGTGGTGTTTTAACCATGTTTTAAATACTATCCCAGTTCCTGCATGCTTTTCAATTCCTCCGTTACAACCTGGGGGACTCCTGGTAATAGAATTTTGTTTCACCAGGTGCCGTTGATGACCCCCAGTAAGACAGGAATGAACCTAGCCGTTCCGGTGTTAACATATGAAGCTGATAGGATACTAAGTTCCCACTCGAAAACACCATAGTGGTTGGTTGATGCTTCGTAAGGAAAAGATAGTCATGTGCATATAACTGTGGATTCTGCCTCGCGAGATAGTACTGGATCTTCTGGAAACTGGTAAACGGATTGATTACAGTTGAATATGACATGGTTGTTTTTCCATAGCCTATATGATTCACCTCGGTTACATTGTCATTCTGATCGTAAGTAAACTGGTATCGGGAGTCGGATATCAGCCGGCCTTTTGCATCATAAGTATAGGCATTCCATAATTGCATTCCGGACGGCTTCTTATGATATTGCCTGATGATCCTGCCTGACTGATCATATTCGAAACTGAATTCTTCTCCCCACAATCCTGTATTACTGCTTAATACATATTTATAAACGCGTCCGCTTGTATCATAATACAAATCGGTAAAATACAGGTGGGGCTTGCGGTTATTGCTGTCTATGATCCGTGTGAGGCGGCCTGCAGAATCGGTGATATAGGTTGAGAACCTGACAGAATCACCACCGCCTGACGAACTCATTATGAGAGCGCCATATTCCACCTCCACTACCTCAGTCTCTTTTTCACACGCAAATAAAATAACGAGTGTAAATACGGAAAGGATGAGCTTTGACATATCGCTTTTTTCTTTTGACAATTGGAAAAAGGAATATGTTGCATCCGCCTCTTCCCCGGTTGGTGCATTTTGGGGGGGATACTGGTGGGCCTGAGCACTCCTCTATGGGTTCCGCTTTTTGCCCCTCTCTCTCGCCTTGTAACGCTGGATATAGCTCGTCACCTTTTCTTCATTGAACTCTTCCAGCTGGCGCAGTTCTACCATGTAATATTGTTCTGGAGACATGGCATTAACTCTCGCATCGAAAATCGGGTCGATTTGGATCTCAAATTTGAAAAGCTTCATATTTTTCATGCTGTCTGCAACAGGATCAATCGACTCCGGTATATCTTTCAACGCAGGCGAATAATACATTTTCACCCGGATGGTTGGCGTATCACCTTGCTGTGGGATAGTGTAGAACTCCCGGAAGACAGATTGACCGGCGCTCAATGATGTGCTGTCCGGGGTCCTGGCGAGCAGCTTACCGAAATTGCCAGAGCCCCTGATCCACTCCATGGTAGAATCCACCGGGATTCGAATGTCATCCAGCTCCGGCCTTTTGTCATCATCATATCGAATTCCAAAGGCACTGTCTCTATGGTACACGAAATAATAGCTTTGGTTTCCTGGAGGCCTGTTCATATTTATTTTGGATATGGTATCCATTTCGACGGCCGAAGCTGAGGAGTCGAAATAATATAGTTTCTCGTACATGACCATTTCGCCCACATAGTACACCCTGTAATACCCTTCCCCCATGATGTTGCTGCTGTCGCGCACCTCTATGGCGGTTACCTGGCCTGCGCTCTCTAACGGGGAAGCAACAGTGATCCAGATCAACAGAATGTAAATGAAGGGATGGAGAAAGCGCATCGAAAAAATTTTCTATCAAAGTAGGGAAGATCATTGAAGTTTCATAGCGAGGACGCCGAAATGAGCAATACCCCTTATTCAATTCTCCATGTTACTGGTTGAACCAAACGAAAGCAGCGCAATCCCTAAATAAAGGCTATGAATCGTAACTAACGGAGCTCCTCACTGGTAAAGGCCAGGGGCAATAGCTTGCTCACGCTGTCGATCACATACACAGGTCCTTCCATACCGCCCAGCACGAGGCTGATGGGATGGCCCACGCGGGATTCAAACTCCTGGAGGGTTTGCCTGCAGATGCCGCAGGGAGAAATAGGATGGTCGCTTTTTTGATTTTCGCTTTTATAGCTGATCGCGATGGTTTCAATAGGAACCCGGGGAAACAACGATGATGTGGATGCCAGCAGCACGCGCTCAGCGCAAAGGCCTACCGGAAAGGAAGCGTTCTCCTGGTTGCTGCCTGTGACGATCTCGCCATTAGAAAGCTTGGCCACGGCGCCCACCTGGAAATGCGAGTAAGGAGCATAAGCCTGCTCGGTTACATCCCTGGCTCCTGTGAGTAAGCGCTGGAGTTCTTCGGGCAGCTCCTCGATGCTTTCGTACACTTTATAGTTGAATTCGAACTTGCTTTCTTTCATAATGATTGGCCACCGGCCGTGGCATTTTATTTCACGATATTGAAGAGACGGTTCCATCTTGGGCCGCCATCCCAGCTGAACCAGATCATCCAGGCCTTTCCTACTACCCTGTCTTCCGGGACAAAACCCCAGAACCTTGAATCCTGGGATTCATGCCTGTTATCACCCATCATCCAGTAGTAGTCCAGCTTGAATGTATAAGTGTCCGTTTCTTTTCCGTTGATGAAGATGCGGTCATTCTTCATTTCGATGGTATTGCCTTCGTAACTGGAAATAGCACGCTCGTACATGGAGTAGTTCTGCGGCGTCAGCTTCACACTGGCGCCTTTCTTGGGGATCCATACCGGCCCATAGAAATCAACCGTCCACCTGTGAAGGGTATCGTATGGGAATAATCCCCAGCGGGCGTCGGGCGTCAGTTCTGTAAGGATGGGCCTCGCGTTGATCACCAGGCCGTCCTGTTTCATTCTTTCCAGCCCCAGTGGAGTGAGCATGATCTCGTACACGTTCTTTCCACGGGTTTCCAGCTGCCCCGGCTCATTTACGTTAACAAAATATCTATCCTTTAATACATCCTCATCCATGTCCTTACCCGAAGTTTCCACCAGGTAACGGATCTGGGATTTGGGGGGTGGTTCTGTAGCCTGTCCATTGATGAAGACCTGTCCGGCCCTCACTTCCAGGATATCGCCTGCCACACCCACACAACGCTTGATGTAGTTATCTGTTTTATCAACCGGGTGCACCACGATAGGGTATTCTTCTGGGTGCGCCAGTACATATTGCGAGTTCATATCTCCCCTCGCCGCATTCCGCTTGACGTCGTAATAAGGAATGAGTGACTGAAAGCCTTCGGCATTGATCACGGTGTCTCCCGCGGGGAAGTTGAACACCACCACGTCGCCTCTTTTTACAGGAGAAGCAAACCAGCGGATGTAAGGCAGCTGGATCGCTTTCGTATAGGATGTACGGGCCGATCCGGGCAGGTAGTTGTGCACGAAAGGAACCGACAAAGGCGTGTTGGGTATGCGGGGGCCGTAGCTGAACTTGCTGACGAACAAAAAGTCGTTGATCAGCAGGGTCTTTTCCATGGAACCCGAAGGGATGGTATAAGCTTCAAAGATGAAGGTGCGGATCAGCGTGGCGGCCACAATAGCGAAGATGGCGGCATCTACCCACTCGCGCCAGCCTGGCTTGTGATATCTTTTCGCTCCCTCCGGACCGATATAATGGATCTTGTCATTATAACCCAGGTAAGGGAAGTAAAAAGGCGCCAACAAGGCCGCAGCCGCGTGCTCCCAGAAACGGAACCTGCCAAAGAGCTTCACCCATTCGATGAAGATGCCGGGCGTAATGAACCAGCCTACTACAGGTATGAACTGCCAGAACACCCAGTGCCTGGGCCTATTAGCGGCTTCCTGGATCACCCAGGTGTTGTAAAAGGGTATATAGGCCTTCCATGAAGGAATGCCTGCCTTTTCAAACATTTTGGCGAGACCGAAGGAAGGAAGAAGAACAAGAAGTAAGGAAATAAGATAAACGACCAGTATGTGTTCTAAAGGCATTCGACAAAATTTAGGCGCTCAAATTTATGATTTAAAGAAGCGGGCTGCCCTTGCTTTCCGCAAAGCTTTTGCTAATTAAGTTGAGCGGCAATTTAATACATTCAGCGGGGATAGGGCTAATTGTTATACGAAACCGCTATTTTGGCAATACATAATTGGTCACATCTTCCCTGGTAATGCTCTTCCCGGAGAGGATCACCAGCCTTTCCACTACATTTCTCAGCTCCCTGATATTGCCCGTCCAGTTGTAATTCTGCAGCAGCTTCAAGGCTTCGTCGCTGATCATTTTACGGGCGATCCCATAATCTGCGCAAATGTCTTTCAGGAAGCGCTCTACAAGCAAAGGAATGTCGTCGCGGCGCTCATTCAGGGAAGGTACATGGATGAGGATCACACCCAGGCGGTGATAGAGGTCGAGGCGGAACCGCTTTTCTTCCACTTCTTTCAAGAGGTCTTTATTCGTGGCTGCGATCACGCGCACATCCACACTGATATCCTTGTCGGCGCCCACGCGGCTGATCTTTCCTTCTTGCAGGGCGCGCAGCACCTTGGCCTGGGCATTCAGGCTCATGTCGCCTATCTCGTCGAGAAACAGCGTGCCTCCATTGGCCTGCTCAAATTTTCCTATCCTTTGCTTCACTGCAGATGTGAATGACCCTTTCTCATGGCCGAATAATTCGCTTTCGATCAGTTCGCCCGGGATCGCCGCGCAGTTCACTTCCACCATGGGACCAGAAGCACGTGCGCTTTTTTCATGGATCCAGCGGGCCACCAGTTCCTTTCCCACTCCATTCTCTCCCGTGATCATGATCCTGGCTTCAGTTGGCGCCACCTTCTCTATGGTCTCCCTGATCTTCTTGATGCCTGCTGATTCGCCGATCATTTCCTGCACGCGGCTCACTTTTCTCTTCAGCGTCCTGGCTTCCGACACCAGGTTGTTCTTCTCCTTTGCATTGCGGATGGTGATCAGCAGCCTGTTCAGGTCGGGCGGCTTTTGAATGAAATCGTATGCACCTTTTTTCACTGCTTCCACCGCCGTTTCAATGGTACCATGACCGGAGATCATGATGATGGGCACATCGGGATTATGTTCGGTTGCTTTTTGCAGGAATTCCAGCCCGTCGAGTTTGGGCATCTTGATGTCGCAGAGCACGACATCGTATGTTTTTTCTTTGAAATTTTTCAGCGCCTCTTCACCATCACCCGCCTCATCTATTTCATAACCTTCAAAGGAAAGGATCTCAGTGAGCGTTTTGCGAATAGCCTTCTCATCATCTACTATCAGTATATGGCTCATGGTTTCGTATTAGTGGGCAAAGTAAATGAAAAACAGGAACTCTGTTCTTTGGGGTGAAGGCAAAAAAAAAGGCCGGATAGAAATCCAGCCTCGTGTAAAATCCAATATCCTATGAAAAACCGAGACAAAGATGTCGACGAAAAATGGATTTTCAAAACTTATTTGCGATTATTTTTCCGAAATAAGGGGATGAAAATGAAAAAGTTACATAATGTGTATCGCCTTCCACTACAGTTCTACACTACGGGGAACCCGGTACACATTCTTCCTATTTACGCAGGTACATTACTTCCTTTACGAGCTTAACGGTACGGGGTACATCGGGCAGGGCTGCAGCTACCAGGTTGGGTGCATAATGCAGTGGAGCATCTGCAGCTGTGATCCTGCGGATAGGCGCGTCGAGGTAATCGAAACCTTCTTTTTGTATGCGGTAAGCGATCTCGGAAGAAACGGAAGCAAAAGGCCACTGCTCTTCTACGATCACGAGACGGTTGGTCTTTTTTACACTTTCCAGTATCGTCATCCAGTCGAGCGGACGAATGGTGCGGAGGTCGATCACTTCGGCGCTGATGTTTTCTTTTTCCAGTTCAGCAGCAGCACCCAGGGCCACCTTCATCATCTTATTGAAGGAAACGATCGTGACGTCGCTACCTTGTTTTTTCACATCGGCTTTTCCGAGCGGTATGTAATATTCTTCTTCAGGTACTTCCGATTTTTCACCATACATCACTTCACTTTCCATGAACATCACGGGATCTTCTTCGTAGCGGATCGCCTGCTTCAGCAAGCCTTTGGCATCGTAGCCATTGCTCACGGAAACTACTTTCAGTCCGGGGATATTTGCATACAAAGATTCAAAAGCAGTAGAGTGCTGCGCACCCAGCTGACCGGCGGAGCCATTGGGCCCCCGCATCACGATGGGACAAGAGATCTGTCCGCCACTCATCGCCAGCATCTTGGATGCGGTATTGAGGATCTGGTCGAGCGCCAGCACGGCGAAATTCCAGGTCATGAACTCCAGTATGGGACGCAGACCATTCTGAGCGGCCCCTACTCCTACCGCGGTAAAACCCAGTTCGGCAATGGGCGTATCGATCACCCTGCGGGGACCGAATTCTGCCAGCATACCCTGGCTCACCTTGTAGGCGCCATTGTATTCTGCTACTTCCTCGCCCATCAGAAATACGCGGTCGTCCCTGCGCATTTCCTCGCTCATGGCTTCACGTAAGGCTTCCCTGAATGCAATTTGTCTCATGTATGAATGTTTATGAAAGCGGGGGCAAATTTAGGGATAAAATAGTTGACTGGATGACAAGTTGATAAGTTGACAGAGGGCTCTATCAACTTATCAACCTTCGGTTGGCTCTTCATTTGCAAACTAAAGGCATGGACTTTACCCAGATCATTGGTATCACCGCCGGCATTCTCACTGCCAGCTCGCTCCTGCCGCAGATCGCGAAGACGTTGAAAGAGAAAAAGGCAGAAGATGTATCGCTGACCATGCTGTTTGTGCTGCAGGCAGGACTGATCCTTTGGATCGTCTACGGCATCAGGCGGGAGGACATACCCATTATTGCCACCAATTGCTTTTCCCTGCTCGTGAACATTTTCATGGTAGTGCTGCGGTTCAAGTACAACAAGTGAATAGTTGACTGGTTGACTAGTTGACTAGTGAACTGGGAACAGCCGCTACCATTCACCATTCACTACTCACCATTCACTACTCACCATTCACTACTCACCATTCACTACTCACCATTCACTACTCACTATGCTACACCGCCTCTATCACCATGGCCGAAGCTCCGCCTCCACCGTTGCAGATGCCGGCAGCTCCGTATTTCTTTCCGTTGCTCTTGAGCACGTTCAGCAAAGTGACGATGATCCTGGCGCCGCTGGCTCCCAGAGGGTGGCCTATAGATACGGCTCCGCCGTGTACGTTCACTTTAGCAGGATCTAAATTCATCTTTCTTGTGTTCACAATGCCCACAACGCTGAAAGCTTCATTCAGCTCCACAAAATCGATGTCGGTCATCTGCAAGCCGGCGCGTTGAACGGCCACTGGTACGGCAATGCTGGGCGTAGTAGTGAACCACTGCGGTTCCTGTTCGGCATCGGCATATCCGCGAATGATAGCGAGGGGCTGGATGCCCAGCTCTTTTGCTTTTTCGCTGCTCATGAGCACTACCGCCGCTGCGCCATCGTTCATAGTGCTTGCATTGGCAGCTGTTACAGTTCCTTCTTTGCTGAATGCAGGGCGAAGAGAAGCCACCTTATCAAACTTCACATTCCAGGGCTCCTCGTCTTTATCAACGATCACCGGGTCGCCCTTTTTGGAGGGGATCTCTACGGGGATCACTTCATTTTTGAACTTACCGCTTTCCCAGGCTGCCTGGCTGCGTTTGTAGCTTTCAATGGCAAAGGCATCCTGCTCTTCCCTGGAGATCAGGTTCTCAGAAGCGCAGAAATCGGCCGCATTGCCCATAGCGGTATTGCTGTAGCAATCAGTCAGACCGTCCTTGGCCAGCCCATCGATCATGCTGGTATTGCCATATTTATTGCCCCAGCGAAGATTCTCTACATAAAAAGGAACATTGCTCATGCTTTCCATGCCACCGGCTACCACCACATCGGCATCACCCAGCAGGATGGCCTGGGCACCCATGGCAATGGCTTTCATGCCGCTGGCGCAAACCTTGTTTACCGTGGTGCAAACCACGTTATCGGGCAGTCCGGCATACTTGGCAGCCTGCCTGGCCGGAGCCTGACCCATATTGGCCTGGATCACCGCACCCATCAGCACTTCGTTCACCTGTCCGGGCTCTATGCCGGCTCTTTCCACGGCCGCTTTAATGGCAGCCGCGCCCAGCCTGGTGGCAGGAACATCCTTTAAAACACCACCAAATGAGCCGATCGGCGTCCTCACGGCAGATACGATATATACTTCTTTCATATAGTTATTTTGATGGGCGCAAACCTAGGCAAAATCGGCGGATTAAAAATAAAGGCATACCATCCCCAGGGGGCTGTATGCCTTAAGTATCATTTTGACGAATAAACCTATGGATTACTCTTCCGCCTTGTTGCTCACCAGCGACAGCTTGGCGAACTCACTTCCACTGAAGATCTTAGCGAGGTTGATATTCTGCGACTTGGAATACTCAGCCAGGTTGGTTTGAGTAACAATTCTCCAGAAATTCTTGGCTTTTAATTCGTTGTAGTCTTTGCCCTGTACGATGATGCCTCTAACCGGGTTTCTTTTTTTCAACTCAAAGCGAATGATCTTGCCCTGTGGGATCGTTTCCTTGGATAGAAACGTTTCGATTTGTTCTACGGTCATAATGAATGAAGATAGGGGTTTACTGGTTTCTAAATGCTAAAATTGACATAAAACGGCCTTAAGCCTGCTTTACCAGTTGAACCTCGCAGAGTATCCTGATCTCGTCGCCGACCACTACCTGGCCTGCTTCCGTCACGGCGCTCCATACCAGCCCGAACTCCTTTCTGCTGATCTTGCCGTTCACAGTAAAGCCAGCCTTGGTTTGTCCATAAGGATCTACCACGATGCCGCCAAACTCCACTTTAAGGGTAATTGGCTTCGTAATGCCACGGATCGTGAGGTCGCCCTGCAGGGTTATGTTATCGCCCTGCCCCTGGTATTTTTTCCCGGAAAACCGGATCTGTCCATGGTTCTCCGTGTCGAAGAAATCGGCTGACTTGAGGTGGGTATCCCTTTGCTGGTTGTTGGTATCTATGGAATTGATGTCTGCCGTGAACTCAATGCGCCTGGCCGTGTTAAAATCCTCGGTTTCTGTTTCCACTTCCAGGTCGAATTCCCTGAAGTATCCGGTGACCGTGGTGATCATCAGGTGTTTCACTTTGAATTGGATCTCTGAGTGGGCGGGGTCTATTTTCCATTGAATTGCCATAAAAACTTATTTATTCAAAGATAATCAATGTTTAAACATTAAACCTCATCCAAACCTTAAATTTTTCACGGTACCGCCGGGCTCCAGCTCAAAAACCACCGGCAGGTTGACCATCTCGTACATTTCGTTCTGCAGGCTGGCATTGATGAAGCGGATGCCCATCCTCTTCACCCATCCATAGCCCTCATGAATATGACCACAGAGATGCACCTTGGGCATCACCTGGAAAATGCGGTTGTACAGGTCCTGGCATCCTACATTTCTTCCATTGATCACCGTATCGAGGATCCCGTAAACAGGTCCATGCGTCATCACAATATCGGTGCCCGCAGGTATCATTTTCCAGTACTTGCTGATAGGCGCTCCTCTTTTCTCGTTGAATGCCCAGTTAAAGAACCAGGGCGTAATGGGCGAGCCCCAGATGCGGATATCGTCAATGGTTACTTCATTATTGCAGAGGTAGATCACGTTGGCAGGGATCATAGCGGCTAATTCCGCGGGGTCGGCTTTTTCCAGGAAGAAATCATGGTTGCCACCAGTGAAGATCTTGTATTTGTAATCCAGAGATGAAAACCATTGAAGGAAATCCTCCACTTCAGATTTTTTCCCGCGATAGCTGATATCACCGGCATGAAGGATCACATCGCCCTTGGGCAACTTCAGCAGGCGATGCCTGCTGTGCGTATCCGATATAGCTACGAATTTCAAACGATTCCTTCCGGTTCCTTTATCAACAAAAAAGCTGCTGTTCAGCAGCTTCGTAATTATCTTCTTTCTCTCCTGGCGCTCTTCCTGCCTGCTGAAGGGTCTTTCTGTTTCTTGCCCGGCTCAGATGCTCTTCCACCCGATCTTTCTGCATGGTCGGATCTCCGTCCCTCGCCAAGTGGCCGGTTGCTCTGGTTGCCCGAGCTCCTTTCACCACCGCCATCCTGGGTATGATCGCCACGTTCAGCCATAGAAGTTTTATACAAAAGAATATTACAGTTTTTATGCCACTGGCGCGGTAAGGTAATGTTTAATGTTCTACCCTGTTCTCCCATGCGCAATGACCATTCTTTTCCGCAACAAGCTTTTTTCTAACTTGCGGCTATGGACAATTACGCGATAGCCGACCAGTTTTCCCTGCTTTCGAAACTGATGGAGATCCACGGCGAAAATAGTTTTAAAGCAAAGAGTTATGCATCGGCTGCTTTCACCATCGAAAAAATGGAAAGCCAGCTGGAAGACATGGAAAAGATCGCCGGCATCCGCGGCATTGGCGACGGTGTTGCCAAAAAGATCACCGAGCTGCTGGAAAATGGAGAGATCGCGGAACTACAGGAGTTGCTTGACCAGACCCCGGAGGGTGTGCTGGAGATGATGCACATCAAAGGCCTCGGACCCAAGAAGATCAATCTTATCTGGAAGGAAATGAACATCAGCACCATCGAGGAGCTGAAGCTGGCCTGCCAGGAAAAAAGGATCTCTCCCAAGAAAGGATTTGGCGAAAAAACAGAGCAAAAAATACTGGAGGCCATCAATTTTACCGCCTCCAACCAGGGACGCTTCCTTTTTGCACAGGTTTCCGACTTCATTGCTGCCATGGAGATGAAGCTGACCGAGAAACTGGGCGGAAAATTTGAAGCTACAGGCGACTACCGCAGGCAGCTGGAAGTGATAGATAAGCTGGAATGGGTGACCACCGCTTCTAAAAAAGACCTGGATGCTTTCTTTCAGTCGGGCGAATACCAGTTAGTTACCGAATCAGGTGAGTATATGGAGCTGCTGATGAACGACCAGGTGAAGATCGGCTTCCACTTATGCAGCGATGGTGAATTTTATTCAAAGCTTTTTCAGACCAGCTCTTCACCCCTCTTCCTGCAGACTTTCGGCGACAGCACGGGAAGTTTTGCAAGTGAAGAAGAGATCTTTTCAAAAAAGGGTTGGGCCTATGTGCCCGCCTGCCTCCGGGAAGACGAATGGGCAGCAGAAGCAGCAAAAAAGAACAAGGTGCCCGAGCTGGTACAAACCGGTGATATCAAAGGCCTCATCCATTCACACAGCAACTGGAGCGACGGAGGGTATACCCTGGAGGTGATGGCAGAAGAACTCATCAGGCAAGGATACGAGTACCTGGTGATCTCCGATCATTCAAAAGCCGCATTTTATGCCAATGGTCTTTCCGAGGAGAGGATCCGGCAACAACACCTTCTGATCGACGAGCTGAATAAAAAGTATGCACCTTTCCGGATCTTCAAAAGCATAGAGTGCGATATCCTCAACGACGGCACTATGGATTACCCGGATCATATCCTATCCACCTTTGACCTGGTGATCGCTTCGATACATAGTAACCAGAACATGCAGGAGGAAAAGGCCATGATGCGCTTGATGGGCGCCATCAGCAATCCGCACGTTACCATACTCGGACATATGACGGGCAGGCTGCTGTTGAAAAGGCAAGGCTATCCCGTCGATCACAAGGCCATTATTGAAGCCTGCGTAAAGAATGACGTGGTGATCGAGATCAATGCCAACCCAAAACGGCTGGATATGGACTGGCGTTATGTGCACGACGCCCTGGAGGCAGGCGCCATGCTCTCTATCGATCCCGATGCGCACACGCTGGATGAATTTCCTTACGTGCATTATGGCGTGCTGGTAGCACAAAAGGGTGGACTTACCAAGGACAGAAATCTCAGCAGCATGGGCTTGCGGGAGTTCGAAAACTTTTTGGTGGAAAGAAAAAAGAAAAAAGGGATCACATCACCGGCAGCCTCACAAAAAACCTAGTGCCCAGCCCCTTTTCAGTTTCGAACCAGATCTCTCCTTCCGCCTGCTCTACGATGCTTTTACACATGGCCAGGCCAAGTCCTGTTCCCGACGACTTCGTGGTGAAATTGGGTGTGAAGATCCGGCTCCTGATTTCCTCAGGTATTCCTTCGCCATTATCAGCGACCGTCACTGTAACATGACCCGCATCTGCTATTTCTGAAATATCCACTTTGCATATTTCATTCCCTGAGCAGGCATCGATGGCATTGGTGATCAGGTTGGTGAAGAGGCGGTTCAGCTGCGTTTTGTCGGCCTTCATCATCAGTGGCTGGTCGGCGTGCTTCCAGCTGATCTCCACCCGTGGATCGCTGCTGAAAAGGTCGATGAGTCCCTGCAGCACCTGGTGGAGGTCGAGCAGCTGCGGCTTGTAATTGCCTATGTTGGCGAATTGCGAAAAATCAGCCGCGATCTTGGAAAGATGATCGATCTGTTCCACCAGGGTTTGGGCTACGCTTGCCGTAAGTCCCTGGATGTTGGGCTGGTTGTTGTTGATGGCTTTCTGCAGGTACTGGATGCTCAACTTCATTGGCGTGAGCGGGTTCTTGATCTCGTGCGCCACCTGCCTGGCCATTTCCCTCCAGGCGCCTTCCCTTTCGCTTTTTGCCAATGCTTCTGCGCTTGCCTCCAGCTGCTGAACCATGGTGTTGTATTGCTTTACCAGCTGGCCGATCTCGTCATTCCTGTTCCAAACGATCTCCTCGTTGGTACGCCCCAGGCTCACTGCCTTCATCTTGTCGCCTATGATAGTGAGCGACCGGGTAATGGTATTGGTGATGAAGAGCGCGATGATACCTGCTATCAGGAAGATGAAGGCATTGAGGTTGATGATGGTGACAAGAAAATTGGAGATCTCCTGGTTGATGTCTATATGAGAAAGGAAATAAGGGATGTTCAGGAAGGCATAGACCTGTCCCTTTTCGTCGCGTACGGCCGCATAAATGCTCAGGTATTCCAGCGAGCTCATGGTCTCATCCTGTACAAACTGTACCTGGCGAAGCCTGGAAACATGGTAGAAGGCCTCGGGATGCATCTTGGTGCTGAGGATGCCGCGTCGGTAAACCTCCGCTTCAGACGATACCTGGAGGTTGCCCTGCAGGTCGTATACGTTCACATCTACATTATGCACGGTGGCCACTTCCTCGATCAGTTGCTGGAGGTTGGTGTTGGTCACCGAATCGTAGATCTTGATCACATCGTCGAAGGTGCTGGAAGCAGCCACTCTTTTTTGCATTTCCCGCACCATGATGCCGGAGGTGCGGCTTAGCTTGTCGATATTGTTTCGGTTGTACCGGGCGGTAAAGAATTGTATGGTAGCGAGACCGATAATAAAGAAAGAAAATACGCTGATAAAAATGATGGTGGAATGGATCTGCGAGCGGATGTTCAGCTGCTGAAAGATGTTCCAGCTTTTTTTCTCGTCACCCGTGCGCAACAGCATGGTGAGCAACTGCAACAGGGCCACCATGATCAGGAAAGAGCAGAACAGGTAGGAGAAAAGCGTGATGCTTTCTATAAGGGAATCCTGCTTTTTCACTACCACGATCACTTTTTGATTGGCCGCACGGTACCAGAGTTCGTCGTAATCTCCTCTCAGCCTCCTTTCATATTCCGCTATGGGCATATCGGCCTGCGTGAGGCTGATGGAAAATGGATACTTGGCGCTGGCCGCTACCAGGAGCTTGTTCTTGTATACCGCATAAGAATAAATGGGCGAGTTCTCCGCGTCGGTAGGGCTAATCACGCGGAACAGCTCGGGATACAAGGCATCCGTGCTGTATTTCTTTGGGGTAGAGATCACAAACACGCTGCCCAGCGAAGCACTGTCGCCCACCTCCCGCTTGGTGATATAAGTAAGCTGGTCGTAAGATTTCTCATTGTAATGCAGGCCCTCGATCTCGGTGGGCTTGCTCTGAACCATGTAGAGGTTATTGAGCTCCGCGTAGGTCAGGGGCTCGTCGTTGTTCACCGACTGCAGCGCGGAATCGAAAACAAAAATGCGCGTGTCGTATTTATTCAGGTAGCCGGCGATGTTGGCGCTGATGATGCTGTCCCTGATGTAGCGGTTCTGCAAGGGATGCTGAAATCTTTGAAAGTTGGCCCGGAAAAAATCATCGTCGAGATAGGTCAGCGCTATACTCAGTGTTTTTTCTCCCGATGGATCCGTTACCTCGTCGTAACGTTCCGCTATGGCCTTACGCACCAGCAATTCTTTTTCTTTATTCTCCTTGAGGATCACAGCTGCCAGCGAAACAGAAAAGAGGAAGATCCAGAACAGGATGCCCGCAATAGTGGCCTGGAAGCGGTTGACGATGAATTGCTCCCTGCTCAGGACGAGGGTATAGCCTACGAGCCAGAGGAGGACGGGCAGATGGAAGAGAATGATGTTATTGCCGGAGCGAAAGGTGAGGTAGACCAGGCCGATCGCTGCAACGATAAAGTAGATATAAATAGTGCGGCCTTCAAAGGCTGTGAAGATGAATTTGAACAGGATGCGGGTGAGGTAATAGTAGGACAGCGCCAGCAGGGCAAGCACAATAAAACCTACTACGGTATAAATATCGAGGCTGAAAAAGTCGGTAACATTAAATGAGATCTTGGAATCACGCACCAAGCTTCGCACCACGTTGGCGAACTGAAAGGTGGTAAGGATGGCCACCAGGATGGCGCCCGTTCCGGCGATGAGCAGGCGGTTGCCCCCGAGAAAAGAAGGTATTTTTCTTAAATGAGGCAAATTGAACCAGCAGAATACTACGATCCAGCAAAAGAAAATGGAATTGATCAACAGGTCGCCCAGCGAGCGGTTGAACCAGTTGGCGCTGTAAATGGTGAGGTCGTCAAAGAGCTGGAACTGTCCCAGCGCAAACAGCCTGGGCGCCAGGTAAAGGATGATCCGGAAGATCACCAGCATGCCGGTGAGAAAGATCGCGCCTTGCACCGGGCCACGCACTGCCGTAACGATCCCTGTGGTGAAGTGCACATACATCAACAGCAGGGCAAGCACCAGTAGCCGGAGGAAGATGGTCAGCCCGTCCAGCTGGTCAACGGGGGCATAAGCCTTGCGGTCGATATAAAACAAGGTCTTTCCGGTGAGTGAATTCACCGGGTGACTGGTCCTGGCGTCTCCTATGAAGATCTTGTTGTGCGCATCCTTGTCATACACGAAATGCGTGCGGAGATAACTGGAGTTCTGGAACTCGTAGCGATAGAGTACGGGCACCATGATGTAGGCCATGGTGTTGTTTGTCATGCCATCCAGCCGCAACCGCTTTTTATAGATATAGTAATAGCCGTTGGCCAGTTTTTGAAAATATTCACCGTCTGGCAGGTTATAATCCGCCACGGGAGGCAGGATCTTCTGGGTATTCCAGAACATCAGTTCGTCTTCGCCTGAAAGCGTTTCTGCAAAAAGAAAAACACCATAGGTCTTTTCCTGCACCTCCCGGAATTCTTCCAGTGTCTCCTTTCTCTGTACCAGCTTTTTCAAGAGCACGGTATCGGCAAGAAATTCCTGGTAGTCTTTCTGCTGCCCGTGGATATAGTGCTCCAGCATCAGCTCCTCGTAGCCAATGGAGGGCTTCACGCTGAAATAATAGGAAGTAAAGAAGGATACCACCAACAGGATGGCCGCGCTGATCAAAACTGCCTTTCTCTGAAGAAAAATATGTAAACCAGTTAGTTTCAAGACGGTTTCTTTTTGATCTCGTTCCAGATGGCGTCCATTTCTTCGAGGCTCATCTCCTGGAGCGATCTCCCTTTTTCGCTGGCGGCCTTTTCCATTGCAGTGAAGCGATGAATGAATTTTCGGTTAGTGACCTCCAGTGCATTTTCCGCGTCCACGCTCAAAAACCGTGCAAAGTTCACCATGGAAAACATGAGGTCGCCGAACTCCTCCTCGATCTTTGCCGGATCGTTGTGCCGGATCGCCTCCTTTAATTCGGCGGTCTCTTCCTCCACTTTTTGCCAGACCTGGTCGCGGTTCTCCCATTCAAACCCGACTTGTTTCGCCTTTTCCTGCAATCTCATGGCCTTAATAAGGGCGGGCATGCCTTGCGGAACGCCGGAAAGCACGGAAGTTTTTCCTTCCTTCAGCTTCAACTGTTCCCAGTTTCGTTTAACATCCTCTTCGTCCCTTACCTCTACATCCCCATAGATATGCGGGTGACGGGCTACCAGCTTGTCGGAAATGGCGTCGATCATTTCATCGAGCGTGAATTGCTTTTCCTCCCTGCCGATGCGGGCATAAAAAAGGATGTGAAGAAGCAGGTCGCCCAATTCTTCTTTGATCCCCTTCCAGTCGCTGGCCGTAATAGCCCCTGTGAGTTCATATACTTCTTCCAGGGTCAGCTGCCGTAGCGTATGAATGGTTTGCTTCCTGTCCCAGGGACAGCCTTCGCGCAGTTCGTCCATGATCTTCACGAGTCTTTCAAAGGCCTGGGCTTGAGGGCTCATAATTTATATTTGGTAAGCGGTGATGAATAGGAAGATGCTGAAAAGGAGGATCATGATAATAGAGGCCAGGAAGGTAAGGATGAGAAACTTCGCGATCGTTTTCCCCCGGGACTGGCCATAGAATCTCCGCATGGATTTGTATAGATAGACCCACCACCAAAGGATCACGGCGATGCCCAGCCAGGAAAAGATCTTCCAGCCTGTCCAGGATCCCAGCGAAGTAAATCCGAATGTGATCAGCATGAGAATGAAGCTGATGATATAATGGTAGATGGTAAATATAGCGTGATCGCTGTAATAGTACTCCCGTTGTCTTCTATAGAGCAACTTGAGCAGGCCAGCGAAGAAAGGGAGTGAAATAAAGAGGATATACGGGAACCGGTGTACAAAATCGTTGAAGAAAGCCTTGCTAACAGCTTCCTTATCGCCATGATTTTCCTCATGCAGCACCATCATTTTTCTATTGACCGTTCGGCCGATCCAACCTTCCCGCTGGGATGCCGGCAGGCTGCGCTGCACCGAATCATATTCCCTGAGGGATTTATATGGTCTTCCGTTCAATTCGAATGGCATGCCGCCCAACACTTCTTTCCAGGTCACCTTCCGGGTGGTATCCTCCAGAATCGCCAGCCTGGAGCGAATCGCCGTGTCCTGCGGATTTTTGCTCAGTCTTTCACGATAGTCTGCAGTTTGTTCCTTTCTTTCTTCCGCCGTGAGTTCCTCAGATAACGAAGTCCTGGTTGTACCTGGCATTGAATAGAATATGAGAAAGAAAACAGCTGACGTGAAAAGGTACATGCGGATGGGATCGAGGAAGGCCACCCTTTTGCCCCTGGTATACTCCTTCGGCACTCTGCCGGGTGAAAAAAGCAGGTATTTCAGGGTGTCGAAGAATTTTCCATCGAAATGAAACAGGTCATAGACAAAATGCTTTGTCAGGCTCCAGAAGTTCTGGTGGACCACGATATTCTCCTGCCCGCAGCGGTGGCAATACCGGCCTACCACCTGCGCATGGCAGTTCAGGCAGGTCTTTTCCTTTCGTTCGGGCTGGTGGGACACCTAAAAATTTTTCTTAAAAATAGGGACAAACGCCTTTATTCACAGCCGTTTATTAAATACCGGACCGGCAATGATTATTTTTGGTTGATGAAGCTCGTATCCTTCCTGCTCTTATTTACCTGCTTATCCTCCCTAGCAGGTGCCCAGTATTATTACAAAGACATCGTGGGTAGCCGTGAAACAGCCGACATGCTGAAGATCTACATGCAACACAAAGTGCAGAAGGTGGTGCTCGTGAGCTACGATGCCGACGGCATGCGTACCGAGAACTTCAACGTCATGCAGCAGGTATCCTACCCGGAGAAGAAAATGACAACGATCACTTCCACCGGCGGACCTGAATCTATCCTGGTCACTTATTTCAATAGTGAAGGATTGGTGGAAAAAACGGTGGACAGCAGTCTAACGCTGGTGACGGTGAGCACCTACCAGTACAACAATGATAAACAGTTGTCTTCTTTTATAACGCGCTCTGCTGATTCGTCTGGCAGCTTTGTACAAACCGAGGAGCACAAATGGGAATACAAAGCCGGCAAGCCGCTGCAGATGATCAAACTGAAGAATGGCAAGCAGACCGAGGTGGTCAAGTTCAAACTGGACGTGGATGGCCAGGTGATCGAGGAGCAGTCGTTCATTGGCGGCAAGGGTGCTGAACCGGTGCAGTATTTTTATGATGGCGCCGGTCACCTCACCGATATCGTGCGGTTCAATGTGAAGGCAGGAAAGCTTCTTCCTGAATATTTATTTGAGTATTCTCCTTCCAACCAGCTCCTGCAGAAGATCACTGTGCCTTCCAATAACTCCAATTACCTGATCTGGCGTTACCAGTACGATGAGCGCGGCCTGAAGATCCGTGAGGCGGTGTTTGACAAGCAGAAAAGACTGAATGGGAAGATCGAGTACCAGTATTCGTTTGGATAGCCCTCCCCAGCCCTCCCTGAAGGGAGGGAGTGTAACATTTGCCTAAAGATCAATCCAGCTCCGCGAGTTCTTTTAGTTTCTCAAGCGCCTTTGGCCAGGCGTTCAGGAAATAATCCTTGTGGTCGGCACTGCCTATTTCCATATCCACCAGTAACCTGGTGCGGCCATCCACATCGGTCAATGTATAATTTTCGGTGCTCCCTGCCCACTGTTTGACAGATTCCCCTTCATATATCTCCACTCCGTCCTTCACTTCTCCCAAGTGTTCGAAAGACATGAACCTGGGTAGATCGGATCTTTTGATACGGCTGACCATGCCGCTCTTTTGCGGCCCGAGAAAAAGCACCTTACTCCCCTCTTTCCAGTCGGTTTCCGCATAAGAACCTTCAGCAAAAGCAGATGTCCACTGGCGATAGGTTTCGTCATCAAAAAGCGTCCTCCACACCTTTTCGGCGGGCGCGTTAATGGTGGTTTCGAAGTGCATGGTTTCCATGATAGTGATTTTTTATGAAGGTACGATGTTGTCTGAACGTCAAAAAAACACCCGCCACTTGCGCGACGGGTGTTGGGGATCATCGATCCTTCCTTCCTTATCTTTTCATGGTCACGAAGGCTTCGTCATAGTCGTTGCCGCCCCAGTCCATTTTTACATAAAGTATCACATTATTCTCGTCGAGGTTCCTCACCTCGTAGGTATCACCGTCGAAGGTTACCAGGTTCTCGGCAGGCTGTGAATAAGGATAAGATTCGATGGCGCCGTTCTTATTGATCACCACGTTGCCATTTGATTGAAAATCAATCGTCATCCCATTGCCGGGTTCTGAAGTAGTGGAGGTGAGTGAGCCGTTGATGTACTCCTTGATGACGATGTTGTCTACTGTCCATTTACCCTGGAGTTCTGGATCCTTGTCTTTTTTACAGGAGAAAAGGGTTGCCGTTGCCAGGAGAAGGAAGAATGCTTTTTTCATGATTTAAGTTTTTGAAGTGATTGTTTTGATTCAGGTGTAAATCTAGAGGGGTGGGCAGGCCGTTACTAATTGATCTGCGCAAACTGGAAGGCGGAGATTTGCAGGAATTACTAGTGAACCCGGATTTGGGGGATGGAGGGATTTGGAGGAAGGCTGCGTGACAAATAAAGGCGTACAGGGCTTTTTCATTTGTCCGCTTATGCGAACAAGTTCGCAACACGGCAGAAGAAAGAAATGGATTACGGCGCTTCAGCGCCGTGATCGCGTGAGGAGGTCTTACCCAAAGCCTTTCTGTCTCCCGCCTGCAGCGGGATCCAGGGTCTTTTTCATTTGTCCGCGCCTGTAAGCAAGCTTACGCGCGTCCAAATAAAAAAGCCCTCCTGCTATGCAGGAAGGCTTTGTGCCCGAGACTGGATTCGAATGCTGACGCTTGCGGTCAGCATGCTGACAGCCGAAGGCTCGTCAGCACCAGCACGACGGGTTATTTTAGGATCGCAGGTAACGACGAAATTTAATTTCATTCTCCATTATCCCCGATACTTCTTTACGAACTCCCTTATTCTCGACTTTGAAAGATTTTTCAGCTTCTTTTCCAACCTGATCGCTTCACCGCGATCAGGCTTATCAATTACACAATAAAGGTCCCAAGGCAAATAATGCTTTGTTGATGTTTCTCTTCCTGCATTATGTCTTTCAAAACGATCAGACACATCATCTGATTGACCTATATAAAACCTATCAAATTTTTTAGAATACAGTATATATACATAATACATAAATGGAAGTTCTCTGAGAAGAAGCTGATTTCAAAAGGGAAATACTCATTTCTGGCTGAATTTTTCCCAGGAGGCAGCTGCCTACTTCCAGACAAAAAAGGCTTTGTACCGGGAATGATTCGAATGCGGATGCTACAGTTAGATCCAGCACACAATGAGAGCGCGCTACAAGATATTAGCGGACTGGATTACGGCGCTGAAGTGCCGTAATCGCGTAGGGTGGTCTTACTCAAAAGCTCTCAGTCCGCCTGCGGCGTACAGGGGCTTTTCCATTTGTCCGCGCCTGCAAGCATGCCTGTCTGACGACAGGTTGACTTGCGCACTCCCAAATAAAAAAGCCCTCCGCGTATGCGGAGAGCTTTTGTGCCCGAGACTGGATTCGAACCAGCACGCCGTTTCCAGCGCCACCACCTCAAGGTGGTGCGTCTACCAATTTCGCCACCCGGGCCCCTAAGGAGGTGCAAATTTATTGTAATAATGCACTGCCTCCAAAATATAAAAAGCTAAAGAAAAACTGCCTGCCGGAGGACCAAACACCCCCCTACTTTTTCAATACGATCCGGAACGTAGTGCCCTTGCCGGGCTCGGAATGCTTCACCGTCAAACTACCTTTGTGGTATTGCTCTATAATTCGTTTAGAAAGACTAAGCCCTAATCCCCAACCGCGTTTTTTGGTGGTGAAGCCTGGCTTGAACACTTTATTGAGATTTTGCCCTGAGATACCTTTGCCGGTATCGGTCACATCTATGATCACCCTTTTTGCTTCATCAATGATATCTATGGAGATCACTCCCTTCCCTTCCATGGCATCGAGGGCATTTTTTAGCAGGTTCTCTATTACCCAGTCAAACAGCGGCCCTGAAAGCCTCACTGGTATCTCAGTAGCGCCCTGGGCATTGATATGAAAAATCACCTTGCCCGAAGCTCTTTTCCTGATATATTCCACCATCTCGGTCACCTGCTGCACCACATTCCTTTCTTCCAGCTGCGGACTGCTGCCGATCTTGCCAAAACGATCGGATACCAGGCGCAACCTTGTCACGTCTTTTTCTAGATCAGCTACAAATTTTTCACCGGTATGCGATTCCTTGAGGATCTCTACCCAACCCTCCAGGGAGGAAACGGGTGTGCCCAGCTGGTGGGCGGTTTCTTTGGCCATGCCCGCCCAAACGCCATTTTGTATAGAGCGGTAGCTGCTTCCCAGCGCAAACAGGGTGATCCAGATAAATAGGCCAACGATCACCAGTTGCACCAGCGGATAATAACGTACCTCCCGCAAGAGCCTGCTGTGCCCGAAATAATACCGGTTCACACGGGTTGAGTCGCCCGGGTCTACCCATTCGAAAGGTGTATTGGCAGTTTTCAATTCCCGGAGTTTTTCCTGCAGGAAGGAAGGATCCCTGTGTACTTTAGCCGTATCTATGTTGATGTACTCGAGGATGGAGTCCTTTTCATTGGTCCAGATAATGGGAATGTCATCGTTATTCTGGATGATGAGAAAGGCCAGCCGGGTATCAGTGATATTGGGATTGAGCAGGTTCCTGTTGGCTTCCACCCAGGCAGCCACCTTTTCCTTTTCTTCTTTTTCTATCTTTTTCGCCAGGTAGGAAGAATACCAGATCGTGCCGCTGACAATGAGGATAGCGACCAGGGCAAGCAGTCCACGCCAGGTGAGCAATTGACGAAACATGTCCGAAAATAGAACAATGCCTCCGGTTCTATTAATTTTGAACTACAAATCATGATACCAACTGTAGCCATAGTGATCCTGAACTGGAACGGGAGAAAGCACCTCGAGCAATTCCTTCCCTCCGTAGTGGCCAGCACTTATGCGGATGCCCGGGTGATCGTGGCCGATAATGGCTCCACCGATGACTCCGTGGAATTCCTCCATCAAAACTTTCCGACCGTGGAAGTGATCGTGCTGGACAAGAACTATGGTTTTGCGGGCGGCTACAATGAAGCCCTCAAAAAAGTATGGGCCGATTATTACGTGCTGCTGAATTCCGATGTGGAAGTTGAGCAGGGATGGCTGGAACACATGATCTCGTTCCTCGAAGCGGATGAAAGCCGAGCGGCCTGCCAGCCCAAGATCTTGTCCTGGCATCAAAAAGACCAGTTTGAATATGCCGGTGCCGCAGGGGGCTGGATCGACCTGTATGGTTATCCTTTTTCCCGGGGAAGGATCTTCGATACCTGTGAAACCGACCGGGGACAGTACAACAAGAACCAGGAGGTGTTTTGGGCCACCGGCGCCGCGCTGGCTATCAGGAGCAAGCTTTTTCACCATGCGGGAGGCTTTTACGATTATCTTTTTGCCCACCAGGAGGAGATCGACCTCTGCTGGAGGCTCAAGGCCATGGGCTATTCGATCTGGTGCTGCCCTGCTTCAGTGGTTTACCATGTAGGCGGCGGCACACTGGCCAAAAGTTCTCCCAGGAAAACCTTTTTGAATTTCAGGAACAACCAGGTGGTGATGACCCGCAACCTCCCGGCCGGCGAGGCCTGGTGGAAGATCCCTTATAGAATGGCGCTTGACCAGGTGAGCGCCCTGAAGGAACTGTTCTCCGGTAATTTTAACTATTTCCGCGCGGTCATCCGGGCGCATCTCGCTTTTATAGGCTGGCTGCTTTTTCATAACAAGCCCAAACTGCCAGTGAAAAAGCCCCTTTCTTCCCTGTCCGGAGTTTTTCATGGAAATATTGTGTGGGAGTACTTTATCAGGAAGAAAAAAAGCTTCGGCGATATCCTGGATCATTAAACTTTTTGCCGAATGGGGAGAACGCTTATTTTTGCACCACAAAATTCAGCTATGGATCCTCAGCAAGAATACCACGAAGAGTTACAGAAAGTGCAGGACAGGGACTTTACGCACAACTGGGTCTCTTCATCTGCTTTTATATTTTATCTTTCTGTTTTTTGCATCCTTGCCTTTGCTTTTGGCAGCTGTTATAAATTATTTAACGAACGCTACGAGCGCCTGGAGACCAATGTTCCGGAAAGCACGCAGTATACGCCAAAATACAAGTAGGGTTTTTTTGGCAGGAATAAGTTCATCCCTTATTTTTGCAACCCTCAGTTCTTAACAAACACGCGGAAGTAGCTCAGCTGGTAGAGCACAACCTTGCCAAGGTTGGGGTCGCGGGTTCGAATCTCGTCTTCCGCTCTATCCTCCCCCTCCGGGAGGATTTTTTTTGGCCGCCCTGGTGGTGAAATTGGTAGACACGCAGGACTTAAAATCCTGTTCGCAGCAATGCGAGTGCCGGTTCAAGTCCGGCCCGGGGCACAACACTAAGCTCTTTCGGGAGCTTTTTTTATTTCTGCCCGGAGGTCTCTACCTGATTTTCACCGGCTATCCAACCGGGACGCCCAGTAAGGGTAACAAACTTCATGTTGATCCTCGCTTTTTTGCTGCTGTTCTCTTATCTTGATCCTGATATGTTTTAAAGAGTCAATCTATGATTGACGAAGAGCTAAGCCATATCGTTACATCAACCAAAACACATTTATGAGATCATTTCTTACCATGAAGCATTGGCAATTGTTTATCCTGCTCTTTGCCATTCCCCTGGCTTTTCAAATGGTGATGATGGCAATAGTCATCACCGCTGCCGATCTGTTCATCATGCAGTATTTGTTCCCCATTCTCATGGTCCTGTATCTGGCAGCCTACTTCGGATGGATGTATGCCGTGGGGATCCATATCCAGGGAAAGTTGCCTTCCTCTGTGGTAATGCCTATAAAAACATTCAAGATCTTTTTGGTCTTTCCACTGGTTTATATGGTGGCGATCAGTATCCTATTATTCAGAACCTTCGGTGACCCTTCGTTTTTTGAAGAGGAGCCAGTAGCCCTGGCAACCGGGATCCTGCTGATCATTCCGTTTCACCTGTTTTCCATGTTCTGCATTTTCTACTGCATATGGTTCGTGGCGAAGTCACTGAAAGCCGCGGAACTGCAACGGCAGGTGACGTTTTCAGATTACGTGGGTGAGTTCATGCTGTTCTGGTTCTTTGTTGTAGGCGTTTGGTTCCTTCAACCCCGGATCAATAAAATGTTTGGCAACTCAACAGAAAATGAACCGGTCTACGAAAGATAAATTCACCCGATGACCGTTTTAAAAAAGAAGGTCAACTGGAAACACCTGGCAGTGCATGGCCTGGCGATCTGGATGCTGCAGAAAGCCGGAGCACAGGCAGGTCTCCTGACCGACACTGAGTTATTAAACATACTGGCTGACCCCTCCATGGCGCCAGACATGCATGATGGTGAGATTCTTCAAAGAAGATTCGAGATGCTGATCCGGATGGGTTATTTCTCCGGCGGAGCTATACTGGCCGGATTCCTCTGTTCCATGTTCATTACCCTGCGCCAGAAATGGTACTGGCTGAATTCCCTGCTGGCCTTCCTGCTCGTACTGCTTATCACCTGGTTAATGGCTCTTAGTCCCATAGTAGGTCTTATGAAAGGATGGCTCAATTTATTTCAGGATCTGGTTCTCGTAGAGATCCTGTTCCTTACTTTCTTCCTGGTGGCGGCTCTTTTACTTTTTTTTCTTCCTGCCCTTCAAAAATGGATCAGGAAAGATTATATGATCAATGCGCCGGAAGAATTTCAATTCGAGGCGCTGAGATAAAGTAATGTTCCTGAAAGAATGGTTTCATAGCAAGCTGATCAGATCGGTTTTTAGTAAATTGTACTAGCCTTTCGTTTTAAACCTTTTGTTATGTATGCGCTCACACCAGCAAACATTATAGGACAGCTGTTGCTTGCCCTGCCCCTGTTTTTTGTGATCTGGTGGACCATGAACCGGGTTACACGCAAAAGAAACTCATTTCTTATTCCGGCCGTAGCCGCATTGCTTCTCTCACCCCTGCTGCTCATAGGTCTTACCAGGCTTTTCATGGTGGGGATCACATATGAACCGTCCAGGGCCTTTAGTGAAGCCAGCTGGCAAAATAACCCGGATAGCCGGTATCACATGGCAGGAAACCTGGTGAATGATGGACTGCTGGTCGGCAAAGACACGATGGCTGTAAAGGAATTGATTGGTGACCCTTTTTTTAGAAGGGATATGCAAAACGGCACATTTCAGTGGGAGTACAAAATGGGTGAAGGTGCGGGGGGCATGGGCGCACAATATCATTTCCTATTGCTGACCGTCAATAAGAACAAGGTAACCGAAGCTTTTCACAGTCGAATGAAAGACTGACCTTCTTTTGATTGCAAAACCGGCCCCCTCGCGTCCCCTTCCGAGACAAGGGGGATTATTCCCGTATAAAGCTGGTAAAATTCACCTGACTTCCTTCTTCCAGCAACATAATTTGCCCTCATGGCAGTCGGCAGGCCCGTACATGATAGCGGCATTTATTTTATCACCTTCACTTGTCTCAAATGGATCTCTTTGATCGAGATCACGGACGGATATGACCTCGTGTACAAATGGTTTGACTATATGAAAATGAAAGGTCATCTCATATGCGGATATGTGATCATGCCCAATCATCTCCATCTGATCATTGCATTTCGTAACTTGGATACCACTGTCAACAAGATCATTAGTAATGGGAAAAGGTTTCTTGCTTATGACATGGTGAAACGTTTAAGAGAAGCTGAACGCGATAATATATTGGTAAACATGTATTGTTCGGTTAGCCAATCAGACCGCGACCGTGGTAAGATCCACCAGGTATTCATACCTTCTTTTGATTGCAAACCTTGCTTTGGTGGCTGGTTTCTCAGGCAAAAACTCACCTACATCCATAACAATCCCTGCCGGGGTAAATGGCACCTGGCATCCTCGCCCCATTTATACAAACATAGCTCCGCCGGCTTCTACCATCGCGGGGTGCAGGGGATCTACGAAGTAACGCATTACGCGGAGGTACTCCGTTAGCCATTCTCGCCGGGATCGCACCCTCCGTGTCTCCGAAGGGACACGGAGGGTGCACCCGTGTCCGCCTCGACCCAAGCCGTGTCTCCGACACGGCATTACCCGTGTCCGCATGCGGCGAGACACGGGTAATGTATACCTTCGCAACATGCCTTACCTCACCACCGTTCCTTCCCTGCTTCGAAAGATTTACGGGGATGTTGTGTGGGACATGCCAGCGAGTGACAAGTCGGTCTACCTGAGTTTTGATGATGGCCCCCACCCTACAGAGACGCTGTTTGTCTTAGAGCAGCTGGCGAAATACGGGGCAAAGGCCACCTTCTTTTGCATCGGCAAGAATGTAGAAGAGCATCCGCCTATCTACCAGCATATCATTTCTGAAGGCCATGCTGTAGGCAACCATAGTTTTCATCACCTGAATGGATGGAAGACGGCATCGCAGGAGTATTATAACGACATAGAAAAAGCAGGAACGCTTATCCATTCACCACTGTTCCGCCCCCCTTATGGCAGGATCACGGCCCGGCAGGTTCGGGAATTAAAAAAGCGTGGACTACAAACAATTATGTGGAGCGTCATCAGCGGCGATTTTGACAGGAAGATCAGCCCTCAAAAATGCGTGAGCAATATAATGAAACAAGCCAGGCCGGGCGCCATCATCGTCTTCCATGACAGCACCAAGGCTTCCGCTAACCTTCGGGGTGCACTGCCTTTGGTGCTGGAGAAGTTGTCTGGCGAAGGCTATAGCTTCAAAAGCCTGCTCTAAGCGACCGTCCATCCTTTTAATCTTTTGGCAAAAATTGAAGGATCACGAACTTTGCGAAAACCAAAACATATGAACCTACCTCAACTGCTCGCCAAATACTTCCGGGAAGTGCATCACGGAGGCAACTGGGTAGACGTGAACCTTAAGGACACGCTTGCTGATGTAACCTGGGAACAGGCCACGGCGAAGATCGGAGACCACAACACGATTGCCTTAATGATCTATCACATGGATTACTATTTGCTGGCCGTTACCAGGGCCGTGCGCAGGCAACCCCTGGACTCGCATCACGACCTTAGCTTCCACCTGCCTCCCATCCAGTCTGAAGAAGACTGGCAAAAATTACTAACTACGTTCTGGTCGAACACCGAAACCTTTGCAAAAGAAGTGGAGCAAATGCCTGAGGCGATGCTTTGGGAGGATCTCCCGGACGCCAAATACGGAAGTTTCTACAGGAACATCCAGGGCATGATCGATCATGCGCACTACCATTTGGCACAGATCGTACTGCTCAAAAAACTGATCGGGAAAAAATAAGCTAAGGTTGTTAATGGTCGTTCAAAGGCATTCCTCTTCGCTGGAATTCCTTCCAGTTGATATACTCATCTCCTTTCCTTTGTACGACCATGGTGATGCATTCGTCCACGGGACAAACGATCTGGCACAGGTTGCAGCCCACGCATTCCTCTTCCTTGATGGCGTAAGTATTAAAGGGCTTGCCATAGGTCAGTGAGATGGACTGGTGGGAGGTATCCTCGCAGGTGATATAGCAAAGGCCGCAATGGATGCATTTGTCCTGGTTGATGTGGGCCACGTGGTGATAGTTGATGTCCAGGTCTTCCCAATGCGTGAGCGTGGAAACCGATCTGCCGATCACATCGTTGAGGGATTTGAATCCTTTTTCATCCATCCAGTTATTGAGTCCTTCGCAGAGATCCTCGATGATGCGGAAGCCATGGGTCATGGCGGCGGTGCATACCTGCAGTGACGAAGCGCCCAATAATAGGAATTCTGCAGCATCCTTCCAGGTACTGATACCACCGATGCCCGACACGGGCACCTTGCTGGTCAGCGGGTCCTGGGTAATGGTAGCCAGCATTTTCAGCGCAATGGGTTTTACCGCAGGACCGCAGTAACCGCCAAAGACCGACTTGCCGGCGACGTATGGATTCGGCACTAAAGTGTCGAGGTCAATTCCCGTGATCGACTGAATAGTATTGATCAGTGAGAGTCCGTCCGTGCCTGCTTCAACCACGGCGCGGCCGGCAGGAACCACAGAATGCACGTTGGGTGTAAGCTTGGTGATCACGGGTATGGTTGCTTTTTCCATCACCCATTCCACCACCATTTTGGCGATCTCCGGGTCCTGTCCTACAGAAGCGCCCATCCCTCTTTCAGTCATGCCATGGGGACAGCCAAAATTTAATTCCAGGCCATGCGCGCCTGTGTCTTCCACCTGCGCGATCAGCTCATGCCATTTCTCACGGCTGTTGTCGGCCATCAGTGAAACGATCATGGCCCGGTCCGGAAAGAGACGCATGCATTCTTTGATCTCTTTCAAATTGATATCAAGAGGACGGTCAGAGATCAGCTCAATGTTATTGAAGCCCATGGCGCGGGTGCCATTGTAATCCACGGCCGAATAACGGGAGGACACATTTTTTACCTGGGAACCCAGGGTTTTCCAGACCACGCCGCCCCAGCCTGCTTCAAAGGCGCGCAGCACGTTGTAGGCCTTGTCCGTGGGTGGTGCGCTGGCCAGCCAGAAGGGATTGGGAGATTTGATGCCGAGAAAATTCGTTTCTAAATTGGCCATATCAGTTTATCGTTCGTTTTAGAACAAACACTCATTATTGAAGGTGCCACCCGAAATGGAACCACAAAGGCCCGCCCGGATGACTCCGGTCGGACGGGCGCAAAGACACTAAGAGGCACAAAGTTATGAAGCATCTTCAGCGCCTCCACGGGACTTTCCTTCCTCGCGGTTGAGGTGCGGTACAGCCGACTCGTGCTCCTCGCGCACCCTTTCCTTGTTCCCGTCATAGTCGGAAGGCAAGGAGCTGGCAGGGTCCATAGTATCGTTATGGCCGCCTGCGGGCTTTTGCCTGTAGATGGATTCGCGGATGCCGAGAAAATCAAGGATCGCGTCAGCCCCTTCTTTCCCGGCCTGCACTGCATCCACCACTTCCTTTCCTCCATTGACGCAGTCGCCGCCGGCAAACACTTTGGGAAGATTGGTGCTGTTCTCATTGATCACAATCCTTCCATTCTTGTTATCAAGTCCATTGGCTTCCACCAGGTCACGGAAAGGCATTTGTCCTGCTGCCTTGATCACCATGTCCACTTCGAGCGTAAAGGTCTCGCCGGTATCAACAGGGGTTCTCCTGCCTGAAGCATCCGCCTCGCCCAGCTGCATGGTACTGCAGACCAGCGCATTCACCTTTCCGTTTTCGCCGATCACTTCTTTGGGCGCCGCCAGCCAAACAATGCGGCAACCGTCCAGCATGGCGAGATCGAGTTCCACCTGTGTACAAGGCATCTCTTCCTGTGTACGACGGTAAACGATGGTCACTTCGGAAGCACCCAGCCTTTTCGCCTGCGTGGCGGCGTCGATGGCCGTCATGCCCAGTCCGATCACAGCTACCTTATCGCCTACGGCCACCTGGTTGAATGTTTTCGACCGGAGGTGGTAAATAAATTCTATCGCATCCACAACGCCTTCAAGCTCTTCTCCGGGTATATCTAACTGCCGCGCAAGACCCACACCTATACCCAGGTAAACAGCGTCAAAATTTTGTTTCAACTCCTCCAGGGAAATATTCCTGCCGAGTTCCCTGTTGTATTCAATGGTGATGCCACCGAGTGAAGTGATGAAATCTACTTCCGCCTGGCAGAATTCCGGTGTCACTTTGTAGGCCGCAATGCCATAGGTCATCAGGCCGCCACCCTTGGCTTCTTTCTCAAAAACGGTTACATCCACACCATGCCGGCTCAACACATGCGCGCAGGAAAGGCCTGCCGGTCCCGCACCAACGATCGCCACTTTTTTGTTGGTATTCGCATCCCGGTCGAATAACTGCCATTTGTCGGTGATCGCTTTTTCCGTGGCGTGGCGCTGCAGCTTGGCGATGGGAATGGGAGGCTCGTGGAGAAAGTTATAGACGCAGGAACCTTCGCATAGTTTTTCAACCGGGCAAACACGGGAGCATCCGCCACCAAAAATATTGGCGTTGAAAATGGTCGTGGCCGATCCCTTGATGTTATCGGTAGTGATCTGCTTGATGAATTTGGGGATATTGATGCTGGTAGGACAGGATTTTACACAAGGCGCATCATAGCAGAACAGGCAACGGTTCGCCTCTACCAAAGCCGCTTCCCTGGTATCGAAGGGAGGATGGATATCGGAGAAATTCTCCTGGTATTGTTCGGCGCTAAGGCGGTTGTTTTCCAGAGCCATGTAGTGAGTGGTGAGTAGTGAGTAGCTTATATTATAACGCAACGATCTCTTTGTAGGTTTCCGGCCGGCGGTCGCGGAAGAACTGCCATACGCTTCTCACTTCCTCGATCATGTCCAAGTCGAACTCCGCTACCAGCAATTCGTCTTTATCTTCCGATGCCTGCGCAAAGATCTGCCCGCGGGGATCCACGAAATAGGAAGTGCCATAAAACTTTCCGAGGTTCCAGGGCTTTTCTTCCCCTACCCTGTTGATGCAACCCATGAAATATCCATTGGCCGCAGCATGTGCCGGCTGCTCCAGCTTCCATAGATATTGTGAAAGACCCGCCACCGTGGCGGATGGGTTATATACGATCTCGGCTCCATTGAGGCCCAGGCATCTGGCCCCGTCGGGGAAATGCCTGTCGTAACAGATGTATACCCCCACTTTGGCATAGCGGGTTTGGAATACGGGATAACCGAGATTGCCCGGCTTGAAAAAGAATTTTTCCCAAAAGCCTGAAGTATGAGGAATATGGTTCTTGCGGTATTTACCCAGGTAAGTACCGTCGGCATCGATCACCGCCGCGGTGTTGTATAAAACACCGGCCTGCTCTTTTTCATAGATCGGCACGATCATCACCATCTGGTATTTTTTCGCATATTCCGCCATACGGTTCACAGTAGGTCCAGGTACGGGTTCTGCCGATTGATACCAATCCTTATTTTGCCCGGGGCAGAAATAAGGCGTATCAAAGATCTCCTGCAGGCAAAGGATCTGCACACCCTGCTCTCCCGCTCTTTCGATGTAGGGAATATGCTTTTGGATCATGGCTTCCTTGATCTCCTCAATGGTTCCCTCGCCCTCGGTCTTTGGAAGGCTCATTTGTATCAGTCCTGATTTGATAATTCTAGGCATAATGCGTTTACAGTTTAGAGTTTACCGGTGACTTTGTTTCTTTTTACAAAACGGCCATATCCTTTTTCCAATTTACACTCATTCCCGTCAATAGCCAGTTTACCACGCAATATTACCTTTTTCACCTTACCTGTGAGTAGCCATCCTTCATAGGCTGAATAATCCACGTTCATATGGTGGTTCTTTGCTGAAATGGCGTGTTTCTCCTTCGGGTCAAAGATCACCAGGTCTGCATCGCTGCCAATGCCGACGGTGCCCTTTTGCGGGAACATGCCGAAGATCCTCGCCGCGTTGGAAGATGTTACCTCTACAAATTTGTTGAGGCTGATCCTTCCCTTCTCCACGCCTTCGCTGTACAGCAACTCCATCCTGTGTTCAATGGCCGGGTGGCCGTTGGGGATCTTTGAAAAGTCGTCTTTGCCCATCAGCTTTTGCTCCCATTTAAATGGACAGTGGTCGGTGGCCACCACCTTTACAATGCCCTGGTTGATGCCCGACCAGAGGCTTTCCTGGTCTTTCTTCTCCCGCAAGGGCGGACTCATCACCCATTTGGCGCCATCTTCTTTTTCATAAAGAGAAGCATCAAGCAGCAGGTATTGGATGCAGGTCTCCACCAGGATCTCCTGGTTCCTCGCAGCGGCTGTGCGTACGGCATTCAGCGCTCCTTCGCAGGTAAGGTGCACAATATAGCCGGGACATTCCGTATAACCAGCCATGTCGCAGAAGCGCTCGGAGGCTTCGGCCTCGGTCACTTCGGGCTGTGAGAGATAATGATACAAAGGACTCAGCTTGCCCTCCTTCCTGTGTTTCTCAACCAGGTAGTCGATCATGTCGCCATTGGTAGCGTGCACGGTCACCAGTCCGCCGTGTTCCTTTACTTCTTCCATCAGGCCGATCATCTGCCTGTCGTCTATCATCAAAGCGCCTTTGTAAGCCATGAAGGTCTTGAAGGAGGTGATGCCTTCTTCTTCGATAAAGGTTTTGATCTCTTTCCTGGTATTGTCATTGAAGTCGGTGACGGCCATGTGAAAGCTGTAATCCCCTACGCAGTTTCCGTCGGCCCTCGATCTCCAGTCGTCCAGTGCATGCCTGAGCGAGTTCCCTTGTTTCTGCAGGATGAAATCGATCACCATGGTGGTGCCGCCATGCAGCGCCGCTCTGGTGCCCGTTTCATAACTGTCGCTGGAAAATGTGCCCATGAAGGGCATATCGAGGTGCACATGGGGATCGATGCCACCAGGAAATACCAGCATGCCGGCAGCGTCGATGGTCTCATCTGCCTGCATGGACAGGTTCTTGCCGATGGCCTCAACTTTTTCCCCCTTGATGAAAATATCTGCCACATGATCTTCTGAAGCCGTGACGATCCTTCCGTTCTTAATGAGTAATGACATAAAATAAATTAAATCGCTCTTGTTTCTGCAACAGCTGCGTTCTCCACTTTGATCTTGGAATGAGCGGGCTGCTTTTTCATGAACAGCAAATAAACAGCGCCTGAAACAAAGAAACCAACGAACCAGGCATAATTATAAAGTCCGGATACCCAGGGCCAGAAAGCGGTATTGTCTACCAGCCTCACCGCTACCAGAAATCCTGGCACATTGGGGAGTATACCAGCCAGCAATGCAAGAATGGCCACCCGGTTAAATCCGCCCTGAAAACTATAGATCCCTTTCTGCTTGTAGAGATCCTGCACCTGCAGCTCCTTTCTCCTGATAAAATAGTAATCCGCGATCATGATGCCACCAATGGGCCCAAGCAGGCTGGAATAAGCGATCAGCCACTGGAAGATGTAACCCGATGGATCCGAGATCAGCTTCCAGGGAAAGATCAGCACACCGATGATGCCCGTGATATAGCCTCCTGTGCGGAAGGAAATGCGGGAAGGTGACAGGTTGGCGAAATCATTAGCTGGACTTACAATATTGGCTGCAATGTTGGTGGCGAGCGTAGAGATGGCCACAGCGATCATGGCGATGGACACGAGCAGTTTGTTTTCAAACCTGCCGGCCAGTACCACGGGATCCCAGATGGTGGATCCATAAATAATGGCAGTGGCGGATGTAACGGCCACACCAATAAAAGCAAACAAGGTCATGGAAGAAGGAAGTCCTATCGCCTGCCCTACCACCTGTGCTTTCTGGCTCTTTGCATAGCGGGTGAAGTCGGGAATATTCAACGAAAGCGTGGCCCAGAACCCTACCATGCCCGTGAGAGCAGGAAAAAAGAATGCCCAGAATTCGCTGCTGCCGGAAAACTTCGAAGGCTGTGCCAGGATGGGCCCCAGCCCATTGGCTGCATCGATGGCCCAGACCAACAGTGCCAGCGCAGCCAGCGGGAGAAAGATGGCCTTAAACACCAGCAACTTGCGGATGCTTTCCACTCCGAGGTAAACGATGAACATATTCAGCAGCCAGAACAAAAAGAAAGTGATTGCAGGACCTGTCGCCAATCCCCATGAATCAGGAAAGACCGGGGGCATGGTCTCGAGCGAAGGCCACCAGAGACGGAGCATTTGGTAAAGAGCAAAGCCGCCTATCCACGTTTGAATGCCGAACCAGCCGCAGGCTACGATGGCACGAAGGATAGCTGGAATGTTGGCGCCCCTTACGCCAAAACTAGAACGGGCAAAGACCGGGAAAGGAATGCCGTATTTGGCACCGGCGTGGCCATTCAGCAGCATAGGCACCAGCACAATGCTGTTGCCCAAAAAAATGGTGAGTATGGACTGCCACCAGTTCATACCGCCATCGATCAGTGAGCTTGCCAGCATATAAGTAGGAATGCAAAGACTCATGCTGATCCACAGCGCAGCATAGTTCCATGTATTCCACTTCCTCTTGCTTTCAGGCACGACCGCAAGATCTTTGTTCGTCAATGAAGGATCAGCGTGGATATCATGCATAAGCAGGATGTTTAATTATTGTGTACTCAATACACATTGCTCGGTCGATTATGACTTATCAGGACACTTCCGCATCGGCGATCTTCAGTGCCTCGCTGATGATGTGGAGTCCTTCTTCCATTTCTTCTTTGCTGATACAGAGCGGCGGTGCAATGAATACATAACCCCAGCGGACAAAAGTGTACATCCCCAGCTCGCGGATCTTTGCGGCTACCTTGTTCATTACGGCCATGTCTGCAGCGCCTGCATTGAATGGAGCCATCGGCTCTTTGGTCTTGCGGTTCTTTACCAGTTCCAGGCATCCGAGCAACCCTGTATTACGCCAGTCGCCAATAGACGGATGCTTCTTCTTCATTTCTTGTATCCGCTTGTCGAGGTATTTCCCCATGGCCGCTGCGTTGCCGATCAATTCATCGTCTTCATACACTTTCAGGGTCTCCAGGGCCGCAGCGCAGCAAACCGGGTGGGCTGAATAGGTGAGGCCGATCGACATCACCTGGTCGTTGAATTTTTCCGCGATCCTGTCGCTGACCATCAGGCAGCCAAATGGCAGGTAACCTGCAGTGAGGCCTTTGGCCATGGCCACCATATCAGGAACAATACCGTGATGCTCGAAGCCAAACCATTTGCCGGTTCTTCCGAAGCCGCTCATCACTTCGTCAACGATCAAAAGGATCCCATGACGCAGGCAGATCTCCTTCACGGCCTTCAAATAGCCTTCGGGATATTTTAGACAGCCGGATGAACCCGATTCGCCTTCCAATAAAATGGCGGCGATATTTTGCGGCCCTTCAAATGCAATGATCCTTTCCAGGCTGGCCACTGCTTCTTTCAGCAGGTTTTCCTCGCCATATTCCCATCGATAGGCATAAGGAAGATCGAAGTGTACAAAATTCGGGGCCTGCTGCGCGTCAACAGGGATCCTGCGCGGATCACCGCTGGCACTCATGGCTCCCGAGGAAGCTCCATGATAAGACTGATAACGGGTAAGGATCTTATGCCTGCCCGTGTACAGCCTGGCCAGCTTGATGGCGTTTTCTATGGAGCTTGCTCCGCAGACCGTAAAGAATGCTTTGTTCAAATCACCCGGACAGATCTCCGACAGCTTTTTACCCAGTTCTCCCCTCGCCTTTGTGACACAACTGGGCGTTACGTAGGAAACTTCCTGCATCTGCTTCACTACTGCATCGGTGATGCGCTGGTTGCCGTGACCAATATTAACGTTCATCAGCCCGGAAGAAAAGTCGATGTATTTTTTTCCGTCGTAGTCATAGAGGTAAACCCCTTCCGCATGCTTTACGGCAATGGGATTGAGTCCCGATTGCTTGCTCCAGGAGAACAAAGTATGCTCGAGATTATTCTCTATGATCTCTTTTGTTTCGTTGACAGATGCTATTGTATTAGACATTGCTTGCGGTAATTTTTTCGGACTTTCCATTCTTTCAGAACGCCAGATCAATAAGCGATAGATCGACAGATCAACAGATCGGCAGATCGTTATGACATCCAGTTCACCCCCGCCTCCGGGTTCCATTTCACCGTGGTCTTTTTCATTTTGGTCCAGAATTCGATCGAGCTCTTGCCTGTGATGTCGCCCATGCCGAACTTGCTCTCGTTCCATCCGCCAAAGCCAAAGGGCTCCCGGGGCACAGGCACGCCCACATTCACGCCGATCATGCCCGCGCTGGCCTTTTCAATGATATAACGCGCCACGCCCCCATTTTGTGTGAAAACCGCAGCTGCATTTCCATAAGGATTGCCATTTTCAATGGCCAGGGCTTCGTCTACGGTTTTAGTGCGCATGATGCTGATCACCGGACCGAAGATCTCCTCCCTGGCCACAGCCATTTCCGGTTTCACATGGTCGATCACAGTGGGCCCCACATAGGTACCGTTTGCCTTACCTTTTACGGTAGCGCCCCGGCCATCGAGCAAAATGGTAGCCCCCTGTTGCTCGGCCTCCGTGATATATCGCTCGATCCTTTCCTTCGATTCTTTATTGATCACCGCACCGAGGTTCTCCCCCGGGACGATCTTTTTGGCTTCTTCTACGATCTTTTGAATAATGTGATCCGAGTCACCTACCGCCACCATGGCAGAAGCCGCCATGCATCTTTGGCCCGCGCAGCCGCTCATGGAAGCCGCTACATTTTGCGCAGTCATCGAAGGGATCGCATCCGGCATCACCATGAGGTGGTTCTTCGCGCCGCCCAGTGCCAGGCATCTTTTATAATGGCTGGTAGCGCGCTGGTAAACGATCCTGGCCACCTTGGTAGAACCTACAAAGGATACAGCCTGTATATCGGGATGATCACAGATCGCTTCCACGATCTCCACATCGCCATGAACGATATTGAAAACCCCGTCGGGTAGTCCCGCCTCCTTTAATAATTCAGCAAGCCTTCCGGCACTGAGTGGAACTTTTTCGCTGGGTTTCAGGATCATGCAATTGCCGAGGGCGATGGCATTGGGGATGGTCCAGTTAGGGACCATGCTGGGAAAATTAAAGGGGACGATGGAGGCTACCACACCCAAAGGAACATGTTCAGTCCTGCATTCTACGCCCCTGCTCACTTCCAGGATCTCGCCCGTGACCAATTGCGGCAGCGAGCAGGCAAATTCCGTGAGCTCGATGCATTTTTCAATTTCAGCAGCCGCTTCGCTGAAGGTCTTTCCATTTTCCATCTGCACCAGCTCTGCCAGCTCCTGCAAATTCTTTTCTAAAAGAGTTTTGTACCGGAAGAACACCTGCACCCTTTCCTTGATCGGCGTTTGGCTCCATTTGGCAAAAGCGGCTTTCCCTGCCTGCACAGCGTGATCGAGGTCGGCAGCTGACGACATGGGAACGCGGGAGAGCTCTTCTCCATCCAGCGGGGAGATCACCTGCAGCGACCGGGTAGTGGACGAAGGAACGAACTGGCCATTGATATAATTACTGATCTCAGGATATCTCATGCACGCTGTTTTGGATGAACAATTTACTTCTTTTTCATAAATATATAGCGTTGGGTCTTAAGCAAAAAAAACTGCCCTCTTGCGGAGGGCAGTACTATTGACTTTCTCAAACCTTAATCGTCTTTTTTTACCTTGGTCTTGCCGTCCTTGGTCTTTGTCTTGATCTCAGTACCGTCGGCTTTTTCTATTTTGGTTTTCACTTTTACGTCTTCCTTACCGGCATATTCAGTAGAATTCTTCAGGATGCCATTTTCCATGTCACCTGTACGGAAAACATCTGTAATGGCTACTCCATCTTCGCCGATCCATTCATTTCTCATCGCACCGTTTTCAATAACGGTCACCTGGTAAGCATCGGAACCATTCGCAACTTTCACACGATTCACAGCATAGATGTTGGCACCATACTGTGAAACTGCTTTGCTGATCACTTCTTCTGGCACCCAGCTCTGTACTACTGGTAAGGCTACAAGAAAGGTAGAACCATTGGGTGTGTAATAAGTGTGCATCAGCCTGCCATTCTGATTATGCACAGCCCTGTACCAATTGTCATGCATTTCGTACCAGGTCACATCTGCTACATCAGGGTAAGCCGTGCTGAAATTGGCTCTGAAATGGGTTGGGACGTTCACTGTTGTCTTAGCCTGGTAAGCACCTCCGCTCTCCAGCGTCATCTTATCGGTTTTGAGATCCAGGTCCATGGTATCCTGTGCCATGACCGCCGTTGTGCTTCCCATTAAAAGCAAACCCACAATTAATTGTTTCATACTCCTATCATTTTTAATGTTAGCTAAATAATAGAAGTAAGCCGCAAGGATAATGCCTTAATGGAATTTTCAACCTGTTTTTTATTGGAGAAATGCTAGTGCAGTTTACGGATCAGTTTCTGTACCTCGTCTGTACAATGGTCGATGAACTGATCAATTATGGTCTCCATTTGTTTTACGTTGAGCGGCTTGGTAACAAAGCCGGCGTTGTATTTTTTCGCGAAGATCATGTCCATTGGTTGCGTTGACGTAGTAAAAAGCACTACAGGCACACTCCTGAATTTCTCGATCTGCCTGAGCTTCACCAGCAGATCTTTCCCGTTGATGACAGGCATGTTGATGTCGAGAATGATCAGACAGGGTAAGGGCTGTTCATCACTATAATTCATAAAGAAGCCCAGCGCCTCACCACCGTCCGAATAAGTGATAAGTTCCACATCCTGGGCATAATGCTGGAATGAGTCCCGCACGAGTTGCAGGTCATCCGGATCGTCGTCGGCATAAAACACGAAATGCTTCGAAGAAGGCTTCGTCATGGTGGCTTGTCGTTTTGGTCTGTTCTGCTAGTACACCAGGTCTTCCAGCTCTATTTGTTCCAGGTAAGGTTCTAAAAGGTCGGTGGACCTGGAACATAAGATATAACTGGCAAAACAGCGATGTTTCTGATAGTGAACCTCGGCATAAAAGCTGTCCAGCTGGAACAGCAGTATGCTGATATTGTCTTGTTTTCTTTTCCCGATGAAGACCCCCATAGTGTACAGCAGGTCCAGTTGCTCTGCCTGTGGCAGAAGCCTAAATTCATTCTGCGTCATATCACACTTCCTCCATTCCTTTTTGTCACAAATACCATGCTGCGCACGTGTTTACAGCAGATTATTTCGTTCATTTTCAGGTTCATGGACGGGTGAAGGTTGCAGCCGGCCTGCGAGCCGGCAATTCCGGTTTCCCTTGCTGTTTCCTGTTGGACCACCTCACTCCTCATCATCATAATCGGCGGCAGGATCAACAAAAGGCTGTCAAATGTAAAAAATATTTGAAAAAAGACCGGGACCCTTGGTTTGAGCCTTTTTAGGGCCTTAGAAACTTTTTAACAGGCATTATGTAAAAAGCTTAGTATTTTACAGTCATAACAACGATCGCTTAACCATAAAAACACCGTAATGAATATAATTGAGATCCTGTCCGTACTCCTTGGTATCGAAAAACCCATTCCAATTCCTATTCCTATCGACAATCAAACTGGTAACAACAGATAATTCAAAAACCCACTATCGTGGGTTTTTTTCATTCGAAGACTTGTCTTTCTTCTCTTCCTGCGTCCAATTGCCTCCCGTCTCTCCATGATGCATAGAGCCCTCCTGGCGGTCGATATGGCTGATATCCCTGGCAGGCTGCTGGGCATGCTCATTTTCCTGCAAACGTCCCTTCCCCTCCTGTTCTTTTTCTCTCATACTGCTTTTTTAAAACATCCGAAAGAACTATGCCAGTATGGTCAACAGTTTACGGTTTACTGTTTTCGGTTTACTGTTAATCAAAAGGGTAGATTTCTCTGCCGGCCCTTAAGTTGGGTAAACAAAACGGCAAACAGTAGACTGTAAAACAGTAAACTTAAATTCCTATGGGAATGAGGAGTGCACCGCGCCTGATGAGCTGTATACCGTAAGTCGTCCAAGTCCATTGGCGTCTGCCCCGAGTGCGCATACCCTGTTCTGTATGGAATTGTATATACTTAATATACCGTCACCCGAAGTAGAAGTACCTAAAACGGCTCTTTTTTGCTCGTAATTATCAAAGACCGACACGCTGCCCAGACCCTTGTTGTCAGTGGTCAGCTTCACCACATTTTTTCCACTGGCGTTGTAAATACCCACCCAGCCGCTCTTGGATTCGGTGGCATAGGTGATCTTGAACAGGGGCAGCTCGGCCTTATCGTTCACACTGAAAAAGCCACTGCCAATATCCGTATTGGTCAGGGTAACGATCTCCTTGCCCAGGTCGTTGTAGAGTCCCATAAAGCCACCGCCGCCTTCGGCATAGCTCACCCTCCAGGTGAAATTGCCCAGGTCGTCCTTCAGGGCAATAGCCCCTGTGCCTCCATTGGACCTGAGGATGCTGACCAGGTTGTTACCTGCATTGTCGTAAAGGCGGATGAAGCCCGCTCCATTATCGTCGGAGGTAAAGCTGGCGGAGACCTTGCCATTGGCATTCACCACCTGGAACTCCTTGGCCCGCACTACGTCCTGCGCCGGGTCGGGGCGAAAGCTAAGCACGACAAAAATGATGACCAGGGCCATAGCCGGGATCTGAATGAGGCGGTAAAAGGCCAGCTTTTTCTCCAGCCTTTCCAGCTTTTGTTCTATTGATGTCATTATTGAGGATTTAGTTGATGATATGGTTTGCCTCCTCAAGTTAGCCGCCTTATATTCCTGGCACAATACCATGATCATGGTAGATGATGATCCCTGTCATTCTGGCAAGCCGGGCCGGTTTGGAACAGCCCTTGTTATCTTGCAGGCTTTCGGATAAAAAACTAATCATCTATGGTTCAGGAAAAAGGCACGATCTCCATTCACACAGAGAATATCTTCCCCATTATTAAAAAATTCTTGTATTCCGACCACGAGATCTTCCTCCGGGAGCTGGTGAGCAATGCGGTGGACGCCACCCAGAAGATGAAAAGGCTTTCCTCCCTGGGACAATATAAAGGAGAACTCGGCGACCTTACCATCCAGGTAAAGCTCGACGAGGCGGCAAAAACTATCACCATCAGCGACAATGGCCTGGGTATGACGGCCGACGAGATCAGGAAATACATCAACCAGATCGCCTTTTCCGGCGCCTCGGAATTCATGGAGAAATTCAAGGAGGCCAGGGATGCCAATGAGATCATTGGCCGTTTCGGTCTGGGATTTTATTCAGCCTTCATGGTGGCCGACACCGTGGAGATCCAAACCCTTTCCTACCAGGAAGGCGCCGAACCCGCACGCTGGGTCTGCGATGGCAGCACAGAGTTCGAGATCAGCGAAGGCAGCCGCACAGAGCGTGGTACGGACGTGATCCTTTATATCAACGCCGAAAATGAAGAATTCCTGAAAGCAGGCAAGCTCCAGGGCATTCTCGATAAATACTGCAAATTCCTGCCTGTGCCCGTGCAGTTCGGTACCAAAAAAGAAAGCGTAGAGGACGGCGAAGACGAAAAAGGAGATACAAAGTATAAGACCATAGATGTTCCCAATATCATCAACAACACACAGCCGATCTGGACAAAGCAACCGAACGAGCTGAAAGATGAAGACTACCTTTCATTTTACCGGGAGCTCTATCCATTCTCTGAAGATCCTTTGTTCTGGATACACCTCAACGTGGACTATCCCTTCCATCTCACAGGCGTCCTGTATTTTCCAAGACTCAAGAACGACCTGGAAATGCAGCGGAACAAGATCCGCCTCTACAGCCGCCAGGTTTTTATTACAGACGAAGTAAAAGATATCGTCCCCGAGTTCCTGATGCTCCTGCACGGGGTGATAGACAGTCCCGACATCCCGCTGAATGTGAGCCGCAGCTTCCTGCAGGCAGATGCCAATGTAAAAAAGATCAACACCTATATCACCCGCAAGGTGGCCGACAAGCTGGGCGAGCTGTTCAGGAAAGACAGGAAAGCCTATGAGGAAAAATGGAAGGACATTGGCCTGTTTGTGAAATACGGCATCATCACCGACGATAAATTTTACGAGAAAGCGAAGGACTTTGTGCTACTTGGCAATACGAAAGATGAATTCTATACCCTGGAAGAATACAATGCGAAAGTGAAAGACTTCCAGACCGGCAAAAATGGCAACCTGACCTACCTCTATACCATTGACCCGCAGGGACAACATAGCTATATCACCGGCGCGGAGAAAAAGAACTACGATGTGCTGCTCATGAACTCGCCGCTTGATTCCCATTTCATGCAGCATATGGAAATGAAACTGGAGAAAACGAATTTCAAGCGCGTGGACGCCGAGGTGGCCGAAAAGCTGATCGAGAAAGAAGATGCTGCTACCCACCAGCTCACCGAAGAGGAAAGCAACAAGCTGAAAGCGATATTCCAGGACGCCATCAGCAACGAGAACATGTTGGTGGAGATCGAAAGCGGGACTGAGCATGACCTGCCCGTGACCATTACCATGGATGAATTCATGCGCCGCATGAAGGACATGGCCAGGCTGGGAGGCGGAGGAATGCAATTCTATGGCTCTTTACCCGACAGCTATAAGGTTTCTGTTAATGGAAATCACAAGCTGGTGCAGAAAATGCTGGGAGCAGAGAAGGAAGCCGCGACCCAGATGGCGAAACAGGTATTTGACCTGGCCTTACTCCAGCAGGGATTGTTGAAGGGCGCCGACCTGACAGCCTTTATTGAGCGTTCAGTAAATGTGATGGGCAGCTGAGATCGTGAGTCGTGAATGGTGAATGGTCAATGGTCAATGGTGTCCCGGTAGCTATCGGGAGGTCAATGGTGAACCTACAAATATTTCATTACCTGTCGCCGGTAGTTTTCAAAATCTTCGAGGGTAGATAGCTCTTCGAATTTTTCCTTGCGGCCGCCCGGCTGGGTTCTTTCCAGGATCACCAGGGCACCGTTGACGATGGCCGATTTGGCTTTTTCAAAAACTCTTTCCAGTTCATGGAGGTTGTTAGTCATTTGCCATTCTTCCATTTTGCTCACATCGATCCTGTAATCCTGCATGCAGCGAAAATACAGCAATCGTGCCCACCCTGCCCTCCCTGAAGGGAGGTGGATTATCTTCAGTCACCACTCCCTGCGAACCCTGGCCTTCCGCAAATGCACCAGAACGCTTCCCTGTCAACATCGTCAACTTTATCAACTTTTTTTGCACCCATTGCTAAATTCCTTAGGAATACAAATCTTTTGTAATATATTGCCGCCATGCCAACGAATATTAAATGCCCCAACTGTTCATCTGTATTCGACGTAGAGCACGTGCTCTCCATAGATGCCGAGCAAAAGCTCAAGCAGCAGTACGAGGCCCAGCTGAATGCTTCGCTGGAAAAGATCAACGCGGAGAAGAAAAAGCTGGAAGAAGAGCAGAAGCTTTTTGAAGAGAAAAGAAAAAAAGAGAACGAGATCTTCCAGCAAAAGCTGCAGCAGGAATTGCTGAAAGAAAAATCGAGTCTGCAGCTGGAGCTTAGAAAGTCCATAGCCGCCGATTTTGAGAATGAGCTCACCATGATGAAGAAGAACATGGAGGAAAACGAGGCGCGGCTGAAAGAGGCAAGGAACAAGGAGCTGGAGTTTATGCAAAAAGAACAAGCGCTTAATACAAAAGCCGCTGAACTGGAGATCGAGGTGCAGAGAAAGCTGATGGAAGGACGCAATGCCATGAGTGAACAGCTGAAAAAAGAAGAAGCCGAAAGAAACCAGTTGAAGGAACGGGAATACCAGCTGAAACTCGAAGAGATGCGTATACAGCTGGAGCAGCAAAGAAAGCTTGCTGAGGAGATGAGAAGAAAGGCAGAGCAGGGATCCATGCAGTTACAGGGAGAAGTGCAGGAGCAGATATTGGAAGAGATGCTGAAAGATCATTTTCCTTACGATACAATCAGCGAAGTAGGTAAAGGTGTGGAAGGAGCGGATTGCATTCAAATTGTGCGGAATCATGTGGGCAACGAATGCGGCACGATCATATTTGAAAGCAAGCGAACAAAGGCATTCCAAAATGCCTGGATAGAGAAGTTAAAGAATGACATGCGGAGCCGCCAGGCTGACGTAGCCATACTGGTGACGCAGGTATACCCAAAGGAAATGAAATGCTTCGGCGAACGAGACGGTGTTTGGATATGTTCGTTCAACGAAGTGCTTGCACTGACATCGGCAATGCGTCATACCATCATGCGTATAGCGGAAACCCGAAAAGCTGATGAGAATAAAGGAGAAAAAATGCAGATGCTCTATTCCTATCTTACTGGTGTGGAGTTCAGGCAGCAAATAGAAACCATAGTCGAGGGTTTTGTATTGCTGAAGAATTCCATAACCAAAGAGCGCATTCAGATGGAAAAGACCTGGAAGGAAAGAGAAAAGCAGCTGGAAAAAGTGCTGATCAGCACTTCGGGCCTATATGGTTCCATCAAAGGCATTGCCGGCGCTTCCATCAACGATATACCACTGCTGAACGCTGGTGGCGACGAGGAGTAATATGAACGTCATTATCACCTGGTGGATCATCATAATGGCCTGGTTCTTTGTATCCATGTACAGAACCGAAAGGCGCCGCCGTCACCACGAGTACGCTGCCAGATCCCCCCTGCCGCAACTGGAGGAAGGTGACAGCAGCTTTCATGGCCACCAGGCGGGGGTAAGCCGGAAACAACAACACGAGATACTGACTCGTCGCTTTCCTTACTATGCAGCCCTCTCTCCTGTCCTGCAGCAAAGATTCCTGGAAAGACTGAACATCTTCATGAACGCGAAGATCTTCATTGTGAAGAGCAAGGAGGTTTTTTTTGAAATGCCTGTGCTGGTCTCTGCTTCCGCCATTCAGCTCACTTTCGGCATGAATGATTTCCTGCTTGGGTTTTACCGTTACATCCGGATCTTCCCGGAAGAATATTTTGCCCACCACCGCTTTGCCTTCCTTGCCGGCAATGTGCAGGGAAGAACCATCACCGTAGCCTGGAACCAATACCTGAAAGGCGTAGAGAACAAGGCAGATGGTTCCAATGTAGGTCTGCATGAAATGGCGCATGCGCTTTATTTTCAAAAAATGATCATCGACGAGCTGTTCGCTAAAAACTTTTCGGGCAGGTATAACAGGGTGATCTCCGAATGCAAGGAAGCGCTTGAGCTGGAAGTTACCGGCAGAAAAGATCTTTACTCGGATTATGCGAATTCCTCCGACCAGGAATTCTGGGCTGAATCAGTTGAATTGTTTTTCGAAAAGCCCCTGGCATTGCAACAGGAATATCCAAGCGTTTACGGTTCACTCAAAGAATTGCTCAACCAGGATCCACTGATCGCTGACCATCCCCTGCTGTCTACCCGGAATTATTTTTTTGAGAAGATGAATCAGTTCACCACCCAGCTCAGGCAGAGATCGTTGAACAGCCTGCCTTCCAGTGAAAACTGAGGATCTACCGCCAAACGGAAGGAAGCTTTTACCAGGTAAGCCTGGTCTTCCCTGGTCTGCAGTTGATCCAGCTGGATGTCGCGGCGAAAATCCACTCCCCCATAGCCCCACCATTTAAAAATCGCTTCCTTGCAGCTCCAGGCCAATGTTGTCACAAAAAGGCTGGGCGACTGGAAGGCAGGGCCATCTTCTGCCGACAGGAATTTTTCACGGATGCGCTCGATCTTGGGCGACATCTGCTCAATATCCACGCCTACCCTTTTGGTGCGGCTCACGATGACGGCAGCGAACTCCCCGCAGTGCGAGATGGAAAAATGATAAGCTTCTTCTTTCAGGTAAGGCTTACGGGTATCGGCGATCTCGATCAGTTCCAGTGGGAAATCGGGAAATACATGCCGCAGCAGGAAGCGGCCCGCCAAATGCTGGAGCCGTTTTTTGGGGTGACTGATCTCCCGCTGCAAGGGCACCTGGAAAAAGGATTCTTCCTCCTCTATTTTCCATACGGCCAGCTTTGTATCCCCGTCAATATCTTGTTGAAAAAAAAGAGGCATCTTTGGTGAAATCAGGATTATTTTGCCTGCAAGTTCAAGCAATTCTTTCAAATTCATTCTCCCGACAACATATGATACTTTCCGATTCGCGCATCCTGGAAGAAATAGAGAAAGGAACCATCAAAATAGTACCCTACAACCAGGAGTCCCTGGGCAGCAACAGCTACGACGTGCACCTGGGAAAGCTGCTGGCCACGTATAAGAACCACATCCTGGATGCCAAGGTGCACAATGAGATCGAAACCTTCGAGATCCCTGCTGAAGGATTCATTCTCTACCCGCATATATTTTACCTGGGCGTTACTGCCGAATACACTGAGACCCATGCGCATATTCCCTTCCTGGAAGGCAAATCATCTACCGGCCGCCTGGGAATAGATATCCATGCCACCGCGGGCAAGGGCGATGTAGGCTTCTGCGGCAACTGGACGCTGGAGATCTCCGTAAAACAACCAGTACGCGTCTATGCCGGCATGCCCATCGGGCAGCTGATCTACTTCCCCGCGGAAGGCGAGATCAACGTGAAGTACAATGAAAAAGCCAATGCCAAGTACAGCGGCCAGCCCAACAGGCCGGTGGAGAGCATGATGTGGAAGAATAAGTTTTAGACTCTGTCAACTACAGACTCCCCTCTCCATACTTCTTCATATACGCTATCAACAGCGCCACTACTTCATCATAGGTCTGCTTACCCTTTGGCTGCTCGTTCATGCGCAGGTACTGGTCGTAGAACTCGGACATAAAGGGCTCGATCTTGTTCTCCTTGCCCCTGTAAAACTCGATCATGATCTGCCGGTCGGCCAGCACGCGGGGATGCAGGGTCTTCCTGAACCGGATGAAGTCAATGATATTACCATTCATCACCAGTCCCCCATTGGCTGTCTGGAACAGATCGTAGTACATGCTGTAACGGAAATCCACTTCCGGGTGCCGCCTGCAGGCCAGGAAGGAAACAAAGCTGGCCTCGTCTTCCCTGGCATATCCCAGCTGGTGGGCGATCTCATGGTTCAGGATAAAAAGTTGCCGGAACACCGGCTGGGTGGTCTTTACCTGCGCTTCGTTGGTAAAGGGGTTGATATAACCGGTAAAGCCGAAATAATGTCCCAGGTGGGAATAGAGCGAGGGCTTGACCGAGGGAAAGGCGTAGCTGAGAAAAGGATACTGTTTGCTGGCAAGTTCGTAAGCAGCCTCTCCTGCACGGAACAGGGTCCTATGGTCCTCCCAGCGGTTGCGGCCAACGGTATCGATCCTGGCGGCATGCTCGTTGAGGCGCTTATGGAGCACCGTGGTAAGCTGCAGGAGGTCTTCCTGGGTGTAGGCAGATGGCCTCAGGCCAAGTTGATAAGCAATGCCGGGCCGGTTATAGTTCAGACCCCAGCAAAGGTTGAATAGGATATAAACAGCAAAACCGATCCGGAGATATTTCCTCGCCACGGCTAGCGTAAACCTGTTTTTTAGCCTCCTTTGCAGCAGCAGCCGTAAAAATTTCACGAATTTCACCAGCAGGAAAATGCCCGCTGCCAGGTAAAGCAGGTCGCCGAAGCTGAATGGAAGCCAGCCAAAAAGCAGCCGGAGGAAGCGCGAAGAATAGACGAAAAAGCCGGTGGAATAGGCTTTTTCCACCCATTTGGGCTGCAGGCTGAAGATCTTGATCAGGACTGTGAGGAGAATGAAAGCGGTCAGCACCCGGTCGCGCAAGAGCCATTTACCCATGATATTCCGGCATGTTTCGTTAAATTCTTAAGCCAAAATAGCTGTTTTAGGCCTATTTTCTTTACCTTTGCGTCCCGTTTATTGTTTTAAATTGAAGACATGGGCAGCAGGCGTGAATTTGAAATACCATTTGTTGGTCTTAAGCCGGGTGTCCACGAGTTCAATTATGAAATAAACGACAGGTTCTTTGAAGACTACGGTGAGCAGGATTTTTGGGATTGCCATGCTAAGATCACCCTACTGCTGGAAAAGACATCGAATTTTATGATGCTCAAGTTCCAGGTAGGCGGCAGCCTCAAAGTGATCTGTGACCGCTGTAACAGTGACCTTCCCAAGCAATTGTTTGAGGATTATACCATCACTGTGAAGGCCGTAGACAATCCGGAGGAAATGAATGAAGCGGAGGCTGATCCCGACGTGTATTACATTTCCCGCGGAGATTCGCACATGAACGTAGGTCCTATGATCTATGAGTTCATCAATCTGAGTGTACCCACGCAGAAAGAGTGCGAATTCGAGAACATGGATGGTCCACACTGCAACACCACCGCGAGGGAGGTGCTGGAGAAGATGAAGACGCCGGAAGAAGAAAAGACAAATCCTCTATGGAAGGGACTGGAGAAATTCAAGGACCTGGGGGAAGAACAATAAATATTCACAAGTACTAATAACTGAGATATGCCAAATCCAAAACGGAGACATTCACAACAAAGAAGTGCAAAGCGCAGGACACATTATAAAGCTGTTGCTGCCACTCTTTCCACTGATAAAGCCACTGGTGAGACGCATGTTCGTCACCGTGCGCATGTAAGTGAGGGAAAATTATATTACAAAGGACAGGTAGTTGCTGAGACCTCACCGATCAAGAAGTAATCACTGATTTTTGAGATCGATCCATATCCTGCCATGTGGGGTATGGATTTTTTTATTTTTAGGCCATGAAGATTGGAATTGATTTAATGGGCGGCGACCTGGCCCCGGCTGAGGTCATTAAAGGATCGGAAGAATTTATCAGCGAGGCTAAGGAAAAGGCTCACCTGGTCTTCCTTGGAAGGGAAACGGATATCCGGGACCATTTAGCTTCCTACAACTTTCCTGAAGGCAGCTATACCATTGTGCATACACCCGAGGTTATCGACATGCACGAGCATCCCACAAAGGCACTCAAGGAGAAGAAAAACTCATCTATAGCCATTGGCTTTCAGCTCCTGGCTTCCGGGGAAACCGACGCCTTCATCAGCGCCGGGAACACGGGTGCGATGCTGGTGGGTTCGTTATATGCACTGAAGCCCGTTGAGGGTGTTCTTCGCCCCACTATTTCCACGATCATACCCAAATCGAATGGTGGAACGGGGCTGTTGCTTGACGTAGGTCTGAATTCCGATTGCAAGCCGGAGCACCTGAACCAGTTTGCCATGATGGGCTCGGTGTACGCGCAGCAGATCCTGGGCATTGAAAGACCGAGAGTTGCACTGCTCAACATTGGAGAGGAAGAAGGCAAGGGCAACCTGCTTGCACAGGCCACCTACCCCATTTTGAAGGAGAATGAGCGTATTCATTTTGTAGGTAATGTGGAAGGTAGAGATATACTCATCGATAAGGCGGATGTGATCGTATGTGACGGATACACAGGCAATATCATCCTGAAAATGGCGGAAAGCATCTATTCCATCACGGATGAAAAGCAGATCGGCCACGACTATTTCGACCGTTTCAATTTTGAAAATTACGGCGGCACGCCTGTGCTGGGCGTGTCAAAACCGGTGATCATTGGCCACGGGATCTCCAAAGCCAAGGCATTTAAGAACATGATTTTTCTGGCACAGAAAATGATTTACACAGAGGTAATGCAGAAGATGAGATTTTGAGTCGGGACTGACCATGCAGAACACCTAAATCATTTTTTTGTGAAACAGATCTTTCTCTGTGCGTTTGCTATCGTGCAACTCGCCACAATCAGCGCCCAGGAATCCCATTTCATTTACGCTTCCTCTACCGGCAACATTAACAAGAGCTACTATCGCCTTGGCGAGAACCTGCTTACCATAGCCAAGCACGGTACGCTGGGCAACGAGCCTTATGTTCTGCTTTCGCTGCACAACAACGAGACCACCTCGATAGAAGTGGCCAAGGAGTTTGTGAACAAGAATGGAGGACTCTTTATAGAGCTGCAGAACCAGCAACAGCGCATGGTCTGTGTGAGCTTGTACAATAAAACCATTGCGATGGATCCCAACAGGATCTTCACCCCGGAGGGCCGCATGGCCGGTTTGCGCAAGGCCAGTAACAAAGACGAGCGCTTTGCCAGGCAGATCGCGGAATTCTCCCAGTTCATCCTGAATGAGATCCCCGCCAACAAGGTGATCATCGCCATGCACAATAACACCGACGGAGAATACAGCATCCGCTCCTACGTGAAGCATCCGGCCATCAAGAGAGATGCGAAAGAAGTGCACGTCAACCCGGAGATGGATGAAGACGATTTCTTCTATACCACAAGCAAGCCGATCTTCGAGCAGCTGAAGGCCAGGAATTACAACGTGGTGCTCCAAAGCAGCAAGGCTTACGACGATGGATCGCTCAGTATCTATTGCGGCAGGATGAATTTACCCTATGTGAACATCGAGACAGAAATGGGTCACAGCGAGGAGCAAAAGAAAATGCTGGCCACTCTTGTTGGAATTTGGGAATAAGATTTCAAAAATTATTTGGCTGAAGCTATCATAGCCTTTATTTTTGCACTCCCAATTACGGATTAAACCCCGTAAAAAGGAAGATCTGGTAGCTCAGCTGGTAGAGCAATACACTTTTAATGTATGGGCCCTGGGTTCGAGTCCCAGCCGGATCACTTTAAATCCCGCTTCATGCGGGATTTTTTGTTGCTGAATTCCTTCGGCTGCGGCCTACTCACTGACCATTACAAGAAACGAAAATCTAATATGTACTAAGTACACATTATCGCAGGAAATAGAGCAGTACCAGGTTGCCTATATAGACGAGCGCGATCAGGACCGCATCCCAGGCGAGCAGGAACGACTTTTTAGGACTGTGGTACATCAGACCGGCAATCGCGATGGCTGTCATAATAATTACCGAAAGAACAGAAATTAGGTTGTTATCCGATGCATCTTTTAGCAAGTGGCCCTTGCGATAGAATATGTCGTCTATGGACAGGATGAGAATATTGAACATGTTGCTGCCTACGAGGTTTCCAACGGCCAGGTCGAAAGCGCCCATTCTTATCGCACTAATTGAAACAGCAGCCTCCGGAAGTGAAGTAGAAGCCGCAAGGAATAGCGTCCCAACAAATGACTCTCCCAATCCTGTCTTGGCTGCGATGGACTCCGCCAGTCCGGGCAGGAAAATCGCAGCGCCCACCACCACCACTGCATTGAGGGCATAGAGTGTCACTGCCTTTCTCAGGCTGGGCAGGGTTTCAGATGTTGAATGCTCCATGACCCTTTGAACAAATATTTTCTGTTCATACAAATAGATCAAGCGCACAGAAATGCAATAAACAACAATAAATACCAGGCTGCTGAGTCCGATCCAGTTGCTGATAGCTATATCCCCCGGCAAGTAAAGTCCCAGTCCTACCAGGGCCACCAGGATGATCCCCATGGCTCCCGCCAGGATATGGCTGGGTGATACTTTGGATGAAAGTGGAACGCCCGATACAAATGCGTCTATGATGGATAAAAGGAAGAGATTAAATACGCAGCTGCCCAGCACATCACCCAGGGCCAGGTCGGCAGATTCAACAATAGTAACCGAACTGATGCCCACGGTGAGTTCCGGTAGCGAGGTGACGGAAGCGATCAGCACCAGGCCGATCCATGCCTTTCCCAATCCCTTACGCTCGGCAATCACGTCCCCATACACTGCCAGCCTCTTTCCGCTGAAAAAGATAACGCCTGCCAGGCCAAGAAAGACCAGTAGATCGGTGATCATACTCATGACTTCCTAAGTTGGCTGTAAGTTAATATGGAAAACAAGATGTTACTATGACCTTGCACCAGGCTACCCTGATCCATTACTGTCATAAATTCTGCTTCCTATTCTTTTTAATCTTCCAGATCGAATACAAGGTCAACAATGTTGCGACTATAATGAGCATGATTGTAACAGTCACTAAAGTTTCCATAGATGCGTTCTGAAACCATTCTGGTGCCGGCCTGTTTGTTCTCATGGTATTTAAGGATTATTCCCCGTGTCCGCTTCGCGAGACAACGTTTTTCCCCGTGTCCGCTTCGCGAGACACGGGGATTATAGGTGCGGGCTCTCAAAACCCAGCTTTCTTAAACCGGTCTTCACTTCCGGGCAGCTCATGAACAAGTTCCAGAGCAGTTGGGTCCGGGAGTTCTCCATCATCACTACAATGGGTCCCTGGTCGATGGCCAGGTATTTCTGCGGGTACCAGTTGTGCTCGTCGGAAAATGCATCATAAAAACCAAATGGCCCCCAGATCTTGTCTTTCTTATTGGTAAACCAGTGGTCCATGGCCCTGCCCGATGCTTCCGGCGTGTAAGGAATGGAAGAAAGAGCGGCTGTGGGTGAGATCACTCCCAGGTCGCGGTCCTCCCCTGGTGCATGTCCATCATAGCCATTCATGGAATAACTGGCAGTGAGTCCCCAGCTGTCCGCACCATAGCCTTTATAGCCTTTTGGATTTTTGATGCACCATTCGCGGTTGATCATGGTGTGGGCCCAGGCGTTCTCCCAATAATTTGCATAACGGTCCTTCAGGCCGCGCGGGTCGAGGCCCACATAAGAATAATGCGACCAGAACAGAGGACCTCCATAGGTTCGGGCTCCATTGTGCGAAAGCGTGAGTGTATACCCGAAGGTATTCACCGTGTCTTTGATCTTTCCACCCCTCGCCCACCCTTCGTGGTAGACTTCCGCTGGAATGCCATGCGTGGGCGATGCGGCCGCCAGCACATACATGATCAGGCATTCGTTGTAGCCTGTCACGGGGAAATTCATTTGCCAGCCAAAATTCGGACTCCAGTGCCAGTAGAGCACGTTTTGCCCGTTGCGGTAAAAGTTGAAATCCATTTCCTTCCATAGCTTGTCGATCCTGGCCGCTATTTTCTTTTCCCTTTCTGTTCCATTTTGATAGTACTGCCTTACGCAAAGCAGGCCGGTCATCAGGAAGGAAGATTCCACCAGGTCGCCCCCATCGTCCTTAGGACTGAAAGGCCTGGTCTTTCCGGTTTCTCCATTGAGCCAGTGCGGCCATACGCCGTGAAAGCGGTCGGCCTTCTCCAGGAAGTTCAGTATCCTCTCGAACCTTTCCAGGCCTTCTTCACGGGTAATGAATTTTCTTTCCATGCCCACGAGCAGGGCCATGACGCCAAAGCCGCTGCCGCCGGTGGTGATCACCATCTTGTCGTTCTGGGGATAGACATTATCCATGTGGTAGCGCTCGCGTGCAAGCCCGCTGTTAGGTTCGGCACCACTCCAGAAATACTCAAAGGTGGCGCGCTGTACAGAGTCGAAGATGGTGGGATTGTAATAGTGGCGGGTGACGCTGCTGGCGGGTGGGTGGCAGTTTGTAATGCCAGCAACAACTATAATTGATAGTAAGACACTTATTATAAATCGATGCATAAGTGTTGCTTTTAGTGCAACATACCTAAAGTACGAAGGATTTAATTACGCGAAGTAGCACAAAGGATGGCGAAGCTTCCTAAAGATAAGGACTCTGAAAACCCAAAGATGTCATGCCCGCCTTCACCTCTGGACAACTCATAAAGAGATTCCACAGGAGCCCGCTTCTATAATTTTCCATCATCACCACGATCGGTCCCTGGTCTATCGCCAGGGTTGAATTCGCAAACCAGGGCTCGTGCAGGGAGAACGCATCATAAAAACCATAGTTGCCCCAAAGCTTGTCGCCCAGCTTGTAGTAAAAGAATTTCATGGCCCTCATCGATTCTGCCGGCGTGTAGGGGAATGAGGAAAGAGCTGCCGTAGGCGATATCACTCCATTGTCACTCGTTGGTGAATGCACTTTGTATCCATTGGGATCGTCACTGGCTGTGAGTCCCCAGCAGGAATCGCTGTAGCCTGTAAAGCCAAAGGGATTGGTCTTGCAATGCGTGTAGTTGATGAGCGTATGGTTCTTGTTCTGCGTGAAATAATTGGCATAAGTGTCGGTCAGTTGGTTGGGATTGATGCCGAGGAAAGAATAGTGCGCAAAGAACAGCGGTCCGCCATAAGCAGGACCGAGTGGAAGTACATAGCCCAGATAGCTATTGCCGTTCTTCATGCCGCCGTTGCTGGCCCATCCATTGTCATACACTACTTTGGGTATGTTGTAGGTAGGTGAAGAAGCTGCCAGCACATAGGTGATCAGGCATTCGTTCCAACCCTTTATCTGCATGTTCATATCCCAATTGTAGTTAGGACTCCAGTGCCAGTAGAGCACGTTCTCATTGTTCTTCCTGAACCAGTTCCACTGCACTCCTTCCCAAATGGTATTGATGTCGTTTCTCAAGCTAATCTCCTCCGGGCTGCCGCCGGAAAAGTACTGGCGGGCCGTGAGCAGTCCCATGATGAGATAAGAAGTTTCCACCAGGTCGGCCCCGTTGTCCTTGGTGCCGAAGGGGACTACATTCCCATAGACGCCATTCAGCCAATGCGGAAAAGCGCCTTTGAATTTCTGCGCATTGTTTTTTAGAAATGAAACAATCGTTTGCATACGGGCAAGACCTTGCGACCTCGTGATGAAATTTCTATGCACGCCCGTAACGATAGCCATGATGCCAAAGCCGGATCCCCCTGAAGTAACCACATCACCAGAATTATTTCTTTCCCGGGCTAATCCGGATACAGGATGACCAAAATCCCAGAAATATTTAAAAGTTTGCTGCTGCACCAGCTCCACCAGCGCGGTGTCGCTGATCCTGGGGAATTTGTCCGCCGGATCTATGGGAGTAAGCAGGTTGATGGTCACCGTTGTATTCAGCAACTTGCCTGCCTTCGAAGCCAGGCCATCCAGGACAACCAGCCGGTAACCCGTGAGGTTTTGCAGCGGCGACTGGGGTTTCACCACGATCACACTGTCATTTTTTTCAAAACTCAGTTGCACAGGCAGGGAGCCGCCGTTCTTCCTGAACAAGGTCACGTTCGATGCGGCCGAAGTCCGGTCTACGGGTGCTGTAAAGCTGAGTCTTATTGTGGGATCAAGGGGCACATCGCGGAACAGATAACCAGTGCCTCCGCCCTCAAGCTGGGCCGATATAAAATTGAAATTGCCCTCTACGGGAGTGGTGTCTTCTTCCGACTTCTTACAGGAAATAAGAAATATGAGAGCAAGAAAAAATAAATAGTGAGTAGGAAGTTTCACAGGTTTCATCATGTCCTTAAATAAGAAAGGGGCTGTGGTCAACAGCCCCTTCGTTAAAAAATATAGATCATCTGTTGGCCTTACCTAACTGGTAGAGCGCGATGATATCTGAAAGTGGAAGCAATTTGTTGTAAACCCTGACCTCGTCGATCCTTCCGTTGAAAGGAACCGTCCATGTGTCAGTGGTCACTTGCTTGCCAGGTATGTTGTTGTACCAGCCGCCGATGATGATCTCACCAGGAGTATATTGGAAGGAATTGCTTCCGCGGTTCTCGAAGTTGGTGTTGCTCACCAGCACACTGTCAGCATAGATGCGGAAGACACTCTGGGTGCCTGTACCGCCGGTTGGGTTGTAGGTAGTTACTACATGCACCCATTGGTTGGTACCAGCTTTCTTGTTCACCTTGTACTCAGTTCCAACAGCACCATAGTTGTTGATGTTGTCCTGCAGGCCGCCTGAAGCGTCCCTGTAAATGCTTTTCAGCGTCAGGGTATCGGAGAGGTGGCTGTACTGACCGGCCTCAACCAGGCCAGTGAAGTTGCCGAACAGCTGGCCGGGGATAGCGCTTTGGAAATAAGAATAAGGTACGTTCTGAGGACCTGTAGGCGCATCCTTGGTATTTTTTACCTGGAGCCAGGCACTCACGGTAAATGGTTGATTAGATTGAAGAGGCGCCAGCGCTGCTGCGTAATAGAGCCAGCCATTGGTGAAAGTGGCAGCCTGTCCTCTTACACCACCTGCGCCAAAAGTAACGCCGGTTGATGACGTAGGTGCGGTACCAGTCTTGCCTTCTTTACCGTCGCCATCGAAACTCCAGTATCCTACCAGGTTAGCAGATCCTACTTCGTCAGAATTGTTGTAGCCGCCAATGGGTGGCAGGGTGATGTCCTCGTCCTTATCACAGCTGGACAGCGTAAATACAGTTAAGCTGAGCGATGCAAAAGCAACTGCCAGCACCAATAGATTTTTCTGTTTCATAAATTAAGGAGGTTTTTATAAAGTTAGTTGATCTCTTGATTAATCCGATTATTTAATACAATGGGTTTTGTACCAGCTTGTTATTGCTCAGGTCGATCTGCCTTTGGGGAATGGGAAAGAGATCGTGCTTGGGAGAACTGTAAGGTTTTCCATGAGCGGTAAGCACGGCGGCCGCCCTTCCTGTACGCCTGAGATCGAACATGCGGTCATGCTCAAACGCTAATTCCACTCTTCTTTCTCTCCAGATCGCATTGCGCAGATCGTCCTTGGTGGCAGCCGTGGTATTGGCCAGGCTTGCCCGGTTCCTGACCTCATCCAGGGCCGACTGGGCAGCGGAAAGATTGTTCAGCTCATTCTCCGCTTCTGCCTTGATCAGGAGTACCTCGGCATACCGGAGGATGCGCAGGTTTTTATTGCTGTTCCAGTCGTCGCCATTGAAGGTCTCCGCGGTCTTACTCACATAAGACTTGTAATTATACATCGGGTTGGGCGCGCCGGGATTGGTAACAAATCCATCCCATAAGGTTTGACCGGAAAATATGATGGTAGCGGCCTTTCTCACATCCCCAGGCTCATAAGCATTCGCCAGGTCAGAAGTAGGCGTATTGAATCCCCAGCCCAGTCCTCCCCCGCCTCTCGGAGCCTGCACCACGAAATATCCTTCGATGCCCTTGCTGGGTGTGGTGCCGATCGAATTCACTTCCCAGATGGATTCGCTTGAAAACTCTCCCTCTTCGCGCCAGATCTTGGCATAATCAGTCATGAGTGAATACTGTCCGGAATTGATCACTGCATCGGCCATAGATTTTGCTGCCGACCATTTCGACTGGTAGAGATATACCTTGGCCAGCAAAGCCTGCGCTGCGCCTTTTGTAAGCCTGCCGCGTTCGGCGGCGGGAACTGACACAGGGAGGCTGGCTATGGCTGCATTCAAATCAGACTCGATGAAGGCATAGATCTCAGCCGACGGTGCGCGTACGCTGGCCACTTCAATTTCTTCCAGCGATGACAGAACCCTGTCTATCTTGGGCACGCCACCGAAGGAGCGCACCAGGTTGAAATAAAAATAGGCGCGCAGCATGTGTGCCTCGGCCATGTACCGGTTTTTTTCCGCCGGCGACAGGTTCATTTCCGGGAGGAATTTCAATGCATACGTAGCCCGGCCTATTCCCTGGAAATTGCTTTCCCAGATCTCAAAGAAGGAGATCGAAGAAGGATTGAAGGTCCAATTGTCCAGCTCGTGCTTGTCGGCACCGGTATCACCAGGCTCGCTGCCCTTATCGGCATCATCCGTAGTAATGCTGGTTATGCCGATCCAGGAAAAAGAGTGCTGCTGCCAGTCGTACAACTTATTATACACGGCGCCCACCAGGCGTTGAGCCCCGTCCTGCGGGTTATTCAACAGGTCGTTGATGGTGACTTTACGCGGCGGCTCTTCCAGGAATTTTTTACCGCAGGAAAAGGGCATCAGGATGAAAGCCCCGAAGGCCAGAGTAAGGAATATTTTATTGAATGCTTTCATGGTCATTTCAGTTGTAGATTAACCCCGATCATATAGGTGGCGGAAATGGGATAGACATTCAGTTCAATGCCCGCCTCGTTCTGGTTACCTGGCAGTTCGGGAGTGAAGCCAGTGTATTTGGTATAGATATATGGATTTTGCGCACTGGCGAAAAACCTCGCGTTGCTAAGGGCCGATCTGCCCGGCTTAAGGGTGTAACCCACCGTCACATTATTGATGCGTACAAAGGAGCCGGATTCCACGAAATAGTCCGTGGGATAAGGTACTCCGTTGTAGGCCCTGGGCACGTCGTTGATATTGCTGCCCGGCGTCCATCGGTTGATGGCCACATCGTACTCGATGTTGTAATTGCCACCGTACCGGACACCTTTTTTGGCGTTGTAGACCTTATTGCCGGCGTTGCCGAAGATATCAATGCCGAAATCGAACCTCTTGATGTTGAGGCTGCCGTTCAAACCATAATAAAATTTAGGCTGATAGGATCCTACGTATTCCCTGTCCAGGTTGTCGATCCTGCCATCTTTGTTCACATCCACGATCTTGAAATCGCCGGGAGCCGCCGTGGTCACATGGGGATAGGCGTCCACTTCTGCCTGCGTTTGGAAAATGCCGTCGGTGCGGAAGACCCAGAAAGAGCCGATGGGTTGTCCCACCGTTGTTTGGGTGGCCGTCCAGCCATTGTTCAGACTGCCGTAGGGAAGCGGCTTGCCGGCACTCACGTCTTCCACATTGTTCTTATTGAAAGTAACATTGCCGCGGATCGCATAGCTGTTGCCGTTAGCCATCCTGTTGTTCCAGCCCAGGGAGATCTCCACACCTTTGTTCACCACTTCGGCGGCATTGGTGAAAAAGAACTCGCCAAAACCCACCTGGGGGAATGGTATGCGGTAGAGTGCGTCAGTAGCTCTTTTATGATAGTAGTCGATCTCACCAGACAGCTTGCCTTTGAGAAAGCCGAACTCCAGGCCCAGGTCGAATTCCTTTACGACTTCCCATTTGAGGTTGGGATCCACGATCTCTATGACGGTGGTGCCGTTGATCCTGTTGGTGCCGAAATAGGCCCATAGGTTTTCAGTAGGACGAAGATCGAAAGCCCCGGGCCTGATGACATCATTTCCGGCGAGTCCATAGCTGGCACGCAGCTTCAGCCCGCTGAATAGGTCCTGGCCGCTCATGAATTCCTCCCTGTCGATGACCCAGCCTATACCGATAGCGGGAAAAGTGGCCCAGCGGTTTTGTTCTGAGAAGTTACTGCTGGCATCCCTCCTGATAGTAGCATTCAACAGGTATTTTTCCATGAACCTGTAATTGGCTCTCAGGAAATAAGATTCCCTCCTGAAATAGTTGCCTATTGGATCCCGGAAGTTTTCCTGTGCTCCGGCCGTATCACTGAAATTTAATTTCCACTCATCTTCGTCATCTACTACGTTTTGCTTGTTCGCCCTGTTCGACCAGCCATTCCTGCGCTCGGCGGTATGTCCGCCCATGAGCCGGAGGTGATGATCTGCATTCAGTGGTTTTTCGAAAGTGAGAATGTTGTCCCAAACCCACTGGTAGATGCTGTCTTCCGAATAATTCAATCGGCTTACTTCGTTTTTCTGGCCGGTATTGCCTACCTGGAACACAGGCGTGTAATTCCTGCCGTTGTTCTGCTCGGCGTCTATGCCGAATGAAGAGCGGAAGGTAAGCGGACTGATGATCTTGTATTCTCCCCAAAGAGTGGCCTGTGCTCTTTTGCCCCAGCTCCTGTCATTGGTGTATTCAAGCGCTGCCAGGGGATTGCCTACGTCGCTCTTGGTGGTGAAGCCGTAGCTGCCATCGGGATTCTTTGCATTATAGATGGGTGCGGCAATATAGGCCGTCGTGAAAAGACTGTAAGGCTTGTTGTTAGAGGCGTAATCCGAAAAAGCAAGATTATTACCCAGCTTAAGTTTAGGGCTAAGGTTTATGTCGTGGTTGTAACGAAAGGTGAGGCGGCGATAACTGTTATCGAGCAAAATGCCCTCCTCGTTCAGGTAACCGGCGGAAAAGAAATAGCGATATTCCTTCTTGCTTCCTCCAAACGAAACCGCATGGTTATGCATCAATGCGGGCCTTGTGAGCTCATCGTACCAATCGGCTGACCCGGTGATGTCTGCGGTCAGGATGGCATTCACCCCAGCAGCTTCATTGGAATAGAGCGTGAACAGGTTGGGCCCTGCCATTTTCACTTTATGCGTGAGCAGTTTCACACCTGTAAATCCATTGTAGCTGATGGTGGGCTTTCCACGTGTACCGGCTTTCGTAGTAATGAGCACTACCCCATTGGCTGCACGGGCCCCATAGATGGCCGTGGAAGACGCATCTTTTAAAATATCTATCGATACAATATCTGCACTGTTGATATTGCGGATGTCAGTAGTGATCACACCGTCCACTACATAGAGCGGATCGGCGCCTCCCAGGATAGAACCCGTACCCCGGATCCTCACATTCGGCGCGCTGCCGGGCGCCCCGCTGTTGGTGATCTGCACACCGGCCGCCTTGCCCTGGATGGCGCTGGTGGCGGTGAGCGTAGGCACGTTCAGAATGTCGCTGCCCTTGATGGAAGATGCTGAACCAGTCAGGTCTTTTTTCCTTGCGGTACCGTAACCGATCACCACCACGGTGGCCAGGTCGGTGGCTGCCTGTTCCATATTCACATTGATGGTGGATCTTCCTTCCACCCGGATCTCTACCGGCAAAAAACCGACGTAGGAAAATACCAGCGTGGCATTGGCGGGGGCATTGATACTGTAGGTTCCCGCGGTTGTTGTTTGCGTAGCGGCCTCTGTTCCTTTTACCGAAACAGTCACCCCAGCCAGGGGCGCGCCCCTGTTGTCAGTTACCGTCCCGGTGACGGTTTGGGCATTGACGGCACTAACGATAAAGGTTAAACAGGCCAGCAGCAAAAGCCTTGTTAGCAGTTGGTACATATGAGCGTTTGTGGTGATACTGTTAAGTTACACTTTTTAACTTATACGCAAGGGCAGAAAGGTGCGAAGGTGCGCGAAGAATATCTGAAAGGATTTCAAATATTTTTACACGATACCGGGTCCTCGCGTATCATATCGCCTTAGCGGCTTTGCGTCTAAGTGTTGTTACTTCACGAGCTTAAACTTCGCAGCTTTCACATCTCTTGAATTCGTTCCTATGTATAGATTGAAATCTCCTGCTTCGGCCACATGCTTAAGCTCGCTGTTGTAAAATTTCAGGTCGTTCACGTTGATGGTAAATTTCACTTCCCTGCTCTCTCCTTTCTTCAACGAGATCTTCTGAAATGCGATGAGTCTTTTTACAGGTTGTGTTACCGAGGCTACGGGATCATTCAAATACAGCTGCACCACCTCCTTACCATCATAATTACCCGTATTGGTCACCGTGATTGTCGCGGTAATGACCTCGTTGAAGCGCATGGAAGGTCTGCTGAGTTTTACCTCTCCATATTGAAAACTGGTATAGCTCAAACCGAAACCAAAAGGATACAAAGGCTCGTTGGATACATCGAGATAATTAGAAGTGAATTTCTGAAACCACTTGCCTTCCGGTAAGGGACGTCCGGTATTCTTATGATTGTAGTAAAGGGGGATCTGTCCCACATTTTGCGGCCAGGAAGAGTTGAGCTTTGCGGAAGGGTTTACATTACCGAACAACACATCCGCCACTGCATTGCCTGCTTCCGTGCCTCCATGCCAGGCATTGAGGATGGCGGGGAAGTTGGCCTGTTCCCAGGGCAGGGCGAGCGGCCTTCCGGTGAACAGAACAATGATCACGGGCTTGCCTGTTTTCTTCAGGGCTGCCAGCAGGTCTTTCTGGCTTTGAGGAAGACCGATATCGGTTCTGCTGCTGCTTTCGCCACTCATTTCCGCCACCTCTCCCACTGCAGCGATGATCACATCGGCTCCTGCAGCGGCTGCCAGCGCTTCGTTGAGGATCACATCGGCAGGCCGGTGGTCTCTTTCATATTTTTTTCCAAATATGCTCACCCGCTGCTCAAACACACTGTCTTCCGAAAGGTTGGCTCCTTTGGCGTATACGATCTTTGCATCACTGCCCGCCACATTCTTCAGCCCGGTGAGCAGGGAGATGGGCGTGGTGTAATCCGCCGCTACCGCCCAGGTGCCCAGCATGTTCTCCTTGCTGTCGGCCAGGGGACCGATCACCGCGATCGAGGCGTTCTTGCGAAGGGGAAGCAGCTGGTTCTCATTCTTCAACAGCACCACCGTTTCTGCCGCTATTTTTCTTGCTTCGTTCCTGTTGGCAGGAGTGAATACTTCCGTTTTGGCTCTCTCGGGATCGCAATAACGGTAAGGATCATCAAACAGTCCCAGCTTGTATTTCGCTTCCAGTATCCTGCGGCAGGCAGCATCGATCTCCGCCATGGATACCTTGCCTTCTTTTAATGATTGTTTCAGCGTGGTGAGAAATCCCTCGCCCACCATATCCATATCCACGCCTGCATGCAAAGCCAGGTGCGAAACCTGCTTGAGGTCGCCCAGGCCATGCGCAATCATTTCATTGATGGCCGTATAGTCAGTCACCACGAATCCTTTGAATCCCCACTGTCTGCGCAGCACATCGGTCATCAGCCATTTGTTGGCGCTGGCAGGAATGCCATCCACTTCATTGAATGAAGTCATCACACTTCCCACTCCGGCATCGATCGCTGCCTTGTAAGGGGGAAAATATTCGTTGTACATGCGGATGCGGCTCATGTCCACGGTGTTGTAGTCGCGCCCTGCTTCCGATGCGCCATAAAGAGCATAGTGCTTCACACAAGCGAGTATGGTATTGTTCTTCTTCAAATCATTGCCCTGGTAGCCGCGCACCATGGCCTTAGCTATTTGCGAGCCCAGGTAGGGATCCTCGCCTGATCCTTCGGCGATCCTGCCCCAGCGCGGGTCGCGCGTGAGATCCACCATGGGTGAAAAGGTCCAGCAGATGCCATCGGCGCTGGCTTCCTGTGCGGCAATGCGTGCCGATCTTTCAATCAATCCCATGTCCCAGGAGGCCGCGAGTCCCAATGGAATGGGAAAGACAGTTTGGTAACCGTGAATGACATCCATCCCGAACAACAAGGGGATCTTCAACCTGGTATTTTCCACCGCCACTCTTTGCACTTCACGGATCTTGTCCACGCCCTTAATATTGAACAGGCCACCCACCTTTCCTTCCCTGATCTTTTTGGCAATGTCTGAATTGGAAGCCTGGCCTGTGGTGATATCACCTGCACCGGGGAGGTTGAGCTGACCCAGCTTTTCGTCCAGGGTCATCCGCTTCATCAGCGACGTAATGAAGCTGTTCATCTTCGCGTCGGAAGATTGAGCGATGGCCTCCTGGCTTAGAACAAATGCAAAGGCAAAAAATAGAATTCTCATGGAAGATGATTTTTGAATTAGTCGGCCCTGATCACCGGGCTTCTTTCCGATACCCCGTTCTCATTGATGGCCTCGATCTGGAAATAATAGGGCTTCTGGCTGTCCATTCCCTTGTAATAATACTCATTCGTGCTATACAACATGATATTGTTGTACAACTTCTCCGGGTGCGTACCCATGTAAATGTTATAGGCATAGGCCTGGTCTACTGCCGTCCATTTGATCCAGGCGCTGCGCTTATCCTTTTGGGTGCGTAGGACCACTAAATTCTTTACGGCGGGAGGCGGCTTCCCATGGCCCTTACCAAAAACACGGAGTCCGCTGATAGCAAACTTGCCGGTAGGCATGTGCAGGTTCACAAGCTTCAGGTATCGCGTGTTCACCGGCGCAGCCAACTCAATATAATCATGTGGTACTTCTGTACGGTTGGTACTCTTATCTACCAGCACCTGCCACTTCTTGCCGTCGGCGGAATGATAAATCATATACAGATGGTATTTGCCTTCCGGCTTGCCCAAAAACTCCGCATCCTGGTCGGCATAATTGATCTGCACCGCACGCACGCTTGACACACTACCCAGGTCGGTCTGCAACCATTCATTTTTATCACCACTGGCGGCGCTCCAGTAGGTCTTGATGTTTTCATCCACAGCAAAATTTGCCTGGTAGCCTCCGAGTGTGGAGGAAACCTGCACGGGCTTGTTGTAATTGAGCAGCATCCAGCCGGTGAAGCCGGTAGCCGGGCCATGCTTTATATTTTGAGCATCGGGCAGGTAATGCGGATAGTCGCCAAAGGCCGTGTTACAATACATCACGTCATCCTGGTCGAAACCTGCCGGCCAGATGCCTATCCTTCGCTCGAAATTATTTTTTACAGAGATGGATATAGTTGATACATGCCAGTACTGTCCTTGCCGGTCCTGGAAACTAGCGCCATGTCCAGCCCCTCTGGCAAAACCGCCTGCCTTCCAGGAAAGCGGATCGGATTGTGCCGTAAAGGGACCCAGGGGCGTGCTGCCTACCAGCACACCGTCGGCATAGCCGCTGAACTCCGTGCCGGGAGCGCCGTACTGGAAATAGTATTTGCCATTGTGCTTCGTCACCCAGGCCCCTTCCAGGAAGGGGTCAAGAAAGGTATTGTCCTGGTATTCGCCAAAGCGCTGCCAGCCATACCTCCATTCCTCCAAAAAATACATTTCCTTTCGCGTGCCTATGGGCTGCATGGTTTTCCTGTCCAGCTCAATGCCGTATAAAGGAAAGCGGTTGCTGCTTCCATTGTACATGTAAAAGCGGCCGTCGTCATCGGTAAAAAAAGCCGGGTCCCAGCCGCCGATCTCAAAAGAATCGACCAGTGGTTTCCAGTTACCTGCTTTGGGATCTGTGCTCATCCAGATACTGAAATTGCTGGTATAGGTGGAGCCGAACACGATCATGGTATCGCCGATGACGCCCACACCGGGCGCGCATAATTCATCGTAGCTCAGATTCCAGGGGCGGAGGAATTTTTTGGGAATGAAATTCCAGCGCAACAGGTCCTCGCTCCACCAATAGCCCCACTGGTTGGTAGAAAACAGGTAATAGTCCCCCTTGTAATTCACGATCACCGGGTCGGCCGTGGTCCTGTGCTTGCCGGCAGCGGCAAAGGCAGGAATGGGTGTATAGCCATAGTCGAGGTTAACCGGGTTGCAATAGGTCTTCTGTTGGGCATGGGAGAGGGATGAACAGAGTAGAAAAAAGGCAAGGGTCAGGGTCCGCATGGTCGCTGGTTTCAACATCCAATTTAAAGGATTTGCTACAAGTACCCATGTTCTGAAACTCCTAAGCTCTGCCATAAGCCTCTTCGTATTTTTACTGGCAGGAAATTTAATTTCCCGTTCCCGCCTTTTTTGATGTGTTTATATTTTGCTTGCCGTACATTGCATGCCTAAAAAGATTGATATGAGTTTTGCCACCGGTTCGTCCAACGAGGGTGATGAGAAGAAGCAGCTGATCCTTTATGCAGATGATGACATGGATGACCTGGAACTGGTGGAAGAAGCATTTCAGAAATACGCGGACGAAGTGACACTGCTGACCTTCCGCGATGGCGGACAGGTGCTGAACTATGCAGAGAACGAGGCTTCTCCGCTACCCTGCCTCGTGATCCTGGACATCAACATGCCGGTGATCGATGGCAAGAAAGTACTGGCCAGGCTTCGCGCCCTTCCCCAATATAAATATGTGCCCGTAGTGCTGTTCACCACCTCTACCATGCTTCTCGATGAGACCTTTGCCGATAAATACAATGCGGCCTTCATCACCAAGCCCCTGAATGCGGAGCAAATGGCGAATATCAGTGATCGTTTCCTTGATCATTGTTCGGATGAAGTGAAAGTTCGTTTAGGGAGAACTACCTGACAATTTCAGATTGAAGATTGAAGATTGAAGATTTAAGATTGAAGATTTAAGATTGAAGAGTGGTTCTACTGCGGCAGGTATAACGTGAACAACGCTCCCTTGCCTGGCTCTGAATCTGCCTTCAGGCTTCCTCCGTGATTTTCCGCTGCTTTCCGGCAGATCGCGAGGCCAATGCCCGTGCCTTCGTAAGCTTGCTTGCCATGCAGGCGATTGAACAAGCCAAAGATCCTGTCGGCATATTCCTTTTCGAAACCAATGCCGTTGTCCCTGAAACGGATGACGAGATATTTGTCGGCCGGTTTCAGTCCCGGTTCCGGATGCTCTACATGATCTGCATATTCATGGGTGATCTCAATGCGGGGATGCTCGCCTTTTTTTACAAACTTGATAGAGTTTGATAGCAGGTTCTGAAAGAGCTGCCTCATCTGGAAAGGGATGATCATGGCCCTGGGAAGTCCGTCGGAAGTGATCACTGCAAGTTTCTGCTTCACCTGGTGCTCCAGGATGTCGATTGCTTCTTCCAGGATGGATTGAAGACTATATGGCTCGGGTTGCTGCGGCTTGTTCACCGCGGAAAACGCCAGGATATCATCGATCATACCCCGCATCCGCTTGGAGGAATCCATTACTTTTTTCAAGTACCCTTTCGACCTTTCGCTCAACTTATCTCCTTCTGCTGCCATCACCAGGTCGGTGAACGTGGCGATCTTCCGCAGGGGTTCATTCAGGTCATGACTAGCAATGGAAGCAAACTGCTGAAGGTTTTCGTTGGACCTTTGCAGGTCCATGGTTTTTTGCTTGAGTTCCTGCTCGGCTTTTTTTCTCGAAGTGATGTCCTGCACCGTGCCCTTCATCAGGTAGGGCTTGCCATCTTTGAACAGCACGACAGCCTTACCCCAGAGGATCTTTTCGCCATCGGGAGCCAGGTAACGGTACTCAAAATCATGCTCTCCTGTTTTTAAGGCTTTTTCAATCTCCTTGCGCATTTTTCCCTGGTCGGCAGGATGGACCTTGCTGAGAAATTCTTCTATGGGCCTGGAGGTATCTCCTAATATTTTCACCAATTCTGGTGTAACGGTTGATGTGTCGTTTTGGATATCCCACTCAAAGCTGCCTACCCTGGCCAGTTCCTGCGCAGCGAGCAGCTGCTCTTCTCTTTTCTCCAATGAAATGGAGATTTCTTTCTGGGAGGAAATATCGAAGGACTGTCCCAGCAGCTGCAAGGGCCTGCCGTTTTTGGTGGTTTTAAAAAGCACGCTATAGGTCCTCAACCATACATATTTGCCCGACTGGTGCAGGAAACGGTATTCCACATCAATTGTTCGATGGGAAGGATCGCTGGCCAGTGGCAACAGTTTTTTGATCAAAGACTCGAGATCTTCGGGATAGACCTTGCTGTAAACCGTTTCCAGGTCCCAGTCTTCCATTTCCCTGGGAGGATAACCCAAAAGGTCCTTCACCTTCTCGTTCACGAAAACCAGCCGCTCTCTTTTCAAGTCGAACAGAAAGACCAGTCCCGGCGATGCGTTGATCAGCTGCGTACTCAGGTGCGATTCTTCTTCGATCTTGTTTTTGAGAATATCGATGTAGGTAGTGGTAGCGGAGGTAGTGGATCCAAGAAAATAAACATCGATCTCATCTACTAACGACTGTAAGTGATGGTTGTCGCGGGCAAACTTCGCTGCCCAGTTCTTAAAAACCCGTCCCCGCACGTAGTTAATGAGCGTAAGATCTTCGGCCACCAGGTCCACCTGCTGCAGCATGGGCAATTGGTTGGCCACCCATTTCTCCAATGCCAGGGTGATCTGTTCCCTGGCTTTATTCTGCGCCAGGTATTCCAGCAGCTCGGTGGCACCTTCCATGGAGAGCTCGATCATCTGCTCATCGGGAATATGGCTGAAGAAACGCAGGACAGGCACCTTCATTTCCTTCGACAAGGCCAACTGGTCTTCTACCAACTGCCGCACATGGCCATTTAACAGGTAGCGGGCAAACTCCGGCAAATGCCGGAAATCATACATTCCTGGTCTGTTTTCAAATATCCTCAAATGGCGATGCTTGTTCACGAATTTATTAAACTTATCCAAGCTAAAGGTGGATAAACGATCCGTCGCTCATCAGTTGCGGAAATTCATTTAGGTTTGCACCGAATCGACGGCTATGTCCAATTTCTTTTCAAACAAGGTGGTAGTGGTTACAGGCGGCACCGATGGGATCGGCAAGGCCCTTGTGGAGGAATTGCTGTCAAGGGGCGCCCGGGTGGCAACCTGCGGACGCACCCACGATAAGCTTTACAGGCTGCAGTCGGACTACCCGGCTTATCCCCTGCACACTTTTGTGGCTGATGTGAGTAATGAAAATGACTGCCGGAATTTTATTGACTCCACCATCGAGGCATTCGGCGGTATTGATATCCTGATCAATAATGCAGGCGTTTCCATGAGGGCTTTATTGAAAGACCTGTCGACAGACGTGCTGCGGCAAGTAATGGACATTAATTTCTTTGGCGCCGTGTACTGCACCAAGTATGCACTGCCCTCCCTGATGCAGAGAAAGGGCGTGATCGTAGGCGTTTCCTCCATAGCCGGCTACAGGGGACTACCGGGAAGAAGCGGCTATTCCGCCTCCAAATTCGCCCTGCAGGGTTGGCTGGAAGCTATCCGCACCGAGCTGTTGGACGAAGGCGTGCACGTGATGTGGGTATGTCCGGGCTTTACCAGCTCCAACATCCGCAAAGTGGCGCTGAACGAAAAGGGGGAATCACAGGGTGAAAGCCCCATGGACGAAGAAAGCATGATGACGGCCGAAGAATCCAGCCGCCACATCCTTCATGCCATTGAAAAGAAGAAACGCACACTGGTGCTCACCTTTACAGGCAAGAGAACGGTGTTCATGAATAAATTCTTCCCCGGGTGGGCCGATAAGCTTGTCCACCAATTCTTCTTCAAAGAAGGCAAGCTTGTAAAATAGCTTAGTTATATCTGTCTAATTTTTTATTTGTCAGTTTAAAGTTTCAATTTTACAGGGTTCATGCCTCTAGTTACCCTCACATCGGATATCGGGCAACAGGATTACCTGGTTGGAGCGGCCAAGGGAAGGTTGCTCAGCATCAATCCCGAGTTCGATGTGGTAGACATTTCGCACAGCCTCTCCCCTTTCAACTATCCCCAGGCGGCCTATGTATGCCGCAGCGCCATCAGGAGTTTCCCGGAGTTCACCTACCACATCATCCTCATCAACCTTTTTGAATCCAAGCCAGACCAGTTGTTGCTGGCCTATCACAAGGATCAATATATCATCTGCGCCGACAACGGTTTGCTGGAAATGATCCTCGAGGAGAAGCCGGAAATGGTGATCGGCGTGCCCATGGATAAATCAGCCATCAAGAATACGCTTTACTGCATTGACGTAGCGGCCAAGGCCATCACCCAACTGCACAATGGCGAGCCGGTGCAGAACATCGGCGACCCCGACCCTAGTTACATAGAAAAAAACCCGCTTCGTCCCCTGCTGGGCGACGACTGGATCGAGGGACAGATCATCTTCATCGACAATTTCGAGAACGTGGTGGTGAACATCACCCAGGAACAGTTTGAGCAGCAGCGAAAGGGAAGAAAATTCAAGATCGTCTTCAAGCGCGACGAGGTGATCGAGCGCATCAGCGGCTCCTATGCCGATGTACCGCAGGGCGAAAAGCTGGTGTTGTTCAATAGCGCGGGCTATATGGAAATAGCGATCAATAAGGGCAATGCGGCGGGACTGTTTGGACTCAAGGGCTACAGCGAACGCGACCAGCAGGTATCGTCTATGGTGCAGAGCCGGTTGTTCTACCAAACGGTGAAGGTGTATTTCGAATAGCCCTGCGAGGGTGCATGGTGAAAGGTGAAACGTGAAAGGTGAAAAAACAGTCTTTTAGTGGTGAATTACCTTTCTTTAGCAGGCCACAGGTCGATAGACTGGCCCTCCTGGCACCTGGCTATCGCAGGACCGCTTGCATCCTTCACGACCTGATTTCACGTTTCACCTTTCACCTCTTGCTTTATTCACCAATCTTTCCTTGATAAAGTGCTCCAGTTTGTGATGCAATGGCACCAGGATGGCGGCTATGCCTACCAGGATCAGCAGCATCAGTACCGGTGTGTGGTGGGTGATCTTTTCTATGAATGGATGGATCAGTAATGACAGAAATTCGAAGATGAGCAGCAGGGCGATCACGCCAAAGAACTGGATAGTACGCGGGCTGGTGCGCTTGCTGATGATCAGCAATAGAAATACGACAAACAAGATGATGAAGGCCGCGATGCCCATAAGCTGCGTGTTGTGCCTCCTTTCCTCTTCTGCTTTCGCACGTTCTTCCGCCAGCTCCTGCTGACGCAGGTCTTCATTGAGGGTCATGTTCTGCACCTCCCTCACTTTTTCCTGGTTGAACAGGGAGTCCTTGGCCATCATGAGCAGTTGGATGTAGGCATAGGAGCTGTCTACCTGGTTCTTCTTGCTGAAGGTTTGTACCATGAAGCTGCTCACATCGAGGATCCTTTTTGTAAAACCTGCAGTCCTCGAGATGTCCAGCGACCGCCTGGCATAGATGATGGCGGAATCGTCGCTACCCGCCTCACCAAAGATCTTCGCTATGCCGAAGCTGGCCTCGCTGAGGCCATCGTTATCATCAGCCGCTGTAAAATGCGGCAGGCTCAGCCTGTAATATTCCATGGCCAGGGTATGCTGCTTCATTTTGAAATGAATGTTCCCCAGGTTGCTCAGGGCCATGCCGATGACGGAGGCGTCTCCCGATCTCAACGCGGCTTCGTATGCCTGCTGCGTGTAGATGCGCGCAGAATCAAGAAGATCCAGCTTTTCATAGCTGTCGCCTATGTTCAGCAGCGGGATGGCGATCCCCGATCTGTCTTTGATGGCATTGGCATTTTGAATGGCTTTGAAATAATAGGCCAGGGCCTGCCTGTAATCGGCCAGGTCAGTATATACGGTGCCAATATTCACCAGCGCATTGGTGATGTTCTCCTGGTCTTTGCTGTCCTCGTAGATCTGCAGCGATTGAAAATAAGCCTCCAGTGCTCGGGGATAGTTGCCCGTGATCCTGAAAGCATTACCCAATCCAATGAGGGAGTAGGCCTCTCCTTCTTCAAAACCTATTTTCCGGGAAAGCGCCAGTCCTTCCTTCACCAGGTAAAGAGCGGAATCGGGTTGGGAATAGAGGTAGGCATGACTCAGCTCTCCCAGCAGCCAGACCCTGTTGGTATCGGTCTTTTGCTGGCTCAATAAAATACGCAGGCTGTCGGTCTCCCGCGTTTGTGCCTGCCCGGTAATACAAGCAGCAAGGATAATAAGCAGTAATATTTTTCTCATAAGCGGAAGAACCTATTTAAAATAGATCTCGGTAGCGCCGTAGCCGAAGGAAGGGTGGAACTGGTTCACAAAAGACTTCACTTCGCTTTTCAGCCTCAGGATGTCGTGGATCTCGTCTCTCAGCCTGCCGGTGCCTACCCCATGGATCACGATCAGCTGCGACTGGTGGTGCGCCACTGTAATATCGTACCATTTTTCAAATTCTTTGAGCTGGATGTCCAGTATCTCGGCGTTGCTTAATTTTTTCCAGTCGTCTTCCAGCTTTTCTATGTGCAGGTCGATCACCGTGCGGGGAGGCGGCAGGTGCTTGCGCCCTTCCTTCGCATTGTAGATCTTTACGCCTTTGGCGGCCAGCTTGCCCAGGTCCAGCTTTTCTTCTTTTACTCTTTCAGGATAACGGTCAAACAATTTGTATGAAAATGTGGCCTCCCCTTTTTGCTTGAGCTCTTCGATCCGGTCGAACAATTGCTTGGGCTTCAGACGCACACTGGCCTCATAGAATTCCGCCCGGGAAGGATCGGGATGGAGCAGGGAGAATTCAAAGACGAAATTAGGACTGTCGCTCATGTCGGAAAAAGGCACGTCGTGCAGGTAGAAATCTTCAAAAGGCTTCACCTCTCCTTTCAGGTCGAACTCCGGCTTGCCAAAAAATTGCAGGTGATAATGAAAATGATAGCCTCTTTCTGTGCGGTTCACCAGGTGCACCTTGAGTTCCTGTACATAGTCGTCGCCGAATTCATCGGTGTCGAAGCGGGGAATGAAGGTGAGCCAGGCGCCGTCGGCCACTTTTTCCGGTGGCTTCTTTTCCTTACGTACATCGTCGATGTATGTTTTCTCCTTCTTGGCAGGAAACATCTTTTTCTCGGTGAATCTCTTGAAATAAGGAAAATCCAGCTGGTCGATGTAGGCGGGAAACTTCACGCCGCGCACATCCACCATCACCATCTTGTTGTTGATGATGTCCACCACCTCGCCTTCCTCATTGGAGTGTAAAACCAATACAATGTCGCCTACCTGGAACTTCATATTGCGAAGGTAGGATGGTTAGACATGGGAACCACTAAGACAGGAAGACACCAAGGAGCACAAAGAAGGCAAAAACTAAACGTGTACTAAGTACACAATTCAGGGTTTGCCAGATGGTAGCTGCAAGCCCAAAATTCACCTATCGTCATAAAGAATTTTATGAATTGGTATGAGAAGAAGCTGCCATCACATCATCATTCAGCTTGCTCTTCCTGTAGCCATACATGAAGTAGATCACCAGTCCTATACCGAACCAGATACCGAACCATTTCCAGTTGGAGCCAGACATACCGGTAAGCAGGTAGAGACAGCTGGTGAGTCCCAGCAGTGGAATGAGTGAATAGTTCTTCATCACGGTCACCACGCAAAGGAAAAGACAGATCAGCCAGAATAAGATGGTACTGAGCTTGCTGGTCATAGTGGCAAATAAATAACTGCCACTAGCCTCTTCTGAATGGTCGCTGAAATCACCGTTAAGCAGCTCGGAGAAATAGGTGGATGTACCATCCTTCATGGTGAGCATGTAGGCTGCTGCCATGGAGAGAACGATGAGCAAGGGATAAATGATCTTACCATTCACATAGGGCATGCTGAACCTGCTCTTGGGCTGCTTGTCCCTTCTTGGTATCAACAACACACCGCCGCAAACCAGCACAAAGGCAAACAGGGTTCCTATTGAAGTGAAATCGAGCACAAAATCCCTGTCGGTAAAAAGAATGGGTATGCCCACGATCAGTCCTGTAACAATGGTAGAGAAAGACGGTGTTTTGTATTTGTGGTGGATCTTCTGAAATGCATTGGGCAGCAGGCCGTCGCGGCTGATGCTCATCCAGATCCTGGGCTGTCCCATCTGGAAGACCAGCAACACGGAGGTCATGGCCACCACGGCGGCGATAGACACCACCAGCTGCATCCAGGGCACGCGACCCTTGAAGATCTCGGCCAGCGGATCTCCTACCCCTTCAAACTCGCGGTAGTTCATCACGCCGGAAAGCACGAGGGCCAGCAAAATGTACACGACGGTACAGATCACCAGGGAATAAAGCATACCACGGGGAAGGTCTCTTTGCGGATGCTTGCTTTCTTCCGCCAGCACGCTCACGGCGTCAAAACCAATGTAGGCGAAGAACACACCGGAAACGGCCAGCATCACTCCACCGAAACCATTGGGCATAAAGGAACGTCCACCGGTGTCGGCTAGGGGCGTCCAGTTGTCGGGATTAATATAGAAGGCGCCTACCACGATCACCAGCAGCACCACGGCCAGCTTGATGATCACCATGGCGTTGCTGAAATTCCTGGACTCCTTGATGCCACGGTAAACGAGATAGGTAATGAACACGTTGATCAGCAGGGCGGGCAGGTCGAAGATGATGCGCAGGCTGCCAGCCATGGGCGCGCTGTTCCATGCTTCTACCAGTTCCGAATTGCTAGAACTGCTGGCCACGGCATTCTTCGCCTCCATATAGCTGGTGGTGAGGTAATAAGGTATATGGATGTTCAGCCTTTCCAGCAGCGAGGTAAAATAATCGCTCCAGGAAAAGGCCACATAAATGTTACCAATAGAATACTCCATGATCAGGGCCCAGCCAATGATCCAGGCGAAGAGCTCGCCAAAGGAAGCATAGGCATAGGTGTAGGCACTACCGGCTACGGGTATGCGGCTGGCGAATTCGGCGTAGCAAAAGGCTGTGAATGCGCAGGCAATACCACAGATCACAAAAAGGATGATCACACCCGGACCGCCGGTGAAGACCGCAGCGCCCAGGCTGCTGAAACTTCCCGCGCCGATGATGGCTGCAATACCAAAAAATGTAAGGTCCCTAACGGTAAGCACCCTCCGGAGGCCCGCATGCTGGTGGGCTTCCGCTTCCATCTTGTCTTCCTGGATCTCTGTAAATGGCTTTCTCCTAAAAAGTTGGTTCATTCCTGGCTTTTGAACCGCCAATATACAATAAGCTAGTAAGTTCTCTGCACAAGGTAGGCGGCAAGATCCTGCAATGGCTTTTTCCTGGCCGAAAGCACGGCCACGTCATCGAGGTGCTGTAAGGCTTCGCTGATGTATCTTTCTTTGAGCTCTTTGGCCCATTCATCCACGCCGCAGTCGCGGAAGATCCTGGTTACCTTTTCCACCTTGTCCGGAGCATCGCTGTTCAATAAGGAAAGCAGTTCCTCACGGCAGGCCGCATCCGCAGTTTGCATGGCATGAATGAGGAGGAAGGTCTTTTTGTTGGCCTTGATATCGCCCCCGGGCTGCTTGCCAAAAGTGGAAGGATCGCCAAAGGCATCGAGGTAGTCGTCCTGCACCTGGAAGGCCAGCCCCAGCTTGCGGCCAAATTCATATACCAGCTCCTGGTTGCCTTCTCCCGCGCCGCCCAAAATGGCGCCCATGCGCAGGCTGGAGGCCAGTAGCACTGAAGTCTTGAGGTTGATCATGTGCAGATAGCTATCGAAGTCTACCTGCGGTTGTTTTTCAAAGTCCATATCAAGCTGCTGTCCTTCGCATACCTCCCTGGCCGTACGGTTGAATAAATGCAGCACGGCATAGAGATTCTGCAGCGAAACTTTTTTGAGATGGTCGTAGGCGGCCACCAGCATCACGTCACCGGCCAGCAGGGCCGTATGCTGACCGAATTTCTCATGCACGGTTTGCATGCCCCTTCTCAAAGGGGCATTGTCCATGATGTCGTCATGAATGAGCGTGAAATTATGAAAGAGCTCGATGGCGGTGGCCGCATGCCAGGCATCGGGATTGATCTGGTCGAAGAGCTCGTTGCCCATGAGGCAGAGGACGGGGCGCACGCGCTTGCCTCCGAGCTGGAGGAAATAGCGGTTGGGATCGTAGAGGGAACGGGGTTCCGTGGGGAAGTGTTCCGTGCTGAATTTCTCTGAAAATTGTTTAGATAATTCTTCGAATGAATGCATGGATGTTGATTCTGCATTTCCGTAGGTACGCCATGCATGGCGAACCTACGGACGTTTCTTTTTATGTTTCTGTTGCTTAGGACGATGGGCCGCTTCGTGGATGATCTTTTTCGGCTTGTGCTCCACCATGGGCTCATCGGATGAAGTGGCAAGCACCCATTCGTAATCCAGTTGGCGCTTGGCCAGGTTGGCCGAGATCACCTTGATGCGCACCTTGTCGCCCATGCGGAATTTCCTACCGCTCCTGGCACCTACCAGCATATAATCTTCCTGCACCAGGCGGAACTCGTCGAACTCCGCGAGGCTGGTCACGCTGATCATGCCCTCGCACTTGTGCTCCACGGTTTCCACCCAAAAGCCAAAGGCCGCCACTCCGCTGATGACGCCGTCGAATTCCTCTCCCAAAAAATCCTGCATGTATTCTACCTGCTTGTATTTATTGGCAGCGCGCTCCGCCTCCATAGCCGCTCTTTCGCGCTCACTGGAATGCTTGCACTTGGCATCCATTTTTTTATCGGGCTGGATGTTGTTGTTCAGCACCTGGTCGAGCACACGGTGAACCAGGATGTCGGGATAGCGGCGGATAGGTGATGTAAAATGGCAATATTGCTCGAAGCCAAGTCCGTAATGGCCGATGTTCTCCGTGGTATAAATAGCTTTTGCCATCGTGCGAATGCCCAGTTGCTCCAGCACGTGCTGCTCGGGCTTGCCCCGGGCTTCCGCCAGCATGGCGTTGAAGGACTCAGCGATCTTGTCGGGCGACGACATATCGAACTTGTGACCGAATTTCCTGGCAAAGGCCAGGAAGGGCAAGAGCTTTTCCTCGCTGGGAAGATCGTGCACCCTATAGGCAAACGGAACGGGTTTTTTGTTGATCTTGATCGCAGATACATGTTCGGCCACATAGCGGTTGGCCAGCAGCATGAATTCTTCAATGAGCTGGTGGGCTTCCTTGCTTTCTTTCACGATGATGCCGATCGGCTTTCCTTTTTCATCGAGCTTGAAGCGCACTTCCTGTGAAGTGAAATTAATGGCGCCGCTCTGGAACCTTTTCTTACGCAGCCTTTGCGCGATGCTGTTCAGCAGCATCACTTCATCCATCAAATGTCCTTCCTGGTTCTCGATGATCTCCTGCACTTCTTCATAGGTAAAGCGGTGGTCGGAGTGGATCACCGTCCTTCCCAGCCAATATTCCTTCACCTGTCCTTTCGGCGTCATCTGGAACACGGCGGAGAAAGTGAGCTTGTCCTCGTGTGGACGGAGCGAGCAGAGTACATTGGAAATATGCTCAGGCAGCATGGGACTTACCCTGTCCGGCAGGTAGACCGAAGTGGCTTTTTCATAAGCCGATTCATCCAGCTGCGTGCCCGGCAACACATAATAGGAGACATCCGCGATGTGCACGCCGATCTCATAGTTGCCGTTCTTCAGCACGCGAATGGAAATGGCGTCATCAAAATCTTTGGCATCTACAGGGTCTATCGTAAAGGTGAGCGTCTTCCTGAAGTCTTTCCTTTTGGCGATCTCGTCGGCCGGGATGGTATCCGGGATCCTCGCAGCTTCTTCCATCACTTCGTCGCTGAACTCCAGGGGGAAGCCTGCTTCCAGCAGGATCTCCTTCATGGCCACGTCGTTCATGTCTTCTTCGGCCAATATGGTCACTACTTCGCCTTCGGGCCGCTTGCCGCTGCCTTCTTCCCAGCGCGTGATCTTAACCACGACCCTGTCGTTGTCACCTGCGCCGTTGAAAGATTGCTGGGGCACATAGATGTCCGGCATCTTCCTTTCCTTATCGGCTACAAAAAATGCAAAGCCGTTATTCATCTGCAGCCTGCCAATGAATTCAGACTGCTTTCTTTCTACCACTTCAACTACTTTTCCCTGCATTCTTTTTCCTTCCCTACCCGGGATCACGGCTACCCTTACGGTATCGCCATGAAGGGCGGAGCCGAAATCGCCCGGCCTCACCAGGATGTCGGTCTCCAGGTCCTCGATCACTACGAAGGCCATCCCCGAGCGGGTGAGCTCGATCACGCCTTTGTAGGTATCCCTTTCCGGTCCTTTATGCTTTGGCTTTTTTCCGTTTTTTCTGCCCATTCTATACAGGTTTTTTAAAATTATCTATGAAATTAAACACATTCTGATCAAAGGCTGAGGCCTCTCCAAACAGGAAGGAATGCTCGATCGGTATCACATAAAAAGGCAGGCCAGCCAGCTCTGTGTCGAATTTCAACAGCCGCATGGCATCTTTTTCAGTGGTCAATATGATCTTTTTTCCTTCTATTCGGTCGAACCTGGCCTTGATCTCCTTCCAGTCGTCGATGGAAAAAATATGGTGATCACCATAATGCATCATGGAATAGGTGTGGACCCTGTTCTCCAGGAAGTCTTTCAGGGGCCGGGGATTGGCCACACCCGTGATCAGCAAGACCTCCGTATTCTCGTCGATCACCTGGAAGGCATGGCTGGTAATATGGTAGGGCATGCCGTACACGATGGTGGTAAAGTATAGTTTCTGGTGCGGCAAAGGCGCGATCTCATCGGCCAGGGCATTCCTTTCATATATGTCCATCTCCCTTGGACATTTGGTCACCACGATCACATCCGCCCGCTTGTAGCCCGAGCGCTGGTCGCGCAGGTCGCCGGTGGGCAGGAAGAAATCACGGGTAAACAAATTGGCATACTCGGTGAGCAGAATATTGAAGCCGGCTTTCACCGCCCTGTGCTGGAAGGCATCGTCCAGGATGATCACTTCGGTCTCGGGATGGTCGTGCAGGAGCTGGGGGATGGCCACCAGCCTCTCCTCTCCCACGGCCACGGGCACGTCGGGAAATTTGCGATGGAACTGCATGGGCTCGTCGCCGATCTCGATGGCGGTAGACGAAGGATCTGCCAGCGCATAGCCCTTGGTCTTCCTTTTATAGCCCCTGCTGAGTGTAGCCACCTTCACCCTTGCTTTCAACTGTCTCACCAGGTACTCTACCATGGGCGACTTACCCGTACCGCCAACCGAAAGGTTGCCTACGCAGATGATGGGTATGCCAAAACTCGTTGACTTAAAAACGTTCTTTTCGTAGAGCCAGTTCCGTATAATGATACCCAAACCGTAAAGGATGGCGAATGGTAGGAGTAAGAGGCGGAATGATTTCAAAAACCAGTTAGAAAACATAGACCTGTTGGGGGGTGACGCAAAGGTCTAAAGGTACATCAAAATCAAAGGTGTCCTCGATGCGCTCCACCGGCTCGAAATACGAGAGGCCTATGCGAAGGCAATTGGGATCGCATTCTTTCAGGAACCTGTCGTAATAACCTTTGCCATATCCCACCCTGTTACCCTGCTTGTCTATGGCCAGCAGCGGCACCAGCACTACTTCCAGTTCGGCCGGATCGGCCAGGTCGTGGCCCAGCGGCTCGGTGATGCCCCATTCGTTCTCCGTGAATGCCGTATCCGGCGAGCAGAGCACGGCCTGCATGGTCTGGCCTTCAGGCTCCATTCTCGGGTAAGCCAGCTGAAGGGATGGGTTTTTGAAATGCAGGTATTCGGTGATAGTAAAAGTATTGACCTCGTTCTTTTCTTCGAGGGAATAGTAGCTCATCACCATCTGCAGGAAGGGCAGGTCGATGGTTTGAAACTGGATGAGGATGAGGTCGTCCCACTTCATCTTATCCGTAGCGGAGATCTGCTCTCTTTTCTCCCTGTATATTTTTCTTGCTTCTGCTTTCTTCATGCATTCTTCTTAAGCCTGGACAAAAAACGAAAACACCGTGGTACCATAGTTCCTCGACATCTTGAAATGCGGTGACTGCTCATAGTTGTTCCTTGGCGTATGTTCCAGGACGAACCATCCACCTGGCTTCAGCAAGCCGTGCTGGAAGATCAGTACCGGCAGTTCATCTATCGTTTGCAGGGCATAAGGCGGACCCGCAAAAATGAGATCGAACTGCTGGTGGCATTCCCTGATGAATCGAAATACATCTGAGCGCACCACTTTACAATTCTCTATCCTGAGCGTCTCCACGTTCTTTTTGATGAAGGCATGCATCTTCTCATCCTTCTCCACGATGGTGAGGTCGCCCGCACCCCGGGAGGCCAGCTCATAGCTGATGGAACCAGTACCGCCGAAAAGATCGAGGGTGGAAATATCTTCCAGGTCGATATTGTTTTGAAGAATGTTGAACAGTCCTTCCTTGGCAATATCGGTGGTAGGCCTTGTATAGGGCATGTTCGCCGGTGGCTGAATGCGACGGCCACCGAGTGATCCGCTTATGATACGCATGCAGCCAGGTTTGCGATGGAGGTAAAATAATGGGCCGGGTGCACTTCGTCGGCCAGCACCAGTTTCTGCGGACTCAGAAATTCCAGGTGCAGAAAATAAGCATGCAGCTCCTGGAAAAGCGCCGAGTCTTTTTCAATCAGCCCGGAAACATAAACCACCACCTGCTCTTTGGGCATTTCCAATTCCTGGATGATCTTCAAAAGCAGGTAGACCATATCAAGCGGCGAAGAGTAAGCATAGATCTGGGCCAATTGTAATTCACCATGCTTGGTAGCCATTACGCGGCAACTCCTGGAGGTGAAGTGCACAGAAATGTGATCGCGCGCATTCACCAGGCTTTTGCGCAGTGGCGGTGTGTACGCGTGCAGGAAATGGGAATGAGGAAAATGCTTGGAGATGGCGTTGTGAATACCTGCTGGTACCAGGTGGTTGACCAGCATTTTTTTCTCGCGAACCTGGTCGGTGACTGGCACAGCATGCATGTCGCGGTACACGGCACCAGCCACGTGATCTGCGTCCGCTACAGCAGCAGCCGGCATCACCACGGCATGGGGATAGAAGGAACAGGTGATCAGTGCATTGATCCTGTCCGTCTCCTGCCTCACCAGTTCCACGATCTCGCAGGTGTTCTTCACCGCATCACCTGTAAAACTGTAATAATCCAGCTTCAGCAAGCTGCCCTCATCGCGGTTCCATACGCCCCAGCAACAAAAGCTGTCTCCATACTCCAGCAACACGTTCCTGCTGCCGGCTGCTGCCTCCCTGTTCGATCTGATCTGAAAAAGTCTTTCCAACGAATGCGATTTATTTGCAATGTACGTATTTACATTTTTGAGCAAACTTTGTTTTGTTAGATTGCAGATTTTTCCCGCATGGCTTCGTTACAGGTTGAGGTTTCTTACAGGCAGATACTGAAGATCGCTTTGCCGATCAGCCTTGCCCTGCTGGTGCCCCAATTCAATTTCATCATCAACAACGTCTTCCTGGGCCACCTCAGTGAGGAAGCGCTGGCTGTAGCGTCGATCTCGGGCGTGTACTACCTGGTGTTTGCGGGGATCGGCTATGGATTGAACAATGGATTGCAGGCATTGATCTCCCGCCGTGCCGGCGAGAACCGGCCTCAAGCTATCGGCTCTCTTTTTAACCAGGGCATATACATATCACTGATCATTGCCGCCGCAGGCATCCTGTTCACCTACCTGGCTGCGCCCCTCATTCTTAAAGAAGTTTTGCGTTCGGAAGACACTTATCAAAAGGCCATCAGCTTTTTGCACATCCGCATCTGGGGCCTCCCATTTCTTTACATCTACCAAATGCGGAACGCCCTGCTGGTAGGCACCAACCAAAGCAAATACCTGGTGGCGGGCACGCTGGCGGAGGCCATAGCCAATGTGTTCTTCGATTATACACTCATCTTCGGAAAGCTCGGTTTCCCCGCATTGGGATTCAATGGTGCTGCCTATGCCTCCATCATTGCCGAATTTATCGGCATGTTCGTGGTCTTTTTAGTGATACAGGTCAAAGGACTGGGTGCGCAATTCTCCATTTTTAGATTCAGGAAATGGGATGCGGCGAACAACCGCTCTATCCTGCACCTCTCCGGTCCATTGATCTTCCAGCATGCGATCTCCATCATCAGCTGGCTGTTCTTTTATATTCTTATTGAAAGGAATAGCGGTCAAACGGGACTGGCCGTATCCAATTCCATGCGCAACATCTTTGGTTTCTTTGGTTCCTTCGTGTGGGCCTTCGGCTCCACGGCCAATACCATGGTGAGCAACGTGATCGGGCAGGGCAAGCATGACCAGGTGATCCCGCTTTTGAAAAAGATCATGTTGGTGAGCGCCTCCATCGCAGTGGCCGTATGCATCCTGCTGCAGTTGTTTACGGTAGAATATCTTTCTATCTATGGTCCGGGAGAAGATTTTATTCGCCAGGGCGTTCCTGTGCTCAGGCTGGTGGCGGCTGTACTGGTATTGATGTCGATCGCTACGATCTGGCTGAATGCCGTCACAGGAACGGGCAGCAGCCGCATCACCTTCCTGGTGGAGCTGGTGGCCATAATCATTTATTGCTTCTACGTGTACTATGTAATGGAACTCAGGGATCTCTCGATCGTTTGGGGATGGTTGTCGGAGTTGCTGTACTGGACCACCCTTTTTACCTTGTCGTTTTTTTACATCCGCAGCGGCAGGTGGAGGCGCATCAGAATTTGAACCACGAAGACTGCCTTTTAGGACGTGAGTTCTTTCAGCAGTTGCGCGCCCTTGGCCTTGACCTTGGGATCGTCCTGCGTTTTGTTGGGGAGAGAGGGAAGTTTTTTCAGATATTCGATGGCCTTGGCCTTTTGTCCGGCTTCTTTGTAAGCCTTCGCCAGCTCGTAATAATTCAAGGTAAGATCGGGCACCAGTTGCCTTGATCTTTCATAAGCACGGATAGCATCGGCCAGCGTAGCCGGAGGCAGCGCGCCGAAGAATACGCGTACCGCTGTCTTTTCTAAATAATTCAGCTGGCTTACCTCGAAGTACCATTTTCCCAATACATGCCAGGCATAGCCATGATTTGGATTGAGCTTGATGGCTTTCTCCGCATTCAGCTTGATCTCTTTCACTGCCTTGATCTTGTCGCTGCCCGAATTGGTAAGCGCCAGACGGCCCATGGCTACGGATAAGGCAAAGTAGCCATCCGCTCCGTTGGGGTTGACCTTGATGGCCTTCTCTGCGTATCGTTTGCCTGTCTCGAAGAATTCCTGCTTTTTTTCCTTGGTGGGTTGCCTGTTGCCTACCCTGCTGCACAATTCGCTGGCCTTCCAGAGGGCGTAATAATGATTGGGATTGACCTTCAGCACCTGCCTGTAGGTTTCATAGGCCGCGTCCTCGTTCAGTGCGGTCTCGTAGCGGGTGGCCGCGGTTAACAGGGTTTGCTCGGACTGGGCAAAGGTGGTAAGGGTCAGCAGAGCTAAAAAGGCGGTTACGAAGGTTTTCATGCTAGGTGAATGATTTCGTATAACTGACAGCAACCGTGCCGATAAAGTTGTTTATGGGAGGTGATAATTTTGTTATTGTTAAAAAAACCGCGCGGGTAGCCGGAAAATCCGAATGAACCTCCTCGGCTATCTGCATGCAAAGCGTTTCCAGCAAAGGTGTTGGCCTTGCCATGGAGCGCTTCACAATGCCGTAGAGCCTCACATAGTCAGTGGTATCTTCAATAGAAGTGACCACCGAATCCGGCGCATCAATCTGCACGCTGAGATCCACTAAAAATTCCGTACCGGCCACGCGTTCTTCTTCATAAAGTCCGTGGGCTGCGAAGAATTTCAGTTTTTTGAGTTCGATGGTGAATTGAGCTGCCATTTCCTGAAGTTAAAAAAAGCAGCCTAAGCTGCTTAGTGAAATCCTTTTTCTGAAAGGTATCGCTCAGCATCCAGCGCGGCCATGCAACCCGTACCTGCAGCTGTGACGGCCTGCCTGTACACCTTGTCCTGCACGTCGCCAGAGGCAAATACACCTTCCTTATTCGTTTTTGAAGTACCCGGGATGGTTTTGATATACCCGGCCTCATCCATATCCAGCCAGCCTTTAAAAATATCGGAGTTGGGCTGGTGTCCTATAGCTACGAAGAATCCTTTGATGGGGATCGTTGTCAATTCATTGGTCTTGTTGTTGCGGATCCTCACTGCATCCACCGTCTTCTCCCCCAGGATCTCGTCGGTTTCCGAATTCCAGTAGATCTTGATGTTGGGCGTGTTGATCACGCGGTCCTGCATGATCTTGCTTGCCCGCATTTCATCACGGCGCACGATCATGTGCACCGTAGTGCAAAGTTTCGAGAGGTAAAGCGCTTCTTCCGCCGCCGTATCTCCCGCGCCCACAATGGCTACTTCCTTGCCACGGAAAAAGAAGCCGTCGCAAACCGCGCAGGCACTCACGCCATAGCCGTTCAGCCTTTGCTCGCTTTCAATCCCCAGCCATTTGGCAGAAGCACCGGTAGAAATGATGATGGCATTGGCCTCGATCAGTTTCTCTTCGTCTATCCATACCTTGTAAGGCTGGCTGGTGAGGTCCACTTTCGTTGCCAGGCCGAAGCGCAGGTCGGCGCCCATGCGGCTGGCCTGCTTTTCAAAATGGATCATGAGCTCGGGGCCCTGCACGCCATCCGGGAAGCCGGGGTAATTCTCCACCTCGGTGGTGATGGTCAATTGTCCTCCGGGCTGTATGCCCTGGTACAATACCGGTTTGAGGTTGGCGCGTGATGCATAAATAGCTGCAGTATAGCCGGCCGGGCCGGAGCCCAGGATCAGTAGTTGAACTTTTTCAGAAGTGGTTGTATCCATCATTCATTTCGATGAGGGCCAAAAATAATTCGAATTGCCTCACGGAAACAGAAAAGAATTGCACTAGCGGGGGATAATGATGGTGCGGTACTGGGAAGCATAGCCGCCGAAATAGCCGAGGGCTCCATTGCTGATGTTGGAGATCACTTTCACCGGGGTGGAAAAAGGGTTGCCGATTGAAGAATAGCTATACTCCATGGTGCGCCAGAAATCAAAGGTGGCCTTGTCGATATTACTGAGCTTGAGGGTCACGGTGTCGCCTCTTTCAAAATCATGTTCCTGATCCCATCCTTCATTGCGGTCGAAGCCAGGCTCCACTTCCACTTCATAGGTGGTGCCGTCAATGATCAGGTCATCGTACACCGAAGCAAATCCAGGCAGGAAGGGTTCGCGGTTTCTTTTTGTAAAATAGCGAACGAAGTCACCGAAGCCCGGCCTGTCGGTGGCGCGGATCATCACATCGGCCTTCTTTCCAGAGGTATCGTAGGGCATGGGCCTCCACCAGATGGAGTCGATTTGGCGGGTGATGGACGGAATGGTGGTGACTGCGTTGTATTGTTGCCCCTCGTGCACGATGCTGAGGCTATAGGATCCGTTCAGCTCGCCTTCAAAAGCAGTAGCCAGGCTGGAAGAGTCGATGGAATAATAAAAATAGGAATAGGCCCCGAACAGCGGCACTTCGTATTCTTTGAGCTGGTGAGTTTTTACACCGTTGGAAACCTTCACCACTGCGCCGTGGATAAAGCTGCCGGCCAGGATGTCGGGATTGATCTTAGAGAAGAAGTCCAGGGAGCGCGTGAGCACCACCAGGGGCGGCTGGCCGTTCTCAATGGTGGCTTCTACTACCAGCTTGGGAGCGGTCTCGTCCAGGCGGATGTCGATGGTCTTCTCGCAAGATGAAAAGAGCAGCGCAAGTGTGAAAATTGGTAGCCAGGTTTTCATTCTGTTGACAAGTTGACCGGTTAACTAGTTGACTAGGTAATCATCAGGTTCCCTCCCTTCAGGGAGGGTTAGGGAGGGCTCACAAAAACAGCCCTGACCATAAGACCAGGGCTGCATGTAAACCCATCAATTGCTATTTGAATCCCGGAGGCGGGAGTTTTTATCCTAAATACGCTTTCAGGGCGTTGCTGTACCTGGCTTTTTGCAGGCGCTTGATCGCTCTTTCCTTGATCTGCCTGATCCTTTCCTTGGTGAGGTCGTACTTCTGTCCGATCTGCTCAATGGTGGTGCCGTTCTCGCCATCAAGGCCGAAATAGGCATTCACGATCTCAGCTTCACGGGGAGAAAGCGATTTGAGCACGCGGCGGATCTCAGCGCGGAGTGAATCTTTCATCACGTCCTCATCGGTATCGTCGCTGCCTTCCAGGAGGTCGCCCATGGCCACGTCCTCTGCCTCGTGCACCGGGGCATCCAGGGAAGTGTGGCGGGTATTGCTCTGGAAGATGTTGTTGATCTCGGTCTCGCTCATTTCCAGGATGTCGGCAAGCTCTTCTGTACTAGGCTCGCGCTCGTGCTCCTGCTCGAAGGCCATATAAGCTTTGTTGGCCTTGTTGTAGGTGCCGATCTTGTTCTGGGGAAGACGTACCAGCCTGCCCTGCTCGGCCAATGCTTGCAGGATGGACTGACGGATCCACCAAACGGCGTAGGAAATGAATTTGAATCCTTTTGTCTCGTCAAAACGCTGTGCGGCTTTGATCAGACCCAGGTTCCCTTCGTTGATCAGGTCACTTAAGGAAAGTCCCTGGTGCTGATACTGTTTTGCCACAGAGACCACGAAACGCAGGTTGGCCTGGACCAGTTTGTCCAAAGCCCGCTGGTCCCCCATCTTGATCCGCTGAGCCAGTGTAGTTTCCTCTTCCGGGGTGATCATCGGTATTTTCGAGATCTCCTGAAGGTACTTCTCCACCGCCTGCGAATCCCTGTTCGTGATCTGGGTAGCAATTTTAAGCTGCCTCATATTGTATTATTCTTATTTAAAATGTAAACGTTATAATGACTATTATTCGGAGCAGAATGATGCAAATGTGTAGTTAAATCGATGTTCAGACTGCAAAAGTAATTATGAACGCTCAAAAATCATAGTGTTTGTTCCGATATATTACCTGCAAAAACTATACTACAAGCGTGTAAAGCGTAAAGCTGACACGTGTTCTGCGGATATTTAAGAGATATTACTGTAGCTTTTCGCTACCAGTTTTGCTGGCACTATTTTTTTGTCTCAGGATGATCCATAAAACAACCCCTGCGATCACCAGGCCTGTGGAGATCACTTCCGCCTGGGTGGGATAGAATCCAAAAGAGGAAAACAGCTCCATCTGGTTATTCACCCGGATCTTTTCAATGAAGAAACGCTCTAGTCCGTTGAGGATCAGGTAAAGGGCGAACAGGGCCCCAAATGGCCGGATCCTCCTCCTTAATCCCCATAAGACGAAGAACAGGATGGTACAGGTGATCGTTTCGTACAAAGGCGTAGGGAAGGCTGGCACCGGCAGCTGGTTACAGTGTTGTTCGGTGCAACCGTCAATGGGAACGCCTACCCGGTTGACGTTATGGGGATAATTGTAGGCAAACAGCCAGTCTGGCAGGAAACCCAGGGCAGAAGGCTTTTCTACGTAGGCATGAAGTATTTCGCCTTCTTTGTATCGCTTAAAATGAACGGTGTTGGCTTGTACTGCCTTGTCGAAGTCACCGGGAGCGGCCTTGACCATGCTTCCGTCAGGCTGGGAAAGGTAGGCGCTGTTGTAAATGCCCCAGTCGCCGTCGCCGGCCACCTGGCAGCCTATCCTTCCAATGGCATAGGCGATCATCAGGGAAGGCGCAATGGCATCGGCCAGGTGCCTGATGGGAATGCGGTGCTTCCTGGCAAACAGGATGATGGCAATGGCTGCGCAGATCAGTCCGCCATAGAAGGTGAGTCCGCCACCCGAAAGGATGTGTGCCATAGGAGCCTGCACAAAATCGCCCCAGTTCTCAAAAATATCGAACAGCTTGGCGCCAACGAGGCCAAAGATCAAAGCCAGGACGGTGATCTCTCCCACCCTGTCCTGCGGCCAGATGCGCACCTTTCTTTTCTCTGGTTTGGCCAGTTTCTGCTTGTTCTTCTCCCACCATTTCAACCCCGCGAACAGCAAGCCCAGTCCTATGCCCAGCGGCCAGTTGCCCATGCCGGAGAAAATGAAGGTCTGTGGATCTTCCGTGGCATCGGAGCTCAGGAAGAAAAGAGCCAGGATCTTGTATCCCAAAACAAAGCCCAGGAGGAAATTCAGCAATAGCTCACCCGGTGTGGCGGGGTGGCCTACCGTGATCTCGTCTTCCGTGGGCAGCAGCAGGCCGGCCTTGCTCTTGCGCTTCAGCTCGGCGCCCAGCAGGGCTGCGGCCACCAGGAAGGCAATAGCTACGAAAAACCCGAAGGAATTGATGAATCTCAGGGCCGGTAGGTTCAGTCCAAACAGGTCCTTAAAAGCATAATACAGATTGGGATACATAAGCAGTAATTAGGTAAATCGGCCTAGCAGTACTGGTGGAATGCTCCTACCAGGTTGTTTGCGATCGACTCGGCCGACCTTCCTTCGATCTGGTGACGCTCTATAAAATGGACCAGGTTGCCATTCTTGAACAGGGCTATAGAAGGGGAAGAAGGAGGATAAGGCATCATATGGGTGCGCAGTGCCTGAACGGCTTCTACGTCAAACCCGGCAAAAGCCGTAGTGAGGTGATCAGGCCTTTTATTGGTAGTGTTCACTGCCATCACCACGCCTGGACGGGCCGTGCCGGCAGAACATCCGCAAACGGAATTGATCATCACAAGGGTGGTGCCCTTCGCTTTCAGCTGCTCTTCCACTTCGTCTTTGGTCAGCAATTCTTTAAAACCATTCTCGGTCAGCTCCTCTTTCATCGGCTGCACTATCTCTACTGGATACATAGTCTAAAATTTTTTGCAAAGTTAATGATATGCGCACCAGCAAAGAACATTCTGACATTGCCGGGGGAAAATTAACGCCGGAATGACAGAAGTTTCCGGGTGGTACAAGGTTTGGGTAGGCAAGGGAAATTAAATCCAGTAATATGACAGTCTTAAAATTCAAAACCCAGCCAGCAGACAGGGGCTTCGCCCATCTTGCTCCCGGTTACTTTCCCCTGCATTCCAGGGTGGCAAAGAGCCAGCCGCCGGTGAATATCTATACCTCGCCAGAGGGATACATGATCGAACTGATCGCGCCGGGATTCAATAAAGAAGACCTGGTGGTGAGCTTTGAAAAGAACCTGCTCACCATTGAAAGCAAAGGGAATGTTAAAGCAGATGTAAAAAACGGACAGTTGACAAGAAATGAATACCAAATCGAAAACTTTCGGCGTTCTTTCAACGTAGATGAAGAGGTGGATGGTGAAGGGATCTCTGCAGAATATGTTAATGGTATTTTGAGATTAAACCTTCCGAAGAAGCAACCAGTCAAAACACCAGTAAAGCAAATAACAATATTATAAATACGGTTTAACGATTTCTCATAAGCAGTTGGTTTTGGTTTAAAGCGGTCAGTGTCTACTGACCGCTTTGTTTTTTACCCTCCCCGTCGGCGCGTTGCTTTGCCGGGCGGGCCTGAAGGGAGGGAGAAATGTTTAACCGCTCATGGAAAACTAGTGGCTGACGCCTTAATGATCCCATGATCTGCCTATCTTCCTTTTTCAATTATCCATCATGCGTTATATCTTTTTAGCTCTCATACTCATCTCCATGAATGCTGCTGCACAAACTCCCGAAGATGCCATCAAGGCCACTATCAACAACCTGTTCGAAGGCATGCGCAAGGGCGACACTGCCCTTTTGAAAACCGTGTTTGCGCCGAACGCCGTGATGCAGACGGTGCTGAAGAACAAGGAAGGAAAGGTGATCGTGCGGAGCGAGGAAGTGAGCCGCTTCATCGAATTCGTAGGCAAGCCGCATGAAGAGGTCTACGACGAGCGCATCTCATTCGACATCATCCGCATCGACAACGACCTGGCTCTTGCCTGGACGCCATATAAATTCTACGTGGGAGAAAAATTCAGTCACTGTGGAGTGAATTCGTTCCAGCTAGTGAGGTTCAATAATGAATGGAAGATCCAGTATTTGATCGATACACGGAGGAAGGAAGGATGCGAATAATTTAGTTTCCTGTTTCCAGTTTCCAGTTTCCTGTTGAAGTGGCGATGCTTCTGCGTAATCTCCCCGCGCTCGATGTGGGGTTCATTCCAAGAAATCCGCCTGCAAAAGGGGGGGCAACTGAGAATTTCACCATTCACCATTCACCATTCACGACTCACGACTCACGATTGACGATTAACGATTGACAGAGCTCTGTTAACCAGTTAACCAGTCAACCTCCTACTTGATATAACCAAGGATCTTCAGCATACTCTGCGCCGACTGCTCCTTGGCATAAAGCCAGTCCACCAGCTTGCCATTCTTATCCTTTTCAATGATCACGTGCTTGGGTGAAGGGATCAGGCAGTGCTTGATACCTCCATAGCCGCTGATCTGGTCCTGGTAGGCGCCGGTATGGAAAAAGCCGATGTATAAAGGTTCCTCTCCATTGATCTTAGGCAGGAAGACCTCGTTGATATGTTCCTCTGAATCGTAGTAATCGTGACTGTCGCAGGTGATGCCGCCCAGCACCACACGCTGGTATTCCTGGTCCCATTTGTTGATGGGGAGCATGAGGAACTTCTCTCCTATGCCCCAGGTATCTGGCAGGGTGGTAATGAAGGAGGAGTCGATCATGTACCAGGTCTCCCTGTCGTTCTGCGCCTTTTGTCCAATGACGCTGTAAATATGTCCCATGCTCTCTCCTACGGTATAGCTGCCGAATTCGGTGAAGATGTCGGGCATAGGCACTTTGTTGCGCTTGCAGGCCGCCTTCACGTTGCCCACGATCTCGTTGATCATGAACTGGTAGTCGTATTCAAAACCCAGCGAGTGCTTGATAGGGAAGCCGCCGCCGATGTTGAGCGAGTCCAGCTCGGGACAGATCTTCTTCAGCTGGCAATAGAGGTTGATGATCTTATTCAGCTCCGACCAGTAATAAATATCGTCCTTGATACCCTTGTTCAGGAAGATGTGCAGCATCTTGAGCTGGAACTTGTGCTCATAGCCTTCGATGTTGTCCACGTAAAATTCAAGTATATCCTTGGGACGGATGCCCAGGCGCGAGGTATAAAATGGAAAAGTGGGCTCTTCTTCAGCGGCCACGCGGATACCCAGCTTAAAGGGCTGCTTCACCGAACGGCGATAGGCATCCAGTTCGTCTTTGTTGTCCAGCACCGGTATCACATTGGTAAAGCCGGTATTGATCAGCTGGGCTATTCGGCGGGTGTAACCTTTCTGCTTGTATCCGTTGCAGATGATGTAGGTGCTTTTGTTGATCCGCTTTTTCTCATAGAGCTTCTTGATGATCTCGATGTCGTAGGCATATGAGGTCTCCAGGTGGATGTTGTGCTCCAGCGCTTCCTCCACGATGAATGAAAAATGCGAACTCTTGGTGCAGTAGCAGTAGTAATATTTGCCCTCGTATTTATGCTTCTTCATGGCCTTGGCGAACATGTCCTTGGCCTTGTTGATCTGCATACCGATCTTGGGCAGGTAGGTGATCTTCAGTGGCGTGCCGTATTTATCAATCAGGGCGCGGATGTCCAGGCCGTTGAAGAAGAGATTGGAATCTTTGACCTCCAGACCTTCCTGGGGGAAATTAAAGGTCTGCTCTACGAGACTGAGATAGGTATTATTCATTTAAGAATTGAATGGGTTGTTTCATACAAAAGTATAGGTTTATCCAAAAAGAAAGCCGAACGCTTTATCACGTCCGGCTTCCCTATATGGCAAATATCCTTACTTCACCTGAGCAACCAGGGCTTTGAAGCTTTCCGGGTTGTTCATGGCCAGGTCGGCCAGTACCTTACGGTCAAGCTCAATGCCTTTTGTGTTGAGGAGGTTCATGAACTGGGAGTAAGTGAGGCCTTCGGCGCGTACCGCAGCGTTGATACGTGCGATCCAGAGACGACGGTACTCTCTTTTCTTCAGCTTACGACCTACATAAGCATAGGTCATACCTTTCTCAACTATGTTCTTGGCGACTGTGTATACGTTTTTGCGTTTGCCATAGAATCCTTTCGCCTGCTTGAGGACTCTTTTACGGCGCGCTTTGGAAGCGACTGAATTTTTGGAACGTGGCATATCTTAAGATGTTTAGAGTTTAGTGTTTACAGTTTACAGTTGTAGATTACTTCAAACGAAGGAGTCTCATTACGAAATCCATGTTTGGCTTGGCAACTAAACCATCTTTAGCCATCTTCCTCTTTCTCTTCTTTGATTTTTTGGTCAGAATGTGACGCTTGAACGCTTTTTGGTGCGTGATCTTCCCGGTGCCTGTCACTTTGAAGCGCTTTTTGGCACTGGAGTTCGTTTTTACCTTTGGCATTTTGAAATGCGATTAAGATTGAGCCCTTGAGGCGGCTCTCACAGGAGAACACTTAGGGAGCCTCTTTAAGCAATACCCGTTTTACAACGAGGGCGCAAAGATAAGGATTTCAGATTGAAGATTTCAGATTGAAGATTGAAGATCTGTTAATGCCTGCTTAATGTGTACTTTATACACATACCCATTGCTACATCAACCCTAGCTCAGCCCGGAGTTTCTTTGGGAGCTTACCGGAAACCAGCTTATGGCTCTGTTGAATCAACCTTTCGAAGTCTTTCTTATTCAGCTTATTGCCTGGAGAAACCAGCACCCATTTATTCCGGGCCATGTAGGGAGCGGGCGAAATGCCCGGTTGGGTGATCATCTCTTCATAGTCCTCATCCGGCACCTTGAAGGAGCAGGTAAAGGGCGGTTCCAGGCCGGTTACGGCGAACATTTTGGAACCTACGGAAAACACCAGGTCGTGGCCCCATTTGATGTCCTCGGTCACCCCCGGCAGCTTAGTACAGATCGATTGTAAAGTATCGATATCCAACAGAAAAGTATTAGGTGTTGCATCAACCAGCTTTCCCAGTCAACCAGTCAACGTGTTAACCAGTCAACTCTGCTATTCAGCCGCCGGTTTCTCCTTAGGCTCTTTGGGTTCCCTGGGTTCTTTGGGTTCCTTTGGTTCCTTGGGCTCTTTCGGCTCCCTGGCTTCCTTGGGCTTTTTACTGGTTTTGGGCGTGAAGATGGCCAGCATCCTTTTTCCTTCCAGCTTGGGCATGCTTTCCAACTGCCCAACTTCTTTCAGCCTTTCGGCAAATTTCAGGAGCAAAAGCTCTCCCCTGTCCTTGAACTGGATGGCCCGGCCCTTGAACTGAACATATGCCTTTACCTTATTGCCTTCCTTGAGGAAGTTCTCGGCGTGCTTGGATTTGAAATCGAAGTCGTGGTCGTCGGTGTTGGGCGTGAAACGGATCTCTTTCATCTCCGTTGTCTTGGCCTTGGCCTTCATTTCCTTTTCCTTCTTCTTCTTGTCGTAGAGGAACTTATTGTAGTCAATGATCTTGCACACGGGCGGATCGGCCTGCGGAGAGATCTCCACCAGGTCGAGCTCCTGCTCCTGCGCGATCTTCATTGCTTCCTGCGTGCTGTAAACACCTACGGTCACGTTATCTCCAACCAGTCGTACCTGCGGAACCCTGATGTGGTGATTGATACGATGTTCCGCCTCTTTACGGGGCATGAACCTGCCCCTGTTGAATCCTCCGGGTCTGAAACCTTTATTGGGTAAAGCCATAATGATGGTCCACAGCTGCAGTCGACGTCCGCCGGCTTGTGGCTTTGTTCTGTTTTATGTTTTGTTGTTGTCGAAATGTTTGATCAATGCGACCTTTCCCTGATCTCGGTACAGATCTCATTGATGAATTCATCTACGCTCTTCGCGCCTATGTCGCCCAGTCCCTGCCTGCGGATGGCCACCTTTCCTTCCTGCACTTCCTTCTCTCCCACCACCAGCATGTAAGGCACTTTCAGCATTTCAGTATCACGGATCTTCCTGCCTATCTTTTCGCTGCGGTCGTCAATCTCCACACGAATATCTAATTTTTTCAACTTCCCCGAAACTTCTTTTGCATAGTCCACGAACTTGTCGGAAATGGGCAGGATCTTCACCTGCACAGGTGCCAGCCAGGTGGGTAATTTGCCTGCATAATGCTCCAGCAGGAAGCCAATGAAGCGCTCGTGCGTTCCCAGTGGCGCCCGGTGGATGATCAGCGGGGTTTCGGTGGTATTATCTTCTGTTGTATACTGGAGCTTGAAACTTCTGCCCTGGGAGAAATCTACCTGGTTGGTGGCCAAAGTGAACTCACGGCCGATCACGCTGTAGATCTGCACGTCGATCTTGGGTCCGTAGAAGGCCGCCTCATCCTGTACCTCCACAAAGGGAATGTTCGACTCGATCAGCACCTTTCTCACCATGTCCTCGGTTTCTTTCCAGAGCTCAGGATGGTTCACATACTTGATGCCCAGCTTGTCGGGCGAGTGCAGGGAAAGGCGCATCACGTATTTATCTACGCCAAAGATCCTGAAATACTTCAGGTACATCTCGTTCACGGCGCGGAATTCATCGGCGAACTGCTCGCGGGTGCAATAGATGTGCGCATCGTTCATGTGCAGGCACCTTACCCTCATCAGTCCAAACAATTCACCGCTTTGCTCATACCGGTATACGGTTCCATATTCAGCCACCCGGTAAGGCAGGTCGCGGTAGCTTTTGGGCAGGGCAGCAAAGATCTTGTGGTGGTGAGGACAGTTCATGGCCCGCAGGTAGTATTTCTCGCCTTCCATTTCCATAGGCGGATACATACTGTCGGCATAATATGGAAGGTGGCCGCTGGTGAGGTACATGCTTTCCTTGGCAATGTGCGGGGTCACAACCCTCTTATATCCAGCTTCGTTCTCCGTTTCCTTAGCCAGCTTTTCCAGCTCCTCTATCATCACGGTTCCATTGGGAAGCCACATGATCAGTCCCTGACCCACATCATCATCCATGGTATAGATGCTGAGCTCTTTTCCGAGCTTGCGGTGGTCTCTTTTCTTTGCTTCTTCCAGCATCACCAGGTATTCATCCAGCTGCTTCTGGCTGGGGAAGGTCACGCCATAGATCCGGATCAGCTGCTTGTTCCGGTCATCTCCTTTCCAATAAGCACCCGCAATGTTGGTGAGCTTGATGGCCTTGATAAAACCAGTATGCGGAATATGGGGTCCCCGGCAGAGATCGGTGAAACTGCCCTGGGAGTAAAATGTAATGGTTCCGTCCTCCAGGCCCTGTAAGAGATCAAGCTTGTACTCATCGCCTTTCTCCTCGAAATAGCGAATAGCCTCGTCCTTCCTCATTTCCTTGCGCTGGTAGGCGTTATTCTGCCTGGCCAGCTCGGTCATCTTCACTTCCAGCTTGCGCAGGTCTTCTTCGGTGATATTCCTGTCGCCCAGGTCCACGTCATAATAAAACCCATTGTCAAGAGCAGGCCCAACCCAGAACTTCACGCCCGGAAAAGTTTGCTCAATGGCCTCCGCCATGAGGTGGGCGGAAGAATGCCAGAAGGTGTTCTTTCCCAGGGGATCGTCCCATGTGAGCAGCCTCAGGGTTGCATCCGAGTCAATGGGTCGCGTAGCATCCCACACTTCCGCATTCACGTCGGCGGCCAGCACTTTTCGTGCAAGGCCCTCAGAGATCGATTTTGCTATATCCAGCGCGGAAGATCCTTTGGGATATTCCTTCACGCTTCCATCGGCCAGGGTTATATGTATCAGATCACTCATAAAGAGCCGCGAAATTAACAAACTTATTGCAAGACTCGGGGAAGTGACGAAATGCTTAATACCTAATTTCACGGCTGAATGAAATCCTGTTTCCAGAAACTGTCCATCACTGCCGCGTTTCTTTTTGCATTTGCCGCGGTTTCCGCCCAGAACCTGACCGGTATCTGGCGGGGTTATTTTGTGACTGATAACGGCGAGAACTATAAACTGGAGTTCCAGGTGCAGCAAAACCCGGCGCTGTCGGTGACGGGCGTTTCTTATTCCTATCTCGATAAGCGCTTCTATGGAAAGGCCACCATGTCGGGCAGATTCATCCTGCAGGGCAAGTCCTTCCAGATCCAGGAGCTGCGCACAGTGGAAGTGAGGAATTTGGGAGGAGGCGGCACCTGCATCATGAATTATAAGCTGAGCTACAGCAGGAGCGGCCGTGAAGAATACCTGGAAGGCACTTTTGTAGGAAAATCGGAAGACAGGACCAACCCCGAGAACAACGGCGAGTGGGGCGACTGCGGCGGAGGCAAGGTATTTCTGCGCAGGGTAGCCAGCTCCGATTTTTATGTAGAGCCTTTTCTCAGGGGAAAGACAAAAACAGATAGCCGCCCACCGGTAGTACAGACGCCTAAGAAGACTACCAACCCTCCCGCTAAAAAAACGGTGACCACTCCGCCTAAAGAAAAGCCGGTCACCCGTCGTCCGCGTACCGATACCATCGCCAAGATCACCCCACCTGTAGAGGCGCCAAAGAAGAAGGTGACGCCCGTGTTCAACGTGCCCAGGCAAACCAGATTCCGGGAAAATGAATTGCTGAAGACCCTGGTGGTTTCCAGCAACGAGATCACGGTAAAACTTTACGACAACGGTGAGATCGACGACGATACAGTGACCGTGTACATGGACGACAAGGTGGTGCTTTCTAAAAAACGATTATCGGCCACGCCACTGACCATCACGCTCAAAATGGATGATGACAATCCCGAGCATGTGCTGGTGATGCTGGCGGAGAACCTGGGCAGGATACCACCCAACACCTCCCTGATGATCGTGAATGATGGCGACAAGCGCCACGAAGTAAGGATCACGTCCACCGAGCAGAAGAATGCGATGGTGCGTTTCCGTTACGAAAAGCCTTAGACCGCTCACATAATTTATGATCGCGGGTCTGATATTCCCGTTTATTTTCAGCCATTGAAACGACTTATTCTTATACCATTCCTCTTATTCCTTGCCGGGCAGGCTAGTGCCCAGGACCTCAATGGCATCTGGAAGGGCACGCTCACGCAACAGGCAGGCGGCTGCTTCCCGGTTTACTACATCGAACTGCAGATCAATATCGACAAGAGCAGTTCAGGAGGTGCCAGCTACCATTACTCGGACATCACCAATTATGTAAAGAAGAAATTCCTGGGTAGCTACGACGAGGTGCTGAAGAAGCTGGTGCTGCAGGAAGGCGCAGTGCAAACTTTCAAGATACCGGCAGACTGCACGCCCTGCATCAAATTATACGAGCTTTGGTACAGTAAGAACGGCGATAAAGAAACCCTGAGCGGCCAGTGGAGCGGAAAGGTGATGAACACCAGCTTCGCCTGCCAGCCGGGGCAGATCGTGCTCACCAGGGTGAAAGAGTCGGCATTCAAGGAGATCCCCGAGATCGAAGTAGACACCGGTACCATCCGGCTTGATTTTTACGACAACGCCGAGATCGACGACGACACCATCTCCGTTTACGTTAATAAGAAGAACATCCTTTCTCATACAAGGCTCAATGCCACACCCAGCACGGCCTATATCAAGATCGACCTGCAGAATACTTTCCAGGAGATTGAAATGGTAGCTGAGAACCTGGGAAGCATACCTCCCAACACGGCCTTGCTGATTGTTACTGCTGGCACACAGCGCTACCGGCTTTACCTCACATCCACGGATAAGAAGTCGGCCAAGGTGAGGTTCATTTATGATCCGCATCCGGTGGTGAAGGTGGAGAAGCCCTGAGGGGAGTTGATAAAGTTGATAAAGTTGATAAAGGAACAGCCTGGTTCATTCCAACCTACCTGATCAGCACGGAAGTCCCCTTGACCAGGATACGTTTACCATCAACATCCACCCCATCGAAGATCCACACAAAAACGCCGTTCGGTTGTGGCTTGCCTTTATATATGCCGTTCCAGCCTTCTCCTATCCTATTGGTCTCGAACACAACCTCACCCCACCGGTTCATCACCCGGAAATATTTGATTTCCCGGATATGAACCGGAACCGGCCGCAGTACGTCATTCTTACCATCGCCGTTTGGTGTAAAGGCATTGGGCACATAGACCTGGGTCTCGTTGAACACACGCACATTCACCGTGTCCGTGACCGGGCAGCCGATTGACTGGCCGATGCGGACAAAATAAACTGCATCGGCGGCGACCGTTACTATAGGTCGTGCTGAGTTAGGATCCGAAAGCCCGTTGGCAGGGGACCATTGGTAAGAAAGTCCTGGCCTGGCTTCCAAAGGATAAGGCGAGTTTCTCCTTACATTGAAAGTGACCGTTATTCCTTTGGGCCTTAGTCTGCCTGTGAGCAGAGCAGCGTTGGAAGCCGGTGCCGAACAGCTGCCATTGAAGATGATCACTGTATACCGGCCGGGTTGGGATGCATGGAGGGTATCGGAAACGGCTCCGGGAATATTGATGCCGTCCAGCTGCCACTGGTAAGAACTTCCGCCTGTAGCCCTTAATGTGATGGATTCGCCCTCGCAGATGGAATCCAGGGCTGGGCTGATGCTGCCCGCGGGTAGAGGCGCTGCTGTTACCTGAACCGAATTGTCGGAAAGACCCATGCAATTTCCGCTGAAGATCTTCACCTGGTAGTTCCCTGCCTGGGCCGCTGCATAGGTTGCACCGGTGGCACCGGGGATATCGGCGCCGTTTCGCATCCATTGGTAACTGCTGCCGCCGGAAGCCGTGAGGTTGATGGATTCGCCGGGACAAATGCTGCCGCTTGCCGGGCTGATCTGTCCTGTGGGCTTATTCACATCAACATCAACCGTGTTGGATGCAGGGCCAGCGCATGCATTCGCAAAGATCATCACGCTATAATTGCCCTGTTGCGTTACCAGCAGGGAATCGGCAGTGGCTCCGCCGATCAGCACACCGTTGCGGTACCATTGGTAGGAAGTTCCTCCTGTCACCTGCAACTCCTGTACGCCACCCTCGCAAATGGTTGCGCTGGCCGGTGTGATGGAGCCGGAAGGAGTCGGCGAGAGGCTGACAATGGCCGTGTCGGCTGAAAGGCCGGAACAGCTGCCATTGAAGATCATCACGGTGTAAGCACCAGGAGCAGAAGCCTTCATGGTTGAATTGGTTTCACCCGTAATGTCTGCGCCATTCAGTCTCCACTGATAACTGCTGCCGCCGCTGGCTGTGAGCGTGGCGGTGCTGCCTGCACAAATGGTGGCTGATTTTGGAGTGATGTTTCCAGCCGGACTTGTTCCTGTGGTGATCACAGAGCTGTTCGATGCAGGTCCAGAACAACTGCCGTTGATAATGGTGGCTGTATATGTTCCAGCGGATATTGCATTATAGGTTGCGGAATTTGCACCAGGAATATCCACGCCGTCTTTTTTCCACTGGTAAGATGTTCCGCCTGTTACAGTCAGCGTTAGTGAACCACCCGGGCAGATCGATCCGCTTGCAGGACTGATCGAACCGGTTGGTGTTGAACTTACCGTGATCACCGAACTATTTGATGCAGGCCCTGAACAACTGCCGTTGATGATGGTAGCAGTATAAGTTCCGGCGGAAGTTGCATCGTAAGTAGCTGCGGTTGCACCGGAAATATCAACGCCGTCTTTTTTCCATTGGTAGGATGTTCCGCCGGTAACCGTGAGCGTGAGTGAACCACCAGGACAGATCGAGCCTGAGGCAGGACTGATCGAACCTGAAGGTGATGAACTCACCGTGATCACAGAGCTGTTCGATGCAGGTCCTGAACAACTTCCGTTGATGATCGTGGCTGTATAAGTACCGGCGGATGTTGCATCGTACGTCGCAGAAGTTGCACCGGGAATATCAACACCGTCTTTTTTCCATTGGTACGAAGTGCCGCCAGTGACGGTGAGCGTGAGTGAACCACCCGGACAGATCGAGCCTGAGGCAGGACTGATCGAACCTGAAGGAGCTGAACTCACCGTGATCACCGAACTGTTCGATGCTGGTCCTGAACAGCTGCCATTGATGATCGTGGCTGTGTATGTCCCAGCGGATGTTGCATCGTAGGTTGCGGAAGTCGCACCAGGAATATCAACACCGTCTTTTTTCCATTGGTAAGATGTTCCGCCTGTGACAGTTAAAGTGATCGATCCTCCGGAACAAATAGATCCGCTTGCAGGACTGATCGAACCTGAAGGAGATGAACTTACTGTGATCACAGAACTGTTTGAAGCAGGTCCTGAACAGCTGCCGTTGATGATCGTTGCTGTATATGTCCCAGCGGATGTTGCATCGTAGGTTGCGGAAGTCGCACCAGGAATATCCACGCCGTCTTTTTTCCATTGATAAGAAGTGCCGCCTGTGACGGTGAGCGTGAGTGAACCACCAGGACAGATCGAGCCTGAGGCAGGACTGATAGAGCCGGTTGGTGAAGAACTCACCGTGATCACAGAACTGTTAGATGCAGGACCTGAACAACTGCCGTTGATGATCGTAGCAGTATAAGTTCCTGCGGAAGTTGCATCGTAGGTTGCTGATGTAGCGCCAGGAATATCGACGCCATCTTTTTTCCATTGGTAAGAAGTGCCGCCAGTGACAGTTAAGGTGATCGATCCTCCGGAGCAAATAGATCCGCTCGCCGGACTGATCGAACCCGAAGGAGATGAACTCACCGTGATCACAGAACTGTTCGATGCTGGTCCTGAACAGCTGCCGTTGATGATGGTAGCTGTGTAAGTACCAGCCGATGTAGCATCGTAAGTGGCTGAAGTCGCACCGGGAATATCGACACCATCTTTTTTCCACTGGTAAGATGTTCCGCCTGTGACAGTTAAAGTGATCGATCCTCCGGAACAAATAGATCCGCTTGCAGGACTGATCGAACCTGAAGGTGCTGAACTCACAGTGATCACCGAACTGTTCGATGCTGGTCCCGAACAGCTGCCATTGAATATAGTAGCCGTATAAGTGCCCGCAGTTGTTGCCGTATATGTTGCTGAAGTAGCGCCGCCTATGTCCACTCCATCCTTTTTCCACTGGTAGGATGTGCCACCTGTGGCGGTGAGTACCTGTGAGCCGCCCGGACAAATGCTCGCAGATGCCGGACTGATGCTGCCCGTGGGTGTGGGTGTGACCGTAATAACAGATGAATTGGATGCCAGGGCCGAACAGCTATTGCTGAAAATGGTTACAGTGTAGGTGCCAGACTCCGTAGCATTGTAGGTGCCGGCATTGGCCCCTGAAATATCCACCCCATCTTTTTTCCATTGGTAGGATTTCCCGCCGCCCACCATCAGGGTTTGAAACCCTCCCTGGCAAATGGTGGCGCTCGACGGCGTGATGGTGCCCGAAGGCAGCGGCTCCACTGAGACCGTGGCTGAATTGGAAGCCATGGCACTGCAACCTCCGCTAAAGATCATGACGGTATAGCTGCCTCCGATGGTGGCGCTGTAGTTGGCCGATGTGGCACCAGGGATATCCACGCCATCCCTTTTCCACTGATAGCTGGCGCCTCCTGTAGCTGTGAGCAACTGTGATTCCCCTTCGCAGATGATAGAAGAGGCCGGCGCTACTGTTCCTGAAGGCTGCGGGTTGATGGTGACCTGCACAGGTTTGATAGTATAACAGCCAGAAGCCGTGGTTCCCTTGATGTAATAGGTGCCGCCGCTGCTGACAGCGGTCGGATTGGTGAGTGCAACTGTAGCCAGTGTATCTGTCCAGTAACTGTAGCTCAATCCTGCCTCGCTGCCTGCGGTAACCGCCGGCTGTGTGAGATCCACGGTAGCAGGAGCACAAACAGGAGCGGGATTGGTGATGATCAATACGGGCGACACGGAAGCATTATTCAGTCGCAGTATGGTGGGATGAAAGCGCGTGTAGAACGAAGCCGAGGTGAAACTGATGCCGCCCATGAGTATTTTCCCTTCCTGGAAGGCAAGGCCCGAATAACCAAAGTCCCTGTTACCTCCGCCTGTATTGTTGATCGCTGTTCCCGTTCCATTAAAACTGGGATCCAGGCTGCCGTTAGGAAGATAGCGCGCCACGGTGTAAGAGTAGGAGGACTCACCTCCTACCACGAGCTTTCCATCGCATTGCAAGGCCACCGACCTGGAATAAGCATTTCCTCCAAAACTCGTTTGCACAAGTCCGGTACCGCCAAAGGCGGTATTGACTGTACCGTTGGCATTGTAGCTGGCCGTAGTAAACTGGTTACCGGAAAGTCCGGTGAAATAGATCAACCCTGTGGGCGAAATGACTACCGATCTTCCCTGCCCCGTTACCGAGGTCCGCAAGAGTCCTGTGCCGTTGAATGAAACGTCGGGCAGCCCCGAAGCCGTGAGCCGCGCCAAAGCAAAGGCATCCGTAGCGCCCGAGCGCGCATAGCCTGCCAGAAGCATCCTTCCATCAGCCATCAGCTTCAGGTCGGTGGCCGCATCTGTGCCCGCGGCAAAATCCAGGACAGTCCTGCCGCCGGCGCCAAAGCTTCCGTCGATCGAACCGCTGGAGAGATATCGTGCGATAAAAAAATCATTATTCGCCCCGTTCGAAGCAAAGCCCGCTACAACGATCTTCCCATCGGGTTGTATGGCCACAGCGTTGATACCCGATACGCCTGTAAACAGGTCGGAGATCACGATGCCGCCGGTTCCAAAAGAGGGATCAGGCGTTCCGGTGGTGTAATACCTTACGATCACGCCTACATTCTTCCCACTCACCACCGCTTCTCCCACCACGATGATCTTGCCATCAGATTGCAGCGCTACCGAATGGGCCCGGTCGTTTCCGTTATTAATATCGGTGACCAGCCAGCCTGCTCCCGTATTGCCGAATGAAAGGTCAGCTGCTCCATCTTTTGTATAACGGATCGCAATCAGATCGTCCCCTGATGAGCTTGACTTCCATCCAACCTGCAGGATCTTGCCGTCGTTTTGTACGATGATCTTAGTAAGGTCACTGATCGAATTGGCTGTGGCCCCGTTGGGCGCTACCAGCACGGTGCGGGCAATCCCACTGCTGCCAAATGCGTTATCCTTTACGCCGTCCTGGGCGTAACTGTGAACAAAGAGGACGGATAAGGCGAGGGCCAGGTATTGCTTCATTGGTTAATTGGCTGGGAATCATCTTCCTTACCGCAATAAACATACCCGGAAAGAAGATCTGCCGATCTATCCATCTGTCCATCTGTCGATCTGGTGCGTGGGGTTTAGAAACGGAAGTTCCAGGTAACGGATGGCAGGATGGGAAACAATGAAACCTGCTTGGCTTCAATCTCGAGATCGCCGGCAAAGGCGCTGCCTTTCTGATCGAAATAAATGAAATAGGGATTCATGCGGTTGTAGACATTGTACACGCTGAACACCCAGTAACTCTGCACCTTTTTTTTCTTTTTGGGTACCGGCCTGTAAGTAGCAGAGAGATCCAGCCTGTGGTAGGGCTTAAAACGGTATTGGTTGAGCGCACTGTACTCCTGCGTGAGCACACCGCTGACAAAATAAAAACGTTCAGGAAGCGTAGTGGCATTGCCTGTACCATAGACAAATACAGATCCCAGCTGCCATTTCTCATTGAGCTTGTAAGTAGCCACCACCGAGAGGTCATGCCTCCTGTCGTATTTGGCCGGATACTTCTTGCCGCTGTTTAGCTGGGGGAAATGCTTCCAGGTCCATGATAATGTATAGCCGACCCAGCCTGTAAGATCCCCGCGGACCTTGTTCACCAGGAACTCCGACCCATAGCTCCATCCTTTGCCAAAAACAAAGTCGGCCTCAGGATCTGTCAGTCCAGGCTGATAGCCTTCCCTGAATTCGATCTGTTGACGCATGGATTTATAATAAACCTCTACGGAGGTTTCAAGGGTATTGTCTTTAAAATTCCTGAACAGGCCAGCTGCATAGAGCCAGCTCAGCTGTGGCTGCACGCGAAAGGTACTGGGCACCCAAAGATCCGTTGGCAGCGTGCTGCCGGAGTTGCTCACCAAATGAATGTACTGTAGGTTATGCGATACAGAACCCTTCAGGGATGTGCGCTCGTTGACCGAATAACGCAAAGTGAACCTCGGCTCAAGGCCTCCATAGCCGCGGATGGTCTCGAAACTTTTGTACCGCGTACTGTCGATCTTGTTCTGGTATTGATCACGCGTATACTTTGTATAGGGACCGATCTGCGCAAACCTGCTCCACCTTGCTCCGTAGTTCACACTCACCTTTTCGAAAACCTCCCAGTCGTCCTGGATATACAAACCATTTTCCAGTGCATACTTGATATCCTCGTTCGCCGGCTTGAACTCCACGGAATCCTGGCGACCGGAAACCACGTTGGGAATGAATTTATGGTAGGTGGTCAGGCTCCCGAATTTCAGCTTGTGCTTGGGCGCCGGGTAGTAATCGAAATCTATTTTCACCGAACCATCCCGGATACCGGAGGCCAGCTTGATCTCCAGGTCATTTTGCTCTGCGCCAAAGGAAAACTCGTAATCGTTGTACACCAGGCTGGTGTTGGAAAAAAGCTTTTGACTGAACACGTGGTTCCATCGCAGGGAGGCAGTGGTGTTTCCCCAGGGGATATTGGCCTTAAACGATTGTTCGCCGCTCACAAAATCAAATACATCCCTTCCGAAATAGCCACTCAGCAGGATCCTGTCCTTTTGCGAAAAGCGGTGATTGAATTTCACATTCAGGTCGTAGAAATAGTAACCGGAACCATGAAACTGGCTTTCCTTGTTGATGAAAGGCTTCACCAGGGCATCCACATAGGTACGCCTGCCGGAAATGATGTAGGAAGACCTGTTCTTCTCAATAGGACCCTGCACAGAAAACCTGGAAGCGATGAGGCCGATGCCACCTTCCGCATTGAAAGTTTGGTTGTTGCCGTCTTTCATGGCCACATCCAACACAGAAGAAAGGCGTCCACCATATTGCGGGGGCATGCCTCCCTTGATCAAAGTAGTATTCTTGATGGCATCGGCATTGAAAATGGAAAAGAAACCAAACAGGTGCCCGGTATTGTACACCACGGCATCATCGAGGAGGATGAGGTTCTGGTCGGGCCCTCCTCCCCTCACATAAAAACCTGCATTGCCCTCGCCTGCATTGCGCACGCCCGGCAGCAATTGAATGGTCTTTAGAATGTCCACTTCGCCCATGAAAGATGGAATGGCCTTCACCTGGTCCATAGACAATTCGATCTTGCCCATTTGCGCGTTCTTCACGTTGGCATCCCGGCGCTTGCTGTACACCACCACCTCGTTCATTGCCGCTGTTTTTGAAAACAGCAAAATGTCCTTTCTCGTATTGGCGGAGAGACTTATTCTTTCTGTTGACAGGAAATAGGAGACATGCGATACCGTGAAATCGTATTCGCCTGCGGGCAGCGTGATGGAGTAATAGCCATACTGGTTGCTGGAGACGGCCTGGTTGCCCGGTGAGATGCTGATGGTAGCGCCGATCACAGTTTCGCCGCTGCTGGTATCTTTTACATAACCGCTAATGGTGAATTTCTCCTGCGCAGTGGCATGCAGGCTGCAAAGCAATAAAGCGAGCAGGGCTATGCGCATTAGTTCCCGCCTCCGAAAGCCAGGCTGTCCTTGTTTTCGCCGCATTCCAGCATACCACTTTTGTATTTAGGATGATGCAGGCCCAGGTAAGGATTTTTGATCTCAGGCTGTCCGCTGAGCCAGATGCCGGCCTCGGTATCGTTAAAGGCCATGGGACATTCCTGCAGGTATACTTTGGAAGCATCGTATTTCACAGTGCGTAGGAGGTCGTATAGATTTTGGGAAAGGGCATTGAAAGCCTGCCGCTTTTCTGTCATGCTCTTGCCGCCTGTAATGCCCTGCAGATCTCCGTCAAAGGCCTGGATATAGCTGGCAGCGGTCTCGTAAATCAGGGTGTCCTTTTTTATTTCTTCGAAATTAAGAGCGCCGACCGCGGTTTTCAGCTCTGCAGCCTTTGCATCCACTTTAGCGCTGTCCCAGTTCACAAATGCATCGGACAGAGCATAATAGGAGTTCAGGACCTTGTTGACCGACTGGTTGAATGCAGCACTGTATTTGCTCACTGCCACCGGCTGCTGGCGTGGCACTTCCACTCTTGGCTTGTTGTTCCGGTTCCATAGGTACACGATCAAAACGCCCACCAGGGCCAGCACCACGAGCATGATCAGTTTTTTCATCAAGGGAATTTTTACAAAAATAAGGTTTTTGCCCGCCAGGTAGGGGTTGCCCACCCGACCTCCCTAAAGGGAAGGATGATTTTTTTGCCCGCCCTGCCCTCCCTGAAGGGAGGGATAGTCTAGTTGCTCATTTGTGATTTGCGCAATTATTTTTTTCACAACAGTGATCGTGTCATCCAGGACTTCATCGTTTGTGAATCTGACGATCGATATTCCCAACTCCCTGATATCTACTTCCCTGTCAGCATCATACTTCGCTACGAGTTCTTCCTTGTGTATCTCACCATCAATTTCAATGGCCAGCCTGGCGCGATGACAGTAAAAATCCAATATATAAGGCCCCAGAGGGTGTTGACGCCGGAATTTATATCCTAATGGCTTTTTTCTTAGGAATACCCAAAGCTTTTCCTCGGCTGGAGTTTGCTGTTTTCTAAGTGCCTCCGCCATTTGGTAAGTTGATGGAGAGGCATCTGCCGACATGTTGAATTTTGCCATGAAATAAAGCTCCAAACACCTAATCTGAATATTATGAGAATTTCCACATCATATTTTGATATTATTCCCATTACATAGTCATACCTCCATTCAGGGAGGCAGGAGGGCAAACGAACTCCCTCTCCCTTTAGGGAGAAACAGAGGGCAGAGAAACAGAGGGCAAATACGGTAACTTTGCCGGTCAATAGAGAAAAAAAATGCTGGCAGGACTACAGAATGTGACCTTTGAATTTGGAGCGCGAACCATTGTGAAAGATGCCACCTGGCATATCCACCCCGCCGAGAGGATAGGCCTCATCGGCTATAATGGTACGGGAAAGTCAACCCTGCTCAAGCTTTTTGCCGGTGAATACCTCCCTTCTGCGGGCACGGTGGAGCGCAGCCGCAATACCACCATCGGCTACCTGCACCAGGACCTTCTGAGCTTTAGCACCGATGAAACCATTCTCCAGGTAGCCATGCATGCCTTTGATAAGGCCATGGCCCTGCAAAGAGAGCTGGACGAGATCGTGAAGCAGCTGGAAAAGAACAGCAGCGACGAACTGCTTGACCTGTACGCACACAAATTGCACGATTTCGAGGAAGCGGGTGGCTATAACATTGAACACCAGACAGAGGAAGTGTTACAGGGACTGGGATTTGAGAACTCCGACCTGAACCGCCCTTATAAGGAATTCAGCGGAGGCTGGAGAATGAGGGTACTGCTGGCAAAGATGATCCTGCAGCAGCCCGACCTGCTCCTGCTCGATGAGCCCACCAACCACATGGACCTTCCTTCTATTGAGTGGCTGGAGAAATACCTGCAGCACTACAAAGGCGCGGTAGTGATCGTGAGCCACGATAAATATTTTCTCAACCGCATGGTGAAGAAGATCGTGGAGCTATACCAGAAGGAGCTGCATATCTATAATGGCAATTACAGTTTTTATGAAACTGAAAAACAGCAGAGGGTAGAACTGCAGCAAAGGGCTTTCGAGAATCAGCAGGATTTCATCCGGCAGCAGGAAAGATTCATAGAGCGCTTCAAGGCCAAGGCTTCCAAAGCCACGCAGGCCCAGAGCGCCATGAAGCGGCTGGATAAGATCGACCGCATCGAAAACGTGGAGATCGAAAGACCCAATATCCGCATCAACTTCAGCATAGACAAAGTGCCGGGCAAGGTGCTGGTGGAACTTAAGCACGTATCAAAGAAGTTCAAAGATGCCACCATCCTGGAAGATGCATCAGCGGAGATCGTCCGCGACGATAAGATCGCTCTCATTGGAGCCAACGGAAAGGGTAAGTCAACCCTGTTGCGGATCATTGCAGGTACCGAACCCTTCCAGGGAGAAAGAAGATGGGGACATAATGTTGATGAAGCTTTTTATGCCCAGCACCAGCTGGAAACGCTGCGGCTGGATCATACCGTGCTGGAAGAAATGAAGAATGCCACTTCGCAGAAAACAGAGCTTGAACTCAGAACACTGCTCGGATGTTTCCTGTTCAGCGGCGACGATACAGACAAAAAGATCAAGGTACTCAGTGGAGGAGAAAAGGCAAGGGTAGCACTTGCCAAAACCATTGTGAGCAAGGCCAACTTCCTGCTGCTTGATGAGCCGACCAACCACCTCGACATGCATTCTACCGAACTGCTGATCGACGCATTGAACCGTTACCAGGGCAGCTATATCCTGGTGAGCCACGACAGGTATTTTATTTCTAAAACAGCTAATAAGATCTGGGAGATCGTGGATCACAAGATCCGCGAATTCAAAGGCAATTACGAAGAGTGGGTGCTTTGGAAGGAAAGCAAGGATAAGGAAGACGCAAAGCCTGCTGGAAAACCCGTTACGAAACCCGTGGTGGCAGCTCCTCCCCCGCCACCTGCTGCTGCTAAACCAGTGAATAAGGAACAGAAAAAGGAACTGCAGAAGCAGCAAAAGCTTTTTCAAAAAACAGAAGAGGAAATCGCGAAACTCAATACCGAAAAAGCCCAGCTGGAAGCCAACCTGGCCTTGCCGGAGTTTTACAATGACAAAACAAAATTCCAGGAGCTGGAGAGAAAATACAAGGAAACAGCCAGCAGGTTGTCGATGCTGGAAAAAGACTACGAAAAGATCTTCGAGCAGTTGATGAAACTTGAAGAAGAATAAATGGCTTGATGGCTTTAGACGCCAGGGCGGAAAAACTTTAGGTGGCGAAGACAATAGGATGCTCCCCTAAGTTGTCATCCCGAGGCACGAGGGATCTGAGGGTGGTTTAATAATGTAAGTTGCTGAAAGTAGTACCATGTTCACGGTGCGGTCCTCAGATTCCTCCTTCGTCGGAATGACATCCACGGGGTGATGCATCCGCCCAATGAATGGTCATGCCTCAGCCTTTGCATTCCTTGCGCTTTCTGCCGTACGGATGTCCAGTTCAATATGCATTTTAATGAAATCGCTTACCAGGAAGCTGATCAGCTTTCCCGTGGAATCGTCGGTCTTGTCCTTGCCGATGGTGGCTGCACCCTCGCAGATGTGAACGTAGGCTACCCTGGAATGGGCGGCGCAGAGATTCATGTATTGTCTTGCCTGCACAGCGCTGATGCCGCAGGGAGTCAAGGCGCTGCTCAGTACGTTTTCCACTACGTCAAGGTCCAGTTCAATGCCCGTGTAATTATCATCGGTGAAACTGATGGCATGGGATACGGCCTGCCTGAAATTCCTTTTCTGGTGAATGAAAATATCTTCAAAGGTGATGCAGTCTATGAAGGGGTTGTTCACAATATCCATCCACACATTCTGCGGCAGGTAATTTTCCTGTAGCGCCACGATGCAGTACTTCTGTAAAAAGCCGTCTTCTTCCGCATAACGGAAGGCATTGCCACTGTGCCGGCCTTCGGAGGGACGGTAATCCGCATGGGCATCGAGGTTGATGCAGTTGATCTGAGGCAGCGGTATTTTTTGCGCCACTTCCAGGCCCTTAGCCGAACCTTTGATCAATGGATAGGCGTTATTGTGGCCGCCGCCGATACAGATAGGAATCTTGCCGGCGCTGGTGATCTGCTTTGCCAGCTTTTCAACTTCCTCGTCGATGGCGATCACTGCATGTCGGTAAGCCTCTATTTTCTCCTCTTCATTGGTGGCATTGGCCTCGATCAGGTCGCTCACATCCGTGAAATCGAAGTTGCCGATAATGGCCAGCTTTTCTCCTTGCAGAAAATCATTGCTTTGGATATTGAGAAAGTATTGAAGGAATGAGATCCATCCTGTATTGGCCCCCGGTAATCCTAGATTGGCTTTCACACCAATGTCCTCCGGAATGCCGAACAACACATAATGTGCCTTGCAATCCTTCAGTGCCTGTGTATCGTCTCCTCGAAGCACTTCGATCTCCTCCCCCAGCTTGGTCTCGAACCTGCGGAGGCGGGTGAGTGAAAGAAGGTCCTGCTTGTTGAATATCTTAAAATGGGGAGGCTTCATGCTATTGAAGATTTAAGATTGAAGATTTAAGATTGTAGATTTAAGATTGTAGATTGATAATTGAATGTAAGGAATACGGCGGTGATTTTCATGAGAAAAATCAGCCGGGGATCGTCTGAGCCTGGACGGCCCAATAGCCATTGGGATCAACACCGGCCCGGTCTGCACCAGTGGCAAAAGTGATCAGGACGTCGCCTCTTCAAACCATTTACCTTTTACCATCACTTTCTCAATGTTATTTGAGCCGAAATAATATGGAAGGGCAGCCAGGGAATTAAGTGGTTTCGTAACGATGAGATTGGCTGTCTTTCCGCGCATGATCGAGCCAACCTCTTTTTCCAGCTCCATGGCATAAGCCCCATTGATGGTAGCCGCATTGATGGCTTCCTCGGGCAGCATGCGCATCTGGATGCAGCTGAGGGCCACTACGAAATTCATGTTGCCTGAAGGAGAAGAACCCGGGTTGAAGTCTGATGCCAGCGCTATCGCCGCGCCTGCTTCAATAAGGGTTCTTGCCGGCTGCATGGGCATGCGCAGGAAGAAGGCCGCTGTAGGTAACATGGTACCGATGGTGTTCGATCCTGCCAGGCTGCTGATGGCATCGGCATCCATGCTCTCCAGGTGGTCTACAGAAACAGCGCTCGCCTGCACGCCTGCCTGCACGCCACCCGAAGCCTTGAGCTGGTTGGCGTGGATCTTTGGTTTGAGCCCGTGTCTCTTACCCGCTTCACAAATGCGAACCGTTTCTTCCGGCGTATAGAATCCTTCTTCGCAGAACACGTCGATATAATCCGCCAGCCCTTCCTTTTCGATAGCAGGCAGCATTTCGTCAATGATCAGTGAAATGTATTTCTCCTTATTGTTCCGGTATTTTTCGGGAACACTATGGGCTCCCAAAAAACTTGCTTTTACCGGAATGAGCTGCAATTCTTTCAGCCGCCGGATCACCCTCAGCATTTTCAGTTCGCCTTCCAGGCTGAGTCCATATCCGCTCTTGATCTCGATAGCTCCTGTTCCAAGGGCCACCACTTCCAGCAACCGCGCATGCGCCTGCTTGAAAAGCTCTTCTTCATCCGTTTTGTTGAGCAGGGCGGCCGAGTTCAGAATGCCTCCGCCTTTGGCAGCGATATCGGCGTAGCTGAGGCCATTGATCTTGTCCACGAATTCCTTCTCCCTGCTGCCTGCAAAGACCAGGTGGGTATGGCTATCGCACCAGGAAGGAAGTACTAGACGGCCCGATGCATCGTACTGGAAGGCAAAACTGGCGGGATCGTGCGGCAGGTCTTTCATCCGGCCATAGTCAGCAATCTCCCCTCCCTCTATCACCAGCCAGGCATCATCGATGCAGGGAAGTTCAGCCAGGTCCTTCCCCCTCAGCAGCTGATTTTCTTCCCGCACATTGACAAGTGTCCTGATATTGTGGATGAGCGTAGCCATGGGGCTAAGATACGCTGTCCCCGGCATGGCCGTCATGGACTAGTCCTCATCGATAGAGTCATTCCGACAAAGGAGGAATCTGAGCAGGGCCTTAGATCGACCATTCCTACAATAGGAATCGTACAATTCAAGCGACCCTCAGATCCCTCCTACCTCGGGATGACAAATCAAGCCTCCCTTCAGGGAGGTTGGAGGGTATCAAGGCACGGTATTTTTATCCCTTACCTTCATTCCATCATCAAGGCAGGCATAATATGACGAACAATCAGGATGATCAGCTCTGGTATAAGGACGCAGTGATCTATGAGCTCCACATCAAGGCATTCAGGGACAGCAATGGCGACGGCGTAGGCGACTTTGGAGGACTAATGGAAAAGCTCGACTATTTACAGGAACTGGGCGTGACAGCCATCTGGGTACTTCCCTTTTATCCATCGCCGTTGAAGGACGACGGCTACGACATCGCAGACTACTACACCATCAACCAGCGCTACGGCAACGTGGAGCAGTTCAAGGCTTTTCTCGAGGAAGCGCACAAAAGACACCTGAAGGTCATCACCGAGCTGGTGATCAATCATACCAGCGACCAGCATCCCTGGTTCCAGCGTGCACGCAGTGCCCCCAAAGGATCGCCGGAAAGAGATTTTTATGTGTGGACAGACGATCCCACACAATACCGGGATGTGCGCATCATCTTCCAGGATTTTGAAAGTTCTAACTGGACCTGGGACCCTGTGGCCCAGCAATATTACTGGCACCGTTTCTTTCATCACCAGCCTGACCTGAATTACGACAATGAAATGGTGCATGAGGAAGTATTCAAGGTCATTGACTTTTGGTGCGCCATGGGCGTCGACGGCTTCCGCCTGGATGCCGTACCTTATTTATATGAGCGAGAGGGAACCAACGGGGAGAATCTGCCCGAAACCCATGAATTTCTGAAAAAGCTCAGAAAGCATGTGGATGAAAAATTTCCCGGCACCGTCTTCCTGGCCGAAGCCAATATGTGGCCGGAGGATTCAGCCTCCTATTTCGGCAATGGCGACGAATGCCACATGAACTATCATTTCCCTGTGATGCCCCGCATGTTCATGGCCCTGCAGCAGGAAGACCGCTATCCCATCACGGATATTTTTGACCAGACACCTGAGATACCGGAGAATTGCCAGTGGGCCATCTTCCTGCGCAACCACGACGAGCTGACACTTGAAATGGTGACCGATGAGGAAAGGGATTTCATGTACAAGACCTATGCAAAGGACCCGAAAGCGCGGATCAACCTCGGCATCCGTCACCGCCTGGCGCCTCTGATGGACAACAACCGCCGCAAGATAGAGCTGATGAATTCGCTTTTGTTCTCCCTGCCCGGCACGCCTGTGATCTATTATGGTGACGAGATCGGTATGGGTGATAATTTTTATCTAGGCGACCGGGATGGCGTGCGTACGCCCATGCAGTGGTCGGCCGACAGGAACGCCGGTTTTTCGGAGTCCAATCCGCATATGCTTTACCTGCCCGTGATCCTCGACCCGGAATACAGCTATGAATCCATCAATGTGGAAATGCAGAGGCGGAACACCTCGTCCTTGTTCTGGTACATGAAAAGGATCATCAGCATCCGGAAAAAATTCAAAGCATTCGGCCGCGGCGACCTGAAATTCCTGAATGTTGAAAATCCCAAGGTGCTTGCCTTCACCCGCAGCTACCAGGGCGAGACCATCCTGGTGATCTCCAACTTATCCAAATATTCGCAACCCGCGGAAGTAGATCTTCGCGAGTTCAGGGGCTACCAGCTGGTTGAGATGTTCAGCAAGAATCCATTTCCGCCCATCAAGGATGATCCCTATTTTTTTACGCTTAACCCGCACTCCTATCACTGGTTCACGCTCAAAAAAGTGCTCACCAAAAAAGAAGCGGAGCGAGAGCTTCCTTTCATGGAATTCGAAGACCTGCAGGCAGTGACCACAGGCGCTTTCCGCAAAGTGCTGGAAGAGGACATTCTGCCTGCCTACCTGCCTACAAAAAAATGGTTCAAGGGAAGGAAAAGAACTGTTTACAGCATTGCCATCACCGATCACCTTCCTGTGGACCTGGGCCATTCCACCGCTGAGATCCTGCAAGTAGAGGTGGCTTATGAAAGCGGGCTGCCGGAATACTATCAACTGGCTGTATACATTATCGTAGGCCAGCCGGCGAAAACGCTTGCTGAAGACCATCCCGATGCGGTGATCGGTACCGTCTCTGTGGGCAGGAAGAAAGGCTACCTGGTGGATGCATTTTATCTTCCATCCTTTCACGAGTTCCTTATGCGTGAACTCGTAGAAGGCAAAGGAGGCCCCGGCCCTCTTCTTTTCACCAACAACAACGGGCTGGAAGAATACCTGAAAGCAACACCGGGCATCAAAACCAGGATGCATGCAGGTGACATCAACAGCACTTCCATCACTTACGACGGCAAGTATTTTCTGAAGATGTTCAGAAAGATCGAGCCTGGTGTGCACCCGGATGTTGAGATCAACAAGTTGCTTACACAAACAGCTTTCCCATACACACCAAGGTTTATTGGTTTGATACAATGGCAGAATTCCAGCGGCATGATCTCGCTGGGTATGCTGCAGGAAATGGTAGAGAATCATGGTACGGGTCACAGCTACCTGACAGAAAGACTAAATAACTACATGGAAAGGATCCTGGCCCGCGACCGCCAGACCCTTGATCCTTCTCAACGTGTTGGCAGCCTCACCGATCCGAAAGGATTTGATGAACTTCCGGAAGACCTGCAGACCCTGCTTGGTACGCGCGCCGCAGACTTTATGCAATTGCTGGGAAAAAGAACAGCCGACATGCACCTGGCATTGTTGAAGGCTTCCACCTCCGCCGAAATGAAGCCGGAAGACTTTTCCCTGCACTACCAGCGCTCTTTATTCTCGTCCATGCAATCGCTGGTGAGAGAAAGCTACGGACACCTGCACAAGGTGCTGGGAGAATTGCCTGCTTTTGTGCAGGAAGAAGCAGATCCACTGGTGGGAAAGAGGAACGAGATGCTCTCCCACCTGAAAGCCATTTATGCAAAGAAGATCGATGTAGCTAAGATCAGGGTACACGGCAGCTACGAATTGCACAAGGTGCTGCTCACGGGCAAGGACCTGGCGATACAGGATTTCGGCGGTGACCCCTATAGAAGCTTTAGCGAAAGAAGGATCAGGCGATCCGCCCTGTTGGACATAGCCCATATGATCGCATCTATCTACGCTGTTTCCTTTGAGGCTTTCTACACAAATAACCAACTGGCAAAGACAGAGCTGAAGGCCATGCTTCCCTTTGCCGATCAGTGGGCATTTTTCATGAGCGGCTTTTTCATGAAGAAATACCTGGAGACCATGGGCGAAACGCCGCTCCTGCCCAGCGACAAAGAAGATTTGCGCGTGGTGCTGGAAACCTTCCTGGTGGAGAAGGCACTGAATAATCTGAATTATGAACTGGAGAGAAGGCCAGAGTGGGTGATATGGCCTTTGAGATTGCTGAAGTCGATCTTAAAGGTGGATGGTTGATGGAGTTGACAAAGTTGACAGAGTTGATAGAGGAAACAGCTTCGAGGGGTTAGGAATTCATCGCAGTGAGGACAGATCAGTGAACAACTTCTGTTTCCTGCACGAATTTTTGTAATAAAGGCACTACTTCGGTTTGAGAGAGCACCGTGTATTCCGCTGCGGTGCTGCCGCTGCCGATCTTGATGGTATAAGCCGTGTCGCGCAGCAAACGGAACATGTCCTCGTCCGTAGTATCGTCGCCAAGACAGAGTGTAAAATCGGGTTCCAGCCTGGCCATGATCTTTTGGCAGGTAGCGCCCTTGTCGATGCCCACCAATCTTACTTCCAGCACCTTATTGCCATCGATCACCTGCAAAGGCGTATTGGCAGTAAGCTGCATCAGGCTATTTCTTAATTCTCTCGAGCGGATAAAACCCAGGTCGGGGTGGGTATTGCGGTAATGCCAGGCCAGTGTATTCCTTTTTTCTTCAATAAAAGAACCCACGCAGCGGCTGGAAAATAGTTCCAGCAGGGGCCTGATCTGGTCCTTCCATTCCGGCGTCGCAGAAACCTGCTCCACCCATTTCTCATTTTTATACCGGATACAGGCGCCATGTTCCGCCACCAGGGTCACCGGAAGTGCACCCAGCCATTTTTCAAGTGTTTCCACATCCCGGCCGCTGATGATCACCACGTGATTTCTCTCATCATGGCACATGGCATTGAGCAGGTCGATCACGTCATCGCCGGGAGTAGCCAGCACAGGCAGTTTCTGAAAAGGTGCCAAGGTGCCATCGTAATCCAGCAGGATGCACCTTTTCTCCGACCGCCTGTAGTCTTCCAGGATAGAAGCCAGTTCATCTTTGTCAAGCAGGTTCACTTTCTGTTTCTGCTGCTCCGATTTGGCTCCCAATAATTCAGTAAGGAAATCATTGCTCCACTTGGATACATTGTATTCTGCGATCCTTCTTTGCATATAAGAAAGCCTGGATCTTTGCTCTATCAGCGGCATGGTCAAGGCTTCGTAAATGGCATTCGCCACTTCTGTGGAATCCGTCGGATTCACAAGCAGGGCTTCATTGAGCTCGGAAGCAGCACCCGTCAGTTCGCTCAGGATCAGCACACCCTTGTCGATGCAGCTGGCGATATATTCTTTCGCTACCAGGTTCATCCCGTCACGCAGCGGAGTGATCAAAGCCACATCGGCGCTTTGGTAGAGGGCGCAAAGTTCTTCAAACCCCAAATGGTTATAGCGGTAGATGAGAGGCTGCCAGTGCAGCGTTGAATAGCGGCCGTTGATGGAGCTCACCTGCTCCTGTATTTCCTTACGCCTGCTGATGTATTCCGGAATGAGGTCGCGGGAAGGAATGATGTTAAATATGAACACCACTTTTTCCCGCCACTCAGGATGCCGCTCCAGAAATTCCTCAAACCCCTTCAGCCGGTAATTCAATCCTTTGGTATAGTCGAGGCGGTCAACAGAGAAAATGATCTTCTGGCCAATGAACCTGTGTTCCAGGCTGGTGCTGATGTTCACCACCACGTCGTCGGTAATGGCCTTACGGAATTTCTGATACTCGATACCGATAGGGAAAAGATCCACCTTGATCAGCCTGTTGTTGAACTGGATGGTATTGAACTGTGTATCCACTCTGAGGATCATTTTGGTAGAGTGGATAAAATGCTGCACATAATCATGCGTATGAAAGCCGATCAGGTCAGCACCTAATATGCCCCGCAGGATGTTGATCTTCCACTCCGTAGGCAGCAGCCGGATGATCTCGTAAGATGGAAAGGGAATGTGGAGGAAAAAGCCAATGATGGCATCGGGAAATCTTTCCCGGAGCATTTGCGGCAACAACATCAGCTGGTAATCGTGCACCCAGATGACATCGCCGGGTTGATACACTTCACTGATCTTTTCGGCAAAAAGCCGGTTGATCTTGTAATAGGCTTCATAGCAATCCCGGTGGTATTGCACCAGGGAAGGAAAATAATGGAACAGCGGCCAGATGGTGGAATTGGAAAAGCCGTTGTAGTATTTTTCGTATACCTCTTTCGGGGTAAAAAGTGGTGTGATGCTAAAATCCGGTGGGATCAGGCCGCGGTTGTTGGCATCTTGCCAGTCCTCCGGGGTAGATTCCAATGATCCGATCCACATTTTTTCCTCGAAATGTCCATGCTCTTCGTTGCTTTCAAAACATCCCTTAATAGCAGAGACCAATCCCCCGGAGCTTTGCCGGACGACCATCTCTTCCCCATTTTTCTCAATGTTGAAGGGTAGCCTGTTCGATACGATCAATAATCTTTTCATATGGGCATAGCTATATACCCAAAAATTAGACCACGGAGGTCGTCCTTGCTTAGACGCTAAGGCGCCGGGACGCGAGGGGACGCCAGGAATGCTTTCTTCGCGCCACTTCGCGCCTTTGCACCCTTGCGTCTAAGGTTTACGGATCCTAAAAGGGTGGGCTTCGGTATTGAACACCATTTTTTCGAAGTCGAACTTTGATTCATCTGCGAAGAGCAGGTAGGCGTATTTTAATGTCTCTGCAATGAAGAAAGACTGCATGGAATTGGCTTTCTCGTAGGTTCTTACATCCTTCAGAGAAGCAAAGCCCGCATCGGTACGGCAATAAGTGAGTATATCGTTCACCATGCGCTGCCCCATAGAGAGATAACGATTGTCTTTGGTGAGGCGATACAGGTAAAAAGCGCTCTCAATATTTTCCGGGCGCAAAATATAATAGGCACTTTTCACCTCGTTGGTCTTGTAATCGTATGATTCAGGCTCGAGGTTGAATTTCCGCCACATGTAGAAATTGGCTTTCTGGTTGTTCTTTGCCGTGGAGAGGTCGCCCGCATAAGCGATCAGTCCCGCATAAAACGCATCCAGCGCCCCATACCGGGTCCTGGTTTCTTTGCCTGTTTCCATATCTACCTGGCGCAGGAACCAGCCACTGTCCTGGCGGTCTATCAAATATTTATTGATCGCCGGCTTATGCGTTTCCCAGGCCTTTTTCAAATCCTCATCTCCAAACAGTTTCCATCCTTTGTACAGGTATTCATAATAAGAATCGATATAGGCCCCGATGGCGCTTTCCTTATTGGTCCAGCTACCGTCGGTGATATTGATCTGTAATCCCACCAGGCCGATCTTGCTTCTCTTGTTGTACACGGCCATGATGGCCTTTTTGGCCTTGTCGTAATATTTTTTGTCGCCGGTGATCCTGCTTAACTGACCGAATTCCAGCATCAGCGTGCCGATCTCGGCGGGATTGTTGATGGAATCGCGGGCATGGCCAGTGCGCAGGTTCACATAACGGTAAGGCATACCCGTAGGACTGTTGAAGCAGGGAAGTAACCTGTCAGCAAGGTCGGTGGCGAGGTCAAGGAATTGCTTGTCGCCGTCCAGCTCGTAGGCCGCGATCAGTCCGCCCAGCAGCCTGATGGTGATCTCGAAGACCTGCACTTCCATGTCAGCATCCAAATGAAGACTATCGAATATCAGTTTCTTCGCCTCATTGGCTTCTTTGGTGAGGCCGAGCATGATGAAGGTATCGTAGGAATCGATGGGTGTCATCAGCAGCGACTGGCTGTACCAGTTCTTGCCATTCTTTGTGAGCGGCTGCAGGTCGTCCATGCCCCATGCATACTGGGTATATCCTTTCCACGCATGGGCGGTGGCTTCCAGGATCTTCGCCTGCATGATCTTCTTGTCGGCCTCGCTCATGGCGCGGCTGGTTTGTGCATTTCCTCCAATGTGTACTAAATACACAACAATCAGTAACGTGAGTTTTCTCATACTAGTTGTTTACAGTCCTCAATTCATAGACCCGCAACAGCCTTTCCCGCTGATCTCGCAGATGAAAACAGCCCGCGGATCTCGCAGAATATTTTCCTTGTGCCGCTTTGTGTCGTAGTGCCTTCGTGGTTCCCATCGGGTCTAACTATTTTTTGAGTCTTTGCTCAAGCGAGAGCCCATGTTCCTCCGCTACCTTCTTCGCTGTTTCATACCCCGCATCGGCATGGCGGATCACACCAATGCCCGGATCGTTGCGCAACACTCTTTTCAGTCTTTCTTCCGCCTCTTTGGTTCCATCCGCTACGATCACCATGCCTGCATGAATGCTGTAGCCCATCCCTACTCCTCCCCCATGGTGCAGGCTCACCCAGCTTGCACCGCCGGCTGTATTCATCAATGCATTCAATATGGGCCAGTCCGCTACCGCATCGCTGCCATCCAGCATGCCTTCTGTTTCCCGGTTGGGAGAAGCAACAGAGCCTGTATCCAAATGGTCGCGGCCGATGACGATGGGCGCCTTTAGTTTTCCTGTTCTTACCAGCTCGTTAAAGGCCAGTCCTGCTTTTTCCCTTTCTCCCTGTCCCAGCCAGCAGATCCTGGCGGGCAGTCCCTGGAAGGCGATCTTTTCTTTGGCCAGCTTCAGCCAGCGGTGAAGTGATTTGTTGTGTGGGAACAGATCCCCGATCACCTGGTCGGTCACGGCAATATCCTGCGGATCACCACTGAGCGCGGCCCAGCGGAAGGGACCCTTGCCTTCGCAAAACAATGGACGGATGTATGCGGGCACGAAACCCGGAAAGTCAAACGGTGAATGGTTATTCGTCATGGCGAGCGGAGCGCGGCCAGCTGAGTGGGGATGCTTTTCCAGATGCTCCTGTGCTCTTGCGCGGATATTGTTGCCATAATCAAAAGTGATAGCTCCTTTGTCCATCAGCTGCAGCATGAGATCCACGTGCCTGAACATGCTTTCGTATGCATACTCCAGGTATTGGGAAGGATTTTCCTCTCTCAATATTTTCGCCTGTTCGTAGCTTACCTGGTGCGGCCAGTAGCCAATGAGCGGATCGTGTGCCGAGGTTTGATCGGTGAGCGTATCGGGCACAATATTTCTCTCCACCAGTCTTTCCAGCAAATGAACCGCGTTGCATACGACGCCGATCGACAAAGCCTCTCCCTTTTTCCTTGCTTCCAGCGCGCGGTCAATGGCCTCGTCAATATTTTCAATCATCAGATCGCAGTAGCGGGTCTCCAGTCTTTTTTCTACCCTCCATTTTTCTACTTCTGCAGCAAGACAAACACCCCCGTTCATGGTGATGGCCAAAGGCTGTGCGCCACCCATGCCACCCAGGCCAGCTGTGACGTTGAGCGTTCCCTGCAGCGATCCGTTGAAGTGCTTGTCGGCAATAGCAGCATAGGTTTCATAGGTGCCCTGCACGATCCCCTGTGAGCCGATATAGATCCAGCTGCCTGCCGTCATCTGCCCATACATCATAAGTCCTTTTTTCTCCAGCTCCTCGAAATGCTTCCAGTTGGCCCAGTTGGGCACGAGCTGGGAGTTGGAGATGAGCACGCGCGGCGCATCCTTGTGGGTCTTCATGATGCCTACCGGCTTACCGCTCTGGATCAGCAGCGATTCATCATTCTCCAGCGATCGAAGAGAAGCTATGATGTTATCGAGGGCTTCAAAATTCCGGGCTGCCTTGCCCCTGCCGCCGTATACTATGAGGTCATCGGGTCTTTCGGCTACCTGTGGATCCAGGTTGTTGAGGAGCATGCGCAAAGCCGCTTCCTGTATCCAGCCTTTGCAACTCAATTGAGTTCCTGTGGGTGTCTTGTATTTAACCGGGTCGTAGCCTGTTTTTGTAGTTGTAAGCATAGCTATTAAAGGGAGATAAAGGTAAGGGAGAATTCGGCACGGCTTTCCCCAATAGTGCCGGCATTTCTCATAGTTTGGGCACCCGAATTACACGAATTTTCACTAAGGCTAACGAAGGTTCACGGAGACTCTTCGCGCAACTTAGTGATTTCTTTGTGGTCCGAAGCTTCGGACTTCGCGTAATCCGCAACTAACAAAAAACGAATGCTTGAAGCAAGACTGAAAAGCGACACCTAAGGCTAGTGCAGAAACTCCTCGAACCCCTCGTTTAAGCTATCATCGCTGACAGCCCCCACGAAACTACCATCATGAATGATGCGGTGGATGGCATTGATGTCGTCTGCAAAGATCCTGTCTTCTTCCGCAAAATCCGCAAAGCGCCGGACATAGTCATGAGCTGATTCCAGCAGTCCGCTGCTTTTCAAAGGCCTTCTGAATTCTATAGCCTGGCAGGCCGTCATCAATTCAATAGCCAGTATGAACTCAAGATTGTCAATTACTTTATCGAGTTTCCTCCCGCTGATGCTGCCCATGCTCACGTGATCTTCCTGTCCCAGCGAAGTAGGAATGCTGTCTGCGCTGGCCGGGAAGCAAAGCGTTTTATTTTCCGTGACCAGGGCTGCTGTGGTATACTGCGGGATCATGAAGCCGCTGTTCAATCCCACGTCTTTCATCAGCAGCATGGGCAGTCCCCATTTGCCTTCCAATAGTAAGTAGCAGCGCCTGTCGGAGATGTTGCCGATCTCGGCCGCCGCAAAACAGGCATAGTCGAGCGGCAGGGCCAGGGGCTGACCATGAAAATTGCCACCACTGATCACATCGTCCTTACCAAAGATCACAGGATTGTCGGTGACAGAATTGGCTTCGATCTCGGTTAGCTCTTTCAAATGCAGCCAGGCATTGCGCGAGGCGCCATGCACCTGGGGCATGCAACGAAGTGAATATGGATCCTGCACCCTGTCGCAGTCCGCATGGCTTCCCATGATCTCGGACTTGTCCAATAATTTGCAAAGCCGCTTCGCCACCAGCTGATTCCCCCGGAAAGCGCGGAGCTGGTGCAGCCTCTCATCGAAAGGAGCCCGCGTACCCTGCAGGGCCTCCAGGCTCATGGCGCCTATGATATCGGCAGCTTCGAGACAGTTATGCATGCGGTGTACCGCCTTGATCGCAAATGCGAGTATGAACTGCGTACCGTTGATCAGCGCCAGACCTTCTTTGGGACCCAGGGCTATGGGCTGCAGCTGATATTTTTCCAGTGCCACCGCCGTCTTCACACGCACATAGCCATTCACTTCGTCTGGCATGTACACTTCACCCAGGCCTATCAATGGAAGAAAGAGATGAGCCAATGGTGCAAGATCTCCAGAGGCGCCTACACTTCCTTTCTCCGGCACCACGGGCGTTATATCATTTTCTATATGCCAGAGTATGCGTTCGATGGTAGAGAGCTGCACGCCCGAGTATCCCTGGCACAAAGCATGCACCTTGGTGATCAGCATCAGCCTTGCGATATCGCGTGGCACAGGCTGGCCCACGCCCACGCTATGGCTTTGAAGGATTTTATATTGCAACGTGGCTGCGTCTTCTTCACTGATCTTTTTATTGGCGAGTATGCCAAAGCCTGTCGTAACGCCATAGACCGTTTTGCCCTCTTCCGCCATCTGGCGGATGTTTTCCTGGCTTTGAATGACCCGTTTTTGAACGGGAGCCGAAAGCGCACCACAGAGGGTGCCGGCGGCCAGTTTTATGGCTGTTTGAACGGTCAATTTGTCGGTTCCGTAGAAAAAACTATCCTGCTTCATCAGGGTTCGAAAATAACCCTTTAAATTAGAGTTGGAACCACGTATCTCTATGGAAAATCTTATACTGCTGGTAGCCACCACCCTCATGGCCACCATAAGACCAAGAAGGCTTCGCCAGACGCCTATTGCTGCCACGGGTTGCAGCCTGAGGATGCCCAATCACAAAGGATTTCATGTTTCAGAAACCGCCAGCGGCGACCACATGTATTTTAGTGAAACAGCCATGAATGGGGCGGTGTACGGAATAGTCATGATCAAATTCCGCGGCGGGAAACCGGCTTCCGAATGGAAGTCTCTCCTTTCCGAATTCACGGAGAACCTGCACCCTTCATTTGGTATAGCCCACGCCACCGGAGCGGAATGGAATTACTGGCATCCGCAGTCGCCGACAGCTATAGGGTTTTCCGAATATGCGCAGGACCGCAATGGTGCCGACTGGAAGATCCAGAGCTGGATCAATAACGAAGTGATGACGGTTCTTTATGTGAAGAACATCAATGAAGCGCCCATGAAGCTGCAGGAAGATTTCCTGGAAAGTTTCCGGTTCAGCGCCTGATCATTTGGCACGGGTCAAAGTCTGCCGCAGTTCGTTCAACAGGTCGTCCTTATTCGGAAGAATGGAGGCATAGAACAAATAGCAATCCTTCAATCCGTATCCTGTAATATTCAGGCGTTTGTTGGTAAGCGGTGAAGTGGTGATGAAATTAATGGTCTTCCCATTTTCAACGTCGGTTTTCATCTGTGTGAACGAAAGGTCTTCAGCCAGTTCAGGAAAGGCAGTCCACATATTCTTTCCTTTCAGCGTATCTGCTTTCTCACCCAGGTTTTCACGGACAAATTCATTCACGAAAAGGTAATGCCATTGAAAGTCGATGATATAGACTGAAAACCTTTGCTTGTCGAAGTGTGGAAGGTCGAGGTCTATGAACCGGCGGTCTCTTGATATTTCCAGTTTGGACATGGGATAAAATTAAGAAGGGAGGAGTAAATATGGGCATGCAGCAAATAAAAAACCCTCCGCTTTGCGGAGGGCGCTTGTGATCCGGATTGGATTCGAACCAATGACCTACTGCTTAGAAGGCAGTTGCTCTATCCAACTGAGCTACCGGACCAATATTTAAAAAAAACTATTCGAACCAATGACCTTCCCGCCAGGCGGGATGCTCTATCCATCCCGATAACTATCGGGAGAGCTACCGGACCGGGGGCGGCAAAGATAATAAAGAAAGGGCTATTTCAAGAGCTCAATCATACCTCCCTTCAGGCCCAGTAATGCAGAGCGAAGTATATTTCCTTTGTCAACTCCGTCAACATTGTCAACTTGTCAACTACCAAACTCCCCTAAATTCGCCGCATGGAGGTGAAGATCGAAAAATCATGGAAGGAAGCGCTGAAAGGAGAATTCAAGCAGCCCTATTTCAAACAGATCGTTCACCATCTCAAAACCGAAAAAAAACAGGGCGTCACCATCTACCCCGCCGGCTCGCATATCTTCCAGGCCTTTAACAGCACGCCTTTTCACGAGGTGAAGATCGTGATCCTGGGACAGGACCCTTATCATGGACCGCACCAGGCCCATGGCCTGAGCTTCAGCGTGCAGAAAGGCATCATGCCGCCGCCCTCCCTGGTGAATATTTTTAAAGAACTACAGGAAGACACAGGCATGCCGCCTCCCTCGCATGGCAACCTGGAAAAATGGGCGCAGCAGGGCGTATTCCTGCTCAATGCCGCGCTCACCGTGCGGGCACATGATCCATTGAGCCATTCCAAGATCGGGTGGACCATCTTCACCGACGCGGTGATCAAAAAGCTCGCGGAATCCAGGCAGAACCTGGTCTTCATGCTCTGGGGCAAGTACGCCCAGCAAAAAAAAGAGCTCATCCCCGCGGCCAAACACCTGGTGCTCACCGCCGCCCACCCTTCTCCCCTTTCGGCAAAAAATGGTTTCTTTGGCTGCCGGCATTTTTCAAGGGCCAACCATTACCTTATGAAACATGGCATTCACCCGGTTGACTGGGCTATATAAATAAGTACATGCTGAAAAACTTTCTTGCCAGGATATTTGCTTTATGGGCCATCATCATCTTTACGCTTACCCTGCTGATCGTGGTACTGATCGCCCTGTTCATCCGGCACAAAGAAGAACCGCGCCGCTCCTTTCTTTTTCATGGCGTTTACCAAAGGTGGATGGATGTTTTTTTTGCGCTCAGCTTCACCCCGCGCGTGTTCAAAGGCTTTGAGCATTTCCGCAAAGGACAGGTCTACATCAATGTATGCAACCACCGTTCGCTGCTCGATCCTCCCCTTTCCTGTCCTGGTATTCCCGCGCCCAACAAAACCATAGCCAAGATCGAAATGACCAAAGTGCCTTTGTTTGGTATTGTGTACCGCCTGGGCAGTGTACTCGTTGACAGAAAAAGTGAAGCCAGCCGGAGAGAAAGCTACAACCGCATGAAGGAAGTACTCGCCATGGGCCTTCATATGAGCATCTACCCGGAGGGAACAAGAAATAAAACCAGCGAGCCACTGCAGAAATTCCACGACGGCGCCTTCCGCCTGGCGGTGGATACACAAACACCCATCATTCCCAGCTTGCTGTTCAACACCCATATCGTGATGCCGCCCACGAAAACTTTTTACTTCTGGCCGCACAAAGTGGAGATGCATTTCCTGCCGGAAGTGAGCCCTGCTGGTAAAACAATCCAGGAATTGAAGGAGGAGGTCTACGGGATCATGAAGGAGTATTACGTAGCCAGGGAGAAGTTGACTGGTTGACAGGTTGACTTGTTGACTGGGGTGGTTCTACACGACTCACTACTCACCACTGACAACTCACTAGCTAGAAATTAGAAAAACTCCTTGTCCTATTCACCTTCAGGTCCTGCAGCATGCTGGACTTAGGATTGATGGTAATGCTGAAATAACTGTAACGGCCAATCGGCGTTACATTGATCCCCATTTGCCAGCAGTGCAGGTCGCGGTTGATCGACATGGTGAACTGCTCCAGCTTCTTCTCATCGAAATTAAAATATCCGTTGGTGCTGAAATTCCATTTGGGCGTGAGACTGAAGCTGTTCCTGAAGGTAAGGCTCGAATTCAGGGTCTTATCGTAACCTGAAAGGTCTGTTCTCCTTTGTGTAGTGTAGCTCAGGTGAAAGTCGAGCCCTATATCCCAGGGAATATTGAAGTCCACAAACTCACCCGGGTTCCTGCGCATGTACTCCATCATCATCTGCTGATCACCGCCGGCCATGAGCGTAGGATCGATCTGAGTGGGCCTGGATGTTACCGGTGGCTTGGAAGGATCCCTTGGCTTGCTGGTGAACTGGGTAGACATAGAAAGGCTGGCGTCAGTGATCCTTCCCAGCCTGCCGCTGTCCAGCAAAAATTGGTTGATCGGCTGCCCGATGGCATCGGTCTGGTAGGGCGTGAGGCGGGCATTGGCAGTGATGTTCAGCTTTTCAAACAAGGTGCTGCGCAGGTAAAGACTAAAATCTCCCAGCTTCAAGGAATCCTGCAGGAAATTATAACTACTGTTGAAGCCAAAGCCATCGATCAGCCTCAGCTTTTTCATTTCCACCGTGCTGTCACCTTTGGTCCTGGTTTTCATCTCCAGGTTGTTATCGAGACCAAAGCCTATTCCACCAAACTCCCTGTTGGAATAGCCGCCATTGGTGAACATAGAGAATTCTTCAACCCTTCCGCTGGTATTCACCTGCGTCCGGTAGTAATTTTTCTTCTGCAGGTTCGGACTGTAGTTCATGCTGAAACTAGGCCGCATCACGTGCCGGATCGCAGCCACCTTTGCATTCCTGAACTGCAAGGTGCCGAACAAGGCTGTATTAAAGCTTATACCCATCGAAATGTTCCGGGTAGTAAAAAAGCCTTTGTCGGATGTAGTGTCTAATTTATTCAGCGAAGCATTCCATGTCCTGTACACCTTTTGCATGATCCACTGTTCCTCGAAGGAAATGTTGGGAGACACCATCAAAGGTCCCAGCGGTGGCAGCGATAAGGAGATCGGCACACTGTGGATGGCTCCCCACTGCAGCGTATCCAGCACCCTTCTCGGCGTGAATGCAGAATCGTAGAAATAAAGCTGGTTGCGGAAGCTGCCGCGGTAGCCCAGTCCCAGCTTTTCATACCATTTGGGCGTACCGATGGATTCTTTGGGACTGAGTGGGTAAATGGTGTTCATAGTGAAGCTAGCGTCGGGCAGCGTCACGTTCACCAGCCTGGTCTGGCTGTTCTGGTTATGGTTGGCGTTGAGCGTTAAATTGAATGGCCTGTCCTTCCAGGTCTTGGAATAGGAGATGGAAGAATAGAGCTGGTTTTGAAAGTTCAGGTTGGGATCGTTGGCTACGTATTTATTGTATTGCGTGGATCCTGCATTGACTGTAGCAGAGAAGTTCACGCCCGGCCTGGCACGCTGGTCCATGGTGTGCGTCCAGCCAATGTTGAACTGTCTGGATTTCTCAAATTCAGGTGATTGGCCCAGCATTTTCGTACTCTGCACAGAGAGTCGGAAGCCGCCCTGGTAACGGTAGCGCTTCCGGTAAGTTGGCATGGCCATGACCGACCATCCGCCATAGGAATAAATATTGCCCTGCAACAACACGTCAAGGTATTCCGAGAACACTTTGTAATAGCCCAGGCCTTCCAATCCAAGTCCATATTCCTCATTGGTTGTAAAAGTGGGTGCCATCATGCCAGAGTGCCTGCCACGTTCCAGCGGGAAAATGCCGAAAGGAAGTCCGATAGGCTTGGGAATGGGCACGTCCTCGAACTCCAGCTGCACGTATCCTGTGACCGCCACCTTATTGTTCACCACTTTCATCCTCTTTGAACTAAAATGAAAGTGAGGCTCATCGAGGTTACAGGTGGTGAACCGGCCTTCTTTGATAAAGACCGTAGTGGGACTTACTTTTTTGATCACCTCGCCATGGATGAAAAACTCGTCCTGCTGCGTGATAGTATTGCGCGTAATGCCTTTCTGTGTCTTGAAGTTGAATTGGATCGTATCACTTTCAAACTGGTTGGCTCCTTGCTCGAACCTGGCCCTCGCGAGCACCTTACCGGCCGAATCCTTTTCATTGAATGCGGTCACCACGCTTGTACGCTGATCGATCTCTACTTTGGGCGCACGGAGAGTAACATCCTCGTATTTGGTGGTGGTCTTGCCGTAAAGGATGATCTTCTTCTCGTCTATCAACACAACCACGCTGTCCTCTGCCTCATAGTCCACCGGACCGCTCAATGTGTCTTTGGAGAGCTTGAGATTGAATGTATCTACCTGCGGCACCGTAGTGTCCCTGGCATTCACATCCTGTATGCCTGCAGGTGCTGCCTGGTTGTTGCGAATGAATCCTCTTTTTGGCAGCGTATCCTTTGCAGGAATGGTATCCTTTGTTAAATTAGCGCTAATTTGAAAAACCGACACACTGTTTGCCAGTGCAGAATACGTTGTTGATGTGAGAAAGAAAAGAATAAGCAGTGCACCAACGGCTGACTTTGAATTAGATTTGTGCATGCCCATCATAAGGAGTGTGAACAAAAATAGGTGATATCACCTTAAACGATTTGTGAAGATTATCAAAACAAACTGTAAAATCCCACTATGCTGAAATCGATCCTGCTTGCGTTTTCCTGCATGGCCATCCTGCCACTCACCTCTTTCACCGACTATAAAAAGCTGCCTCCCGTCCGCACCATCATTATCGACCCCGGTCATGGGGGCAAAGATCCAGGCGCATCGGGACTGATGGCGACGGAAGCCCAGATCTGCCTCGAGATCAGCCTGAAGCTGGGGGAGCGCATCCAGAAAGAGATCCCAGGCGTGAAAGTGTTATATACAAGAACCACTGATATTATTCCTGGCAACATGCCCGATAAAAATGCCGGACTGCGTTACCGGGCTGATTTTGCGAACCAGTCTTCTGCAGACCTCTTCATCAGCATCCATTGTAATTCCGCAGGAAAAAAACCTGGGGGCTGGAACGAAAGCCGCGTGTCGCACTATGTAGACAGGGTAACCTATACGGGTAAGGGCAGTAAAAAGAAAAAGGTGGTGAAGAAAGTGCCGGTTTACGAAACCGTTTACGTGCACAATCATGTGAAGGGCACAGAGACCTACATCTGGACTGCCAAAGAAAACGAACACAAAACGCAGATGGTGATCGGCGAGTTTGAATCCGAAGGTGATGATGAGGGCGTGGAGATCCCTGTTGATGATCCTGCTATCAACGCGCTCAAGCTGATCTATACCAAGAAATATTTTGTGAACAGCCTAAGACTTGCGGAGCTGGTACAAAAGGAATTTGCCACCTCCGGCAGGCCCAACAGGGGTGTGAAGCAAAGAAATGACAAGGGCATCTGGGTACTGCACGCCACGGGTATGCCCAGCATACTGGTAGAAACCGGCTTTATTTCCAACAAGGAAGAAGAAGAGTACATGATGAGCGAGGAAGGACAGGCGGAGATCACGACCAATATCGTTACTGCACTGAAGCAGTATGTTACGCAGGATCCGAAGGCACTGCCGGTGGGGAGGTGAATTGTGGAATGGTTGACTAGTTGACTTGTTAACTTGTTAACTAGTGACACACGGAGATCCGCCACAACGAGTATCTGGAGAAGGCGAAAAGGGACAGCTTCAGGCCTCGTAAGGGGCAAGCAGCTCAAATGCAGCCAGATCCTGATCAACCGGTCAACCAGTCAACTGGTCAACTAGATTGTGCCCTTCGGGCGCAATCTTTCGCATTTCTACAACATCATTAGAAAGATAAAATAGGAAATTTGCATTAGTTTGTTCCCGGCTGTCCGGTTAAATATCCGATATGCATAAAAAGATCCTGTTACTGCTTGCCGTTTTCGCAGCCATCACTACCCTCTCTTCATTCAGCGAGAAGAAAGCAAGGCAACCTTTGCGCACCATCATCATTGATGCAGGCCATGGCGGCCATGACGTAGGCGCCCGCGGACAATACTCCACCGAGAAGGATATCTGCCTGGCCATTGAGACCAAGCTGGCCGAGCTCATCAGGAAAGAGCATCCCGGCGTACAGGTGATCCGCACCAGGAGCACGGACGATTTTGTTCACCTGCACAAGAGAGCAGACATTGCGAACCATAATAAAGGCGAATTATTTCTTTCCATCCACGTGAATGCCGCACCGCCGGTACAACATAAGACACTGACAGGATACAAGACCCAGGTGAGCTATGTAGGCAAGGGTAAGAAAAGAAAAAAGGTAACGAAGAAAGTGCCTCAATACAGGTATTACACCACGCCCAACCCGGCGAAAGGCACAGAGACCTATATCTGGGGCGCCCATAAGAACGAAGACAAGGAAGTGGCCCTGCGTGAGAACGCACCTATGCTCACCGAGGAGAACTATAAGGAGAATTATGGCGACATCGATCCCAACTCACCCGAGTTCATCGCCCTTTCCCTGTTAAAGACCAAGCAATTCTTCAAAAGAAGCGCGGTGCTGGCCGGGATGGTGGAAGAGCAATTTGAGCGGGTGGGCAGGGTAAGCCGTGGACAAAAGCAAAGACAAGTAGGTATCTGGGTGCTGCAGGCCACCGCTATGCCCAGCGTGCTGGTGGAAACCGGTTATATCACCAACCGGGCTGAGGAAGACTATCTCAATAGCGAAAAAGGACAAAACGAGATCGCCGGCTGTGTGAGCGGAGCCCTGAATCAATATATTGCCTGGTTGAATAAGTTTGGTAACAGTTCCTCCCATACAACTAATGCACAAAAGACCACGGATACGCGGCAATTCCTTCAAATGATCGAGCAGGAAGAAAAGCGGAAAATGGGCAAATGATCGCTGGTATAATTTTTTGACCATTTCAGGCGGCTGTTCCCTCCGGGAATACCGTATCAAAAAATTGTTGCTATTTTAGAGCCCGATCAGCCCCCTGATAAAAAACAAGCATGAAGATCAGTAATGAAGCTAAAGTAGGATTACTCGCTGTGGCGGCTATCCTCTCCCTAATCATAGGTTTTAATTTTCTCAAGAACAGCTCGGTCTTCTCCAAGCAGCCGTCCTATTACGCGGTTTTCCGCAACCTGGGGGGACTGCAAGTCTCTAATGAAGTGAGGATCAATGGATTGCCTGTTGGAAAAGTATATTCCCTGGCTCCTACCGACAAGGAAGTGAACGGCATCCTGGTAGAAATGCACATGAGCCGCGACATCATGATCCCGGAAGGTTCCGTGGCCTTTATCGATGGAGCCATGATCGGTATCGGCGCTTCTTATATCACCATTCAGAAAAGTGAATCCACCGCCTACCATGAGATCGGCGATACACTTACTACCAGGCTGGACTCCGGCGTGATCGAGGACCTGAAGACCCAGATGAAGCCTACCATGCAGAGAGTAAATGAGACCCTCGACTCCCTGAAGATGGCCATAGGCAATATCAATTCCATCCTCGACCCCCGCACCAACAACAACCTGCAGATGCTGATAGCGAGGCTCACGATCACATCGGGCCACCTGCAGGAACTGCTGAATTCACAAACCGGTGCGCTAGCCCAGTCGCTGAACAATATGAATTCTGTTTCCGCCAATCTCGCCAGGAATAATGATGCGATATCGTCTTCTATAAGGAATGTGGAAGTGGCCACCGGCAATCTTGCTAATGCAAGGATCAAGGAAGCGGTGGTGGCCCTGGAGGGTACTATCGGGGAATTGAAATCCGCAGCCGGTGGATTAAGAGGCAGCATCGACAAGATCAACAGCAATGACGGAACACTGGGCGCATTGATGAATGACAGGAAATTGTACGAACAGCTGAATAAGACCGCACTGAGCCTGGAGATCCTGCTCGATGATGTTCGCATTCATCCAAAACGCTACGTTAATATTTCCGTGTTTGGCGGCAAAGGGAAGCCCGACCCTATAACTTCGCCTGCTATAAAGGACACCGTTCCCCGATAGCAAAAAAATGATCCGCTACTATATTATCATCCTGCTTTTTATTGGCTGCGCTTTTCACGTGCATGCACAAACGGGGCCAATGACTGCGGGCGGATCTTCCAGTACCGACACAACAAATCCCATAGAGATCCTCCCGGGTGTGCAGCGTCTCCGTTTTCAAAAGCTGGCAGATGGCACCGAGCTGCAGATCCTGGCCGGTAACGTGCGCATCAGGCAAGGCACTACACTTTTTTATACTGACAGTTGCGTGGTGAATTCCGCTACGAAGGTCTTTGAAGCATTTGGCCGCGTACACATCAACGACAGCGATACCGCGCACGTATATGCCAACTACCTCCGTTATCTCATCACGCCGCGGTTTGCCTACCTGAAGGGTAACGTGCGGTTGACAGATGGCCATGGCACACTTACTACCAACGAATTGGAATACGACTTAGCCACACGCATTGGTACTTATAAGAATGGCGGCCGCGTGGTCAATGGCAAGTCGGTGCTCACCAGCCGCGAGGGCGTGTACTACGCCGATATCCATGATGTATTTTTCAAGAACAAGGTGGAACTAAAAGATCCGGCTTACTACCTGTCTACCGATTCCATGATCTATAATACCGAATCCCAGGTAGCCAGGCTGATCTCGCGCACTTACATCCGCGACAGCGCCAACAGGAAGATCTATACTTCGGAAGGCTATTACGACCTGAAGAACAGGTATGCTCAATTTACGCAGCGCACCACCATTGAAGATGGCTCCCTCCGTATCACGGGCGACCGCATCGCCAACGACGAGTCTGCTGGCATCGTGCAGATCGAAGGCAATGGCGTGCTGATTGATACGGCCCAGGGCGTCAACATCCTGGCCCACCAGATCTTTGCCAACAAAAAAACCGGGGCCTACCTGGCCACGAAGAAACCTTTGATGATCATAAAGCAGCAGGAAGATTCGATTTTCATCACGGCCGATACCCTTTTTTCGGCTAAACTATCCGACCTGGTGAAGAGCCAGGATACGTCGGCCCTGGCGAAGCCACTGCCAAAAAAGACCACAAAGGACAGCACCGACCGGTATTTCGAGGCATTCAGGAATGTCCGCATCTTTTCCGATTCGGTCCAATCGGTGAGCGACAGCCTCTTCTACTCTTTCAAGGATTCCACCTTCCGCCTCTTCCAGTCACCCGTGGTTTGGAGCAACAAGAGCCAGATCACCGGCGACACCATCTATCTCTACACCAGGAAAAAGAAGGCCGAGCGGATCAGGGTCTTTGAGAACAGCTTCATGGTGAACGAGGTGGAGCCATCGGTCTACAACCAGGTAAAGAGCAGCCGCATGGATGCCTATTTCACAGAAGGCCGGCTGGATTCGGTAAGGGCTAATGGCCTGGCAGAGTCCATCTACTTCGTGCAGGACGACGACAGCGCCTACACGGGTGTGAACCAAACCAAGAGCGATATCATGGATGTGTATTTCAGCGACGGCGACCTGAAGAAAGTGGTTTTCCGCAGTGCTGTGAAGGGCACGCTCTGGCCCATCTCCCAAAAACCTCCATCAGAAATGAGGCTGCCTGGCTTCATCTGGCTGAATGAGAAAAGGCCCAAGAGCAAGTATGAGTTGATGGAATAATTTCCAGTTTACCAACTTTTCCACCACCAAGCAGCAATACAAGGTTGTGAACAGTCTTTACACATATCCCTGTCGTTCCAAAAAAAGCTGAGCGGCTTGGGTACAAGCTGTTAATTTTTATTTAATTTCATCCCTCAAATTATACTGTTTATGAATGTTTTAAAACGACTGCTTGTTGCTGCATTGCTTATTGTGACCAGCGCTACCGGTTTTGCACAGCCAAGAACCGTCTCCGGCGTTGTATCGGGAGCGGACGGTCCCCTCTCAGGGGTGACAGTAACGGTAAGAGGTACCACCAGGTCTACTCAAACCAATTCCCAGGGGACTTATACTATCGCAGCCCAGCCTGGCGAGACCCTGAGATTTACCTATGTTGGTTATGAGGCTTCTGATATCCGGGTGGGCGACAACGTGTCTTATAATGTGCAGCTGCGCCAGAGTGACAACACCCTGGAAACAGTAACTGTGGCCATGGACATCAAGCGCAATCCCAAGGAACTGGGATATTCTGTTCAGAAAGTAAGTGGAAATGAGCTGGCAGAGACCCAGCGTGAGAACTTCGTTACCGGCCTCCAGGGCAGGGTAGCTGGTCTCACCATCAACCCCAGCAGCGGTATGGCGGGTGCTTCCCAGCAGATCGTTCTTCGCGGGTTCAACTCCCTTGCTCTCGATAACTCACCCCTTTTCGTGATCGACGGCGTGATCATGGACAACCAGACCATGTCGGAAAACCACGGTGGCGGTGGAGCTGGCTCCGGACTCGGACTTGCTTCCGCCCAGGAGAACCGCAGCAACGACTACGGTAGCCGCATTTCCGATCTCAATCCCAACGATATCGAATCGATCACCGTGCTGAAAGGCCCGGAAGCCACAGCGCTTTACGGTAGCCAGGCCAGCTCCGGTGCGATCGTGATCACTACTAAAAAAGGAAACAACACCGGAAGATTGTCTGTTACCTATGACAACAGCTTCCGCTTTTCCAAGCAGACACGCTATCCTCAAACACAGACCCTGTACGACGGCGGCACTAACGGTATCGGACAAAACATTTTCAGCTATTTCGGCCCTGCCTTCGACGGCGGTACGCAGCTGTACAATAACGATCCGGGAAAGGTTTTCTTCCGCACTGGTTTTGCGCAGACGCACAACCTCAGTCTCGAATACGGCAAGAAGAACTCGACTTTCCGTTTTTCCGGTTCTGTATTTAACCAAAATGCAACTGTTCCTACCAATGCCTACAACAGGTACAATGCCAGGATCTCCAATACGACCAAGATCGGCAAGTACCTTGACATCAGTCCTTCTATCACTGTTGTTAGGACCACTAACGACAGGCCGCTTCGCGGTGCTTCCGGCTATATGCTGAACCTTTTGGCCTGGCCGGCTGAGAATGACGTGACTGTTTGGGAAAATGAAGACGGGGCAAAAATGCCGATCTATGCGGCCAATCCTAATTCAGAGATCGACAATCCTTTCTTTAACGTACACAGGAACCGCAGTTCCGACGTGACCAACAGGATACAGGGAACACTGGGTGTCAATTACAAGCCTCTTACCTTCCTTTCCATCAATGGTCGCTTCGGTGGTGACCGGTACAGCACGGATGGCTATATCATCAAGCATCCTACCTCTTTTTACCTGGGAAGGGCTACCGGCGGCCAGCTGGACAACTTCTACAGGAACTTCAAAAGCTATAACCACACGATCACTGCTACAGCCAGTCATAAGATCGGCAAATGGGGTGGCAGGCTGATGGTAGGTAATATGTGGCAGGAAAATGAGACCTCCATGTTTGCCATCACCGGTACCAAGATCATTGACTCTGTGAACCTTGCCGGCCAGATGATGAAGGGCGGCCAGGTGATCAGCCAGCAAGACTGGGAGAACCTGATCGGAGATTTCCCCGATAGCAACCTGACGAACTCTATCAGGACCAAGCTTTCCAATGCTACAAGGAACAAGAACGATGATCCTAACAAGAGCCTTTACAGGCAGGCTGCCTATTTTGGCGAAGCTTCCATCAACTGGAACAGCGCTATCTTCCTCACCTACTCTCACAGGTTTGAAGAAAGCTCGGTATTCCCTAAGGAATTCAGGCAGTATAACTACCCGGCAGGTAGCGTGAGCATCATGCTGACCGACCTGGTGCCTTCCATGAAGGGCAAGGTGGTGAATTACGTGAAGCTGCGCGGATCAAGGGCCAACACGGCACGTACCAGCGCACCTTATGCCAACCAGTCTACTTTCAACATCAACACCGGAAGCGGTGGAGGGTACTACTACGGCTTCACCAATGCCAACCCACTGCTTCGTCCTGAAAAGCAAAGCACTTATGAGTATGGTACGGAAGTGAGGATGTTCAACAACCGCTTCAACGTAGACTTCACTTATTATAATACAAAGAACACCGACCTGATCGTGGAGCTGTTCCGCGCCAGTTATGGAACAGGATTCGTTCTGAATACACTGAACATAGGCGCCAACAGGAACAGGGGTATCGAGATCGCTTTGGATGCCGTGCCTGTGCAGACCAAGTCTACCAGGTGGAGCACCCGCCTCAACTTCAACAGGATGAGGAACGAAGTGCTTGAGCTTCCGGCCAATGTTCCGGAGTTCTATATTTCAGATACCTGGCTCTATGGTAATGCCAGGGCAGGTTTGATGGTAGGCGGTCCTACCACTACGATTACCGGACTGGGATACCAGCGCAATAACAACGGCGATATCCTGATCAATGCCGCGAATGGCCTGCCCCTGGGAATGCCATCCAGTGCACAGTTCATCAAGCTGGGAGACAGAAACCCGGATTTCACATTGGGTATCCTGAACATCGTAACATACAAGAACCTTCGCTTCAGCATGCTTTGGGATCTGCGCGTAGGTGGCGATGTTTTCAACGCAACCGAAATGTACCTCACCCGCATTGGAAGAAGCCTGCGGACGTCAGACAGGATGACACCACGCGTGGTAGAAGGCGTATTGAATGATGGTCTGCAAAACAGCCCGAATCCAACAAAAAACACCATTGCCGTTGTTCCTTTCTACAACCAGGATTTCTTCACCACTATGCCGGAAGAGGAGTTTGTTGAGCGCGACATCAATGCCATGAGATTGAGGGACCTTACCGTTAACTATACTTTCCCGCAGTCAAGGCTGAAGGGCTTGCGTTATTTCAAGTCGCTCAGCGCATTTATTACCGGAAACGACCTGATCCTGATCACCAACTATACCGGTGCAGATCCTTCTGTGAACGGAAATACTGCAGGTACGCGCGGTGTGGGTGCATTTGGATTTGATTACGGTAACGTAGGTACTCCTATCAGTCTTAACATTGGACTCAGAGCTAACTTCTAACTCTTAAAGAAAATTGAACATGACACATAAACTGATAAAACTCACGCTGGCAGTACTGGTGATCGCATCGGCCCCCTCCTGCTCCAAGCGGATCGATGAGGCTTACGCCAACCCCAACACCTTTGTAAGGGTACCACCGGAAGAACTGCTGCCGCAGATCATTTCCTCCATGGCAGCTAATTACGCAGGTCACGGCACCATGAACGACATCCGATATTTCGGTGCCTACATCCAGAACTGGCAGTTCTATCTTACGAACAGCAACTTCGACAAGATGGGTTACACCAACAACGCTGCAGACGTAGCTCAGTCAACCTGGAGGATGCATTATTATGACATCGGCCAGAACAATATGAAGCTGATCCAGTGGGCCACTGAAGAAAAGAAATGGGACTATGTAGGTGCAGGCAAGGCCATCTTTGCCTGGAGCTGGTTGACACTCACCGATATCTATGGTGATGTGATCCTTAAGGAAGCTTTCAACACCGACCTGATCACATTTAAGTATGATACGCAGCCCGAAGTGTATGACTATGTGAAGCAGCTTTGCTTTGAAGCTCTTGAAAACCTGAACAAAACCGGAGACGCCACTGGTAATCTCGCTGCAGGAGATGCCTATTTTTATAATGGCGATGTTAACAAGTGGAAGAAATTCGTGTACGGAATATTGGCGCGGACCTATAACCGTTACAGCAACAAGACTTCATACAAGCCCGACTCCGTGATCTATTATGCAGACCTCGCCATGACCACCAACGCAGACAATGCCATGGTAAAGTTTGAAGCGAACACGGTGAGTGCGACCAATAATTTTTTCGGTCCTTACCGCGGAAACCTGACTGGTACCGGTAGCACAGCACCTTCCGCCATCAGGCAGGGTTCTTACATTGCTGACCTGGTAAGCGGCCGCAACGATACAGCCTTCACACTGGTGGAAGACCCAAGGGCCATCTACCTGCTCCGCCTCAATGCCAATGGCACTTTCAGAGGTGTTTTACCTAATAAAGGCCAGGCAGCGCTTGCGGCCAACGACCGTCCTGAAAGCTTCTGGGGCATACCCCAGATCACGGCCAGCAATGCCGCGCCAAGCAATGACAACAACATCCGTTTCATCTTTCGCAACTCCGCCCCCTTCCCTATCATGACGGCGGCAGAAATGAAATTCCTGAAAGCTGAAGCTGCTTTCAAAAAAGGGGATAAGGCAACTGCGTATCAAGCATATAAGGATGGCATGAGCCTGCACTTCGACATGCTCACCACCACCTTCAATGTAAATATCCCTGCCGGTTGGGAGATCACTGCACTGGACAAGGAAAATTACCTCAACAACCCCGCGGTGACGCCCCTGGCGCCGGCCGGACTCACGCTGCGTCACATTATGCTGCAGAAGTATATAGCTTTATTTGGCTTTGGTGTACTGGAAACCTGGGTAGATATGCGCCGCTATCATTACACAGATCCGGACCCTGATCAGCCTGGTCAGATCTATGCCGACTTTATGCCACCATCAGGAACAACAGACCTGTTCGCTGATAACAATGGCAAGTTGGTTTACCGTTATTATCCCCGTTTCAATTCGGAGTACGTTTGGAACAGGAATGAGCTGGAAAGGATTGGCGCCACAGTGGGCGACTATCACACCAAACCAATCTGGTTCTCTACTAACTAATCCAAAAACTAACTATCTCATGTTTAAAAGATCAAATATTCTGTTCCTGGCGGCTGTAGTAGCCGCGGGCATCCTGGCAGGCTGCGATAAGGAACTGCAGGAAGATGCACCAGCGCAGCTGTTGACGAACGAAGGAAATGCCCAGATAAAAGTGGTACATGCTTCCCCTAATTTTACCACCGTAACCGGTCAGCCTGAAGCTTTCAATTTTATTGTGTCCGGCGCGAAGGTGAATTCTGCTGCGATTGCATTCAGCGGCCTCTTCCCTGCACAAAACACAGGGTATATGGGTATCACTTCCGGACTGCATTGGTTCAAGATCTCCCGTGGAGGTGTAAACACGACGGATTCCATTACTATCCACACCTTCCAGAAACTGATAGAGCCAGGTCAGAAGTATTCCTATATCGTTACAGACTCCCTGAAGAGCACTAACGAAGCAAGGACCATGCTGCTCACCGACAATTTCAACCAGCCGGTGCCCGGTAACTACGCTGTGCGCTTTGTGCACGCGGTCACCAGCGACACTGTAGGAAAGAACGTAGACGTATACTCTTTCAGGAGAAAGGCTAACATTTTCACCAATGTGAAGATCGGCACCGCTACTGGTTTTATTGAATACGGACCAGCAGGTACTGATACCCTCAGCGTACGCAGAAGCGGCACCACCAACGAGCTCACCCGCTTCAATGGTATTCCTTTCGCGAGCACAAGGGTGTATACGGTGATCTATAAAGGACTCACCACAGCCACTACAGGCACCAAGGCAAGGAGCCTGATGTATTACATGAACAATTAATTATTTTAGAGTAGATAGAAAAGGCTGCCTTCGGGCAGCCTTTTCTATGGCCCACCTCCGCGTTCGTGAGTCGTCAATCGTGAATCGTGAGTCTTAGCAACATTCCGAAGCGAAGTCATTGCGAGCCCCGCAAGTGCGGGGTGAAGCAAGTGAATCATGAATACCGTCGAAGAATCAAATGTGTACATAGTACACATTTACCCAAAGAACATGTAAGCCAGCGCTATCGAAGTCAGCACCCCCACCAGGTCGGCCAACAGCATAGCGCCAACAGAGTAGCGCGTGTTCCTGATGGCCACCGAGCCAAAATAAACGGCTACTACATAAAATGTCGTATCAGATGATCCCTGCAGGATGGAAGACAGCCGGCCGGCAAAGGAATCCGCACCGAAGGTCTTCATCGTGTCCAGCATCATACCCCGGGCGCCGCTGCCGCTCAGGGGTTTGATCAACGCAGTGGGCAGACCGTCCACGAAGCGGGTATCCGCACCCATGGCGGCAAAGAATGTTTTCACGCCATTGATGATCACATCAAAAGTGCCGCTGGTGCGCAGCAGGCTGATGGCCGCCAGCATACCCACTATATAGGGGATGATGCGAATGGCCGTATCGAAACCGCCCTTAGCGCCTTCTACGAAGGCATCGAAGACGTCAATTTTCTTATAGAGTCCCCCCAGCACGATCAGGAAAAAGATGGACAGGATGATGCCATTACTTAGCTTGCCGGAAAAAAGCTGGGCTTCCGTAGAGCTGAGGCTGGTAACAAACATCACCAGCAGCGCGATAAGCGCGGAGATGCCTCCCACCCAGCCAATGATCACCGGGTGAAATACATTGATCTTTTGCTTGAACGATACAATGAACATGGCCGCTATGGTGGCGGCAAAGGTGGCGATCATGCAGGGAATGAAAATGTCCGTAGGATCCTGTGCGCCCAGTCCTGAACGGTAAGCAATGATGGTGACGGGTATGAGCGTAAGTCCGGAAGCATGCAGGGCCAGGAACATCACCTGGGCGTTGGAAGCCACGTCTTTATTCGGATTCAGCTCCTGCAGGCTCTGCATGGCCTTGAGCCCAAAAGGCGTCGCGGCGTTATCCAGGTTCAATAGATTGGCCGAGAAATTCATCACCATATGCCCTACAGCCGGGTGGCCCTTGGGGACCTCGGGAAAGAGGCGCGAAAAGAAAGGAGCAATGATCTTGGAAAGTAGCCTGACCCCTCCTGCCTTTTCCGCTATGCTTAAAAAGCCCATAAAAAGGGCCATGATGCCTATCAGGGGTATGATGATATCGATCACGGCGTTCTTGGAGGTCTCAATAATGCCATCCACCTTCCTCTCCAGCCTCCTTTGCACTGACACATAGGTATAGGTCTTGATACCGGGATAGGCCGCTTCCAGCAACCTGACAGAATCGTGGGCGGTATTGTCGGTGAGTATAACCGTGGGGCTATGCAGGGAATCAGCCCGGTAATAGCCATATTCCTTCAGAAAATCGCCATAGCGGGGAGAAAGTCCCTGGGTTAAAGGGGAACCCACGCCGGCGTAGAATACGCTGTCATATTTGTCGGAGGACTTACCCACCACCATCCGGTTGAAGATCTTTTCATCCCCCCCGATCATGCGAAAACAGGCAACAAGCACCGCAATAATGATAAAAGCCGACCAGATCCTGCTTAACACCATATCTAACTTTTAAGAATTTGAAGTTAAAGGTTTCACTCAATATGACAGGCACCATCCTATCTTTGCGACCCCCGGGGGAGGTTTACTGTCCCGACGCAGCAAAGCTGGTCGGGATGCCGACCGAAGCGTCGGCATTTACTGTTTACTTTTTGACCTGTGGCTGCAACATAAATCTAAAATCTACAATCTTAAACCTTAAATATTTCATGGCTTTACAGGCAGGTATAGTAGGACTTCCCAACGTAGGTAAATCTACCTTGTTCAACGCGGTGAGCAACAGCGCTAAGGCGCAGGCCAGCAACTATCGTTTTTGCACCATCGATCCCAATGTGGGCCTGGTGGATGTACCCGATGAGCGGCTGTCCAAACTCGCAGAACTGGTGCAGCCCAACCGGGTGGTTCCTACGCAGATAGAAATTGTGGACATAGCAGGACTGGTGCGCGGCGCCAGCAAGGGCGAAGGATTAGGCAACAAATTCCTGGGCAATATCCGGGAAGTGGATGCTATCATCCACGTGATCCGCTGCTTTGAAGATGAGAACATCCTGCGTGAAGAAGGCGCCATCAACCCTGTGAGCGATAAAGAGATCATAGAAACGGAGCTGCAGCTGAAAGACCTGGAGAGCGTGGACAAGAAGATCAGCCGCGTGGAAAAGCAGGCCCGCACCGATCCGAAGATGAAAATAGAACTGGATGTGCTGCTGAAATGCAAGGCCCACCTGGAACAGGGCAAAAGTATCCGCTCGCTTGGACTGGATGCCAATGACAAGGCCGCCGTGGCCGACCTCTTCCTGCTTACGGGCAAGCCGGTGCTATATGTGGCAAACGTAGACGAGCCCTCCATGCACACAGGCAATAAATACTCTGAGACTTTAAAGGAAGCGGTGAAGGCGGAGAACGCACAGGTGATCGTGATGAACAACAGCATCGAAGCGCAGATAGCAGAAATGGAAGGCGACGAGGACAAGCAGATGTTCATGCAGGAATTTGGAATGAAGGAACCTGCACTGGACAGGCTGATCCGCAGCGCCTACTCTTTGCTCAACCTCGCCACCTATTTCACCGCCGGCGTGCAGGAAGTGCGTGCCTGGACTATACAGCATGGATGGAAGGCCCCCCAGGCGGCCAGCGTGATCCACACCGATTTTGAAAAAGGATTTATCAAGGCCGAGGTGATCAGCTATGATGACTTCGTGAAATACGGCTCTGAAGCAGCGGCAAGAGATAATGGCCGCTTAAGGATCGAGGGAAAGGAATACATCGTGAAGGATGGCGACGTGATGCACTTCAGATTCAACGTCTAAGGCAGTTTCCTTAGAACAAAGCCCGCACGGAGGCGCGGCCTGTATGGATGGTGCGCCCGCTGCCAGGCTTTCTTCCATCATAAATGAAATTCAGCTCCACGTTGTTCAGCAGCCTCTTGGTATAATCCAGGGTCCAGAGATAGTTGCTTCCCGGCAACAAGGCATCCAGCATAATATAACTCACCGTAGTATTGGTGGGATGATCGTAGCGAATATGATTAAAGGTGAAGCGGCCACTAAGGGAACTATTCTGCAGCACATTGTACTTTGATTCAAAGATCAGCGCGTTGGAATAGGAATGCTCTCCCCCATATTCCTCGCTGTTTTGCTTTTGCTCGTATTTATATGAGCTCTGCACCCGGAACTTGGTCCGGTTGATGAAGACCAGCTGCGGCTCCGAGCTGAATACGTCGAGATCATAATTGCGGTTGCCAAAATTGGGTGTAAACAGCGCGTTGCGTCCCTGCCTGGTCACCAGGTTGAGCGTGAAGGATGGGCTAAGCACCCATCTCAGCTTAGCCGACCAGTCCGCCAGCTTGCGGCTTTCATAGCCATAGGTCAACAGCGCCTTGCCTGTGTTCTGCAGGTTGCCCAGATCGAGTCCCCACTTTCCTGAATAGCGATTGAAGGACAAAGTATTCAGGAACGAAGTATTCAGCGTGATCAAGGCGGTATCGGATAAATGATGCTTAAAGGGATTGAGCTCGTACTCACCATCTGCAATGGACTTCTTCGTTTTCTGCATGGAAGTTTGCCAGCTCAGGCGGGAAAGAAAGCCCGCCAGCTTTTTATCTTTTTGCGCATCCAGCACCGCCCTTGGGTTGAATGTGAAGCTATAATTCAGCGTAGTGTACGAGGCCTTCACAAACTGGTTGGTGGCCACGAAGATGCGGTAATACTTGGCCTGGTCGCGGAACTGCGCTATCTCAAACTCATTCAGCTGCTGGATGTTGTCGTTGTTATAATCTATCCACACATATTCGCCCTGGCCGGCGGGCACTTCCACATAAGTGAAATCCCGGCGCTGCTCCTGCCCTGTTCCAAGGTCATACAACACATTTCCTGTAATGAAACCCTTCCACTCGTTGATCATGTATTCGGCTCTTCCCAGGATGGTCTTGTCAGATTTTTGTTTGGAAATTTTTTCATTGTAAACCTCCAGCCTCCTCCAGGTAGTGTTGAGAATGAACTGGTGCCGCGAACTTTTAAGTATTTCCGCCTGCAGGTTCACGTTGTAGCTGCGGTCGCCTCTCTGCAGCTCCTTCTGAAAGGGATATTTATCCGAACGGGTAAAGAAGGTAAGCGTGTATTTATTCTTTTTCGCCTCATTGGACTTCAGGTAGGCAGAATAGGTATCAAAGGAAAAGCTGTTGGTAGTTATGCTGTCCGTGGGCTTGTGCCTTACTTCATTTCTCTCCAGCGTGTACCGCGCACCCAGCCTCACAGCATACAGTTTTTTGAAAAGGCGGCTCACATCCACCACCGGTCGCAGAAAGCTGCCTTTATCATGCAGACCGCTGAACCGGGTATAGGCCAGCTGGTTGTTGATGGTCCATCCCTTATCGTTCAGCGTATGCTGCACGATCTGCTGCGCGCCATCGTATTTGTCGCTGCGGTTGTAAGACATGAACTGGTAGTTCAATGCATGCGCATTCTTTGCCTTCAGCTGGGTAGAGAAACGAAAGATGTTTTCGTCAGCTGGCGCCAAAATTTGCGGCAGTCCCCATTCCCTTGCAAACTCCACGTACCGCAGTCTTTCCACCGGCTGGAACCGGCTTTGCACATGTTCATAATCCACGCTGGAATGCAGCAGGAGCTGCCTGTTTTTGTTTAGCACCAGCTGATTGTTATACTGTAACCTTGCTGCCACTCCCCTGTCGTCCGAGGCGTGTTTTGAAGAAAAAGTATTGGGATCGAACTTGCTTACGGCAAATTCTGTTTTGATCACATTGCCCGCATTGAAGGCATAATCCGCTGCCATGCTCAGCACCTGCTGCCGCTTGGGCGTCACCAGCTTCATTACGGGCTCGAACCTCCCCTGCTTCACTCCATTTACCGGTGATACGTATTTATAAACCTTCCCATTGGCTCCATTAAAATCAGGAATATAATTGCCATTGCTCGGTCCGAGGTCGGTAAAGGATAATGAATACCGGGCCAGCAGGGGATCGGTGGAATAGCGATAAAATGAATCGGTTCCAAAAGGCGTGGTGAAGTAGACCTTTTCGTACAGAACCCTGTCTGTGGAAAAAGAATCTATAACGATAGCCGGGTAAAAAGCCTGGTTGATGCTGTCGCCCAGCTGGAAGAGAAAGTTCTTCTGGTCCTGGTCCAGCGTTTGGTTGATCTGTGAATTTTTTGCGTCGTTGTTCTGAAAAGCGCCGATGCGGAATTTGAGCTTGTCATTGATGTCGAGCGACTGCATCAGGTAAAGATTGGAATTCAGGAAGTTTCTGTCGGCATACTCGAACTCCACCTGTATCCGCGAATCCTTGGTGATCATCCGCCTGGGCATGAAAGTGATCTCCGCCGTGTTGTAGTTGATGATGTAGTCCTGGTCTTCCCCCCGCTGCAGCAGCTCACCGTCGAGGAAGACCCTTTCCGTGCCTGCCAGCACAATAAAGAAGAGTTCTTTATGGGCTCCCTCCAGCCGGTAAGGCCCCTGGTTGCCCTCCAGGTTGTTGCGCGTGGTGCGGTCGATCACATTGCGCACAAACTTTCCTTTCGCAATGGAACCACTGACCAGCGTAGTTGACGAAACATTTTCGGACAACTGTTGTCTTGTTTGAAAGGATACTCCTGCCAGGCGTTTATAAAAATTGAGAAAGTACAGTTCCTTCTGCCTGATATCAATGTCGCCCAGATTCAGTTCCCAGTTCTTTTTTTTGAACTGGAGGTAGACCTGGTCGAACTGGTTCAGTTCCTGGGTAGTGCCATCAGGCTGAATGGGAAGGTTGTTATCTGTGATAGCGGCCGCGATCTCAATGCTGTCGCGGAGCATGCCATTGAGCTGCAGCTGGAAATTCGAATTCACTACAGCGTCCTGGTTGTTGCCGAATGAAATGCCCCGGCCGAAGCTGCCGTTGTATTCCAGGTTGCCAAAATCAATGATGCCTTTGGTGGTAATGCCGTCTTCCTTGTTGAATTCAAATGGCGCAAGCGCTGTATATCGTACAATGGAGTCGTATTTGAGCCGCTGCGCCACGCTGCTTAGTTTAAATGGAAATACCCTGTAGGCCAGGGAAACCGTATCCGTGGGCCTTGCATTCCAATAAATGAGCGCATTCACTGCATCCAGCCGGTATTGCGAATCCGGAATATTGATCCGGAAGCTTCCGGGAATGATGCTGAATGAATCCAGGCGGGTGGAATCCGCAGTAACAAGGAATTGCCGGGCCCTGTAATTAGAGGAAGGCAAGGGAGACTGTGCCCGCAGCTGGTCCTGCAGCGCCAGGCAGAAAACCAACAGTAAGAGGTATGATAGCTTCAGGGGCATTCCAGCAGGTAAAGTTGCTGATTTTTAACCGCTAAACCCCAGGTTTTATTGTTAAAGCAAGTGGGCTATTTTTCAGAGGAAAGTCCTGCGAACAGGTACTCCTTGTGCATCCTGGAGATATTGGTGATGGAGATCTCCTTGGGGCATACTGCTTCACAGGCTCCTGTGAATGTGCAGCTGCCAAATCCTTCCTTGTCCATCTGGTCTACCATGCTCAGCACCCGGCTCTGCGCTTCGGGTCTTCCCTGCGGCAGCAAGGCAAGATGGGCCACCTTGGCGGAAACGAACAGCGATGCGGAGGCATTTTTGCAGGCAGCCACGCAGGCTCCGCAACCAATGCAGGAAGCCGCGGCAAAAGAAGCATCAGCCTTATCTTTTTCTACAGGGAGGGCATTGCCATCCACTGCATTACCTGTATTCACGGAAATGAATCCACCTGCCTGTACGATGCGGTCAAAGGCATTTCGGTCCGTCACCAGGTCCTTGATCACTGGAAAACCTTTAGCGCGCCAGGGTTCCACTACTATGGTGTCGCCATCTTTAAAGGCGCGCATGTGCAGCTGGCAGGTGGTAGTAGCATGCCAGGGACCATGCGGACGCCCGTCTATGTACATAGAACACATACCACAGATACCTTCACGGCAATCGTGATCAAAGGCGATCGGATCTTTGCCTTCCAGCACCAGCTTTTCGTTCAGGATGTCGAACATTTCAAGGAAGGACATCTCCGATGAAATGTCGCTCACTTCATAGGTTTCGAACTTTCCTGCGGCCTTGTTGTTCTGCTGCCTCCAAACTTTGAGCGTGAGCCTCATAGTATAATGCTCCATATCAATTCTATTTGACAATTTGACAATTCAGTAATGATCGCGATGCTCCCAAAACTGATCTTCGAATTCGCTATTACTTGTACGAACGCTGGCTTGGTTTTACCAGCTCGTACTTCAATTCTTCCTTGTGCAGCTGCCACTGATCACCGGCCTTGTATTCCCAGGCAGCCACATACATGAATTCTGCATCATGCCTCAGTGCTTCTCCTTCTTCGGTCTGATGCTCTTCGCGGAAATGTCCGCCGCAGCTTTCACCCCTGTGCAAGGCATCCATGCACATCAGCTCTCCCAGTTCCATGAAATCCGCCACCCGGTTGGCTTTATCCAGCTCAGGATTGAATTCATTGATGGATCCAGGTATCCTGATATCGCTCCAGAATTCTTTTCTCAGCTGCCTGATCTCTTCGATGGCTTCGCTGAGTCCCTGTGCGTTCCGGGCCATGCCGCATTTATCCCACATGATCTTTCCCAACCGCTTGTGCATGCTTTCCACGGTCTTGGTTCCCTTGATGTTCATCAGCCTTTCAATGCGGCTGCGCACTTCGTTCTCTGCGGCTTCGAATGCGGGATGATCGGTAGGGATGGAAGGCGTGCGGATATCGTCTGCGAGATAATTACCCACAGTGTAAGGGATCACAAAATATCCATCGGCCAGTCCCTGCATCAGTGCAGAAGCGCCCAGCCTGTTCGCTCCATGGTCGGAGAAATTACATTCGCCCAGTGCATACAAGCCCGGAATGGTGGTCATCAGCTCGTAGTCCACCCAAAGTCCTCCCATGGTGTAATGCACCGCAGGATAAATACGCATGGGTATCTCGTAAGGATTTTCACCGGTGATCTTTTCATACATGTCGAAAAGATTACCGTATTTTTCTTTCACCACTTCCCTGCCCAGCGCGATGATAGTTTCCTTATCGGCATTGGCGAGGTTTTTCTTTCCGGCCTCGATTTTTCCATAGCGCTGGATAGCGTCTGCATAATCCAGGTACACAGCCTGCCTTGAAGTGCCTACGCCATAACCCGCATCACATCTTTCTTTGGCGGCTCGGGAGGCTACGTCTCGCGGTACCAGGTTACCAAAAGCGGGATATCTTCTTTCCAGGTAGTAATCTCTTTCTTCTTCAGGGATCTCATTGGGCTTCCTGGTTTCGTTCTGTTTCTTGGGCACCCAGATGCGGCCGTCGTTCCTCAGCGACTCCGACATGAGCGTGAGTTTCGACTGGTGGTCTCCTGTAACAGGGATACAGGTGGGATGGATCTGCGTAAAGCAGGGGTTGCCAAACAAGGCTCCTCTTCTATGGGCCTTCCAGATAGCCGTGGTGTTGCTGCCCATGGCATTGGTACTGAGATAAAATACATTGCCGTAACCACCGGTGCAAAGCAGCACCGCATGGCCGAAATGTCTTTCCAGCTCCCCGGTCACCAGGTTGCGGGCGATGATGCCCCTGGCCTTGCCGTCGATGATCACCAGTTCCAGCATTTCATGCCTGGTGTACTGTGTTACATTACCGAGCGCCACTTGCCTTTCCATGGCCTGGTAAGCGCCTATCAATAGCTGCTGGCCGGTTTGACCTGCCGCGTAAAAAGTTCTTTGTACCTGTGTACCACCAAAGGAGCGGTTGCTTAACAAGCCTCCATATTCGCGTGCGAAGGGAACACCCTGGGCTACACACTGGTCGATGATATTGGTGCTCACTTCCGCCAGCCGGTGCACGTTGGATTCCCGCGCGCGGTAGTCGCCACCCTTAATAGTGTCGTAGAAAAGGCGAAAAACTGAGTCGCCGTCGTTCTGGTAGTTCTTGGCAGCATTGATACCGCCCTGGGCAGCGATGGAATGCGCCCGCCTGGGACTGTCCTGGAAGCAAAATGCTTTTACCTTATAACCCAGCTCACCAAGGGAGGCGGCGGCTGAAGCGCCTGCGAGGCCTGTACCTACTACAATGATCTCGATCTTGCGCTTATTGGCAGGGTTCACCAGCTTAACGTGACCCTTATAGTCTTCCCATTTTTTCTCTAAGGAGCCCGGAGGAGTTTTAGCGTCTAGTACCACTGAATTTGAATTTGAGTGATCAAAGTATAGTGAGGTTAGTAAGGACTTACCCAGTCGAAATACATACTGATAGGCATCAGTGCGAACAGCAGGCATACCACGATGGTAAATCCATAGCCAAGGCTTTCCAGCATGGCGAGGTATTTCCTGTTGTGCACACCCAGCGATCTGAATGCCGTATGAAATCCATGAAACAGGTGATAAGCCAGTGAAAGCACACCCACCAGGTAAAGCACTACGATCCACTCCACCTGGAACACCTCATACATCCGCAGGAACAGGTTATGCGTTTCCGTGAATCCATAGGTCACCGGCTCCAGGTCGTGCGTGATGCGGGAAGGCACCCAGAAATGAGAAACGTGCATGACCAGGAAAAGAAGAATGAGCGTACCCAGGATAGCCATGCTGCGGCTGTACCATTTGCTTCCCTTGTTGCCCATGCCTACTTTATAGCCAGTGCCGCGTTTACTCCGGTTCTTGATCTCCACCGCATAGCCCTGGATGATGTGCAGGATGAAGCCGGCAAACAGGCCGATCTCTACAATGCGGATCACCAGCGAAGCACCCATATAATGAGCACCCCGGTTGAACATGGATCCATTGTCGTTCGGATCGAAAATGGAAAGGTCGTTGAAGATGGTTGAATTGAGTCCTACGTGAACGATCAGGAAAGTGATCAGGAATAATCCTGTAAGCGCCATTACTATTTTTCTACCGATCGCAGATGTGAAGAATTGGGACCATTTCATATCAGGATTTGAAAAATTTGACGCAAAGGTAAGCGGCAGCCTCCAAATAAATGCAGAGAAGAATCATTTTGTCCCCCTTACAAAGTCAGCCTGTTTGTAAGTTCGTCGTCTATTTTCCTGAACAAATGGAAAGGCTTGTAAATGCGCCAGTTGGCCAGTTCCATCAGCTCTATGTAATAATTGAGCTTGGCTTTGCGGAAATCGTGTTGGGTGGCCTGCGGCATATTAAGGCTCACGATCCAGCCGTTCTCATCTGAGACCTCCTCATGCCATTCCTGGTAGTAGTCTCGGTCGCCGCTATGGAAGTTGAGCACGTTCTCGCTCACCAGGATGAATTTATAGATGCCTTCGTCCATGAACTTGTCGATCACCTCCCTTTTGAGTTCCATGATATCGTTCTCGATGGCGTCGTTCCACTCGCCTATCAGCTCAATGACGGCATATTTTTCTTCATAATCGGCCTGGAGCACTTTGAGGTAAAGCGTACGGCTGCCAAAATCATCCCACTGGGGATGGATATAATAGTTGTAGACGGTGTGCGAGAATTCGAATTCAGAATACTGCCTCTTGAAAAAAGGAGAACGCTGGTCTTCCTCGCTCACATAAATATGCCTCCAGTTATAATATGGTTCCAGGTTGTGCAATCAAAATAGTTTTACGGCCCCTCCTTTCAAAGGCGATCCACTGAAATTCGTATGGTTGGTTTGATTTAGGCAACGCCTGTTAGCCGGCGTTCCTGGATTGCGTGACAGCTTTTTTCACGCTTCCGTATTTCAGCAGCAAGCCCTTCGCCTTTTCATAGTCGTCGAGGCCTATCTTATCCATAATCATTTTCGTGCCACGATCGATCAGCTTCTCATTTGTGAGCTGCATATTCACCATCTTATTGTCTTCTACCCTTCCCAGCTGGATCATGACGGTAGTGGATATCATATTGAGGATGAGCTTCTGGCTGGTGCCGCTTTTCATCCTTGTGCTGCCTGTTACGAATTCCGGACCTACATCCACGGCTACAGGATAATCCGCCACCAGCGCCAGGGGTGAGCCCGGGTTGTTGGTGATGGAACCTGTGACGATGCCGTGCTTTTTTGCCTCTTCGAGGGCCCCGATCACATATGGCGTTGTGCCGCTGGCGGCAATGCCGATCAAAAAATCCTTTTCCGTGATGTCATAAGCCTGAAGGTCCTTCCAGCCCTGGTCATTATCGTCCTCGGCATTCTCGATCGCTTTCAGGATCGCGTCCTTCCCGCCGGCGATCACGGCGATCACCAGTCCCTGCGGCACCCCGTAAGTGGGCGGGCATTCACTGGCATCCACCACGGCCAGCCTTCCGCTGGTTCCGGCGCCGATATAGAACAACCTGCCACCCAGCATCATCTTGTCTGTGACAGCCCCCGTGAGATGCTTGATCTGGGGGATCACGCCGCTGATGGCTTCCGGTACTGTTTTGTCCTCGTTGTTGATATGGGTCAGGATCTCGCCAATCGACATTTTTTCGAGGTGGCGGTATTTGCTGGTTTCTTCAGTGATCTTCCTAAAACTGTTCATTCAATTCCTTGTTTGAGGGTCAGCCGGTATGATACGCTATCAAGCCTGGCATGGGGTTTTGCAACACCTTCCCTAATTCAAATTCATAAGACTGGCAGAGGCTGGTGAGTACATCGCTGAACCCATAGGCCACGCTGCCCACAAAGTTCACTGGATTCTTCCATACCTCGGGATATTTACACAAATGCTGGTAAAAGAAGTCGTTCAGGCCGTCTTCTATGATGTTCTCGATCATGTAGTGGCCCCTGTTCTCGGCGAGGAACATGGCAAAACCGGCCATATAGCGGTTGGGTAAGGGCTTTTTATATACGTGGTCGAGGATCTCCACGCCATTGGTGACAAAACGGGCATCGAACCTCGAACGCAGGTCCTCGTCAAAGGTGTCGTAGAGATAGTACTGGATCACTTTTTTTCCCAAATAAGCGCCACTGCCCTCATCGCCCAGCACATAGCCCAGGCCCGGGCTGTTACGCACGATCCTTTTGCCATTGTAATAGCAAGAATTGGATCCCGTTCCCAGGATGCAGGCAATGCCTTTTTCGTGGCCACAGACCGCGCGGGCGGCCGCCATCAGGTCGGTATACACATTCACCCTGGCCGCCGGGAACACCCTTTTCAGGGCCTTTTTCACGCTGGCTGCATTTTCGGGGTTGGCGCATCCTGTTCCATAGTAGTGCACTTCCTCTACCTCCACTTTTTTCATTTTGGGAAGCAACTCTCCGCGCACCACAGATTCGATCTCGCTGGTATTCAAAAAATAAGGGCTGATACCCTGGGTAAATAAAGTTTTCCTTTTTGCGTTATCCAGTAAAACCCATTCCGCTTTTGTAGCCCCGCTATCGGCTATCAAACTAACTGGCATCATGTAAAGTATTGTTGAATTTTTCCGAATACCCGACGAATCCGTCAATTGAGGTATTTTGCAACAATTTACAAAGTAAAGGATACGATGAGGAATAAAAAATTACAGGTTTGGCTGCCGCTGATCTTTTCGCTGGTGATGATCTCGGGAATGTTCTTTGGATTCAAGCTCCACCAGCAGACAGGCAGCACCAAGGGCTTCTTTAAAAAAGACCGCAGGAGCTCATTACAGGAAGCGCTAGACCTCATCCGCAGCAGGTACGTTGACAAAGTGGGCATGGATTCCATCCAGGACGGCGCCATGCAGGAGATCATGAATGAATTAGATCCGCACTCGGTGTACATTCCTGCCACCGACCTGGGCGAGGCCAACGAAGACATCATTGGCAATTTCGATGGCATAGGCGTTGAATTCAATATATTTCATGATACCGTGCATATACTCTACGTAGTACCGGGTGGTCCCAGCGACAAGGCAGGACTGCAAACCGGGGATCGCATCATCCGTGTGGACGACTCGCTGATCGTGAGCAAAACGCTTCCGAGCCAGTCCATCCGCCGCATGATCCGGGGCAAGGCCGGCACTAAGGTGAAGCTCGCCATCCTCCGAAACAATACCATTCAATATTTCTATGTTACCCGCGGCACCATTCCGTTGCCCTCTCTGGATGCAGCATATATGCTGGATGCGGAAACGGGATATATCCGGTTGAACAAGTTCTCAGAAACCACCTACCGTGAATTCATGCGCGCCATGGAAGACCTGAAGAACATGAAAAGCCTGGTGCTTGACCTGAGGGGAAACGGCGGCGGACTGATCTCGCAGGCTGTGAATATCGCGGATGAATTTTTGGAAGGCGACAAGCTGGTAGTCTATACAGAGGGCAGCAATACTTCTAAAAGAGAGTACCGCGCGGGCAAAGAAGGTGTTTTCGAGAAAGGCAAGCTGGCCGTGCTGATCGATGAGTTATCGGCCAGCGCCAGCGAGATCCTGGCGGGCGCCTTGCAGGACTGGGACCGGGCGACGATCGTGGGCCGCAGAAGTTTTGGAAAGGGGCTCGTGCAGGAGCAATACCCGCTCAGCGATGGGTCGGCCATCAGGCTGACGGTTGCCCGCTATTTTACGCCGGTGGGCAGAAGCATTCAGCGGCCCTATGATAAAGGCAAGAAGATCTATATGGAAGAATTGCTGAACCGCTACCAGAACGGTGAAATGATCTCTGCTGATTCGACACACGTCGACAAAGCCCAGGTATTCAAAACCAAAGGCGGGCGCACGGTATACGGAGGCGGCGGCATCATGCCCGACGTATTTGTGCCCCTCGATACAACCTCTTACACCATCAGCATCACCCGTCTTTACCTCGATGGCAGGTTCAATAATTTCGTGTACCAATACTATATCAGGAACATGGGCGAATGGCAGAAATACAAGACACCCGCGGACTTCGCGGCCCGCTTTCGCAACACAGACGCGGCCTGGAACGAGCTGGTTGAATTTGCCAGGAAAGACAGCATTTACCTGGAGCGTGTGCCCATAAAAGACAAGGTGAATGTGCAGGACAGGATGAAGGCCTACCTGGCCAGGTTCCGCTGGAGAACCCAGGGATTCTACCAGGTGATGAACTCTACCGACGATATCGTAATCCGCGCACGGGAGGTATTAGCAAAATAGCGCCGTGAACGGCGCTATTTGAGTTGACAAAGTTAACAGGTTGACGAAGTTGACAAGGAAACACCCATTTGTTCTAAAGCAGGAAGCCTCTGGCTGTTCCATTATCAACTATGTCAACTTTATCAACTATATCAACCTTTCAACTATTCTTAGAAACCCACTCCTTCTTTTCTATGCTATAGGAAGTGATCAGGCCCAGTCCGCCACCAATGGCAATGAGTGCGAAATATATGGCTGCATGCTCGTCGGTGCCGGGCATGTTGTATGCGATGATGTAAGCCAGCAATAAGCCGATGCCCGCCCCCAGCAGGAGGCAACCTGTTTTCAGGCTTCTAAAAGGTGCCGGTCTCTGGCTGTATTCCTTTGGGTTGATCCCTTTCTCAATCATGGCCATATTCTCGCGGGTCCTCAGGTAAACAATACCGAAGATCATGGCAAAAAGTCCAAGCGGAGCGAGTATGGGTACTAAAAGTTCTGGTCCTTGCATAACTGTAAATTTATAAAATGAATAATGTTGTTCTGGTATAGTATCTGACCACCGCGGCGCCGTGGAGGTTACAGCTATCTATACTTTTTTTTAAAATATTGGTTCACAAGCATATGACTACCAACGGGAGGAACAGGTTACAGGAGATCTGCCGATCTGTCCATCTGTCGATCTGGACTGGGAGATAGCTGAGATCTGTCGATCGGAGTTTCGAGATCTGCCGCCCCAGTTCCGGGAGGCCCCTGGCAGTATCCAGGTTTAGACGCGAAGGCAGAAAGGCGCCAGGTTACGCCAGGAAGGCTCCGGCCTTCAGATCGACAGATCGGCAGATGAAAAGATCGGCAGATAAATATGCCTTTTTTGTAACCTCTCCTTATATATTGTGGTCATAGTTTAAGGAATGCACACGGAAGGAAGCGATATGGAACTGATCCGCCAGGTTTTGGGCGGGGATCAGAATGCTTATGGGGTACTGGTTGACCGGTACAAGAATTTCGTGTTCACCATTGTGCTGCGGTACATCAAGTCCAGGGAAGATGCCGAAGAGGTCTCACAGGATATCTTCGTCAAGGCTTATCGCTTTCTTTCCGATTATAAGGGCACGGCGAAATTCAGTACCTGGCTGTATACCATTACCACCACCAGCTGCATCACTTTCCTGAGAAAGAAAAGGCCGGAGAACGCTTCGCTCGACGACGAGCGCGTGTTTGCTGCGGCCGATGAGGTGGATGGCGGTATGTCGGCCAACCAGGTGGAACAGAAAAGCAGGATCGCCACGGTGAATGCAGCGATCAACATGCTGAGCCCGGACGACGCCCAGGTGATCACGCTGTTTTACAAGGGCGAGCAAACGCTGGAGGAGATCGCACAGATCATGGGAAAAGAACCGAACACGGTGAAGGTGCAGCTGCACCGGGCAAGGGGAAGATTGAAAGAAAAAATGGAAAAGCATTTCGCCGCGGAAGTGAAAGACCTCTACTAAAACATGAAAACAGATCGTATGAAAGCATATACCAATGAAGAAATGGAAATGCACATCTGGGAATATATCGACGGGCAGTTGTCCGGCGATGAAAGACAGCGCATCTCGGAACTGGTAGCATCCCACGCTGCCTGGAAGTCGAAATATGCAGAGCTCCTCGCCTTGCACCAGGGTATTGACCTCGCTGAGCTGGATCAGCCTTCCATGCGGTTCACGCGCAATGTGATGGAGGAGATCGCTAAATACCATATAGCCCCGGCCACCCGGGAATACATCAATAAAAAGATCATCTGGTCCATAGCCGGATTTTTTGTCACCATCATCCTGGCCTTCGTGGTCTATGGCATCAGCCAGGTCGACTGGTCGGCGGGCACGAGCGGAGGCTTGTTTGATACGGACCTAAGGAGCGTGGATTACAGCCCGCTGTTCAACAACACCTACATCAATTTCTTCCTGATGGCCAATGTGGTGGCTGCATTATTCCTGCTCGACAGGGTGCTCAGCCAAAAGCGAAAAAACTTTCACCGCTCATCCGGCTCTGTCGAATAGAGAGCCGATTTTAGAGTAGTTTTGGGCTATGCGCAGGATGCTGGAAATATTGAGCAGCAGCTTCAAAATGGCCTTACAGGAACTCTGGAAGAACAAGCTGCGCACCTTTCTTTCCCTTTTCGGCGTTACCATCGGGATATTTTGCATCATCGGCGTACTCTCCACGGTTCAAAGCCTGGAGCATAACCTGCAATCCGAGATCAAATCTCTGGGCACCAATACCATCTACATCGACAAATGGGAATATGGCGCAGGTGGTGGACCAGATTACCCCTGGTGGAAATTCGTGAACCGTCCCAGCCCCAAATTCTCGGAAGTAGAACATATCAAGGAAAGAACCTCCACGGCGCGGCACGCGGCCTTCAATATGAGCGCAACCGACAACGTGGAAGTGGAGGACAACATGCTGAAAAATGTGAACCTCTATGGTGTGACGGAAGAATTCAACAGCATACAGCCGGTGGAGATCCGCTATGGACGCTACATCTCCGAATCGGAATTTGAAACCGGCAGCAATGCCGTGGTGATAGGAAACGAGGTGGCTGAAAAGCTATTCGGCGAGGCTGAGCGCGCAGTCACCAAAAGCATCACTACCCGTGGAAAAAAACTGGTGGTCGCCGGCGTGATCAAAAAACAAGGACAACAGATGCTGGGCGGCTGGAACTTTGACCAGAGCGTGGTGATGAGTTACCGCATGGCCAGGAGCATCATGGATGAAAGAAGGGCAAGCCCGCTGATCCTTGTACAGGGAAGACCCGAGATCAGCAGCAAGGTATTGAAGGAAGACCTTCGCGGCGCCATGCGCAGTATACACCGGTTAAGTCCAACCGAAGAGGATGATTTCGCGCTCAACGACGTCAATGACTTCAGCGATATGATGAGCCAGGCTTTTGTGAGCGTGAACATAGGCGGCTGGGCCATCGCGGCGCTTTCTTTGGTAGTGGGCATGTTCGGCGTGGCCAATATCATGTTCGTTTCGGTGAAAGAAAGAACATCGCAGATAGGTTTAAAAAAAGCCATCGGCGCCAAAAGCAATGTGATCCTCACAGAGTTCCTGCTTGAATCGGCTTTTCTATGCGTCATCGGAGGGGCGATCGGTATTTTACTGGTCTTTATCCTTACCTGGATCGTGACCAACGTACTGGACTTCCCGATCTTCGTGTCGGGCTACCTGCTCTTCGTGGGCGTGCTGATCTGCATCATCGTGGGATTGCTGGCGGGTATCATCCCGGCCTACAGGGCATCGAAGCTGGACCCGGTGGTGGCGATCAGGAGTTGAATGGTGAATGGTCAATGGTGAATAAAGGAATTAATAAATGCCTACGATACTTGCTATAGAATCTTCCTGCGATGAAACATCGGCATCGGTGTGCAGGGACGGAAAGATCCTTTCCAATTTTACCGCCAATCAAAGCGTGCACGAAAAATACGGCGGCGTGGTGCCTGAACTCGCCAGCAGGGCGCACCTGCAGCATATTGTGCCGGTAGTAGACGCCTCATTGAAAGAAGCAGGCTGCACGTTAAAAGATATCGACGCATTCGCATTCACCCAGTCACCAGGCTTGATCGGCGCCCTGCTGGTGGGCAGCCAGTTTGCCAAATCGCTGGCCCTGGCCATGGACAAGCCGCTGATAGCCGTACATCACATGCAGGCACATGTGCTGGCTAACCTTATCGAAGCTGATCGTCCCAGCTTCCCCTTTCTTTGTCTCACGGTGAGTGGAGGGCATACACAGATCGTGCTGGCAAAGTCACCTTACGACCTCGAAGTGCTGGGCACTACCATCGATGACGCCGCAGGTGAGGCCTTTGATAAATCCGCCAAGCTGCTGGGACTTCCCTATCCTGGCGGACCACTGATACAGCAACATGCGGAGACAGGAGATCCCCACCGTTTTAAATTCCCCGAGCCCCATGCGGAAGGTCTCGATTTCAGTTTTAGTGGTCTGAAGACATCCGTGCTGTATTTCCTACAGAAGGAAAAAAAGAACGATCCCGCCTTTGTAGAAAATAACCTTGCTGACATCTGTGCCTGCATTCAAAAAACTATTGTCTCCATCCTGATGAAAAAACTGAAGCAGGCCGCCCTGATCACTGGCATTACGGAGGTTTGCATAGCAGGAGGCGTATCAGCCAACAAGGCGCTAAGGACGGCGCTGGCCGATGCGGGCAAGGCCTACGGCTGGAAGACCTTTGTTCCACCCTTTGCATATTGCACCGACAATGCAGCGATGATCGCGATCACGGCTTACTATAAATTCCTCAAAGGCGAATTTGCCGGACTTTCTGTTTCCGCTACCGCCCGCTCTTCCTGGTGATCCATGGCTAACAGCTACTTCCAGTTCAAACAATTCACCGTGCAGCAGGAGCAGGCTGCTATGAAGGTCACTACCGACTCCTGCCTTTTTGGAGCCTGGTGCGCAAGCGAGATCCGGCATCACCAACAAGGCTTGAATAAACAACCCCTTACTCTACTGGACATAGGCACGGGTACGGGTCTCCTCTCTCTCATGATCGCACAAAAAAACGAAGTGAAAACAGATGCGGTGGAGATCGAGCCCGCTACAGCGGCACAAGCCATTCAAAACATCAGCTCCTCTCCTTATGCTGAGAACATCCACGTGGTGCAGGCCGACATCCTGGAATATGCACCGGGAGAATATGACCTGATCGTATCCAATCCTCCTTTTTACGAAAATGAATGGAAGTCGCCGGCGGAAGGAAGGAACATTGCCCACCATAGCCATTTGCTGCGCTGGGCGGAATTGTTTCCCCTGATCGCATCGAAGCTCGCACCGGGTGGCCTTGCCTTTCTCCTGCTGCCAGCATCGAGAGCAGAACTGGCCAACCAGCTGATTGCTTCCAACAATATGTTCATGAACAAAGAGATCCTGGTAATGCAATCGGAAGGAAGATCGCCATTCAGGCGCATGGTCTGTATTTCCAAGCAGAAGGCTGAACCTGTGGTAAGCGAACTGGTGATCCGGAACGAAAAAGGAGAATACTCCGAGCTGTTCACTTCCTATCTGCAGGATTATTATCTCTATTTATAAGCCCGCGTATTCGGCCATGTAAGCATATCCCGGCGTTAACTTACCGTCCTGGAGGATCTTTGCTTTTTCCAGCACGGGCGAATGCTGCTGGAGGTCCGGGATGACGTATTTGATCAGCTGCTCGCCAAAATACCGGGAGGCATCTCTAGGCAATTCGTTCGGCAGGTTGCCTACGGCCATCACATCGATGGAGCCAGGGAGATAGGGCGCTGTCTTTTGCAGTGTGTTGCGGTCTACGCCATACACAGGATCGCTGATCGTCTGGTCACCCAGGTTGATCGGCACAGAACCATTGGCATCGTCTGTTACGTCGGCGATCACCTGGATGCGAAACCTTTGGTCGCGCACGTCTTCTTTTTCAAACAGCCTGGGGATCCGCTGGTCCCAGTAGACCCCATTCATCAGGATGTCCGCCGCCCGTGCGTATGGCAAAAAAATACTTTGATAATCCAAAGGGTTGCCATGAAAATCCTGGCGGCTGTAAGGACCATTGTCGCGTCGGCGGTAGAGGTCGCTACCCTTCAGGTGCACATAGACAGGATAAGTAAATTCCCGCTCGAGGAATTCTTCTTTTTCCACTTCCCGGATCTGCATCAGGTTCATGATTTCGAGTATGCCCTGGGCCACCCTTCCCGAGCCCGTGACCGCGATCTTGATGTTGGGTATTTTCAACCCGAAATAATTATGGATCAATTTGCGGAAGCTGCTGGTCTCGAACACTCTTGCTAAAGTAAAAGCGCCCGTCCTCTTCCCATAGATCATCATTCCATTGTGTGCGCCCACAATGCCCGCGAAAAAGCCAAAGCCAATGATCCTTTGCCCGTCCTCATGCTCGAGGCATTCATAATCCACCAGGGTGATCTCCTTCTGCGCCATGGCCTGCATGAGGGCCTGGTTGTGAGGCTGCAGCTTTTTGGTATGGGAAAAGAAAAAATAGGTCTTGCGGGGAAGCAGCTGTCCCACCGGAACTTCTTTAATACCCATCAGCACATCACATCCCGACACATCCTCCAGCACCCTGATCCCCGCCGCTGCATATTCGCTGTCGGCATAGCAGCGGGTGTCGGAATGCTGCGCTACCAGCTCGATGCCCGGGTAATTCTTCATCACCCATTTGCACTGCGAGGGCGTGAGGGCCACCCGGTTATCGGCCGGCACCTTGCCTTCCCTAATGAGACCTATTGTAAGCATGTTGCAAAACTCCTTTTAAAACAGGGATAAAAAAAATCAACATCAGGAGAATGGTTGTATAGGAGGAGGGCAAAAGCTATATTTGAAAAGTGAGAAGGCAGTACCTGAGACCGGTTTTTTTATTGCTGCTGGCCTGCGGATGGCTCTTATTCACCTTGTCACAAACCATTTCCCCCGATGCCGCGGAACTTCTGCGTGAATACAAAAAGGCGGACAGCTATTACCGGCAGGCTACCAGCCTGGCGGATTCAAAGGATTACACAGAAGAAAAAGAAGAATCACTCAACCGGCTGGCGCTGGAAGGATTTCGGAAACTGGATTCCATCCCGCAGCTGGGCGACTCGCTGCGGTTCTTCACCGTTTTCAAGATCGGCGAGCTGGAACATTATTTCGAGAACCATGCCGCTGCGCTTGGCCATTACCGCCAGGCCATCGCACTGCAAAAAAAGGCCGCCCTCCCCGACTCTCTTTTGTTCAAGCCTTTGTTGTACAGCGGTCTCATTTACTACAACCAAAGTCTTTTCGATTCCGCCATTGGCATTTTCCAGCAGGCGGAAAAGATCCAGGCCAAATACAACAACCGGCTGGCGGAGAAAGAAAGACTGTACAACGTGTTCGGCGTACTGTACTATGAAACGGGCAATTACGTGCAGGCCAAGAACTATATCGAAAAGGCCCTGGAGCTTCTTCCTCTCAGGCATCCCTACTTCAAAGACCTTTACATCAACTACCAGATCAACCTGGGACAGATCAACCTGAAGCTGGAAGACTATGACCGCGCCAACAGCATTTACCAGCAGATCCTTCCTTTGAATATCAACAAGGCCGAGATCCTGCATAATATCGGCCTGATCAATCTCTATCTCGGCTCCGCGAAAAAAGCGCTGGGTTATTTCCGGCAGGTAAAGTTCAACAACCAAAAAGACATCAGGCTGTACACCAACATGGGCACGGCCTTCCTTAACCTCGACCAGCAGGATTCTGCTTACGCCTATTTTCAAAAAGCCCTCCAGGTAAAAGTGCCCGTGAACAATGTGACCTCCATTTCACTGGGAAGCGCATTCAAAGGCCTTGGCGACCTGTACGCACAACAGGGTGACCACCTGGCTGCCGTGCGAAATTACCAGCGGTCCATCTGGCATTTTTATCCTGCATTTACCGACACCAGCATCCAGCGGAACCCTGAAAAATTCTCCGGCATTTTTTCATACATCAACCTGTTTCACGCCATCACGGCCAAGGCGGCATCCTTCCATGCACTGTATCAAAAAACAAAAGAGACCGGCTGGGCCGTGGCGGAACTGGATGCCTACCAGTCGGCCTTTGAACTGGTAGACTACGTGGAAAGGATCTACGATAGCGACGAGGCAAGGCTGTTCCTGAACAAGATCAAATACCTGGTGCACAACAACCCCATAGAAGCGGCCTACGGGTTATACAAGACCACCGGCGAAAAAGAATACCTGGAACAACTCTATTATTTCGACCAGAAGAACAAGGCTTCTGTTTTGTCGTTCAACCAGCAGCGAAACATGGCCAACATCGGAAGCAGGCAGCTGAGGTCTTTAAAAAGAGAGATCACAAGGCTTTCCATCAAGGCATCCAATACCAATGACAGTGCGGAACTGCACGACATCAACGCCGTGATCCGCGACAAGGAGATCGAGCTGGGTAAGCTGTACGACGAAGCCGGCCGCACCATGGAATGGACGGAAAGGGTGCCGGCCATCCGCGAACTGCAGAAGAAACTGCTGGATGAAAAGACAGCCATCCTTTCCTATCATTTAGCGGATTCTGCGCTCTACTGCGTAGAGATCACGAAGGAAACGTTCGAGGTTAACCGAAAAACCATAGGCAGGGATTTTTCCGATGCGCTCCAGGAACATATCACCACCCTGCATGAACCGCAACCAGAAAAAGCAGGAGAAGTCAACTGGCATGAATTGCTTATCCCCGGGCTGGATGAGGAGATCACCAGGCTGATCATCGTTCCGGATGATGAACTGAGTTATCTCTCCTTTGAATCCTTGCAGGGCGACCAGGGCCTGCTCGCTTCCCGCTATTCTGTGCAGTATCAGTATGCCACCAGCTTATTGCGGGAAGAGAAGTTCGGCTATGAAAAGCTGGCCCAGGTTTCATTTGCGCCCTTCAGCAGTTTTAAAAATGAAAGGTTTGACCAGCTTAAGGCATCGGAGGAAGAGATCAGGGATTTGCCGGGCAAAAAATATGTAGGGGCCTCCGCCACCAAACAACAATTCCTCCAATCCTTACCCGAAGCCGGAATCCTGCACCTGGCCACCCATGCTTCGGCGAGCGATACATCCGAAGGCTCCGCATTCATTGCCTTTTATCCCGACAGCGACGACCATCTCTTGCTGGCCAGCGAGATCTATTCACTGGATCTTGACAGTACGAAGCTAGTGATCCTGAGTGCCTGTGAAACGGGAACTGGTGAACTGGAAAGAGGCGAAGGTGTGATGAGCCTGAGCCGGGCCTTTGCCTATGCAGGCTGCCAGAATGTGATCACTTCTCTCTGGAAGGCTGATGACGCCTCTACCTCCTACCTGCTGCGGAGAGTACATGATCATTTATTGGAGGGAGAGAGCATTGACCAGGCGCTGTCATTGGCGAGAAAGGACTACCTCGGCGATCCCGCCATCAACCCCCGCAGAAAGGCCCCTGCCTATTGGGCCCACCTGGTGTTCATTGGAAACTATGAGCCGGAGCGCAAATTGAATATCCTGCCCTGGATCATCGCGGCCTTCGCTCTCATTGCCCTTACGGCCTTCATCATAAAAAAAGCCCCCGGCAAGGTGGGGGCAGGTGGCTTTCGATAGGATCGTATCAGTTTTTGAGGAAGACAAGCATTTCGTCGGGGGAACTATCATCCACCAGGCTGATCTCCGATGAAGCAAAGGTGGTGATTTTCCAGTCGTCTGTAAGCTCTCCCAAGGGCCGGTTTGTATCAATATCCAGTCCCAGGTCGATGATCAGTTTGTTGGATGCATTGTCTTTCATCCAGGTGCCTGTCTTCGAAATATCATTCCTGGTGGCCGTCAAAGTACCGTTTGCACTAAACACGAAGCTGTACCCAATAAAATCGGAGGTTTCGTCATTTCCACTATCCATGTAGTGCCCCACCCTCCAGCTTCCCGAAGAAATGATCTGCGTGGGGTCTGTATCGTCCTTTTCGTTTTTACAGGAAGTAGCCAGCATGAGCATAGCGGCAAGCGCCATCATCAATAATTTCATAGCATAGAATTTATTACTATCTCCATTTCAGCATTCTCACCTTATCGATATATTTTTCTGTGAACTTTTCATGATAGGGATGCTGCACATCGCCGCGGATCTTTTCCATCAGCGTAATGGACTGATCGTAGTCGCGGTTGCGCAGGTAAGCCATGGCGAGGTAGTATTCAGCATCTGCTTTTTTATCGCTGCCTGGCGTTGCCGTTTTTTCCAGGTAGGGAATGGCCGCAGCGAATTCCTCTTCATGTAGATAGGAAAGGCCGGTGAAAAAGTTTTCGTCCGCAGTGAGCGTGGTATCGCCTTTGGCCAGGCTGATCACCTTTTTATAATCCTTTTGCAGGTAGGCAGCTTCAACCGGTGGTGCAGGCTGTTGGGTGCTGCGGCTGGATGATAGTTCGTAATCCACGAATGCCTGCTCATACAATCTTTGTGGGCTCAACGCATAAAACTCCCATCCTTTGATACCAATGAAAATGAAAAGCAGTATGGCGGCGGCGGCCATCCCGAAACGAATGATCCTGCGTATGGGCACCACCCGGCGGCTGCTCAATCCGGTGATACTGCCTTCTGACTTCAGTTGCTGGTGCGTGTTTTTCACCTGTTCCACCACCCCCATGTATTTCACCGTATCCACGGCCATGGACAGACGGCGGCACTCCTCAGCCAGCGGCGGATTCCGGGTGAGCAGTTCCTCGAACCGCTCCCTTTCCTCCGTGCTCATCTCGCCATCGAGATACCGCAGGATCTGTTCAGTGTAAACGCTATCCATACAAAAGACTTTTAAACTTTGAAGCCAGGCCGGCATCCCTGCTTAACAGGCTTTCCAGCTTTTTGAGGCATTTATATTTTGTGTTCCTAACTACCTGTTCATTCTCGTAGTGCGTGATGTCTGCGATGTCCTTCATCGACCGGTTCTCGTAGTAATACAGCAACAGGATTTGCCTGCAGCTGTCCCCGAGTTCGGCTACCGTATCCATCAGCAATTTGTGCGATTCGCGGTTGTCGATCAGCTTTTCAATGGAATCCACATCCCTGGCCTTGGCCACCTCGAACTTCTCTTCCCTCTTTACTGCGCGGCCCCTCCTCTTTAATTCGTTCAGCCAGGCGTGCCGGTTCATGGCGTAAAGGAAGGTGCCAATGCCGGATTCTCCCCTGAACTTGTTCTGTTCCACCAGCCGGATAAAGCTCACCACTACTTCCTGGAAGATGTCTTCCGCATCCTGGTCGCTTCCCCTGTTATTTTTAACAAAAGAGCTGAGTGCGCCGTAATGCTTCTGGTAGATCGTCCTGACCGCCTCGTTGACCCTCCTGGGGTCTGCAAGGGCGGCCACCAGTTCCGCATCACTGCTTATAATCCCTTGTTTATTCATTATTTGTAATCGAAGGAGCTAATTTTGTAACCGGTTTAAAAATAAATCTTTTAGGCTAAATGCCTTTTGATATACCCCAACATGAATTACTTTGAATTATTTGGCCTGCCGGAGACTGTGAGCGTGGACAAGCAAAAGCTGAAACAGGCCTATTTCGCCCTTTCCAGGCAGCACCATCCCGACCACGCCGCCAGTGGAGAAGAAGAGCAGGCGCTGGAACTGTCGGCGGAAGTAAACAAGGGCTACCGCATTTTAAGCAACGAGGACGAAACCATCCGTTACATCCTGGAGAACAGGGGATTCCTGGCAGAGGAAGACAAGGCCTCCCTGCCACAGGAGTTCCTGATGGAGATGCTGGAACTGAACGAGGAGCTGGCGGAAACCGACCTTTCGCAAGAAGAAGGCAAAGAAAAGATCAAATCAAAACTGGAGGGAATCCGCCATGAGATCTATGAACCTGTTCAGGCAATTATTGAGGATCCTTCGACGGATCTTTCGGAAGAAAGATTGCTGCAACTGAAGGACTATTACCTGAAGAAAAAATACCTGAAAAGACTCGCCGCCCAATCAGGCCAAAAGTTGTAATATTGCGCTCCCGTTTTCCCTGCCCGGGTGGCGGAATTGGTAGACGCAGCAGACTCAAAATCTGCCGTCCGCAAGGATGTATCGGTTCGACTCCGATCCCGGGCACAGGAACAATCCCGACCTCTGGTCGGGATTGTTGTTTACGGTTTACCGTCTACTGTTGATGGTGATTTGCTTTTCGGCTAAGCATCCACGAAAATGCCTACATTAAACTGATGAGCTTAATACGGTTTACACCTTAGCTTGGAATAAAAAGCCATAGCTTAACACCGGAAGCCTTATAGAATGGTTACCTTTTAGTCAAACTAAGCCTACTCATCAGAGAACCAACACATGGTTCTTTTTTAATAGCTGAACCCTTACACTTTTAATTGTCATAGGCAGAAGAACACTGCCCAAAAGCTAACCAATGAAACCGATCAATATTTTACATATTGAAGACGACGAAGACGATGTAATGCTTGTAAAATTGATGTTGGCCGAAGCCGGCCTTTCTTTTACACAAACAGTGATTTCCTCAAAGAAAAATCTGCTGACAGCACTGCAAGGTCTTCCTCCTGATATTATATTATCTGACCACTCCCTTCCTGCTTTTAATTCGCTGGAGGCTCTCGAGATCGTTAAACAAAAACATAAATACCTGCCTTTCATCCTGGTTACGGGAAATACTTCAGAAGAATTCGCGGTGAGCGTGATCAAAGCAGGTGCCGATGATTACATATTGAAAGACAGAATGCAAAGGTTGCCCACAGCACTGGTCAATGCACTGAAAAACGCCGAACTAACTTTATCAAGGATCAACCTTCACAAAGAAGCGGAACAAAGAATCCGGGAAAGTGAGGCAAAATACAGATCCGTATTTGAAAGCAGCATGGACGGCATGCTCCTAACTGTTACTGATGGACAAATACTTGCGGCCAACCCGGCCGCCTGCGCCATTTTGCAAATGACTGAGAAGGAAATTTGCGCAGCCGGAAGGTTTGGTATTGCGGATCAGTCCGACCCAAACCTCATGAGGCTTATTAAAGAACGTCAGCTTACTGGAAAGGCCCAGGGAGAGGTTACCCTCATTCGAAAGGATAACAGCAGCTTTTTAGCCGAGATCACTTCCTCTGTCTTTAAAGACACCTGTGGAAACGAAAGAACCTCCATGATCTTTCGTGACATTACACGTCGCAAAAACACGGAGCACCAATTGATAAAAACCACAACTACCTTAAAGGAAACACTAAACGTTCATGAGAAAATAATGCAATCGTCCCTGGATGTAATTTGTACGATTAATGAATCCGGAAAATTCGTGAACGTGAGTGCCGCCTGTGAGGAAATATGGGGATTTTCCCCGAAGGAGCTAAGTGGAAAACTCTATCTTGACCTGGTTGCAGAAGAAGATATTGAGATCACGTTAAAGACGGCCGAATCCATTATAAATGGAGTTGTGGTCACCGATTTTGAGAACCGGTACAGGCGCAAAGATGGAAGGATTGTGCCGATGCTTTGGTCGGCCAGGTGGGATGCGAATGATAAATTGATGTATTGCATTGCCAAGGACGTTACCGTTAAAAAAAAGATGGAAAAAGCTTTCGGGGTAGAGCGCCAGCGGTTTAATGATCTTTATTTACAAGCGCCTTCCTGCATGGGCATTTTAAAAGGGCCGGACTACGTTTATGAAGTGGCCAATCCACTTTATTTGCAGCTGATCTCCAAAAAAGATATTATTGGTAAAACAGTGAGAGAGGTTTTGCCGGAACTGGCGAGCCAGGGAGTTTTTGAATTCTTAGATTCGGTTTACCAAACAGGACAGACATTTTCTGCTAAAGAAATGCTTCTAAAGTTCGACTTCCATGGCACTGGTGAACTAGTAGACAGGTATTTGGATTTCATCTACCAGGCGCACAGGAATGGAGAAGGTGTAATAGATGGTATACTTTTCTTTGCCATTGATGTGACGGAGCAGGTGTTATCACGCCTGACAATTGAGACAAGCGAAAAAATGTTCAGGCAGATCGTTGAAACTGCCCAGGAAGGTATCTGGATGGTCGACGAAGACAATAATACCATATTTGTGAACGACAAAGTGTGTGAAATACTGGAATATAAAGAGGAGGAAATGCTGGGCAAATCCAGCTTGTTTTTTAGAGAGGGAGGAGAACTCCAGATTGCCTTGCAACAGATGGAACGCAGAAGGAAAGGGATCAGGGAAACGTATGATGCAAAATTCTTTACCAAAACAGGTAGAGTAATTTGCACCCAGGTATCCACCAATGCCCTTCATGATACGGATGGGAAGTACAAGGGCGCCTTAGCAATGGTGACCGACATTACAGAAAAAAAAGAGCTTCAACAGCAGCTATTGGATGAACAGGTAAACCGGCAAAAACAAATAACAAGAGCCACGCTGGAAGCACAGGAAAAGGAAAGAAATTACCTGGGTGGCGAGTTGCATGATAACATCAATCAAATCCTGGCCGCCGTTAAAATCCAGCTTTCATACAGTACCGGGAAATCCGGCGTAAAAAAGCAGGTCATACAAAGTGCCAAAGAGAACTTAGAATTGGCTATAACGGAGATCAGGAAGCTATCACACAAATTAATCACGCATCGGTTTGGCGAGGAGTTGTTTGTTCCGATGGTAGAGAATTTGGTGCTCCAGCTATTCGAACCCGGGATGGTAACGGTACATGTTTCCTCTTTCGATGAAAACATACCCAATGAGATCAAATTTACACTGTACCGTATCATCCAGGAGCATCTGACCAATATTGTAAAGCATGCCAGCGCCGATCATGTAACCATTTATATTAGCAGTGACAGCACCTCACTGTCTGCTACAATAGAAGACAATGGGATAGGCTTTGATCTTAACCAACAAAGAAACGGGATCGGCATTTCCAATATTTATAACCGTGCGGAGTCGTACAACGGAACAGTTGACATTAAGACCGAACCCGGCAAAGGATGCAGGCTTGCAGCTGTTTTACCCAATTGCTGAACATCCAATCGACAAAAGAACCGCAGTATTATTCCCTCAGTCAAGGCTGCTCATGGATCTTAAAGATCTTCTTCACCAATGATACAATAGTAGTGGCCAGGATGGCTCCCGACACAGCAAGAAGGATATCCTTTTGCGCGTCCCAGCTGTCGCCCTGGGTGCCTAAGTAAGCCGTTCCCTGGGCTTTAAAAAACACCTCGGCCACAGCATATTCTATCAATTCATAAAAAGCACTGATGGAAAGCGTGATCTCAATAGGCAGCACCCATGCCACCCACCTTGGATACTTCAGCCATTTTAAGAACATCTCCCGCATGGGATAGGCCAGCAAAAAGCCAAAGCTGAAATGCACGATGCGGTCATAATGATTTCTTGACAACTCCAACTGCTCCTGCAGCCAGTAACCAAAGGGATTTTCTGCATAGGTATGCTGCGAGCCGTACACATGCAAACAGAGATAAATGAAGATGAGCAAATAGCTAAGGTCACTGAACTGGTATCGTTTGTACGTCAGGATCAAAAAGGCGATGAAAAGAAAGGTCAGCGCATTTTCCAACCACCAGTTGGACAGGTCTGTGGTAAAGACGAAAGTGTTGACCCAGATGGCCAGGAACAGCAACACAAAGAGGATCAGCCATAGGTTCTTTGCAAATGGAGTACGGCCTTTGGAAATGGCTATGGTAAAGCTCATGTAGCAATATACGGAAATGGTTGACTGGTTGACAAGTTGACTTTTCGTCGGCTGTTTCCTTTACCAGTCAACTACTTCCTGATAATAGTGATCTTCTCTCCCAATCCTTCAATGGGCGGAACGGCCGAACAACCCACCTCCTCCAGCCAGAACTTTTCGTCCCTGAACACTTCCACCACCAGCGGGAAGTCGCCATCCTGCGAATAGATAGCGCCGCCGGGAGAGAGCAGGGGATATAAGTATTTCAGGCAGGTGCGGGTGCTGCTGGCCAGGTCTACGTCCAGATAGGCCAGGGCTACAGGTTCATGAAATCCAGGCATCGTATCCTCGAACCAGCCCTTCACAAAATGACAAGTGCCGATCGATCCATATTGGCTGACATTGTCCTTCACTTCTTCCAGGCTACCCTTGAATTTGCCTTCATCAAACCAGTTGCGGATGGAGTGGCCTTCGAGGCTGGTCTCATGCGCTTCTTCATTGGCCGGTAAGCCCTCGAAAGAATCAAAAACATAAAACGGCCGCTTCAGGTAGTCGGCCACCAAGCTGATCTTAGAGGTGCTGCCTCCTTTGAAAGCTCCTGCTTCCACGATACAGCCTCTCACATCCGCAGGAAGCTTGAACATGCCCAGGAGGAATTTCAGGATGTGGCTGGCGTTGTGCGCTGACTGCACATGCTTATCCACCCGTGCAAACCGGTCGATCCAATGCTTCTGGTCTTTGAAAGAGGGAAACACGGTGGCCATCTCTTTTTGCAACTTCATCACCGCGCCGTATTCTTTAAAAGCTTTCAGGATGTTCATGGGAGGCAAGTTAGTGAAAGTTGACATGTTGACTGGTTGACTAGGGAAAGACAATCACCTGCAGAACGATCGATTGTTTCCTGACTGTGACTGGTTAAAAAGCCAACATCAGCCAGTTTTAAATAGTTGAGAAGGTAAGCGTCGGCTGTTTCCCAGTTAACAAGTAAACCAGTTAACTAGTCAACCTATCGTTAGGCAAGAACGGCAAATCGTATGGAACCACTAATGTGTACATAATACACATTGTTGAAAACAATCGCCTCCAAAGCCGGCGCTCGTTCCTATTTTTGGCCAATGTCCCTCTCCTTCGCTTCTTTGAATTCCGGCAGCAATGGCAATTGCTATTACATTGGAAATGAAAATGAAGCCGTGCTGGTGGATGCCGGCATTTCCTGCCGGGAGATCGACAAGAGAATGAAAAGGCTGGGTCTTGATATTTCCAGGGTCAAGGCCATTTTTATTTCCCATGAGCATACCGACCATACAAGAGGAGTGGCCATGACCTCGAAGAAATGGCAGATGCCGGTCTATATCACGACCAACACCTTAAAATTCAGCGGCCTTTACCTGCAAAAAGAATTGATCAGGGAATTGCCCCTCTCTGCAGAAATTAAAATCGGCGAACTGTCCATACTGGCCTTTCCCAAGGGTCACGATGCCGCAGATCCCTGCAGCTTTGTCATCAGTTACAACAACACGAACGTGGGTGTTTTTACCGATATCGGCAAGGTTTGCCCGGAGGTAAAGAAACAGTTCAACAAATGCCATGCAGCCTTCCTGGAATCCAACTACGATCCAAAAATGCTGGAAGAAGGCGGCTATCCCTATCATCTCAAACAAAGGATCCGGGGAGGACAGGGACACATTTCCAATATGGAGGCGCTTAGCTTGTTCCGCGAACACAGGTCGCCGCAGCTTTCCTGTCTCCTGCTATCACACCTTTCTCAAAACAACAACTGCCCCAGGCTGGTGAAATCGCTGTTCGATCAATATGCAGAAGGAACCAGGATTGTTGTAGCCTCACGCTTTGAGGAATCCATGCTTTATCATGTAGCTGGAACTGACGCTCCAAAACTAAAAACGCACTATTCCCGTTTTGCACCGCAGCTGGAACTGTTTGCGTCCTGAGACTTCTTAGTCTTTATTCTGGCCGTATTTGGTGATCAGCCTCACCATCAGGTTATTTAAATATTCCACCTGGTAATTGCCCACTGTGGGTTTCAGGTGATCGTTACCGATGCCACTGTGGTTGGTGATGAAGACATAGGTACCGCTGGTAGATATAGAGAGAAACCTCATGAGGAATTCTGTGGGCCTGTCGATTCCGCTGGCGGTGACTGGAATGATCCGAATGCCTTTCTCCTGGGCCGACTTGACAGCGGCTTTCAGCTTGTTCATCACGGCTGGCTCATTATGCGGGGGTGCATCCAGCACCAAAAACAAGAGTCGGTTCACCGCCTGGGCGCTCCAGTCCTGCTTGTTGATGGACTCATCCAGCGCTTCTTCAACAGCTTCGGGTGTATCACCGCCACCGCCTGCTGATTGATCCCTGATAAAAGAGATCAACGACCCCACCTCCGTGGTAAAGGGCGCCTTTCTTACCAGGTAGTCGTCACCGTGATCGCGGTAAAAAACGCTGCCCATCCTGATCTGCACTCCGGGCAGCTGGACGCCTGCTCTCGAGATCACATCGTTCAGCTCAGTTTTCAGGTAACTGATCTCATCGCCCATGGATCCTGTAGCGTCTACCACAAATTGAATATCGAGCGTAGGGTCAACAACCTTTGCTACAGGAAGATTTTTCGTCACCTGCAAAGAGGACAGGCTTACCGATCCCAGGTCGTAAGCCACCCCCCGGTAATGCGCGGTCAGTTGAAAACTGGAATTCCCATAGCCTGCGGTATAAAGCCCGGGGAAGATTTCAGCTTTTCCAAAATTATCCGTCACGCCGGTGAAGGAGTTGGATCCATTTCGCAGGATCAACCGGGCATTATGCACCAGCCTGTTGCCTGCATCTCTTAAGATCACGGAAAACCTATTGTTTGTATAAAAGCCCCAGAGCCCGGGGAAAGTTTTGATCGTATCTCTATCCAATACTTCCTTCCAAAAATCCCAATTGTCCAGGTCGTTCCATTCGCCCGCTGTGATCACGCCCGGCGTACCCTGTCCTCCTCCCCCGCCGGGCGAAGGGCTTCCAACAGATGGAAAACTAGTGGCAAGGGCACCCCCGCCTTCCAGCCCATCTTTAGAGCAGGAAAGCAGGCCAAGCACAGCTGTAACTAGGAGAAAAAGAGGGATCACCTTTTTCATAAGTGTTTTTCAAGCTGACAACCATATCTGTGCAACTGTTGCACAAGGAAAAACATTTTCACTTACACTTACCTCCAGGTTTTCGCCGGAAATGCATTGTGATCAACTACCTTTCTGAGAACTGGCGAAAGGCACGCAATTTGGACGACCCATTGGCTGTCCAGGATCAGCACCTTCCTACAGACCCCGGCGTCTCCTGGAAAAACTGGTGATTCTTTATTAAAGTTGATACCTGGGCCCTTTATTAACTTGTGAACTATGAAGTATCTACTCGTTCTGGTTACAGCTGTGATCGCCATGCTTTTCTTGTTTTGGAAAAAGACAGACGAGTTGTTGCCTTCAACAGGCAAGCCCTTTGCTGCCAGGGGGGAAAAGAATGATGACCGGATCAGCGTTTTGAATAAGTGGGAAATGCCTTCCGCCCTGCGGGAAGTCTCCGGCATTGCTTACCTCGATGAGGAAAGATTCCTGGCCGTGCAGGACGAGATCGGTACTTTGTTCACGTTTAACCGCAACAGCGGGCAGATAGAAAAACAAATAACTTTCGCCGGCCAGGGAGATTTTGAAGGGCTTGCAGTGCTTGGTAACACAGCCTATATTGTTTCGGCCGACGGCAAGATCTATGAGCAGCCGCTTGAGGGCCAGGCAAAGGCTGCGGTGTACGCCACTACCCTTACAGGAAAGAATAACGTGGAGGGACTTTGCGCCGACGGGGCCAATCATCGTTTATTGCTGGCTGTGAAAGACCGCGACCCCTCCGGCAGCGATTATAAAGGCGTATATGCTTTTGACCTCCGTACAAAGACATTCTCCACCGAGCCTGTTTACAAGATCGCCCTGGACGATCCGATCTTCGGAAGCAAAAAGAAAAAGACCATCATGCCTTCGGCTATCGGCATTCATCCGTTGACGGGTGAACTCTATGTAGTGGATGGCCCGAATTCAAGATTACTGATCCTGGACAAGGAAGGGAAGGCCATTAGGCTGATCGACCTCGGAAAAGAATTTGCACAACCCGAGGGCATCAGTTTTTCCCCTGCAGGTTCAGTATTCATTGCGAATGAAGGGAACCGCGATCCGGGAAATATCATTGAGATCAGGATCGGGCAATGAGACTTCAGTTGACAGGTTAACTTGTTGACTTGTTAACTAGGAAACAGCCAATAACGTATCATCAGGCAACGTTTCCTTGCGTTTCCCCCTAGTAAACCAGTAAACTAGTCAACCAGTAAACAGACTACCAGATATTCTTAGGGCACATATCTCCATACTTGTTATTCAGGGGAAAGCCAACGATCACTTCATGGGAATTGTGGGTATAGTAACGCAGCCTGTTGGTAGTGGATGCGTCGTAGGCATAGCTGATATTGAAAATGTTGGACACGAACACCCCTGCTATGCCCGCGAAACCACCCAGCTGGTCGCTGTGCCTGTAGGAAGCGCCGAGCCAGAACTTATCCTGGTACTGCATCTTCACGTTGCCATGGATCTGCACGGGGAAAGGATTGATGAACTGCACCATCACCGACGGTAAACAAGTGATATCGTCGCTGAAGAAGGTACGCACGCCGGCTGTAGCCAGGTATTGTGGTTCAAATGAAGCGCCATACTGCTCGTTGGTCACAAATCGCGTCTTACCAGGAATGATATTCATAATGGAGAAGCCTGCAAAATAGTCGGCGGAATAAAGCCAGAGGCCTGCGCCTACTTCCGGTTTCAGCTTTTTCAATTCGTTGTTGTTGTAGCCAATAGCGGGATCGTTCGGATCCAGCGTTGCCCACTCGATCTTGGTCCTGTCGAGATGCACGTAAGAAAGTCCACCCAGAAATCCTCCCGAGATACTTGTCCTTGGACTCAGTCCCAGGTGATAAGCATAAGTAGCATAAGCGGAAAACCTGTTCACATAGCCGGTCTTGTCATTCATGGCTATCAGACCCACACCATGGTGGGGTTCTGCGGAGGTATACTCCTCCCAATAGGCCCTGCCCCGGGGGTTCTCACCAGGCAGCTGAAAGGACGTGGCCGTGGTGCGGTAATCCTGCTTGCCCAGCGGACCATGCGCGGTAAAATAAAATGTCTGGGGAGCGCCCTCTATCCCATTCCACTGGTTGCGGTAACTCAGCTTGATATCGGTATAATTCTCGATCCCACTGATGGCAGGGTTAGCGATGAAATTATTCATGATATACTGCGTGAAGTAAGGTTTTTGCTGTGCTGAGGCCAGCGAAACATTCGCGGCAACCAGCAGGAATAGGATCAGATTTTTCATATTTTCATATTATAATAAGTTATAATATTATTTTACTATTTGTACGTAGCCTGTCATCGGCTTGCGTTTGCCTGTTTCAATGATATAATAATAGGTTCCGAACGGAAGCGGCTTGCCCTTCATGGTACCATCCCATGGCTGCTGGTAACCAATGCTGGAGTAAACCAGCTGGCCATACCTGTTAAAGATCTGCACCTTGCAATTTGCGTAGGTACTGAGCTTCGGTATTCTCCATGTATCGTTGATACCGTCGCCATTTGGCGTAAAGGTGTTGGGCACTATGAATGGACGCAGCACCAGGATAGACAGCTGGTCAGATGCCTGGCAACCGCCCGTACCCGTTACCGTGAGCGTGTAGGTGATGTCGTCCACCCCTGTCGCCTGCGGATCGCGCACGATGTTGCTGCTCAGGAAGCTCGATGGTGTCCACAGGTAAGAAAGGTTGCTTCCTGTAACGCTTGGCGTCAGTGTAACGATCTCATCTTCCAATATTGCGAGATCCGGACCGAGATCTACCGTAGGCGCTTGTATCACGGTGATCAGCACTGAATCAGATACTGGTCGGCAGCTTCCATTTCCGGTTGACGTGAGTATCGCATAAATGTTAGGCCTGAACCTATCGTTGTTAGATGGCACATACTGCACGTTCAGGGAAGTAGCCGATGGCGTAAAGTTTCCTGTACCTGTTGTCGTCCATATACCGCCGGTGGCGCCAGTAACTGAACCGCTGATCTGGAAGTTCGGATCGTTGGAACAAACCGCCATATCCAGGCCGGCATCCACCGTTGGCGAATCCGTATAGGTAACGATCATGAAGTCAGATGAGGCGAAGCACACACCATTATTGGTGGACGTAAGCGTAAGCGTTACAGTTCCGTTACTGATATCCGTGGCGGATGGCACATAAGTGGCCCCCAGCGTTGTATTAGATGGCGTAAAGGATCCAGAGCCATTCGAAGTCCATATACCCGTGGTGCTTCCCCCGGTCACAGTTCCGCTCAGCAGAACCGACGCGTCGTTTCCGCACAAGGTCTGATCTGCTCCCGCGTTGGTAGTGGAAGGCTGGCTGCTGATCACTACATCGGTGCTGGATGAAGGACTGCTACAACCGTTGACCGTCACATTCACGTTGTAGATACCTGCATTGGCCATGGTTGTGGATGGTATCGATGGATTTTGCAGGGTAGATGTGAATCCATTCGGGCCTGTCCATGTATAAGTGGCTCCCGGTACCGACGGTGCAGTCAGGTTCAGTGTTGAACCCAGGCAAAGCGGACCGTTATTGGTTGGCGTAACTGCCGTAGGCGTTTGGTTCACGATCACCTCTTCGGTTCCTGCTATGCTCGGACAATTGTTCACTGTTACAACCAGGTTATAGAAGCCTGAGGCAGCCGTGGTGATGTTCGGGATCGTCGGGTTCTGGTCAGAAGACGTAAATCCGTTTGGTCCGGTCCATGCGTACGTGGCGCCTGCAACTGCCGGCGTGGAAAGATTCAGGATATTGCCGGAACACAATGGTGTGTTGGATGTGATCGCCGGTGTAGCCGGTACCGGATGCACGATCACCGGTATACCCACTGGTGCGCTCGAACATCCGTTCCATATAATGGTAAGGTAGTAAGTTCCGGAATGTCCTACGGTCACATTCGGTATGTTCGGATTTTGTAAAGTAGACATAAAGCCATTCGGTCCGGTCCACAGGTAGGTCTCTCCGTCAACATTCGGTGAAGACAGGGAGAGGGTCGTTCCTGCGCACACAGGTGAATTGCTGGATGGCGTGGCCGGGAATGTCGGGTAAATAATCACCGTAGTAGTGTCGGCTACGCTCGAACATCCATTGACAGTAGTAGAAACCCAGTACTTGCCCGATTCAGGCAGGCCTGCATTCGGCACAGTTGGATTCTGCAGATTCGAAGTAAATCCATTCGGTCCGCCCCAGGTATATGTAGCGCCTGGTACGGTAGTGGCCGTAAGGTTGATGGTATTGCCAACACCGCAGATCGGTGAGTTGCTGCCGGCCATGCTCGATGCCGGGATACCAAATACTGTAACATTCACCGGTACGCTCACGCTTACGCAACCATTTACTGTCGCTGTCAGATCGTACTGACCAGTGGCGGCAAGAGTGGCGTTCGTGATGGTTGGATTCTGCAATGAGGAAATGAATCCATTCGGCCCTACCCAGAAGTAAGCAGCTCCAGGTACATTCGACGCGGTCAATGAGATCGTTCCGCCCGCGCAGACAGGTGAATTGGATCCACCCACAGGTGCTGGTGTCACAGGGTTCACCGTCACTGTATAAGTGAACGGTGCGGCTGTGGTACAACCCGCAGGACTGCTTGGTGTAATGATATAGGTCACCGTAACTGCCGATGTCGTTGTGTTGTTCAGCACCTCGGTGATCGGGTTGGCGGTCTGGCCGCTCACAGCTGCATTGCTGATACCGGCAACCGCTGCCCTGCTCCATGTGTAGGTAGCGCCCGTGACACCAGAAGTGATCTGGTAGTTCTGCGCCACACCGCTACACACCGTGCCCGTAGCCGAGCTGGTGATCTCCGGCGATGGGTTCACCGTCACTGTGTAAGTGAACGGAGGTGTGATGGTACAACCGTCAGGACTCGATGGGTTGATGATATAAGTTACCGTAACTGCCGATGTCGTTGTGTTGTTCAGCACCTCG